>CAVTTP010000001.1:0-17044 GCA_963737705.1 uncultured Actinomycetes bacterium
GCTCTGCGGGGACATATCTCACCGCGTATCCGGCGGACGTGTCGCCGCGGCCAAATGCATCCGATCTGAATGTCGAGAGCTCAGTACTGCCGAACCTTGTTGCGGTCGGCCTATCTCAGGGCGGTCCTGCGGGGGACGTCCGGCTGTTCAACTCCACGGGTAGCGTGGACGCGCTGCTCGATGTCGAGGGTTGGTTCCAGTAACGCACAAGTGCCGTCATGCGCCAGGCGACAGCGTGCGACGCGGTTTCGCCGTCAGGCAGTAGGCTTAACTCGGCGATGCCAACGAACAGCGTGGGAGAGAGCCGATGATGCGCGATCCAGCAGCTCGACTTGCCGAATTGGGGCTTGAACTCCCACCAGCGCCGACTGCGGTGGCAGCGTTTGTACCCACGTGTTTGGTCCCGCTATCACCGGGACGGGTGATGGTGTTCGTTGCCGGCCAGACATGGGTGCGCGACGGACGACCAGTGCAATCCGGAAGTGTGCCTGACGACGTGACGGTGGAAGATGCAACTCAGAACGCTCGCGCCTGTGCGTTGAATGTGCTCGCACAACTCGATCACGCAGTCGGGCTGGTCAATGTGGAGCAAATTGCACAGGTCACCGTCTTCGTCCGCGCCGCCGGCGATTTCGGAGGTCAGCCGGCGATCGCCGACGGCGCGTCGCGGCTGTTCATCGACGTCCTGGGTGACGCTGGGCGCCACGCGCGCGCAGCAATTGGCGTCGCGTCGCTACCCTTCGGCGTTCCCGTCGAAGTCCTGGCCGTCGCAGTTGCGCGGCACGGCGACGAATCCGCGTAAGGCGCTGACCAGTCGATAGCCCATGACGTCCAGCACGGATTCGGCTGGCGCTGCGCCAGCCGTCAAAGCCACACCGAACCGGTGGCGCATCGCTGTGGCGCGTCGATCCCTTCCTGGACAGGCAGTCGAGCGGCTTGCCGCGATTGCGGACATCAACTGGTGGACGCGAGACGAAGCTCCGTCGCCGGAAGAGCTCCGCGACCTGTGCGGTGACTGCGACGCTGCTCTCGTTATGGCGCAAAACCGTGTCGACGATGCTTTCCTCGCGGGCTGTCCGAAGTTGCGATGGGTCGTGACGGTCAGCGCCGGATACGAGAATCTCGACCTTGACGAAATAAGGCGGCGGGGAGTCGTGGCAGCTAATGTTCCAGGCGTGCTGGCAGAGGCCGTTGCAGACGCAACGTGGGGTTTGATGCTCGCCGCCAGCCGACGCATCGTCGAGGCTGACCGATACATTCGTGAAGGGTCATGGCAGCGTGTCGACATCGACGTTATGGTTGGTTGGGACGTCTACGGCAAGACGCTTGGCATCGTGGGCTTTGGCCAAGTCGGGCAGGCGATTGCCCGACGAGCGTCAGGTTTTTCGATGGTGGTCCAGCACACGTCCCGCCAGCAGCGCGCAAGCGAGCATTCGGCGTGGGTGCCCCTTGACGCACTCTTGACGACATCAGACATCGTCGCGGTCACGGTGTCGCTCAATCCTTCGTCGACGCGGCTCATTGCAGGGAGGGAGTTGTCGCTTATGAAGCCGACTGCCATTCTCGTGAACACGTCACGTGGGCAGGTGGTCGATCAAGCGGCACTTGCCCAGCGTCTGCGAGCGGGCTTGCTGCGCGCCGCTGCACTGGATGTCTTCGAGCAGGAGCCGATCGGCCCGGGTCACCCGCTGCTGGACGTCCCCAACCTAATTGTCACGCCGCATCTTGCATCCGGCTCGGTGAGAACCCGGGAGCGAACGGTCGACAGCGCCGTCGCCAGTCTTAAGTCTGCGCTGGCCGGGGGTCCGCTGCTCAACAGCCTCACGGGACCGTGATCAGACTTCGCCCACGATGCAGCTGATCATCACGGCCTCGCGAGCGCCCAGATTGACAAAGCGATGCGGATTTGTCGACGCGAAAAATATGGAGTCACCGGTCCGAAGAATTTCCGAGGTCTCGCCAAGCTCGATCTTGACCCGACCCGACAGCAAATAGACGCACTCTCGCGCTCCATGGCTGCGAAGCTCATCGGCGCTTGCCTGCTTCGGACCGAGCCGGAAGAGCACCATCTCGAACGGTCGTCCGGGAGCCTCAGCGAGCAGTTCCATGACCGACGTCTGTCCGGGCGCGATGAGCTGCTGACGCGCACCCGCCCTGACGAGAATTCCGCAACGGCACGTCGTCGCTCTGCAGCAACTCGACGAGCGAGAGGTCCATCGCCGCGCACAGTCGACGAAAACTCGTCATCGACGGTGCTACCTGGTTGAGTTCCACCTGGCTGAGGAAACTCGGCGTCATCTGCGCGCGCTGGGCAACCTGGCGCAAGGAGATGCCGCGCCGCATCCTGAGTTTGCGAAGGCGCTCGCCGATTTCGCGGCCGGCAGTCGTCTCGGGTGAGTCGGCTGCGACGCTCAATTTCGTCGTTTTCTTTGGCTGAGGCGGGGTGGCCTTTGTGGCTAGTTGGCCGTTGTGATTCACGCTGGCTCCAATTAGGGTTGGCTCGTGGGGCAACTCCGGACGCAGTGGATTGGGCTCGATGCGCCGCGATTCTCGATGCGGCAGGGAGCGGACCGCTCAAACCTGCCTTGGTACTCCCTTTCTCTGACGTCTCCCACGAAGCGCTAAGTCTAGCAGCCGCGGTGGTGAGATTCCTGCTGGTCACAGCGGATGCCATAGCTCTCGCGCCGGGGGCACGCCATTGCGTGGCTACGGGGGCGGGTGGCTCGGTCCGCCCGCTTGACGCCCGAGTATCTCGACGGCGAGCTCGACCGCGACGGCCATGCTCCGCCACTCCGCCACGCCCTGACCGGCGATGTCGAAGGCCGTTCCGTGGTCAACCGATGTGCGCACAAACGGAAGACCGAGCGAGATGTTGACTCCATCCGCAAAGCCCGCGAGCTTGATCGCGATATGTCCCTGGTCGTGGTACATCGCAACCTGCAGATCGAAGTCGCCGCGCTGCCCACGCCAGAATAACGTGTCGGCCGGGACCGGACCGACCGCGTCGATGCCCAGCGCAACGGCGGCGTTAATAGCAGGAACCACCTGTTCGATCTCCTCATCGCCGAAGAGTCCGTTTTCACCGGCATGTGGATTGACACCGGCGACGCCGATCCGCCGGCGGCTGAGGCCGAGAAGCCGACCTCCGTCATCGGCGATCTGAATAGTCCGAAGAATGCGATCGGTCGTCGCGGCGTCGATAGCACTACGCAGCGATCGATGCGTAGTGACATGCGCGACACGGAGGTTGCCACGCACCAGCAACATACGAACGTCAGAGACGCCCGAGAGACTCGCCAGTAGTTCTGTGTGGCCGGGCCAGGTGTAACCGGCCTCTCGCAGCGCTTCCTTGTTGATTGGCGCGGTGACGAGCGCGTCGGCCCGGCCTGACTCGATCATCCGAACCGCGGCTTCGATCGCGGCCACCGCGGCACGCCCACCGGCTGCGCTCACGCGGCCAACCTCAACACCCGTCGCGTCTCCCGCGGGCTCGATGCGGGCAGCCGGCGGCACACCCAGTGACTTGGCAACACGCGACAACTGGTGCGGATCTCCGACTGCGTAAAGCTCCGCGATGTCGTTCAATGACGACTGCGCCATCGTCTTCAAGGTGATCTCGGGACCGACACCTGCCGGATCGCCGACCGACAGCGCGAGGCGCGGCTTCCTAGTCACGGGTCGTCAACCGGCTCAATGCAACGCGAACCGCGTCCGCATCACCAAAGGCTCCGCTCTTCAGTGCAACCGGCAGACCATCGCGTGATCCGCCGACGACCGTGCCGAACGGCATCAACGGCATGAGTTCGCCGCGCAGCTCGATGCTCGTCGCACCAAGACTGCTGAGGACTCGATATGCGGTCTCGCCACCCGTGACCACGAGCCCGTCGTAATCGTCGAGATCGGGTGGTAAGTCCGTCTCCCCCAACCAGAAAACCGGCCATCCATACTCCTTCGCATGCTCGGCCTGGGCTCGCGCGGAAGGACTGCCGACCACCGCCACCGGGCGGCGACTGGATGGCTGAGCAGGTGACAACTCCCGCGTCATCGGCAGCTCCCTACCGAGGAAGTGGGCGAGACCTGCCGTTCCGATCGGGAGAATTCCAAGCGTAGCCATGGTAACTCGAGCGACGTGCCGCAAGTCCTCATCGCTTGATGCGTCACATACCGTGATCGCCCCGGCGACATGCTCTTCAGGGGATCCAGTGCGCACCGGCCGACCGGTTGCGGCAAGGAGAGCGACGACATCAACGTCATTGCCGTCCCACATCTGGTGACCGCCCTGCGTCACACGGCCTACCTGCGGCAGCGCCGGAGCGAAGAGACACGACCCATCGTGACCCTCGAGTACGCCGGCGACCTCGGCGGCGACATTGCCTCGCAGCTGCAAGTCGACCTTTCCGTACACCAGCGTCGCCCCGTGGCGTCGCAAGCGTTCCGCCGCGAGCTGTGATCGCGCGAACGCGACGGTGGATGAACCATCACGAATTCCGTGGACACCGCGGCGCATGCGAGGTCACCGCCAGGAACATGCGGCCAAACGCCAACCTCAACCCTGCCGCCGCCGGTAAACGCGACGGCCGAGTCGCATGCCCCTGTCAAGTCGTCAGCGACTAATCCGACGATGGCCCGGGCCTCCAAGGGGTTGACAGCACGTCGCCCAAATTAAGGGCATTTTGCTCGGGATACGAGGCTCCGAGTCTTCGTATTCGATGCACTATCTTGAGCGGATACCCATCGTACATTAACACCCTGTCCGGTGGGCCTTGACTTCCCTTAACCTTAAGTCCTACACTCCGCCTCGATCACGAGGGCCGCGAGACCCGGAGGCATTCGCCCCCAAGATGCACCACTGGAGGAACAGGCCATGGGCTTCAGAACGACTTCGGTGACTTTGGCGGCCGCCTCAATAGCGGTGGCTGCCGCGGCGGTGGGCTGCGGTAGCGCAAGCACAACGACATCCGGTGGTTCCAAGGGAGTGATCTACATCGCTTCGGCGTTCCCACTGCAGGGAGGCGATGCTGCCGCTGGGATACCGCAGCTCGACGGTGTGAACTTCGCGATCTCGACAGCGGGGACGGTCGATGGGTTCACCATCAAGGGGCTGTCGTTCGACGACACGGTCAACGGCGTCGCGAACGTCCAGAAGTCGGTGCAGAACGTCCAGCAGATGATCGATAACAACAAGGTCCTGGGAATGGTCGGCCCGTACTACTCCACGTTCGGGGCTGCCGACATTCCGGTGGCCAACCGAGCGGAACTCGCCATGATCAGCCCGACGAACACGGACGAGTGTCTCACCGTTCCGTACACGTCGTGCGACCCTCAGCCAAGCTCGCTGCGGCCGACTGGCGTCAACAACTACTTCCGGATCACGACCTCGGATCTCTTCCAGGGCCCCGCGATGGCGGACTACGCGTACAACACACTCGGCCTCAAGAAGGTCGCCGCGTTCTCGGATGGTGAGACGTCACCGGAGTCGATGAAGAACCACTTCGTCACTGAGTTCGAGAAGGACGGTGGGTCCATCGTCGTCAACCAGGACTACGACCCCACGACCATCACTGACTTTCTGCCGCTCGTGTTGCGGGCCAAGAACGCCGGTGCCGACGGGGTCTATATGGGCGGCGAATCGGGCACGAAGTCGTGTCAGTTCCGCGCACAGATGCAAGGCGTCCTTGACGTGCCGTTCCTCGGAGACGACGGGATGACTAACCAGCAGTGCATCACCGAGGCCGGTACCAATGCCGATGGCATGACGAACACCGTGCCGCTGGCCGATCCGTCAGAGAACCCCAACGCGGCGCCGATCATCGCCGCCTACAAGGTCGCATACCCGAACCCGAACCAACTGGCGTCCTACACGTTCCCAGCGTACGACTGCACTAAGATCCTCATCGCGGCGATCGGACGCGCGATCAAGGACAACGGTGGTAACTTCCCCACGCGAGCCCAGGTTGTGAAGGAAATGGCAGCGACCAAGAACTTCGTCGGTACGACCGGTACGTATACGTTCAACCAGTACGGTGACGTGACCGGCCCCTACATGGCGCTGTACCACACGACGGGAACGCCGGCAGCGTTCACCTTCATCAAGCAGTTCGCCGTCGACCCCAATTCCGTACCGTTGAACGGCGACTGAGACCACCCACCAGCCTAACTCTGTAACTGAACGGGTCTGCGAAACCGCGGCATGGGACAGCCCTCCACCGCCCGGACGCAGACCCGTTCAAGCACCTTCAGATTCTCGAGAGCGCGGGCGCTCGACGCCGGCCTTGTCGTCCTGTTCCTGGTCATGGTGGCCCTGCTCCTGGTCCAGGTGCCGGCTCATGGGCTGAACTTCTTCCTCGCCGTCACCGTGACGGGGATCAGCGATGGTGCGCTCTTCGCGTTGCTCGCGATCGGATACACCATGGTGTTCGGCATCATCGAGCTGATCAACTTCGCCCACGGCGATCTTCTGACACTCGGCGGATTTGTGTCGCTCTCGTTCGTGTCGCTGCTCGGCCTGACGTCCAGCACCACGCTCGTGTGGCTCGTCCCCGCGCTGCTCATTGTCATGCTCGTGACGATGCTGATTCTCGGCGGGGTCAACGTCGTCATCGAGCGTGTGGTGTTTCGACCGCTCCGCCAGCGATCCCGACTGGCTCCGTTGATCGGCGCCGTTGGCGTGTCATTCCTCCTCGAGGGGATCATGTATCTCTGGCACGGGCCGTTCTCGGTGAACTTTCCGAACCTGTTGCCGATCAGCCAACTCACGATCTTCGATAGTCAGTTCGTCGGCATCAAAGACATCGTCGTGTGTGCGGTCACCCTCGTCCTCGTCGTGGGTCTCGGCATCTTCATCTCCCGGTTTCAGCTCGGCAGAGCGATGCGTGCCACGGCGCAGGACCGCGAGGGTGCACTGCTCATGGGTGTCAACACCGACCACACCATCGCGGCCACGTTCTTCGTGGGCGCTGCGCTTGCTGGAGCCGGCGGGATGATGTACGGCCTCTACCTGAATAACCTGGTGTTCAATCTCGGCTACGCAAACGGTCTGATTGCGTTCACCGGCGCCGTCATCGGCGGCATCGGCAACATACCGGGAGCTGCGTTAGGCGGCCTGATCATCGGGCTCATCAGCACCTACAGCGACAGCTATTTCGCGTCGATCTGGACGCACGTCTGGCTGTTCAGCATCCTCATCGTCTTCCTTATCTTCAGGCCGACCGGGTTGCTCGGCAAAAGGGCACCAGATCGATGAGCGTGATCCCTCCGCCGGAAGAAGTCCCCAGCGTCGGGCGGCGTCAGAGCATCACAGGTCTGCTGTCGGCAGGTTGGCTGCGCCGGGGGCGCCGCAGTCGCAAGCTCATCCTCTACGGCCTGCTTGCAATTTTGTTGCTGCTGTTCCCACCCGTTGTCCAGGCGCTGACGGGCGGCGGCGGCGACTATCTGCTCAGCGAGGTGGGTGACGCCGGCGTCTACGTGCTGCTGGCACTGGGGCTCAACGTCGTCATCGGCTATGCAGGCCTCCTTGACCTTGGCTACGCCGCGTTCTTCGCCATTGGGTCGTACACCTATGCGTTTCTCGCATCGGACCAGCTGGCATACACACCACTCCATCACGCGATCCATCTGCCCTTCTGGCTGCTGCTCTTCGTTGCCGTGGTGATCGCGGCGGGGTTCGGCGTGCTCCTCGGGTTTCCAACGTTGCGCTTGCGCGGCGACTACCTGGCGATTGTCACGCTCGGATTCGGCGAGATCGTCCCGCGGGCGTTTCGCAATGCATCGATCTGGACCAATGGGGTCAACGGCATCGGCGCGCTCGACATCCCAAGCCTTCCGGCGTGGGTGACCGGCCCGTGGGCGGGAGTCAAGCTTTCCATCGTCAACCATTTCCTCTTACTCGATCCGCTGTCCTATTACGTCGTCATCGTTCTCCTCATCGCGCTCAGCGTCTGGCTCATCCACAACCTCTACAACTCACGCTTCGGACGCGCGTGGGTCGCCATTCGAGAGGATGAAGGTGCGGCTGCGGCAATGGGGCTGAACCCTGTCGCCGTGAAGCTCAAGGCCTTTGCAATCGGGGCTTCGCTCGCCGGTTTTGCCGGTTGCTACTACGCGGCGAAGCTGTCGCTCGTCGACCCCAACAGCTTCTCGTTCGTGATCTCCGTCACGGTACTGATCATGGTGGCGCTCGGTGGGATGGGGAGCATCCCCGGCGTTATCGTCGGCGCGCTGGTGATGTGTTACTTCAACTTCAACTTCCTTCCCAATCTGCCGCAGACGTTGGTGAACATCGCCAACAGCATTGGGCTCAGCTCGCTCGACGGTCCGCACGGCGCGTGGCCGGGTCTCCTCAGCGAGGGGCAGAACGTGGAATACATGCTCTTCGGGCTGATCCTCCTCGTGATCATGCTGATTCGACCCGAGGAACTCATTCCAAGCGCGATACGGCGGCAGGAGCTGGCGGGCGATCGATCGCTGCGCGGCAAGCGCAAGCGTCGCATCACCGCGAGCGGGCGAGCGTGACCCAGTCCGTCGCGACAGCGTCGCATGCTCCCACCAAGCCCGAAGCGGACCCGATGATTCTCCGGCTGCAGAGCGTGACGAAGCGCTTCGGTGGACTGACGGCCGTCGACAATGTGTCGATCGACGTCAAGCGAGGCAGCATCTTCGCGCTCATCGGTCCCAATGGAGCGGGGAAGACAACCCTGTTCAATACCATCACCGGCGTCTTTCACGCGACCGCAGGTTCGATTCAGTTCAACGGCCGTGATATCAGCCGTTTGAAGCCTCACCAGGTCGCGCGGCGCGGGGTCGGCAGGACGTTCCAGAACATTCGGCTGTTCGGCTATATGAGCGCTCTCGACAACGTACGGGTTGCGCAGGACTCGAGATTGCGCGCGCACCTCTGGAGCGCGATGTTCAAGACGCCCTTCGAGCGCTCCGAGGAACGGCGCGTGCGTGACCGTGCGATGGATCTCCTGCAGTTCGTTGGCATCGAGTCGTACGCGGATCGGACCGCCCGCAGCCTGCCATACGGCCTGCAGCGCGAACTCGAGGTGGCACGAGCGCTCGCCACTGACCCGACCCTCCTGCTGCTCGACGAACCCGCCGCCGGGTTCAACCCGCAGGAAAAGGTCGCGCTCATGGATCTCATGCGCAGAATTCAAGCTCGCGGAACGACCGTCTTCCTGATCGAGCACGACATGAAGGTCGTCATGGGTGCAGCCGAACGGATCGCCGTTCTCGACTATGAAGTCAAGATCGCCGAAGGCGAACCGTCTGAGGTTCGCCAGGATCCCCGCGTCATCGAAGCGTATCTGGGAGCCGACTGATGGCGCTGCTCGAGCTGCGCGCCGTGGATTCGTTCTACGGGTACATCCAGGCGCTACGAGATGTCAGCCTCGACGTCGATGCCGGCGAGATCGTCGCACTCATCGGGGCAAACGGAGCCGGCAAGACCACAACACTCCGCACGATTTCGGGACTGATGCACCCGTCCTCGGGGACTGTGAGGTTCGATGGTCAGGACATCAGTCAGATGCCGCCATATCGGGTGGTGTCGCTCGGCATGTGTCAGGCACCGGAAGGCCGCCGGCTCTTTCCGCGGATGACGGTGCACGAGAACCTGCTCATGGGTGCGTACACACGTAGTCGTAAGGATCGGGAATCGCTCAAGGGCGAGGTCGACCGTGTGTTCGATCTCTTCCCGCGCCTGCGCGAACGCAGCGAGCAGATCGCTGGAACGCTCTCCGGAGGCGAGCAGCAGATGCTGGCCATCGGCCGTGCACTGATGGCGCGGCCACGAATTCTGCTGCTCGACGAGCCGTCGCTCGGGCTGGCTCCGCTCGTCGTAGCGGCGGTGTTCAGGACCATTGTCGAGATCAACAGCCAGGGGACGCCGATACTGCTCGTTGAGCAGAACGCGCACAAGGCTCTCGGGATAGCGCATCGCGCGTATGTGTTGGAGACAGGGTCGATCGTCCGCGAGGGTTCGGGGCAGGAGCTTCTGGATTCGCCGGACGTCCAGCGAGCCTATCTAGGAACGTAGATCTCATGCGCTGGCGCAGGGTGTTCCCCGGCTTCGACGCCGGCCTTGCGTTGTGTGCGGGGATGTATCTAGCATCGGCGCTCACGGGGATGCGAACGCTCCCTGACCTGGCGCTGCAGACGCTGACGCCGGTCATCCCGGGAGCGGTCTTCGCGCTCCTCATTGGCAGCTTGCAGCACGGGGCCAAGGTTGCCTTCGAGGCGGCGAGTCTCGTCGTGATGGTGGCGGTGTGCGCGGCGATCGGCTCGGTGTACCCAGTCGTTAAGCGCACGCGGATCGGCCGTGGCGCGGCCGTCGTCATCAGCGCGGTGGCGTGGTTTGCGATCGTCGTCGTGCTGCTGCCGCTCCTCGGCGACGGGTTCCTTGGGCTGGATGAAGGACCGAAGGCGGTGGTGATCTGGGCGCTGATTTTCGCTTTGTATGGCGGGGTTCTTGAGCTCGCGTTCCGTGGCTTGCTCAGCGACGTCCAATTCAATGCGGAACGCCGCCGGACGTTGCGAGTGATCACGTTCAGCATTGGCGGGCTGGCGTTCGGCAGTCTCGCCCTCCGCCTTGTGCCTGACTGGTACAGCTCGATCTTCACCCCGCCGGAAGATCGCGTCGTTGGTGAGCCGCCGCGCATCACGCCGGTCAGCGACTTCTACATCGTGTCGAAGAACCTCGTCGATCCCACGGTCGCGGGGACGACCTGGGAGTTGACCATCAACGGTCTCTGCCGCAAGCCATTGGTTATCGGCCTCGAAGACCTCCGCAAGCTCGCCACTGTCTCGGAAGACATCACCCTTGAATGCGTCAGCAACAAGGTGGGCGGCCGGCTCATGAGTACGGGAGCGTTCACGGGCGTTCGCCTGCTTGACCTGCTCGGGCTCGTCCAGCCGCTACCGAGTGCCTCCTACGTTGCGTTCACGGCCACCGACGGGTACATGGAGAGCCTGTCGCTCGCGGTCGTCCAGTCATTACCAGGGATCCTCGTTGCATACGAGCTCGACGGAACGCCGCTCCCGGATGAGCATGGCTTTCCGGCACGCATCGTGGTGCCCGGGCACTACGGCTTCAAGTCGCCGAAATGGCTGACCACGATCACTCTGACGGCGATGGCGGCCGGCAGTTACTACAAGTCACAGGGCTGGGATCCGCAGGGTATCGTCCAGACGACGGCTCGCTTCGACGTCCCCGATCCGAACGCCGCCACCGCCTCTGTTGGGATCGTTCTGTTGGGCGGTGTCGCGTTCGCGGGTACTCGGGGCATCAGCGCAGTGCAGTGGAGTGATGACAATGGCGCGACGTGGCGGAATTCAACGGTCGAGGCACCACTCTCGGCATATACGTGGGTTCGTTGGAGCAGCACCTGGACCGTACGCCACAAGGGCATCTACATCCTGATGGCCCGAGCGCGCGACGGGACGGGAGCTCTGCAGACATCCACTGCAACCCCCGACTACCCATCCGGTGCGACGGGATACCACACGATCCTCGTCGACGTCACCTAGGACGTCGCGCCGACAACCTCGTCGCGCAGGCGCTCGCACTCCTTCCAGAGCGTGTCCGGGATGGGGATGCCGTTGGCGAGGCGATCCTCGCGTAGCGATCGGGATCGGTCGCCCGGAATCGCTATGTCCGACGATCCATCGTCAGCCGGCGAGTGCCTGATGTCGTCGAGGTACGCGCTAACTCGTGTGATCGAGTCGCGCTTGTCCATGCGGCTCGGGTCGATGCACATGAAGACATCGCCCTTGTTGGCTGCGTGCATCGTGTCGAGCGTGCCGCGCACGTCGCGTCCCAGTGCCGCGTCGGTCAGCACAGATACAAGGAGCTCGATTGCCAGGCCGAGGCCATAGCCCTTGAAGCCGCCGAACGGCGCCAGCGATCCGCGCCGCGCCGAATCGGCGTTGCGTGTGGGATTGCCCTCATCGTCGAGTGCCCAGCCGTCTGGCAGCGCCTCGCCGCGTATCCCGTACTCGATGACCTGTCCCATCGAGACCACACTCGTCGCCATGTCGAGGACAAAAGGATGGGGCTTCGCCGGGACCGCGATCGCGATCGGATTTGCCCCGAGCATGGCGACACGGCCTCCCCACGGATGGACGAGCGCCTCACCGGTTGTGATCGCGATCCCGATCTGACCGCGATTCGCGAGCATCTCGACGTAGAAGCTGAGCATGCCAATGTGGTTGTTGTTTCGCACCAGTGCGATGGCCATGCCATCGCGTTCCGCACGGGCCGACACCACGTCGATCGCGTACACGCCGATGACTGGTCCCAGACCACTCGCCCCGTCGACTGCCACGATCGTCGGACTCAACCACTCGCTGCTCGGAGAGACCCCGGGGCGCGTGAGCCCCGCGCGCATTCGCCCAACGATCACCGGTAAGCGTTGCAACCCGTGCGATGGATGGCCGCGAAGGTCGGCCTCGAGAAGCAGCTCGGCCTGCACCGATGCCTCGGCGATGCTGCTGCCAAGCGCCCTGATGACCTCCGCGATCAGCGCCTTCTCGCGGCGCGCTTCGATCAGCACGTCGCGCTCGGCCTGTGCTCATGAGGATGTGCGTCCATGGAATACGTGCCCGGTGAGCGACTGCAGGCTATCGCTGCTGCGTTGCCGCGACTAGGCCGGCAGGCCGGCCCTCGACTGCACGGCGTGCACTCGACATCACCCGGCGGACTACATCGATCGCGTACGAGATGTCCTCAGCGTCGATGCCGAAGTGCGTGACAAACCGGATCTGCCGCTCACTCCGCGCGCCACAGCGAACACCCTGCTGCGCACACGCGGCCACGAACGCATCAGCCGGCATGTCCGCGAGGTTGATGAGCACGATATTGGTCTGCACCCGGGCCGCATCGCAGTTGACTCCAGGGACGTCTGACAAGCCCTCCGCGAGGGCCTTCGCGTTGACATGGTCTTCGGCCAGACGATCGACCATGTGGTTCAGGGCGTACACTCCGGCAGCAGCGAGGACGCCCACCTGACGCATGCTCCCACCGAGCATCTTGCGCCAGCGAAACGCCTCGTGAATTTTGTCAGCCGGGCCGCAGAGCATGCTCCCGGCCGGACAACCCAAGCCCTTGGAGAAACAGAAGGTCACGGTCGTTGCGGCTGACGCGACGTCCCGCGCATCGACACCCGTCGCCAGCGCTGCGTTGAAGATGCGCGCGCCATCCATATGCAGCGCCAAACCGCGACGTTGCGCGAGTTCGGCGATCGCCTCCAGGGATGCCATCGACCACGCGGCTCCCCCATACCGGTTATGGGTGTTCTCCACGGAGATGGCAGCAGTCGGAGGTTGATGGACGTCATCACGGGGGCGTATCAACGGCTCGACCACATCCGGCCGCAGCGTGCCCTCGTCCGCGGTGACAGTGCGCAGTTGGATGCCACCCAGCGTCGTCACGGATGCCGCCTCTGAGAGGAGCACATGCGCGCAGTCGTCGACGATGACTTCTTGTCCGCGCCGCGCATTGACGAGCATGCCGATGAGGTTTCCCATGGTGCCGCTCGACACGAAGATGGCGGCCTCTTTACCCATGCGCTCCGCCGACATCTCCTGGAGCCGGTTCACCGTCGGGTCCTCACCGAACACGTCGTCGCCGAGTTCGGCTTCAGCCATCGCGCTGCGCATCGCGGGGCTGGGCAGTGTGACCGTGTCAGACCGCAGGTCGACCGAGCGCATCTCGGCAACTATACTCCTGCTGGAGGACTGTCCGGTGCCACTGGACGCCTTGGCACGGCGACTGGGCACGCTCGGCGAACTTGACAGGGTGTCCGGTGCCACTTAACATGATCACATCCCCTTCAAAATCATCTGCGTGTCCGGAGGAGCGAGCGACCTTGGTAACCAAGCAACGCGAGTCACCAGAAGTCGGTCAAGTTCGCCGCTTCCAGATGCTCATCGACGGCAAGCGCGTGGATGATCCCTCGGGCGCGACGTTCGAGTCCGTCAACCCATTCACCGGCAAGGTGTGGGCGGTCGTTCCCGAGGCGACCACCGCAACGGTCGACCTCGCTGTGCAAGCCGCGCGTCGCGCGTTTGACAGCGGTCCCTGGGGGCGCATGACGGGCATCGAGCGTGCAGCGCTCATGCGCCGTCTCGCGGAGCTGATTGCCGAGAACGCCGAGGAGTTGGCGGCGATCGAGTGCGCCGACAACGGCAAGTTGATCCGGGAGATGCTCGGGCAGCTCAAGCAACTTCCCGAGTGGTACTACTACTACAGCGGCGCCGCCGACAAGATGCGCGGAGAGCAGATCCCCACCGACCAGGCCAACATGCTGGTCTACACGCGGCGTGAGCCCATCGGTGTCGTCGCCGCCATCGTGCCGTGGAACTCGCCACTCATGGTGCTCACCTACAAGCTTGCTCCGGCGCTCGCGGCAGGTTGCACGATGGTCGCCAAGCCGGCCGAGCAGACGCCGGCGTCGACACTCGAATTCGCGAGGCTGTTTTCCGAAGCTGGTTTTCCTGACGGTGTCTTCAACGTCGTGACCGGATTCGGTCCGACGACCGGTCGTGCGCTCGTCGAGCATCCCGGAGTGGACAAGGTCGTCTTCACTGGTTCGACCGAGACCGGGATGGACATCATGTCCGTTGCCTCGAAGTCCGTAACGCCGGTACTCCTCGAGCTGGGGGGCAAGTCCCCGAATATCGTGTTTACCGATGCCGACAAGTCCGTCACGACCGGCGTTGTTGCGGGCATCTTCGCCGCCGGCGGCCAGACGTGCGTGGCGGGATCCCGTCTGTTTGTCGAGGCCTCCATGCATGACGAAATGGTGGCGAAGCTCAAGGCGCAGGCGGAGTTGATCAAGCTCGGTGACCCGATGGATATGGCCACCGAGATGGGGCCAATCGCATTTGAGGAGCAGCTGACCAAGGTACAGGGCTACATCGCGCTCGCACAGGAGGAGGGCAGCATGCTGGTCTCCGGCGGACATCGCCCCACCACCCCCGAACTCCGCGACGGTTACTTCATCGAGCCAACGATCTTCACGCGTGTCGACAACGAGATGCGGGTCGCGCAGGAGGAGATCTTCGGTCCTGTGCTGGCAGTCATCCCGTTCAAGACGGAAGAGGAAGTCATCCGACTCGCGAATGACACGCGATACGGTCTGGCAGCCGGCATCTGGACGAGCGACATGCGGCGCGCGCACCGGATCGCGCATGCACTCAAGGTGGGGACTGTGTGGATCAATGCCTATCGGCGTAGCTCATACACCGTGCCGTTTGGTGGATACAAGATGAGTGGCATCGGCCGCGAGGCCGGCCTCGAAGTCATGAACGAGTACACGCAGACCAAGGCGGTCTGGGTTGAGCTCTTCGGACAGTCGCGGGATCCGTTCAAGTCGACCTAGGCCAACCAACCGCGCCGCGCTGACCCGTGCTTTCCAATACGGAGGAGATGGACCGGTTGAGTGATCTGACGCTGCGTAACGTGACAGTGGTCGATGTGCGGTCTGGTGAGACTCATGCCCGCCAGGACGTAGTGATCCGCGGCGGGAACATTGTCGCGATTCTGTCTGACGTGCCCGCGAGCAATGTGCCGTCGATTGATGCGACAGGGCTGTTCGTTATCCCAGGCCTCATTGATGCTCATGTCCATTTTTTCTTTGATGCTGGATCGTCCCCGCTAGCGGTCTATCAGGGCTCCGCGGTTGAGGCCAGGATGGCCGTCGCCTTTCGGAATGCCGAGATAGCGCTGTCGGCCGGGATCACCACCATGCGCGACCTCGGGGCGCCGCCCGACTTGATGGCTGCCTTCCTATCAGCGATGCGTGTGCCGACTGCGCGCGGACCACACGTGGTCAGTAGCGGTGCCCCACTCACCCGACCCAAAGGCCACTGCTACTTCTTTGGTGGAGAGGTGGAGAACGCCGACCAGGTTCGCGACCTCATCGAGCGCCAGGCATCGCAGGGTGCTCGAAACGTCAAAGTCATGGGATCGGGCGGCGGTATGACGGCAGGCACTCGGCCAACGGAAGCGGACTTTTCGGCGGAGCTCATGGTGGTCGCACGCGAGACGGCGGAAGCGAACGGCATGACGATCACCGCCCACTGTCACGCGACCGAGGCGATACAACGTGCCGTACGCAGTGGCATCGGTTGCATCGAGCATGTGAGTTTCATGGAGCCTTCAGGCCATCCCCGATTCGATGAGACAACCGCCATTGAGATGAAGAAGCGCGGAGTCGTGGCGTCGCCGACGATCGCGAGTGGCTTACGAGCAGCCCGGCACTTCAGGAGTCAGGGCCAGGGCTATCACGCGGATGACATCGGAGCGCTCGAACGTCTCGAAGCGCGGGCTGTCATCGCGGCGCGGATGCATGACATGGGGGTACAACTCATTGCTGGGAGCGATGCAGGAAGCGACGACACTCCGTTCACCGTCCTTATTGAGGAAGTCGAGGCCCTGAGCGAGGCGGGACTCTCGAACGCTGAAGCACTCGCGGCTGCAACGTGCAACTCCGCGATGACGCTTGGCCTCGAGCGTGTCGGCGAGGTGAAGGCCGGATACGCTGCGGACCTCGTCCTCCTTTCGGCTGACCCACTCGCCGATCTCGGTGCGTTGCGGACGCCCGAGATGGTCATCAGGTCGGGAGTTGTTGCGATCGACGCAAGGGGCCAAGCGCGCTCGTAGGGATCCGGCGGTTAGCGGTACCTCCACTGACGCGCTCCTCAGGATGTTAGGAACGTATCTGGTTCCGTGCGTGTTCGAGGAGAGAGCTTCTCGGGGGGTTGAAGACATCGACTTCGCGGCACGAAGTGTCGTGCGTTCGCGCTCCATGCGGTACCCAGCTGGGAACGACCGCGACGTCACCGACGTGCATGGTGCGGACGTCGCCATCGATTTCGAAGTCGAACTCGCCCTCGATGACGAGGACGATCTGCTCTTCCTCGTGGACATGCATCGGAGCCTCAGTGTTCGGTTCGAATGAAACGAAGTTGAGCATCGTCCGCTCGCCGACGACCGGTCGAAACACGAGCCCGGGCAGGAACTCGACGGATTCGACCGAGGCGA
>CAVTTP010000002.1:0-54401 GCA_963737705.1 uncultured Actinomycetes bacterium
CAATGCTTCGGCCCAGGCGTCCGACCCGAACGCGGTAGTGCTTCGTGACGTCGACCGCTTCGAGCAAGGGCACGTCCTCGCCTACGCTCATGGTCGCCGTCCCCGCATGCTTGGGAGCGCCTCGGGCGTACCTGCCGTTGGGGGCACGTGGTTCAGTTCGGGCGGAACCTCATGCCGACCGTCTTGCAGCCAGCACAACACCTCGCGACTGCCTGACGCGTCGTGCAACGTCAGTACCGGCGGATCCTGTGTTTTGCAGATGTCCATCGCCCATGCACAACGCGGATGGAACGGGCACCCGCTCGGGACCTTCCGCAGATCTGGCGGCGAGCCCTCGATGCCGGTCATGACCCGCTTCGGCCCGTGCAACGACGGGAATGACCTGGTGAGCCCATACGTGTACGGGTGTCGAGGCGCTC
This sequence comes from uncultured Actinomycetes bacterium, assembly GCA_963737705.1. Taxonomy (GTDB): domain Bacteria; phylum Actinomycetota; class Actinomycetes; order Acidothermales; family Acidothermaceae; genus PALSA-607. The sequence goes on from CAVTTP010000002.1 coordinate 420, forward strand.
TGAAAAGGGCCTTTGCAGGCGCTTTCTCGACAAGCCGGCCGGCGTACATGACCGCGATCGTGTCGGCAATCTCGATGAGCAGCGACAAGTCGTGCGTAATAAACAACACGCTGAAGCCAAGCTGCTCACGCAGCTCCATCAGCCCTTCGAGAATCTCGCGCTGGATGACCACGTCGAGTGCCGTAGTCGGCTCGTCCATGATCAGCAAGCTGGGGTGCAGCGCCACGGCCACCGCGATCATCACCCGCTGGCGCATGCCACCAGATAGTTCGTGCGGATAGCTGTTGAGCCGGTCAGCACTGATGCCAACCATCTCGAGAAGTTCCTTCGCGCGAGCCAGCCGCTGGGCACGGGTCATGCTCTTGTCGTGCGTCTTTAGAACGTCATCGATGAGGCGCCCGATCCGCAGCACCGGATTGAGAGCGTGCAAAGCACTCTGAAAGACCACGGCGATGTCGGACCAGCGGACTGCCCGCACGACGTCGCGATCGTCGGTGAGCAAATCTACGAGTTGCGGTCTAACTGCGTCCGTCGGATTCGCTGAACTACGCGCTTCATCAAGCCCGTCGCGGTCATCGACCCGGTAAGACCCCTTCGGCCAGTCGTAGAAGACGGCCTCGCCACCGGTGATCACGCCGGGGTCGCGCAGCAATCTGGTCACCGCGTACGCGAGCGTCGACTTGCCGCTTCCGCTTTCTCCGGCGAGGCCGACGACCTCACCACGGCGAATCGTCAGGCTCACGTCATCGACCGCGTGCACGGGCTGATCGCCCAAACCGTAGTCGACGCTCAGATTGCGGATCTCCAACAACACATCCGCGCCGTGGTGCTTGGCTTGCAGTGATGACTGCGAAGACGACGAAAGCGGCGGCCGCCCGTTTGCGAGGGTCACGACGCCTCCCCGAGCCCGGAGCGCAGCGAGTGTCGGCCAGCGTCGATTGGGTGCTCGCGAATCACCGGGGTGAATCCCAGTTGCGGTCGTATCTTGAAGCCCAAGCTCTTACGAGCCTTACGGCCACCCGTAGCAATCCGCAGCCGCGGGTTGATGAACTCATCGATCCCGAAGTTGATCAATGCAAGGCTCGTTCCAAGAAGCGCGATGGCAATACCCGGCGGGATGTACCACCACCAAAAGCCTGACTCGACCGCCGAGCTTGAGGTCGCGTCGAACAACATCGTGCCCCAGTTGTAGTCGACGCCCGCGCCGACGACGGTAAGAAATCCAAGACCGACATAGGTGCCGATGGCGTACAGCGTGGTGAAGAGAAACGATGACGCGATGACCGGCGTCAGATTCGGCATGATCTCGGTCATGATGATCCGCCACGCGCTCTCGCCGCTGACCCGAGCCGCTTCAACGAAGTCACGGCTGCGCATCGACAATGCTTGAGCACGCAGCACGCGCGCACCCCAGGCCCAGCCGGTCAGCGCGATGACGACTCCGATGATTAACGGGTTGCTACTGCGAATAGGGCCGAGGAACGCACCGACAGCGATTAGCAACGGAAGTGCGGGGATCACCAAGAACACGTTCGCGATCACTGACAGAGTCTCGTCGACCACGCCGCCGATGTAGCCGGCGGTGATGCCGATCACCACCGAGAGAAGTGTTGCGATCGCGCCGGCCAGGAACGAAACCAAGATGGTCGGTCGGGTTCCAGAGAGCAGTTGCGAAAAGACGTCACCACCGATGTTGGTCTGCCCGAGCCAATGGTGTGCGCCTGGCAGTTGCGTGGCGATCGTCGATCCCGCTCGCGGAGGTCCGACCAACGGGCCGATCGCCGTCGGCTTGTAGGGCGCAATGATCGGGCCGATAGCGGCGAGCACAAGGAAGCAGCCGAGGATGACCAAGCCCACGATGGTCTTCTTCGAATGGCCGAGCCGGAACCGCCGCCTCGGCCGATGCGCAGTAGTCGCAAGTGGGACCGCTCCCGCGGCGTCACCTGGGGTTACCTCGACAATCGCCATTCCTGCTCACGCCTCCTGTCGCGTGCGCGGGTCAAGTGCCACGTACACGATGTCGGCGAGGAAGTTGGCGGCAAGTACGACAAGGGTGATCACCAAGAAGATGCCCTGAACCAGCGAGTAGTCGAGGCTCTTCACCGCCGCGAGCAAGGTGAACCCGATGCCCGGGTAGGAGAACACGATCTCGGTGAGAAGCGATCCGCCGACGACGAAGCTCAGCGCGAGCGCGAAGCTCGAGACTTGCGGCAGCACCGCATTTCGAACCGCGTACCAAATCACCCGGTGCTTCGGCAGCCCTGCCGCCTCTGCAAGCAGCACGTAGTCCTCATCGCGCACCGTGACCATCATGTTGCGCATGCCGATAATCCAGCCCGCGAGCGATGCAAGCACGATTGTCAGCGCCGGCAGGATCCCGTGGTAGACGGCGTCCTTGAAGAACTTCCAGTTGATCCCGATCGAACTCTTGGTGAAGTCGTAACCGCCGACCGAAGGGAAGAACTTGAAATGGACGGAGAAGAGCAGCACGAGCAGCGTCGCCATAAAGAAGTAGGGCATCGCCTGCACGAAGGTCGTGATCGGCAACAGTGACTCCAGCCACGACCCGCGCTTCCAGGCCGCGAGTGTGCCGATCGCGGTGCCCACAACAAAGCTAATCACCGTCGACATGCCGACGAGCACGACGGTCCACCACATGTGCTGGGCGATGATGTGCGTGACGGGGACGTTGCCGAGAGTCAGCGAATAGCCTAGGTCGCCGTGTAGCAGCATGTTCCAAAAGTGCAGATATTGCTGGAACATGCTCTGGTGGGTGCCACCGTACTGAAGTTCAAGTGCCGCTAGCGCCTGCGGGGGCGCTGTCTTCATAGTCCCAAGTTCGGTAAGCACCGGGTTGCCCGGCACCATTCGCGGGATGAAGAAGTCGAGGGTGATCGCCGCGACGGCTGCCACCAGATAGAACCCGACTCGCCGAGCAAACAGTCGCATGGCTCACACCTGCCCAACGGCGTGTAGGTGTACAACCGCGTGTCGGTGAACATCCACGCGCGCCGTAGTCACGCTACGACCTGGGGGGCTGCGGCGCGATGGCGTGCGACCAAGTCGGTGAAACGGCGGCCGCTCGTCTTGATCGTTCGCTCCTGCGTGTCGTAGTCGACGCGCACCAAGCCAAAGCGCTTGTCGTATCCGTAGGCCCACTCGAAGTTATCGATCAACGACCACGCGAAGTAGCCGGCTAACGGCGCTCCTCGGCGCTGGGCACCTGCACACGCCTCGACGTGAGACTCCAGGTATTGGAGCCGCTCGGCGTCATCGACGACCCCATCCTCGTCGGGTTTGTCGACCCATGCGGAGCCGTTCTCCGTCACATAGATCTTCTTGGGCGCGTAGTCGTCGGCCACCCGCACGAGGATGTCTTCCAACCCCTGCGGGTAGACCTCCCAATCCATCGCGGTTCGGAGCACGTCGGGGACCCGAACCGCGCCTACCTTCGGAACAACGCCGCTCGGGTTGTCTTCAGCCACTTCGCGGAAGTAGTAGTTCACTCCCAGGCAATCCAGCGGTTGTGCGATCACGTCGAGGTCGTTCCCCTGAACCGGAGGCTGCACGCCGTAGACCTCGACCATGTCCTGGGGGTAGCCACGGCCATGGATGGGGTCGAGCCACCATCTGTTGGTGTGCCCATCCGCACGCCTGGCAGCAGCGATGTCTTCGGGTCGCTCGCTCGCGGGCGTCACCGGACTCAAGTTGTTCACGATGCCGATAGAGGGCGTGAGCTTCGCTGCTGCTCGAACCGCCTGGACGCCAAGCCCGTGCCCGAGGTGCAAGTGAAACGACGCAGGGACGGCCGCCGCGATGTCCTTGATTCCCGGCGCCATGCGGCCCTCGAGGTGGCCGATCCACGCAGAACACAGAGGCTCGTTCAACGTCATCCAGTTGACGACTCGATCGCCGAGCGCGCTGGCGACTACGGCGGCGTACTCGGCGAACGCGAACGCCGTGTCGCGCAGCGGCCAGCCCCCCTTGTCTTGCAGATCCTGCGGGAGGTCCCAGTGGTACAAGGTGACGAAAGGCGTGATTCCGCGCGCGAGGAGCCCGTCAACGAGCGCGTCGTAGAAGTCAATGCCCTTGTGATTGACGGCACCGACTCCGGTCGGGATGACTCGCGGCCACGCGACAGAAAAGCGGTAGGCGGCGGCGCCGAGCTCCTGGACGAGATCGAGATCTTCAGACCAGCGGTGATAGTGGTCGCACGCGACATCGCCGGTATCGCCATTGTCGATCGCGGCCGGCTGCTGGCAGAACGTGTCCCAGATCGAAGGACGGCGGCCATCCACGTCATGCGCGCCCTCGATCTGGTACGCCGACGTAGCGACGCCCCACACGAAGTCCGCAGGAAATGGGGTGGAACCGTCCACGAATGCATCCTCTCCGATCGACCGTGGGAACGTTACCGCGCATGAGTCTTACAAGCCACGGCTGCCAGCAGCCGAGACGCATTCGTTACTTAGGGCGACGGGCGCCCGCCTACCTTGCTATGTCGAACCCCTCACTACGAGCGTCGTTGGGATAACCAGGCGAGTCTCCGGAATCGGCGAGCCCGCGAAGTAGGCGAGCAACATCCGTGCCGCTGCGGCACCCATCTCGCGAAGCGGTTGCCGAACCGTCGTCAAGGTCGGCTCGGTATGCGCCGCCAACGGAATGTCATCGAAGCCGACGACCGCCACGTCACTGGGGATCCGCTTTCCCGCATCTCGCAGTTCCTGGATGGCCCCAGCCGCAGACAGATCGTTGTGCGCGAAGACCGCATCGAACTCGATGCCTGCCTCCAGCAGTCGCTTGATCGCGAGTCGTCCGCCGTCGAACGTGAAGTCACCATCGACCACTCGGTCGGCGCCGATGGGGAAGCCCGCGGCCTCGTAGCACTGCGCAAAGCCCTCAAGTCGCTCTTCCGTGCAACCGAACAGAGGGCCTTGAACCACGGCCGGACGCCGTCGGCCGAGCCCGAGGAGGTGCTGCGCCGCCATTTCCGCGCCCGCGAGATTCGTCGTTGCGACCGATGGAAACAACGGCTGATGCGCGCGGTCGTCGATCATGACAACCGGCAGCCCCTTGGCGTGCAGGCCGTCGATGTAGTCGAGCGTGCCTTCTGGCTCGATCACCAGCAGACCGTCGAACGACTTCGCGGACACCTGTGTGGCAAAACGGCGCATCGATTCCTCGCCGCGATTGCAGGTGAAGAGCAGCAGCCCGTATGACTCAGCCTCAAGGACATCGACCGCACCTTGCAGGACGTCACCCATCCATGGCCAAGTCAGGGACGGCACCAACACACCAACGGTGCTCGTGCGACCCCGAGCCAGGCCAACGGCGCCCGAGCTCGGCACGTAACCAAGTTCTGCGATCACCAGCCGAACGCGAGCCGCCGTTCCTGCGTCGAGGTCGTCCTTGCCGTTGAGAACCCGCGAGACGGTTGTCTTGCTGACCCCAGCGTGACGGGCGACATCGGCCATGGTGACCCGCACGCGATCTCCCGTCTGCCCTGTCGGTGTGGGAGCGGTCCCACAACTTGTTGCCGGTACCGGTTCCGGTCGCGGTTCCGGCCAGCATGGTCCGAGACGCACCACAGGTCAATCACGGCGCGGTAACGAAATCCACGAGAGGGGCGTCGGACGCTCACTTCGGGCGAGATTCGGGTGGCAACTTGTCGCCACCCGATCGGCGAGCGCATGCTCGGACGCGTGAGCAATGCCGACACCCTGGAGAACGGTGGCGAGCCGCGCCCTTTCCTGCGGTGGGTGGCGTATGGAGTGGCTCTTGCCGTCGTCCTTGCGGTGGTGTTTGTGTCGATTCACCGCGCTGCGGACCGACGCGAAGCGCGAGTTTCCTTCGACCGAATGCTGACGCTCGCCGCGGGGGCGCAAGCCGCCGTGGAACGCGCCGTGTCGGAAGAGCGCGACACAGCGCAATCCGCCGAGCCGCTGCTGAACTCATCGCTCACCGCGTCGGCTACCCGGCAAGAGCTCTACGTCACAGTCAGTGCCAGCGCCCGACGCGCTCAGGCCGAGGTCGATACGCAACGCCAACAGCTACAGGCAGATCCGACTGGCCGCACCGGCCGGCTGCGTCTCGCACGCGACGCCACGCTCACGTATCTCTCGGACTGGTCGGACCTATTTGCACGGGCGGCCGGTGCGAGCGGCCAGTACGCAGGCCCTCAGGAAGATCTCGACTCAGTGCGGCTGGCGGCCCAAACGGCGCTCGAGAAGGCCGCGCCCGATCGGGCCCGGGAGCTGAAGGCCAGCACCGTATTCGGCGTCGTCAGCAACTGAGGCTGGCAGGTCCCGAGTCGGGTCAACCTACCCACGGCGTCGCGAATCTCACCGCCCAAAGTTGACGTTTCAACCGCTCCCACTGCCGGGTACGTGGGGCAGCAACTTCTGCTGCGTAAGGGGCGGGTGGGTTCATGTCAACGACTGTCGAGTCATCGACCAAGGGTCATCGAAACGCTTTGGATGACCTCGATAAGAACACGCCAACCAAGTTCTACTGGTCTTTGACATTGCTCGCGACACTCGGTGGATTCCTGTTCGGGTACGACACGTCGAACATCGGCGCCGCGCTGAACTTCATCCCCTACCACCTCAACGCATTCGGCGAGGGCTACCTCGTTGCTGGTGCCTCGCTCGGTGCCGCCGCAGGCGCACTGGCCGCCGGTCCGCTAACCGACCGCTTCGGACGCAAAGCGCTGCTGATCGTCGACGCCCTGATCTATGCCGTCGGAGCGTTGCTGTCAGCGTTTAGCTGGCATGTCTCGGTGCTGTTGATCGCGCGAACCTTGATCGGTTTGGCAATCGGCGCCGACTCCGCGATCGCGACCGCATACATCGCCGAGTACGCACCCAAGGAACGACGCGGGTCGCTTGCCATGCTGCAGCAGTGGATGATCACGGTCGGGATCCTCATCGCCTACCTGATTGCCTTGGGAATCCTCAAGATTTGGCCCGGCAGCCCGGGTGCCGACTGGCGCTGGTTCTTCGGTCTGGGCGCGGTGCCGGCAGTCGTTGGTTTGGCGCTTCGATTCGAAATGCCCGAGTCACCGCGGTGGCTGATCCGCACCGGTCGGTACGACGCAGCCAAGGACACATTCAACCGACTCGGCCTTGATGTCAGTGTCGAGGACGTTAAGTACACCGCGCACCAGCTGGAGCAGGAAGACGCCCGCAACAAGCGCGCTCAGGCACGTGGTTGGAGCCCAGGCGTGAAGCGTGCGCTATTCGTCGTATGCGTGTTCTTTGCGTTCCAACAGATCACCGGCATCAACGTGCCGCTGTACTACGGCCCGCACCTGCTCGGTAAGTACTTCCAGAGCGGGAACTCGGTCGTCGCGTCGACGACCGCAGGCATCGCGGTGACCTCGATCATGACTGCGGTCAATGTCATCGCCACCTACTTCGCGTTCCGGTACATAGACCGGATCGGTCGCCGCAAGCTGGCGATCGGCGGCTTCGCGGGGATGGCCGTCATGGCAGTCGTCGCAGCCATTGGCCTCGGCCTGCTTTCGGGCACTCCACGGATCATCGTCGGCATGATCGGCCTGAGTCTGTTTATCGCGTCGTTCGCGATTGGCGTCGGCGGTACTGGCTGGCTGATCCAGGGCGAGATGTTCCCGACCGCTGTTCGCGGGCAGGCCGCATCGATCGCGGCCACCGTCGATTGGATCGCGAACTACGCGCTGATCGAGACCTTCCCGGCATCCCAGCGCGCGATCGGACTCAGTTGGGTGCTGGTGTGCTTTGCGGCGCTCTGCGTCCTCGCGATTGCCTTCGTCGGCCGCTATCTCCCCGAGACGAAGGGCCTGTCCGTCGAGGAGATCACGAGTGTGCTTGAGAAGGAGGCGGCCGACAAGCCTGCGAGGGGTCTCATTCACGGGCGAACACATCACGGTGAGCCGCAGCCCACTTCCTAAACGTTCGGGTCTTCCGCTCAAGGCAAGTCTCGACCGTAGACCTGACCGATCAAGTCAACCCCAAAGCTGTGATGCGGTTCCTCAGACTCTAAGACGAATCCGCGTCGGAGATAGATTCCGCGCGCGGCGACGAGTGGATCGTTGGTCCACAAACGCATTCGTGCGTAGCCGGCTTGGGCAGCAAATGCAACGCATGTGTCGACCAGTCGACCCCCAAGTCCGAGGCCGCGTACGTCAGGACACACAAGCAGAATGCGCAGCTTTGCGGTGTCGTCGTCCTCTGAAACGCAGAACACACAGCCGACTCTGACACCGTCACGCTCGGCGATCCACGCAGCCTCCCGCTTACTGTCGTGATCGCCTGCGAAGTCAGCCACGATTCGTGCGACAAGTGCCTCGAAAGTGGTGTCCCAGCCGAACTCGGCCGCGTAACACTCGCCGTGCGCCTGCACAACCCAGCCCAGATCGCCCGGTTTACCCAACGCTCGGATAACAATCTGAGGTTCGACTACCACGGCGGCTCCAATAAGAATGAGCGAGCTACTGACACGAGTGTTTCAGTAGCTCATACTATGCACATGCCTGAAGCCAGCTCAACCCCGACTGTGCGCGAAACCGAATTGCTCGAACGCGCTTACGCATATGTCATTCAGCACGGTCTGGCAGACATGTCATTGCGCCCGCTTGCGAAGGCGATCGGCTCCAGCCCACGAGTACTGCTCTATCTGTTCGACAGCAAGGAGGGCCTCATCCGTGCCCTGCTGGGCCGGGCACGAAGCGAGGAACTCGAGCTGCTGCGCAACACGACGACCTCAGCAGACCTCGGCAACGACGGCCTGCACCTGGTAGCCGAGCGCCTGTGGTCATGGCTCGCGGCGGACGATCACCGAGGCCTCTTAACGCTCTGGGTAGAGGGCTACGCGCATTCGCTTGTGGACCCGGATGGTCCGTGGGGAAGCTTCGCGCGGGACACCGTCAACGATTGGCTCAAAGTGCTAGCGGCAGCCCAACCGCGCGCCGAACGCAATACGTCCAAGGGCAAAGCCGAGCGAACGCTCATACTCGCCGTTTTGCGCGGAGCGCTTTTGGACCTGCTCGCCACCGGCGACGTGGCGCGAACGAGCGCGGCCGTGCGCGCCCAACTTCAAATCAACGCGGCACGCCAGGCGGGCTTGGCGCAGTTCTGAAAGTAAACGACGAGAAGCACTACAGCGGTTTGTACCGGAACAAACCAAACGGAACTAGTCGGTTGACCACAACGCCGGTCGCTGGTTTGCTGACGTCATCCGATCTCTTCGACGATCGGTTGGGAGTATGTAGTGTCGACCGTCGACAACCGAGCAGCGACGATCTACGACGTCGCCGCGCGTGCGGGTGTGTCGAAGTCGACGGCGTCGCGCGTGCTCACCGGTCAGCGGCGGGTGTCGCCCGAAGCTGTCACGCAGGTGAAGCGGGCGGCGGTCGAACTCGGTTACGTGCGCAATCCCGCGGCGCTGTCGATGTCGACTACCAACGGAACCCGCGTGGTGATCGGTGTCGTGTCTCCACGTGGCGAGTTGGTCGTCGACGAGTATCTCTGTCGCGTCGTGGCGACCGCGGCGCGGGTGTGTGCGGCCGAGCGGATCGGCGTTGGACTCGAGGCGTTCGCGTTGAATGGCCCGAACCCCTTTGATGCCTTGGCATATGACCCGACCGTGCACGGCATTCTGCTGGTCAACACCACAGAGTCGGTACTCAATGCGGTCGATCACCGACTTGCCGGGCGAGTCGTGTCGATCGGAGTTGGCTCGAGCCTGGTGCCGTCGATCGACGTCGACAACTACGTCGGCAGCCGCGCAATCATGTCGCGCCTCGTTGCGTCTGGTCGCCGGAGGATCGCAATGGTCACCGGTCCCCGATGGATGCCCTGCCTCGACCGGATGACGCGGGCATACACGCACGTCGTGACCGCGGCTGGTCTGCCTAAGCGAACAGTCGTGGGAGGATTCACCGCGGAGAGTGGCCAGCGAGCGACCGAAGCGATCCTGCGCCGTTGGCCCGACGTCGACGCTGTCTTCGCCGTCTGTGACGCAACCGCTCTTGGCGTTATAGGCGAGCTGCGAGCCCGGCACATCGACGTCCCGCACGATATTGCAGTGGCGGGATTCGACGACACTGAGATCGCCGAATACGCCGGGCTGACGACGGCGACGCATCCGGTCGAGGCCATCGCCGAAGCTGCGACCCGTGCTGTGCTCGAAGCGCGGACGACGCGACCGCCCGACATGTATTTCCCGTCGCAACTCGTTGCTCGCCAGACTGCCTAGACCCCTCGACCACGAGCCGCTTCCCGCTCAGACCTTCGACGCTGCGTGAGTTTGCGCGACTTGGCCGCGGTACCGCAGTCGGCCATGACGCACCAACGCCTGCTGTTGTTGCGGCTGTGATCGAGAAACAGCCAACCGCAACCGCCTTCGTCAGTCGGGCAGGCCCGAAGCCTTGTGAGGTCGAGTCCGGTAAGCAGCTCAACGGCCGCGAACGCCAGCCTGTCCGGAATTTGTGGTGCTGCTTGCAGGCGGGCGCCATCGGTTGTCATCTGCAGTGCGGCGTGCGGCGCGGCTTGCGCCCAACGAGCATTGAGCGGTGCAAAGTCCGGCGCGCGCGATTCGAGCAGGGCGGCGAGCGCCAAATACAGCGACTCCCGCACATCTATCGACGCTCTGAGGTCCTTCAGTCCGGCGCCAGGCACCTGCTCCCACGTAGCGGCAACCTCCCCCGCTTCTGCCTCATCCAGCAGGGACGTGCGGCGCGCCCACGAAAGGAGGGCCGCCGGCGAGGTCAGGTGGTCTCGGCCGTTCGTCTGCAGCGTGGTCTGCAGTTTGGTATGCAGAGCGCGCGGCTCGACGGTGTTGACGAGGTCAAGCGCCACGTGCCCGCCGACAAGCGGCAGATCTTCGATGCCCTCGACTGTCATAGCCCCACAGTAACTTATTGCTACCGGTCAAACGTCTTATGGTGGTAGCTTGTCGAAAGCGCCAGCCCCCATTCGTCGTCACGCTGACAACACAGTCCGACAGGAGCCACGTGATGACCCAGGGTGAGCGAAGTGATCGCACCGTGATTCCCGGCCGGTGGCCGGTAACCGCCGTCTTCTTCCTCAACGGAACTTTGCTCTGCAGCTATCTCGTCAGGATCCCGTCGCTCAAAACGGGCCAGCACCTGGACGACGGCCAGCTGGGCCTAGTAGGCATGCTGTTCGGGGCGTCGGCACTGATCACGATGCAGTTCGTTGGCGCCATGGTCGCCCGAGTCGGAACCGCGTGGGTCATCAGAGTCGGTCTGTTGCTGATGCCCGTCATGCTGATCGTGACCGGCCTGCGCGAAGGCCTGCCCGTGTTCCTCGTGGGCATCGTGGCGCTTGCGGCCGTGCACGGCACGCTCGACGTCGCGATGAACTCGCAAGCTGTCGCTGTGGAGCGGCTGGCGGGTCGACCCATCCTCAGCGGCTGCCATGCAGCGTGGAGCGTCAGTGCGGTGGTCGCGTCCCTCATCGGGGGCGGCATGGTCGCACTCGGGGTCGATCCCGCCCGAGACTTCGCCTTTGTCGGGGCGGCGGTGGCCGTCGGCGGGCTGCTTGTCAGTCGGCGGTTGGCCGACGTCGAAGTCGATGAGACAAACAAGCAACGTGTCCGGTGGAGCCGCGGCTGGAACAACACTGTCGTGCGCCTCGGCCTTACCGGCTTCGCGCTCATGCTCGGAGAAGGAGCGGCGCTCGGCTGGGGCGCGATCTTCCTCCACGAAAGTCGCGGCGCGTCACTGGCCGTCGCATCGGCGGCGCTGACCGCGTACACCGGGTTCCAGACGATCGGCCGATTACGTGGTGACCGGCTGAAGATTCGTTACGGAGCTCACACGATGTTCCGCATCGGTGCACTGGTGGCCGCCACTGGCTTCGCGGTTGCTCTTGCGAGTCCGTGGCCGGTCGTCTCGCTAGCGGGCTTTGCGATCTTCGGCTTCGGCGCTTCGTCGCTGATCCCCATGACCTACAGCGCAGCCGGGCGTGCCGGGGGTGATGGTCCTGGTGCGGCAGTGTTCGTCTCGAGGTTCACCACCTTCACCTACAGCGGAGTGCTCCTTGGCCCTGCACTCATCGGTACGGTGGCCCAGCTGATCGGCCTGTCCTGGACACTCGCTGCACTGCTGCCGGTACTCGTCCTGCTAGCGGCCATTAGCTTGCCCGGCGGCGGGTTACCGCACGGCACCAACGGCGACGAACCATTCGCACGCACGCCGCACGACGCCCAACCCGAGATCGTCGCCGCCTAGACCACCTAGATCGCTGTCATTTTCACGTCAGCATCGATTGATAGCGTCGACTCAATGGCTAGGCGCGCACTTCAGCAGCTCGCCGTCGTGACCTTAATCGTGACGACGCTCGCGGCTTGTACCGCGAGCGCTCGCCATGATGCAGCGTCGACTGATGCACGGTCGAGCAGCGCCCCCGCCTCGCCGCCGTCCACATCAAGTCTCTTTACCAGCACAACCCCCAGCGTTGGTACGACAGCTTCACTGCCGGCGCTAACAAGTTCATCGCCCGCGCCAACCGCTGCACCAGCCGTGCCTACAGCCGCGACGTCCGTGCCCCCCGCTTCACCTTCTTCACCCACGTCGCCGTGCGGTCGCGTAACCGCGACTCCGGCATATGCACACATCGTTTGGATCTGGATGGAGAACAAGCCGTACGGCTCGGTCATCGGCAGCGCGAATGCGCCGTATGAGAACGCGTTGGCGAAAGGCTGCGGGCTGGCGACCGACTACCGTGCCATCACCCACCCCTCGCTACCGAACTACCTGGCTGCGACCGGCGGCTCGACATTTGGCGTGACTGACGACGCAGGTCCGAGTTCGCACCGGATTTCGGAAACTTCCCTCTTTCAGCAGCTGAACCAAGCAGATTTGTCATGGCGCGCGTACGACGAATCGATGCCGACGGCATGCGACCTCAACCCGTCGGGTCGATACGCGGTCAAGCACAACCCGGCCACCTACTACACGGCAGTGCGCCAGCAGTGCGCGGTTGATGACGTGCAACTTGAGGGACACCTCAGTAAAGACATTGCGATGGGCGACCTGCCCTCGTTCGCGTTCGTCACCCCGAATCTGTGCGACGACACGCACGACTGCAGTGTGCAAACCGGCGACGCATGGTTGGCGACGTGGGTCCCACGCATTGTGGCCGGCCCGAATTACAGCTCGGGCAACACCGTAATCGTGCTTACCTGGGACGAAGGCGTCGGAGCGACCAACTTGATACCTACTGTCGTCATCGGTCCCAGCGTTCCGATCGGCACCAGAAGCGCCGTCGCGCTCAATCATTACTCCCTGTTGCTTACCACCGAGAAGTTGCTCGGGTTACCCGGGATCGGTGCGGCGGCCGCAGCCACGTCTATGACATCAGCATTCGACCTCTAGACGGTACTGAGCCCGAGTAGCGTTTGCCGCACTGTCGACGCGGCCGTCGGCCGGCCGATGAGATAACCCTGGACGTAGTCGCAGGCAAGTTCGCGTAGCTTGTCGAGCTGGTGGGTTTCCTCTACGCCCTCGGCAACAACTCGCATGCCGAGTGTGTGTGCCAACGCGGTCACGCTCGCAACGATCGCTTCGTCATCGTCGCTCTCGTTCATGGCCATGGTGAACGAACGATCGATCTTCAGCATCTCGACCGGGAAGCGACGCAGGTATGCCAGCGACGAATAGCCGGTGCCGAAGTCGTCGATGGCCAGCCGGACGCCATGTGCATGGAGCGCGTGCAAGACCTTCGAGGCGCCTTCGGGATCCGTCATCAGCATGCTCTCGGTGATTTCGAGCCAGAGCGCAGATGCAGGCAATCCGGTGCGGTCGAGAACCGCCAACACGGTCGACAGAAGATCAGGGTCGGCAAGTTGACGGGCCGAGACATTCACCGAGACGGTGAGGTTTGCGAGTTGTGAATCCGATGCGCGCCACGTTGCCGTTTGGTCGCACGCGATCTCGAGAACGCGAGCGCCCAGCGCCAGGATCAGGTCACTCTCTTCAGCAACCGGAATGAACTCGTCGGGCGGGATTACCCCAAGTGTGGGGTGCTCCCATCGCACCAGCGCCTCGGTGCCCGAGATGATTGTCGTGTCGGTCGCGACGATTGGTTGATAGGCCACCCACAGTTCGTCGGCGGCGATCGCCCGACGCAAGTCGGCCTCGATCTGCAGCCGTCTGAGCGCCTGGGCGCGAAGCGTTTGATCGAACACCTCATGTCGGCCGCGCCCATGGTTCTTCGCCTGGTACATCGCAACGTCCGCGTCACGAAGCATGTCATCGGCATCGCGTGACACCGGTGCGCAGGCCGCGACAACACCTGCGCTGGCGTTGACCGTCAGCTTGCGACCGCCGATCGACATTGGACTCGCGATCGCGGCGCGCAACCGCTCGGCGAACACTTCAGCCTCAACGACGGTATTCATCGACCTGCTCATCACGACGAACTCATCGCCACCGAGGCGTCCGACGACGTCTCCATCGGCTAACGCCGCACTGAGCCGCTGTCCCACCTCGACGAGGACCTTGTCACCGACACCGTGACTGAGCGAGTCGTTGATGACCTTGAAATGGTCAAGGTCAATGAAGACAACCGAGAGTTGTCCTCCGTCGCGGTTGACGGATGCCAGGGCTGTGGTCAGCGATTGAACAAGGAGCGCTCGATTCGCGAGGCCTGTAAGAGGATCGTGCGTCGCTTGGTGGCTCAAGGCTGCCGCAGCTGCGAGCCGGTCGGTGACGTCCTCAAACGACAGCACCACTGAATACGTAGGTCGATCTGTAACGAGAAGGGCTCGAGCGGTGAGTGACAGCCAACGCACGGCGTCGGTTGTCGTGCATCCCAATCCGACCACGACGTCCTCTGACTCCCCCGTCGAACGAGCTCGCGCGCCCGGAACGGCGTCTCCGACCACCGGGTTCCGATCACGATCCAGCATGTTCAGTGCGGCGAGTGTGCTCCCGAGCAGCCCCTCTGCTGCCTGCCCGAGGAGCACTTCAGCGGCTGGATTCACCGACTCGATGCGGCCGTCGCGTCCGACGACCACGACACCCTCTTGCAACGAGGCGACGACTGTCGCGAACCGTTGCTCTGCGAGACGCTGCTCGGTGAGATCCGAGCACACGACGACCTGGCCGTTGACGACGTCGCTGGCATCACGCAAAAGTGCAACCGCAATGCGGACGTCGATGCGCGTGCCATCCGCACGGAAATGCACGCCCTCGAGCGAATCGCCCGGCTGGGGATGAACCCCGATGACATCGATCAACGGTAGGCCGACCGTCTCGATCGCACTTCGGCCATAAATCGTCTCGGCAGCTGGATTCCAGCTTGTAATCGTGCCGTCGTTGTCGGTCGCGATGATGCCGTCAGACACCTGCTCGACCAGAGCAGCCTGATGACGTAACGCCGTCTCACCGGCCTTTTGCGCACTGAGGTCGCGAAGGATGACCTGGAAGGCGGGCCGGGTCTCCCACGTGGTGCGCACAGAGGTGGTCTCGACGACCATCCGAGAACCGTCCAACGCGATGAGCGTCAACTCGGCCGGCACGGACACAGCGCCTGGACCAGTCAACCCGCCGATCCGTTCGATCATGTCTGTGCGTGACGCGACGTCAACGAAATCGGTAATGGGACGTCCGAGCAGATCGCTCTCATTCGTGCCACCCACGAACCGGCACGCACTGGGATTCGCGTACACGATCAAGCCGCTTTGGTGCACGACGAGCCCGTCGGGACTTAGCTCCACCAGCAACCGGTAGCGATCGATGAGATCGGCGATCGTCCGTCCATCGGCGCGGCGCTTGCTGATGTCGACGACGACACCGGCCAGCGTGACTGGTGCGCCGTGAATATCCGGCTGACCAAACGGCATGGCGTGCACGTGGAGTGAGCGTGTCAGATATTCATGCTCGAGCTCATACGGCTGCCACGCGCGAGTGGCCCGCACAGCGGAGACCAACGGGGCCAGGATCTCGCGCAGGGCGGCTTCGACCGCGCCGTATCCCACCCCGAGGACGTCCGCCATCGAGGGCGACCAGACCAGCGCGTTGTCGGGCAGGTCGATCTCCCACCGCGCCCCACTTGCCGCCGCCAACGACAGATCCGTCGCCTGGACGGCGTCGAGCGCGACCGGGGGGTCGAAGCCTGCCATCGCCGCGCGGTTCTGCTGCACCGAGCCCCATCGGCCAGAACCCCCCGTTAATAAGCAAACCACCCACCCGGCCAACGGCCGTGCTACGCCTGGCCCTGGGCGCTGGCTGCTGCAAGACCTTCAACGACGTAGGTGCCGTGACCTTCATTGACGAGTTCGCCGAGGAATGTCAGCACCTCACAGACCCGGATACCGCCTTGGTTGCGGTAGTTGATCACCAGCGTGTCGACGCCGGCGTAGACGTCGATGACCTCGAACCGCAGGTCCGGAATCAGCTCGAGCCCTCGTTGCCAATATGCGCGCAGAGCCGCCTTGCCACGGACGATGCCGTCACCGCCGAGAACGCGACTCGCGACGGGCGAGGTGAAGACCACGTCATCGGTGAAGTGCGCGAGCAGTCCTTCGAGATCGTGCGCGTTCCACTGCGCACACCAGCGCAATGCAAATGCATACGGGTCGGGGGTCGCCATGACGCCATCCTTTGAGATGAGCGTGGACGCTCGCAAGCCGATATCTCGGTTGCGTAATCGCCTTCCTGAACTAGCTCAGGAGCCCCCGCCGGCGGGCGACTGCCACCGCCTCGGTACGACTGGTCGCCTCGAGCTTCGCGAGCACATTGGAGATATGCACGCTGACCGTCTTGGCGCTGATGAAAAGCTGCCCTGCGATGTCGCGGTTGCTGCGGCCAGTCGCAACCAACGTGAGCACCTCTTGCTCGCGCGGCGTCAGCGCCTGCGATTCTCGCTTGACCACACCTCGCACCGTCGCGGCGTCGTACCCGGTTTGCCCGCGAAGCTCACGCAAGAGCGGCTCGGCACCGAGGCGTTCGGCGACCTCACGTGCCGCCTCGAACTCGACCTTCGCCTCCGCGACCTTGCCCGCGGCATGCAGAACTGCGGCTAGCCGAACCCTCGATCGTGCGGTCTCGTACACGTGCCCGAACGCAGCGAAGGCGTCGACCGACTCTTGCCACGCGCCGATCAAGCTGGCCTCAGGAGTCGACTCGGTACCGCCGCCGAGCCAGCGCAGCCGGGCGTTCTCCGCGGCAACGCGGCTGGCCCATGCCCGGCCTTCAGGACCGTTGTGACGGACCGAAGACGCGACCTCCAGCGCCAATCTCGCAAGCTGATCGCCCTGGCGCACCAATCGTTCACGCTCGGTCGCCGTCGCGGCGGATGCTGCGTTTGCGAGTTGGCCAAGCAGCAACGCCGCAAGCCGCACGCGGGCCCCGAATGCCATGTACTGCCAGATCCGCGAGACGCTAGTAACGACCTCAGCGTGGATGGCCGTCGCCGTATCGATATCGCCGAGGTAGCCGTAGAGCTCGATCGCGGCACCACCGCTGGTGATCGCGATCAACCCGTCGCGCATCCACCAGGTGCGAAGCCGCGGCAACGCATCGAGCCAGCTGACCTCGCCGCGACCGGCCGCGATTTCGATGGCAACGGCGTCGAGCATCGTCTGTGCCTGCTCGGGTGGGTTCTGGCCTGAGGAGTCGATGATGTGTTCGGCCAGCTCCCAGTCGCCCGCGACGTACGCGACGATGGCGCCGATCACGGTGGCCTCGAGACCGTACTGTGCCCAGGGCCGGCCGTTGTCGCGGGCCTTGGCGGCAGCCTGTCGGTACAGTGCGAGTGCTTGCGGGAGCCGACCCTGGCCGTACTCAAGGCTCGCCAAGTTATAGAGGCCGCGAAGCTCGGCCATCTGCTCGCCCGCAGCAGCAGCCCCAGCGATCGCCTTCGTCATTGCGGCTTTTGCCGCGTCCGGATTGCCCGAGCGCTCGTCGAGTCGGGCCAGCAGCAACGTCGCGTCGGTCTCGACCTCTGCAAGGTGCAGCGACTGTGCAATCGCAAGCGCCTCGGTAGCCCACCGGATCGCTTCGTCATCGCGCGACCGATCGGCGTTGGCGCGCGCATGGATGTTGAGGACGTGCGCGCGCATCGAGCTTGGCGGCTCGTCGGCCATGAGCTGAACGGCCTCTGTTGTCATGGCAAGCAAGTCGAGGTTGTTGTCCAGGATCAACGCGGTCGAGACGATCGCATGGATCAACCGAACGCGAGCGAGCTTCGGAGCGTCCGCAGGAAGTGCCGCAAGCTCGTCCTCGGACAGCGCTATCGCACGGTACGGATGGCCGGCTGCGGCGGCGGCTTGGCTGGCGCGGACGACGAGCGTGACCCGGTTCGGCGCATCAGGATCGGCGGCCACCCCGGACGCAACGTGCGGGTCACCGAGAAGCTCGAGCGCGAGCTCGTAGTGGTGCAACGCATCTTCGGGGCCGCCAACTGTCATCGCCTCATCGCCCGCCTCGATGCTGGCGCGGGTGGCGGTGATCAGGTCGTGCGACGCACGCGCGTGGCGAGACAGCTCGGCGGCCGACCCTTGCACCTGATGGCTCGCGAGGGCGGCGGCATAAGCCGCATGCAACCTGACGCGCTCGCCCGGCAGCAGATCCTGGTAAACGGCCTCAGCAAGCAACGCGTGCCGAAAGCCGTAACCGTCATCGCCGAGCGGAATCAAGATGTTGGCCTCTACCGCGACGCGTACCGCGGCGTCGAGTGCACCGTTGTCGAGCTCAGCACCGCGTGCAAGCAGATCGTGGGACACGCGGCGTCCGGCAACAGATGCAGCACGGACGACGAGGCGGCCGTCATCGCCGACGTGTTCTAGGCGCACAAGAAGGAGGTCAGCGAGGTCCGTCGGAAGTGCACCCCCGACCGTTGCCGCTGCGACTAGTTCCTCGATGAAGAACGGGTTGCCTTCGGCGCGGGCTAAGATGCGCGACAGCTCTGGCTCGGGAATCGGCTGGCCATGTAATGCGCGGATCAACTGGCGTGACTCCGCGTCGGTCAGCGGCGCGAGTTGCAGGCGCGTCACTCCCGAGAGTCGCGTCCACTCGGCGAGGGCGGCGCGTAGCGGATGGCTACGGTGCAGGTCATCGGTGCGGTAGGTCGTGAGGATCGCGGTTCGCGAGGTGAACTGTCGGGCGAACAGGAAGCGCAGCAGGTCGCGGGTCGATTGATCCGCCCAGTGAACGTCTTCGATGATGAGCAGCAGCGGAGTCTCGGCGCTGAGTTGGGTCAGCGCGCCATGCAGCGCGTCATACAACGCCGTCCGGCCAGTCGGTTCCGTCGCGTGGTCGGACTCCGTGAGCAGGCGCTGTGCGGGTAGCAGCCGGGCGATCGCCGGGCTCGCGGCGAGGAGGGATTCCGCCTCGGCTGGGCTGTCGGTAGCGAGGCGACCCAGCGCCTCGCTGAACGGGAGATACGGCGGCGAGCTGTCACCGAAATCGAGGCAGTGCCCGACGAGTACCCGCCAGCCCTGCGATCGGGCTCGCTCGCTCAACTCGGCGACAAGCCGGCTCTTGCCTGCGCCGGCGTCGCCACCGAGCACGACCGCCCCGCCGGCGGTCGGGCCGAGACCAACCGAGCCGCCTGCGGGGCCGAGACCAACCGAGCCGCCTGCGGGGCCGAGACCAACGAGCTCGCACAACGTCCGAAGCTCATCGACTCGCCCGACCAACGGCACGGCACGCGGGTCCAGAGGCACGCCTGCCATCATGACGGACGCCGCCACCGAGTTTCTTGGGTGAATGATGAGGGCTCCGGTCAGTGGTGCGTTGCTGCGCTGATCCAGTAGTCCTCGACGCGGCGGGTCAAGGGTCCGTCCGACTCATACCGCGACGCGCCGCGCACCGGATTCGCGCTCTTGCTGCGACGTGCGTCCCGGTACCGCTGGATCAGGCTCGGGCCGTTCGCCCGACGGCTCGGGCGAGCGCTGCGCTGGATCTGTCCGCGACGGTAGGCGAGCTCTGCATCTGCGAAGTGTTCAAGCATGGGAATCGGCTCCTCTGTCACTGCTGCGCTTCTGTCACTGCTGCGCTTTGCTGGCGAGATCAACAATGCGCGGGTGAGGTAGGGCGCTACATCCGAAGGAATCCCTATCTTGGGACGCCGGATTGACCTGCCTTGGCTTAGGCCGCGACCGATGTCTTAGACCGGCTTAGAGGGGCTCAGCCAGGCTCGGCCCAAGATCAACCTGCGCGCTACTGACGCCCGAAGCGTCGCTGATCCCGGCCGGGAAGGCCTGGAGCGAAATGGGCGCGAACCCCAGGACGAAGCACGAACCACAAGAGGCCGGCGAGAATGACTGCCTGCAAGAGTTGTTCGACCCGCATCCACGTCGGATAGGGGCTGAACTGGAGGATGACCAATCCAACGATGCCGATGCCAGCAATCAAGACGACCCGTCGGTAGGCCCACCGTCGCCCGCGAAATAGGGCGCGCACCAAGAACGCGTAGACCACGCTGACCACGACGTTGGCGACCGCGCGCGTCACGATGCCGGCCGTGTAGCTGTCGCGCAGTGTGCGCCTGCGCTCAGGGTCGGTGATGTGCCGGTGGTCAAGCTGGTAGTTGACGATGCTGTGCCTGGTCAGCAGCGTTGCGATCGTCAAGATGATCGATACCGCGAGGTTCAGCACGAGCAGCACGACCACAGGTCGCAGCTCCCTTGGCGCATCGGACGCTGCGGCGAAAAAACCTGCCGGCTCGGTCGGTGCGCTTGGTTCGCTTGGTTCGCTCGGTTCGCTCGGTTCGCTCGGTGCGCTCACTGTTCCACGATAGAGCGTCGCTCGCGTCAGCTCGCAGCGCGTGATTTCGCGGGCCGCTTGCCAGCCGCTGGCTTGGCCGCCGCTGGATTACCCGCCGCTGGCTTTGACGACGCCGTGCTAGGCGGCGCTGCCTTAGGTGGGGGTGCGGCGGTGCTGCCACGAGTCACCAAATGCGGCGCATCGTCTTGTATCGACTCGGCTTCCGAGCCCGCGATCACCGACAGCAATTGGCGAGCCGCAATCGCGCCGTATTCCGGAATGTCACGCGACAACGCGGTCAGCGCGGGATGCACAAGCTGACAGAGCGGTGAGTCGTCCCACGCCACGAGCGACACATCGCCCGGTACGGACAGGCCCATCTCGTGAGCGACTCCGAGGCCCGCGACGGCCATGATGTCGTTGTCGTAGATCACCGCAGTCGGTCGATCCGCTGAACTCAGGAGGCGGCGGGTCGCGCGCGCACCCTCCTCGCCCGTGTAGTCGGAGGAAATAGTCACGGCCGCCTCGACACCCATGCGTCGGCACGACTCGGCAAAGGCGTCCGTGCGGATGGCGGTGTGGAGGAGTTCGGGAAGCCCACCGACGCGCGCGATTCTGCGATGCCCGAGCGCGGCAAGATACTCCACGGCCTCGACGATGGCCGCTGCGTCATCGGACCAAACGTTGCCGAGACTGCGGCTTCCAGCTGCCGCGCCGAGCACAACTGTCGGCAGTGCAAGCTCCTCAAGCACATGGATCCGCGGGTCATCCACCCGGAGGTCGCAGACAAGGACACCGTCGACTCGACGCTCACCCCACCAGCGGCGATACACAGCAAGCTCGGCGGCTTGATCAGCGACGACCTGCAGGGTCAGTGCGTAGGAGCGGGTTGAAAGCTCCGCCTCGACACCACTGATCAACTCCATGAAGAACGGCTCGATGCCAAGGATGCGGGCCGGTCGACGCAGCGCGATGCCGATGGTGTTGCTTGCTGCACCGGACAGGGCTCGAGCCGCGCCGTTGGGGTTCCAGCCGATCTCTTTGGCGATCGCAATGACGCGTCGCCTCGTCGACTCGGACACACCGCGCTGACCGTTGAGCGCGAACGACACCGAGGCTTGGGAGACCCCCGCCTCGCGTGCAACGTCGGCGATCGTGGGTCGTTTCACTTGACCCTTCACGGGAGGAGAAGTTAGCACCGTTGACCCTGGGCTCGAGCACTCGATCACGAGACTTGTCGCGGTCAGCCACGGTGGGGATGACCCCTTTACTTAACTGGTTTAGTGTCCGGCGCGCAAGGACCTGGTAACGGTTGCGTATCGACTGGCGCCGGAATCCGACTGTGACCTTGACCACGTTGCTTCGCGTCTCTACCGTGGCGCACGATCGATCACTAAAACGCTTAATCCCACTAGGCCTTCCCGCGGCATTGGCGGGCGATTTGCGAATGGAAATGGAGATGGTCAGTGTGAAGAAGACCTCGGTGGGGGTGCTGCTCGTTGTCGCCTCGCTCGTCGCGGCGTGTAGCAGCAGCAAAGGAACCGCCGCCAGCTCGACAACCACACCCGCGAGCAGCGCCCCGACCACTGCCGCAAGCGTTGCAGCTCCCCCGGCGAGCGCGTCCGCTGTCGCGAGCGCTTCAGCATCGACGCCCGGCAGCTCACCCGCTAGCTCGGCCGCTGGCTCGACTGTGCCGACAACAGTCTCCGGAAACATCACAGTCTTGACCAACCGCACGGACCTGACCGCAGACGGGACGATGGCGAAGTACGCGGCCGACTTCAACAAGATCTACCCCAACGTCAAGGTGACCTTCCAAGGCATCACGAACTACGAGGGTGACGTCAAGACCCGGATGAACACGTCAAACTACGGCGACGTCCTCTTGATCCCGTCGGCGCTGCCGATTTCGGAGTACCCAACATTCTTCGAGCCGCTCGGGTCCGCCGCCGACCTCAGCGCAAAGTACAACTTCACTGCGAGCGGCACGGTCAACGGCCAGGTCTACGGCATCGCGCAGAACGGCAACGCTAACGGCTTCGTGTACAACAAGGCCGTGTGGGCAAAAGCCGGCATCACGACGTGGCCCACAACGCCTGACCAGTACATCGCCGATCTGCAGGCCATCAAGGCGAAGACCACCGCGATTCCGTACTACACGAACTACAAAGACGGTTGGCCGTTGAGTTCATGGGAAGGTGCCGTCGGATCCCCGAGCTGCAGCGCGCAGGCCAACGACAACCTGGCGACAGAGACTGCACCATGGAGTTCGGGTAATGACCTGTTCCAGATCGACTCGCTGCTCTACAACATCGTGCACGACAAGTTGAGTGAGCCTGACCCGACGACGACGAACTGGGAGAACTCAAAGGGACTGCTCGCTACCGGCAAGATCTCCGCTATGTGGCTGGGATCCTGGGCGGTGATTCAAATGCAGGCGGCTGCGAAGACCGCAGGTGTTGACCCGTCTGAGATCGGATTCATGCCGTGGCCATCAGAGACCAACGGCCACCTGTGCTCCGTGATTGGTCCTGACTACCTGCAGGGCATCAACATCCACTCCACCCACAAGGACGCAGCGCGCGCATGGATCGACTGGTTCACTGACCAATCGACCTACGCAATCGACAATGGCGACGTCCCGACTTTGAAGACCGGAACACAGCCGCCGTCACTCGCAGCGTACGCAGCCGCGGGCGTCACGTTGGTCACGCTCACCCAGGCCAACTCGGCCTTGGTGAACAAGATCGACAACACGGCAGAGATCGGCTTGAACAGCCCGACCTACCGTCAAAAGATCGTCGACATCGCTCGCGGAGCGGCCGGCGGTAGCCTCCAAAGCGATTTCGCCAGCCTGAATAGCAAGTGGGCCGCCTCGCAAAAAACCGGCGGTGCATGACAGCAGGGCCTGATCGATAGGACCCAAAGGTGTTGGGCGGCGGGAGCTCATCAAGGCCCGCCGCCCAACCCCGTTGAAACCCCGCAGCAGCCAGAGGAAGCACATGACGGACACCACGAGCACCGGGGTCGGCCGCCCGCTGGCTAGGAAGCCACTTTCCGGGAGGCACGGCGCGCCGGGAGAAAACGAGAGGCCCTTTGCGAGCGAGCAACATGGGACATCACGACAGCGGTTGCTTCGGCCACGCAAGCGAACAGGCGCCGGCGAGAAAAGGCTCACGCCCTGGCTCTTCATGCTGGTGCCACTCGCGTTTCTCGCCGTCTTCAGCTACATCCCTGTCGTCAACCTCTTTCGGTACAGCTTGACGAGCTGGGACGGGTTCAGTCCCAGTCGGCCTTACGTCGGGCTGAAGAACTACGTCGACCTCTTCACTCGGCCTGAACTGTTCGAGGTCTTTTTCGTATCCCTCTACTACCTTGCAGCCTCCGTCGTACAGCTCGCGCTGGCCCTCTACTTCGCCACCGTGCTCAGTTTCAACGTGAGGTTCAAGAACCTGTTCAAGGGCATCATCTTTTTTCCGTACCTGGTGAACGGTGTGGCGATCAGCTTCATCTTCTTGTACTTCTTCCAGCCAAACGGCACGCTCGACTCCGCGCTGCGAATTATCGGAGTCCACGGGCAGCATTTCTGGTTGGGAAACCCACACCTCGCGAACATCTCCCTCGCCGGTGTTTCCGTTTGGCGATACACGGGTCTGGACTTCGTGTTGTTCCTCGGTGCGATCCAGTCAATCCCAGGGGAGTTCTACGAGGCGGCCGAGATCGACGGCGCAAGCAGGTGGCAGCAGTTCCGTTTCATCATCGCTCCCGGTATCAAGCCGATTATCAGCCTCCTCACCATCCTGGCGATCTCTGGCTCGATATCAGTGTTCGAGGTGCCCTTCGTCATGACAGGGGGCGCCAATGGAACGACGACGTTTGTCATCCAGACCTTCAACCAGGCATTTCAGTTCCAAAAGGTCGGGCTGGCATCAGCAGCTGCCGTTGTCCTGCTGGCCATCGTGTTGGTCGTCACGTGGATCCAGCGACTTCTGGTC
The DNA here is from genome assembly GCA_963737705.1 of uncultured Actinomycetes bacterium. GTDB lineage: Bacteria > Actinomycetota > Actinomycetes > Acidothermales > Acidothermaceae > PALSA-607. Next base: position 25,134 of record CAVTTP010000002.1, read on the forward strand.
CCCGACGAGAAGGACATCGTATGAGTGCGCCCATTGCGTCCGTGCGATCGGGAAGTGCCGTGGTGCTCAAGTACGTCACGCTGGTGATCGCCTGCGTAGTCGTACTGCTGCCGATGCTTGCCGTCCTGATGACCGCGCTGAAGACCTCGAAGGAGGTCGCGACTGGCTCGGCGTTGACGCCCCCGCGCAACTGGTTGAACTATCACAACTTTGTGACCGCCTTCAACAAGGGCGACATGCTGCAAGGTCTCTTCAACACCGGATTCCTCCTGGTGTTCTCCGTCACCGGCACCGTGCTGATCGGATCGATGACCGCGTATGCGATCGGCCGATTCAACTTCCGGTTTAAGCGAGTAGTGGTCGCGCTCTTCCTGCTCGCGGCGCTGATTCCAAGCGTCACAACGCAGGTTGCGACGTTCAAGATCATCAATTTCTTCGGCTTGGTCGACACCCGCTGGGGGCCGATCCTGCTCTACACGGGCACCGACATCGTCTCGATCTACATCTTCTTGCAGTTCATCCGGAGCATCCCGATCTCCCTTGACGAGTCTGCGCGGCTGGATGGTGCGAACTCCTTCACGATCTACCGGAAGATCATCTTCCCACTTCTGAAGCCAGCGATCGCAACCGTCGTGATCATCAAGGGCATCTTTGTCTACAACGACTTCGTGAGCCCCTTCTTATACATGCCGGATCAGAACTTGGGCACGGTGTCGACCTCTCTGTTCAGGTTCAAAGGTCCGTTCGGTGCGCACTGGGAGGACATCTCCGCAGGCGCGATCCTCGTCATCGTTCCGTCACTCGTCATCTTTCTGCTTCTCCAGCGGTTCATCTACAACGGCCTCACTCGGGGCGCGGTGAAGTGAGCACCCACACTGCGCCACACACGAGTCCGCCACTTCCACAATCACTTCCACAAAACCGGAGGAACGCCAGCATGCAGGTCCCCTTGCACACCGGCTGGACCGTCACCGCAGTAGGTGGTGCCGTGCCCGAGGGCCTCGTCGGTGTGCGGCTGCCAGCTACGGTGCCCGGTTCAGTGCATCTCGACCTGATGGCGGCAGGTCTAATTCCCGATCCCTTCCTGGACGAGAACGAGCTGAAGGTCGCGTGGGTGGGTCGCGTCGACTGGCGATACGAGACGGTCTTCGACTGGGATGGTGAGGGCCGCGAGACGGATCTGGTCGCGCTCGGGCTGGACACTGTGGCGACGATCGAGCTCAACGATGTCGTCATCGCGCACACGTCAAACATGCACCGCAGCTACCGGTTCCCGATCCGCGAGAAGCTGCGGCTTGGACGAAACGGGCTGGCGATTACATTCACCGCCGGTCTGACTGCAGCGGAAGACGCGAGCGCATCGCTCGGAGCGCGCCCCCACGTCAACGCCCATCCGTTCAATGCGCTGCGGAAAATGGCCTGCAGCTACGGATGGGACTGGGGTCCCGACCTTGTGACAGCTGGCATCTGGCGTCCGCTGCTCCTGGAGACCTGGCACGACGCCCGCATCGAAACAGTCCGTCCGTTGGTCGAGGTCGACGCGACAACCGGGATGTTGCACGCCCACATCGACATCAAAAGAAGCTCCGGCTACGACTGCGCGCTGCAACTCGACGTCCGCGTTGGTGATTCATCTGCATCGCGGACGCTTGCTCCTGATGAGACCTCCGCCGTCATCGACGTCGCTGTGAGCGATGTCGACCTGTGGTGGCCTCGCGGCTATGGCGAGCAGCCGCTCTACCCCGTCACCGTGACGCTGTCCGGCGACAACGGAACGCTCGCGACGTGGGCCGGTCGGATCGGGTTTCGGACCATCCAACTCGACACCGCTGCAGACGAGCGCGGCAGTGCGTTTACCTTCTCCGTCAACGGGGTGCCGGTGTTCGCACGCGGAACCAACTGGATACCCGATGACATCTTTCCCTCGCGGATGACCAGGGAGAGGTATGCCGAGCGTCTTGGCCAAGCGTGCGATGCGAACGTCAACCTCGTCCGCGTTTGGGGGGGTGGCATCTATGAGAGCGAGGACTTCTATGACGTGTGCGACGAACGCGGATTGCTGGTTTGGCAAGACTTCCTGTTCGTGTGCGCGGCGTACGCCGAGGAGGAGCCGTTACGCAGTGAGGTCGTCGCGGAAGCGCGCGAGGCGGTCACGAGGCTGAGTGCGCATCCCAGCCTCGCGCTGTGGAATGGCAACAACGAGAACATCTGGGGTCACGAGGACTGGGGATGGAAGGAGCACCTCGGCGATCAGACTTGGGGTTGGGGCTATTACACCGACGTCCTCCCGTCGATCGTCGCCGAGTTCGACCCAACGCGGCCATACAGTCCCGGAACGCCGTATTCGTTCACCGACGGCTTGCCACCCAACGATTCAACTCACGGCACGATGCACATCTGGGACGTGTGGAACGAGCTCGACTACACCGCATACCGGCGCTACATCCCCCGGTTCGTCGCCGAGTTCGGGTTTCAAGGGCCGCCCGCGTGGGCCACGCTTACAGACGCGGTCCACGACGACCCGCTTACGCCGGATTCGCCAGCACTGCTGTTGCACCAGAAGGCGGAGGACGGAAACGGCAAGCTTGCTCGCGGTCTTGACACGCATTTCCCGCCGCCCGCAAGCATCGACGATTGGCACTGGGCGACCTCACTGAACCAAGCGCGAGGGGTTGCGCTGGGGATCGAGCACTTTCGGTCTTGGTCGCCGGTTTGCATGGGGACGGTTGTCTGGCAACTCAACGACATCTGGCCGGCTATTTCGTGGTCGGCCATTGACAGTGCCGGGCGTCGCAAGCCGCTCTGGTACGCATTGCGCCGTAGCTTCGGTGACCGGTTGCTCACTGTGCAACCGCGCGACGGCGGTCTGGCATTGATTGCAGTGAACGACTCGGGAGAAGCCTGGACGGAGCAGGTCATCGTGACGCGGCGGACGACGAACGGCGACGTGATCAACTCGACCGTCGTCGCGGTCGACATCGCACCGCGATGCACGCTCACGCTGCCGATCGGGCCCGAACTGGCTGCTGCTGCTGGAAGACCCGGAGAGTTCCTGCTTGCAGAGGCGGGGGCACGCCGCGGGTGGTGGCACTCGCGCGAGGACGTCGACGCCGGGTTACCCGCTCCCGACCTGAGGGCGAGCGCAGAGCAGGTACCGGGTGGCTATCGCCTGACGGTTACCGCGAACGCGTTCGTTCGTGATCTCGCTGTCCTTGTCGACCGGTTGGCCGCCGACGCCACAGTCGACGACATGCTGATCAGCCTCTTGCCCGGTGAGTCGGCGGTGTTTGCCATCACAACGTCAGCAGTGCTTTCACTCGAGCAAATGACCGATCCGCTGGTCTTGCGTTCGGCAAATCAGCTCGTGGCGGGTTGACCACTCACAGAGCGCTCGCGCCGGCGCCCAAGACCCTGCAGTTCGACGTATGCGCCACCCGCAGCGATCAGTTCGTCATGGGTGCCGATCTCGACGATGTGCCCCGCGCGCAACACCACAATGCGGTCAGCACGCTGCACGGTCGACAGGCGATGAGCTACCACGAACGAGGTCCGACCTTGCATCAGACGGGCGAGAGCGTCTTGAACAAGGGTCTCCGATGCGGCGTCCAGCGCGGAGGTTGCCTCATCGAGAATCAACACTCGAGGGTTGCGGATCAATGCGCGCGCGATCGCGAGCCGTTGCCGCTGACCGCCCGACAACCGACTCCCCCGCTGGCCGATTACAGTGTCGATCCCGCCCATTGCTTCAACGAAATCCCACGCGTTTGCTGCTTCCAAAGCCTCACGGACGACACCCTCGGACAGGTCGTCCTGGCCGTAGGTGACGTTGTCGCGAACCGAGCCATCGAACAGCAGAGTCTCCTGCGGGACGACGCCCAGGAAGCGGCGGTATCCGCGCAGATCCAGGTCTCGTCGATCGCGACCGTCGATCAGCAATCGTCCGTCTGTTGGCGTGAGAAAGCCGATGACGAGGTTGAGCATGCTCGACTTGCCGGATCCGGATGGCCCGACGAGAGCAACCGTCTCGCCAGCCTTCACGTCGAGGTAGATGTCGACCAACGCCGGCTTTGCGGCGTCCGGATAGGTAAGGGACACGTGATCGAAGACGAGCCGGCCTTCGACGCTCTCAACGACCTGCTTGCCCTCGTTGATCTCCAGGTCGGGTTCGGTGAGGACTTCTGCCATGGACCGCACGGACTCGATCCCCTTCGATACCAGCGGCGCGACGTTGAGCAGCATCGTGACCGAGCCTGTGAGGGTGGCGAAGTAGGTCGACAGCAGCACGATGTCTCCGGGTGTGACAGCCAGCGCGCCGGTTCGCGCGCCCCACGCTGCGACGACCAGGCAGCCGACACTCAGGAGCTGGAACAAGACCCAGGCCAGCGCATTGAAGCGCCCGTTCAGCACATCGAGGCGAACTCCCTTGTCGCGAACGTCGTGCAAGGTCGTATCGATCCGGTTGAGCTCATCGCGCTCAAGTGCATGGGCTCGGGTGACCTGGATCAGGTTTGTCATCTCGCTCACGCGCGCCGAGAGCCGGTCAACCTGCTGGCGGAAAGCTTTGTTGTGGTCACTCATCCGGCGGCGCATGCTGTGCACCAGCGCCGCCGAAGCTGGCACCGCGATCAAGAAGACGGGCAGAGAATTCGGGCACTCGCCATGCCGTCAATGCCAGCGCGCCCAGCAGGGTGGTCGTCGCGGCCATGCCTGTGTCGAAGGTCTGCCGCGACGTGTCGACGATGGTTTCGACGTCCCGAATGACCTTCGTTTGCAGGACTCCGGCGCTCATCTTCTTGTGATAGCCGATCGACAACTGCTGAAGCCGCTCGCACAACGCGGTTCGCGACTCGACCTCGACCGTACGAATCGCGAGGCTCAGCCATCGCACGTAGGCCCAGGTCAGCGGTGCGTTGACGACGATGAGGCCAGCCATGACGGCCGCGTTCTCCCAGATCACCGCCACCGGCTTGCGCGATACGACCGCGTCGATGATGTCCGCGGTGAGCAGCGGCGCGATCCATACCGGCGATTGCTTGAAAGTGAATGCGACGGCGGCGAGCGACAGCCGGCGTCGCTGACCCGAGTACAAGTGCAGCGCAGTTCGGGCTGGATGAGCCGGGTCGTACCGGCGATCGACCGGCTGACTCGCCGTCACGCTGCCCCTCTTCCTGAAGCGCTTAAGTTCATCTCTCGGAAAGGTACCCCATATGCCCCGGTCTGGCTTCAACCTGCAGTGGCTCTACACCAAGCGAGCTGCACCGCGCGGCCCTGACGAAAAGGTTCTCGACGCCATCGCGGCGTGGGGATTCGACTTCGTCCGATTGCCGACGGACTACCGGCTGTGGAGCATGGACGACGACCCCTACCGGCCCGACGAGTCCGTCCTCGTTCTCGTCGACGAAGCCCTCTCAGCGTGTCGGCAGCGCGGGATCCACCTGTCGCTGAACGTGCATCGCGCGCCCGGCTATGTGATCACCGGCTGGGAAACTGAACCGTACAACCTCTGGGCCGATCTGCCTGCCCAAGATGCATTCGTCGCGACGTGGGAACGCTTCGCCCACCGCTACGTCTCGGTCCCCGGCGATGCGCTCAGCTTCGACCTCGTCAACGAGCCGCCGGCGCTGGGTCTGCGTGGCTTCACTCGCGACGCCCACGAGGCGGTGATCCGTCGAACGGTCGCAGCGATCCATGCGATCTCACCCGATCGTCCCCTGGTCATCGACGGGCTCGACGGTGGCAATCTCGCGATGCCCGAACTGGCCGATCTCGGACTCACCCAAAGTGTCCGCGGCTACCAGCCGATGCGGGTGTCGCACTACGAGGCACCGTGGTGGCCTGGTCACGTTGGCATGCCCGAACCCGCGTACCCCTGCGAATACGAGGGGCGCTGGTGGGATCGCGACGGTCTTCGCGAGTTCTACCAACCCTGGTGTGACCTGGAGGCCATGGGCGTACCGGTGCATGTCGGAGAATTCGGTTGCTACGAACGCACGCCCGACGACGTCGCGCAGGCCTGGTTCACCGACCTGTTCGCGGTGTTCAAAGAGTTCGGCTGGGGGTTCGGCTTGTGGGAGTTCGAAGGTCCTTTCGGCATCGTCGGGCACCATCGCGAAGGGGCCGATTTCGAAGCAAGAGATGGCTTCATGGTCGACCGCCGCTTACTCGACCTGATGCTGTCGGCCCGTTCGAACGACTAGCGCGGGTTAGCGCTACGGGCTGCGATGCTGCATGTCCGCCCACTCGTGTCGGGCGTCTTCCGTGTCGTCGTGAGCTCTGTGAAACCGCGCGGCCAGAGAAGCGATGTCGTCGAGCTCCCAGGCCAGGCGATAGAAATCGAGCATCGCCGGCACCACGTCGTGGCCTGCAACGCGCGTGTAGGCGTCGAAGGTGCTTGGTCCGGCAGCCTGTAGGTGCCAGAGGTCACGCTCCGGAGGGGCAACGAGCGCCGTGTCCCAGTCGACGAGCAACCATCCGTTGTTTGTCTCAATGAGGTTGCCGGGGTGGGGTTCGCCATGTGTCAGCACCATGCGATCCGGTCGCTGGCGCGCATCGTCGGCAAGACGGTCGTATTCGTCGAGCATGCGTTGAATGCGGTGCGCTCGGACTTCAAACCACGATCTCGCCCGCTGGCCGTACGGTCCGGTCTCCCACGGCTCGCCCAGGTCGTCTAGTGCATGGGCGATCTCATCGCGTTGCGGATGCACGAAATCCTCGACTCGCGCCGTCCGCCATAAGGCCGCGGGCGACGTATGAAGCGCTCCGATCAAGCGCAACACCTGGTCGCGCTCGGGGTCGGGAAAGGTGTCGCCGAAGTCATGCACGTGGCCGTCGACAAATGGGTACAGCGCCGCTGTGTACCGAGTGCCGATCCGTTGCATGACATCGCCATCGATCGTCTTGACCGGCGCCACCACGAACGCCGCACCACCGTCGCGCACAGCACGGGCCGTGAGCAACGCCGCACGCAACCGCCCGTAAGCGTCCTCGGGAGACTCGCCTGCCGAGCGTCGTCGCGCCTCGAGGTCGTCGACGCTCACAAACCACCGTCGCTCTGCGGCGTCCACAACGCGCCAGTGATGACTGCCGAAGCCGACCGGCGAATACTCAACGGCACCCGACTCCAGCGCCCAGCCACTACGCAACGACTCGATCATGTCGAGATCCGACAGATCGGCTGGTCGCGTCAGCATGGCCGCGAATCCTACGTGGACGCTTGGACAACCGCCCCCGGTTTAATGTGACAGGTCGCTGCAACAGCCGACGTCATCAAGGCTGCGTCTAGGTCTGGCGGGTTCCGCTCTTGGGCGCAGTCGCGCGCCCGGTGCCGACCGGCTTTCGCCGAGGCTTCGTTCCGCGGTGGTCGAGCGGTCTGCGGCGCTGCCACGCGTCGCTGATGTGTGTGTCCATCACACGCTCCGAGAGGGCAGGGTCGGCTGCTTCGATTGCGTCGAAGATTGCCTGGTGTTCGAGAAGGGTCTGGTGCATCTGTGTCGGCGACACTCCCCCGACGTAGCGCGCACTGTCCCGCGCGCGTTCGTAGAGCACGCGGGCGATGCTTTCCGCTAGCCGGTTGCCCGAGATCGACATCACGGTCTCATGAAACGCCACGTCGGCAACGTGAAACTCCACGGGATCGTCGACCGTCTTGCGCATGGTTTGAAGGATTTCGCGCAGCACTTCTACTTCGCCCGGCGTCCGCACCCGCGCGGCCTCGCCGGCCATCGCGGCCTCCAGGCGCGCCCGGACAATGCTGAGTTCGTCGAGCACGCCAAGCGTCTTGTCGTGGGCGATGAGTGAAGTGAGAACGACTCGATCCATCATGGTCCAGGCACTCGTCGGCTGGACGACGGTCCCCCGGCCCTGGACGACTTTGACCAAGCCCTTCTCCTCGAGGCGTTTGACCGACTCGCGAAGCACAGTTCTGCTGACGCCAAACTGTTGGCTCAGGGGCAGTTCCGGCGGCAGCGAATCCCCCGGCAAAACCTCGCCAGACACGATGACGTTGACGAGCCCCTCGACGACCGCAACCCCCAGTTTCGCAGGGGTGCGGGCTTCGATGGACAGGATCTGATTCGAGCGTCTGCCCGCGCCCGCCTGCTGCGTCATGGGCGCAGTGTACGCAAGTGACCCACAAGACCCTAGGGGTAGACATGTGATGTATGCTGTTTGCGCTCTGGGTGATCACCCGGGCCACGCCATGCTTGGTCTCCCCAGTGAGGATGCGCGCAACGCTCATGAGGATTACGGGCTTCCGCACGTTGATGACAGAGCAGCACTGGGGCCGCCCTGTCGGTGACGTGAATGGATTCATCCGCGACGGCATCACCGAGGTTCCTGTCGTGATCGTCGAGACCGACGGCGGTCTGGAAGGGATCGGAGTTGGCTCCCACGCCGACATCGACCGAGTCTTCCCGGCCCTCGAGGGGCAGGACCCTCGAGCGACGTTTGCGCTCTACGACCGGATGCTTGCGCACGTCTTCAAGTCGGGCCACAGCGGCGCGACCTTCGGCGGCATCGGCACGTTAGACATGGCGCTGTGGGATCTCAAGGCCAAGATGGCCGGCGAGCCCCTCTGGCGAACGCTCGGAGCGAGCGACCGCTACGTGCCGGGCTACGCGTCCGCACTTGAAATCGCGGTCAGCGACGATGCACTCCATGCCCTTTACCAAGGCTGGGTCGAGCGAGGCTTCACCAGCGTCAAAGTGAAAGGCGGGCTGGACTTCGACCGCGACGTCGCTCGGCTGACAACGATCCGCGACATCTTCCGAGCCAACACTGCCAGACCCGCACTCATGTTCGACGCAAACGAGGCGTGGAGTCGTAAGCAGGCGATCCGCTACATCTCCGCCCTCGAAGCCACGTTCGATCTGACCTGGGTAGAAGAGCCACTACGAAGATGGGACGCCGAGGGGCTCGCCATAGTCGGCCGGTCGGTTCGAGCCGCCATCGCCACCGGGGAAAACCTCACCGGGCTCGAACAGTTCAAGCCCTTGCTTGACGCGAGCGCGGTCGACGTTGTCCAGGCGGGCAGCGTCTGGGGCATCACTCATTTCCTCCGGGTAGCGACCGTCGCGCACAGCCGCGACTTGCCGATCAGTCCAGTCGGGTACAACACCAACCCGGTCGCGCACGCGGCGGCGTCTGTACCCAACCATCTCGCGATCGAGATCCAAAGCCTCGGCACTCCTATTGGGCTTGCGGTCGATCAGACCATCGCGGACGGCGGAGTTGTGCTGGGCGATCAACCAGGCAACGGCCTGTCGGTCGACGAGGCGATGATCGCAAGTGCCGGGGCGCGACTGTCATGGTCGGATCCGGCTGGCCCACATGTGCGCCCGCACCGTGCGGGTCTGCGGCTGGTGGCTGAGGAGTCGACTGCGGACGGCGCGTGACTCGCGTGATGCTCATCGATCAGTTGCGAATGCACGTCGTTCTTCCTGTCGTCGTTGCCGACGACAGCGACAGTGCAGCGTCGTTGGGAGATGCGCTGGTTGCCGGCGGCTTACCACTCGCCGAAGTGACCCTCCGCACGCCAGCAGCAACGGACATCATTCGAGCACTCGCAGAGCGAGGAGACATTCTCGTCGGCGCGGGCACCGTGCTGACCGCGGATCAGGTTGATATGGCAGTCGACGCAGGTGCCGCGTTTGTTGTATCGCCGGGTCTTAGCCGCGCCGTGGTAGAGCGCTGCTTCGAACGCGATGTGCTGCCCATACCCGGCGCGGTGACCGCGACCGAAGTACAAGCCGCGCTCGAGCTCGGGTTGGAAACCGTGAAGTTCTTTCCTGCCGAGTCGGCGGGCGGCGCGGTCGCCATCGCAGCGCTCGCAGGTCCGTTTGCCGGAGTGTCGTTCATTCCGACTGGCGGCATCAGCGTCGCCAATATCGACAGCTACTTGGCGCTGCCCGCGGTGATCGCTGTCGGTGGGTCGTGGATGGTGCCGCGCGACGCCGTGCGTTCGCGTGACGTCGCGCGACTCGTCGACCTAATCTCCAACGCGGTTGCCAAGGTCAAGGTCGCGCGCCCGCGCTGACTGATGCCGAGAGGAGTCTGGAGTGCTTGAGCCCACGGTCGGCCCGAACGACGCCCGATTCGACATCGTCTCGCTAGGCGAGGTGATGTTGCGGTTCGATCCAGGCGCGGGTCGCATCCGGACGAGTCGCGAGTTCCGCGTCTGGGAAGGCGGTGGTGAGTACAACGTGGCTCGGGGCCTCCGACGGGTGTTCGGGCTTCGCGCCGCAGTTGTCACCGCGCTTGTCGACAACGAAGTGGGGCGACTGGTCGAGGACCTCATGTTGACCGGCGGCGTCGACACCTCCTTCGTCCGATGGGTCGACTACGACGGTGTCGGGCGAGCGACCCGCAACGGCCTCAACTTCACCGAACGAGGCTTCGGCGTCCGCGGCGCCGTGGGTGTCAGCGACCGCGGCCACACCGCGGTCTCGCAGCTGGCGCCGGGCGATGTCGACTGGGACTACCTGTTCGGCACAGTAGGGGTGCGCTGGTTCCATACGGGAGGGATCTTCGCCGGGCTCTCTACATCTGCGGCGGATACAGCTGTGGAGGCCGCTAAAGCCGCCCGACGGCACGGTACGACGGTGTCCTACGACCTGAACTACCGTCCAAGCCTCTGGGCCGCGGTCGGCGGCCAATCCCACGCACAAGCCGTCAACCAAGCCATCGCGCCGTACGTCGACGTGATGCTCGGCAACGAGGAGGACTTCACAGCGGCACTTGGCTTCGACGTCGATGCCGCCGACACCGATCTCACTCGCCTTGAGGTGGAAAGGTTCGCCGCGATGATCCGCAACGTCGCGGCCGAATATCCCAACCTGAAAGTCATCGCAACGACACTTCGGCGTGTTCACAGCGCCACCGTCAACGACTGGGGCGCAATCGCGTGGTCGCCGGAGACCGACTTCGTTCACGCCGCCGAGCGTGAGCGCCTCGAGATCTTCGATCGGGTCGGAGGCGGCGACTCGTTCGCGTCAGGGCTGATTTACGGTCTGCTGTCAGGAGAGTCGCTGCAGGCCGCGGCCGACTATGGAGCAGCGCACGGGGCGCTCGCCATGACGACACCGGGTGACACGTCGATGATGAGCAAGGCCGATGTCCTCAAACTTGCTCGTGGAGGCGCCGCGCGGGTCGAACGATGACGCAATCCGTGTTCACGTTTCGATCGTTAGCGCGGCGAACCCGTGACTGCGGCTGGGTCGAGCAGGTGAGAGTCGACCAGATCGGCCCATAGCTCCTCCGGTACGCCGCGCTCGTAGCGGGCTACATTGCTTTCGACTTGCGCGGAGGTGCGCATGCCGATCGCGACGCTCGAGACGGCCGGGTGCAGCAGCGGGAAAGCGATGGCCGCGTCGGGAAGCGTCGTCCCATGCCGCTCACAGACGGCAGCGATCTGCCACGCTCGAGCAATCAGTTCCGGCGGGGCTTGCCCGTAGTCATACTTCGCATCTGCCGATGGCCGCGCAACGCTCAGCAAGCCCGAGTTGAAGACACCGACGGCGACAATTCCGGCGCCTACCGCCAGTGCCGGCTCCAGTACCGTCCGCAGGCCGCCCTGCTCGAGCAGCGTGTATCTGCCCGCCAACATCACCACGTCAATCAAGCCGTCGCGTAGGAGATTCGCTAGTTCATCGACGGCATTGGTACCGACTCCGATAGCGCGCACGATTCCCTGCGATCGAAGCTGCGCGAGCGCCTCGAGTGCTTGTCGCGCGGCGCCCTCTCGGAACTGATCAGGATCGTGGGCGTAGACGATCTCCACATGGTCGGTTCCCAGCCGCCGTAACGAGTAGTCGAGCGAGCGGCGGACACCATCACGCGAGAAATCCCATACCCGTCGCAGATCACCGGGTACCTGGAAGCCATCCGTGTCAAGCGGCGTCGGATGTGGATTGTGTTGGAGCAGACGGCCCACCTTGGTGGAGAGGACGTAGTCGTCGCGCGGATATCCCGCCAAGGCCCGTCCGAGCCGACGCTCAGAAAGGCCAAGACCATAGTGCGGCGCAGTGTCGAAGTAGCGCATCCCACGTTCCCACGCCTGCGCAACGGCGCCCGCCGCCTCGTCGTCCGACGTAACGCGGTAAAGGTTGCCCAGACTGGCTGCGCCAAAGGCGAGCTCGGTCAGTCGAAGACCAGTCGAACCAAGTGGCCGCGTACGGAGTTGGCTCATTGGAGCCCGTACACCCGGCGTGCACTCTCGGTATCGATGGATGCCTTCTCGACATTCGTGAGACCTTCAGTGAGCTGCAGATATGCGTATTTCCACGGCCGATATCCACCCGCGAGGTCGGCCAGTGGCCAGTCGGAGCCGAACATCAGCCGACTCGGCCCGAACGTTTCAAGAGCGTGATCTACGACGGGTCTCAGACGCTCAGCTGTCCAGTGCTGCCAGTCGTCTTTTGTTATCAAACCTGAGACCTTCGCGACCACGTTGTCGCACGCGGCAAGCGCGGCTAAGTCGGCCCACCATTGGGTCAAATTCTCGCTGGCGATTGGAGGATTGCCGAGATGGTCGAGCACGAGTGTTGCCGACTCAATCGAGTGCGCCAAGCTCGTGACCAACGACAGCTGCCATGGATCCACAACGATGTCGAACGGCACGCCTGCGCTTGCCAGGGAGGTGAGCCCTCGTATCACGTCGGGGCGGCTCAGCCACTCGACGTCCGATTCCATCGTCGTGACGTGTCTGATGCCGACGAGATGCGCGCCACCGGGCGCCGCACGCAACGCATCAAGCTGAGCCGGCACATCTGCTTGGAGATCGAGCCAGCCCACGACGCCGAGGATCGGGCTGATCGACGCCGCTGCGGCGAGCAGGTCAATCGTCTCGCCGGGGCCATTCACACATTGCACGACCACGCATCCGGTGACCATGTTCGTGCGCAACTCGGTGACGGCCTTTTCCGGGGCGAAGTCGTCGTCAATGCCCGACATGGTCGCGGGGTCGATCCATGGCTGCGGGTTTCGTGCGCGCTCCCACACATGAAGATGGGAATCGATCAACGGCCGCGTCACGAGAGGTGCCACACCTCCCGCATCCCCCGCCAAAGCTCGCCCTCCTGAGCGTCACGTCCAAATGGCGTCTGGCACGGGTCGGTGTGCGTCCACCATTCGCGGCTGACCGGATCTTGTGCGATGAGATCCAAGTCGCGGGCGTGATCTGTTCCGACGTATTCGTAGTACGCGAACAGCGTGTCTTCGATGATGAAGATCGTGTAATTGGTGATGTTGGAGGCACGGATGGTCGCCTCAACCTGAGGCCACACGGCAGCGTGCAGCCGCAGGTACTCCTCGCGTAACTCCGGTACGACATTGACGACGAACGCGTAGCGCTGCACGGTCATGACTTCGTCCCGCCTGCCGTCAAACCGGACACCAAGAACCGCTGTGAGAACAGGAAGATGATGAGGACCGGAGTGACCGCAAAGACCGTTGCGAGTGCGAGCGTGGGTAGCTCGATGGTCGTGACCCCTGCTGCGGTGGGGTTGAACTCCGGCACGTTGGAGAGCAACTCGGTGAGGCCGACCTGGATCGGCTCCCGGCGGCCAGGTTCGGTCAGGAACGGCAGGAAGTAGTTGTTCCAGTTGGCGACGAAGCTGAAGAACGCGACGAGTGCCACCACCGGGCGAGCGAGCGGCAAAGCGATGCGGCTGAAAACCGAGATCTCCGCGCAGCCATCAAGGCGGGCGGCGTCGAGGAGATCCCGCGGAACGCTCGTGGAGAAGTAGATGTACGTCAAGTAGACGCCGAAGGGGAAGAACGAGAACGGCAGGATCACTGCCAGCGGATGGGCGATTTGGTGAGCTGCGGCTAGCTCCAAGAATATCGGGATGACGAGCGCCGTGTTCGGGATCAGCATGACGATCAAGGTCGTTGTGAGCAGGACTTTGCGGCCGTGGAACTGTCCGAGCGCGAGCGCATATCCGGCGGGAATTGTGGTGAGCAGGGTGATCACCAAGGCGCATCCTGCGTAGATGGCCGAGTTCTCCAGCCAATGGAAGATGATCCCGCCTTGGAAGTGCACTAGTGCTGACCAGTTGGCCGACAACCCATGAATCGAACCCGGCTCGAACGCGCCAGTGGTGAGCAACTGGCGAGGCCCCTTGGTGGTGGCGATGAGCAGCCAAATGATCGGGATGATGAAGAAGAGAATGAAGAAGACCACGATCGTCGTAACGGTCGCGCGACTCAGCCACCGGCCAGGATTGGCCTCCGGTCGCTTTGAACTCGGGCTAGTCGCGCTCAAAGAGTCCTCCCCGAATGACGAAGAAGGCGCTCAGCACGACACATACGACGAGCAGCATGACCGCGATCGCCGCAGCGCCGTGGTTGTCGGTCTGTTTGAACGCGTACTGGTAGGCAAGTTGGTTGAGCGAGTAGTCGATAGGAACAACCCCTTGGCTTGCCTGGGATAGCACGGTTGGTTCAACGAACAGCTGAGTTCCTGCGGCCAACGAAATAACCGCCATGTAAGAGATCCACTTACGCATCATCGGCAACTGGATGAACAGCGCGGTGCGGATCGCACCCGCACCGTCAACTCGCGCAGCTTCCATGACCTCGCTCGGAATGCTGTTCAAGGCGCCGTACATCACGACGATCCAGCCGCCTGCTCCTGACCAGAACGCAATGATCGCGAAGACCACTGGCAAGTGCGCGGGCGAGATGGTCTGCACGAAGGTCTTCAGCCCGAAGGCGTGCAGCACCCCTGACACCGGGCTGACGGTGGGATCCAACACGAACAGCCAGAGCACGACACTCGATGCCCCAGCCACCGCGCCGGGAATGTAGTAAATGAATCGGATGCTCGAACTCAGCCAACGATGGCCGATTGAGTGCACGATGACCGCAAGAACGGTGACGAGGATGAGCAGGGCGACGAGCCAGATCAAGACGAAGGTTCCGACATGAATGACGTCAGGCATGAACCGGAAGTCATGTCTTACGCGGTTGAAGTTTCGGAACCACACAAACTTTCCGGAGCCAGACATGACCGACAGGTACAGCGCGTACACCGTCGGCGCGACTCCGAACGCCGCCAGGAGTAGCACGTAGCCGAAGACGAAGAGATAAGACATGCGCATCCGCTTCCCCGCCAGCGGATCTTTGCGCGACATGGTCTGTCGCCGGCCCCTTTCAGAGCCGGCGACAGACGCCTTCGGTGCGTGGGGCGACACGGTCAATTGACGGTGTATCCGTTGACCGTCGCCTGATTGTCGAGTGCTTTCTGCCAACTCGGCAGCAACGAGACCAGGCTCTTGCCACCTGCCAGACCCGGAGTCACGGCCTTCGCCCACACTGCTTCCTGGCTGAAGGACGGGTAACCCCAACCGCTCCAGACCTCACCTGCTGCAGTAGAGATATTGGACGTGAAGTCAGGCGTGAAGAAATTACTCGTCGCTTGCTTCGCCAGCCACTTGTCGCCAGCTGACTTGTACGCAGGCAGCCCAGGTGCGAGATCGACCTGGTAGTCGTCGGCGCTCGTCACGAACTCCAGAAATGTCTTGTCGGCCGCGAGGTTCTTGGAGTGCTGGGAGATGAACCAGGTGCCACCGCCGACGTTGCCCGCCGCGGGGGTGTCGCCACTCCACGACAGTGGCAGGCCGGGGTCGATCGTTCCGGGCTTGGAATTCAACGACTTCGCGTTCTGGAACAGCGCGCCGGAGTACCAGACCGGCCCTGGAAGCATCAAAACCTTCCCGGTGTACTTCTTGATGAAGGTGGCGCCGAACACACTGTCCTGCGAGATTGAGCCGTCCTTGATCAGGGTGTCGAGCAGCGTCGCCATCTGGACCGTCTTCGGGTCAGCTGCGTTTGCGCTGAAACCTGTGGTACCGGTCACGGTGTTCATGGGTGCCTTGGCGCCCCAGAAGTAGACCTCGGGCGCCCACGGGTCCCCGACATCGCCGACGATGTAGCCGGGGTGCTCCTTGGCGACTTTCTGACCAAGGGCAAGGTAGTCCTCCCAGGTCTTTGGCGGGGTGTAACCGAACTTGGTCATGAGACTCGTGTCGTACCACGTCACGGTGGCGGCAAGGTCATTGCGCAGACCGTAAACCGTGCCGTTGATGGTCACCGGTGCGAGCGCTCCCGGGGTGAAGCCGTCGAGGAACGATTGGTCGAAGTATCCCTTGTTCAGCGGTGCGGCGAACGGTGTCTTGCCCTGGCTCGCCCAACTCGCGTCATTGTTCTGAGTCGACCACACCACGTCAGGCCATCCACTACCTGCCTGGTCGTCAGCGGTGATCTTCGTCTGGAAAGATCCTGTGCCATTGGCCCCACCGTCGTACGTGACCTCGTTGACCTTGATCTCGGGGTGGGCCTTCTTAAATGCGTCTACTGCCGGCTGCCTGGTCGCGTCGACCCAGACCGTGATCGCAGCTGTGGGATCTTGCTTCGCGGTGTTGAAGCCATATGAGGCGGGCGCGGCACTCGACGGGGCAGAACTGCTCGGCGCGGAACTGCTCGGCGCCGAGCTCGCCGGCGCGGAAGTAGTTGTAGCGGCCGACGCGGTCGGCGCGGAACTTGTGGGCGCGGGCGCGCTGGAGCTCGGGCTCGCCGACTTGTGGCTTGAGGAGCACGCCGCCAAGACGAGAGCTGAGGCGGCGATAACCGCCGGCAGGGCTAGCTTCCGCCGCCTCGGGGCGGCCAGTCGGTGGACTTTGATCATGTGTCCCGTTCCTTCTTCCTTCGGACCATGGGCAACAGCTCACATTGGCGAGCGAACGGAGTAGATCATACGTGTGACGTTTCGGCAATGACGCGGTAGCGTACGAAGCCGAATCGATACCAACGCGTAAGGAGACACGGTGCTGACGGCGGCGTATGTCGGAAACCGCACGATCGCGCTGCAAACGGCGCGCCCCCTGCCTCCACTGCGAGGCGAGGTCCGCATCCACGTTGCGTTCGTGGGTCTTTGCGGCACCGACATGCACATCGTTCACGGGTCTATGGACAGCCGAGTGAAGATGCCGCTGATCTTTGGCCACGAAATGAGCGGAACGGTCGAGGAGGTCGGCGCTGGCGTCAGCGGTTGGTCGACCGGAGACAAGGTGACGGTGATGCCGCTGGTTTGGGACGGCACCTGCCCGGCATGCCACGCAGGCAATGCGCACATCTGCCAGAACCTCAACTTCGTCGGCATCGACTCCCCCGGTGCTCTGCAGCCGCTCTGGAATGTGCCAGCGTCGACCCTTGTCAGGGTGCCGCAGCACGTGGGTCTGCGCGATGCCGCGCTCATCGAGCCAGTCGCCGTCGCCGTCCACGATGTGCGACGCGGACGAGTGGCGGCGGGAGACAAAATCATCGTGATCGGTGGTGGGCCGATCGGACTCCTCATCGCCACGGTCGCGACGAATGTTGGCGGCGACGTCATCGTGGTGGAGCTCGACCACACGCGTCGAGCGCTTGCGGCACAAGTCGGTCTGACCGCGATGCACCCCCAAGACCTCGACGATCCGGCGTGGCTCGACGAGTGGACAGGCGGCGCCGGTGCAGACGTCGTGTTCGAGGTCTCCGGCTCTGCCGCAGGCATTGCGCTCGCGGTACCGCTAGCGAAGGTTCGTGGCACGATCGTCGTCGTCGGCATCCATCCGGAGCCGCGCGGTGTGAACCTGCAGAGGGTCTTCTGGCGCGAGCTCACCATCGTGGGAGCACGCGTGTACGAGAAGGTCGATTTCGAAGCGGCCGTCGCACTCATCAGTTCCGGCCTCATCCCAACCCGCGCGCTGATCACTCGCGTCGTACCGCTCGCCGAAGCGCAAGCCGGGATAGACGACCTCGAGGCCGGTACCGCGTTGAAGGTACTCGTCGACGTGCGTGCCGGACAGCCGACCGAAGATGCGACATGGTGAACATGTTCGATCTCACCGGTCGGCTAGCCGTCGTCACCGGGGCGAGAAGAGGCATCGGCTATGCAATGGCTGAAGCGCTAGCCGCAGCTGGTGCAGATATCATCGGCGTCAGTGCCGCACTTGAACAAGAAGGCAGCCCCATCGCAGAAGCGGTCCTTGCGCACGGCAGGAACTTCGAGGCTCACAAGGTTGACTTCGCGGACCGCGCCGCTGTGCAGGCCTTAGGTTATGAGCTTTCGTCGAGGGCACCAGACATCCTGGTGAACAACGCAGGCACGATCGAACGCGCGCCCGCCATCGATCATCCGCTTGCGAGTTGGGACAGGGTGCTGCAGATCGACTTGACCAGCCAGTTCATGCTCACGCAAGCACTGGCTCGGCCGATGATCGCACGCGGCTCCGGCAAGGTGATCTTTACCGCGAGCATGTTGAGCTTTCAAGGCGGCATCAACGTGGTGGGATACACGGCGGCCAAGTCGGGCGTGGCTGGACTTACGAAAGCGCTGTCAAACGAGTGGGCCAGCCTCGGAGTAAATGTCAACGCGCTCGCGCCGGGCTACATCGCCACAGACAACACGCAAGCGCTGCGCGACGACCCAGACCGGAGCCGCTCCATCCTCGAACGCATTCCAGCCGGACGATGGGGCAAGCCCTCCGACCTTGGCGGTGCGACCGTCTTTCTTGCCTCGGCCGCATCCGACTACGTCAACGGAATAACTCTTCCAGTGGACGGCGGTTGGCTCGGGCGCTGAGGGGAGCGACCGCCGATCAAGAGTCGCTGCGAAAACAAGAAGATCAAGACAACCGGGGCCACTGCAAGAACCGTCGCTAGAGCCACCGTCGTAGCTGGCACGCCGGAGCGCAGAGTGGTCAGCCCAACCTGAATGGGTACCCGCCGGCCATCGAGCATCAGGAACGGCAGTAGGAAGTTGTTCCAGCTGGCAACGAACCCGAAGAAACCAACGAGCGCGACTACCGGTCGAGCCAATGGCAACGCGATACGGGCGAAGACCCCAAACTCGGTGCAGCCATCGATTCGAGCTGCGTCCAACACTTCGCGAGGGACGCTCGTCGAGAAGTAGACGTATGTCAGGTAGACACCGAACGGGAAGAACGAGAAGGGCAAGATCACCGAGTATGCGGTGCCGACTAGGTGAACCGCAGCCATCTCAAGGAAAATCGGAAGAACGAGCGACGTGCTCGGCATGATCATCACCACCAGCGTCGTCCTGAGCAACAGTTGCCGGCCAGGGAAGTGACCCAGGGCAAGGGCGTAACCGGCCGGAACACTCGTCACCAGCACGATCGCGAGCGCTGTCAACGAGTAAGCCGCGGAGTTCCACAGCCATCGAAGGATCACGCCGTGTTGGAAATGCATCAGCGTCGACCAGTTCCCCGATAACGCACGCAGCGAGCCGAACTGAAACGGGCCTAACGAGTTGAGTTGGCTCGGCGTCTTCGACGTCGCTAGCAAAAGCCAAACAAGCGGTACAGCGAAAAACAAGGCACAGATGCCCAGGAACAGGGCGACGGCTGTTCGCGTCAGCAAGGCCGAAGCGATCACCTGAATGCGTGGCCTCACACTCGTGGCACCCAAAGCTGCCTCTCGCTCTCACGGTGGTGCCCGCACCATACGTGATCCAGCAGATCGCTCCGCGACGGCTCACGGACGCGCGTCAAACAAGGCTGGGCGACGGATGAGTCGGCCTCTACGTCGGGCGCTCCCGTGCCAACTTGTGCACAGTATCGCCGCAGGTCATGGCAGATTGCGTATGTTCACGGTGTCGCAACGTCAAGTCAGTGCTGCCCACAAGTTGCTGACAGTGCCGTCGCTCAGGCGTTAGCGACGGTCGATCCACGGATGATCAGCCGGCATGGATGTCGCCGAACGCCGCCCTTTCGAGGAGCACCATCGATGATGGCGAACAGTTCTCGAGCCGCCGCCGCACCAAGGGCTTCCAGGTTCATGTCGACGGTCGTCAGCTCGGGCACGGTTTCCTCGGCAAAAACCCGCCAGTTGTCGTATCCAGTCACCGCAATGTCGTCGGGCACCCGCCGGCCTAACTCGTCGAGTGCCACGAGTACGCCAGAGGCGATCTGGTCAGATCCGCACAGCACCGCGTCGACATCGGGGACCTTGGCGAGCACCGCAGACGTCGCCGCACGCGCCCACCGCTGGGACCACTCGCCGTACATCACAGGAGCGGCCAGCTTCAGCCGGTGCTCGGCCAATCGGGAAGAAATCCCTTCGACGCGCATGGTGACGGCGGTGGCTAGCTTCGGTCCCGTCAGGTGGACGATGCGCCGTCGTCCGATCTCTACGAGATGGTCGACAACGATCGCGATGCCGCCTCGGTCGTCCGGTGTATGCACGACATCATTGGGGTGATCAGACTCGCCGTAGAGATAAACGACCGGCACGGCAACGTCGCGGGTAACCGATGCCGTCACAGCGTTGTTGTCGCCGATGACCAGCACGCCGTCGACCTTACGCGCAGCCAGCATTACGGCGAGCTCGCGGCTGCGGGCCTGATCACCGCGGGCGTCGCACGTGATCATCGACAGATCGATCTCGCTCAGCGCTGCTTCCGCACCGAGCATCACGGGAACAGCGAACCGGTGCGACATGGAGTCGGCGATGATTAACCCGACCGTGCTTGTGCGTCCCGTGGTGAGGCCGCGAGCAATCGGGTTAGGTGTGAATGACATCTCGCGCGCCGCGGCGAGCACTCTGGCCCTCGTCGCATCCGACACCCGGTTCTTACCGTTGATGGCTTTCGAGGCGGTCGTCAGGGAGACGCCAGCACGTTCGGCTACCTCGATGAGCGTCGCCGGACGACTTCTCCTCATGAGCAAAGTGTGCCATCGCTGGGCTCGGGGTGCTCAATGGTCACGGTTTTGTAACACAACTGTCGGGGTGTTGACGTGGGAGCGTTCACGGATGATTCTCTACCGATGGGGAAGCGCTTCCTCATCTACCACGTAAGGCAAAACCGCTCGATCCGCTGCCGCATCTGCGACTCGCTACGCGCCTCAAATTCAGCGCCGATGCGTGACCTTGGCATGCCAGAGATTGCTCCGTTACGCAACAAGACAGCCGGCATATACCACGGCACAAATACCAGTAGGGGTTCTCTTGAGTGAGTTGACCGGTTCGGGCACGCCGCAGGTGGTTGGAGCATGCGCCCCTTCAGCGCGCACAGTCTCCGTGATGCCGGTGCCGGTTTCCTCGGTCAAGTTGGCTGCAGGGGGCTTATGGGAGCAGTGGCAGCGGCGCAATCGCGAGATCACGATCCCCTACGGCCTCGCCCGATTGGAGTCGTCGGGCAACCTCGACAACTTCCGTCGCCTGGTTGGGCTGAGCAATGAGCCATACCGCGGGTTCTCGTTCAACGACACCGACGTATACAAGGCTCTCGAGGGCATCGCTTGGTCCTCGGTTGCCAATACCGACCCGGCCCTTGACGACTACGTCAACGCGGCCGCGACGCTCATGTCAA
Source organism: uncultured Actinomycetes bacterium (assembly GCA_963737705.1). GTDB lineage: Bacteria > Actinomycetota > Actinomycetes > Acidothermales > Acidothermaceae > PALSA-607. The sequence continues at coordinate 46,501 of CAVTTP010000002.1, forward strand.
AAGTGCAGGCGCCCGATGGCTCGCTCAACACCTACGTGCAGGGTAAGCCCGATGTAGCGCCCTACAGTCAGCTCGCTGATTCGCATGAGCTGTACACCGCAGGCCATCTGTTCCAAGCAGCCATTGCTGACTTTCGGGTCAACGGGCAAAACCGACTTCTCGATATCGCGATCCGGGTCGCCGACCATCTGGTTGAGGAGTTCGGCGCTGGACGCCGCAAGGACTACGACGGCCACCCCGAGATCGAAACGGCGCTCGTTGAGCTTTTCCGGACGACCGGCCGACGGTCCTACTTAGAACTAGCCACCCAATTCGTCAACAACCGCGGACAGCGCATCTTCCAAAACGACCGACGCGGTGACTCGTACTTTCAGGACCGCGAGCCAGTACGCAGCGAGCGCTCAATCGTCGGACATGCAGTGCGCGCGTTGTATCTAGAGTCGGGGGTCGTCGATGTCGCTGCGGAGACCGACGATCGCGACCTGCTCGCCTCGTCGATCACTCGCTGGCACGACATGGTTTCGACGAAGCTCTATCTCACTGGAGGGGTGGGGTCTCGCCACAAGAGCGAAGGCTTTGGCGACCCGTACGAGCTGCCCCCAGATCGCGCATACTGCGAGACGTGTGCGGCGATCGCAAGCATTCATTGGAACTGGCGGCTTCTGCTTGCCACCGGTGACTCGCAGTTTGCCGACCTGCTGGAGCGAACCCTCTACAACGGCTTCGCCGCCAGCACGAGCCTGGACGGTGTTTCGTTCTTCTATTCGAACCCGTTGCAAGTCCGAGCGAATCACGAAGCCTCTGATCAAGAGGAGTCCGGCCAGCGGCTCCCGTGGTACGCATGCGCCTGCTGTCCGCCCAACATCATGCGGATGTTTGCGAGCCTGACCAGCTATGTAGCAACGACCGACGACGGTGGGGTGCAGATCCACCAGTTTGTTGAAGCGACCTTGGATTTGGGCAGCACAGCAAAAGGTATCCGACTATCGATGCGAACCGAGTACCCGTGGGACGGTGCCGTTACCGTCATCATCGATGACTCGCCCGGCGAGCAGTGGACGTTGTCCGTACGGATCCCGTCTTGGTCGTCGAACATGAGCTTCTCGATCAACGGAGATGAAGCTCCTAGTCGCGTCGAACAGGGCTACCTCCGTCTGCGCCGCGAGTGGGCGGCCGGCGACACGATGATGCTCAAGCTCGATATGACGGCGAGGGCCACGGCGGGGAATACAAGGATCGACGCGATACGTGGATGCGCCGCGGTTGAGCGCGGACCGATCGTCTACTGCATTGAGGCCGCGGACAATCCCGGCGTCGATCTTGCCGAGATAGCGATCAACGCGGATGGCCCGCTCGAGTTGATCGACAGTCGCGACTGGCCCGGCGTGAAATGCATCGTCGCGCACGCCATATTGCGCACCGAGCGCGAGCTGAACCATCGCCTTTACCGGACGGCTGCCCCTGAGGAGGTGAAGGAGTCATCCGTCGACATCATCGCAATTCCTTATTTCTTGTGGGCGAACCGTGGTAGCGGGCCTATGAGGGTCTGGATCCCACGTGTTGATCGTCCCCTCTAGCTGCGCTCGTATGCGCGGCGCTGTCCCATTCAAACAACCGAACGCAAACCATTCATTGAAGGGAACGTCATGAATACCAGGACAACGCGCCGGCGGTCGATGAGCGCGGTAGGTGCTGCGGTCGCCGTCGCAGTCACGGTTGCAGGATGCTCGTCGAGCAAGTCCTCAAGCAGTGCGCCGACTTCGTCGGCCGCAGCTCCCCCGACCACGTCGTCGGCTGCAACTGCAACAACCGCTTCGTCGGCTGCATCCGCACCCGCATCGGTCGCAGCATCCGCGCCCGCTACCGCAGCGGCCGGTTCCGGGGCGGCCTCGGCGCCGGCACTGCCCGCGAATGCGCCGACCTACACCATTTCCGACCCCTACCCGCAGTTCGACAACACCTCACCGTGGGTCAAGCTGCTCGATACGTGTGGTGCGACTGCTGGCGTCAAGATCAAGCGCACCGGCTACGACACCACTGCACTGGTTAGTCAGACGCTGCTCCAGGCTCAGCAAGGTGACGCCCCCGACGTGCTCATCCTCGACAATCCGGTGGTGTCGACACTGGCGTCAGCGGGCGCCCTCGCCAGCAACGATCAGACGAAGATCGATACCTCTGCGGTGTTGCCGAACCTGCTCGCGGCAGGCGTCCTCAATGGGAAGACCTATGGCATCCCGATCGGTGCGAATACCCTCGCGCTGTACTACAACAAGACGATTCTCACAGCTGCCGGCGTCGACCCGACGACCATCACCAGCTGGTCTGCACTAACCGCAGCTCTGGCGAAGGTGAAAGCAGCTGGAAAGGGCGGTATCACGTTCTCAGCGATCGGCACGGAGGAAGGTAGCTTCCAGTTCCTACCGTGGTTCTGGGGCTCCGGCGCCAATCTGACCACCCTCAACTCGACACAAGGTGTTGCGGCGCTGCAGTTGTGGACGACGTGGGTAAAGGACGGCTACGCGCCGAACTCAGTCATCCAGGACACCCAGACCACAGCATGGCAGTCGTTTGCGACCGGCCAGTTCGCGTTCGCCGAGAATGGCACCTGGCAACTCGCCAATGCGGACAAGGCCGGCTTCGCCTACGGCATCATTCCGATCCCCGGCATGACCAGCGGAGTCGCCCCGGCGCCGACAGGTGGCGAGTTCGTCGAGATCCCGACTCAGAAGGACACGTCGCGCTACGCGCAAACCGAGAAGATCGTGGACTGCCTCACCAGTGCGGACAACGCCTACAACACTGATACGACACTGTCTTACATCGGGGCAACCGCGGCTGTGCAGCAAAAGCAGTCGTCCACCAACCCTGAGCTCCCGGTGTGGGTGTCGGCGGTAGGCGCAGCGAAGGGCCGCACAAGTGACAACCTCGGCACCAACTACCCGAAAATTTCCCAGCAGCTGTGGGGTGCGGTGCAGAGCGCTTTGACCGGATCGAAGTCGCCTCAGTCTGCGATGACGGCTGCCCAGGCGGCCGCATCCGCAGCGACCGGCGGAAAGTAAGCACGAAACTCGAGGATCCGAACGGCGAGAAGGACGGTATGAGCAAGAGCAAACAGCCATCGGCTCAACCGTCCGCGCTTGATAGTGGTGGGGCGGCAACCGCTGCCCCACCACGAAAGCGGCGCCCTAGCCGGCTCCAGTCTGGCCAGTGGGCCGCCTGGGCGTTCCTCGCGCCCGTCGTTGGGTACTTGGTCGTCTTCTATGCCTACCCGCTTTTCCGAAACCTTGACTTAAGCCTGCGCAACTACACGGTCGAGTCTTTCATCCGCGGCAACGCGCCATTCACGGGCTTGAAGAACTACCGAGTCGACATCCACGACCCAACGTTCGGGCCTGCGCTGGTACATACACTCGTGTTCACAATCGTATCGTTGATCTTCCAGTTCATCATCGGGCTCGCTCTCGCGCTCTTTTTCGTCCAGCATTTCAAACTGTCGTCCACCCTTCGCGCGCTGTTTCTCGTGCCGTGGCTCCTTCCGCTCATCGTGTCGGCGTCGACCTGGTCGTGGATGCTCAACAGTGACTCCGGGGTCGTGAACTCGGTCTTGCATTACGTGCATGTCGCACCCATCGACTGGCTCACGGCGCCGAAATGGTCGCTGATATCGGTGATCATCGCCAATATCTGGATCGGAATCCCGTTCAATCTGGTGCTGATGTACAGCGGCCTTCAGGCAATTCCGAACGACATCTACGAAGCCGCCGCCCTAGACGGCGCAAACGGCTGGCAACGATTCTCGCGAGTCACGTTCCCGCTGCTGCGGCCGGTGACCGCGATCACGTTGCTACTTGGCTTCGTCTACACCCTGAAGGTGTTCGACATCATCTGGATCATGACGAGGGGCGGTCCCGCAAACTCCTCCACCACGTTCTCGACCTGGTCGTACCAATTGAGCTTCGGCAACCTGCTGCCAGAGTTCGGTCCAGGTGCCGCGGTCGCCAACATGCTGATCATCCTGACGCTGGTGCTTGGCGTCGTCTACCTCCGCATCCAGCGAAAGCAGAATCTCTCGTGATCCGCCGAAAGAGCTGGTTCAAGAGCGGCATTGGCGTCGTCCTAACAGCGCTCATGCTGTTCCCGGTGTACTGGATGGTCAACGTGTCGTTTACCCGTGACACCGACCTGCGCAAATCGCCCCCGAACTGGTTTCCTACTCGCGGCACGCTCGCGGGATATCGAGCCGTTTTTCACGAGCAAGGTCCCTACATTGCCACCAGCTTCGCCATCGGAGTCGGCACAGTCTTGTTGACGCTGCTGCTCTCGGCTCCCGCTGGTTACTCCCTCGCCAAGTTGAGGCCCAAAGGCGGTGGCGCACTCAGCTTCGTGATGCTGATCGCGCAAATGATCCCTGGGATCATCATGGCGTTCGGTTTCTACGCGATCTTTCTGAGGCTCCACGTACTCAACAACATCGCTGGCCTGATCGTCGCCGACTCGACGCTCGCGGTCCCCTTCGGCGTGTTGATCTTTACCGCGTTTATGTCGGGCATACCCAACGAGTTGATGCAAGCGGCAAGAATCGATGGCTCAGGGTCGTTGCGGACTTTCTGGTCGGTGGTGTTGCCGATTAGCAGAAACTCGATCGTTACCGTCTCGCTGTTCGCATTCCTGTGGTCGTGGTCCGACTTCATCTTCGCCAACACCCTTGACGGCGGCGGGAAGCACCTGCCGATCACGCTTGGGATCTATCACTACATCGGTAATAACAATCAGCAATGGAGTGCAATCATGGCCACCGCCGTGGTGGCTTCCATCCCCGCCACCGTCCTTTTGGTCGTCGCCCAACGCTACGTTGCGGCCGGCGTGACCGCTGGAGCCGTCAAGGACTAGGGCTCCGGCCCCCACCTACGCACAAAGGAAGAGATCCGCCATGTCGGTCGCCAGCCGCGGACCGGAGTTCGGTATTCGCGAAATACCGTTTAGCTACTACGGTTCGTGGTTGAACATCTCCCCGGTCGTCGCCGAAGGCGTCTACGCAGACGACCTGCAACTGGTCTCCCATCAAACAGGCCACCGCGGGATTGTTTCGCTCGTACCGCTCACCAGAGGTATCCGCGCCGCGGCTGTCGTCGTCGCTCAACCTGCCGTGCTCCGCTGGTCTCACGAAGCAGGCGAGGTCGAGGCTGCATTCGAAAATGCTGACACCATCAGGATTCGTGGCCGCGGCCTTGGTTTCCGGATCGCGGCCACCAGCAGTGCATTGACACCGTTCGCCGGTACGTACCTGTACCGCGACCCGCGCGACGGCGCGTACGTGTTTACCGTCTACGGCTCCGGACGGCGGTACCGGGTGACGCTTCTCAGCGGCGATCCGGCTCGGGCGATTGGAGCGCAGGAAGTGGGCGTCGCCGAGCGCGCTGTTGTCTTAGGCCTTGACGGCGCACCGTGGGAGATTGCCGTTGAGGAGTATGAAGCCGCCCGTGACCCCTACACGTCGGAGGCGTCCTTTGAGCACATATCCGCGCTAGCGGCTTCAGCATTCGGCGCGTTCGTGGACGCCCTAGCGCCATGGCGAAGTGCGAAAACGCCGGCCGCCGAGCTCGCCGCGTATGTGATCTGGTCGGCCACGGTGCGCCCGTCGGGATTTGTCACGCGGCCGGCAGTCCTGATGTCCATGCATTGGATGGACAAAGTCTGGAGCTGGGACCATTGCTTCAATGCCCTCGCTTTGATGCGTGGTGAGCCCGAGCTGGCATGGAACCAATTCTGGTTACCATTCGACCACCAAGACGCCGGCGGCTGTTTGCCTGACTCAGTCGGACATTCCGAGGTGCTCTACAACTTCGTCAAACCGCCTATCCACGGCTGGGCATTTCAGCAGCTACACCGAAGGAACCCGCTGTCACGGACGGCTCTCGCCGACGCGTACGGAAAGCTCGAAGCATGGACGGCGTTTTGGCTGACGGCCCGTCGAGCTCCCGGCCATGCGCTCGCGCACTACCAGCACGGCAACGACAGTGGCTGGGATAACGCGACTACCTTCGACGGCGAACGCGTGATCGAGACCTCAGACCTAGCCGCGTTTCTCGCCGTTCAGCTGCAGGTACTGGCCGAGACCGCTGCGGAACTCGGCTTTGAGAGCGATGCTGCCCGCTGGTCGCGCGCTTCCGCGGATATGAGGGATGCGATGCTGGCGCAACTGTGGGCCGGCGACCGGTTCGTCGCGCGTGGTGTTGAATCAGCTCGGGCTCGGAACAGCGCCAGCCTTCTCGACCTGATGGCGGTCGCGCTCGGATCGCAGTTACCCAAAGAGGTGCTGACCCACCTTGCAACGGGCATCGAAGCGCACCTGACTCCGCATGGTCTATCGACGGAACTGACGACGTCCCACTTCTACCAGTCAGATGGGTATTGGCGCGGACCAGTATGGGCGCCGTCGACAATCCTGATCGAGCATGGCTTGCGCGAAGGCGGCTTCGTCGACCTAGCGAACGAGGTCAGTAGGCGTTTCCGAACGCTATGCGAGAGGTCCGGATTCGCGGAGAACTTCGAAGCACAGAGCGGTGCGGGCCTGCGCGACCGCGCCTACACGTGGACAGCCAGCAGCTACCTAATCCTGGCGGCCGCATATGAGCTGGGTCAGCCGGGCAACAGCCGCGCCGAGTGGAGGTCACCGTCCTGAGTACAAAGGGCGCTCCCTCGGTCTCTGTGGCAGTGCCGGCGCCCCTGACTCTGCTCGATGTGGCGCGGGTTGCGGGCGTTTCGAACATGACGGTGTCCAGGGTGCTTAACGGTCGTCCGTCGGTGCGACCGAGCACCCGTGCACGGGTGCTGACAGCGATCCGGGAGGTGGGTTACAGCCCAAACGTCGCCGCTCGCACGCTGAGAACTGGGCGGTCGCGCACCGTGGGCGTGGTGACGTTGACCGATGCGCTGTACGGCCCAACGTCGACGCTGTACGGCGTGGAGTCCGCAGCGCGTGCCGTGAACTACTTTGTTCTGACGGTAGTGATTGGATCGGCCGAACATCCGATTGTCGCCGCAGCGATCTCCAGCCTGGTCGATCAGGGGGTCGATGGCATCGCGGTGATTGCGCCGTCGGCCTCAGTGTTTAAGACGCCCGAAGTTGCTCGAGGTGTACCGCTGGTGGTTTTCGAGGCCGAACCGACCAGTGATTTCGGCACTGTTTCGGCCGACAATGTCTTCGGCGCACGGGCTGCAACAACGCACTTGCTCGACCTCGGCCATTCCATGGTCTGGCACGTGGCCGGACCGACCGATTCGTTCGCCGCGCGGGGCAGGATCGCCGGCTGGCAGGACGCCCTGACGACTGCCGGGGCAGAAATTCCGCCCATTCTGCAAGGTGACTGGACGCCGGAATCGGGTTATGAGGCAGGCCGGATGATCGCCCGGCTTCCGGACGCCACGGCAGTCTTCGCCGCCAACGACGACATGGCGCTGGGCTTGCTGCTCGCTTTGCGCGATAGCGGTCGAGACGTGCCCGACGCTGTCAGCGTGGTTGGCTTCGACGACATACCAAACGCAGCCTATTTCGCGCCGCCGCTAACAACAGTTCGGCAGGACTTCGGTGACCTCGGCCACCGTGGTCTTCACCTGCTGGTCGACCAAATCGAGGGTCGGGTCGCTGCGTCGGACCCTTGTTCGATCGCCAGTCGGCTTGTCGTTCGGCGCAGTACCGCTCACCCCCGCAGTTAAACGCTGGTACGAGAGGCCAGGCCTGTTCATAGGCGCTGTCTAGTGGGACGCGACTATCCGTGGCTGTTCGGCGAGTTCCAAGTTCGGCGCCTTGGCGATGTGCCGTCTGTGTGCCATGACGGCACGGCCTAGGCGCAATCCCGCAGGGCAGAGCGTGCGGGGCGGACGAGTCGGCCTATAGGCCG
>CAVTTP010000003.1:0-514146 GCA_963737705.1 uncultured Actinomycetes bacterium
CGCTGGTCGTCAACAAGATCCGGGGCACGTTCCAGTCGGTCGCGGTGAAGGCGCCGGCATTCGGCGACCGCCGCAAGGCCATGCTCGAAGACATCGCGATTCTCACGGGCGCGCAGGTCGTTGCACCCGAGGTCGGTCTCAAGCTGGACGACGTCGGGTTGGAAGTGCTCGGCAGTGCACGTCGCATCACCATCACCAAGGACGACACCACTATCGTCGACGGTGCTGGTTCGGCCGAGGCGGTCGCTGATCGGGTTCGCCAGTTGCGAGCAGAGATCGAGCGCACCGACTCCGAGTGGGATCGCGACAAGTTGCAGGAGCGGCTCGCGAAACTGGCTGGTGGCGTCGCGGTGATCCGGGTGGGCGCGGCAACTGAAGTCGAGCTCAAGGAGAAGAAGCACCGGCTCGAAGACGCGATCTCGGCGACTCGTGCAGCTGTTGAAGAGGGCATCGTCGCCGGTGGCGGCTCCGCTCTTGTGCACGCCGCTTCGGCTCTCGACAACCTCGACCTCGTCGGTGACGAAGCGACCGGCGCGACCATCGTGCGCAAGGCGCTCGTCGAACCACTGCGGTGGATCGCGGAGAACAGTGGCCTTGAGGGCTATGTCGTGACGCAGAAGGTTCAAGGCTTGCCGGTCGGTCACGGGCTCAACGCAGCCACTGGCGACTACGGCGATCTCATTGCTGACGGAGTGATCGACCCCGTCAAGGTGACCCGTTCTGCGCTGGCGAATGCGGCGTCAATCGCGGCCCTCGTGCTCACCACGGAGACACTCGTGGTGGAGAAGCCCGAGGAGACCGAGGCCGACGCGCACGGTGGTCACGGTCACAGCCACGGCCCGGGCGGTCACAGCCACTAACCTGGCGCGGTGGAACCTGACGACGCTACGCCGACAGCCCGGCGCGCCGCTGGCGCGCCGGACGCTCTTGCTGGGCTGCTAGCGAAGGGTGAACGGGCGGCGTTCCACGGACCGCCCGGCACCGCCGTCCCGCCTCTTGAAGAAGCTGTTGCACTTGCGACCAGCAGCGGTCGAACGGCAGAGGCGACGGCGGCGACCTGGCTCCTCGGTGTCGCGCAAGCGTCCCGAGGTCGGTTCGGCACCGCGCTAACCCTGCTGGGCGGCGTCATGGGACCGCTGCGAGATGCGCTGTCGGGTGCCGACACTGCGCCCGAGCTCCGGCTGTTCGGGGCACTGGCGGCCGCGACGGTTGCGAGTGTGCACCGGCAGTTGGGGCGGCACACCGTGGCGTGGGAGTTCGACGCGCTCGGGTTGACCGCCGCCGACGCGCTGCCGGGGCTCGACGAGGCCGTCTTCGACTGCCGGCTTGGTCTCGCGTCGGACGCTGTCGGTTTGGGTGAGATCGAGATTGCCGGCACCGAGCTCGGCGTGGCCGCGGGCCTGGCGGAAGTTCACCCCGACTGGTGGCGGCAGCGGGTCCGCCTTGACTGGGTCCGCGCCGAGATCGCGCTGCTCGAAGAGAACCCGACCGCGGCACAGGAGGCGGCGTCCGAAGCGATCGACGCGGCGGAGTTGGCGCACGCGCCGCGGCACGTGGCGAAGGGCTTGCTGTTCCTCGGAGTCGCGCAGGCGCACCTTGGCAGTCCCGACACCGTCACCACCTTGCGCCGCGCCGCCACGCTTGCTGAGCAGCTCGGGACCACCCCGCTGATCTGGCAGGCACGAGCCCTCGTGGGCGCCCTGCTGGCTGAGGACGATCCGGCCACCAGTGCGCGCAGTTTGCAGGCTGCCCGATCCGCGGTACTGGCTATCGCGGGCGACCTCCCTGATGACGTTCGGGAGGAATGGCTTAACCGTCCCGATATAGAGGCATTACTGTCGATATAGGCGCCCGGTTTGTCTACCAATTGCGCCATTCGGAGTAAGGGATCGGCCAGGTTCGGGCTCAGGAATGCCACCCACTCTGCCGATGAAAGATCCGATGGCCCAAGAGGGTGAAATTCCTTGCGGGACGGTTCGGACTTGGATCGGGCGGAACGCTTGTGACGACTGTGCTCATCTGTGACGATCATCGGCGCTTTCGCGAGCACTTGCGCCGCTACGTCGCTGCGGTGCCGGGCGTCGATCGGGTCATGACGGCCGACACCAGTGCGGAGACTTTCGTGCGGTACGCCGCCGAGCTCCCCGCGCTCGTGCTCCTCGACGTTGCGATGCCCGACCTCGGCGGTCCGGAGACTGCCCGCCAGCTCGTTTCGGCGCACCCTGGCGCAAACGTCGTCATGCTTGCAGGTACCGCAGACAGTGAGAACCTTGCCCGCGCGATGGCCGGCGGCGCACGTGGCTACCTAACTAAGGACGTCTCGGTCGAAGAACTGTGTGCCGCGCTTGCCCACGTCGTCGTCGATGCGGGAGTCGCTCGCGCGAACAACGGACACGGCCCGGCGCAAGTCATCGATCCGCCACTGACCGAGCGCGAACGCCAAGTGCTTGACGGCATGAGTCGCGGAAAGACGAACAACGAAATTGGTCGCGAGCTCTTTCTCTCCGAGGACACGGTCAAGACGCACGCTCGCCGGTTGTTCCGCAAGCTGGGGGTCAACGACCGCGCGCAGGCCGTCGCTCTAGGTTTTCGCAGCGGCATCGTCCGCTAACGGAGTCCTAGCGGAGGTCGATGGTCGGCGGCGTGTCACCCGAGTCGTCGCGTTCTGACTCCGACAGCACACCGTCAACGAAGCCACTGGCGTAGTCCCACGCGACGTAGTCAGCTGGATCAGGTTCATACGCGGGCTCGTGCGCGCGCAGCTGGCCGACGTCGAGCAGCTGGCGCAGGTTCTGGCGGAGCAACTCCCAGGCGAAGTAGTGCGGCGCTTCACATTCCCCGCAATCGACAACGAGACCGCGGACGCCTCGGGGCTCGAGCAGCGTCTGAAACACCTCGAGGTCGGCCAGATCGACCAGGATCTCTTCGCGGTCCTGGGGCGAGAGCGGCTCGCTCGTTGCCTCATGCATGCCTCAAAGCCTAACCACGTAGTGGCCCGAGGGCGTGCCGGCAGGCGGACGGCGACGGGCTGGCGACCCGCGAGCCAGCTAGCATGGTGTCTCCTGCCCGAGGGGAAAGCGGCCGCAGCCATGACAGATTCAGCGCATGAGTTCGGCTTGTTGCCGGACAAGGTGGCCATGATCGGCCTCACCTACGACGACGTGCTGCTGTTGCCCGCGGCCTCTGACGTGATTCCTAGCCAGGCTGACACCACAACCGCAGTCACCCGCAACATCTCCCTGCGAGTGCCGCTGCTGTCGAGTGCGATGGACACCGTGACCGAGGCCCGCATGGCGATCGCCATGGCGAGGCAAGGTGGTGTCGGTGTTCTTCACCGCAACCTGTCGATCGACGAGCAAGCGGCGCAGGCAGACCTGGTCAAGCGATCCGAGGCCGGGATGATTACCAACCCGGTGACTTGCTTGGCCGACGACACTCTCGCCGACGTCGATCGGCTCTGTGCGCATTACCGGATCTCCGGTGCTCCGGTCGTCGATGCGGCCGGCGTCTTGGTTGGCATCGTGACGAACCGCGACATCAGGTTCGAGACGGATCTGTCGCGGCCGGTGCGTGACGTCATGACGCCGATGCCACTGGTGACCGCGCCCGTTGGGGTGTCCGACGACGACGCGCTCGAGCTGTTGCGTCGGCACAAAATCGAGAAGCTCCCGCTCGTCGATGGCGCAGGACGATTGCGCGGGCTGATCACGGTCAAAGACTTTACGAAGCGCGAGCAGTTCCCTGACGCCTCAAAGGACGCGGCCGGTCGGCTACTCGTGGCTGCGGCGGTAGGCACCGGCGAAGATTCGTACAAGCGAGCTCGGGCGCTGGTCGAGGCGGGCGTCGACATCATCGTCGTCGACACCGCGCACGGACATTCGTCGGGTGTGCTCGAGATGGTCAGCCGGCTGAAACGCGACGTGACGGTCGACATCATCGGTGGCAACATCGCCACCCGCGAGGGTGCCCAGGCGTTGATCGACGCGGGGGCCGACGGTGTCAAAGTGGGCGTCGGTCCGGGCTCGATCTGCACGACCCGCATCGTGACCGGCGTGGGCGTTCCGCAGGTAACCGCGATCTACGAAGCAGCGCAGGCGTGTCGCGCGGCCGGCATTCCGGTCATCGGCGACGGCGGGCTGCAGTACTCCGGCGACATCGCGAAGGCGATCGCTGTGGGTGCCGACGCGGTCATGCTCGGCAGCCTGCTCGCGGGTGTCGAGGAGAGCCCAGGCGAGCTCATCTTCATCAATGGCAAGCAGTACAAGAGCTACCGCGGCATGGGGTCGCTCGGCGCGATGCAATCGCGCGGCGAGGCCCGTTCCTACAGCAAGGACAGGTACTTCCAGGACGACGTGTTGTCCGACGACAAGCTCGTGCCCGAAGGCATTGAAGGCCAGGTGCCGTACCGCGGGCCGCTCGCCGCCGTCGTCCACCAGCTTGCTGGAGGTCTACGTTCAGCCATGGGCTACTGCGGCGCTGCCACGATTGGCCAGCTGCAGCAGGCACGTTTGGTGCGGATCACCGCGGCAGGGTTGAAGGAAAGCCATCCTCACGACGTCCAGATGACGACGGAAGCACCGAACTACTACTCGCGCTGATTCTTGCTTTACAGAAAGGTTCGTGGTGGCCGAAGTCCAGATCGGCATGGGCAAGACCAGTCGTCGGGCCTACAGCTTCGATGACATCGCGATCGTGCCGTCGCGACGCACCCGCGACCCCGAAGAGATCTCGGTGGCCTGGCAGATCGACGCGTATCGGTTCGAGGCGCCGATCATTTCGAGCGCGATGGACAGCGTCGTCTCGCCCGACTTCGCGATCGAGATCGGGCGGCTCGGCGGCCTCGGCGTGCTCGACCTCGAAGGCCTCTGGACGCGCTACGACGACCCGCAACCCATCCTCGAGGAAATCGCCACGCTGCCCGAAGCCGACGTCGTTCGGCGGATGCGTGAGATCTACTCCGAGCCCATCAAAGAAGAGCTCATCGGTGCGCGCATCAAGCAAATTCGCGACGGCGGCGTGGTCACCGCTGCTGCGTTGTCGCCGCAGCGAACTGCGCAGTACCACAAGGCGGTGCTCGAGGCCGGCGTCGATCTTTTCGTGATTCGCGGCACGACTGTGTCAGCCGAGCACGTGTCGACGCGGGCGGAGCCGTTGAACTTGAAGAAGTTCATCTACGACCTCGACGTGCCGGTGATCGTCGGTGGCTCGTACACGTATCAATCAGCGCTGCACCTCATGCGCACCGGCGCAGCCGGCGTCTTGGTTGGTGTCGGCGGTGGCGCCGCGCACACCACGCGTCAGGTGCTCGGTATCGGGGTGCCGATGGCGACCGTTGTCTCCGATGCCGCAGCTGCGCGTCGCGACTACATGGACGAATCTGGTGGCCGTTACGTGCATGTCATTGCGGACGGCGCGATGCGCACCGGGGGTGACATCGCGAAGGCGATTGCCTGCGGAGCGGACGCCGTGATGATCGGCCTGCCATTGGCTCGCGCCGCTGAAGCTCCTGGCGGCGGTTGGCATTGGGGAGCGGAAGCCCGGCACAACGATCTCGCGCGCGGCAAGCGGTTCCGCGCTGGCACGGCTGGCACCTTGCGTGAAGTGCTGTACGGACCATCGACGGACTCCGAAGGTACGACGAACTTGGTGGGCGCACTGCGCAAGGCGTTGGCGACGTGTGGGTACTCCGACCTCAAGGAGTTTCAACGCGTCGAGATCGTCGTCACCTGCTAGCGAGCAGCGCCCTAATGTCGTCGCCGGGAACGGGTCGGCCCAGGTAGTAGCCCTGCACTCTGGTGCACCCCAGCGTGCGCAAGATGTCGAGTTGCCCGGCTGTTTCGACGCCTTCGCCCACGGTGTCGAGGTGGAGGGCTTTCGCCATGCCGATGATGGCGGCGACGACGGCTCGGTCGTCGGCATGGGTCTCCAAACCTTCGACGAATGACTTGTCGATCTTCAACTCATCGACGGGAAAACTGCGTAGCCGTGCAAGGGAAGAAAAGCCGGTTCCGAAGTCGTCGATCGACAGTGACACGCCAAGTCGGGACAGTTCGGCGACAAGAGGACCGGTCGTCACCGGATCGCCGAGGGTCGACTCGGTGACCTCGATCCGCAGTTGCGTCGGTTCGAGCTTCGACGAGTCCAGTGCACGTGTGACAGTCTCCAGAAATACCGACGCGTGGCCGAACTGGCGGGCGGATGCGTTGACCGACAGCAAGGGGGACCAGCCCTGGCTGGACCGCCATTGACCGGCTTGTGCGCACGCTTCGTGCAGCACCCACTCGCCGATGCCCATGATGAGGTCGGTCTCCTCGGCAATCGGGATGAACTCGATCGGTGCGATGGTGCCGAGTTCGTCTGACGTCCAACGCAGTAGCGCCTCGACGCCTACGAGTTGACCTGACGCCAGGTCAACTTGCGGCTGGTATACAAGGTGCAACTCGCCCTTCTCGATCGCGCGCCGCAGCGCCGACTCCATATGCAGCCGATCGCGCGACTGTTCGCGCATGCGCTCATCGAAGGTGATGACGCTGGCGCGGCCCGCTGCTTTTGCCTGGTACATGGCGGCGTCGGCGTCCGCGACGAGATCATGTGGTGACTCCCAGCCAGCGCCGCGTGCGATACCGACGCTGACCGTCAAGAACACCTCGCGGTCGTCGACTTGCACGGGGGCCTCGATAGCTTGACGTAGTTCCCTCGCAAGCCCTTCGGCTTCGGGCGCTCCGGTGAGGCCCTCGCACAAGATGGTGAACTCGTCGCCGCCGAACCTGGCGACCACGTCGTGCAGCCGCACTGCCTGCTGTACCCGATTCGCCACGATGCGCAGCACTTCGTCGCCGACCAGATGCCCCATCGAGTCGTTGAGCACTTTGAAGTGGTCGATGTCGAGAAACAACACTGTGACATCGGCTCTGCGGCGCCGAGCGCGGCGCAGAGCGGCCCCGAGTTCGTCGATGAACAGTCGACGGTTGGCCAGACCGGTAAGCGGGTCACGCAGGTTCGCCCGCCGCAGTTCGCCCTCGTCGCGATTTCGCATCAAGACGATGGTCGCCAACGCCGTCGTGCCAGCGACGTCACGGCGCTCGTCGTCATCGGGTCCGCGGTTCATTTCGTAGTACGTGGCGAACGTGCCCAGAACCTTGCCGGGTTCGCCGTCGTGATCGGGTGCGATGACGGGTACTGACCAACACGCCCGCAGCCCGTGCTCGAATGCCAACGCGCGCCACTCGGCCCAGTCCGGATCAGTGCCGATGTCTTCCGTCACGACATCGTGTCGAGCGAACGCAGCTCGGCCGCACGAGCCCACGTGTGGCCCGATCGCGGTTCCGTCGATCGTGTCACTGAACGACGTCGGCAGACTGGGCGAGGCGATCGTGAAGAGCCGACCACCATCGGCTTCATCAAGGAGCAGAAACGTGCAGTGCACTCCGGGCCGGTTCTCCTCGATAGCGCTTGCGAGAGTCGTGAGCACGCTTTGCATCGAGTCGCCACGACTGATCCGCTCGAGCACGTCGGTCTGGCGCGCAAGCGCCTCCCCCTGTCGCGCAAGCGCCTCCCCCTGTCGCGCAAGCGCCTCCCCCTGTCGCGCAAGCGCGACGGCATCGCTCGTCGGTCCGGCCAGTGCTTCGCGCGAGCCGCTGGCCTGGTAAGCCGAACTCACGTCAGGATCCCTCCGCGATACGGACCCCAAGGCAGAGCTCAGGATCCGGACACTAAAGCCAGAGTCCGATTCGGACACTAAAGCCAAAGCCGCACTCGGTGCTCACGGTACGCGTCATGGCGCTCTGCGCACAGACCAATCAGGCACCGTCCGATCAGGCGCAGTTCGGTCCGGGTTCGATCAAGCGCGACCGCGGCACAGCTCGAGCAGCGTGAGCGCGAGCTGGCTTCCTCCCCGGCCGAGTCCCTCGACGTAGGTGTTCACGATCTTGAGTTCGCGGGAGTGCTCCCGCCGCCGGCCGCCGTGTGCCATGCGGACCGCCTGGATCTGCTTGGAGAGCGCGATCCTGCGCTGCACGATGCCGACCAGTTCGGCGTCGACCTCGTCGATCTGTTCGCGTAGCGCGATGATTTCGGCGAGCGCCGGGTCGACCTCGAGCGCCTCGCTGCCGTCGGCCTCTGCGGCCTGTTCGCCCGTCTCGCTGATGCTGCCCGCATCGCTGATGCTGTTCATGCTCCTAGCCTTCCTGTCGTGCGCACCGGCTTGTGCTGGCAACCCGTAGACGCGAAAACGCCCCGGGCTTCAGCCCGGGGCGTCGGTTTGTCTGTCAGATCAGACGGTGGCGACGGCTACCGGACTCCCGGAGCCATAAAAGTAATTCGCCGACCGCGTCATGTCAGTCAGTGTGCGACGACGGGCCGCTCGGCGTCCAGTGCTGTCCGGATGCTGAGACGGCCCGTCCGGAACTGCGCGGGCCGGAACTGCCTGGCCTCTCGCCGTGCCAGGACGCCCAGAGGTCGGCGTAGCTGCCGCCCTTCGCGATCAGCTCGTCGTGACTGCCGAGCTCGACGATGCGGCCATCGACCATGACCGCAACGCGGTCGGCGTCATGGGCCGTGTGCAATCGATGCGCGATCGCAATCACCGTGCGGCCTTCGACGACTGCGGCCAGGGAGCGTTCGAGACGCCGCGCGGCTCGAGGGTCGAGCAGCGACGTCGCTTCGTCGAGGACGAGGGTGTGCGGATCGGCGAGCACGAGTCGAGCGAGAGCGATCTGCTGTGCTTGCGCGGGCGTCAGGATGAGGCCGCCCGAGCCGACCATGGTGTCGAGACCGTCCGGCAGTGCTGTGACCCAATCGAGTGCGTCGATCGAGCCAAGTATCGACCGCAACTGGTCGTCGTCCGCTGAAGGCTTGGCAAGACGCAGGTTGTCGGCAACCGATCCCACGAAGACGTGATGTTCCTGCGTCACCAACGCCACTTCACGACGCAGCTGCTCGATCGGGAGATCGACGAGCGGCACGCCGCCGACAGTCACGCTGCCCTCGCCGGGACCATGAATGCCGGCCAGTAGTCGACCGAGGGTGCTCTTGCCCGCGCCGCTGGGACCGACCATCGCGATGCGCTCGCCGGGACGCACATCGAGGTCAATGCCATGCAGCACGTCGCGACCCGTGCGGTACGCGAAGTGCACGCCGTCCGCACGAAGTCGTTCGCCATCTGGCTGTGCCCCAGTCGCGACGCGATCAGCGGGTACTCGGCCAACTCCGACGAGACGGGCGAGGGACGACGCGCCGACCTGTAGTTCGTCGAGCCAGCCGAGCAGGCGATCGACCGGATCGACGAGTTGCTGGAAATACAGCGTGACGGCGGTGACCTGCGCCAGGCTCGCGTGGCCACTATTAGCGAGCAGGCCGCCGACGAGGAGTGCAGCGACGACGGGGATGACGTACGCCGTTTCGGTGAACGGGTACCACATCGTGCGAAGTCGCAGCGTGTAGCGCTCGGCGACGTACGCACGCCGAACGTCGTCGTCGCCGCGGCGGATCCGCTTGTCGCGCAGCCCGAGCGCATCGATCGTGCGGCCACCTTCCAGGGTTTCGGTGATGCCGGCGAACATGTGCGAGTAGACGCGGCGCTCACGCAAGTAGCCCTGTGGGGCGCGCTTCAGGTACCACCGAGTTGCGAGGAACAGCAACGGGAAGACGATCAGGCACGGCAACGCGACGAGCGGCGCGGTGATGAACGCGGCGATCAACGTGAGCACCGCAGTCGCGATCGCGATCATCACTTCGGGCACCGCAAACCGCACGCTGCGCGACATCGCGTCAATGTCGCTCGTCATGCGCGTCAGAAGGTCGCCGGTTCCGGCGCGCTCGACAGTGGAGAGCGGCAGCGAGATGACCTTGCGGAGGAATTCCTCCCGCAGTTCAGCGAAAATCTTCTCCGCAATGACGGACGACGCGTAGCGCGCAAGGCGAACAAAGATTGCCTGCGCCACCACGAATCCGGCCAGGATCATCGCGATGCGATCGACGTGCGCGCGCGTCGTTCCCTTCTGTACCGCGCCCACGATGTCGCCAAGCAGGCGTGGGCCGGCCAAGCCCGCGACACCCGCGAGCGCGTACAGCACGAGCACGCCACTCGCCGTCCGGCCTTGCTTGCGAATCAGCGTCGACGCATAGGCCTTGACCTCGGCAATGTCGGCGACGGGAAGCAGCGCGGAATTGGGGGTGCTCATGCGGATTCCTCGTCACGGGTGACGACGGAGCGATAGCGCGCATCGTCAGACACCAGCGTGCGATGCCGCCCATCGGCGACGATCCGGTCGTCGTCGAGCAGCACTGCGCGATCGGCGCGGTCGAGCATCAACGGACTCGTCGACATGACGATCGTCGTCTTGCCGGCGCGATAGGCCAGCAGAGTGTCGGCGATGCGAGCTTCGGTGTAGGCGTCGACGGCGCTGGTCGGTTCGTCGAGCACGAGCACGGGCGCGTTGGCGAGGAGTGCACGCGCGAGGGCGATTCGTTGCCGCTGCCCGCCCGACAGGCCGAGCGCGCGCTCGTCGAGCACGCCATCAAGGCCGCCCGGTATCGATTCGACGGCGTCATGGGCGACGGCGGCGTCGATCGCGTCGTCGACGTCGGCGGTGCTCGCACGCCGGTGCGGGTCGAGCTGATCGCGCAGCGAACCCGCGAAAAGACGCGGGTCCTTGTCGCTGACCAAGATGGTCGCGCGGACGTCGTCCAGAGCGATCGCCGTGAGCGGCACGTTGTCGTAAAGGACCTGCTGCTCGCCGTCGGGATCGACGTAGCGACCGAGGCGGTCGGCGAGCGCGCTCGCCTGCGACGGCTCCGCAGCCGCGACGACAACGAACTCGCCGGATCGAACAGTCAGCCCGGACGTCGTGTCGGTGAGATCGCCGTCGCGCGGAACGGCGACCGGATGCAGCGGCTGCGCCAGCACCGGTTGCAGGGAGAGCACGCGAAGAATGCGCTTCGCCGCGACGAGACCGCGGGTCCACTTATCGGCGACTTCGGTCGCAATGCGCATTGGTGCCAGCAGGAACGCGGCGTATCCGTAGAAGGACACGAGTTGGCCGACGGTGAGCTTGTGTTGGATCGCCAGCCGGGCGCCGAGCCAAGTCACCAGGACGACGAAAACCCCGGGCAGCAGCACTTCAGCAGCGTCGAGGATCGACCCGACTGCCGCCACAGCTACACCCTTGCGACGGACGTCTTGCGACCGCGCCTGATAGCGGGTGAAGAACTCGCGTTCGCCACCGACACCGCGCAGCACGCGCAGACCGGCCACGGTATCGGCGCCGAAGTTCGTCAACTGGCCGACCGACGCGCGCAACTCCGTCTGGCGGTGGTGCAAGGGTCGCAGGATCGGTCCGATGAGCAGCATCAAAACCGGGACGCCGATCAGCACGACAAGTCCGAGCTCGACCGAGGTGCTCAGCATGATGATGGCGACGGCGATGAACGACACGATCGAGCCGGCGAGCCGGGCCGTGATGTCGAGGCAGTTGCCGATGTAGCCGGCGTCGGTTGTCGCGCTACTGACGATGTCGCCGAGTTGGACCCGCTGCGTCAACGAGGCACCGAGCTGCGCTGCTTGGCGGGTCAGCAGTTGCTCGACCCGGAACGTCCCGGTCAGCCAGTTCGCGACCGCGAATCGGTGTCGGCTCACCCCCGATGCGGCCTGCACGATGCCGACGCCCAGCAAGACTGCCGACCACGTCAGCAGCGCATTCGTACTGTGGCCGGTGATGCCCTGGTCGATGCCGCGACCGACCACGAACGGGACGGTGGCCTGGCCACACATCCAGATGATGCCGAAGACCATGCCGCCCGTCAGCGTGGCCCGCTGGCCGTTGACAACCCAGATCAGGAAGCGTAAAGGCGAGCGGACATCGGGAACGCCGGGATCAGCCAGCGGGAGGACGCGCACGTGGACTCACGTTAACTGCCCGCGCCCTTCAGGGCACGTTTGTTTCCGGAAGGTCTAGACCTAAGCGGAGGCGAGGTCGGCGTTGCGGTTGATGCTGTCCTGGACGAGCAACTCGCCGCAGTAGCAGCGCAGCAAGACCTTCACGCCGAAGGGGGTGGACTCGATGCCCACCACCGACTCGTAGCCGAGCAGGACGGTGGACCCGTGGTTGTCGCAGTAAGGGGTGAACATGCATCCATCCTCCCTGACAAAACCGTGCAGGTCCATCTAGTATTCGCACATGACTATGTTCAGCAAAGACTTCACGATCGACCCGCGCCGCCTGCGGGTGCTGCGGGAGGTTGGTCTCCGGGGAACGGTCACCAGTGCCGCCAGCGGCCTGCACCTCACGCCGTCCGCCGTGTCTCAACAGATCGCCGCGCTGTCGCGCGATCTTGGCGTCCCGCTGCTGGAGAAGACCGGTCGCGGGGTCCGGCTCACCGGGCAGGCGCAGGTGATCTTGACCCACGCGACCGTCGTCCAGGCCCAATTCGAGCGCGCCCGAGCGGACCTCGCGGCGTTCGCTGATGGCCGCACCGGCCAGGTCTCCGTCGCCGGATTCGCGACCGGCATCGCCGGGTTGATCGCGCCGGCGATGCGCCGACTGCGAACCACGAGGCCTGGCATCACCATGACCGTGGTCGAGATGGAGCCGCCTGACGTGTTCACCCGGCTCGATCGCGGGGAGCTTGACGTGGTCGTGGCCGTCGACTTCCGCAAGGCACCGCCGCGCAACGATCCGCGTTACCACCGGGTCGAGTTGATGTCGGACGTGCTCGACGCGATGCTGCCCGCCGACCATCCACTCGCGAACCAGACGTCGATCGACCTCGTCGACCTCGCGAGCGACGTCTTCGTGACGGCGAGCCCCGGCACGTCGTGTTCTGAGGTGACGCTTGCCACGTGCGCGGCGGCCGGCTTCTCGCCCGACGTTCGCAACTACAGCACCGAGTGGTTGGCTGTTGCGGCACTGATCTCGGTTGGCGCCGGTGTCGGGCTATTGCCCAGGCTGGCGCAACCGCTGCACACGCCTGGTGTCGTCGTGCGCCCGTTGCGCGGACCGAAGGCGGCCCGCAACATCTTCGCGGCTGTTCGCGCTGGCGCTCAGGATGATCCGGTGCTGGCGGCAACGCTCGAGGCGTTGTGCGACGTGGCTGCTGTGGTCAGCAGCTCACCCGCCGCCAACCACCCGACGTCCGCCGTATGACGGCGGGATCCACTGGATCAGGCGGCGCAAACTCACGCACCCTTGCGGCATTGGGGCTGGGCGGTTTCGTTGTCCTCGGGCTGCCCGATGGCATGTGGGGAACCGCGTGGCCGACGATGCGGCACACCTTTGATCAACCACTGGGCAGCCTCGGCCTGATCCTGGTGTTCGGGACGATTGGCAATCTCGTCACCTCGCTATCGACCGGGCGCACCCTGCGCCGTTTCGGTGTCGGTCGGTTGCTGGTCGTCGCCGGTCTCATCGCGGCTGCCGGAGCCTTGCTGATCGCGATCTCGTCGGTGTGGGCGATGGTGCTCATCGGTGCGCTGTTCATCGGCATGGCAGCTGGCCTGCTCGATACCGGGCTCAATACCGTCATTGCGTTGTCGGGTCGGCTGCGGTTGCTGAACATGCTGCACGGCGCCTACGGCGTCGGCTCGGCTATCGGCCCGCTCGTCGTGACGGCCGCGATCCTCATCACGTCGTGGCGACCCGCGTACTTCTTGTTGATTGCGTTGGAGTTGCTGCTCGCGTACGGCTGGTGGAGAACAAGTTCTCACTGGACGCCGGAGGCGGACGACGGCGAGGCCGTTGCCGCTGTAGCGGCGCCCGACGACGGGCCGGCGAAGCACATCGGCTTGCTGGTTGGTCTCGGGGTTGGTGCCTTCTTCTTCTATACCGGCCTCGAGGTCACTGCCGGGCAGTGGGCGGCGAGTTTCTTTCGCGGACCGCTGGGATTGTCGGCGGGCGCGGCCGGACCCGCCGTGTTCGCCTACTGGGGATCGCTGACGGCTGCTCGCTTCGGCATCGCGATTCCGCGTCGGACACCCAACCCGGTGCTCCTGGTGCGGCTCGGGTGCATCGGCGGGCTGGCCGCGTCGGCGTTGATCTGGTGGGCACCGTCGACCGCTGCGGTCATCGTGGGTTTCGCGTTGCTGGGCGCGGTTCTGGCGCCGGTATTTCCTGCACTCGTGACATTAACGCCGGTGCGGATCGGCCCCGCCAGGGCTCAACACGCGATCGGCTGGCAGATCGCGGGCGCCAACGTGGGCGCCGCAGGCATCTCCGCATTCGCGGGCATCATCTTGCAGCACGAAGGCCTGCGAACGCTCGGCCCTTGTCTCGTCGTCATTGCCATTGCATTGATCGGCTGCAACGCGGCCTTGGAGTTGTTCAGCCGGCGTTGATCCAGACCGCGACATGTGTGGGCTGCACACTGCGGTTGACGACCTCGACGAGATCGCGCTGAACCTGGTCGAGATCGACTTCGTCGCGCAGCCCAGCTGTGAACGCAGCGATGGTGGCGTCGGCGTCGTAGCGAGCGCGGTTAAACCGGTGATCGATGACCCGTTGCGCGCGCCTTCTCACCGGGTTGAAAAGTGCGGCGACCGTCAGCGTTGATGCGGCGACGCCGATCGGCGACGAGAGCGGCAGCGCTCTCGTCGTGAGTGTGACGAGCCCGATGTAGACGCCGACGAGAACGCCGGTGACAACGGCGTAGGACAGGGTCCGGCTGATCAACCGGTCGATGTCGTACAGCCGGTACTTCAAGATGCCGACGCCCATGCTGAGCGGCACCGCGAGGATGCCGAGCGAGAGCACGCTGCCCGCCGTCTTGTTGATCGGAGAAAGCGCTAGCGCTAGGCCGATGATGCCGATCGCGCTGCCGCTCATCAGCCACTTCAGCTGTTCACGCCGGTCACCGGTCGAGCGTCGATAGGCCAGGAGTTGTGCGAATACGAACGAGATCGCGAGCCCGGCGTAGAGCGGGAACAGCAGGCCCGACGGGCCACCTGACGAGTTGCCACCCAAGCTCACCAGCTCGCCCGACGAATCGACCTGGATGGTCTTGTCGGTGAAGGCGGCCACGTCCTTCGTTGCGATACCGATCACGAGCAGGGCACACGCTGCGATGTAGACGAAGAACGGCCAGCGCCACCGCCTCGACGGCAGGCGGCCATCGGGATAGAGCAGGATCGGCAGGGGCAACAGCACGAGCAGTCCGACCCACAACTGCGTGCAGGCGACCGCGAGTCGTGCAAGAGGCAAGTCCTTGTGGTCGATCCGGAACGCGCGCACGGCATACAGACCGGCGTCGGTGCTCGTGAGAAACAGCATCGCGAGTGCGAGCATGAGCCAGCCGATCGGATTGCGCGGTTGGCGGATCGCCACTACTGCGCCCACGACGGCGAAGGGAAGCATCAGCAGGTTGCCAGGGTTGAGACCTTGGTGAGCAAGCCGCTGCAGCGGAAACCCGCCGATGAGCAGCACGAACGTGGCGGCCGTCATCGTCAGCGCGAGCGCCTTCGTAGCCAGCGGATGCCCGCTGCCGACGTCCGCCGTCACTGGGTTGCCTCCCTGTTGCAACTGCTGCCGTCGACCACGGTAACCGGCGATCGTTCCGAGAACGCTACGAAACCAACCCCCTAGAATCAAAGGAGGATCCCCGAGGCCAGAGGCGGTTTGCGTGAGCGAGACCACGGGCCCCACGGTGCTGGTGGTCGACTTCGGGGCGCAGTACGCCCAGCTCATCGCGCGGCGGATCCGCGAGGCGGACGTCTACAGCGAGATCGTCCCGCACACGATGCCCGTCTCGGAGATCGTGGCCCGCAGGCCGGCCGCGGTGATCTTGTCTGGTGGGCCGTCGTCCGTCTACGCGGAGGGCGCGCCATCGATCGACGCGTCGCTGTTCGACACCGGCATCCCAGTCTTCGGCATCTGCTACGGCTTTCAGGCGATGGCCCAAGCTCTGGGCGGCGTCGTCGAGCGCACCGGGCTAGCCGAGTTCGGCGGCACGAAGGTCACCGTCGTGCCGGCTTCCGAAGGGCTGCTGTTGCGCGACCTTCCTGCGCAGCAATCGGTGTGGATGTCGCACGGCGACTCGGTCACTGCCGCTCCTTCCGGCTTTACCGTGACTGCCGCATCAGACGGCGCGCCGGTCGCGGCGTTCGAGGATCTGTCTCGGCGGCTGGCCGGCGTGCAGTTCCACCCGGAGGTCCGCCACACCGAGCATGGCCAGACAGTTCTGCGCCGTTTCCTGCGCGAGGTCGCAGGCATCGAACCAAGTTGGACGACGGCGGGCATCGTCGCGGACCAAGTTGAGCGAATCCGTTCTCAGGTCGGCTCGGGTCGCGTGATCTGCGGACTGTCTGGCGGTGTCGACTCCGCCGTTGCAGCGGCTCTGGTGCAACGTGCGGTGGGAGATCAGCTCACGTGTGTGTTCGTCGATCATGGGTTGCTGCGCAAGGGTGAGGCGGAGCAGGTCGAGCGGGATTTTGTTGCTTCGACGGGTGTTCGTCTGCACGTAGTCGAGGCATCTTCAGTGTTTCTCGCGGCGCTCGTCGGCGTGAGCGATCCAGAGACGAAGCGCAAAATCATCGGTCGCGAATTCATCCGCGCGTTCGAGACAGCCGCACGCGAGATCAGTGCGACGGCACCAGTCGATTTTCTGGTTCAGGGCACGCTTTATCCGGACGTCGTGGAGTCGGGCGGCGGTAGTGGCACCGCGAATATCAAGTCGCATCACAACGTCGGTGGGCTGCCCGATGATCTGCAGTTCGCTCTCGTCGAGCCGTTGCGGACGTTATTCAAGGACGAGGTGCGCGCGGTCGGCGCCGAACTTGGGTTACCTGAATCGTTGGTATGGCGGCAGCCATTTCCCGGGCCTGGTCTTGCGGTACGCATCATCGGCGAGATCACTGCCGAGCGCCTGGCAGTGTTGCGCGAAGCCGACGCGATCGCACGCGAAGAACTCACTGCGGCAGGTCTCGATCGCGACATCTGGCAATGCCCGGTGGTGCTGCTGGCCGATGTCCGATCGGTTGGTGTGCAGGGCGACGGCCGTACCTACGGTCATCCGATCGTGTTGCGGCCGGTGTCCTCGGAAGACGCGATGACGGCCGACTGGTCGCGCGTTCCGTTCGACGTGCTCGCGCGGATATCCACTCGGATCACGAACGAAGTGCGCGAAGTAAACCGAGTCGTGCTCGACATCACCAGCAAGCCGCCAGGCACGATCGAGTGGGAGTAGGACACCTGCTCTGACCTGTGGTTATAGGAAGGTCATTCGTACCAGACGGCCGACACCCGGCACGTTCAACGGCGGCGCACGATTCGCCGCAGCCAGGTCACGACTTCTGGAATAAGCAGTAGCAACAGCACGTATGGGCCCTTGTCGCCGAGTACGTAGCCTGCGGGTGCGGCGATTAGGAAGACGATGAAATTGATCCAACCCCGATGGCCGCGCGCGTAGTCGTCCGTTACAGAGACGTTGCGGTCGGCGAGCTCGAGCCTGCGTACGTCGGCACTCGTGACGATCAAGCTCAGGGTGGCTAGGGCGTTCACGGTGCCGTAGATAGCTAACGAGATCGGCTCGCTGCCATACCGGCCGAGCAGGCTGGCCGGAAAGGGCATCGCGGCCACAAACAGCAGGAGGGCCAGCGTGTCGCGGATCAGAGCAGGGTGTGTTGTTACGACCGACCGCAATAACCGACGATGCTGTCGCCAATAACCCGCGACCACGTAGAACGTCAGCAGGAATGACAAGTAGCTCGCGTTATTGGCCGCGAGTGCATCCCGCAGCGACGAGTCGCTCGGGTGGCTGCCGAGGTTCGGGACCTGCAGGTCGAGAGCAAGCAGCGTCATCGAGATGGCGAAGATGCCGTCGGACAACGTCAGGAGCCGACCCAGCGAGTTGTCCGCGGGCCGGTCGGGCTCATTGGGATCGGAGCGTCGACTCGTCGGCTGTTCGTCCTCGTCGCTCACGCGCTCACCCTAGGGCAGCCGTCCCAGCGCAGCGTGACGCTGTAGATCGCCCGGCTTGCGCGTGCATCTACACTTCGCGCAGACCTCGACTGAGGGGAGACGCGCCCGTGGGGGCACCGCTGACCGACGCGGCGATCCAGAAACTGCGCGAGATGATCATCGCCGGCCGATACCCGTCCGGCGCGAAGCTGCCGCCTGAGGCGGATCTCGCAGCAGAGCTGGGCCTTTCCCGCAACACCACCCGTGAGGCGGTTCGGGCGTTGTCGACGGCGCGCGTGCTCGACGTCCGACGCGGTGACGGCACGTACGTCACCAGCCTGCGTCCCGAACTCCTGCTTGAAGGCATCGCCTTCGCGGTCGACCTCATGCACGAGGAGTCGTCACTGGAGTTGCTCCAAGTGCGCCGCATTCTCGAACCGGCAGCGACCGCGCTTGCGGCGTCGAACATCGACGCGACGGCGTTGGCCAACCTCGAGAAGACGTTGCTCCTCATGCAGGAGAACAGTTCGAACCTCGAAGAGTTGGTGAGACACGACGCTGATTTCCATGCCCTGGTAGCTGCGGCGTCGGGCAACCAGACCTTGGCGTCGATGCTCAACGGCATCTCGAGCCGCACGTTCCGCGCGCGGGTGTGGCACGGCGTCATCGACAGCGAAGCGATCGCCCGAACGATCCTCGAACACCAGCGCATTCTCGATGCGTTGCGTGGCGGAGACGCTGAACTTGCGCGCGCGGCCGCGCTCTCGCACGTCTGCACGACAGAGGAGTTCATGCGGCGCATCCTCACCGACGGCTCTGAACTGGCGCCGAAGTCGCGAGCGGGCGGCAAGGCCAAAGCGTAAGAGCTGGGCGGACGGCGGGGGCGTTGGCCGCTCGCCGGCCCTTCTGGTACATCCAACCTTTTGTTGTATACGGCTGACGTCGTCCGGAGAGTCGCGATCCCATCAGCGCTCCATCTCCCAACCTTGTAACGGTGTGGTCTCGGTCCTTTACACGGTCGGCTGGAGCGACTATAAAGACGCAGACATCGGATGTTTGTACGAGAGCTGAGCGGCTGGATTGCCCGCAAACGCTCCCGTCCGAGCTAGACATCCGACTCTTCGACCATGGAGCGCACCTCGCATGCTGGCCTCTCTCACGACGTCCGAAATCCCCACCGACGTGGGCCTTCCCGC
Source organism: uncultured Actinomycetes bacterium (assembly GCA_963737705.1). Lineage (GTDB taxonomy): Bacteria > Actinomycetota > Actinomycetes > Acidothermales > Acidothermaceae > PALSA-607. Next base: position 19,082 of record CAVTTP010000003.1, read on the forward strand.
CGTCCGTATGGCTGATCTGGCCCTGCAGACATTGGATGCTTGGGTTGGTGCCCGGTGACCGAACGCATCACCGGGTTTGACGTCACAGACGTCCGCTTCCCGACCTCCCTCGAGCTTGACGGCTCCGACGCGATGAACCCCGACCCCGACTACTCCGCGTCGTACGTGGTTGTGCACACCGACGGCGGTCAGGAGGGCCACGGCTTCGCCTTCACGATCGGGCGGGGTAACGAGGTCGAAGTCGCCGGCATTCGTGCGGTCGAGGAGCTCGTCGTCGGGCTTGACATCGATGACGTGTTCGGCGATCTCGGTGGCTTCTCGCGACGACTCGTTGGCGATAGCCCGCTGCGCTGGCTCGGCCCGGAAAAGGGTGTCATCCACATGGCGATCGGCGCCGTCGTTAACGCGGTGTGGGACATGTACGCGAAGCGCGAAGGCAAGCCGCTGTGGAAGGCGCTTGCCGACATGAGTCCGCAGCAACTGGTCGACCTGGTCGACTTCCGCTACCTCACTGACGCGCTCGAGCCAGCCGAGGCGCTCGACATGCTGGAACGCGCTCGCGGGGGCGCGGCCGATCGCGAGCAGCAGTTGCTGACCGAAGGGTTTCCGGCCTACTCGACCTCTGCAGGTTGGCTCGGCTACTCCGACGACAAGGTCGCGCGGTTGTGCAAGGAGGCCGTCGAAGCTGGATTCGACCATCTCAAGCTCAAGGTCGGCGGCAACATCGAAGACGACATACGGCGTTGTGAATTGGTTCGCGGCCTTGTCGGTGACGACGTCCGGCTTTCGATTGACGCGAACCAGAAATGGGGAGTCGGCGAGGCCATCGAAAGCGTCGGCCGATTGGCGCACACGAATCTTTGGTGGGTCGAAGAGCCGACGAGCCCCGACGACGTTCTCGGCCACGCGCAGATTGCGCGTGCTATTGCACCCATCAAGGTCGCTGCAGGCGAGCATGTCGCAAATCGCGTCATGTTCAAGCAGCTGCTTGCAAGTGGTGCGATCGACGTCTGCCAGATCGATGCCACCAGAGTTGCCGGCGTCAACGAGAACGTGGCGATTCTCTTGCTGGCAGCCAAATTCGGGGTGCCGGTGTGCCCGCACGCGGGCGGAGTCGGTCTCTGTGAAGTTGTCCAGCATCTCGCGATGTTCGACTTCGTCGCACTCAGCGGCTCGACGGAAAACCGCTGGATCGAGTACGTCGATCACCTGCACGAACACTTCGTCGATCCCGTACAGATCGACAACGGCCGCTACATCGCACCACGGCTACCGGGCAGCGGCGCTCAGATGCTGCCGGAGTCAATCGCCGCATATCGCTATCCCGACGGACGTGTCTGGCGACCCGACCACGCCAGCTCGTGAACTGCAGCAACGGCTTCACCGCGCCCGACGACCCGGGTTCGGTCCGAACATCCCAAGAGGAGAGCACGTGAGAGTAACCAAGGGGCTGCAGATCAGCGCGGTCGTGACCGCGTCGGTTCTGCTCGCCGCCGCATGTAGCAGCTCGAAGAAGACCAGCACGGCCACGACTCCAACGAGCGCCGCACCCGCTGCCACCACCTCAGCACCCGCTGCCTCAGCCCCCGCGGCGACAACGTCCGCCGCAGCCCCGACCACGTCGGCGCCTGCTGCACCTGCTGGCGGTGGTGGCTTGATCGGCGTCGACTACCCGCGCTCGGACTCTGACTTCTGGAACGCCTACATCCGCTACGTGCCGCAGATGGCGACCACGCTCGGTGCGACGATCAAAACCACAGCGTCGGGTAACGACATCACCAAGCTCAACGCCAACGCTGACTCGCTGGTCGCTGAGGGTGCGAAGGCGCTCGTGCTCGCACCGCAGGACACCGCCGGGATCATCCCTGAGCTGGCGAAGCTGGCGAGCAAGAACATTCCGGTCGTCACGATCGACACCGAACCCGACAGTGGCAAGGTCTTCATGATCGTGCGTGCCGATAACAAGGCGTACGGCACCAAGTCCTGCAACTACATCGGCACGGAGCTCAAGGGTGTCGGCAACGTGGTGGAGTTCGAGGGCGACCTCGCGTCCGTCAACGGCCGTGACCGCAGCACCGCGTTCGGTGCCTGCATGGCTGCGAACTTCCCGAAGATCAAGGTCTTCGCCGAGCCGACGAAGTGGGACACTCCGACCGCGATCGGCCAGCTGAACACCGTGCTCGCCGGCAACAAGATCCAGGGCCTTTACATGCAGGCGAGCATCTACTTGTCGGCAACACTTGCCGACCTGTCGAGCAAGGGCCTGCTGAAGCCGGCCGGCACCCCCGGTCACATCGTCATGGTTTCCAATGACGGCGTGAAGGCGGAGTTCACCGCGATCCAGGCGGGCTCGCTCGATGCGACGATCGACCAGCCTGCCGACCTCTACGCGAAGTACGGCCTGTACTACGCGCAGCAGGCGCTGGCTGGGAAGACCTTCTCGTTGGGGCCGACGGACCACAACAGCAATATCGTGACTGCGGCGGACGGTGACCTCGAAGACCAGTTGCCTGCTTCGCTCGTGACCATCGATGGCGCCTACCCGGGGTCGGTGAAGTCGACAGATCCGTCGCTGTGGGGCAACCAGTCGGGCTGACCTGATCGTCCTCGCAAGCAAGGAAAGAGAAGCTCGTGTCGATCGGTACCAACGTCGTGGCGGCGGGTGGGCTCGTCCCATCCGTCGCCACGGCGTCGCACGTCACGAAGCGGTTTGGTGCGACGGTCGCATTGAATGACGTCGAGCTCGATGTGAAGGCGGGCGACGTTCACGCGCTCGTCGGCCGCAACGGCGCCGGCAAGTCAACTCTGGTTTCAATCCTCACAGGCCTTCAGGTGCCGGACGCCGGTGAGCTGCGGTTCGGCGGTCAGGTTCCGCCTGCGAGATCCGACCGCGAAGCCTGGCGGCGCGTGGTCGCTTGCGTCTACCAACATCTAACGATCATTCCGACGCTTACGGTCGCGGAGAACCTGTTCCTCAACCGCCAGACAGAGGGCACGCCGGTCATCGGTTGGCCGAAGCTTCGCCAGCGGGCGAGTGAGTTGCTCGGCACCTGGGAGATGGACGTCGATGTGCGGAGGCTCGCGAGCGACTTAACGGTCGAGCAACGGCAGCTCGTCGAGATCGCGCGTGCGTTGTCGTTCGGCGCGCGGTTCATCATCCTCGACGAGCCCACCGCCCGACTCGATGCAGCAGGCGTGACTCGACTGCTCGGCCGGATCCGCACGCTGCAACAGCAAGGCGTCACCTTCTTGTTCATCAGTCACCACCTCCAGGAGATCTTCGACTTATGCAACACGGTCACGGTGTTTCGCGACGCTCGGAAAGTTCTGACGGCGCCGGTGGCCGAGATCTCTCATAGCGAGCTCGTCGATGCGATGACCGGCGAACACGTGTCGGTAGGCGACGACCCACGGCCGCCGAAGCCGGTGACGGGCGAGCCGATGCTTTCGGTGAGCGAACTCACGGTGTCGCCTGGCTGCCACAACGTGTCGTTTGAGGTGTTGCCCGGCGAGATCGTGGGTCTTGCCGGCGGTGGCGGCAGCGGCAAATTCGCGGTTGCAGAAGCAATTGTCGGGCTACGGCGGCCAGATAGCGGCGACGTGCGCGTCGCGGGCAAGCCGCTGCGAGCCGCGAACGTCACGGCCGCACTGAGTGCCGGCGTCGGATTCGTTCCGGAGGATCGTCACGAGCAGGGCTTCGTTGCCGAGATGAGCATCGGCGAGAACATGACGATGCCGGTATGGGACCGCCTCAAGCGCTTCGGCGTCGTCCTCAGTACGCGCCTGAGATCGGCACGGGCGCAGTCGATGATCGACGACCTCGGCATCGTGGCTCCAGGGCCCGACCTTGTGACGTCGGCACTGTCTGGCGGCAACCAGCAGAAGGTCGTCATGGGTCGCGCGCTCGTGAGCACACCGCGTGTCTTGGTGTTGATGGCTCCGACTGCGGGAGTCGACGTGAAATCGAAGACGGCCCTGATGGAGCAAGCAGTCGTAGCCGCGCGGCGTGACGCTGCTGTGTTGGTCGTCACCGACGATCTCGACGATCTGCGCTACTGCCACCGGGTGCTGGTCATGTTCAAGGGCGAACTCGCGGCGGAAGTCGTCGACACGTGGGATGACGCGACTGTGGTCGCCGAGATGGAAGGAGTTGACCTCGACCGATGACCGAGACGTCGCCCATAGATACGCCGTCGCAGCAGGCGGCTGCGGCTGCCGCCGTTCCTGCTCCGCGGCAGACGCACGTGGCGGTGGCCCGCTTGCGCGACCTCGCGTTGCTTCCTGGCATCGCCGTCATCATGGTCGTCGGCACCTTCAGCAACAAGGCGTTCCTCACCCACGGCAACCTGATCGACGTCCTCGACAACTTCGCGTGGATCTCGATGCTCGTTCTTGCCGAAGCAGTGATTCTCATCTCGGGCAAGCTTGACCTTTCGCTCGAGTCGACCGTCGCGCTCGCGCCGGCCGTCGCCGTGTGGCTGACGCTGCCAAAGGCGGGACGTGGCATCCATGTGCTGCCGCCATCCTGGGCGATTCCGATCACGCTTGCGGTTGGCGTTGCCGTCGGGCTGATCAACGCGCTGCTCATCATCCGGTTCCAGCTCAGCTCGTTCATCGTGACGCTCGGCATGCTCATCACACTGCGTGGAATCGAAACCGGTATCTCCAACGGCCAGACCTTCTTCGGCTTCAGCAAGTCGTTTCTCTATCTTGGCACCACGCACTGGTTCGGGATTCCGCTCGGCGTCTGGCTGTCAGTCGTGTCTTTCGCGATCGGGATCTTCGTACTTGCGCTGACGCGGCCGGGTCGGTCGCTATACGCGATCGGTGGCAACCTCAACGCGGCAAGAGCAGCCGGTATCCGAGTCGAACGCACACTCTGGATTGTCTTCGTGGTCGGCAGTTTGCTCGCTGCCGTAGGAGGCTTGCTCTACGCCGGCAAGTACGCCTCGATCGGCGCCGACAGCGGTAAGGGATACATCTTCACGGTGTTCGCCGCGACCGTGCTGGGTGGCGTGAGTCTGAACGGCGGCAAAGGTACGCTGTTTGGCGCATTCTGCGGAATCTTGCTGCTGTATCTAGTGCAGAACATCCTTACGTTGGCTGGCGTCAGCGGCTACTGGCAAGACGCGTTGAACGGCGGGATCATCCTGACCGTGCTGATTATCGCGCGGGTGACAACAGGGGAGGCGCAAGCTTGACGCGGGTTGCGCTCCACACGCGAGTGCGGGCCGACGGGATCGACGAGTACGAGGCTGCGCATCGCGAAGTGCCCGCCGAGTTGGTCGCTGCGATCAAGTCTGCGGGCGTGTCTGAGTGGACGATTTGGCGCAGCGGTGTCGACCTCTTTCACGTGATCGATTGTGACGACTACGCACGTCTGCTCGCCTCGTTGGAACACCTGCCCGTGAACATCGAGTGGCAAGAACGGATGGCCGGTTACCTCGACGTCGTCCACGACTACTCGGCGGACGGCGCGGCATCAACGTTGCCGATTGTGTGGCAGCTATAGACGGCTGAGACGTGGTGAATATGCTGCCCAAACACCCCTCATGCCGAGGCGTTGACTGTGTATCAGAGGCCGTGTTCGGCTGCTTGATGATCATGCGGTCGCCTCAGGGGAGAGGTTGAGAGCTACGAGTCGTTGTGGGTCGGTCAAGATGTCGACCTGGGCGATGAGGCCGTTTGCGACGGTGAAGGCAAGTACCGACGTTACGCGGCCGTCGATTGTCCCGATGATGCCTGGGCCGCCGTTGACGGTGGCGAAGTGCGCGAGGAATGCGGCGGTAGCCCGATACCTCATCGCCTGCCCGGCGATGGCCGCCGCACCACGCACGAGCTTGGAGTCCGCGTCGCCGGTGTCGACGCGCAGTACGGCGTTGGGGTGCAGCATGGCGACCAATCCTGCGAAGTCGCCGCCGCGCGCCGCGGCGAGCCAGGCGTCGACGATCTCGCGCTGCCGCACGCGGTCGGGTCTTCCGGTCACAGTCGCACCTTGGACCTGGCGGCGCGCGCGGCTGGCCAGCTGTCGGGCCGCGGCCGGGGTTCGCTCCAGCATCGGGGCGATGTCGTTGAAGGGCACGGCGAACATGTCGTGCAGCACGTACGCGAGTCGCTCGGCAGGATCGAGTGACTGCAGTACGACCATGAGCGCCAGGCCCACCGAGTCGGCAAGGACGCTCTGCTCGGCCGGATCGACCCCGTCACCGAACTCGACCACGGGGTCGGGGACCCGCATATCGAGTGGTTCTTCGCGTCGGGCTGTTCGTGAGCGCAACATATTCAGGCATTGCCGCGAAACGATCGTGGTGAGCCAACCAGCGGTGTTGGCCACGTCTTCGCCAGAGGCGCCAGAGACTCGCAGCCACGCTTCCTGCACCGCGTCCTCGGCCTCAGCTTGCGAGCCCAGCATCCGATAGGCCACCGCCCGCAACCGGGGTCGCTGCTGCTCGAAACGCTCAGCCCAGAACTGCTCGTCCTGCACGCGTCACATCCTCTCGATCCGGCGGGTCACCTCTATGACACGCCCGAACAGGGCTGATGTGACCAAAGTGCGATGGAGGAAACGATGAAAGCCCGGATGACTCACCCCGTCATGGTGCTACCAGATGCAATGAGCGCGCTGCTCGCGCTCAGCAAGGCGGCCCAGTCAGACACGGTCCCGCCCACGATGCACCAGCTGATCCAACTGCGGGTCAGTCAGATCAACGGCTGCAGCGTGTGCGTCGACATGCACGCCCGAGAACTCAAGAACCTCGGCGAGAAAGACGAGCGAATCTGGGGCATCGGAGCATGGCGAGAATCACCATTCTTCACCGATGTCGAACGCGCCGCGCTCGACCTCGCCGAGCATGTAACCCGCCTCGCCGACCGATTCGACGCCGTCCCTGACACGGTCTGGGACACGGCCGCCAACCATTACGACGAGAAGGAACTCTCCTCACTACTCCTCTCGATCGCCGCAATCAACGTATGGAACCGACTCAACGCCGCAACCCGGCAACCAGTAGCCGCCGCCTCATAATCAGTATCGGGTGGCGGCGTGTGCGTGGCGTTGGGCCGGACCGATCGATTCGTCGGCTGTGGCTGGCAAGTGCCGGCACGTCCGTGGCCGTGTGGAGCGCCCAGCTCGCGGTGACGATCCAGGTGCTGCGCGGCCATTCGGTGGCGGTGCTGGCGATCGTTGGTTTGGCCGGGAGCCTGCCTTCGCTGCTGCTGTTGCCGGTGGCGGGTATCTGCGCCGACCGCTACGACGTACGTCGACTATCCATTGCCACGCTGGCCGCGCAGGGGGTCTGCTTAGCGTTGCTCGCCGCGGTGATGCAGCGCGGGCTTGTGGAACTCACGATCCTGTACGCATCCCAAGGTGCACTGAGCGCTTTCTGGCCGCCCGCCCGGCAGCAGTGGCTCTACGGCCTAGTCGCGCCTGAACGCCGCCAGCAAGCGAACTCGGCTATCGGGTCAATTAACGGCATCATGACCTTGGTGGGATCGGCCTTCGGCGGCGTGCTATCTGCCTGGCACCCAGCCGCCGCCGTCTTCGCAGCGGCGGCGCTCCAACTCGTTACGGTGGCACAGCTTGTCGGGGTGCCGCGATCCCGGACAGGTCGGGCGTTGAGGGTTGGCGGGGCCAGGCGGCCGCGTCTGGTCGGCGATCTGGTGGATGCGCTACGCGCCGCAAGGGAGTTCCCACTCGCGCGCTCCATCATCTGGATCGGGATCGCCTGGGGCTGATCGGGGGTGGATACAACGTCCTATTGGCTGGCCACATCACCAAGGACCTGCACGGCGGTGCCATCACACTTGGCTTGGTCTACGCCGCCGACGGCTTGAGTGTCGTCGTCGCCACTGCGTTGGCCGCCCGCCTCTCACACAGGCGGCATCTGGGCGTCTACGCGAGCGCGTACGTCGTCCAAGGGGTGGCCTGGGCCTTGACCTTTGCCGCCAACTCACTCGCGCTCGCCGTGATGGCACTAGTCGTCATGCGGCTAGCGAGTGGGTACGTCATTGCGCTGGACACAACGATCCTGCTTGAGACAGTGCCGCCGCGCCTGCGTGGCCGAATCGTGAGCCTGCACATGACGACGTACAGCGCTGTAGCGCGGATTTCGCTCGCCGCGGTCGGCGCAGCGCTGACCGCTCTGAGCATCAGCACAATCGGGATGGCCGCCGGTGTCGCCTCAGCAGGGTTCGGTGTCGTGTGGTGGCGGCGGTCCGGGCGTCCGGCACGGACGCTCTACCAAACACACGACGCCGCTCTCGACCCAGGCGATGGACTATCGGAGACCATGACCATCGCGTCATCTGAAGAGATCGACCAGCTGCACCATCGAGCCGGCGACCGCGCTTTCCGTCCGGCGTCAGATCCGACGCGGCTACTCGCCGATGAGACCGCTTGTTCGACACCGGTCATGAATGGCAGCAAGAACACCGACGAGTCGCACCGATCTGCCGCCGACACGTCAGCTGAACGCGCTACTTAGCCGCGTTGACGGTCGTTCCCTCGCGCACGTGGTGGATCATTCGATCATGGCGGTCAAGGTGGGTGGCATGTATGCCCATAGCGGCCTCCACACGAGCGGCGAAGGCTGCGTGCGAGGAGTTGGGCATTGTCAACGGCGATGTGGACTTCTCCGACTACGTCGTCGATCTGTGCTTCATGACCTATGTGCAGGATGGTCTGGGTGCGTCCGATGCCGCGGGAATGGGGATCCGACCGGGAATGGTGGGGCGCACGCAGCACCGATTCATCGTCAATCTTGAGGTGCCGCCGACGCGTTCAGCTGAACGCGATTAACTGCCGCAATGACGCACGTTCGATCGTGCCGATGAGCGGATCATGTCCGCGCCAGGCCCCTACGCTAGGCCGATGTCGTTCACTCTCTCCGTGCACAGGGTCGTCGACCAGGAACTCTTCGACAACATGCCAGCCGATGTCACGTCTACGGAGTTCGACCAGTGGTTCGGTGAGTGTCAACGTCGGACTCTATTCGACGCGCCGGTTGCGGCCGCTGGCGACTTCGAAAGCTACTGGCACCGACCCGCCCTCCGTCTTGGTTTGCCTCTAATCGGCAGGATCTATGACAGCGGCCTCCAGGTCAGTGGAACCGAGCTCGGTGACTTGGCACAAGAACTCGTGCAACTAGAACAGGACTGGTTGACGGAGATTCCGGACGACGCTTGGCGCGGCGTCATCATCGGCCAACGACAACTCCGTGTACCGCTACTCGTGCATATGTTCGATCGAGCTGGCAACGTCGCCCAGGCTGTCCGGATCGCGCAAGTCGTCGACGGCGTCATCGAGATTTCTTAGGCGGACGCACTCAGGTGCCGCCGGGCACGTTCGGCTGAACGCGATCATTTGCCGCGAGTACGGTCGTGGCCGGACTGTCGGTGGCGTCGCCGCAACTGATGACGTGGGCGCACATTCAAATTGCCGACGATAGAGCCACGCGTTGTCGGACCGAACTGGCATTCTGTCGGTATGGAACAGCGGATCAGCCTCGTCACGTTGGGCGTCTCGGACGTATCGCGAGCCTTCGCGTTTTACCAGCGCCTCGGCTGGCACGGCCAGGAAGTCGAGGAGACGGTCTTCTTTCAAACGGGCGGCATCGCCGTGGTGCTTTGGCACCAAGACAAACTCGCCGACGACGCGGCCCTCCCTCGGTCGTCTGGTTCGGGCTTCCGCGGAGTCGCCCTGGCCCACAACGTTCGAGAGAAGGACGACGTCGATGCCGTCATCGCCATGGCGAAGGCAGCAGGTGGCACCGTGACGCGAGCTCCGGCCGATACCTTCTACGGCGGCTACGCAGGCTACTTCGCCGACCCCGACGGGCACGTGTGGGAAATCGCTTACAACCCTGGCTTCGCCCTCAGCGACGATGGATCACTCACCGTCCCCGATTTCGGCAATCAGTAGGACCGCGCCGCAACACCGACGCAGCAGGCACGTTTCGACGAGCGCGACTGAAACGGGACCGAAGACGCACTCAAATCCCGCCAGTCGGGTGTGGCAGTCAGAGACGGTAGCCCGCGAACTCCCGCCAGCCCAGGCGGAAGAGCTGTAGAACCAACCGCCGTAACGACGTGGTCCAAGCCGTCGATGAGTCCGCACCACGCCGTGCCAAACGCGGCCACGTACACCCGCATCGCCTTAGGCCGTCTGAAGCAAATGTCGGGCCTCGACGGATTCAAGGAAGCGTCCAGCATGCCCTCTGGTCGCCAGCGTTGAACGCACTGCCGCTGTGACGCACGTTTGGTTGTACCGCGCATGCCCGCTTTGACAACTATGAGCTCACCGTTTGCGTCTCAGGTAGTGAGGTAAGTCCTGGGCGGTGAGTTAGGGGTATTCGCATGGGTCGGTTGGGATCGTTGGGTGCCAGCTCGACTCGCCGTTCGGTGTTGCGGTTGGCTGCCGGGGTCACGGCGTTGGGGTGCCTGGTTTTGGCGGCGCCGGCGGCGCAAAGCCAGCCTGCTGCGCCCGCGTCGTGGATGCAATTGCATCCGGCGTCGTCGCCCAGTGCGCGGTGGCAAGCCCAAGAAGCTTACGACCCGGCAACTGCGCAGCTGGTCTTATTCAGTGGCGACGTAGGCCCAAGCGTCGGTGGAGACACGTGGACGTTTGACGGCGCGACGTGGACGAAGCATGTGACGACGTTGACGCCCCCGGCACGGGACGGTGCTGGCCTTGCGTACGACCCTGCATCGAAGCAGCTGGTGCTGTTCAAGGGTTTCGAGCCGTCTGGACTGACCGATACCTGGACGTGGAACGGGTCGCAGTGGACCCAGCAGCACCCGGCTGACACGCCGCCGGGCACTCAAGGCTGTATGGCTACCGATGAAGCGACCGGTCAGCTGATCCTGTTCGGCGGTCAAAGCGACGACACCACGTTCACTCAGTACGGCGGGACGTGGACTTGGCGAGATGGTGACTGGACGCAACTCACGCCGGGGGCGAGTCCGCCGGCGGGTAAGTGTTACATGACCTATGACGCGGCAGATCATGATCTCGTGTTGCTGCAGTGGTTCAGCTTCCCAGCTGAAACGTGGACCTATGACGGGACCACGTGGACACGTAAAGCAGATATACCGAGCCAGTCCGACGGGGTGGACTTGTCCACGCTGACCTACGACCCGGAGCTGGGCGAAGTCGTCCTCGTCGGCGGCGGCACCAGATCCGGGGCTATCACCCCGACCCCGCTCTGGGCCTGGGATGGCACCAAGTGGTCGCAGCTAACGGGAGGCCCGACCCCGCGAGCAGGTGCGAGCGTCGCCTACGACGCCGCGACCCGCCAGCTGGTGGTGTTCGGGGGCGAACCGGCGTCGCCGACATCGCAAGTGCCGGTGCTATCCGACACGTGGGTGTTGACCCCTGGCGGGACGGCGGCTGTGGCACCGAGTCGGATCGCGGGAGCCGATCGCGACGCGACCGCGGTCGCGGTGTCGAAGGCCCGGTTTCTATCACCGGGTGCGGCGTCGGTGGCGGTACTCGCCCGCAACGACGTATTCGCGGACGCGCTCGCCGGCGGTGTACTCGCCGCCGCCAAACAAGGGCCGCTGCTGCTGACCCCGTCATCCATGGTGGATCCAAACACGCAAGCTGAACTGCAACGCGTGTTAGTCCCAGGGGGCACCGTCGACATCCTCGGCGGGACATCTGCGATCTCCGACTCCGTCGCGTCAGCGATCAGCGCTCTCGGCTACACAGTGGACCGCATCTTCGGCGCGGATCGGTTCGGCACTGCGACCGCGATCGCCGACGCGCTCGGCGACCCGAGCACCGTATTTGAAGCAAGCGGATCCGACTTCCCCGACGCGCTATCCGCGGTACCTGCGGCGATCGCCGCACACGGGGCGATCATGCTCACCAACGGCAGCACGCAGGCACCGGCGACCGCGGCCTATCTGGCCGAACACGCCACCACCCGCTACGCGATCGGTGGCCCAGCCGCGTGGGCCGACCCCTCGGCGATCGCGCTGGCCGGGAGCGACCGCTACGCGACAAGCGCCGAAGTCGCCGAGACTTTCTTCGGCACTACGGCAACAGTGAACCTCGCGAGCGGTGCCACGTTCGCTGACGCGTTGTCCGGCGGGACCTTAGCCGGTGCCGCCACACAACCCCTACTGCTGGTGCCACCAGCCGGCGCCCTCGCCGAGGCAGACATCGCCTACCTATCCACCAGACACGGCGCCGTCACGAACCTGCGCCTCATCGGCGGCACAGCAGCCGTCAGCACGCCGATCGCAAACGCGGCCGCCGCCACATTAGGCTAACGATTGGCCAGCTGACGTCGGACAAGCGCTCAGGATGAGACTTGCCCGTCGTGTTGCCGCTTAGGCCAATGCGAAGAACTCTCGCGACGACCCATCGGCGTAGGTGATGGTGCAGGCGCCGCATCCGATGGTGGGGTTGGCCGCGACCTTGCCGTCCGCGTTCGTGCCATCGTTGAACCACAGCCTGCACCTCGGGAAACTGGCAAGCATGTGCGTTTGCAATTGGCGGAGGTCGGCCCGTTTAGGCTCGGATTGACTAGCAAGGTAAGCCTCGACTTGATCAGCGACATCCATCTCGACGTCAGATGCAACAACGATCTTCGCTTGGATCGGAACGGGGACGGCGTGGACGAGATAGAGGTTGTTGTCTCGCATAGCCAGCGCGTGACCTTGCGCGTTGGCGACGTGTTCCTGAAGATCGATGCCGATCAGGCCCGCACCGACGTTGAGGTACAGGCGATGGGCATCGCACCTGTCCCCACTCCGGAGGTCCTTTGGCGCAAGCCGCCCGTGCTCGCGGTCGCTTGTGTGGCGGGGACAGCGCTCGGCCACCTCGGCCAACCGTCCCTCGCCACTTCGACGGCGTGGGCGGCGGCCGGCGCCGCCGTGCGAGCGCTGCACGATGCACCCCTGCCGCCATGGCCCGGCCGAAGCGTCGATGAGCTCGCTTCACAGCTCGCGCGCGGGTGCGAGTGGCTCGTCGCGAACGACGTCCTTCCCGCCGACTTGGTCACACGCAACCGGCGCCTCGCCGAGACTGCACTGCGGCCGTGGACACCGGTGTTCATTCACGGCGACCTGCAGGTTGACCACGTTTTTGTCGTAGGTGACGAGGTCACCGGCATCATCGACTGGTCCGAAGGGGCCCAGGGTGACGCGCTGTTCGACCTTGCCACCCTCACGCTCGGACACCCAGAGCACCTTGACGACGTCATCGCCGGCTACGGCACCGACGTTGACCGCGACCTCATCCGTGCATGGTGGTCGTTGCGTTGCCTCAGTAACGTCCGATGGCTGTTCGAGCACGGATTCGGGCCGCCCGAGCACTATCCCGAGGTCGCAGTGCTGCGTCGGCGCCGGGCGTGAAAGAGCGGGGGGAGGAAGCGCAGCATCAGTGCAGCCCACGTTATGTGAGTGACGATGGGAGCCAGGACGCCGCCGGTGCGGCGGCGTTGGAGCGCAAAGACGGTTCCCATCACTGCAGATGCGACGACGAGGGCGGGGTTGCGTGTCGCGGTCGTGCTTAACACGTAACCGGCGGTGGACACCGCGACTGCGCGATCAGGATCGGCTGACGCGTAGACGGTGCCGCGAAAGAAGACCTCTTCGGCGACGGCGTTGGCTAGTGTCGTCGACAGCACCAGCGGAGCGGAACCTTCATCGGCGTACCTCAGGACGCTGGTTAACGCCTTGTCCATCTGAGGTATTCGGCCAGCGGCCAGTGCGGCTAGGTAAAACAGTCCGAACATGCCCGAGCCCACGGCCACCGGGCCAAGGAGCAGTTCCCAGGTCGCGTTGCGACGTGCCTGTTCGCTAGCCAGCGGCACCGCACCCATCGCGCATCCGCCGGCAAACCAGGTGCCCGCCGTTCCAAGCGTCAGGGCGTAGAACTCACGCGAGCCCGCTTTGCTAGACAGCGATCTACTAAGAAGCGCGGTGCCGAGTGCAGCGGTCGCGAGAGTCGACAGCTGACGACTCGCCTTTGGACGCCTCACCTGCCGGCCGCCGCCGCGCGTTCGCCCAATGCCGCAAGCACAGCTTCGTCGTAGCCCATGGGTTCGAACGGCAGCAGTTCGCGGATCGTGTTGTCATGCACGATGACCTCGTTGGTCATCGAGTCGATAAGCGCCCGCCCCGTCATGGTGTCGACGTCAGTGACAAGCGACAGCCATCGCGCCGATAGGGCAGGCGACAAGACTGGTACCGGCAAGACAAGAGTGTGGCGGCCCTCGATGACCGCGACTCGACGCATCATGTCGATGTAGCGCATGACCTCTGGGCCGCCTATCTCAAATGTCCGGCCCAGCGCCTCACGGGAGTCCAACACCCCCACGAGGTATCGCACGACGTCAGCGACCGCGATCGGCTGCGTGCGAGTCCGCACCCATTGCGGCGTCACCATTACTGGAAGATGCTCGACGAGCTGCTGCGTGATCTCCCACGAGATGCCGCCGTGGCCGATGATGATTCCGGCCCGCAGAACCGTGACAGGCACGCCGGCGTCCCGAAGCAACCGCTCGACAGCTCGGCGACTGCGCAGATGAGCCGACAAATCATCGTCATCGCGGCCCAGCCCACCGAGGTAGATGATCCGCTTGACACCCGCTTCACTGGCAGCGGATCCGAACTGGCGAGCGGCATCCGCGTCATCACGTTCGAACGTCGAACTGCCCAACGAGTGCACCAGGTAATAAGCGGCCTTGCATCCGGTCAGCGCCGAACGCAGTGACGCCGCATCGCTGACGTCGCCGAAGACCGGATCGCCCGCCCCCGCGTACGACGCCGGGTCCCTGGTCATCGCCCGCACGGAATGACCTTCTGCGACTAACGAGCTGCACAGTCGACCGCCGACGAAACCGGACGCTCCTGCCACCAAAACCTTCATACCTGCCCGTGCCCCCGTATCCGCCAAGTCATGCCTCCAAGAGTGCACACGTCTGCGCGACAGCCTCACCACCCACGGGTAGTTTGGTTCGTTATGAAGAAGAACATCGGATTCTTGTCGTTCGGCCATTGGACGCCGTCGCCCCACTCGCAGACTCGCTCGGCCTCCGACGCGTTGCTGCAGTCCATTGAGCTTGCGGTGGCCGCCGAGGAAGTCGGCGCCGACGGGGCGTACTACCGGGTGCACCATTTCGCCAATCAGTTGGCCTCGCCGTTCCCGCTACTCGCGGCGGTCGGCGCCAGAACTCACCGCATCGAGATCGGCACTGCTGTCATCGACATGCGCTACGAGAACCCGTACTACATGGCCGAGGACGCCGGTGCCGCTGACCTCATCGCTGCCGGGCGACTCCAACTCGGGATCAGCCGTGGCTCGCCCGAGCAGGTCATCGACGGCTTCCGCTACTTCGGCTACGTCCCGGCCGAAGGAACCGATGCGGCCGACATGGCCCGTGAACACACCCGCGTCTTCCTCGACCTCTTGCGCGGCGAGGGATTCGCCGAGCCGAACCCGCGGCCGATGTTCGCGAACCCTCCGGGCCTGCTTCGCGTCGAGCCACATTCTGAAGGCTTACGTGAGCGGATCTGGTGGGGCGCCGGTACCCGGAAGACTGCCGAATGGACAGCCGAGCAGGGCATGAACTTGATGAGTTCGACACTTCTCAGCGAAGACACAGGGGTGCCGTTCCACCAGCTTCAGGCCGAGCAGATCGACATGTTCAGAACTGCCTGGACCAACGCTGGTCACGAGCGCGCGCCGCGCGTCTCCGTGAGCCGCAGCATTTTCCCGATCGTCAACGACCTCGACCGCGCGTACTTCGGTCGCGAAGGCAATTCGGAAGACCAAGTTGGCTATCTCGACGGAGGTAAGGCGCGCTTCGGCAAGACATACGCAGGTCAGCCTGACCGGCTGGTCGAGGAACTCGCCAAGGATGAGGCGATAGCTGCCGCAGACACGCTGCTGCTGACTATCCCGAACCAGTTAGGCGTCGACTACTGCGCGCATGTCATCGAATCAGTTGTGCGGGATGTCGCGCCGGAGCTGGGTTGGCGCTGACCAGTAGCTAACTGGTACTCCGCGACGGCTGGGAGCAGTTCTGCCCAGTGGGCAAGGACCAACGACCATGACCTGCGTCCCCGTTGGGCCTTAGCGTCTGATGTACGAGGCGGAGGGACGTCCTGAGTACAGACACGGAACTGGCGCCACGCGAACTGCCGCCGCGCTCGCTCGGCGCTACGAGCGGGATCACGGTAGCGGCATCCGAGTCGGTCATCGACGTCCTGCATGAACTCGGCGTCGCGGCGGATGCAGGTTTGTCGAGCGCTGAGGTCGCGCGGCGGCAAGTGCAATATGGCCCAAATTCTGTCTCGTCGCATCGTGCTCGCCTGCTGCCCGTGCTGTGGCATCAGCTGCGTTCACCGCTTCTGGCGTTATTGCTCATCGCCGCGGTCGCTTCGTACTTCGTCGGTGAGAGAAGCGATGCCGTCATCATCGGTGTCATTGTGGGCTTGTCCGTCGGGCTTGGCTTTGTGAACGAGTATCGCGCGGAACGGGCTGCGGAGGCGCTGCACGACCAGATTCACCACGAGACCATCGTCATTCGTGACGGGCGACCGGCGTCGGTCGATGTCGGGGCCTTGGTACCGGGCGATCTCGTCCAGCTGCGGCTGGGCTGCATCGTCCCAGCTGACATCCGACTCATCGATGTCGTGAACCTTGAGTGCGACGAGTCGATTCTCACCGGTGAATCGCTGCCGGTTGAGAAGGGGATCGGCTCGGTGTCGGCCGGAACGGCTCTCGCCGAGCTCACGGGGTGCGCGCTGATGGGGACAGTCGTACACGCTGGCAGCGCGTCTGGAGTTGTGGTCACGACCGGTGCTCGCACTGTGTTCGGCAAGATTGCGGCGGGTCTGGGGGCGCACCAACTCGAAACCGAATTTCAGATCGGGCTGCGCAAGTTCTCAATGCTGCTGGTCTACGTTGCGGGCGCGCTGACGACATCGATATTCGTGATCAACGTCGTGCTGCACAAGCCGATCATCGACGCGGCATTGTTCTCCTTGGCGATTGCGGTAGGCATTACCCCGCAGCTCTTGCCGGCGGTGGTGTCGACCAGCCTGGCAGCCGGATCGCGACGGATGAGCCACCGCAAGGTGCTGGTGAAACGCTTGGTGTGTATCGAGGATCTCGGCAATGTCGACGTGTTGTTCACAGACAAGACGGGCACGTTGACGCTTGGCCGCATCGACTACATGCGAGCTGTACCTGCGGTAAGTGGGGGCAGTGCCGACGAGGTACTGCGGTGGGGGCTGCTGTCGACCGAGACAACCGGTCCCGACGGACCCGCGGTCGGCGGCAACCCGCTCGACTCCGCGCTGTGGGAGTCTCCCGCCGCAGCACCCGAGCGGGCGGCACTCGCCGGTTACACACGCGTCGGACTGCTGCCCTTCGATCATGAGCGGCGCATGGTCTCGGCGATCGTTCGGGACGCTGACGGTCGGTTCACGCTCGTCACCAAAGGCGCGCCAGAGAGCGTCTTCGACCGTTGTGTTGATGTTCCCGAGTCGGCCCGTGACGCGCTGGCGGCCGAATTCGCTGCTGGTAACCGGGTGGTTGCGGTCGCGTCCCGCGTGGTGGCGCAACCCGCGCAACCGACGCCGGACGACGAGTGCGGGTTGTCTCTCGTCGGGTTACTGGTTTTCCTCGACCCACCCAAAGACGGTGCGGCCGACGCGTTACGTCGACTTGCGAATCTCGGCATTGCGGTGAAAGTCGTGACAGGCGACAACGCAGCGGTTGCGGTGAAGGTGTGTCACGATCTCGGGCTCGATGAGGGTGAAGCTCTCACGGGCGCCGACCTCGACGCGTTGGACGACGATGGGTTGGCCGCTGTGATTGGCCGCACCACCGTGTTCGCGCGCGTCAGTCCAGAAGACAAGGCACGTATTGTGCGCGTTCAGCGAAGCACAGGCGGAGCGGTCGCGTTCCTCGGGGATGGCGTAAACGACGCTCTCGCACTCCATGCCGCCGACGTCGGTATTTCGGTCGAGTCGGCGACCGACGTCGCCAAGGACGCCGCCGACGTGATCCTGCTCGAGAAGGACCTCAACGTGCTTGCCGACGGAGTAGCGGAGGGACGTCGGATCTTCGCCAACACGATCAAGTACGTGCTGATGGGAACGTCGAGCAACTTCGGGAACATGTTCTCCGCAGCAGGTGCGTCCTTGTTCTTGAAGTTTCTTCCGATGTTGCCGTCGCAGATCCTGCTCAACAACATGCTGTACGACAGCAGCCAACTGGCGATTCCAACGGACAACGTCGACGAGGAGCAGTTGCGGCGTCCGTCGCATTGGGACATCGGGTTCATCCGCCGCTTCATGATCTTCTTCGGGCCGTTGAGTTCGGTGTTCGACTTCATCACTTTTGGCGTCATGCTGTGGGTCTTCCATTCCGGACCCGCGCAGTTCCGCTCGGGGTGGTTCGTGGAGTCGCTCGCGACGCAGACGCTCGTCATATTCGCGATCCGCACGCGCCGAATTCCTTTCTTCCGAAGTCATCCGAGCCTGCCGCTGACGCTCTCCGCATTGGCAGTCGTGGTGGTGGGTGCCGTGCTTCCCGCGACGCCGCTGGCGCATACCTTGGGATTCCAGCCGCTTCCGGGCGGCTTCTTCGCCGCATTGGCGGGCATGGTTGTCTGCTATCTCGGGCTGATCGAGGTCGGCAAGCGATTCTTCTACCGAGCGGCCGCAGCCTCGCCGGTGTCGAGACGCCGCTACACCCGCCGGCGGCATCTGCGCCGCCGCGCCGCGTACTTCAGCACTAACGCGAAACAAGCGGCCAACGGCTGACGAAGGAGTCTCGACGGGTGGCATGATTTTCGGCATGGGCGAATTCGATGTCGTCGTCGGCGCAGGGTCGCTCCGAAGCGCCGCACCTGATGCCGTGCAATTTCCGCACCGGTGGACGCCGGAAGGCGTCACGGTGGAGTCCGCGTTCACCGGCGCGCATCTCCTGCACCTTGCGACTGCCGGCTGCGTGCTCAACGACGTCTATCGCGAGGCCGCGCAACTCGGCGTCCCGATCGACGGCGTGCGCGTGACCGCCTCAGGCGGATTCGACACGGCTACGTGGCAGTCGACTGGCATCGAATACGTCGTCGACCTCGATAGCCCGGCGTCTCGAGCCGAGTTGGACGCTGTACTCGCCGCAGCCGACTCGACCGCGGAGATCCCGAAGTCGATCCGCGCAGGTGCTGCGGTGCAACGCGTGGGGGCGCAGGTCTAGCGCGGCAGCGAGGTGTGCTTGAACTCGTTGAGGTCGGTCCAGCCGACGAGGTCGACAGACCGCTCGATCGTCGAGATGGACGTCGCGGGGTCTGCGCCATCAGTCGCCCGATGCATGAACCGGATGAAGACGGCCTGATCATCGACGATGAACGTCGGCACGCCCCACACATCGTGTGACTCGGCGAAACCCTCGTGCTCAGCGCGGACGACCGCCAGGGCAGAGCCGTCGTCGATCCGAGCGAACACCTGGTCGACGGGCACGTCGTGGCGCTTGAGAACGTCTCGGACGACGTCCGCGTCTTCGAGGTGCAGCGCGTCATCGTGGCGGGCGGCGAACAACGCACGATGGACGGCGGGGAAGAGTTCAGGGAACTCGTCGCGAACGACCACACCGGCCTGCAGCGCGATGATGCCGGTGTCTTGCTCGGGCTTCTCCCAGACGCTGGGGGCGCCTTCGGCGACATGAACCTGGCCGAGTGAGAAGGCGAGGAATCGGACATCCCAGTCGGCCCCGGCGGCGAGGCCGGTGAGTATGTGCTCATGTGCATTCCGGGCGAAGGGGCAGCGGTAATCCCAGGTCACAGCGAATGTTTGCGTCATAACGTTGGCAACCGCACGGCCGCCGCGCTGTATTCCCGATCAGCCCGCTATGGAATGATCATCTTCGCGCGTGCGAGGGCAAGATCACGATCAGCAGGGTCGCGATCGGACCGAGCAAGATCGACAGCAAGAACCACACGAGCCCGCTGCGCCCCTTGCCCTGCGCGAGCCCTGCGTTGATCAGCGTCAGCGTGCTCCAACCGACGACGTATCCATGCCACCACATGTGGGCAGCCTAACCGCGACGAGTCACCGCAGCGCTACTGCGCTCGCCCAGCAGTGGTGGCCACGGGTCGCCCCACCGCACATTCCTCGCCGCCCTGTAGAGCTCCTGGCTCTTGCCGATCCGCTCGTCCGCGGCTGCTCCCGATGACGTGCACAGCTCGAGAGAGACGAGTCCCTTGCGCAGTTGCGGGTGCCGCAGGATCCGCGCGGCGGGCCGGTGCGCCGGCTCGCGAGTCGCCGCGACGTAGGAGAACTTCTCGTCTTCATACGACAGTTCGCCGGCCTTCACCGACCGATGCAAACGTGACCGGTCGAGTCGCTCAGCAAAATGACACCAGTCGCCGCGTTCGAGCATCGGACAGGTGAGCTCGTGCGGACACGGCGCGACGACGGTGAACCCTGCGTCGATGAGTGCGGTGCGCGCTCGGATGATCCGCGCGAACCCTGCGGGCGTCCCTGGTTCGATCACAACGACCGTCGGTGCCGACGCCATCAGCAGGCCAACAAGCACTGCCTGCTGCTGCTCCGTGAGTTCGCCCAATATGTAAGCAGCCGTCGCGACGTCGGCATGGCCGGCGTCCGCATCGATGGTCGAAAGGCGCCACTGTCGCCACGCAGCACCCTGCAACAAAGCGGATGAGGAACTGCGCATGAGGCGTGCACCGAGCGCGATCGCAGCAGCAGATTGCTCGAGCAACGTGACATCGCCAAGAGTCGGCCACACATCAGCGGCTGCCCAAGCAACTGCACCTGTTCCGGCGCCGAAGTCAACAAGGGTGCGCGGTTCAAAATCCGCGATGCCCAACTGCAGCTGCTGCAGTGCAGCCCGAACAACGGCGTAGGTCGCGGGCATTCGATAGGCGGCGTAGGCCAGCACATCGTCGGCACTTGCGAGGATCGGGGTGACCGGCGTTGCGCCCGACCGGTAGCTGCCGATGAGGCGTTCGACGCGGGCAGTAAGCGACGCTGCCGTCGTCCCCGCTAGTGCATCGTCGATGCAGTCGCGAAGGCTCGAAGGCATGGCCCGAGCCTATTGCTATCGTTCGCAAACACACCCGGTGCAATGAAGAGGAGAGACCTGTGGCGATCGCAGCTGACCAGCCGATTCGGTGGGGAATCATCGGGACCGGCGGTATCGCGGCCACCTTCGCCGGTGACCTGAAGTTGCTGCCGGACGCCGAGGTGGTTGCGGTCGGGTCGCGGAGCCAGGAGTCGGCCGACGCGTTCGGCGACCGGTTCGCGATCCCGAAGCGGCACGCTACTTACGAGGCACTTGCCGAGGATCCCGATATCGACGCGGTGTACGTGGCGACTCCGCACCCGTGGCATCGGGACGGCGGGATGCTGGGCATCAACGCCGGCAAAGCGGTACTGATCGAGAAGCCGTTCACCATCAACGCCGGTGAGGCGCGCGAGCTTATCGACGCTGCGCAGGCCCGCGGCACATTCCTCATGGAAGCGATGTGGACGAGGTTCTTGCCGCACGTCGTGCGCATTCGCGAGCTGATCACCGAGGGTCGGCTCGGGGACATCCGCTCGGTGATCGCCGATCACGGTCAGTGGTTCGTCGAGGACCCTGACTTCCGGCTGTTCGCACCGGTCCTCGGCGGTGGCGCGCTGCTCGACCTCGGCATCTACCCGATCTCGTTCGCATCGATGATTTTCGGCAAGCCGCGCACGATCACGGCTGTCAGCGACCCCGCCTTCACCGGTGTCGACGCGCAGACCACCGTCGTGTTGCAGTACGAAGGCGGTCGGCAGTCGGTGGCGTTCACGACCCTGGAGACGCTTAGCGCGAACCAGGCGGCGATCAACGGAACAGACGCACGCATCGAGGTCGACGGCGTCTTCTACGCACCGACCTCGTTCCGCCTCATCACCCGCGAGCGCGAGGTCGAACACTTCAACATCGAGCACGAAGGCCACGGCTTGCGTCACCAAGCAGCAGAGGTTGGCCGTTGCTTGCGAGCCGGGCTCACCGAAAGCCCGATCCTGCCGCTGGCCGAGACGCTGTCGATCATGGAGACGATGGATGAGGTTCGTCGTCAGATTGGTCTGCGCTATCCGTCGGAGTAGCTGCCATCGAAGTAGCCGCCGCATCTGACATCCGATGGGCCCGCACGAGGGTGCCCGCGAGCCCGGCGATACCGAGTCCGATGAGCAGCATGGGCACAACCCAACGCAACTCGAGGCTTCGGTGGGTGACCTCACCGCCGAGGTAAGCCACCGCGATGGCGCAGAAGGTCACGCCGGCGATCAGCGACGTCCAGTCAGGCTCGTGGCGCTTCATGGTTGGGTCACGTCTCCGCTTCCTGTTGGTGCTGCTGGCGCGGTCGGAACCACGGTTTCTGGTACTTGCAGGAACTCTCGATCGACGACGACCTGACCGATGCCCACCCGCAGATCGAGGTCTATCTCCCCGGCAGTGGCCGGTGCGGTTGCTGCCAGCACCACGGTTCTATCGACGTGATTGCCGCTCACGTCGTTGCCGTCAATCTGCACATCGCCTGCGCCTGCACGCCCGCGCGTCACAACTTTGACGTTGGCCGGCACGTCGATATGCAGGAGGCCGATGCCGACGCTTGAGGTCACCTGCACCTTCTTGCCGGCGAGATCGAGGTTGGTGAGATCGATGGATTGGCGGCCGATGCCCAAGTGGTAAGCAGTGGGAATCTCGCTCGCTGAGGCTGGCGCATAAATGCGGCCGCCAACACCGCCGCGCAACGGGACGTCGACCGTAGCGGTGAGCGCAAGTGCGATCGCGAGCACCGCGCCGAACGCGATGAGCAGCCGTGCTCGACCGATCCACGTGCCGACGACGAGTGCGAGCCCGACAGTAAGGAGCGACGCCGCGAAAATCGCTTGGGCACTAAGGGCAATCGAGTTCGATGCGTCGAGCGCGAACAGCACCCCAACGATGACGACACCGACACTGATCGCGATCGGTCCGAGGAACGACGGCGGGCGTGGTGGTTTCGGCGGTGGCGGGACGTACGCCGGTGGCGGCGTGTACACCGGGCGCGACGGCGAGAAGCCGGCGGGTGGTCCCAACGGCGCGGTGTAATGCGGGGCGCTGTACTGCGGAGATGCGTACTGCGGAGATGCGTACTGCGGAGATGCGTACTGCGGCGGGTTGTACGGCGATGCGGTGTATTGCGGTGCCGCGTATTCCGGTGGTGCTGTCGGTTCGGTGGGTGGGGTCGACTGCGGCGGTGTCCCGTACGGCGGCTGTGGCGTGAACGGGGCGGTGGCTGGCGGCACGCCGCGCGACCGACTGGTCAGCGCAACCACCGCGACGACGGCGACCAAGATGAGCAATACCTCGAACCGCCCCCGCCGGTGGTACGCCACTTCGGTCACGGTGATGACGCCAATGACGCCGACCACGATGGCCGCGATGATCGGCGCTGGCGAGGGACGCCCCTGGAGCAGTCGGTGCAGTTCCGAGACGTCCGTGCCGTCCTCGGGGATCAGCAGCCAGCCGAGGGCGTAGAGCAAGAGTCCGACGCCACCGAAGACGGCCAGCGCAGCCAGCACGATTCGAAAGATGATCGGGTCGATGCCGACGTAGCGGCCGAGGCCCCCACAGACGCCCGCGATCATCCGGTCATCGCGGCTGCGACGCAGCTGGCGAACATCGAAACGCCCGGCCGGGCCACCGGAGTTGCCCGGCGGCGTGCCAGCAGGATTCGAAAAGTCTTGGCTCATACCGAGGATCCTGGCGGCTCGCTCTCGCGCAGCCCATCGGGAACTACCCTGACTCGACCCTGAGTTTGTGCTGGTGGCCGCGCCGGATCGCTCGCGACGTGTGACGATCGTGGGGTGCCACCGAAACTGACCCGCGCCAGCCACGGCCAGCTGATCGCGGGCGTCGCCCGCGGTCTCGCCGACCATCTGCGCGTCAACGTGCTCGTGGTCCGGATCGCGTTCATCGTTTTGACGTTTGCTGCGGGCGCTGGCCTGGTCATGTACGCCGCGTTCTGGGTCTTCGTCCCGGTGGCGCCGGCCACGAGCGGGCAGCGACCGAACCGGGCGAGCCGGCTCGATGGGCGTGGCCAATACCTGGCGATCGGTGCGCTCACGATCGGGGGTGTCCTCGCCGTCCAATCGCTTGGTCTTGGTCTGCCCGCCGAGCTGCTGTGGCCACTCGCCCTGACCGGATTCGGTGCCGCCGTCTTGTGGTGGCAGGCGGACGAGGCGCAGCGCACAAAGTGGCGGAAGGCGGCCGTCGGTGGTGCGCGCCCGCCCGCCGTTGCAAGTGCGATCGGCGGCGCGTGTCTCGTCATCGCGGGTGCCGCGACGTTCCTCGCGTACCACGGACAGCTGAACGAGATCCGCAACGGATTGCTCGCGGCTGTCGTCATGGTCGCGGGCATTGCTGTCATCACCGGCCCTTGGTGGCTCGGCACGATGCGCGAACTGTCAGCCGAGCGGCGGGCTCGTATCCGCGAGCAGGAACGTGCCGAACTCGCTGCGCATCTGCACGACTCGGTGCTGCACACGCTCGCGCTGATCCAGCGCCACGTCGATGATCCGCGCGAGGTGCAGCGGCTGGTTCGCGGACAGGAACGCGAGTTGCGGACCTGGCTGTATCGGCGTCCGCCTGACCAGCAACTCGACTTCGGCCAGGCACTCGAGGCCGTCGTCGCAGAAGTTGAGGATGACCACGGCGTCCCGATCGAACTTGTTGTCGTCGGTGAGCGCCGCATTGACGATGCGTTGTCGGCGACGCTGCAGGCCGCGCGCGAGGCCATGATCAACGCGGCGAAACACGCAGGGACGGCGACCATCTCGGTCTATGCCGAGATCGAACCCGCAAAGGTGACAGTGTTCGTGCGCGATCGCGGACGCGGCTTCGATCCTGAGGCGGTGCCGTCGGATCGGCTCGGGGTCAAAGAGTCAATCGTCGGACGCATGGAACGGCACGGCGGCCTCGCGGTCGTGCGTACCGCGCCTGGTGTCGGCACAGAGGTTCGGCTCGAGATGTCGTCTGCGATGGCGCGCGCATGACCGCCCATCCGATCGTGCGGATTCGCGTCGTCATCGT
This sequence comes from uncultured Actinomycetes bacterium, assembly GCA_963737705.1. Lineage (GTDB taxonomy): Bacteria > Actinomycetota > Actinomycetes > Acidothermales > Acidothermaceae > PALSA-607. The sequence goes on from CAVTTP010000003.1 coordinate 44,178, forward strand.
CGACGATCACCGGCTGTTCCGGGCCGGCGTGCGTGCGGAACTAGGCAACGGCATCGAGGTCGTCGGTGAGGCCGAAGATGTCGCGAGCGCGGTGGCGAGCATCGCCGCGACCGCACCCGACGTCGTCCTGCTCGATGTGCACTTGCCCGGCGGTGGCGGTGTCGAGGTCTTGCGACAGGTGTTGCCCGCGCTGCCAGACGTTCGTTTTCTCGCCGTGTCGGTATCGGATGCGGCGGACGACGTGATCGGCACGATTCGAGCCGGCGCGCGCGGCTATGTCACCAAGACGATTTCTGGCGACGACCTTGCCGACGCGGTGACCAGGGTTGCGGCCGGCGATGCCGTGTTCTCGCCGCGACTTGCCGGGTTCGTCCTCGACGCGTTCGCCGCGACCGATGCGCCGGCGATCGATCCCGAACTCGACGCCCTCACGAACCGCGAGCGCGAGGTGTTGCGGCTGATCGCGCGCGGCTATGCGTATAAGGAGATCGCGAAGGAACTCTTCATCTCCGTGAAGACGGTCGAGACGCACGTGTCGAGCGTCTTGCGCAAGTTGCAGCTGTCGAACCGGCACGAGCTCACGCGGTGGGCGACCGACCGTCGTTTGGTTTGAGCCGATGGGCTATCCGGTCGCTGACGTTGCGGCGTTCTTGAGCGGCACCTGGGTCATCGACCGAGACATCGTCGACTCGTTGAGCCCCGCCGCGGGGACCTTTCGTGGCACCGCCGACTTTGGCCCTGATGGCGATTCGTTGAGCTGGGTCGAGGCGGGGGAGTTGCAGTGGGTCGCAGGCATGCATCGGACCCCAGTAATGCAGAAGGCCGGACGGCGCCTGCTCGTCGCCGTCCGACCGTCTGTGCCTTGCGTTCTTGACGTCGCGTTCGACGACGGCAGGTTCTTTCACAGCGCCGATCTTTCGTCGGGCGCCGACGCCTTCGTGCACGGCTGCGCGCCCGACATCTACCGCGGAACCTGGAGCGTCATCTCACCGAACCGATTTCACCTGACGTGGGACGTCGAGGGGCCGGCGAAGCAGATGACGATCAGGTCGGTCTACAGCAGGGCCTAGGTGTTCGTGCCCGTCGTCGCCGGGCTCGCCGATGCGGCCGGCGCCTTCGGTGCGGTGCCCGTGCGGCCACCGAAGCCCGGGCCGCCGAAGCCGCCGCCGGGGCCGCCGCCGGGGTGGCCGGCGAACGTCGGCAACTTGCCGTCGAAGAGGTTCGCGATGACCGTGCCCCCCTTGGTCGTGACGGTGAAGAAGACGGTGTCACCAACCTTGACGTCGGCGAGCGTCGGCTTCGCGGTGCCGGCCTTCAAGATGTGGCTGGTGCTCGGCACGCTGTAGGTGGTCGTCGCGGTCGTCGTCTTGATGCTGACCGTGCCGGTGCCGACAGCCGTGACAGTGCCGGTTTCAGGCGCTACGCCGACCAAGCCGCCGAGGCCGCCAGGACCGCCTGGTCCGCGACCGCGAGGGCCACCGAACCCGCCTGCACCCAGGCCCACGCCGTCGCGCAGGTCTGCGAGCACTGTGCCGCCGCTCGTGGTGACGCTGAACGAAACCGTGTCGCCCACCTTGACACCCGTGAGGGCGCCCGGACCGTTCTCGTTGATCGAGATATGGGTTGTGCTGGTGACGCTGTACGTCTTCGTCGTCGACGGTGTCGAGCTGGTCGCCGTTGTCGCGATCGTGACGCTGTCAGTGCCGACGGCGGTGACCTTGCCGCTCAACGGCGCGACGAACGCCGGACGAGCATTCTTCGCGCCCGGTGCCTTCGGGGCGGTAGTTGAGGGTGCGGGAGCCGAACTCGAAACGGCAGCCGTAACAGCTGACGGGGTATTCGAGGATGCGTTGTTCGAGGACGCCGATGCGCCGAGCGTGCTGGCCAAAATACCGCCGACAACCGCTCCGCCGGTGATCAACGCAATGGCGGTGGTGGTGCCGCGTCGAGCCTTCGGTGCGCCTACGACCAGCTCGTCAGCTGCTGGCTCGCCGGCGCCACGCGTCGGACCGAAAGGTGAACTCATATGCGCGGATCTCCCTCATCTGGACTGCAGTCTCGGACTGCCCCCGGGCCGCCCTGTACCAAAGAGCATCGGCGTGAAACCTGGGAAATAGCTGACAGCGAGCACCCAAGCTGCTCGGAGGGAGCGTGTTTTCGCCCGTTTCACGCTGACGCGTCGTCAGGGAGTCGACATCACCAAGAAAGATTCAGCCTTTCGGCCTACGGGCAGTCCGGCGGCTTCGGCGTTCATTGACAGCCACTTACCGACGAATTCTTCGAGATTGTCCATGTGTGCGGTCTGGCTCTCGTGGGCCTTGAGAGCAGCGATCTTGCGATCGAAGTTGTCGGTCACATCGACGTAGTGCAGGTCGTGGCCCTCGACCCCGCCCATGACCCAGATCTCCTTGACCACCCAGGCGTCGAGGCCCTCTTTCAGCCTGAGTTCGGGATAGGAGAACGGGTTGCGCGCGTCGGGGTAGATCGCGTCGAGCGCTGCGTCACCCGCGGCGCGGTGGTCTGGGTGGCTGCGCCCGACCCTGGTGTAATCGCGCTCCGGGCTCGGGACGAGGGCGCGCTGCGGTTGCACCTGGCGGATCACCCGGCTGATGTCACGTCGCAAATCGAGGCTCGCGACCAGCGCGCCGTCGGGGTAGCCAAGAAAGCGAACATCGTGGACGCCGACCCGCTTGGCCGCCTCGATCTGCTCAGCTCGGCGAATCGGCGCGATCTGATCGCGCGGAAACTCAAGGTCGTAGCCACCGTTGTCGCCGTCGGTGCAGATGCAGTAGACGACCTCTATGCCCGCGTCGGTGAACGTCGCGATCGTGCCCGCGGATCCGAAATCAACGTCGTCGGGGTGGGCAGCGATGACCAGGACGCGTTCGATCTCGGCGTCGGGTATGGGTTCGATGGGCACGGACGCCATCTTAGGCGAGTGTCTCGAGTGCTCCGTAGACTCAAGGTCGATGTCAGCGCAGACCGAAGAGCTCCTTGCCGATCTCAACCCCCAGCAGCGCGCGGCCGTCGTGCACGAGGGGGGTCCGCTGCTCATCGTCGCCGGTGCCGGCTCCGGCAAGACGCGGGTGCTGACCCGTCGCATCGCTTACTTGCTCGCCCAGCGGCACGTCGCGCCGACCGAGATCCTGGCGATCACCTTCACCAACAAGGCTGCCGGTGAGATGAAAGAACGCGTGGCCGCGATGGTCGGCAATCGCGCGAAGGTCATGTGGGTGATGACGTTCCACTCCGCCTGCGTCCGGATCCTGCGCGAGAACGCCAAGCGGCTCGGTTTCACCACGACGTTTTCGATCTACGACTCCGCCGACTCCCACCGGTTGATGACCTTGGTGTGCCGCGAGCTCGATCTCGATCCGAAGCGGTATCCGCCGCGCGCCTTCAATGCGCAGGTCTCCAACCTGAAGAACGAGCTGATCGACCCCGAGGACTACGAGCGCAAGGCGAACAACAGCCACGAGAAGACTCTTGCCGAGGCTTACACGGCCTACCAGCGCCGCCTGCGTGAAGCGAACGCGTTCGACTTCGATGACCTCATCATGGTCACGGTCAACCTCTTTCAAGCCTTCCCCGACGTCGCCGAGCACTACCGCCGTCGATTCCGGCACGTGCTGGTCGACGAGTACCAAGACACCAACCACGCGCAGTACACCCTGGTCCGCGAGCTCGTCGGCGGCGCGGTTTCGCAGCAAGAGAAACGCACCGTTGACGGTGATCTCGTGCGAGCCGGCTCCGACGTCGCGCCGGCTGAACTCGTCGTGGTCGGTGACGCCGACCAGTCGATCTATGCGTTTCGAGGCGCGACGATCCGCAACATCTTGGAGTTCGAGCGCGACTACCCGAACGCGACCGTGGTGTTGCTCGAGCAGAACTACCGATCGACACAGACGATCCTGAGCGCGGCAAACGCGGTCATCACCCGCAACGAGGGTCGCAAGGCGAAGAACCTGTGGTCCAACGCCGGCGACGGCGAGCAGATCGGTGGCTACGTTTCCGACGACGAGCGCGGCGAAGCGACCTTCGTTGCCGAGGAGATCGACCGGCTGCACGATCTCGGCCTCGCGGCCTACAGCGACGTCGCGATCTTCTATCGCACCAACGCGCAGTCGCGAGTCTTCGAAGAAATCTTCATCAGGGTCGGGCTGCCCTACAAAGTCGTCGGCGGCGTGCGGTTCTACGAACGCCGGGAGGTGCGCGACCTGCTCGCCTACTTGCGGCTGCTGGTGAACCCCGACGACACGATCTCGCTGCGACGGATTCTGAACGTTCCGCGCCGCGGCATCGGCGACCGGGCCGAGGCATGCATCGAGGCGCTCGCCGCGCGTGAGCGCATCACCTTCGCGCAAGCGCTGCAGCGCAGTGACGAGGCCTACGGCATCGCGACCCGCTCGCTGTCGGCGGTAAAAGACTTCGTTGCGTTGCTCGACGAGTTGCGGCTGATGGCCGAGGCGCACCCGCCATCCGAAGTGATGGACGCCGTGCTCACGAAGAGCGGCTACCTCGCCGAACTCGAGGCCAGCATCGATCCGCAGGACGAGTCGCGGGTCGAGAACTTGCGCGAGCTTGTGACTGTCGCTCGTGAGTTCGAAGAGGGGACGCCGGGAGGCACCCTCGCGGATTTTCTCGAGCAGGTCGCGTTGGTAGCTGACGCGGATCAGATCCCGACCGAGGGTGACGAGCATGGCGGCGTCGTGACCCTCATGACGCTGCACACCGCAAAGGGTCTCGAGTTTCCGGTCGTGTTCTTGACCGGGCTTGAAGACGGCGTGTTTCCGCACATGCGCTCGTTGACCGAACCCAAGGAGCTCGAAGAAGAGCGGCGGCTCGCCTACGTCGGGATCACCCGTGCGCAGCGGCGGCTGTACCTGACCCGGTCGATGCAGCGCAGCACATGGGGAGCGCCCTCCTACAACCCGCCGTCGCGCTTTCTCGACGAGGTACCTGACTCGTTGGTCGACTGGAAACGGTCGGCACCGGCGCGGTACACGCCGACTGGTGGCGGCCGCTCGTACGCGGGAGCATCGGCCGCCGTCTTGCCTGGCGCGCCCGCTCGTTCTGGCGGTGTCGGCAACCGGCCGGTGCCGTCGTTGACACCTGGCGACCGGGTCAGCCACGACAGCTTCGGACTGGGCACTGTGGTGTCGACCTCCGGGCTCGGCGACAACGCGCAGGCCAAGGTCGACTTCGGCGCGACCATCGGCGCCAAAACGTTCGTGCTGCGCTACGCCCCGCTGGTCAAGCTGTAACGGGAAAGAAATCGCCCGGCCCGGGCGGCTCCCGGAGGAAGTCGCTCGAGCCGGGCTGATTTCATCCGGCGCGCAGGATCAGTGGTTGCCGGGTGGTGCTCAATCAGTCATGCCCGATCTGTCGTGCTCGAACCAGTCATGCCTCGTTGAATCAGTGGCGCTGTTGAATCAGTGGCGCTGATGAATCAGTGGCGCTGGCCGGCGCTGGTACCGGACAGGTTGGCGCCCTGGATGGCGTGCACGGGGGTGCCGTTGCGCTGACCGCCGCCGGTGCCTGGGCCCGTGCCGACCTGACCGTTACCGCCCGACCCTGGGTCCTTGCCGAATCCCCAGCCGCCGCCCCACCAGTTGCCTGGGAGGGGTGACTTCGTCGGGGTTGGCTTGACCGTCGGGGTTGGCTTCGCGGAGTGGCTGGCATTCGGGTCGCGATCGCCGCACCAGAACCAGGGGAACGGGAAGCGGTGAAGCGAACTCACGCCAGGGGATGCCGTCGCCGTTGCAGAGGCGGTCGCCGTTGGAGAAGGGGTCGCCTTCGGGCAGATGCCGCACCAGCGCCACCACCCGTCGTCCCGCAACTTCTTGTCGTCCTTGGTGTTAGGCGTTGCGCTTGGCGTTGCACTCGCCGTCGGGACTGGCTGCGCCAGGCACGGGTTCGGCGGCACCGGAAGTGCGGCGCAATACGCGGCGATCGTCGCCGGCGTCGAGCTACCGGCGGCCTTCACCAAGAGGGCCAAAGCCTTTGGATCGAGCGTCTTGCCGATCTTTGTGAGCGCCGTGTAGCTCTGGCAGAGGTGGTAATCGACCAACGCCTCAACGGCCGCGAGTTGCGTCGGGTCTGGGGCGGGCTTCTTGGTGATCGTCGGCGCCGGTGACTTCGTTGGGGTCGGCGTGGGAGTTACCGATGCGGTCACGCTTGCCGCCGACACCGAAGCCGACACGGACGGAGTCGCTGTGGGGCTGACGCTCACGCTCGGCGTCGGGTGGTTCTTCCAGTTCGCGGCGTCGACCGCGGCGACACTCACCTTGGGGTCTGAGGGTCTGGGGGCGCCGATGGTGGTGTGGGCGAACGACTGGATCGGGTTAGGCAGGACGCACGCGTACGCGGCCGTCGCTGCGCCGGTGAGCATGACCACTCCGCCGGCTAGGCCGACGGCGATCCGTCCCGGGAGCAGGGTCGAGAACCGGTTTGCAATCACTGTCTTGTACCTCGCGATGGGTTGGGGTCGACGGTGTCGGATACCCACGCGTTCCCGCCGGAAGGCAGCCCTGAGGACATCTAGGGTGGCCGTCTCGCCGGCAAGTTCCGCGGGCTCTGCTGCTGCGGCCGCGGACCGCAGCACATCCGACACTGACTGCCATTCGGGATTGGCGGCCGCGTCAAACTGACCGGCGTCGAGCAGCTGGTCCAGCTGCTCCGCGTCGGTCTGGTCGTTGTGGCGTCGCCAGAAGGGCAGGTTTGGCATCTCACCTCCCCAAACGTCATCGTCGTGCATAGCGTTACTGACCCCTTCTCACGGCGTCACCGGCCGGCGTGACCGGCGGTCGGCCGACGAGTTCCTGGAGGCGCCGCAGCCCGCGGTGGGCCGTGACCCTGACGGCGCCCGGGCTTTTCCCGAGGATGAGGCCCACGGCGGTCGCGTCGAGGCCCGCGACAACGCGGAGCATGATCACTTCGGCTTGATCGCGCGGCAGCGAGGCGATCAGCGCGAGCGCCGCGTCGGTGCTCAGGTTGTCCATCGCTAGCTGGGCGGTGTCGTCCTGCGAAGGCATCCGATCCAGCGCTGCGTCGTCGGTTGATGAACGCGGCCGACGGTGCTCGTGGCGAACCGCGTCGAGGCATTTGTTGCGGGCGATGGTGAAAACCCAGGCCCGAAAAGCTGGCTCACCGCCGCTGAACTTCTGCAGGTTGCGAATGACCTGGACCCAGGTTTCGGATGCCAGATCTGCGGCCGATGCAGGCGCAAGCGTGCGCAAATATCGGACGACGGGTGGGTTCAGCGCCCGCCACAATTGCGCGAAGGCGTTCTCATCGCCCGCTTGGGCGGCAAGCAGAACGTCCTCGAACACGTCGTCGCTCATCGCCACCCTTCACTGGGATTCCGTCCCAAATTCATCGGCATCGGCACTAGCGACCCTAATCCCGGCGCTCGCGCGAGCTCAAAGGTTCGCTCAGATCGGTCGATGCACCCGCGCGAGGCATACCCTCGATCCAGGTTCTCGCAGGAGGTGGGAGATCATGCCGGACGCCGGGCGGGTGCGCGTCGTTGTGGCGAAGCCTGGTCTCGACGGGCACGACCGCGGCGCGAAGGTAGTGGCCCGCGCTTTGCGCGACGCCGGCGTCGAGGTGATCTACACCGGGCTGCATCAGACTCCGGAACAGATCGTGGCGACTGCAGTGCAAGAGGACGCCGACGCGATCGGACTCTCGGTGCTCTCGGGCGCGCACATGACGCTGTTCACCCGCGTCCTAGATCTGCTGCGCGAGCGCGGAGCGTCGGACATCGTCGTCTTTGGCGGCGGCATCATTCCGGCTGCCGACATCCCCGAGCTCAAGGCTCTTGGGGTCGCCGAGGTGTTCACTCCCGGCGCGAGCACGCAGCGCATCGTGGAATGGGTTCGCGCGAATCTCGGGGTCCAGTCGCTCCGTAACCACGGCGCACCCCAGCAAGGGAATGCGCGCTCGGCGTGTCGCTTCGACCGGCGACGGCAATTGCGACACGATCGACAAAAGCGTGAGGCCCCTCTATTTACGAGATAGAGGGGCCTCACTTAGATCAGCCTTGCGGCCGACCTGCCGCCAATCTCTAGCGACGCTCGCTGCTCGACCGCCTCCGCCGCGCTGATCTGCAAGTTGCCCTGCTGACCAACTCGGACCGAGGTTTCTGAACCGCGATCCGGAACTCCTCAGACGCTGCCGAACTCGAGTCGCCCCGCGCTCTGCAAAGCCTTCAGAGACCGAACCCAGAAGCTCAACTTCGAGTGGCTCGACTTGGGTTGCCCCGCGTCGTTCCTCTCGATCTGATGCGCCGAGTCGGTCCGCCTAAGTTGCCTACGGTTGCCCGCGACTTTCCTTCTGCTTCTCGCCCCGGAACCTTCCGGAACCGCCGCCTTGATCGGTGACTGGGAGATTTCTAGCGGTCCTGGGAACGGCCCGCAAGGCCTTTGACGAAAGAACTTTTCGGATTTTTTGCGGTCCACAGAACTTGGTGAGTTGTCCCCTGATTTCAGGGAGTTCTCCACCGGTTGTGCACCGGTTCATCCACAGCCATCGCCAAATCGATGTCGGCAACCAAGCCCGCGCGCACCCCGCTCGTGTGCGGCGCGAACTGCTGGATAACCTCAACGTCGTGGACTTGTTCGAATACCAAGCGCGTGACCTGTTTGCTGCACACGGCGTCCCCGTGCTTCGCGGCGAAGTGGCGACAACGCCCGCCCGCGCGCGAGAGATCGCCGAAGAGTTGGGCGGCAAGGTCGTCGTCAAGGCGCAGGTCAAGGTCGGTGGTCGCGGTAAGGCCGGCGGCGTGAAGCTAGCCGATGGCCCAGACGATGCGTATGCGAAGGCCGAGGCGATTCTCGGCATGGACATCAAGGGCCACGTGGTGCACCGCGTGCTTGTCGCGGAAGCGAGCGACATCGCGGAGGAGTACTACTTCTCGTTCCTGCTCGATCGTTCCAACCGCACGTTTCTCGCGATGGCATCACGTGAAGGCGGCGTCGAGATCGAGCAGATCGCCGTCGAGACACCCGAGGCGCTCGCGAAGGTGCCGGTCGATGCCATCGTCGGCGTCACTTACACGAAGGCCCGCGAGATCGCCGTCGCGGCGGGTTACCCAGACGAGATCCTCGACCAGGCTGTCGACGTCATCGTCGCTCTGTGGGAAGTCTTCACCAGAGAGGACGCGACGCTGGTCGAGGTGAACCCTCTCGTCAAGACGCCGGACGGCGTGGTGCTGGCGCTCGACGGAAAGGTCACCCTTGACGAGAACGCAGCTTTCCGGCAGCCGGGTCACGCCGCGCTTGAGGACGTCGAGGCCGCCGACCCGCTCGAGGCGCGCGCCAAAGAGGCGCATCTGAACTACGTGAAACTCGACGGTGAGGTTGGGATCATCGGCAATGGAGCTGGCCTCGTGATGAGCACCCTCGACGTCGTTTCTTATGCAGGCGAGGCTTTCGGAGGCGTACGCCCCGCGAATTTCCTCGACATCGGTGGAGGTGCTTCGGCCGACGTCATGGCGGCCAGCTTGACCATCGTGTTGTCTGACCCGTCGGTGCGCTCGGTCTTCGTCAACGTGTTCGGTGGCATCACCGCATGCGACGCGGTGGCGAACGGGATTGTGGCGGCCTTTGGCAAGTTGGCCGACGCAGGTGAGCAGATTACGTCGCCCCTCGTCGTCCGCCTTGATGGAAACCGAGCAGAAGAAGGACGCGCAGTGCTGGCCGCAGCGGCGCTTCCAGGAGTCGAGCAAAACGACACGATGGACGGCGCGGCCCAGCGTGCCGCCGAACTCGCTTCGATAAGCAGGCGATAGTGGCAATCTTTCTCGACCGCAGTAGCCGGGTCATCGTGCAGGGCATCACCGGGTCAGAGGGCAGTAAGCACACGCGGCGGATGCTCGCTGCCGGCACCACGATCGTGGGCGGCACCAACCCGAAGAAGGCCGGCACCACACTCGACTTCGACGGCACGTCGCTACCGGTGTTCGCCTCGATCGCCGAAGCGATGGGCGAGACGGGCGCGAACGTTGTCGTGAGCTTTGTCCCGCCGGCCGGCGCGAAGGTCGGCATGTTCGAGGCGATCGATTCGGGTATCGAACTCGCCGTCGTCATCACTGAGGGCATTCCGGTGCACGACTCGACGGCCGCATGGGCGTACGCGACGGCGCGTGGCAACGTCACGCGCATCATCGGTCCGAACTGCCCGGGCATCGCGTCGCCAGGCCAATCGAACGCGGGCATCATTCCAGCCGACATCACCAAGCCGGGGCGGATCGGCTTGGTCAGCAAGTCGGGCACGCTGACGTACCAGATGATGTTCGAGCTGCGAGACATCGGATTCTCGACCTGCGTCGGCATCGGCGGCGACCCGGTCGTCGGAACGACGCACATCGATTGCCTTCGCGCCTTCGAAGCAGATCCGGAGACCGACGCGATCGTGATGATCGGTGAAATCGGAGGGGACGCCGAGGAGCGCGCCGCCGCGTTCATCGAAGCCAACGTGACCAAGCCGGTCGTTGGCTACGTCGCAGGCTTCACCGCTCCCGAAGGCAAGACGATGGGCCACGCGGGCGCGATCGTGTCTGGCTCGTCGGGCACCGCGGCAGCCAAGAAGGAAGCGCTCGAGAAGGTCGGCGTGCAGGTCGGCAAGACGCCGAGCGAGACCGCGCGGCTCATGCGGGAGATCATGACGTCCCTGTGACGGCTGCGTCACGGCTCGTGTTGGGTGGCCCGAAAGTTCATGTATCAGGGCGCTTCGAGCCTGCTCTTCTGTGGTGAAAGTGATTTGCGGTGGCTTACGTAAAGTGAGTGTCAAGTCTTGCTTCCGGGCCCCGCATAGATCACTGTTGGCTCGTTCTTTGTAGTGGCGGCGTAGCCGTTGATGTAGTGGATGCCTTTTGCACGGCACAAACGTGTCGTGACGTGTCTCGAGGAGGATGGGCAATGCCCGGCTTCGATGTGAAGCAGATCAAGCGCAACGACCAAGTGATTCTCGGCGCAGGCATTCTCTTTTTGCTGCTGTCGTTCTTCGCCCCGTTCTACGGCGTCTCCTACCACGGGGCCGGCGGCTTCGGTGGTAGCGCCAGCGTCACCGCGTGGCACAGCTACGGCTTCCTGGCCGTTTTGCTGATCATCATTGCCGTCGGGATCGTCGCCGCACGCGTGTTCGGAAACGCATCGTTGCCGACACTCCCCATCGGACCAAACTTGTTGGTTGTCGCGGTCTCCGGGCTCGGAACTCTCCTGCTCCTGCTCCGCGGCTTCACCTATAAGTCGGCGAGTGGCGGTGGCTACTCAGTCGGCCTCAAGTGGGGCGCGTGGGTGCTGTACATCCTCGCGATCGCAGTCGTCGTTGGTGCGGTCATGAACCTGATGGCTTCCGGCGAGAAGGTTGCCTGGGACCCGACGGCCATGAACAAGGGCGGTGCCGCAACGACTGGCGGCGTCGTTCCGCCGGCTGCTCCCTACCCGCCGCAGGGTGCGGCACCGAGCTACCCGCCGGCGGCGGACTACCCGCCCGCGGCTGGGTCGACCGACACCCCGACCGTCTAGGAGCACCCAGCGCGGCAATACACGAAAAGGCCCGGACGGCGAACCGTCCGGGCCTTTCCTCGTGCCGCGAAGCCGTTGCGCTGAGGACAGCCTGGGCTACACCTTGATGACGACCGATCCGACGATCTTGTCCGCGAAGGTCTGCCGCTTCGAGTCCCAGATCGGCCACAAGTAACCGAGCAGGCACGGAAGGCCGTCGAGGATGTGCAAGAAATACCGACCGATCGCGAGTCCGCCGCCGATGGGTTGTCCATCAGTGGAGCGAACGAGCCGGGTGCCCAGCGCCTTCTTGCCGATCGACTGGCCAGTCTTGCCACCCTGGTAGGCGTTGTAGAGGACCCAGACCAAAGCGATCAGCGCCACGACCACGTACAGCCCCTCAGACACGGCCCTAAACACGCTGGCGATGATGCCCGGGATGAGCCAGTCGATGACCGCCGAGCCCACCCGCTGACCCCAGTTCGCGTACGCAGCGGCGGGGCCCTGCGGGTACCCGTACCCGGGCTGCTGCCCGTATTGCGGCGGAGGCATCTGGCCATAGCCGGGCTGCTGACCGCCATAAGCGGGCTGGCCGTAACCGGGCTGCGGACCGCCGTAGGGAGGCTGGCCGTATCCGGGAGCCGGCTGACCGTAGCCAGGCTGCTGCCCGTATTCCGGCGCTGGCGGCGCCGACGGGTAGGCCGGCGGTGGCGCCGGCGGATATGACGGAGGAGGTGGCGGCGGGGGTGCGCCCTGGCCGGACGGGTCAGCAGGCGGTACAGCCCAAGGGTCGGGCTGTCCAGAGCCCGGATCCGACGGTGTGGACACGATTCCTCCTAGTGGGGTGAAACCTCTGTGTAGTGGGGTGAAACCTCTATGTAGTGGGTGAAACCTCTGTGTGGGTGCGACCTGCGAGTGGTGTGAGTCAAAGAATCCCGAACCGGAAAAGTTGCCAGACCTCGGAGAACCCGACGACAAGCGCGATCGCCACCTTGATCGTGGTGGGAGACAGCGCCGGCCAACGCGCGACGGGCCGAGACGATCGAAACGCAATTACCGCAGGCATCGCAGCCACGACAACAGCGCCGAACACAACGACTGGGTTGGCGCGCAATGCGCCGAGCACGTCGAATCGGCCGAGATTGACCGCTGCGGTAGTGCCGCCGCAGAACGGACAGGGGAGTCCGGTCAACGCCCGGAAGGGGCACAGTGTGGCCGGCCGCCCGGGGACGTGCAGGTTGGCCAGTGCAAGTGCCGCGACCGCGCCGACTGCCACCCGCTGACCACTCGCCCGAAAGCCCGCGCGTGAAGCAGGCGCGAGGAGCGTCACGGCGTCCCCTCTGTTCGGTCGAGGTTGAAGCTGGCGTGACGGCGGCTTGCCGACGGCCAGGTCCCGACTTTCGAACAGTCATGATCCGGACACCGGTGTTGGCGGTCAAGGTTTTCCCGCCCGACACCCCGACGCGATTGAGGTACCAGGCCAGGCGGGTCGCGGCTGCCAGCATGGGTGGCATGGCCGACACGCTGACAAGACCGGGAAAGGGTGGTCAACCGCCACGCGAGCCGGGCCGATCAGCGGCACCGGCGAGGCCAACGAGATCGACCGGGACGACCAAACCCACCAGGCCAGCGAGACCCACGAACCCGCGCCCACCAGCGGCGAGACGACGGCCGAAGCGTCCGCCGCAGCCGCGCCCGGTGGTCATCGTCGGAGTTGCCGTAGCGCTATGGACGACCGTCCTCGGCCTTGCTTGCCTCGTCAGCCTCACCCTTGCCGCGTGGGTCACCGCGACCCGTCACGGCAACGCCGTCCGCCCGGCTCTGGCGACTGCCCTGCAGGCGTGGTTACTGGCGAACCACGCGAGCCTGGCGATCGCCGGGAGTTCGATGGCGATCGTCCCTCTCGGACTCACCATCGGTCTTGGTGCGCTCCTTGTAAGGGGCGGCCGCCAAGCCGCCCGACTGTCGAGTGGCCAAGACCTATTTGACTGCATCGCGGCCGCGTTCGCGGTCGCCCTCCCGTACGCCGTTATCGCGGCGCTACTGACGAAGCCCGCCCAGCTAGGTCAGGTCAAACCGCAGCCGCTGCAGGCACTCGCAGGTGGATTCACGCTCGCCCTCGTGTGCGCGTTCGTCGGCGCATTGCGCGAAACCGGTCAACGGGCGGTCGTACTCGCGCGGTTGCCGCGCACTGTCCGACGGGTCGTGCGCGCTGGGCTCGCGTCGACCGCCGTCATCGTCGGCTTCGGCGCCGCCATCGTTGGTGCAGGTCTTGTGCTCCATGCCGGACGTGCGTCGACGGTGATGAGCAATCTGGACGGCGGGTTGTCGGCGTCGTTGCTCATGGCCGCGGTGTCGGTGGCTTACCTGCCCAACGTCGCGATCTGGGGAAGTGCGCTGTCGGTCGGGCCTGGGTTCGCCGTTGGAGCCAAGACGTCCGTCACCCTCGGTGCGGTTCATCTCGGTGCCGTGCCTGCAGTTCCGCTCCTTGCGGCCCTGCCGGCCAACGGCGCACCGCCCACGTTCGCCAGGCTCGCAGTCCTCGCGCCGATCGGCGCCGGGTTGCTCGCCGGCTGGCTTCTTGCGCGCGCTGCGCCCAACTATGACGGTCCGTGGTGGGAACGGCAGCGCCTGACCGACGCAGCGTGGGGTCTGGCAGCCGGCGGCGTTGCCGGGGTGTCGATGGGGATCTTGGCCTGGCTGTCCGGGGGGTCCGTGGGTCCCGGCCGGATGGCGCAAGTCGGACCATCTGCGCTGCATGTAGCGATCGCCGTCACGTTCGAGGTCGGGGCGCTTGCCGCCGCGACAACGTGGTTACTCGGGTGGCGCCGGGAACGGTCGGTCACGGCCGTCGAAGGGACGGCGGACGCCGAGACCGTCTGACCCGCCGGATATCGTGGCGCGCGTCCGCATCTGAAGGAGGCCGCGCTGAGCGTCGCAGTCGCGACCCCGTTGCGGGTGGCCGTCCTCGTGTCGGGGACGGGTACCAACCTGCAGGCTTTGCTGGACGCGTGTGCCGTCGACGCTTACGGCGCACGGGTCGTCGTTGTCGGCGCCGACCGACGAAACACGATCGCGATCGATCGGGCCCAGCAGGTCGGCGTCCCGACGTTTGTCCTTGCGGTTTCGGACTTCGCAGACCGAGCAGCATGGGACGACGCATTGGCTGAGGCGGTCGCTGAACATTCGCCTGATCTGGTGGTGCTGGCCGGCTTCATGAAGCTTGTCGGCAAGGCGTTCATGGCCAGGTTCAGCGAGCGCATCGTGAACACGCACCCGGCGTTATCGCCATCGTTTCCCGGCATGTATGCCGTGCGCGAGGCGCTCGACTATGGCGTGCGCGTGACTGGCTGCACTTTGTTCTTCGTCGACGAGGGCATCGACACCGGGCCGATCTTGGCCCAACGAAGCGTCGAGGTGCTCGAAGGCGACGATGAGTCAACACTGCACGAACGCATCAAAATCGTCGAGCGCGAATTGCTGGTCGACACTGTCGGCGCGATGGCCCGCGAGGGCTGGACCGTCACCGGAAGAAAGGTCAGCATTCCTTGAGTACCGACGCAGCTGAGGGCCGTCGCCCCATCAAGAGGGCGCTCGTCAGCGTCTATGACAAGACGAGCCTGGTCGAGCTCGGGCAAGGGCTTGCGAGCGCGGGTGTGGAGATCGTCTCGACGGGCACGACCGCGGCCGTGCTGACCGAGGCAGGTATCCCCGTCATCAAGGTCGAGGAGCTGACCGGCTTTCCGGAAACGCTCGAGGGGCGGGTCAAGACCCTGCACCCGAAGGTGCACGCGGGCTTGCTCGCCGACACTCGTAAGCCGGAGCACCTGCGCCAGCTCGAGGAGCTCGGGATTGAGGCCTTTGATCTCGTTGTCTCCAACCTGTATCCGTTTCGCGAAACCGCTGCTCGCGGTGGGGAGCCTGACGCGGTGATCGAGCAGATCGACATCGGCGGGCCGTCGATGGTTCGCGCGGCGGCGAAGAACCACCCTTCAGTCGCTGTCGTCGTCTCGCCGGCGCGGTACTCCGACCTGCTCGACGCAGTGCACGAGGGCGGCTTCACTCTCGAGGAGCGGAAGGCGCTCGCCGTCGATGCGTTCGTGCACACCGCGTCGTACGACATCGCGGTCGCATCGTGGCTCGGCAACACCTACGCACCGACCGACGGCGGCAGCGGGTTCCCCGAGTGGTTCGGAGCGAGCTGGCATCGGGCCGAGGTGTTGCGCTACGGCGAGAATCCGCATCAGCGAGCCGCCTTGTACCGCGCCGACCACGGTGCGCGGGGTCTGGCGCAGGCGCGGGTGCTGCACGGCAAGGCGATGTCGTACAACAACTACGTCGACACCGATGCTGCGCGCCGGGCCGCGTATGACTTCACCGAGCCGTGCGTGGCCATCATCAAGCACGCGAATCCGTGCGGGATCGCGCTCGGCGCAGACATTGCCGAAGCTCACCGCAAGGCGAACGCGTGCGATCCGGCGTCGGCGTACGGCGGGGTGATCGCCACCAACCGGCACGTCAACCTTGCGCTCGCTGAACAGATCGCCGAGATCTTCACCGAGGTCGTATGCGCGCCGGGGTTCGACGACGACGCGCTTGACCTGCTGACCACCAGGAAGAACCTGCGACTGCTCGATTGCGCGGGGATGCATCCGGGCCGCACCTTCGAGACGCGCCAGATCAGCGGCGGCATGCTGATGCAAAGCGTCGACGACATCGAATCGGACGGCGACGACTCGGCGAATTGGGTTCTGCAGGCCGGCTCACCAGCTGATACGGCCACGCTTGCCGACCTCGACTTCGCCTGGCGCGCGTCGCGGTCGGTGAAGTCGAACGCGATTCTGCTCGCATCGGACCGGGCGACTGTCGGCGTCGGTATGGGCCAGGTCAATCGGGTCGACGCGGCACGCCTCGCGGTCTGGCGGGCGGGCGATCGGGCAGTCGGTTCGGTCGCTGCATCCGATGCGTACTTCCCGTTCGCCGACGGCCTCGAGTTGCTCATCGATGCGGGCGTGCGCGCCGTCGTAGAGCCCGGCGGCTCGATTCGCGACGCTCAAGTCATCGCGGCCGCCGAAGCCGCCGGGATCACGCTGTACTTCACCGGCACCCGCCACTTCTTCCACTAACGCGAGCCACTCGGCGTCCAGCACGAAATCGTGAATATTGAACTCCCCGCAGGGGCGGCGAGTGCACACGCTGTCCGCGGCGGTCACCTGTTTGCGAAGAACCAGGCATCACTCAGCTCGGCCTGTCCTGTGAGCGGGCCGGCTTGCGATGCACCAAGCTGAACCATCCAGCCGCTGCGGGTCTCGTCGGGGTCGCCGAACACGAAGCGCCCGTCGCTGCATGCGTAGTTCGGCCGAAGTCCATCGACGTTGTCTTCGGCGCCCTGGGAGAATACGCATTCCGTGCCGTCATTCAAGACGACCGCCCACGGGTTGGTAAGGGCGTAGCCGGGCCACGACTTCGGGCTCGCCGAAGGCTGCGGGGGCAGCGGCGGCGTGGGCGGTCCGAGAAGAACGCGGACTGCTTTGGTTGCCGAAGGTGCAGCGACGAACAGGCAGCTGCTTCCTTCCAGGTTCGGGAAACATGGGTCGTAGATCGGACCATCGGGGCTAATGCAACGCAACGGTTCCAGGTCGTGAGCGACGGCGGTGCATTTAAGCGAAGGTTCGATGGGAGACACCATGGATGAGTCAGTCGAGGTGATCACGAGACCTGGGCGGGGCATGTCGTTGACGTACGGCGTGTAAGTCAGGATCTGCGTCGCGTACATGGCTCCGATATGGCCGTCGACCGGCGTCTGAATCGCGGGCGGGTAGAAGCTCGGCAGTGGCGGCGGCACGGAATGCTCTGCGGACGGCGGCGCCGATGGCTGTTGGGAGTGCTGCACCGAAGGCGGCGCCGAGGGCTCCGGTGACGCGCCGGGCTGTGTGCGGTGCGTCCCGGCTCCCAGGACCACCACGATCACCGCGGCAGCGGATGCGAGCATGCTGCCGCCGCCCACTAACAGCCCCCTGCGACGTCGGTTCTCGTTGGCGTCGATCACGGTTGCCCCTCGGTTGCGTCGTGCGTCACACAGTAGATGCGGAGCGCGCCCGAAAGGTTGGCACCGCAGGCTGCGGCGTCCATGAAAGACTGGCTTTGTGACGGCGACGATTCTTGATGGCAAGGTAAACGCGGCGGAGATCAAGGCTGACTTGAAGAACCGCGTCGCGGCGCTTCGTGATGCGGGCGTCGTGCCGGGGCTCGGAACTGTCTTGGTCGGCGACGATCCGTCGAGCGCTGCGTATGTCGCCGGCAAGCACCGCGATTGCGCAGAGGTCGGGATCGCGAGCATCCAACGCGAGCTTCCGGCGTCTGTCTCGCAGGCGGAGGTCGAGGCCGTCGTCGACGAACTGAACGCCGACCCGAGTTGCACCGGCTACATCGTCCAGCTGCCACTGCCGCGTGGCCTCGACGAGTTCGCCGTGCTCGAGCGGATCGATCCGCGCAAGGACGCCGACGGGCTGCACCCGAGCAACCTCGGTCGGCTCGTACTCATGCAGCCGGGTCCGCTGCCGTGCACACCGCGCGCGTGCATCGAGCTCATGCGCCGCTACGACGTCCCGATTAACGGCGCCGATGTCGTCGTCGTCGGTCGTGGCGTGACGGTGGGTCGCCCGATCGGGCTGCTACTCACCCGACGCAGCGAGAACGCGACGGTCACGTTGTGCCATACCGGCACGGTCGATCTCGCGGGTCATGTGCGGCGCGCCGACATCGTTATTGCGGCGACCGGGGTGCCCGGGCTCATCACCGCCGACATGGTGAAGCCCGGCGCGGCGGTGCTCGATGTGGGCATCACCCGGGTCGTGGGGGACGACGGGAAGAGTCGCTACGTTGGCGACGTCGCCGTCGGTGTCAGCGAGGTCGCCGGCTGGCTGGCTCCGATGCCCGGGGGCGTCGGGCTCATGACGCGGGCGATGCTGTTGACCAATGTGGTCGAGGCGGCGGAGGCCGCAGCGACGTTTGCTGGGGCTTACGCCGGTTAGACTTGGCGCCGTGACGTCCCCGTCAGCTGAGACCCGGCTTACCGAGCCACTGATCGCTGCGTCCGACGTCGAGGTCGTCGACGAGGTTCATGTACTAGCTGCGCCAGATGTTGAGGCTGCCCCAGACGAGGCTGCCTCAGACGTTGACGGCGTGCCTGAGGTTGTGGCGATTGAACCGCAGCAGCGCAGGAGCGTTTTGAGCGAATGGCCGCTGGCGTTGATCATCGGCGGCGTCGCGCTCGGACTAGTCATCATCGGGCTGCACCACTTCCGATGGGGCAACCTCGTGATCGCGGGTTCGGTGCTTGCCGGCGCGTTCTTTCGCCTCGTGTTGCCGACCAGGCGAGCAGGGCTTCTTGCAATCCGGTCGCGGTTCACCGACGTGGTGACTATGTCCGCAATGGGTGGATCGTTGATGCTTCTGGCGTTGATCACTAGTACTTAATAGGCCTAACGGGTGATCGCTTCGAATTCGCGGCTTCAATTACTCCGTTTGCTTGCGGGGCCTCAACATTTCGGCCACGATTCCTGGCAGATGCGCCGGTCGCCCTTGGCCGAAGCGCCGGTTATGTCGCCCCCGGGGGGGAATCGTAATGCGTAAGGGTTTTTCCACCGCTGCAATCGGTTTGTCAGTCTTCGCCATGGTGGCGACAACGGCCGGAGTTCTCACACCGGCCCTAGCCAGCACCGGCAGCAGCGACTGCACAGCCGTAAATGGTCCTGCCGCGTTGAACGATCTGCCGGCAACTGCTGACTGTGGGGTTGCGGCACCCGCTGCAGTCTTGCGCGACGAGGCGTTGACCCCGAACTTCGGCACCCAGAAGCCCACCACGCTCATCAGCAGCACCCCCCTCCCGTTTGCGCACACGAACGGGGACATCCTCGCGGTCGCTGAGATCAACGGCGCTCCGGGCGAGCTGGCGATCGGCGGCAACTTCAGCTCGGTGACGCAGTCGAACGGCAAGACGGTGGCGACGAACGATTTTGCGGTGCTCAACTCCACGACGGGCGACGTCATCTACGCCACGGGCTCAACCACCGCCACTGGTGGCCCTAAGAACAGCGCGTCCAGCGCGGACAAGTACGTGCGTTCGTTCACGAGCCTGAACGGCGTCCTCTACGTCGGCGGCGACTTCGACCACTGGAACGGCACCGCCCGTTCGCACGTGGTCGCCCTTGACTCCAGCTTCAACGTGACGCCGTGGAACCCAGGCGCGGGCGGCGCGGTGCGTGCGCTCGCAACCGACGGAAGCGCGATCTACATCGCCGGCGAGATTGGTCAGGTTGCCGCGGTCGACACGACGTCGGGCACGACGACGCTGTGGACGCAGACCGTTGGGGGCGGCAGTGTGCACGCCCTGCTTGCGACGAACGGCGTGCTGTACGTTGGCGGCTTGTTCGAGCAGTACGGCAGCGTCACCCAGCACGGCCTTGTCGAAGTCAACACGAGCAACGGAACGGTGATCCCCGGGTTCAACATGCACCTGCGGGCTGACATCAACTCCAGCGCGACGACGGGCACTGACGCATACTCCGGCGAGGACCCGATCTCGTTGTCAGTCGGACCGGTTCCCAGTGAGATCCTCGTGGGCTGTGGCGGCCACGCGCCCCCCGGTGACTCGTCGAACGAGGCGAACCTCGTGAACGCGACAACTGGGCAGCGGATGTGGACGTACTCGACGATCGGTGACGGCCAAGCGATCGGCTCGGTCGGCGACACGACGGTTATCGGCTACCACAACAGCACGAACGACACGACAGACGGCCCGTACTACGCCGCGCAGTTGGAAAACTCCAACGGCAAGCTGACGACGTGGGACCCGAAGATCACCGGCGACAACCCCGGGAACAACGACGACGCTGGCAATGGTGGCGTCCAGTCGATGTTCGTTGACCAAAGCACGGGCACGATCTACTTGGCCGGCGCCTTCAGCCAGTTCAACGGCGCGTCGGGTCACCAGTCCCTGATCGCGTTCACGTTCGCCCCGCCGCCGCCGTCCGCGCCTGACGCTCCGAAGATCGGCACCGCGACGCCGTTCGACAGCAGCGCCAGCCTGACGTGGACCGCGCCTCTGAACGACGGTGGTGCGCCGATCACGGACTATCACGTGACCGTCAGCCCCTCGATCGCCGGCAACCCCGTCGACGTCGGCAACACGACGTCGGCCTTGATCTCGGGCCTGAAGAACAACACCAAGTACACGTTCAAGGTCGCCGCTGTGAACAGCGTCGGCACCGGACCTAACTCCGGCTCGTCCAACTCCGTGACCCCGAAGGCCAGCCTCGGCGGCGGCGGCGGCGGTGGCGGCGGTGGCGGCGGCGGTGGCGGTGGCGGTGGCGGTGGCGGTGGTGGCGGTGGTGTCGCAACTCCCGTCGGGACCCCGCCGGTGCGCATCGCTGGTGCCGACCGGTTCGGCACCGCTGACGCAGCACTGACTGCCGAGTTCCCGAACGCTGGCAGTGCGGGTGCAGTCGTGCTCGCAACGGCAGCGAACTACCCCGACGCTCTGATCGGTACGGCGCTTGCTGCAGCGAAGAACGCGCCGTTGCTGTTCGTCAGTGGCTCGCTGTCGGCCGACACCAAGGCTGACATCGTGCGGGTGCTGCCGGCCGGTGGCACGGTCTACCTTCTCGGAGGCACCTCAGCGATACCGGACAGCGTCAAGACTGCGCTTACCGCACTCGGGTTCAGCGTGACTCGCTACGCGGGGACCGACCGCTACGGCACCGCGTTGGCTGTCGCTGCAGGCTTGGGCAGTCCTGGCACGGTGTTCCTGGCGACGGGGACGAACTTCCCTGACGCCTTGACCGCAGGCCCGGCGGCAGCGCATCTGCACGGCGCGGTGCTACTGACAGACGGCTCGACGATGCCGGCTTCGGTGAAGGCCTACCTGACCGCTCACCCAGGCAATGTGTACGCGGTCGGCTCACCTGCCGCCGCTGCCGACCCGGCGGCGACCAAGTTGACCGGAGCTGACCGCTACGCAACAGCCGTCGCAGTCGACACCACGGTGTTTTCCGGCGGACCTACCAACATCGGCGTGGCCAGTGGGCTGCAGTTCCCTGACGCGTTGAGCGGCGGGGTCTACCAGGCGCACTTCGGTGGCGCGATGGTGCTGTCGGACCCGGCAGTTCTCCCGGCAACGACGGGCACCTACTTGACCAGCGTGAAGGGCACCGTGGGCAGCACGGCAATCTTCGGTGGCACCTCCGCGCTGTCGACGAACGTGCAGAACGCGATCAAGACAGCACTCGGCTTGTAACCAGCGTTTGGCGTAACAGAGGTTCCCGTACCTGAGGGCCCTCACCACACGGCGTTCAAGCGTCGCGAGGCGAGGGCCCTCACCATGCCGGGCGGAACCCCCTGAACGTGCTCGAAGCCCCTCACCAATAGCATGACGATGTGACGAATGGTGCGCGCAAGGGCAAGGTCAGCGTCGTCGGTGCAGGCTTCTACGGCTCGACCACCGCGCTTCGATTAGCCGAATACGACATCTTCGAGTCGGTCGTTCTCACCGACATCGTGGAAGGCAAGCCTGAGGGCATTGCCCTCGACATGAACCAGTCGAGGCCGATCGAGGGTTTCGAGACTGCCGTGATCGGTCAGACGACGACGGCGGACGGCGATGGGTACGAGGCGATCAGCGGATCCGACGTCGTCATCATCACCGCAGGCCTCCCGCGTAAGCCGGGCATGAGCCGGATGGATCTCATCGAGGTCAACGCGAAAATCGTGCGCGGCGTCGCGGAAAACGTGGCGAAAAACGCACCGAATGCAGTTGTCATCGTGGTGTCGAACCCGCTCGACGAGATGACCGCACTCACGCAACTCGCGACAGGCTTCCGCAAGAGCCAAGTGCTTGGGCAGGCCGGCATGCTCGACACGGCGCGGTTCAGCAACTTCGTCGCGACGCAACTCGGCGTGCCTGTCGGTGCGGTGCGCACTCTCACTCTTGGTTCGCACGGTGACACGATGGTGCCGGTTCCATCAGCGTGCACCGTCACGATCGATGGCACGAAGCGTCCGCTGACCGACCTGTTGTCGGCCGACGTCATCGACGATCTCGTGACGCGCACCCGCAACGGCGGCGCCGAGATCGTCGCCTTGCTGAAGACCGGCTCTGCGTACTTCGCACCATCAGCTGCGGCGGCACGGATGGCACGAGCGGTGGCTCAGGATGCCGGTGCTGTAATGCCAGTGTGCGCGTGGGTCGACGGTGAGTACGGCATCAGCGGTGTCTACCTCGGCGTCGAGGCGGAGCTTGATGCGAGCGGCGTGCGCAAGGTCGTCGAAACCCCGCTCACGGAGACCGAGCTCGCCGCGTTGCGTGCGGCGGCCGAAGCGGTTCGCGCCAAGCAGGCCGACGTCGCGGATCTGTAGTTTCGCGGCGAGTGACACACGTCCGCTGACAGTGGTCGATTCGAGGTAGTGGAGAACAGATGGCGAAGATCAAGGTTGTCAATCCTGTCGTCGAGCTAGACGGCGACGAGATGACGCGCATCATCTGGCACTTCATCAAGGACCAACTGATCCTGCCGTACCTCGACATCGAACTGGAGTACTACGACCTCGGCGTCGAGCATCGCGATGCGACCGATGATCAGGTGACCATCGACTCGGCCAATGCCATCAAGAAGCACGGCGTTGGCGTGAAGTGCGCGACCATCACGCCCGACGAAGCACGCGTCACCGAGTTCGGTCTGAAGAAGATGTGGCGTTCACCGAACGGCACGATCCGCAACATCCTCGGTGGCGTCATCTTCCGCGAACCCATCATCATCAGCAACATTCCGAGGCTCGTTCCCAGCTGGACCAAGCCAATCGTCATCGGCCGCCACGCCCACGGCGACCAGTACGCGGCCACTGATTTTGTCGTTCCTGGCCCGGGCACGGTCACGATGACCTATACGCCCGACGGCGAGGGCGAGCCGATGCAGTTTCAGGTCGCTAAGTTCGCTGGTGGCGGCGTTTCCATGGGCATGTACAACTTCGACGACTCGATCCGCGACTTCGCGCGCGCGTCACTGCGGTACGGGCTCAACCGCAACTACCCGGTCTACCTGTCGACGAAGAACACGATCCTGAAGGCCTACGACGGCCGCTTCAAAGATCTGTTCGCCGAGGTATTCGAGACTGAGTTCAAGGCGGAGTTCGAAGCGGCAGGCATTACTTACGAGCACCGACTCATCGACGACATGGTCGCGGCCGCGCTGAAGTGGGAAGGCGGCTACGTGTGGGCCTGCAAGAACTACGACGGCGACGTGCAGTCCGACACCGTTGCGCAGGGCTACGGATCACTCGGCTTGATGACCTCGGTGCTGATGACCCCCGACGGTCGCACCGTCGAGGCCGAGGCCGCGCACGGAACCGTCACGAGGCACTTCCGGCAGCACCAACAGGGCAAGGCGACATCGACGAACCCCATCGCCTCGATCTTCGCCTGGACTCGTGGTTTGCAGCACCGCGGAAAGCTCGACAACACTCCCGAGGTGACGGCCTTCGCCACCGCGCTCGAGGAGGTCTGCATCGAAACCGTCGAGAGCGGCAAGATGACGAAAGACCTTGCGCTGCTCATCAGTCCCGACACGGAATTCCTTACCACAGAAGATTTTTTGGGCGCTCTCGACGAGAACCTGCGCACCAAAGTTGGCTGATCCCGATCTCGATCGCGAAGCCGCGGCCTGGGACGAGCTAGGTCGCCGCGATCCGCATTGGGCGATCCTGTCCGAGCCAGGGCGGCAAGGCAGCTGGGACGACGAGGGGTTCTTCGCGACCGGCCGCACAGAGATCGACGCCACACTCACCGAGCTCGGCGAGCTGCTCACGGCTCGCGGCGCAGCGCTCGACTTCGGCTGCGGCCTTGGTCGACTAAGCCAGGCACTCGCCGTCCACTTTGACTCAGTGACTGGCGTCGACGTCGCGGCGTCAATGGTCGAAGGCGCGCGGGCTCGCAACGCGTTTCCTGACAGGGTCTCTTACGTCGTCAACACGACACCGACGCTGCCGTTCGACGATGCGACGTTCGATTTCGCCTACTCCATCTTGGTGTTGCAGCACATTCCGCCGAAGGCCGCCGCTGGTTACATCAGCGAGTTGGTACGCGTCTTGCGGCCGGGTGGCGTGGTCGTGTTTCAGGAGCTTTCGCATCGGGCGCCGACCGTTCGCAACGCAGTGCTGCGAGTCGTCCCGAAACGCGGTTTGGCGCTGCTGCGCAAGGCACGCCGCGGATGGGCGGCACCAATGACGATGGACGGCGTTCCCCGCCAGCAGGTGACCGCGCTGGTTGAGGCGGCGGGTGGCGAGGTGGTCGAGGTCCGTGACGACGCCTCGGGTGAACCAGTGTGGAAGGGCTACCGTTACACGGTCCGGCGGTTGCCCGCCCGCTAGCCTGATCGTTATGGACGGTGGCGATAGTCAGCTGCTCTGCAGTCGCGCGGGCTGCGGGGTCACGCGATGAAGGTCGTGCTCGACATCGCGGTGGTGCTGGCGCTCGTCGTTATTGAGGCCGTGTTCGTGGCCACCGAGATCGCGCTCATCTCGCTGCGCGACAGCCAGGTCCGCGGGCTTGCGACGAAGGGACGTCGTGGCGCGGCCGTCGCGAGACTGACGTCCGACCCGAACCGGTTTCTGGCGGGCGTGCAGATCGGCGTGACGCTGACCTCCCTGCTCTCGTCGGCCTACGGCGCGGTGACGCTCTCCGCTGCTGCCGGCCGCGAACTCGAACGTCTCGGCATGACGCACAGGTGGGCCGACATTCTCGGGTTTCTCATCGTGACGTTGTCGATCTCTTTCGTGACGCTCGTTCTTGGCGAGCTCGTGCCCAAACGGCTGGCGTTGCAGCGCGCGGAGAAGGCAGCGCAGCTGGCCGCACCGACTCTCGACCGGTTCGCGAGCTTGATGCGGCCCGTCATCTGGCTGCTCTCGCTGTCGACGAATGTGGTCGTCCGGCTGTTGGGCGGGGACCCTGACGCGAGACGCGAATCGATCAGTGAAGAAGAGTTGCGTGGGCTGGTCGCGACGCACGAATCGCTCGGTCGTGACGAGCGCCGACTGATCGATGAGGTATTCACTGCAGGCGACCGCCGGCTGCGCGAGGTGCTCGTGCCGCGCACCGAGGTCGAGTTTCTCGACGCCACAACGACAGTGCAACAGGCGTTGAAGCTCGTCGCGTCTGGACCGCACTCGCGCTATCCGGTCGTCCGCGGATCGCACGACGACGTTGTCGGCTTCGTGCACATCCGCGACCTCGTCACGACGCGAGCCGAAGTCGACCCGCGCACTGTCCGGATCGGAGACCTCGTCCGGCCGGTCAAGATGCTGCCTGACGGCAAGAATGTGCTCGCTGCTTTGTCGGAGATGAGACGTGAACGTCAGCACCTCGCGATCGTCGTCGACGAATACGGCGGGACGGCGGGCATCGTGACGCTCGAGGATCTCGTCGAGGAGGTCGTGGGTGACATTCGCGACGAGTACGACCTCGACGGGGGAGGCCCGGACCGTCTTCGCGGGGGCGACGTCGTCGTCGACGGCCTGCTGAATACAGACGATTTTGCTGAGCAGGCAGGGGTTGTGCTGCCCGATGGCCCTTACGAGACCGTCGCCGGGTTCCTGATGGCCGAGCTCGGACACCTCCCCGAACTGGGTGAGTCGGTGCAAGTCGGCGATCATCGGCTCGCGGTCGCCGAACTCGACGGTCGCCGGGTGGCTAGGGTTCGGGTCAGCGCGCCGCCAGCCGAAAATGGCGTCGGCGAGCCCAGCCATTTGGGAGAATGAGATATGACTTCGCACAGCCGGCCGCGGGTGCTCTCGGGCATCCAGCCGACATCTGATTCCTTCCACCTCGGCAACTACCTCGGTGCGTTGCAGAACTGGGTCGCCCTGCAGGACGAGTTCGATGCGTTCTACTGCGTCGTCGACCTGCACGCGATCACCGTCGAGTGGGATCCTCAGGTCTTGCGCCAGCGCACCCGGCTATCTGCTGCGCAGTTGCTTGCGATCGGCCTCGACCCCGAGCGGTGCAGCCTGTTCATCCAAAGCCACGTGCCGGAGCATGCCGAGCTGGCCTGGGTCTTCTCATGTATCACCGGTTTCGGCGAGGCCAGCCGGATGACGCAGTTCAAGGAAAAGACCGCGCGCGCGAACAATGCGGGTGTGGGGCTTTTCACGTACCCGATTCTGCAGGCCGCTGACATCGCGATCTATCAGGCCGACCGCGTACCGGTGGGCGAAGACCAGCGGCAGCATCTCGAGCTGACCCGCGATCTCGTGCAGCGGTTCAACACCCGGTTCGGCCCCACGTTCACCATGCCCGAAGCGCACATCGTGAAGGCGACGGCGAAGATCTTCGACCTGCAAGACCCGAGCGCCAAGATGAGCAAGTCACTCCAGGACGCCGGCACTGCGCTGCTGCTCGACACCCCCAAGCAGCTGGTCAAGAAGATCAAGTCGGCCGTCACCGATAGCGGCTCCCATGTGCATTTCGACCCGGTCGAAAAGCCAGGAGTCAGCAACTTGCTGACCATCTATAGCGCCCTGACCGGAAGAGAAATCAGCGAAATCGAGTCGGCCTATGCCGGCAAGGGTTACGGTGACTTCAAAGCCGACCTGGCAGATGTCGTGGTCGAGTTCGTCACGCCGGTGCAGGAAAAGGTACGGCACTACCTCGATGACACCGAGGCCCTCGACGCGATCCTCGCGGCTGGTGCCGAGCGGGCGCGCGGGGTCGCCGTCACCACCATGGAGTTGGTTCGCGAGCGCGTCGGCTTCCTGCCGAGGAAGGTCTGAGTCTTTGAGTCGCGCTGCCCATACGATCGGTGTCGCAATCGGTGTGCCGGAGCCTTACGGCGCCGAGCTGACGAAGTGGCGTGAAGATCTCGGCGACCCGCTCGCGCTGGCGATTCCGCCCCACGTCACATTGATCACCCCAACCGACCTCGACGACTCGCAGTTGGCTGCGGTGGTCTCGCACCTTGAATCGGTGGCGGCGCAGCAGTGGCCGTTCGAGATCCAGTTGCGCGGGACCGGCAGCTTCCGGCCGGTCTCACCTGTGGTGTTCGTGGCACTGGCGGCCGGCATCAGCGACTGCGAGCGGCTCGAGCGCGCCGTGCGCAGCGGACCGCTGGCCCACCCGCTGAAGTTCAACTACCACCCACACGTCACGGTCGCTCACGACGTCCCGCCTGAGGTTCTTGATCATGCATTTCGCGAACTCGCCGACTACGAGGCCGCGTTCACCGTTGAGCACTTCGGGCTCTTCGAACGAGGGGACGACGGGGTGTGGCGCACCGACCGTGACTTCGCGTTTGGTCTGGGCGCGCCGACAGGCTCAACCTCAACCTGAGGTTGTTGCGTGGATTGACCGCAGGCGCTGGCTGCTACAGCGTCGCTGCTCCAGGTCTCGATCGGCACTCGCGCCTGACCCAACGCGCGGCGAGCGGGTCGGCGGTCCTTGCACAGAATGGCGCCCTTGCTCCGCTTCGTCGCACGGAGTAGGCAGTAACGATGGGAAGACAAGCAGCAGTTGTGGTTTGCGTGCTCGCGATGGTTGCCGTCATCGTCGGCGTCGACGTGCTGTTCTTCAGGAATCACTTCTGGCCGCGGCTCATGTCCAACGTCGGGATTGTGCTCGTGTTCGGGGCGTTCTACTTGAGGTACCTCAAGCGCTCGTGAGCATCGTCGTCGCGCGCGAGGTCACCCTGTTCGGTGATCGAGTAGCCGAGGCTCTGACTCGCGCACTCGGCACGGATCCTGTCGGTGTGTACTTCGTCGGCTCGGTAGCTCTGGGTGGGTATGTTTCCGGCGAGAGCGACATCGATATAGCAGCTGTGTCGAGTGCGGCACTCACCCATTCGCAACGGCAAGCGGTCGCCTCGGCTGTCGTTGAGACGAGCGCGGTCTGCCCGGCGCGCGGTGTGGAGTTCACTCTTTATCGCCGTGAGGTCGCGGGGTCACTTCCTGACGGTGCTGACTTCGAGGTCAATGCCAACGGCGGACCCAGGATGCCGACCGCGGTGCACCTCGACTCAACGAAGGAGCCTGGATTTTGGTACGTGCTCGACCGAGCAATCGCGCACAGATCCGGTCTTGCGATCAGCGGGCCGCCGGCAGCAGAGATCTTCGCCGACGTCCCTCGCCGCACTCTCCTTGAAGCGATGCACGAATCCATGGTGTGGCATCGTGCGCACGAGAAGGCGACTCTGTATTCGGTGTTGAATGCGTGCCGGGCGTGGCGGTTTGTTGCAGACGATGTGCTCGGGTCGAAACTCGAGGGTGCGGCTTGGGCACGGCTGCGATGGTCGAACACGGGCGTGATCGATGCGGCAGTGGCGCTTCGCAACGGTGCGGATCGTGACGGTGCGGACGCGACGCTTGACGAGTCGGCGGTCGACGCACTTCTGGCGTCCGTAGCGGCTCGGCTGCGCTAACCGCGGCCGCTCAGCAAACCCAGATGCGCATTGACGCGCAGTGGTGTGTGATCGTGGCATGGCGATTGTGTTGAGCACGCCAACGGTCGATGGGCTGCGCGAAGCCGTCGGCGCTCTTCGAGAGTGGCAACACGACGGAACGCCCTTCCAACTACACCCGGGCGACCTGGGCTGGTTCTGGCGGTTCGGTGCAGACGCGACGGCGGCGGCGGTTCGAACGTGGAGCCGCGATGGGCAGATTCTCGCGACCGGGTTGCTGGACGAGCCAGACCTGTTGCGCGTGACAATGGCGCCCTCCGCTCGCCGTGACGAGGACCTCGCGCGGCAGCTGGTTGCAGACATCACCGAGCCCGAGCGCGGAGTACTACCGCCAGGGAGCGTGGCGGTCGAGGCGCCGATGGACGCACTGATCCAAGACCTGCTCCTCGACGACGGTTGGAAAGCTGACGACCCGTGGACGCCGCTGCAGCGCGACCTAACCGAACGAGTGCCGGACTCGGGCGTGCGGATCGAAGTCGTCGGACCGGATCAAGTGCATGAGCGGGTCGCGGTACAGCGCGCATCGTTCGACAAGTCGACGTTCACGGATGAGCGCTGGCATGCGATGGCGGCCGGACTGCCGTACACCGAGGCACGGTGTCTGCTCGCGTACGACGAAGAAGGCAACGCAGTGGCGGCGGTGACGGTTTGGTCGGCTGGTGAAGGGAAGCCTGGGCTAGTCGAGCCGATGGGTGTGCACCGCGAACATCGAGGTCACGGATACGGCAAGGCGATCACCGTCGCCGGAGCCGCCGCACTCCAGGACCTCGGATCGTCGACCGCCGTCGTCTACACCCAGAGCTCCAATGTCGGCGGAGTTGCCACCTACAAGGCAGCCGGCTTCCATCAACTCCCTGAGACCCGAGACCTCTACCGCGACGCGTAACACCACCGCTCGGCACAAACGACCGCTGTGACCTACTTCGACGCCAGGTCGTCGACGTTCGAGAGTCGGGATAGGCCGTCGAAGTAGCCGTCGTCCATGTCGCCTAGGCGCCGTCGGCGGGTGAATCGCCATGAAGCGGCGAGGAAGAACAACGCGCCGACGCCCACCGCTGACCAGATGAGCACGGCCGATATCCCGACGCTGTCGGAGTCGGCGCGCGACGACGCCTTGACGGCAGCGGCCTTCGCGACCGGGGCGGTCGCAGGAGTCGGTGCGGCCGTTGCGGTCAAGGCCTGCACCGTCGGCTGCACTGACGGCGTGGGCGTAGCGAACACTGGGGTTGGCGGATCGAGTGGCGCGACGAGCTCGCCGACCGGAGTGACGTGGCCGTCGGCGGCGAAGCCCCAGTTGAGTAGCGCCTGCACCTCGGGCCAGAAGTTCGCCTGGTCGCGCATCACCGACACGATGATCGTGTGGCCGCCCCGCCTCGCTGCTCCGACGTAGCTCGCATTCGCCGCGACGGTATAGCCGTTCTTGCCGCCGAGCATGCCGGGATACGAGGTCAACAGCCGATCGTGTGTCTGGATCTGGAAGCTCTGGCCTTTCGGCGCCGGGAACGCGGCGGTCTTGAGCGAGAGGTAGTACAGGAACTGCGGCACCGAGAGTCCGGCCCGAAAGATCAGCGCAAGGTCGTAGGCGGACGACGATTGGCCCTTCGCGTCGAGCCCGTCCGGCGTCAAGGCGACAGTGTCGTCAGCTTGGAGGTGCGCCGCGAGGGTGTTCATCTGGGCGAGCGTGTCGGGCAGGTTGCCGTTCGCGTCGGCAAGGGCGACCGCCGCGTCGTTCGCCGACATCATCAGCATTGCGGTGAGCAGGTTGTCGACCGTGTACGTCGTGCCCGCGACGATGCCAGCCTTCGTGCCGTCGGTGTTCGGCGCGTCGCGACCCGCCACGACCGGCAGGTTCGTGGGCAGCAGCGGGATAACGGTGAGCGCAGTCAGCGTCTTCAGCGTGCTGGCCGGCGCCAGCTTGTCATGCGCGTCCTTTGCCGCGAGCACGTCGCCGGTGTCGGCGTCGGCGACCACGAACGACGTCGCTGTGATGCCCGGCAACGCGGGCACGCCTGGACTCGTGTCGACCTGTGTGCCGGGTTGCCCGAGGGCTGGGCCGCCGATCGGGACGTCGTCGGCGAGCGCGCTGCCGGCTGACCCGGCGAGGCTCATCGATGCGATCAGGACGCAGCCGAAGGACACGGCGAGAGCGCTGCGGCGGCGGCCACCATGCCGCAGAGTTGAGCCCATGACCGGGACAGAGTAACCGAACAATGCCGCGACATACTGGGGCGATGGCGGGTCAGACTGAATCCGGGCTGCCGATCGAGCCCGTGTACGACAGCTCGGCACTTGCCGATTTCAACCCCGCAACCGCGCTGGGGGAGCCTGGTGATTTTCCCTTTACGCGTGGCGTCTATTCGTCCATGTACACGGGCCGCCTGTGGACCATGCGCCAGTACGCGGGTTTC
The DNA here is from genome assembly GCA_963737705.1 of uncultured Actinomycetes bacterium. Taxonomy (GTDB): domain Bacteria; phylum Actinomycetota; class Actinomycetes; order Acidothermales; family Acidothermaceae; genus PALSA-607. Next base: position 75,594 of record CAVTTP010000003.1, read on the forward strand.
GGCTCGGCCGCGGAATCCAACCGCCGCTATCGCCAACTGCTAGCAGCGGGGACGACGGGGCTGTCCGTCGCGTTCGACCTACCTACTCAGATGGGGTACGACTCCGACGACCCCATGGCGGCGGGTGAAGTCGGCAAGGTCGGCGTCGCAATCGACTCAATCGACGACATGCGCACGCTGTTCGACCAAATCCCGCTCGACCAAGTCTCGACGTCCATGACGATCAACTCACCCGCAGCCTTGCTGTTGCTCATGTACCAGATGGTCGCCGAAGAGAACGGCATCGCCGCGTCAGCGCTGCGGGGCACCGTGCAAAACGACATCCTCAAGGAGTACATAGCGCGCGGCACGTACATCTTTCCGCCACGGGCATCGCTGCGGTTTGCTACGGATCTGTTCGCCTACTGCAAGACGGAACTGCCGGCGTGGAACACGATCTCGGTCTCCGGCTACCACATGGCCGAGGCGGGCGCGACGCCCGTCCAGGAGGTCGCGTTCACGCTGGCCGACGCGATCGAGTACGTCAGGGCCGCCCAGGCCGCGGGCCTCAGCGTCGACGAATTCGCACCCCGGCTTACGTTTTTCTTCGTCGCGCGCACGACTTTCCTCGAGGAAGTAGCCAAGTTCCGTGCCGCCCGACGCGTCTGGGCGCATGTCATGCGCGACCAGTTCGGTGCACGCGATCCGGCCTCGACGATGCTGCGCTTCCATACCCAGACAGCGGGCGTGCAGCTCACAGCGCAGCAACCCGAACTGAACATGGTGCGGGTGGCACTGCAAGCGCTCGGCGCCGTGCTGGGTGGCACGCAGTCGTTGCATACCAACGCATACGACGAGGCGATCGCGTTGCCGACGGAGAAGGCCGCCCGCTTGGCGTTGCGAACCCAGCAGGTGCTCGCGTACGAAACCGACATCGCCAAGACCGTCGATCCGTTTGCCGGCTCCTACGCCATCGAATCGCTCACCGACGACATCGAGACCGCGGTGCTCGAGCTCATGCGGCGGGTCGAGGAGCTTGGCGGCGCGGTCGCGGCGATCGAGCGCGGATTCCAGCGCGCCGAGATCGAGAACGCCGCGTATGAGGTCGCCCAGGGCATCGACAGCGGCGACCGGATCGTCGTCGGTCTCAACGCGTTTACCACCGAGGCCGACGAGGACTACCAGCCATTGCGGGTGGATCCGGAGTCGGAGGCGCAGCAGATCGCCCGTGTCGCGGCCATGCGAGCCCGCCGTGACGGCGCCGCCGTCGAGCGCGCGCTAGCCGCTGTGGGTGCGGCCGCGAGCGGTGAGCAGAACGTGTTGCCGCCGATCAAGGAGGCGTTGCGAGCGCAGGCCACGGTTGGCGAGGTATGTGCCACGTTGCGAGGTATTTGGGGCCGCTACGAGCCCACTTGACGATCTTGGATACCTCGAAAGACGCACCGCCAAGTTGGAGGCGGAGGAGTCGTGCGGTGAGATAGGGGTAAGTCCCCCGCCGGACGAAAGGAGCCTGACGTGACACCGATCATCGTGGCGGTAGCCGTGGCCGTGGTCATCGTCGTCGGCGTGTTCTTGGTGCTGATCACCCGTTCTCGTCGCGACGACGAAGGAGAACGCTTCCGTCGAGTGGCCGACCTGACCTCACGGTGGAGCCGGCAGGTCCAGGGCGCACCGACAGAATCCAGCTCGACGTCCAAGCCCGACGGGTCAATCTCCATACCCGAGTACCGGCCGGAACCTAAGCCGGAAATGGCGCAACCGAGGGGCGGGAAAACGGAATCCGTTGACCCCAGCTGACACGCAGGGGTTGGTCCGCACTTCGCCGTCGCGCCGCGCTGGATGAACGCCAGATCACGGCGACGTAACGTTCTTAGCGCGCTTCGGTAGCAAACCCGTGCCCGCACGCTCAGCGCGGCAGAAGGCCGATGAGTTGGGCTTGGCCCGGTTGGGCGGGGGTGCACCAATCCAGCTATTGTCCAGCCAACATTTTACTTGCCATGCGATAGCGGAGGCGTTGTGAAGAAGACCTATCAGATCATTGCGGCCACGGGAACCGTAGCGATCATGCTCGCGGCCTGTTCGAGCAGCAAGAAGACCGCCAGTACTCCGAGCAGCAGCGCGCCCGCCGCGGCGACCACCAGCGCACCTGCCGCGGCCACCTCGGCACCGGCACCCGCGTCAAGCGCTCCGGCTCCGGCCAGCTCGGCACCGGCACCCGCGTCCAGCGCTCCGGCCAGCTCAGCGCCCGCAGCGGGCGGCCCGGTCAATGCGTGCATGGTTCTTGACACAGGCGGCGTCGACGACCACTCGTTCAACCAGTCGTCGTGGCAGGGCCTCCAGGACGCCAACAAGGCCAACCCGAACATCAAGATCTCCTACGTGTCGTCGAACACGCAGAACGACTACACCCCGAACCTCAACGCCGAAGTTGCCAAGGGTTGCTCGACGATCATCGCGGTCGGTGGCCTGATGGCCGACGCCGTGAAGACGGCCGCTGCGGCGAACCCCAAGCAGCAGTTCGCTGAGATCGACAACCCGTCGACCGGCCCGAACGTGTACGGCATGCAGTTCAACACAGCTCAGGGTGGCTTCCTCGGTGGCTACCTCGCGGCGTCCGTCTCGAAGACTGGCGTTGTCGCGACCTTCGGTGGCTTGAACATCCCGCCGGTGACCATCTACATGGATGGCTTCTGGGAGGGCGTGCAGTACTACAACAAGGTCAAGGGCAAGAAGGTCAAGGTCCTCGGCTGGGACGAGACGAACCAGAAGGGCGGCACGTTCGACCCGAGCACGTCGAACCCGTTCGGTGACACCGCGGGTGGCCAGGCGATCAGCAAGGCGTTCATCGCTCAGGGTGCCGACGTCATCTTCCCGGTTGCCGGTGGCACTGGTGAAGGCGCGGCGATTGCGGCGAAGGCATCTGGTGGCAAGGTCAGCGTGATCTGGGTTGACACTGACGGTTGCGTCAGCGACGCGGCTGACTGCTCAGTGTTCTTGAGCAGTGTGGTTAAGGGTCTGGCGAGCGCAGTCACCACCTACGCGAACGACTTCGCAGCGGGCAAGTCGCTCGGCGGCGGTAGCTACATCGGCACCTTGTCGAACAACGGGACCGGCCTCGCGCCGTTCCACGACTTCGCCTCCAAGGTGCCGGCGAACGTTCAGTCGGAGCTCACGCAGATCACGTCCGACATTGAGAGCGGCAAGATCACGATCACCTCGCCTTCGCAGCCGAAGGCGTAACGACGGCGGGTGCACGCACGGTAGTTGGAGAGAGTTAGGCAGAGGTGGGCAGGCCCGGCGACGGGCCTGCCCACCTCTCCCATTCGGCATGGCTTTGGTGTTGACTTCGGTGGTGCCAACTGGACTGGGGTTGCGGTGAAGCTCGAACTGCGCGGCATCACGAAGCGGTTCGGCTCCCTCGTCGCGAACGACCACATCGACCTGGTCGTCCAACCGGGAGAGATTCACTGCTTGCTGGGCGAAAATGGCGCGGGCAAGAGCACGCTGATGAACGTGCTGTACGGGCTGTATGCCCCGGACGACGGTGAGATCCTCGTCGACGACGTCGTCACCAGGTTCAACGGCCCGGGCGATGCGATGGCTGCCGGCATCGGGATGGTCCATCAGCACTTCATGCTGATCCCCGTCTTCACGGTTGCCGAGAACATCATGCTGGGTCACGAAGACACCCGCGGTCCCGGTGGCCTTGGCTGGCTCGACCAACGCGCCGCCCGCCGCAAGGTTGCAGATGTATCAAAACGGTTCGGCCTCGCCGTCCCGCCTGATGCACTTGTTGCTGATCTGCCGGTCGGTGTGCAGCAACGTGCCGAGATCCTGAAGGCCCTCGCCCGTGACGCGAAAGTGCTGGTGCTCGACGAACCCACCGCCGTGCTTACGCCTTCGGAGATCGATGACCTCATCACGGTCATGCGCAAGCTGCGTGACGCGGGCACATCGATCGTCTTCATCAGCCACAAGCTGAAGGAGGTCAAGGCGATCGGCGACACGATTACGGTCATCAGGCGCGGCCGAGTTGTCGGGCAGCCGGCGGTCTCGAGCAGCGAGCAGGAGCTTGCCTCGCTCATGGTCGGTCGGCCAGTTCAGTTGACGGTCGAAAAGGACGCCGCGCATCCCGGTGCAGTCGTGCTGGACGTCGAGGGGTTGCGCGTCGTCGACACCGCGGGCGTGGTGCAAGTCGACGACGTCTCGTTCTCCGTGCACGAAGGCGAGATCTATGCGATCGCGGGCGTGCAGGGCAACGGGCAGACGGAGGTTACTGAATGCCTCGTGGGTCTCGAATCTCCGACGGCCGGCCGCATTAGCGTGCTTGGCAACGACGTCACGACGTCGTCCGTGCGTGACCGGCTAGACCTCGGGATCGGCTACGTCCCCGAGGACCGGTCGCACGACGGTTTAGTGAGCAGCTTCTCCGTTGAAGAAAACCTTGTGCTCGACATGCACGAAAGCCCTGCGTTCGCCGGCCGCTTCGGTCTCGACATGGCAGCGATTGACGCAAACGGTGCAGCCCGTGTCGCGGAGTTCGACGTTCGCGCCGAAAGTGCGCACGTGGCGGCCAGCACGTTGTCTGGCGGCAACCAGCAGAAGGTTGTTCTCGCCCGCGAACTCTCGCGCCCACTCAAGCTGCTGATCGTGGCCCAGCCGACTCGCGGTCTCGACGTCGGCTCGATGGAGTTCGTGCACAAGCGCATCGTCCGCGAACGCGATGAACGTACTGCGGTGGTCCTCATCTCGACCGAGCTCGATGAGGTTCTCGGACTCGCCGATCGCATCGCGGTCATGTACCAGGGCCGCATCATCGGGGAGCTACCGGGCGGCAGTTCAGCGGCTGCCGTCGGGCTCCTGATGGCGGGCTCTGTTGCCGACGCAGCGGAAGCCGTCGATGCCCCGCAGACGACCGGTGCGGCCATCTTCGAACCGATCGATGGCGCTGAACCGCCCGAGGCATCAGATTCGATCGGGGGTGCGGCCTCGTGAGCGTCGACGGCACTGTCAAGGACGAGATCGCGGTGCCGCCGGGCGGTGAGCCTGAGCGCCGAAAGTCACGCGGTGAAACCCATCCGCTGGTCGTCATCGCGTTGTCGTTCGTCACCGCAATCATCGTCGGCGGCATCCTCATCGCCGTCACCAATCAGCCGACGCGCAATGCCGTGCGGCACTTCTCGGCGTCTCCCGGCAAGGTGTTCTCCGCTGCCTGGCATGCAGTCTCGGCGGCTTACGTTGCGCTGTTCGAAGGCGCGATCTTCGACCCGCACACGTTCGGGCACGGCAGCGTGTGGCACGACTTCAATCCGATCTCGGAAACGCTGTACAACGCCACGCCGCTGATTCTTGTCGGCCTCGCCGTCGGTCTCGCGTTTCGCACCGGGCTGTTCAACATCGGCGCCCAGGGCCAACTCATCGTCGGCGCGATGGCCGCCGGCTACGTCGGTTTCACCTGGCATTTGCCGCCGTTCATTCACCTCGTGGCGGCGCTGATCGGGGGCACCATTGCCGGCGCGGTGTGGGGCGGCATAGCCGGCTGGCTCAAAGCACGCACCGGCGCCCATGAAGTCATCACGACGATCATGATGAACTACGTCGCGCTCGATCTACTCGACTATTCGTTGAAGACCAGCGCGTTCCGGCGTCCAGGTAGCAATCAAGCGATCTCGCCCATCGTTCACGGCACTGCCCGTCTCGGAAAGCTGTTGCCGTCACCACTGCGGGTGAACCTTGGCCTGTTGATCGCGCTGGCGGCGACAGTCGGCATTGCATGGCTCTTGACGCGTAGCCGGCTCGGTTTCACTTTGCGGGCAGTGGGCGCGAGCCCAACCGCGGCACGGACGGCGGGTATGAACGTCGGCCGCGCATATGTCACCGCGATGCTCATCGCGGGTGGGTTGGCTGGTCTGGCCGGGTGCAGCCAGATCCTTGGCGGCGGCACGAACTACGCACTGACGAACGCCGTCGACGCAGGACTCGGTTTCGACGGCATCACAGTGGCTCTGCTCGGCCGGGCAAAACCGTGGCCAACCGTGTGGGCCGGGCTGCTCTTCGGCGCCCTGCATGCTGGTAGCGCGACGATGCAGAGTCGCACAGGGACATCGATCGACCTTGTGACGATCGTGCAGGCCTTAGTGGTTCTGTTTATCGCCGCACCAGCTTTCGTGCGGGCCGTCTTCCGGCTGCGCAGTTCGTCCGACTCCGGTGCTGCCGCGCTCGCGAAGGGGTGGAACGGGTGAGCGTCGACACCACGGGCTCATTGGAAATCGCGACGCCGGAGGTCGTGGAGGTTCCGGTCTCGCGACGTGCCCGGATCGTCTCGGGCTCGGTGCTCATCGTGGTCGGCGTGCTCTGCGCTGTCGCGTTTGGCCTCGGCTCCAAAGCGGGTCACAGCGCGCGGTTCCGGCTGTCGCCGCCGGGTGCGAAGGTCACCATGCCGAACTTGGTGGTGCCCGCCCGGATTTTTGCCATCGTGGTCGGAATCGCCATCGTGGCGGGCGGCTTCTGGCGGATCACCCGGGATTTCTCGCGGCGTGCAATGCGATGGGTCATCGCGCTGACGATCGTCTTCGTTGTCTTCTCGTTCCTGTGTTGGTCGGTCACGGGGCCGAGTGCAACGCCGCTCGACCTGTTTGGTCCGGGCGGCTTGCTCGGTCAGACCATTTTCCTTGCTGTACCGCTGATTCTGGGCGCACTGGCCGGTGTGATGTGCGAGCGCTCGGGTGTCATCAACGTCGCGATCGAAGGTCAGATGCTCGTTGGCGCCTTCGCGGGGGCGATGTTCGGCACCATCTCGAAGAACGCCGCCATCGGCACCATCGCGGGCATGCTAGCGGGCGCGCTGATCGCCGCGCTGCTTGCGGTCTTCGCCATCAAGTACGTCGTGAACCAGGTCGTGCTCGGCGTTGTTTTGAACCTGCTCGCGCTCGGGCTGACCGGCTTCCTTTACGACGCCGTCATGGCACCGAACTCAAACTCGTACAACAACGTAGGCACGCTTTCGGTGCTGAAGATCCCGCTGCTCGGCAACATTCCGATTATCGGGCCATTGCTGTTCGACCAAACCATCATCGTGTACCTGACCTACGTGCTGATCTTCGCCGTCGACATCGTGCTCTTCCGCACCAGGTGGGGCCTGCGCACTCGCGCTGTTGGTGAGCACCCGAAGGCTGCTGACACTGTCGGCATCAACGTGCGGCGTACGCGCTACATCAATGTGCTGATCGGCGGCATGCTCGCCGGCCTGGCCGGCGCGTCATTGACGATCGGCGACAGTTCGGGGTTCGTGAAAAACATGACCGGGGGCCGCGGCTTCATCGCACTGGCGGCTGTGATCTTCGGCCGCTGGAGTCCGCGCGGCGCGGTCGGCGCCGCACTGTTGTTCGGGTTCGCCACGTCACTTCAAACCGTGCTCTCTTTCATCGGCACCCCGGTGCAGATTCCGTCAGACTTCCTCGGCATGTTGCCGTACCTCGCCACGATCTTCGCGGTCGCGGGTCTGGTGGGCCGGGTTCGTGCGCCTGCTGCTGACGGCGAACCGTACGAGGGCCGATGAGCGTCGAGGTCAACTGGCCCGCATTGCGTACTGCGGCCCAGGCTGCGATGACGCTGGCGTACGCGCCGTACTCCGAGTTCGCCGTCGGTGCTGCGGCACTCGTCGACGACGGACGCATTGTCGTTGGCTGCAACGTCGAGAACGCGTCCTACGGACTCACGCTGTGCGCCGAGTGTGGAGTCGTGTCCGCACTGTCTGCGTCGGGTGGTGGCCGGCTCGTTGCGCTGGCCTGCGTCGACGGTGCCGGCGCAGCTTTGATGCCCTGCGGTCGATGCCGCCAGTTATTGTGGGAGCACGGCGGCGCCGGCATGCTGATCGACTACCGGTCTGGTCCGCTGCCTTTGTCCGACCTGTTGCCGCACGCGTTCGGGCCCGACGATCTGGACGGGGTCTGACCGTGGACGTTATCGATCTCATCCGTTCGAAGCGCGACGGGAGCGTTCTCAGTGATGACGCGATCGATTGGGTGATCGCCGCCTATACCCGCGGCGAAGTCGCCGAAGAGCAGATGTCGGCGCTGCTGATGGCCATCTTCTTCGTTGGCCTCACATCACCAGAACTCAATAGATGGACGGCGGCGATGATCGCCTCGGGGGAGCGGCTGAGCTTTCCAGGGTTGGGCAGGCCGACAACCGACAAGCACTCGACCGGTGGTGTCGGCGACAAGATCACGCTGCCTTTGACGCCGATCGTCGCGGCGTGCGGCGCGGCGGTCCCGCAGCTCAGTGGCCGCGGGCTCGGCCACACCGGCGGCACTCTCGACAAGCTCGAGTCGATTCGCGGTTGGCGAGCGTCGATCTCCAACGAGGAGATGCGCACACAACTGAGCGACGTCGGCGCGGTGATCTGCGCGGCTGGGGCCGGTCTCGCGCCGGCCGACCGGAAGCTCTACGCCTTGCGTGACGTAACGGCGACGGTCGAATCCATTCCATTGATCGCGAGCTCGATCATGAGCAAGAAGATCGCCGAGGGCACATCTGCGTTGGTGCTCGACGTGAAGGTCGGCGCCGGTGCGTTCATGAAAGACCGCGCGCAGGCCCGTGAGCTCGCGACGACGATGGTCGGGCTCGGGTCGGCACACGGCGTGAACACCGTCGCACTGCTCACGGCGATGGATACTCCGCTTGGCCTCATGGCTGGCAACGCACTAGAAGTTGCTGAGTCACTCGAGGTGCTTGCCGGCGGCGGACCAGCTGATGTCGTCGAGCTCACACTGACGCTCGCCCGAGAGATGCTCGCCGCCTGTGGTCTGGCCGCCGGGAAGGATCCTGCTGACGCCATCGCCGACGGCTCGGCGATGGACTCATGGAACGCGATGATTCGAGCTCAGGGCGGCGATCCTGCTGCGCCGCTTCCTGTTTCGCCGTACCGGCATTCCGTTGTTGCGCCGGCTACTGGTCGGGTGACCCGCATGGATGCACTCGCAGTTGGCGTTGCCGCGTGGCGGCTGGGCGCCGGGCGTGCGCGCAAGGAGGACGCCGTGTCGTTCGGTGCCGGCGTTCAGATGCACGCGAAGCCCGGTGACATTGTCGCGGCTGGCAGCCCGCTGTTCACCTTGTACGCCGACGATGAAGCGCGGTTCGATCGTGCACTGGAAGCACTCGTCGGTGCGGTCGACATTGCGGCCGTCGATGTCGCCTGGTCGAAGCCGCCGCTTGTTCTCGAGAGGGTTGGTGCTTGATGCCGGCGACCCGCGAGCAAATCGCACTGGCGCCCAAGGTGCTGCTACACGATCACCTCGATGGTGGGCTGCGCCCGGCAACGGTGATCGACCTTGCGCGTGCAGTGGGCTATAAGAAGCTGCCGACCTACGATGCCGAGGAATTGCAGGCGTGGTTCGTGGGCGCCGCGTCGTCCGGCTCGCTTGAGCTCTATCTCGAAACGTTCGCGCACACCTTCGGTGTGATGCAGACCGTCGAGTCGCTGGTGCGGGTTGCGGCCGAGTGTGCTGAGGACCTCGCCGCCGACAACGTGGTGTACGCCGAGGTGCGGTTCGCGCCCGAGCTGCACGTCGACGAGGGGCTCAGCCTTGATGCGGTCGTCGAGGCGGTGCTTGAGGGTTTCCGGATTGGCAGCGAGGGTCGCGGTATCAGGGTCGGTGTGTTGCTGACCGCGTTAAGGCACGCGGCACGTTCTTTGGAGATCGCCGAGCTCGCGATCCGTTACCGCGATGCGGGTGTCGTTGGATTCGACATCGCGGGCGCCGAAGCGGGGTTCCCGCCAACCCGTCACCTCGACGCGTTCCAGTACATGCAGCGCGAGAACGGCCACTTCACGATCCACGCCGGAGAGGGCTTCGGCCTGCCCTCGATCTGGGAAGCCCTGCAGTGGTGCGGGGCCGATCGACTCGGTCATGGCGTGCGCATCGTCGACGACATCACCATGATCGATGGCGAACCGGTGCTCGGACGGCTCGCTGCCTACGTGCGTGACAACCGGGTACCGCTGGAGATGTGCCCGTCCTCGAACGTGCAGACGGGCGCAGCGCCCTCGATTGCCGAGCACCCGATCGGCCTGCTCCGCAAGCTGTATTTCCGGGTGACCGTGAACACAGACAACCGCCTGATGAGCGGGACGTCGATGGGTATCGAATTCCAGAAACTCGTCGACGCTTTCGGCTACTCACTCGACGACCTACAGTGGTTCACCATCAACGCATTGAAGAGTGCATTCATCCCGTTCGACCAACGGCTCGCGCTCATCAACGACGTGGTCAAGCCCAGGTATGCCGCGCTACGGACTCCTGCGCCGCTACCGAACGATCTGGAGGCTTGACGTGTCGCCATTGGTGAAGATCTCCGACGAGGTTCGCACGGCTGTCACTGAGGGCAGGCCGGTGGTCGCTCTTGAGTCGACCATCATCGCGCACGGGCTACCACGACCCGAGAATTTGCAGGCTGCGCACGACTTCGAGGCGATCCTGACCGACGCTGGTGTCGTCCCAGCGACTATTGCGGTCATCGACGGCGTGCCGACCGTCGGACTCGATACCGGCGAGCTCGAACGCATCGCGATGGAGGACATTCCGAAGGTCAGCAGTCGCGACCTCGCGGTTGCCGTCGGGCGCAAGTCGAGTGGTGCAACAACTGTCGCGGCGACGTCGACGTTGGCGGCCCTCGCGGGCATCCGGGTCTTTGCGACCGGCGGCCTCGGTGGCGTGCACCGCGCCGCACACGAATCGTTCGACGAGTCGGCCGACTTGGTCACGTTGTCGCGCACCCGCGTGACGGTTGTTTGCGCGGGAGTGAAGTCGATTCTGGACATCGCTGCGACCCTCGAACGTCTTGAGACGCTCAACGTGCCCGTTGTCGGCTACCGCACCAACCAGTTCCCGGCCTTCTATCTCACCGACTCCGGCTTTCCGCTCGAGTGGCGGGTCGACTCCACAGAGGAGGTCGCCGCCATCATGGCGGCAGGTGATCAGCTGGGCACTCGCGGCGCACTCATCGTCGCGAACCCGGTGCCTCTCGACCAGCAACTCGATCCCGACGTCCATGATCGGTTGCTCATTCAGGCGCTGCACGCAGCCGACGAAGCTGGCTTGCGCGGCAAGGCGATCAGCCCGTTCCTGCTCGACTATTTCCAGCGCGAGAGCGGCGGCCGATCGCTGGTCGTCAACCTCAACCTTGCGCGAAACAACGTCGCGCTGGCTGGTGGCATCGCCATCGCATGGTCAGCCTTGCCTGCGGCAGCCACCGCTTGACGAGAGTGCTGATCGTCGGCGACGTCATTGACGACATCGTCGTCACGCCGCTCGGCAATGTCACCCGCGACAGCGACACGACCTCGCACATTCGCGCGACTCCTGGGGGTTCGGCGGCCAACCAGGCAGCGTGGCTCGCCGTTTCCGGCATGAAGGTCAGGTTCGTCGCCCGCGTGGGCGCAGCGGATGTGTCGCGGCATCGCTTGGAGCTTGCGGCGTTCGGCGTCGACGCGGAGTTGATCGCCGACCCGGACGCGCCGACCGGCACGATCGTGGTGATGCTGGACGCCGACGGCGGGCGAACGATGTTCACCGACCGTGGCGCGAATCAACGGCTGACCGCCGCCGACTTGCCGCGGTCGTTGCTCGACCGCATCGACGCATTGCACGTCAACGGGTACTCACTGTTCGCCGAGGGGCCGCGGGCGGCTGTTCTTTCTTTGATCGAAGAAGCACGTCGCCGCGAGATTGTCGTGACAGCCGATCCATCGTCGTCCGCCTATCTCGAAGAACTTGGTGGGTCGACGTTTCTGTCGTGCACGCGCGGCGCGGTGGTGTGCCTGCCGAACCTTGACGAGGGTCGCGTGTTGAGCAGGCAAACCGACCCACGCGACGTGCTTGAGAGTCTTCGGGTGCACTATCCGGTAGTCGCATTGAAGCTTGGCTCGGGCGGTGTGCTCGTCGGCGAAGGCAATGAGGTCGAACTTATCGGGCCAACGTCGTCAACAGTGGTTGATCCGACTGGCGCCGGAGATGCCTTCTGCGCAGGTTTTCTCAGTTCGTGGCTCGGCGGGAACGGGGCCATCGATGCGGCCAGGCATGGCTCGACACTTGCCGCACGCGCTGTGTCTAAGCACGGTGGTCGGCCGCCGTCCGACGGCGCGGGAACGTCGACGGACGTCTAGGCTGAAAGTCATGCCTGAGCACGGACATGCTGAGACGCCTGCGAGCACGCCCGTGCACGCCCACGAGTGGGACGCGAAGTACAGCGAGCGAGAAGCGTTATGGAGTGGCCGGCCGAATGGCAGGCTCGTCGCTGAGGTTGCCGACCTCACGCCGGGGAGTGCGCTTGACGTTGGTTGCGGCGAAGGGGCCGATGCGATCTGGCTCTCGCGCAACGGTTGGACCGTGACCGCAATCGATGTATCGCAGGTGGCACTCGGTCGCGCAAGGGAAGCAGCGCATGTTGCTGGCGCGAACGTCGAGTGGCTCTGCGGCGACGCCCTCGAAGTCGTGCTGCCCGCGGCCTCGTTCGACCTTCTGTCGATGCAATATCCGGCGTTGCCGAAGGCGGCGGGAGCCGGTGCCGTGCATGCGCTGCTCGACACCGTGCGGTCCGGTGGGTTGCTGCTGGCGGTCTACCACGACCTAGACTATGAACACCGCGAACAAATGAAAGCGCGCGGCGTTGATCCCGCGGATTACATCGATGCTAACGATCTGCGTCAGCTGATCAGCCGCGACTTCATCATTGAGCTTGATGTGATCGCGGCGCGCATCGACCCGCCGCCCGACAACCCCCATATTGGCGACATCGTTCTGCGAGCACGCCGCCGCTGATTCCGGTGTATTCGCACGACCGCGCGATCACACCTCGAGCAGAGTGATCGTGACGTCGATCTGGCCCTCTGAGGAATCTTGTTCCTCGTCAACGGCCGAGACCATGATCTCCATGCCTCGCTCGAGTGCCACGACGTCCTGAGTCGTCAACTCGATTCGCCACTGTGCCATCGACGCTCCTGCTCGCTAGTGCCTGTCATCCGACTTCACGGCGAAGTTGAAGTGCCAGGCTTGGGACAACGAAAGATGCGGGGAAGATCGGCAAAAAGCTCTTCCCTGTCGATCCGAACGTGACGGTTCCGCCGTCGCTGGCCTCAAACGTTCGGCATGCTGACCGTCCACCACGATGTCGTACGTGCCCCGTCGAACCTCGACTCCGATCGCTTTATGCGTCATCTTCAACGTTGCCGTCATCGTAGATCTCCAATGTCCGTCTAGCCGGGATCGGATTTTCGGTGCCGGCCGCGTCGGTATCGCCGAACAGATACGCCGACGTTCGGTGGAACGATCGCCTGGACCACGCTGGCTTCCTGCGCATCGCCCCCGGCGGGCGCGTCTTCGGGAAGCCAGACCTGAACCTGCTGGGGATGTGCAGCCACACGGCTCCGGATCAGTGCTGCAGCTACATCCATGGGCGCGAAGCTCCCCGCGAGGAAGTCCCCCGCTACGTCGCGGAGTACCTGCGCCCAGAACCGTAGTTGCTCATCGAGTTGAGATGGCTTCAGTCCGGTCTGCTTCTTGACGTCGCTCATGAGGTCGGGATCCCGGGCCTCCACCACGTTGTCCAGCAGCGCCCAGTCGATCCGGTCGTCTGTGATCCAGATTGGGTACGGAGGCGCTTCGCCATTGACCAAGCGGATCAGGTACACCTCGGCTCGGACAAACTCGTTGCTTTTGCAGATGCGGATGGCGGCGGTCGCTGACCGATATTGCACCCAGGTCGACCAGAAGGAACTGTCGTCCACGTCGACGTCGGTGAAGCCCAACGGATGCAAGAACTCGAAGTGCGGCTCCACCCGGTTGAGCCACTTCTCGGCCTCGTCACCCATTGCGCCAGTATGCCGAGCCCGATGCCAACCGCTACTCGGGCCGTGCGTCGCGCCCACCCGGGTCACCGCTCTGATCGCGGGTTTTCCCTGATTCCGTTACGGAGCCCCGGACCTAGCGTCGGTTCTGGTCGCGGCGTTCGCGCCTGATCTAGCTAAGGAGTCCTCCGATGCGTATGACTTCGGTCCCACCCCGCCTGGCCATCGTCACCGTCACGGCTGTGATGCTGACTGGCTGCCACAGTTCGTCGTCGACCACCGGCTCCCCGGCAACGCAGGCGACGCCTACCTCGGTGGGTACTACCGGTTCGGATTCGACGACCCCTGCGACAGCGGCTGCTTCGCGTGGAACTGCCGTCTCGGGTTCGACTAGTCCCGCGACCGCCGCGAGCGCGGCCCCCATAGCCGTCTGCACTGCGCTGCCGGCCTCGCAAGCCGCCTCACTCAGTGGAGTAGCGGTGACAACCAGCCGGGAGCAAGACGATGCGGAGAGCAATGCCTACCGCTGTGACTACTTCCCTGCTTCAGGCACTGGGGGCTTCAGTGTCAGCGTCACAGTCGCCGACGGGGCCGTAGCGTACGCGAACTCACTGCAGACGGACACGGTTATTGGGGCCGCGGAAAACGTTGCGCCGCTGACGGGCGTTGGTGACAAGGCGTTCTCCGCCAAGGACGGTGTCCGTGCCGTCTTCGGTGATCGGATGATCTATGTAGCCGGAGTGTCCACGGACCAGACGGCCGTGACGATCATCAAGGCAGTCCAAGCCAAGCTGGGCTAGGCATCGTGCCCTATTGGTTGGTAGTCGGGCCGGACGTGGCGCTGGTGGCTGCAGGCGACGCTGGAGGCGCCGCCGACGGTGGTGTGTTGCTGGGGCTACCGGATGCTGGGGGCGATGTCGCCGCGGCGTCGAACAGACGCACGGTGTCGAAGTACTGCGGCGTCTGTTGTGGTTCGCCGTGGCTGTCGACGTAGTCGAACACCGCGGAGAGGGCGTCGTCAAAGTGCCCCACAGCCGGAAACGGCCCAGGGATGAAAGTGAAACTGAACGACCAAGTGCGCCCAGGGCGCGCGCCGGTAATCGGACAGCTGACCCCGAAGCCAGCCGTGCACGGCGGCGCGGCGTCGCTGAAGTTGTCGGACGGGTCGGAGCCCCCAAATCCCATCACGACGGACCGGTCGAACAGCCCTCCTTCGTTCACGATCGTGACGGTGATACGAGTCTGCTGGCCCAACACCACCTGCGTCGGTGACGCCACGATGCTGACCTTGAAGTTGGGCTGGCTGTCGCTCGCGGCAGCCGAGGGGGTCGGCGGCGTGCGGCGACGCACAGGTGGGGTTGTGCGTGGCTCTGGGGACGGGCTATCGGTAGCCGTGGGCGAGGAGGATGCGGGCGCAGCGGAGAAAGCGGGCTCGCTGGCGCTGACCGCAGGCAGGCTGGTCGCCGGGCTCGCTAACGGACTATCTGATGACGTTGCCGACGACGTCGCGCGCGCGGCATCGCTGCGTCCCGCTGTGTCACGCCATGGGTGCACGGCCAGCGCGACAACTGCCACCACGGCAACGACGCTCACTGCGCTCGCAACGATGCGGACGGACTGGCCACGGTGCACGCGACCTTCGGCAAACTCGTCGTTCGGCACAGCTACCCTCCTGTGGTCGTCCCGGTAAACGTGAATGGGGCCCAGTTGGTTGTCGGACGAGACTCAGCGTCGATCGCTGAAGGCTCAACCGGCAGGCGACGGTGTGGGTGTGGGTGGGGGTGGGGGGATCGGGAGTGCTCGGCGCAGCGGATGTGGGAGGCGGCGACGGTGCGGTGCTCGGTGCGCCAGATCCCGCCGGCGCCGAGGACAGCGTGCCTGCATCCACCGTTAGGTCGGCTGAGTAGCCCGGTTGCAGTTGTTGTTGCTGGCCATAGCTGTCGGCATAGCCCAACTGTCCGAAGATCTCGTCGTCCCAACTGGCCCCGGGGTAGTAACCCGTAGTAACGGTGAACGCGATCGTCTTTTCGCCACCGGCCCGCAATACGGGGACCGGACACTGCACTCCGCCGTTGGCGATGACACAGTCCGGCGGCGCGTCGCTGAAGTCGTCGGCTGGAACCATCGAGCCGATCGACACCTCGGCGGCCGGATCAATCCCGTGGCCCCCATTCCGGATCGTCACAGTGACACGAGTTTGCTGACCCAGCAGCACATGCGTCGGCGACAAACGCATGCTTACCTCGAAGTTGAGGTGGCTCTCGTCCACCACCGCAGGAGCGCCTGGCGGGGTGCGGCGGCTAGTCGCCGACGAGTGCGGGCTTGGCTGGCTAGGCGGGCTGCTGACTGGCGCAGGCGAGACCATCGGCGATGACGAGAAAGCGGGGTCACTGGCGCTGACCGCCGCTGCGGTCGAAACAGAGCTAGCGAACACACTCGCCGATGGGATGGCCGCGGGAGTGCCGCCGGCAACCGGCCCGCGCGCAGGCGCAGCAACCCAGGTGCGTACACCGAGGATAGCCACGGCAACTAGCACCACACTGGCCGCGCTTGCAGCGACAAGGGCGAACTGGCGGCGGTGGGCACCGACTTCGGCGAACCCGTCTTCCGGCATCGCAACCTCCTGCGGTCACACCGGTAAACGACGATCAAGCCTCGTATGGTTGTCAGACGCTGGCGTCGATCTGCGGCCGCGGAATCCTCAATCGAAACGCGCACACACCTATGAGAGGGACCCCACCTGACACCCGACCGCACGCGCGTCGTTGCGGCAAGAGCGCGCTGGCATGCCATCCTGCGCTCGTGACAAACCAGTCATCGGTGCGGGGAATACGTTTACTTGTCTGGACGTGGTGACGCGGTGCCTCACGTCCGGTCCGCACGATCAATCAGCGTTCCGCTGTACCAAAGGCGTCCGCACCCAGTTCACGCCGCCGTGTTTTTGAGCGCGGTTTCGATGCTCCCCCTGGCGGCATGCGGACATGGCGATGGGCTCGTCTACACCGAGGGCGGAGACGTACTCGTGCAAGTCGTAGGGTCTGCCGGCAATTGCGCGCTGGTCAAAATGGACCATCCCGTTGGCGTGAACGCTTCTCGTGATGGAGCAGTCGTCGCGACTGCCACCTATTCCCCCACGTCGCCCTGGGTTTTCAACATCGGCTCGAAGCCGTTCGACGCTGCAGTCAATGTTGATGGCCGAACGGTCACGCAACGGGTCGTGCCAACAGGTACCCGCGGCACGATGCTGCGCGTAGACCTCGTCGTACCCGCGGTGGGATGCAACACCGCCACTGCCGCAACCAGCTAGGTTCGCGATCGACGCAGGCTCATGACCGTCACCTGGCCGCCTCGGCGACAGTTGTGCTTCTCGTTCTCGACGTGTCGTGAGCGGACGGCGATTGCGTCAAGGTGCACGGGTCGCGTGCGCCTTGAAGAAGGTGTAGCTGAAGACGCCGTCTGGTTCGCAAGTGCGATACAGATCCCGCACGCCGATATCGAAATCCTCGGCACTGGTCAGGCCAGCCGCAAGCGCGTCGGCCCGGACGCCCTCGATCATCGCCGTGAAGGTGTTGCGGGTAAACCGCTCGAGCGAGTTCTCGGCGGCTGCCGTCGACATACACGACCAGTGGCACAACATGCACCGCTGCGAAACCGGCCGCGGTGATCAGCGGATGCAGTTGCCGGCCGATCAGCGCATTACCGCCGGCGCGGCGCTGCAGCTCAACCTGGCAAGCAATAGCGCCGCGCGCGGCAGCGCTGTCGGGATGGAAGTAGGCGGAGCCGTGGTCGCCCTCGATAACTGTCAGGTGGCCACCAGATGTCAGCATCGAGTCGAGCGATCCGCAGTGCGCCGAGTGGGTCGACCAGGTGCTCGAGGACGAAGCACACGAAGACGTACTCGAACGATGCTGGTTTGAACGGCAGCGCGAACAGGTTCGCGCGTACGAACTCGACGTTGCTCAGGCGACCGTCGGCGACTCGCTCGGCAGCGGTGGCGAGCGAGTCGAACGAGACGTCGACTGAAACAATGTGCGCCAGCGGGTTGCGGGCGGCAAGCGTGATCGTTTGCGAGCCGACGCCGCAACCTAGCTCGAGAACGCGCGAGCCGGGAGCGAAGACGGTGTCGGCGTGCAGCAGGTCGGCAAGAGCGCCGGCTTGGTCGTCGAGGCGTCGACCTTCGCGTTCCTGATAACCGTGGACGTATCGGGTCATGTGGAAGGCTGTCAGGCCAGCCAGCCTGGTCGGACCAGGCCGGTCTCGTAGGCAAGCACGACGAGTTGGGTGCGGTCGCGCACGCCGAGCTTGGTTATCATCCGGCCGACGTGGGTCCGAGCGGTGGCCGGGCTGATGAAGAGGCGTTGCGCGATCTGCTCGTTCGTCAGGCCCGCGGCAACTTGCGTGAGCACCTCGCGCTCCCGGTCGGTGAGTGGATCTAGGTCGGTGCTAGGACGTGGGTTTTTCGACCGGGCGGCGAACTCCTCGATCAAGCGGCGGGTCATGCTGGGCGAAATCAGCGAATCGCCTGCGGCGACGATACGGATCGCGGCCACTAAGTCGATCGGGTCAATGTCCTTGAGCAAGAAGCCACTTGCTCCGACTCGCAGCGATTCGAATAGATATTCGTCGAGCTCGAACGTGGTGAGCATAACGACGCGCACGTCAGCGAGATCGGGATCAGCGGCGATCCGCCGCGTCGCCTCTAAGCCGTCGAGTCCGGGCATGCGTATGTCCATCAACACGATGTCAGGGTGAAGTTGGCGGGTGAGTGCGATCGCTCGCTGCCCATCTTCAGCTTGGCCGATGACCTCGATGTCATCGCGTGCGTCGAGTAGCGCGCCAAACCCGGCCCGCACGAGCGCCTGGTCATCGGCTAGCAGCACGCGGATCACGACGTTCCCGCCAGCGGGAACCGAGCCCGGACGACCCATCCACCACGCGAGCCGGGACCAGCCGTGAAGTCACCGCCAAGGGCAGCGACCCGTTCGCGCATCCCCACGATGCCGTTGCCACCCCCGGATGCAACCGCGACCTTGCCCACCCGCCGTCCGCCGTCGTCGTCCACCCCGACAACCAATGCCGACGCTTCGTAGCCGATGTGCACGCCCACGCGCGCATGAGGGGCATGTCGGGCAACGTTGGTCAGTGACTCCTGCACCACGCGGTATGCGGCTGTATCGATAGCTGCAGGCAATGCGCGCGTCTGTCCGACTGTCTGTGTGGTGACGGTGACACCGGCAGCCCTGGTGAACTCCAGTAGCTCAGGCAACCGCGCTAGACCGGGTGTCGGCGAGCGTGGTGCTGCGTCGTTGACGTCGGAGCGCAACGCAGACAGGACGCCGCGAAGCTCGTTGAGTGCCTCGTTTGCCACCGTGCGAATCGCCGCGAGGGAGACGCGGGCCTGCTCGGGTTGGGCATCCATCAGGTCAAGGCCGACGGCTGCCTGAACGCTGATCAGCGCGATGTTATGGCTGATCACATCGTGGAGTTCGCGGGCCATCCGCAGCCGCTCGTCACTGGTGCGGCGCCGCGCTTCCACATCGTGTGCGCGCCGCATGTCAACGCGTCGCACCCCACGGAGCCGAACGACCTCGGCGGCGACGAGGAGCACTGCAAGCCAGCCGAGCAGTAGGAACCCAAACTGCATCGTAGCGACGTGTCGTCCAGCGGCGAGGGGGACAAGCCACACCGACGACACGAATCCCACCGCGGCCGCGAGCCAGGCCGCGTGGCGATGCCCAGTGATCGCGGCCAGGACGAAGGCGACGAGCAGGCTTAGGTTTGTCACCCACGATCCCGATGGGTCCAACGCCGCAGCGAGTGTCACCCACAACACGACCGTCGGCCGACGTTGCCGGAACACAAGCGCGATGGGACCGGTCACGACGAGCGCCCACTCGAGCGCATCCAGGTGTGCCTGCCCCGAGTGCGGGTTTGCGGTCGTCGCCGCGGCGCCGGCGAGTTGCAGCACCAGCACGACTGAGGCCAGCAGCATGTCAGGCCGGGCGGCTAACCATCGGCGGTCGAGGACCCACCGGCCGGTGCGCAGCCCCATCGGTGCCTGATCCAACTCATTCATCGTGTGCCCAAACTACGGCCCACCAGCCTGTGACACATCAGCGTGATGACGGCTTGCCTGTACGCATTTCGACGTACCAGCCGGGTAGCTGCCGCGCCGCTGCACGCATTCGAGGACATGCCTGCGAGACGACGACGGTAACCGTCTCGCAGAGCAGCATCAACATGACAACGGGAAGCGCCAACACGGTGAGTAGAACAGCGAGGTGCGTGAGCGTGAGCGTGATCGAGATTCATGACTTGACTAAAAAGTTCGGAGACGTGACCGCGGTCGACCACGTCAGCTTCGGCGTGGAGCGTGGCAGCGTCGTCGGTTTCCTCGGGCCGAACGGTGCCGGGAAAACGACGACGCTAAGGATGCTCCTGGGCCTTGTCACGCCGACTAGCGGAACGGCGCGGATCACCGGTCGCTCGTACCGAAACATCTCCAACCCGTCGCGGGTGGTCGGCGCCGTACTCGAATCGTCGAACCCTTACCCCGGCCGCACGGCACGCAACCACCTGCGCATCCAAGCCATGATCGCCCGCATGCCCGTCGGGCGGGTCGATGACGTCCTCGACCTCGTCGACCTCACCGCAGTAGCCGGTCGTCGGGTCGGCCAGTTCTCCCTCGGCATGCGCCAACGCCTCGGCCTAGCCGCGGCGCTGCTCGGCGACCCGGAGGTCCTAATCCTCGATGAACCCGCCAACGGACTTGATCCCGAAGGCGTCCATTGGTTGCGCAACCTGCTCCAACGCCTCGCCGCTGAAGGCCGCACCGTGCTGGTTTCCAGCCACATCCTCGCCGAGGTTGCCCAAACCGTCGACACCGTTGTCATCCTTGACCACGGGCGACTCATCACCTACTCCACGCTGGCCGAACTCATCGCATCTGGCGCAGACAACGTGGCCGTCCGGACACCGCGTCCCGCTGACCTCGCGGCGGTGCTCGTGGCCGATGGAGCCGCCATCCAATCCACCCCCGGCAACTGGCTCACCGTCACTGGCGCCAGCGTCGAGCAAATTGGCACCCTCGCCGCCGCTCATGGCATCCCGATCTTCGAGACCAACCGGCACGCACCTGACCTCGAAGACGTATTCCTGCGTCTCACCACGGAACTCGCAACCCAAGCGGGTGAACTCATGATCACAATCGTTCGCACGGAACTGTTCAAGCTGCGCACGATGCGCATGACCTGGGGGCTGCTCGCAGCCGCTGGGGTCCTCAGTGCAATGTTCGCGTTGCTGGAGAACAACCGTGCCGGCAGCACCGGCAGCGGTGTACCACCCATCTCCACCGCCGAAGGAATGCGTACGGTTACCACCGTCACGGGCATCGCGATGCTGCTGGCAGCGGTGCTCGGCGCGATCGCTGCGAACGGGGAATTCCGGCACTCCAGCGCGACGCTCACGTACCTCGCCACCCCACAACGCGGACGCGTGCTGCTCGCCAAAACTGCAGCGGCAGCAAGCTATGGCGCACTATTCGGACTAGTCGCCGGGCTTGTCGCCACCGCCATCGGACTCGTCTTCATCAAAACTCACGGGGACCAAATCCCCCTCAGCACAGCCACACTCAGCGGGCATGTCGCTGGCGCTACCACCGCAGCGGCACTGCTCGCCGCTCTCGGAGTCGTGGTCGGGACCCTCGTTCGCTCTCAGATCAGCACCGTCATCGGCGTCTTCCTCTGGGCCATCCTGATGGAATCCATCATCGGCGGCGTCTACACCGGCGTCCGGCCCTACCTCCCCTACACCGCCGCAACCACCATGGCCGGCGTCACGCTCGGCGACGCGGCCTTCGGCCCCGCCCACGGCGTCCAGGGAGGAGGCCCACTGCCCTTCGCCGTCGCTGCGGCCTTTATCGCCGCCATAGCAGCATGTGTCGCGTTCGTCTCCGCCAGCACCACCCTGCAATGCGACATCACTTGACCGACACGGCCGAGTAGTTCACGACGCGTCACAACCACATGGAGGTAAGCCATGCCACATCCGACGCTGATCGCCGCCGCGTTCTTGGCATCGAATACGCACACCACCCACGTCGGCCCTTGGATCATCGTGCCGATCCTTATCCTCGTAGCCCTCGTCGGCACCCCGATCTATATCGTGCGCGACCGTCGTCGCCGTCGCTCCAACTAAGGCAACGATGCCGGGCAGCCGTCATGACGACGCGGTTTACCGGTGGCAGACCGCGGGGTCACGTGAAGGCAGCGGGCGACATCGACCGTCGCCGATCGTCCCTCAGACAGGCGTATATGACGCAGTCTCGCCACGCTCCTCCTCGGAACGCCGCTTGTTTGAGCACGCCCTCGCGTCGGAAGCCCACCTTCTCAAGCGACCGCTGCTCTGCTTGGTTGTCGAGCTCCGTGATGGCGCAAAGTCGATGGACCACTGTCGTGTCAAACAGATACTCCGTCAGCAGCATCTGGGCCGTCGTCCCGACGCCTCGACCTCGATACTCAGGAGCGAGCAATATCCCGATCTCCCACGCCCAGCCCTTCCTGCCGAACATCCCGAGGTCACGCCACAACACCCATCCCGCTGGGGTTTCATCGGCTAGCGATACAACCAGGTAGTGAGGATCTTCCGTTAAGAAGGCGCCCTGTTCCCAGCGTTGGCGCAGTGCTCGCGATGACGCAAACCCACTCCACTCGAACGGTTCTGAGAATTTCGGGTCGGTCGCGAACCGCTCCAGGACTGCAAGGTCGTTGCCCCCAAACGGCCGCAGCTGAATGTCGAGTTCGTCTTCAGTAGGCACTTGTTTGCCTTTCATGCGATGGCTTGTACGGGTTGCCGGTTGATGCCGCGCAGACATGCGTAGAGATCCGGTGCGAGAAACAACCGAAGAGTTACGTCTACGCGTGGAGGCGCGGCCCCGCGTCGGGCGGCATGCGGATGTCGGCGTACGCAACCTGACGTATCGAGGACACGTTGGGTCGTCCCATCGGCGTAGGGACTGACAGCCCTTCAACTGCGTAGGGTAGGCGGGTGATTCGGCTAAGCCTGCGTCAGTTTCGAGGCCAGGGGTGGGTCGCCCTTGCCCTGCTCGTGGTGACTGCCATCTTGTTCGGTGTGAGTGGGACGCGCCTAGCGCAGGTTTACGACAACGCCGCGAGCTCGAACAGCACGTGTCCCGCTGTCGGGCCGTGCTTCCAGAATGTCATTGACATCGGCAGCCTGGATCAAGTGCTTCGACTCATAGGGACAGCACTGGTGGCGGTGCCAGGCCTTATTGGCGCGTTCTGGGCTGCGCCGCTGATCAGCCGAGAATATGAACAGGGCACTCACCGACTGGTCTGGGTGCAAAGCGTCACACGGACCCGATGGCTCGCGGTGAAGCTCGCCATGGTTGGCTCGGCAGGCGTTGCGACTACCGGCCTGTTGAGCCTGATGGTCACCTGGTGGTCACGCCCGATCGATCGAGCGAACACGAACCAGTTTGGCGCGGCCCTGTTCGGTGAACGCAACATCACTCCAGTTGGCTATGCCGCATTCGCGATCGCGCTGGGCGTCACGATGGGCTTGCTGATTCGCCGCGTCCTGCCTGCGATGGCTGCGACTGTCGGCGGGTTCGTGGGGGTTCGGATCGCATTTACCTCGCTAGTACGTCCGCGTTTGTTGCCGCCTGAGCACCTCAGTCGGCCACTGGGCACGGTGGTACAGGGATTTGCCCAGAACAACAACGGCCCGATCAAGTTGTTCACGGGCGTAGACATTCCCAACTCCTGGGTTTACTCGACCCACATAGCCGATTACAGCGGTCACGCGCTCACTGGCAGCATCGTCACCAACAGCTGTCCGGACCTGCTTCGCCCATTCAGTGGGCAGGCCGCTCTCCAAGCCTGTGCAGCGAAACTTGGCGCCACGTATCACGGCATCGTCACCTACCAGCCAGCGTCTCGGTACTGGCCCTTGCAGTGGCGCGAAACCGGCAGCTTTTTCGCCGCCGCACTCGTGCTAGCGGCGGTTTGCTTCTACCGGATTCGACGACACCCTGGGTGAGCGCGAACCGCCCCGCCTATAAATAACCTCCAATGGGCAGATATGCGCGTTCGTCACTCGTACCGGTCAACAACCGTCAGGTTTGATCGGCAGATTCTCGGAGCGCGTCGTGCCAACCGAATGGACACGTGTGGCAGCTGCTGACGTTGCACGCTGGCCGATTCGCGCCGCCCGCACGAAGCCCCGGCGACGCCGGCAACAGTGCCGACGAGATAGATGGCGCGCCCAAAGCCGCCCCGGAAGCAGCAGCCTCAGTGAAAGGCGCGCCCTTGGCGAGCTATCGACTTAAACCACGCCGCAATTATCCCACCGGTCCGCAGAAGATATGCCGCACAAGCAGCAGTTGCGGATGTTCGGGAGCCGCACAATAGCGACTGGGATAGTCGACGTGTGATGGACTTTGGAGATGCCCTAGTGCAGGCGACCAAGCGAATCGTCGTCGTCGAGGGGGCTGAATACGATCCGACCAATCGGAAGCACACACCGCCGCTGATCACGGAAGGCGATGTCGCCTCGGTAGGAGTCCTAACGCGCGCACTGGTTGAGCTGCCCGCCCAGTTCGAATGGACGGACTGGATGCAGTGGCCGACCCTGACGTTTGCCTTCCTGGCCGACGGGCGTTCGCTGCTCGCGACAGCGTCCTACCTGCCGCCCGACGCGCTTCGGGTGCCCGGCTTTGGTGACCGACCTATCGCGCAGCCCGCGATCGTCGTCCGCTGGCTTGCTGATCACGGCTGGCCGTCGCAGAGCGCGTAGTGCTGGACGTACGCGACTCGACACGACCCAACGTGAACGCCGAGGTTGCCCAGATACCTCGGACGTAGGGTTCTTGGATGAACGAGAGAGACCATCGGTGCGTTGAGCCCTACTACCAAAAGATGATGGGCACCAATGCGGTCAGGTATGGCGAGGAGTTGCTGCCCGCGATCGTCGAGATGAGTCGTTCGACGACCTCCGATGAAGTCGTTGCGCTTCTCAGGAGTGCCTGGCGAGAGACCGTCATGGGGGCGTGGCTGTCGCTGACCCGGGACGACGCAGAGGTCACTGACGCGCTCTTGCACGCGCTGTCGACGTCATCCGGTTATCTCACGTCGCCACCTTTGGCGGCCGCCGCCGTCGTACTGGTAGGAAGCGATGCGTTCGGGTCGCTCGAGGAGTACATGGTGCGCGATCTCGCGCACAAGTTCGGTGGCTATGACTACGCGGCCGCAGCCGCGATCCATGTTGGCCTTGCCGTTGCCGGCCCGCTGCCATCGTCTGAACACGCCCAGGAGTTTGCGCAGCTCGTTCTGCTAGCTGAACGCCTCCGCGCAGCCACAACTGAGGACGGTGGTTGACGATGAGCACGGAGAGCCGCAAGGCAGCCGAGCGGCAAGCTCACGCCTTCCAGACGAACGACGCCGCCAAGGAGTATCTGGTCGTTCGCTTGCCACAACCGAAGCGGAGGGTCTAGCCAGCTGTTGGCGTGGGCTTTCGCCCTCCTGGCTGCGGCCCTATCGTCATAGCGAACGCGATTCGAAGCCGGAGCGGAAGGCGACGAGATGGCAGAACACTTCCTCGAACCAGCAGAGGTCACGCCTCGCGTGCAGAAGCTCTATGACGACGACATCGCTGACGACGGATACATCTGGAACAGTTCGCGGATCAACGCCTATCAGCCCGACACCATGCAAAGCCTCTTCGACCTCGCCTCGACCGCTTTCGAACCAAGCGGGCTAGGTCTTCGCCAGCGCGGGATCTTGATACTCGCCGCGACCTCCACCGTCGGAGACTCGTATTGCTCACTGGCGTGGGGTCGCACGCTCGCCGACGCCACCGACCCAGCTCTGGTCGTCGCCGTGCTGACCGGAACCGACACCGGGCTAACCGACCAAGAAGCGGCCATGGCCCGATGGGCCCGCAAAGTCGCCAAAGACCCCAACGCGACCGACCCGAACGACATCCAGCTACTGCGCGACGCTGGACTGAGCGATGTACAGATTCACTCCATCACCCTGTTTCTCGCCCTCCGGCTAGCCATGGCGACCGTGGACGACGCTCTCGGGGTCCATCCCGACGCCAGGCTCGCTGCCTCCCTACCCAAGGAGATCGTCAACGCGGTCAGCTTCGGACGAGTGCCGAAGGACTAGCACGCTCATCCTCAAATGCGTGCGCATGTCAGCTAGCCAGCGTGCAGAACTCGGGCGACGCACGATACCTAGACGCCGAGCGGGTGCCAGACGGTCTTGGTCTCGAGGAAACTGGTCAGCCGATCGATGCCGGGGTCGCGTGACCAGTCGGGCTCCACGTCGTCCGGCCTTCTCACTCGCTTCAGATTGTCGGCCGCCGCGACTTCGAGGTCGCGCCAGAGCGCTAGCGGCACGCCGGTGAGATCGAGGCCGTTGACGTCGGCGTGTGATGCGAGCCAGGGTGCGACCTCGGCGACCTTGCCGGTCAGCATGTTGACGACGCCGCCGGGCAGGTCAGATGTCGCGAGTACCTCTGTCAACGTGATCGCCGGCAGCGGTCGAAGCTCACTTGCGAGGACGACGGTTGTGTTGCCCGTTGCGATCACCGGCATCAACACAGACACCAAGCCAAGCAGGCTCGAGGTCGCTGGCGCGACGATCGCGACGATGCCGGTCGGCTCCGGGACCGAGAAGTCGAAGAACGGACCGGCCACCGGGTTGGCAGCACCGACGACCTGGGCCACCTTGTCGGTCCAGCCCGCGTACCAGACGACTCGGTCGATCGCGGCGTCGACGGCAGCTGCGGCCGCGTCGACCTTGCCGCCCTCGGCTTCGTGCACCTCGGTGACGAACTGGTCGCGGCGACCTTCCATGACTTCGGCGACGCGGTACAACACCTGGCCGCGGTTGTACGCGGTCGCGCGCGACCATCCTGCGAACGCGGCACGTGCTGCGACGACCGCGTCACGCGCATCTTTGCGTGAGGCGAGCGCGGCGTTCGCCGCGAAGTCGCCGTGGTGATTCTCGACGGGGTAACTACGCCCCGACTCACTGCGCGGGAACGCGCCGCCGATGTAGAGCTTGTACGTCTTGCGGACGCCGATCCGGTCGTCATCAGTCTTCTTGACTCGCATCGCGTTACTTCCCCTTTGCGAGATAGGCCTCGAGACCGTGCCGGCCGCCCTCGCGACCGAAGCCCGACTCCTTGTAGCCGCCGAACGGCGACGACGGGTCGAACTTGTTGAACGTGTTCGCCCACACGACGCCGGCGCGCAAGCGGTCGGCCATCCAGAGGATGCGGCTGCCCTTGTCGGTCCAGACTCCGGCCGACAGACCATACGGCGTGTTGTTCGCCTTTTCGATCGCCTCGTCGGGCGTGCGGAACGTGAGTACGGAAAGCACCGGTCCGAAGATTTCCTCGCGCGCGATGCGATGCGCTTGGGTGACGCCAGTGAAAATGGTCGGCGGGAACCAGAAGCCGCGTTCGGGCAGCTCGCACGCTGGCGACCACCGCTCGGCGCCTTCGGCCTCGCCTATGTCGGAGAGTTCGCGAATGCGCGCGAGCTGTTCGTAGGAGTTGATTGCACCGACGTCGGTGTTCTTGTCGAGCGGGTCACCAAGACGCAGTGTCGACATCCGCCGGCGCAACCGGTCGAGCACTTCGTCGGCGACCGACTCCTGCACGAGCAGCCGCGACCCGGCGCAGCACACGTGCCCCTGGTTGAAGAAGATGCCACCGACGATGCCCTCGACAGCTTCGTCGATCGGCGCATCATCGAACACAATGTTGGCGGCCTTGCCACCGAGCTCGAGGCTTAGCCGCTTTCTCGTCCCAGCAAGGGTTTTCGCGATCGCCCGGCCAACCTCAGTCGAGCCAGTGAAGGCGACCTTGTCGACGCCTTCGTGGCCGACCAGCATCCGGCCGGTTTCGCCGGCGCCCGTGACGATGTTCACCACACCAGCCGGGAGGCCTGCCTGCTGGCAGATCTCCGCGAACAGGAGCGCAGTCAACGGCGTGGTCTCTGCAGGCTTCAGCACGACGGTATTGCCACACGCAAGCGCGGGCGCGATTTTCCACGCCAGCATCATCAGCGGGAAGTTCCACGGAATGACCTGAGCAGCCACGCCGATCGGCTTGGGGTTTGCCCCGAATCCGGCGTGCTCGAGTTTGTCGGCCCAGCCCGCGTAATAGAAGAAGTGCGCCGCGACGAGCGGCAGATCGACGTCCCGCGATTCTTTGATGGGCTTGCCGTTGTCGAGAGATTCGAGCACCGCGAGTTCGCGTGAACGTTCCTGAATGATGCGGGCGATGCGGAACAAGTACTTCGCGCGTTCCTTGCCCGACATCGAGCCCCACGCGCCGTCGAAGGCCTTGCGAGCCGCGGCGACGGCGCGGTCGATGTCCCGCGGTCCGGCCTCCGATATCTCGGCGAGTACTTCTTCGCTGGCCGGGTTGATGGTCTTGAACGTTTCGCCGTCTTCGGGCTCGACGAACTCGCCGCCGATGAACAGGCCATAGGAGCTGGCGATGTTGACGATCGCCCGCGACTCAGGTGCCGGCGAATACGGGAACAGCTTGCTCGTCATGTGCGCGCCCTCAGTCGATCGTGACGTAGTCGGGGCCGGAGTAATGGCCGGTTGTCATCTTCTGGCGTTGCAGGAGCAGATCGTTGAGCAGGCTCGACGCACCGAGGCGGAACCAGTCGGGGCTGAGCCAGTCGTCGCCGACGGTCTCACTCACCAACACCAAATAGCGCATCGCGTCTTTCGTCGTGCGAATGCCGCCGGCCGGCTTGACGCCAATCTGCTTCCCGGTGGTGTCGCGGAAGTCTCGTACCGCCTGCAACATGACCAACGTGACAGGCAGTGTCGCAGCCGGACTCACCTTGCCAGTGCTCGTCTTGATGAAGTCGCCGCCGGCGATCATCGCGAGCCACGATGCGCGCTTCACGTTGTCGTAGGTCGCGAGCTCACCGGTCTCGAGGATCACCTTCAGGTGGGCGTCCTTGCAGGCTGCCTTCACCTGCACGATCTCATCGTAGACATCGAGGTAGTGGCCCTCGAGGAACGCGCCGCGATCGATCACCATGTCGATCTCGTCGGCACCATTCGCGACCGCGTCACGCACGTCGGCGAGCTTGACGCTCATCGCTGCTCGGCCTGACGGGAAGCTCGTCGCGACGCTGGCGACTTTGACGCCGCTGTCGCCGAGGTACTCCCTGGCGGTCGGGACGAGGTCGGGGTAAACGCAGATCGCGGCGACGCTCGGGCAGCTGGCGTCGCCCGGGTCAGGACGAATCCCCTTGGCGCACAACGCCCGCACCTTGCCGTGAGTGTCCTGGCCCTCAAGTGTCGTCAGGTCGATCATCGAGATGGCCGTATCGATGGCCCAACGCTTGGCTTCGGTCTTGATGGAGCGGGTCGACAGGGTGGCCGCCCGAGCTTCGGCGCCGACCTGGTCGACGCCGGGCAAACCGTGCAGGAACCGGCGCAAGGCGGAGTCTGAACTGGCGACGTCCGTCGGGATCGCCGACGTAGTGAGCGTCATTGATTCACCATATCGCCGCGGCGCGCGGTTGGCTTCGGGCGCGTTGCGCGACCTGAGCGGACGAGGCTGGGACTATGAACCGACGACAGCGGAGGGGTCACGTGAAGCTGCCACTTCAGGCTGTTCGGCGGCGGGAGTCCGCCCTGCGGGGCTCGCAAACCCGCATCGCCAGCGGCGCACTCGAGCGCCTCGTGGCAAACGTGGTCACTCACATCGGCGAGCTCGGCTACGAGACTGGATACGTGCTGGGCGATCTCCACCAGCTCTCGGACGAGGCCGTAGCGCAGGCTGCCATCTTCGAACTTCTGAGTGCGGCAACTCAGCAGATCAAGGCCGAGAACCGTGCCGTCGTCGACAGCGCCAGGGCGGTACTCGACCAGGCTGTGCAGATCCGTGATCGCTCGGCGGAGTGCCAAGTCAGGTTCGAGGAGTCGGCACCCGCCATGCGCGCAGTCAGCGAGTGGCTGACCGGAATGGGTGCGCGCATCGACACGATCACGGATCAGCTTCGCGAGGTCGGCGACGCTGCATCACGGATCGGACGCATCGCCACTCAGACGCACATCCTGGCGTTGAACGCGAGCATCGAAGCGACGAAGAACGTTACCGAGGGCCGGGGCTTCGCGGTGATTGCCGACAGCGTGCGAACACTCGCGTCGGAGAGTGCCGCTTCGGCGGTGACCATCAACACGACCCTCAATGCGCTGGCGGCCTCACTCGACGTCTTTCGATCCGACAGTGCCGCCGCAGATGTACACGCCCAATCGGTGCGGGCGAGTACAGACGCCATGTCGGCCTTCATTTCCGAGCTCACCGAGCGAGCCGCCCGAGTCTCGGACTCTGCACAGACCATCGAGAACACCGCCACTGCGAGCGAGGAGGGCACTACACACTTCGTCGATTCACTGAGCCGGCTTACCGAGGGGATCGATCGCTCGCAGAAGGAGATCGCCCGTAGCCGTGACAGGGTGGCATCGTTGTTGGGGTCTGCGAACGTCGTGCTGCAGGACTTGTCGGCATCTGGCGTGCGTACCGTCGATACGCCCTACGTCGAGGCCGCCATCGACGCTGCCGCTCGCGCACGAGCCATCCTCGAGGACGCCGTTGCGAAGGGCACGATTTCGCGTGCCGACCTGTTCGACGAGAACTACGTCCCGATCCCTGGCACCAATCCGGTTCAGCTGCTCACGAAGTTCACTGGGTTTGCGGAGCAGAATCTGCTGCCGTTGATGGAAGAGGTGCATGCGAACCTGTCGGACAGCGTCTACTGCGTGGCCGGGGATCGCAACGGTTACGCGGCAGCTAATACCGCTGAGTACTCTCACCCACAGGGTCCTGATCCGGCGTGGAACGAACTTCATTGTCGGAATCGTCGAATCTTCAACAACGAGGCTGCGACCCGAGCTGCCAAGAACCGCGCCGGCTCGCTCATCCAGGTCTACCGCCGTGACCTTGGCGGTGGAACCTTCGACATCGTGAAGGATGCGGCCGCGCCGATCTTCGTCGGTAAAGACCACTGGGGAGCATTCCGGATCGGCTACATCGCAGGTGCCCCGACCGGAAGTGCTGCCGATTCCGGCCATCGCGCCTAGGAGCAGGCAACTTCGCATCCCGTGTGGTCGCGATTCGGTCCGAATTTGCGCGTTTTAACGACCATCCGGGATGCGAAGTTGAGGGGGCGCTCCCATTCGCAGCGCTGGGTGTCGTGAACCAGCCCGGAACGGCAGCACCCAGGGATGCGAAGCTAGGCCCGCAACCGTGTCCGCCTAAGGGGAGCCATGACCGAGCCTGTGCGTTGGGGAATCTTGTCGACCGCGAACATCAACGCCAAGGTGCTCAAGGGCGCCGCCTTGACGGCGGACGTCGACGTCGTTGCGGTCGGGAGTCGCGACGGCGATCGCAGTCGTGCGTACGCGAGTCAGTGGGGCATCGAACGCGCTTACGGCAGCTACGAGGAATTGCTCGCTGACGATGACGTCGAGGCGGTCTACATCCCGCTGCCCAACTCGATGCACCACACATGGACGATGAAGTCGCTCGACGCCGGCAAGCATGTGTTGTGCGAGAAGCCGTATAGCAGGCACTCCGCCGAGGTCGTCGCGGCATTCGACAAGGCAGCCGATAGTGGCCTCGTGCTTAGCGAGGCCTTCATGTATCGGTATCACCCGCAGACCAAGGCTCTCGTTGAGCTGGTGAAGAGTGGCCAGCTTGGC
Organism: uncultured Actinomycetes bacterium; assembly: GCA_963737705.1. GTDB lineage: Bacteria > Actinomycetota > Actinomycetes > Acidothermales > Acidothermaceae > PALSA-607. Next base: position 107,187 of record CAVTTP010000003.1, read on the forward strand.
CGACTCCGACTGATCTCCGGCGCGTTCTCCTGGCCGACCGACGTGCCGGGCGACGTACGACTCGATCCCGAACTCGACGGCGGAAGTTTGATGGACGTCGGCGTGTATCCATTGAGCGCGGCAAGGCTCCTTGCTGGGGAGCCGGTGACGGCAAAGGCACATCAAGTGGTGGGCGATACGGGAGTCGACATCGGCTTCACGGCCAATCTGCAGTTCGCTGACGACGTACTCGCTCATTTCGACTGCGGGTTCTACCTGCCGGATCGTAGCTACCTAGAGGTCGTGGGCACGAGAGGACGTGTCGAGGTGTCCGATCCGTGGCACGGCCAGCAACCTGCGCTCACTGTCACGATGCAAGGCGCCGAGCCCGTGCGAACGGATACCGACCCCGCCAATCCCTACCAACTCGAGCTCGAGGAGTTCGGAAAAGCTGTGCGGGGCGAGCCGAACGAGCTCCTTGGCCGCGCCGACGCCGAGGGACAAGCGAAGGCAGTCGAAGCCCTTTATCTGGCCGCGAATTCTGGGACCACCGTGACGATCTGGTAGCGCGGTCAGTCGAGGCCGAGTGCCGACCGCACGTCGGTGCCGATGGCGGTCAGCACCTCGCCCGCCAACGCCCGCGCATCGTCGATCGAGCCATCAACCTTGACCACGAGTTCCAGGTAGCACTTCAGTTTCGGCTCAGTGCCACTCGGGCGCACTACGACACGGCCCTGCCCACAGCCGCGCGATGCGCCGTCGAGCCAATAACGCAGCCCGTCGGTCGGTGGCAGTCCAGCAGCGCCGATCGAGAGGTCATCGATGCCAACAACAGGCAGACCACCGAGCGTGGACGGCGGGGCTGCACGCAGGCGGTCAACTGCGGCTCCGATGAGCGAAAGGTCGGAAACCCGAACCGAGACCTGATCGGTTGCATGCAACCCGTACTCGCGCGCGAGCTCGTCAAGACGCGAAACCAGCGACGACCCCGACGCCCGCAAGGTAGCCGCAAGTAGCGCGACGAGCAGTGCGGCGCTGATGCCGTCCTTGTCGCGCGTCAGGTACGGCGCGACGCAGTAGCCGAGCGCCTCTTCGTATCCGTACACGAGGTCTGGGTGGTCATGAACGATCCACTTGAACCCGGTAAGCGTTTCGGAGTACGCCATTCCGTGCGCGGCGGCCATTCGCGACAGCAACGACGACGACACGATAGAAGTCGCGTACCTGCCAGAAACTCCTTGTGACAAAAGGAAATCGGCTAGCAGCACACCAACCTCGTCGCCACGCAGCATCCGCCAGCCACCGTCGACGGCCGAATCGGGAATCGCGGCGGCGCACCGGTCGGCGTCCGGATCATTCGCAAGCACGAGATCCGCACCAGACGACCGCGCCAACGCAAGCGCCAGGTCGATCGCGCCAGGCTCTTCGGGATTCGGGAATGCGACGGTCGGAAAATCTGGGTCAGGTGCGGCCTGCTCCGCGACGACAGACAGCGACGTGAAGCCGGCACGTGCAAACGCAGCAAGGACGACATCTCGGCCGACTCCGTGCAGTGGCGTGTAGGCGATCCGTAGTTCCCGATGGGGCAAAGCAGCGAGCAACGGCATCGACGTGATGCCGTCGATGTAAGCGTCGAGCACGGTGTCGTCGAGTAGCTGCCAGGCATCGCTTCGCGGGACGTCGGCCAGCGCGCCTACTGCGTCGATGTGTCGCGAGATATCTGCGTCCGCAGGCGGCACGATCTGCCCGCCGTCACCGAGGTACACCTTGTAGCCGTTGTCCTGCGGGGGGTTGTGCGATGCAGTGACCATCACGCCGGCCGAGACGCCGAGGTGGCGGATCGCGAACGCCAACACCGGCGTGGGCAGCGGTCGTGGCAGCACCGACGCGGTAATTCCGAACCCGGCCATGACGGCCGCGGTGTCCCAGGCGAACGCGTCGGACTTGTGCCGCGCGTCATAGCCGATGACCACCGAGGTGCCGCCGGTGTCGAGCAGATACGCCGCGAGCCCGGCGGCCGCTCGGATCACGACGGCGCGGTTCATCCGGTTCGGACCCGCACCAAGCGCGCCTCGCAACCCCGCGGTGCCGAACTGGAGGCGCGCGCTGAAGCGATCGGCCAGCCCCGCGGCGTCCCGCGAGTCAAGCAGCGAAGAAAGCTCGGCGCGCGTGTCGGGGTCGGGGTCTTCGGCGAGCCACGTCCGCGCGGCAGCCTCGTAGTTCACAGTCGCGCAACGACCTGCGCGAGCAGCGCGCCCATGCGTGCTGCCGACGCATTGCCGGCGGCGAGAACTTCGAGGTGGTCCAGCGGCTCGCCGGTCATGCCCGCGGCAAGGTTGGTCACCAGCGAGATGCCGAGCACCTCCGCGCCGGCGTCGCGTGCGGCGATCGCCTCGAGGGTCGTCGACATGCCGACGAGGTCGGCACCAAGAGTCCGCAGCATTTTGATCTCGGCCGGAGTCTCGTAGTGCGGGCCGGGCAGTTGCGCGTAAACACCCTCAGTCAGACCTGGGTCGACCTCGCGCGCGATCGTGCGCAGTCGCGTGCTGTAGAGGTCGGTCAGATCGACGAACGTCGCGCCCTGCAACGGCGATGTCGCAGTGAGATTTAGATGGTCGGAGATCAGCACTGGTTGCCCAGGGGAGTAATCGGCGCGCAGCCCGCCGCACCCGTTGGTCAACACGATGACCCGGCAACCGGCCTGCGCCGCCGTCCGCACGCCGTGCACGACCGCGTCGACGCCGCGTCCCTCATACAGGTGAGTGCGCCCGAGGAACACCAGTACCCGTCGGCCCTCGCTGTCGATCGAGCGGATCCGGCCGGCGTGGCCGAGCACCGCTGGCGGCGCGAATCCGGGCAGGTCGGTTACCGCGATGTCATGCGTCGGTGTACCGATCGCTTCGGCGGCCGGCACCCAGCCGGAGCCAAGGACGATCGCAACGTCATGGCGCTCGACGCCAGTCAGTTCGGCCAGCCGGTCGGCGGCCTGCGCAGCGGCCTCGACAGTCGTGAGGGTGCTCATGCGTCGTCCACCTGGTCGCCGTCCACAGAAGTGTCGCCCACCGATCTGCACGGCCGCAGCCGCAACTCGTTCACATAGTCGGCCGGTGCTCCGGCCGTCTCTGCCGCGTCGGCGACCATACCGAGGTAGCGCGCCGAGGGCAGGCCACCCTCATACCCATTGAGGACGTAAAGCCACGCGGTCAGGTCGCCGTCAAGGGTCGCGACCCGCACTCTGATCTTGTCGTAGAGGCCGAGCGCGTTGCCTTCCCAGCGGTCGAGTTCGGGCTCGTCGAAGGAAGGGACGTCGTAGAGCATCACAAACACCTGGCTGCCTGCGTCCTCGACGACCGTGGCGAGCGCTCCTTCGAAGCTCAATTCCTCGCCCCCGAACGTCAGTCGCCAGCCCTGCAGCCACCCCGTTCCCTGCGCTGGGGAATGCGGTGCCCGCGTGAGCATCTGCTCGGGATCGAGGTTGCTGCCATAGGCGGCGTACAGGGCCACGCACCGAAGGTTAGACGGTTACGACAGAATGCGGCACGTGACGCGCATCGCCATTATCGGGAGCGGCCCCGGCGGTTATGAGGCGGCCCTGGTCGCGGCGCAACTTGGCGCGGAAGTCACCATCGTCGAACGCACTGGCGTCGGCGGGGCGTGCGTGCTCACCGACTGCGTGCCGTCGAAGACCCTCATTGCCACGGCCGAGGCGATGACCGCCCTCGCGCTATCGCCACGCCTCGGCGTCCGCTTCGATGGCGGCACCGACCACGACGCCGGGAACATCACCGTCGACGCGACGCAGGTCAACGCCCGCGTCCGGTCGCTGGCGCAGGCGCAATCCGACGACATCGCGCTGCGGCTCGCAGGCGAGAACGTGCAGGTCATCGCCGGGTCGGCCCGGCTCTCGGCACCGACGGTCGCGGGTCATCGGGTGGTCGTGACGACCGACGCCGAAGTCCAAGAGCTCGATGCGGACGTCGTGTTGCTGGCGACCGGCGCGCATCCTCGCGTACTGCCCACCGCTGTCCCCGACGGGGAACGGATCCTGACCTGGCACCAGATCTACGACCTCGACGCCTTCCCTTCGGAGTTGATCGTTGTTGGCTCCGGTGTCACGGGTGCGGAGTTCGCCGGCGCGTACCAGGCGCTCGGTTCGCAAGTAACACTCGTGTCGTCGCGTGACCGGGTGCTGCCTGGCGAGGACGCTGACGCAGCAGCTGTCGTCGAATCGGTTTTTCGCCGTCGTGGCATCACGGTCGTGAACAATGCGCGCGCCACAGCGGTCACGCGGACGGCGGACGGCGTGCTCGTTTCGTTGGCCGACGGCTCTACCGTCGCGGGGTCGCATTGTCTGATGGCTGTGGGGTCGGTACCAAACACCGCCGACCTCGGCCTCGACGAAGCGGGTGTGCGCGTATCGGCCTCCGGCTATGTCGAGGTCGACCGGGTGTCTCGCACGTCTGCCACGGGCGTTTACGCGGCTGGCGACTGCACGGGGTTGCTGATGCTCGCATCGGTTGCCGCGATGCAGGGACGCATCGCGATGTGGCACGCGCTTGGTGAAGCCGTGCGGCCGCTGCGGTTGTCGATGGTTGCCGCGAACGTGTTTACCGATCCCGAGATCGCCGCCGTCGGCGTCTCGCAAAGTGCGGTCGATGCAGGGTCGGTTGAGGCGCGATCGGTGAAGTTGCCGCTTGCGCGAAACGCGCGCGCGAAGATGGCCGGAGTTACTGACGGATTCGTGAAGCTGTTTGCCCGGCCCGGCACCGGTGTTGTGCTGGGCGGTGTCATCGTTGCGCCTCGGGCGAGCGAACTCATCTTGCCGGTCACGATGGGGGTCCAACTCGGCTTGACAGTCGATCAGATCGCGCAGAGCTTCTCTGTGTATCCCTCGTTGTCAGGCTCGATCACAGAGGCCGGCCGCCAGTTGATGGAAACTCACCTCGACTGATTAGGAGAGCGACGATGCCAGTACTTGGTATTGGTGGGATCTTCTTTCGTGCGCAGGACCCTGACGCGCTCAGTGGGTGGTACCGCGAACATCTCGGGGTCGGTGCTGGCTGTGCAGCGGAAGGCACCGAGCCGGCGGACGAATGGACCTGGAACGTGCAGGGCGGACCGCTCGTCTTCGCGCCGTTCGTCGCGGCGACCGACTACTGGGCAGCGGATAAGCAGTTCATGCTGAACTTGCGCGTCAGGGATCTCGACGGGCTGCTCGGACGATTGAAAGCCGGCGGGATCGCGGTGATCGTCAAGCCCGAATGGGACTCATCCGAAGCGGGGCGTTTCGCGCGGATACATGATCCGGAGGGCAATGCGATCGAGTTGTGGGAGCCACCCGCTGCGTAGCAGTTACTTGCTACCGGAGTCCTCGAGTGGCGTGCCTGGCGCGTGGGCTACGTAGGCTGACCCTGTGGCCTCAGCTTCTGTGCGCGCGTCGCGGATGCTGGTGATTGCCGTGAGGAAGTCGTTGCGGCTGATGCCGTACAGCTCGACATCGTCGACGGCTCGCACGGTCATCGTTCGCGTGGTGTCGCCAAGGAGAGCGATTTCGCCGAAGCCCTCACCGCGGCCCATCGTGCGGACCAACTCGCCGCCGTCGAGAATATTCACGTTGCCCCTGGCTACGACGTAGAAGCTGTCGCCGGTGTCGCCTGCCTCGAAAACTGTTTCGCCTGGGTGCAGTTCGGTGCGCTGGATGCCGTGAGCGATTTGCTCGATGACAGGCACCGGCAACGGGCGGAGCATCGCAATGTTGCGGAGCAACATGATGTCGTCGGTACGGACCGCCACCGAGGCGTCAATGGTGGTCAGCCGCCGCCACCACAGAAGACACACGACCGGAGCCACAGCACCGACCGTCAGCAGAGCGCCCTTCCTGCCGAGCGCGTCGATCAGCAGCGGCGCCACGATGAACCCGATGCCGACGGCCAGTGCGCCGACGCTCTCGAGTACCCCGAACACACGAGCGAGGACGGCGTTGGGAACCATGCGTCCGAGGAGCGTGAACGCGGTGACATCGACCAGTGAGTTGCCGATGCCGATGACGGCGGCTGCGAGAAGCGTGACGGAGTAATGCGGCAGTAGGCCGATGGCCGCTATTGGCGCTCCCCACAGGACGACGGCGATGCCGAGCCAGCGGGTCATCGCGCGACTCCCGATCAGACGCGTACACGCGATGCTGCCCAGGAGAGCCCCTATGCCGACGACACCTTGTAGAAGCCCGACGCTCGACGGGTGGCCGTGGAGGAGATCGATCGCCACGACGACGACAAAGACGCTGAATGCGCCGCGGATCGCCGCCTGCAACACAACGAATCCCACCACCACGCTCACTCCCGCGTTTGACGTGACCGCGGCTATTCCGTCGTGGATCTCGTGCAGCACGTGCCTCCGCTGGGTCGCCGGAAGCGGGATGTTTTCGTAGTTCAGCCGCATAATCAGCGCTGCGGAAATCAGTGCACAGACTCCGGCGAACACGAAGACCGCAGAGAGGTCCCACGCCGCAAGTAACAGCGCCGCAGCCAACGGCCCGAGGATGACGCTGGTCGAATCCAGCGCGCCACGGATGACGTTCGCTGACGTTAGTTCGTCTGGGCTGCGACACAACGACGGCAGCAGGGCCGAGTGGCTCGCGCGGTACGTCGTAAACGCCATCGATGACGCGACGGCCAGTGCATACACCACCACAACGGGGCCGTGGGCGGACAGAACTAGTGCCACCGCCAAGGTCGCAACCCCTCGCACTGCACTCGACGCGAACAGGACGCGTTCACGCGGGACCCGATCGGCGTAGACGGAAATGACCGGCGCGAGAAGTGCTGCGGGCACAAGTCGAACGAGCCCGACCAGACCGACCGCAATGGCACCGCCGTGCGCGTAGGCGACCAAGCCGATGGCGACGACGAAGGACCAGTCCGCTGTGAACGCGGCTCCGAACGAAAGTTGAGCACGGAGCAATGTGCGGTTTCCGACGAGGACTCCGCCCACCTTCACCGGCACATCGTCGCATGGTCGCGCGCGTAACCAATCAGGCGTGCAAGGTGGGTCGGTAGCTGAGCTCTTGGATGTCGCCGTCGAGCGTCCGGCTCTCGAGCAACTCGAGGTCGAAGTCGGCCGCACCCCGGAACACCGGGTCTTCGCCGCTCTTACCGGTGATGACTGGGAAGACCGTTACTTGGACGCGGTCGACCAAGCCGGCGGCCATGAGTGCCCGGTTCATAGCGACGCTGCCATGTGAGCGCAACGGCACGTCAGACTCTTCTTTCAGCCGGGCAATGACGTCAACGGCGTCACCACTCACGACGGTCGCGTTCGGCCAATCGAGACGTTCCCGCAGTGTCGTCGACACCACCGTTAACGGGAGGCTCATCATGCGCGAGACCCACGGATCGCCGATCTCCGGATTCTCGACGCTCGAGCCCAGCAGTTGTACAAAGAGCCGATAGGTGTTGGCTCCGAGGACCATCCGCTGATCCGCGTTGTAGAGGTCCAGGCGACGGGCGAGCAGCTCCGGACCTTGCTTACCCCAGTAGCCGCCGTAGGTGCCGCTGTTCGAGCCGTAGCCGTCGAGACTGGAGAAGACGTCGAACGTGTAAGCGGCGGTCACGAGGTCGCCGCTTTAACCAGCGCAGCCACCTTCTTTTCCACCGTAGGCGTCCACTTCGTCAGCGCGTACGACACCGGCCACAAGTCGCCGTCGTCGAGATTCGCGGATTCTTGAAAGCCGAGGGTTGAATACCTGTACTTGAATTTACCTGCGTCCTGGAAGAAGACGACGACCTTGCCGTCTGCGTTCGCGTAGGCCGGCATCCCGTACCAGGTCTTGGGCGACAACTCAGGAGCATTTGCAGTCACCGTCACATGCACTCGCTCTGCAAGCGCACGATCGGTTGGTGCCATCTCGGCAATCTTCGCGAGGAGGTCCTGCAAGCCGTCCGCCTTCTTGGCGCCGTGCTTGCCTTCGGCCCGGAGTTCGGCGGCGCGTTCCTTCATCGCGGCCCGTTCCTCGGCGCTGAATCCGTCGGATGCACTCTTCGACGTGTTGGTGGTCTTCGTAGTCTTCGTAGGCACGTTCGCGCTTCCTTCCGTTGGGACCCTTCGGCGTCTGCATGTTGCAGCCTTCGGCGAAAGGCTAGGTGCACCGACGTCCCGATGCTTCTCGATTCCTGACCAGAACGTTGATCATCGTCGAGTTACACCGACTCCTCGAGTGGCCACACCTCGACTACGCCGTGAGCCACAGCGCAAGGCGTCTGCGACACGATGTCAATGGCGTCATCCAGCGTCGCTGCTTCGATGATGGCGAACCCGGCCACGGGAAGCGCCGCGGACATGAACGAGCCATCCTGCGTGCGCACCCCGGCTGCGTCATGGTTGCGCACCTGCACGGGTGATCCAGCCATGCCCATGTCGACACCACGCTCACGCAGTTGCGCGTCGTGCGCGTGAGCCGCGTCCCGCACGGCATTGTCAGTTTGCTCGTAGCCCGCTTGGTCGCCGTACCCAATGGTGATGAACCTCGCCACGATTTACTCTCCTAACACCCTGGGTCTGTCACCCGTGGTCACCCCGTACGAGTACCCCCACGTGTCTGTGGACACTCCTACTTGAGTAGTACGGATCGCCTCAGGGTTCCGACCGTAGACCGATGTGCGACGGCACCTACCCAGAACATGGTCGACGTGACAGCTACTACGTCCACTACGTCACTGAGGAGCGAAGGCCATGAGCCCGATCATTGGATTGTTCATCGCGATTGTCGCTGGTTTGATCGCGCCGAAGCCGCGAGCGGTCATCGGCATCGTGGTTCCGCCCATGGTGGGTGCCACGGCAGCGCAGTCGTGGTACCTCGGGACAGGGCGGGGCCACAACTCGGCGGCCACCACGACCGGGTCGCCGGCGTACTGGGTCGTTCAGCTGCTCATCATCACCGCGATTTGTGGCGTCGCGGCTACGGTGTGCTGGTTCGGCACCCGCCATGGTGCGGTGCGCCGGCCGCTGCCGTCAGGTTCGCAGCTGACGGTGTGGCTCATAGGCGCGACTGTCGCAGCGTTTACCGCGACCCTCGGATTTGCCTTCTTGACCGATCGGCCAACACACCCCGGCACAGGGCAGGGAAACATTCCGATCGGCGGCGCGGTGGCAGTGATCGTCGGCATCGCCGTGCTGATCTTTCTTGCAGTCGCTTCGATCAAGCGGTCGCGACGATCCCTCAGCGAGCTCGCCGCCCACTAGCGCAGCGCGACGCTGACCTCACTCAGCACGCTGGCGCTCAGGGCGCTCGTCCCGCCGAATGCGCGGACGGCTGAGACAGTGGCCGCGTGCGTTGTCAGGTATGCCGTGACCGGCTCGGGCAACGCGCCGGACGGCGGCACCAGCAGCACGGGTTGGCCTGCCGCGCCCGCGAGTGGACCGGCGGCTAGCGCGTCGGGAAAGGTCAGCGCTGAGGCCAGATCGATCCCGGTTGCGTTGGGGAAGAAGGCCAACGCGACCGCCTCCGACGTGTCGTAGCGAGTGGCGCCGGCCAGGGCGATCGCCGACGGATCTGCCCATGCTGCGGGGCCGCCGACGGAGTAGCGCGCAGTCGCGTGCGCGGTCAGGTAGCCGGCTGTCGCGGGCGCTTGCGCAGAGCCGTTCGTCAGCAAGATCACAGCGTGGTCCTTAATCGCTGCTGGCACCGCTGACAGGGCGTCGGGGAAGTCGGCCCCGCTCGCCTCGAAGACGGTCGTCGGGTCACCCATCGCGTCGGCGATGGCTACCGCGGTGCCGAATCGGTCGCTGCCCGACACCCGCGTCGGCACATCGCCCATCGCCGTGACTGCAGTCGCGACGTCGTCCGACAGTGCGCTCGTGCCACCGAGCAAGTACACGGTTCCGCCACTCGGCAACACTCGTTGAATCTCCGCCTTTGTCACGTCGTCCAACGAACCAGACGTCGTAAGTAGCAGCGGTGCGTGCTTCGCTGCGGCGAGGGGGCCACCAGCGAGTGCATCGGCGAACACATCAGCACGGGCGAGAACAACGGCGGACGCCGATCCGCTGGTCGGGAACTGTGCTTGCGATGCTGCGACGGCGGTCGCTTGCCGATTCGCACCCGCGAGCCGCACCGGGCTTGCCGACGACGACCCTGGTGCCGAATAGACCCAGGTCTTGCTGTTCAACACGAAGCCACTCGGCGCCGAGAGTTCCCCCGACGTCGCAACCAGCTGGTGCGTTGCCGCATCCACGGACGCTGCCGAGCCGGAGCCGATCTCGGGTCCGTTCGACGAAACCTTCGCCCACTGCGTACCGTCGAAAGCCCAGAGTTGATCGACCTCCGGACACGATGACGTGGTCGGACTGGTGGTCTTGCACGGGCCGGTCTCGCCCACGTACACGAGATCCTCTTTAGATTGCGCGTCGTAGGAGATCGGGTTCAGGCCGTCAGGGACGGGAAAGTCGGCGGCCTGGCTCCAGGTGCTGCCGTTCCAAATCCAGGTCTGGACGTTCGCTGCTCCGCTGGTGTCGCCCGAGTACATGAGCATGACGACCTCGCCGCGTGCCTCGTCGTCCGTCATGAAGCACTGCCCGTTTGCCGGTGGGCTCGATGCGGGCGCGAGCTTCACCCAGTTGGTGCCGGTCCATTGCCACGTGTCGTTGAACGCCTCTCCGCCCGCGGTTGGGATGACGTTGTTGCCGCCGAACATGATCAAGTGACCTGTCACGGGGTCATCCGCAGCACAGCCGCCCGTAATCGGCGGCGGTGCGGTCGCAGGCGTTTGGGCTGTCCAGATAGACCCGTTCCAGGTCCACGTGTCGTTCAGCGTTCCCCAGTAAATGCCGTTCGGGCATGAGTAACTGCCGAATCCGCCGTACATCACCAGCTGCTTCGTCGCGGCGTCGTAGCCCATCTCTGGCGTGCTTCTGGCGCCCGGCCCGTTCGGCTGGCTGTGCGTCGCCCAAGCGCTGCCGTCCCAGGTCCAGGTTTTTGACGGGCAGGGGCCAGGCTGACTATCGATAGAGACCAACTGGCCGGTCGCCGGGTCGAATGCCGTCGCCTCGCCCGAGCCCTGATCGTTCGGCGGGCTTGTGGTCGTCGGAGAAGCGCTCCATGACGGCGCTGGCGTCGCAGCACTGGCGGCGCTCCACGGCACCGCTAGTGCTGTGCCGACGATTGCCGTCGCGAATGTCCCCGCAGCGATGAGTCCGACCATCGAACGACGCACGATTCCCCGTCCTTTTTGCCCTTACACAGTCACCGGATTGCATTCCCAGACTTCACACCCCCAGAAACGCGGTAGGCGCGCTGAAGGTTGTCAGGCCGTGGCGAGCAGGAGCGCCTGGTCGCACCAGGTCACGAGGTGCATGAGCGCAGCGCCGCGTTGCTGATAGAGATGCTCGCTGTCGGCGGTCTGGTGGTAGGCCTGATGGCTCGCGGCGTTCGCGCTCTCCAGCAGGCGCGGGAGCAGCCATGCGTACTTGACGCACGATGCCGTGACTCCAAGGCGCACGTGGCGTTCGTCTCCGTTCCAGCCGGCTTCGTGAAGGCCATGGATGTATGCGTCGAAGCAGGTGTCGTCGAGCTCGGCGAGGCGTTCGGCTGGCCAGAACAAGTCGAAGACGGCGTCGGGTATGTGGTTGCCGAGGTCTTCGCCAACGGCGCCGTCTCCTGCAAACGCCCAGTCGAGCAACACGGTCGGGCCGCCAGGTCGACGAATCTCATTGCTCACCCACACGTCTAGGTGCGATCGGGTTCGCGGCAGCGACTCCATGATGGCGAGGAGAGTCTCGCGATTGGCGAGCAGTCTGCGCCAACCGTCGCGCAATGCGGCGGGCCAACTGTTCGCGATGAGCGGCTGCTGCCACGCGGCATCGTCCTCCACGAGCTCGTAACGCGCGGGCTTGCTGGCGGAATAGTCACGCAGGAATCGACGCGACGCCCATGTCTCACTTAGCGGTCCCTGAACCTGCCAGCGTCCAAGCGCACTCGCGAAAGCAGCGTGAAGGTCGAGTGAAAATCCGGTTCCTGGCGTGCCTGCAACGTCCTCCAACCACAGGACGACGCCGGTGTCTGTCTCCTCGACGTCGGCGTTGGCGAGGTCGAGACCAGCAACCTGCAATCCGGCCCGCAACGGGCCGGACAAATATGCGTCCGCTTCACGGCGCCAGTAGTTCCAATGCTGAGGATCCGTTGATGCGGCCCACACCCCCGCCGTCCCCTCCGTTGAAGCAGGGTCGGGTCGACGCAACTCCTTGCGTATCAGCGTGCGACCAGCGGCGTCGGTCACTCGCTCGACGACTGCGGTTACCGCATTCAGCGGGTTATGCCGCAGTGTCTCGCTGCTCGCGACCTCGAAGCTCACGCACCCACCCTTACATGCTCCGGCTCGATGGGAATCTCAGGCGCCTCTTCCAACTGGACGTGCGTCCTTGCCGACCCACGCACGGCCATGGCAGGGTCGTTGTATGCCTGAGTGGATCTACTTCATCCACGCACCGCGGGAGAACTTCGCGGACACGATGACCGACGAAGAAGAAGCGGTCTGGTCGGAGCATTTCGAACGACTCAAGAGGTTGCTCGCTGAAGGCGTGCTGGTGATGGCTGGTCCGACGCTGGGCTCGACGAACACGGGCATCGTTGTCTTCGAGGCGGACGACGAAGCGGCGGCGGAAGCGATCGTCGACGCCGATCCGGTATTCGCGGGCGGGTGGGCGCGCGCTGAACTGCGCGAGTTCCGGGTCTCCCTCCTTCGCGGACGGCCCTGACGAGGCGCCACTTCCGACCGTGTTAGCGCGCGGTCCAACCGCCGTCGACCGGGATCGTTGTCCCAGTGATCAACGACGCGGCGTCAGAGGCCAAGAACACGACTGCGCCCGTCACATCGGCGGGCTGACCGATTCGATGCAGTGCCGCAATGCGCTCGATCACATCTGCGCGAAAGGCGGGGTCGGCTAACGCCGGCTCGGTACCGGGAGTCTCGATGAACGTCGGTGCGACGCAGTTGACCGTGATGCCGAGAACGCCCCACTCAACTGCCAGGCACTTGGTCAGGTGGCCGATCGCCGCCTTTGTCATGCAGTAGATCGACTCACCAGGCAACGCTACTAATCCGGCCTGCGAGCCGATGTTGATGATGCGCCCGGATCCCTGCGCGCTCATGATGTTCGCGGCGGCCTGACTCGCGAAGAACGTGCCTTTCAGGTTCACCTGAAGCGTTGCGTCGAAGTTCTCCTCGGTTACCGACGACGCCGGCGCGCCGGGTGCGATCCCGGCATTGTTGACCAGGATGTCGAGCCGGCCGAAGGCGTCATGAGCGTCGGCGATTGCCTTGCGGATCTCGCGCAGACTGGTCATGTTCATTTGAAGCGGCACTGCCCGGCGTCCCATCGCAGTAATGATTTCTGCGACGTCGCCCGCCGACTCGCGGTCGCGCAATCCCAGCGCAATGTCGGCGCCTGCGTGCGCCAATGCGAGTGCGATGGCGCGCCCCAAGCCACGGCCACTTGCCGTCACGAGGGCGACTTTGCCGGCGAGCGAGAAATCGGGGAACTCGGTCACGTGTGGTCCTTGTCTTCGACGAAGGGTGCGGCTCACCGATTATGGGCCGGACGACGAGGGGTGCGGCCGTATGCTGGCCCGCATGGCCACCGAGACAGTTGTCGGCCGCGTCGTGTCGCTGTTCCGGTACCCGGTCAAGTCGATGGGTGCCCAAGTGCTCGATGACGTCGACGTGTCATGGCAAGGCTTCGTGGGCGACCGCCGTTGGGCGTTCATCCAAGACGGCCACCAGACCAGCGACTTCCCGTGGCTAACGGTTCGCGAGTTTCCTGCCATGTGGACGTACCGTCCGTCGTTCGCGGATCCGTCGCGACCCGACAAGTCACCGACCCTCGTGCGGACACCGACCGGCACTGAGCTCGATGTCGCCGACCCGGCGTTGGCAGCCGAACTCGGCCCGGGCGTGCGCGTCATCAAGCAGGAACGTGGCATCTTCGACGCGTTTCCGTTGTCACTCATCAGTACCCGAACCGTCACAGACCTCGGTGCGACCGTTGGTACGGTCCTCGATCCAATGCGGTTCCGCCCCAATCTTGTCGTCGAGCCGATCGGTGACACACCCTTCCCCGAGGACGCGTGGGTCGGATCCGTGCTGCACATCGGCGAGCTGCGCATGCGTGTCGACAAGAGAGATCAGCGTTGCATCATGATCAACGTCGACCCGAAGACCACTGAGCGAAACCCGGCGGTGCTGCGCGCGCTTGGTGGTGACCGCCAAGCCTGCCTTGGGGTATACGGATCGATCGTTACACCGGGCCGGGTGGCCCTGGGCGATGTCGTGTCGATCGAAGGTTGAGTTACAGCGAGTCGGTTGGGCGGCCGAGATCGCGATCCTCTGGTACCGGCAGATCGTGTTGGCGAAGCCGTGACGCGCGAACGCTGTCGGCGTACATCAGCGATATCAACAAGCCACCGACGATCACGAGAACCATGAGTGTCACCTTCAACGACCACGGCCCGGGCAGCGCCGCGAAGGCCGCTGCCACCGGAATGACAAGCACGAGCTGTCGTACTGCGGCGCGAGTGCGCCAACCTGCATCGGTCAGTTCATGGCGCACCCACTCACGATTCGCGGGTGGCAGTCGGAGGCCAACGGCGAACAACAGCCAGCGCCACGGACCAGGGTCACCCGGAATTCGGGTCATACGTCGACCGTAGTCGGCGAAGACGACCGTCGACCGTAGTCGGCGTGAACTAGCGAGCGGCGCCGCTGTTCGCGGAGATCTCGAGGCTGCTGGTGTTGACGGCCTCGAACGCGCTGGCCGGAATCGTCTTCAGCGATTCGATCAAGGCGTCAGGCCACGCGTTGTCGGCGGTGCCCTGGAAATACCACGGTGAGCCGTTGTCGGCGAGCACCAGACCGTAGGTCTGCATGGCTTTCAGCACTGTCTGCGCCTGCGCCGAGTAGCTGCTGATGTTGAAGTTCGCCTTCAGCCGGAACCTCGCTCCCATCGGTGGATACAGGTTCTCGTTCGTCTGCGATCCCGCCTCATGACGCGCGGGCCACAGATAGCTGTCGGAGGTGACGTTCGTGGTGAACCGGATCGCGTGGTCGACGTGCCCGGACTTCACTTCGTCATAGCGCAGCAGGCCGGGGAGAATGGGCAAGCCCGCGGCGTCCGCTGAAGTCCATGTATTCGGCCGTAAGGCATCACTCGACAACGACCAGTGCGCACCCGAGCCGGCGGTCCAACCGGAGGATGTGTCGAGGGTGTCCCACGTCTCGAACAGTTGGCAGTCGGCGGTCACCATGATTGCGTGCATGTCGCCACCCGACCCTGCGCCGCCCTCAATCAGCGTGTTCGGCCCTAGGGGGTACGGGCCTTTGTCGCTCTCGTCGGCGTAGGTGAACGTCACCGGTACCGCAGTCTGTCCAGCCGGCACGATGGTGACCGGAATGCCATACGGGTTCTTCGGGTCGCCCGACGGTCCGAAGTCGGGGTGCAGTTTGCGAGTCGACGCTCCCATCGCGCTTAGCCACGCCGCGCTGCGCGGGTCGACCGGCAGCGACGCGATGTCGGCGTGCCAGTAGTTGTCGGTCGGGAAGATCTGGCAGTTCGTCCCGGCGAGGACGTCGGAGCCGGATGCCCCACCCGCCGGGGGAGCCGGCGGAGGCTTGATCGGCGGCTTGATCGGCGTCGGCGTGGGCGCCGGTTTCGGGACGGGCTTCGCCGTCGGCTTCGGGCTCGCTGACTTCGTCGGCGTCGGGGTGACAGCGGCCTTGGTGGGCCCGGTAGTCGAGGGCGCGGCGCTAGTCGAGCCCGCGCCCGATGTCGTCGCACTGGCGGCTGGAGCGCTGGAAAGGGCTGCGCTCGAAGCTGCGCTCGAGGCGGTCGTGGCTGACGACGCCGGGCGGCTTGCGCTGCTCAGTGCGGCCGACGGCGTCCCGGCCGGTGCCGCTTGACGGTGGTGACCGCCCCCGCACGCCGCGGTGAGCGTGGCGAGACCAGCGATCACAGCTGCTGCGACGGTTGCCCTCGGCGTCCGGCTCATGCTTCATCTTCGACCCCGCCGACCCCGATCCGAAGCCTTCGCAGCCCTGGATGTCCTGATTTCGGCCCTCACGGATGCGCTTAGGGCTACGGCGATGAGCCGCGGCGGGTTCAGATCGTGGCCGGCGGGTAATCGTCATCGCAGCACTCACTCGGAAGGCGAAAGGCGAAGAGGATGTCAACGCTCGATAGTCCGGCGCCCGCTACTTACGGCACCCCTGGGACCGCGATGCGCAACGGACCTGGGACCGCAGCGCTCGTGCTCGGCATCATCGCGGTCGTCCTTTGCTGGACGGTCGTCGGCGGCATCGTGTTGGGCCTCCTCGCCGTCATCTTCGGCTTCGTGGGTCGCGGTCGGGTCAAGCGCGGCGAAGCGAACAACCGGCGGGGCGCGAACGCGGGCATCGTCACCGGCATCATCGGAATCGTCCTTGCGGGTGGCCTGATCGCACTCGGCGTGAGCGTGCTGAACAGCCCTGCCGGCAAGAACCTGCAGGCGTGCCTGAAGAACGCCCACGGGGACAAGACCGCCATCAGTCAGTGCAACGCCCAATACGTAAACAGCCACTGAGCGGCTCAACCCGCCGGTCGGGGTCAGGCCGGGTGACGCATGTCATGCCCGATGGACGACGGGTTGCACTGGGCTGAGACGTGCCAAACCGTGCACTATCAATGGCATGACTACTGCGACTGATTTCAGGACCACAACGGCGGGCATCCGCCTGGACTCCCTGAGCAAGAGTTACGGCCCAGTGCTTGCCGTCGACGGCATCGACCTGCTGATCGCGCCTGGTGAGACCGTCGCCTTGCTCGGCCCGAACGGCGCGGGCAAGTCGACGACGATCGACATGATTTTGGGGCTGGCCAAGCCCGACACCGGGTCGGTGCAGGTGTTCGGCATGACGCCGGCCGAGGCGATCGCCCAGGGCGCCATCGGCGCGATGCTGCAGACGGGCCAGCTGCTACGCGACCTGACCGTGCGCGAGCTGATCGACATGATGGCGTCGCTGTACCCGAACCCGATGGGTGTTGACGAAGTGCTGAGCGTCACCGGCATCGAGGACATCGCCGACCGCCGAACCCAAAAGCTGTCGGGTGGCCAGACCCAGCGCGTGCGGTCGGCAATTGCGTTGGTCTCGAATCCGGACCTGCTGATCCTCGACGAACCAACAGTGGCGATGGACGTCGAAGTGCGTCGCGAGTTCTGGACCTCGATGCGCGAGTTCGCCTCCCGAGGCAAGACCGTGGTGTTCGCGACGCACTATCTGGAAGAGGCAGACGCGTACGCCGACCGAATCGTGTTGATGGCGCGAGGCCGCATCGTGGCCGACGGCCCGGCGACCGAGATCAAGGCAACAGTCGGGCTGCGCACGATCAAGGCGACACTGCCCAACGTGCCGATCTCCGCACTTACGACTCTTGAGGGTGTGCAGACCGCAGAGCTGCGCGGCGAGGCTGTTGTCTTGCACTGCACGAACTCCGACGCTGCGATTCGCGCTCTTCTAAGGGATTTTCCGGCTGCTAGCGACATCGAGATCGCGGGCGCGGGGCTCGAAGAGGCATTCCTACTGCTGACCGGGGACGAGAAGTCCGAGGAGCTGTCATGAATCTCACTTACCTTCGCTACGAACTTGTTCGGAGCGTGCGCAACAAACGGGCGTTTATCTTCTCGCTCATCTTTCCGCTCGTGCTGTTCTATGTCGTAGCTGGAGCTAATCGGCACATCAAGCTCGACGACATCCCGTTCCCGACGTACTACCTCGCGGGCATGGCGTCGTTCGGCACGATGGTCGCCATGACATCGGTCGGCGCGCGGATCGCCGCCGAGCGGCAGGCTGGCTGGAATCGTCAGTTGAGGCTCACGCCGTTGAGCACTCGCGCATACATGCGGGCGAAGGTGCTCACCGGTTACTTGACGGCACTCATCACGCTCATCCTGCTGTTCATCGCCGGGGCCACGCTCGGTGTTCACTTGACGCCAAGCAACGTGCTGCGCATGACCGAACTCGTGCTGCTCGGACTGATTCCCTTTGCGGCACTCGGAATCTTGATCGGCCACCTGTTCACTCCGGACTCAATCGGCCCGTTCATCGGCGGCGGCGTATCGCTGCTGGCTCTGCTCGGGGGGGCGTACGGACCGATCGGCGGTACGCATGGCGCGCTGCATGTGATTTCGCAGGTGACGCCGACGTACTGGCTGGTGCAGGCCGGCCACACGTTGGCAGGCGGGCCGACTTGGTCGACGCAGGGCTGGATCACGGTGGGCGCATGGGCGGTCGTGCTCGCAGCCCTTGCCGCTCGGGCGTTCCGTCGCGACACTTCGCGCGTCTGATGCCTGACGACCGGTCGTTGACTTCGGTGGACGCCGAGCCGCGCGCGACGTGGGAGGCCGCGGGCGTCGGGCGAGCGTTGGGTGATACGACGCGCCGTCAGTTGCGCTGGTTCGCTCCGGGCCCTGCAAGAGATCGCCTACACGGGCCCACAAGGTGGCGTCGGGGCGGCGGCTTCTGGCTCGTGTACCTGGCGATTCCGCTTGGCGCCGCATGGACACATCACCAACTCGCCGCAAGCATCGTCGGCACCGTGTTGCTGTTGGCGTTCGCGTTGTCGTACCTGTTCCTCGTGCCGCTGGGATGGTGGGGTGCGCGAGGTGAGCGATACAGCTACCTGATCGTCGGCGAACTGCTGCTCTTGACCGCCGCCGCTACAGCCGACATCGGGCCACCTGGCCTATGGATGCTGATCTTTGTCGCAGCGGCCACGATTATCTTGCTGCCGTCGCGCGTTGCGCTTATCGCAGTGTTCAGCTTCGCCGGCATCTCAGCAGTACTGCCGCAGTTCATTCATCCCTGGAAAGTAAAGGGCGTGCAGTGGGATCTGGGCGCGAGCATCGCGCTGGCCTCGCTCGCCGTCTTCGGGTTCTCCCGCCTCATCAGGGCGAACGCGGAGCTCGCGGCAATGCGCGAAGAGGTGGCAATGCTCGCCGCTGAACGTGAGCGGATGCGCATTGCGCGCGACCTGCACGACCTACTCGGACATTCGCTGACGACTGTCACCGTGAAAGCTGCGTTGGCCGCGCGGCTCTTCGACCAGGATCCGGTGCGCGCACGACAAGAGATCGCCGAAGTCGAGACGCTTGCGCGTGAAAGCCTCGCCGACGTGCGCGCGGCCGTTGCCGGCTATCGCGAAGTGCGGTTGGCGACCGAACTCGCGACCGCACGCGAGGTTCTTGAGGCGGCCGGCATCGACGCGCAGCTGCCCGGGGTCGTCGAGGGCATGTCTCCCGAAGTCGGCGGACTCTTCGGTTGGGTCGTTCGCGAGGGCGTGACGAACGTGGTGCGCCACAGCAAGGCGAAGTCGGTACGCATCACCCTCGACGCGACCGGCATCGAGATCGTCGACGATGGATCCGGGTGCGCGCGCAAGGCGGGCGAGGTTGCGACGACAAACCCGCGGCAACGGTCTCGCTGGACTCGCCGAGCGAGCCGACGCGTTGGGCGGCCGGTTGGTCGCCGGGCCTGTCGATGGCAGTGCGACCGGCTTCCGGTTGCGCGTCGAAGTGCCGGCCTAGCGATGGCGGATAGCCAGGTGATCCGCGTGTTGATGGCCGACGACCAGCACCTCGTGCGGGGTGCGTTGGCCGCGTTGCTCAACCTCGAGCCCGACCTCGAGGTGGTCGCTCAGGTCGGACGAGGCGACGAGGTCGTCGCGGCCGCACTTGATGTGCGACCGGATGTTGCAGTGTTGGACGTCGAGATGCCAGGTCTCGACGGACTTGCAGCCGCTGCGGCGCTGGTGTCACAACTCCCCAGTTGCCGGGTGCTGATCGTGACGACCTTCGGGCGAGCCGGTTATTTGCGGCGCGCGATGGAATCGGGTGCGCTCGGGTTCGTGGTGAAGGACGCGCCCGTGGAGCAGTTGGCGGATGCGGTACGTCGGGTTGCGCGCGGCGAACGCGTCGTCGACCCGACGCTGGCCGCTGCCACCTTGGCGGGCGGAAGCAGCCCGTTGACGGCACGCGAACGCGACGCACTCGCCGCCGCTCGGGACGGCGCGACCATCGCCGACATCGCGAAGCGGTTGTTCCTCAGCGAAGGAACCGTGCGCAACTACCTGTCGTCGTCGATCTCGAAGACCGGCACCCGTAACCGCGTCGAAGCATTGCGGGTAGCCGAAGACAACGGCTGGCTCTAGCGGATTTCGCAGATAACGGCGCCGCCCGACACCGTTTGCCCGGGTTCGGCGGCCAGTTCGGCGACGGTGCCGGCGCGATGGGCGGTCAGCGGCTGCTCCATCTTCATCGCCTCGAGCACCACGATCAGATCGCCCACCTCGACAGCGTCGCCGTTGCTGACCGTGACCTTCACGATGGTGCCCTGCATCGGCGCGGTGAGTTCGTCGCCACTATGAGCGCTCGCCGCATGCGATGCGGTGCCACGCCGTCGACGGACCGGCGACTCGGCGCCTCGTTGCAGCGATGCCGGGAGAACGACCTCGAGCCGTTTGCCACCAACCTCGACCGTGATGGTTTCGCGCACGGGTACATCGCCGTCACCGTCAGCGGCCGAAACGTAAGGCGCGATGGTGTTGACGAACTCGGTCTCGATCCAGCGGGTGTGCACCGTAAACGGCGTCGCCGCGTCTAGCGGTGCGAACGCAGGATCGTCGACCACGGCGCGATGGAATGGCAGCGCGGTCGCCATGCCGTCGATCTCGAACTCGGCGAGTGCCCGACGCGCTCGGGCAAGCGCCTCCGCATGCGAGTCGCGACCGGTCACGATGAGCTTCGCCAGCAACGAGTCGAATGCCTGCGGCACAACGGTGCCGGCCGTGACGCCGGAGTCGAGCCGCACGCCTGGTCCCGAAGGAGGCCGCCACACGGTCACCTGGCCAGGAGCGGGAAAGAATCCCCGACCCGGATCCTCGCCGTTGATGCGGAATTCGATCGAGTGGCCGCGCAGCGGCGGATCGTCGTACCCCAGCTTCTCGCCGTCCGCGATTCTGAACTGCTCGCGGATCAAGTCGATGCCCGCAACTTCCTCAGACACGGGGTGCTCAACCTGAATGCGCGTGTTCACCTCGAGGAACGAGATCGTGCCGTCCAGCCCGAGCAAGAACTCACATGTTCCTGCGCCGACGTAACCCGCTGCCCGCAAGATGGCCTTCGATGAGGCGTACAAGATGTCGATCGCATCGGCGGTGAGAAACGGCGCGGGCGCTTCCTCGACCAGTTTCTGATGACGTCGTTGCAACGAGCAGTCGCGCGTCGAGATGACGACGACGTTGCCATGAGCATCCGCGAGACATTGCGTCTCGACGTGCCGGGGCCGGTCGAGGTAGCGCTCGACGAAGCACTCACCGCGACCGAACGCGGTAACGGCCTCGCGCACCGCTGATGCGAACAACTCAGGGATTTCCTCGATTGTGCGCGCCACTTTCAACCCGCGGCCGCCGCCGCCGAACGCTGCCTTGATCGCAATCGGCAACCCATACGTCTGCGCGAAGGCGACGACCTCGTCGGCATCGGCAACAGGCTCAGCCGTGCCGGGCACGAGCGGCGCCCCAACGCTGGCAGCGATGTGCCTGGCTTGGACCTTGTCGCCCAACGCGTCGATTGCCGAGGCCGGCGGACCGATCCAGATCAACCCGGCGTCGACAACGGCCCGCGCGAACGACGCGTTCTCTGCGAGAAAGCCGTAGCCGGGGTGCACGGCGTCGGCCCCCGAACGCATGGCGACCGCAAGTATCTTCTCGATCGACAAGTAGCTCTCGGCTGGCGTCGATCCGCCGAGCGCGTATGCCTCGTCAGCTGCGCGGGCGTGGAGCGAATCGAGATCAGGCTCGGCGTAGACCGCGACGCTGGCCAACCCGGCGTCCCGGCATGCTCGCGCGATGCGCACCGCGATCTCGCCCCTGTTGGCGATGAGAACCTTGCGCACCCTGACCTCCCTCAGCTTGCCGGGAGTCTACGGACCTCAGTTCAGCCAGGGCGCGGCCGATAGGGCGCCGTGCGAACAGAGTGGATCGAGGCTGCTCGCCCGCGGGTGCTCACAGACGCGGCCCGTTCTGCGGCCGTCTTGCTGTTCGTCGGCGCGATCGTCATCACGCTCGAAGCGACCGTCGTGCCGACCCCGCAGTATCCGCACAGCCTCCACTGGGTGCCCTGGTTCGTGTCCGCGGTCTTCGCCGTCGCCGGCCTGCTCCTGTGGCGGATGCCGGAGCGGCTGCCGATACTTTGCTGGCCGTTGGTGCCCGGCCTGCCGGTCGTCGTCATCTTGTTGATCGCGCTCGGAAGTCGCGACGCGACCGCCTCCTCGCAACTCGCGTTCTCCTTGCCGTTGCTGTTCGCCTCTTACCACCTCAAGCCGGTCGTCGCGCGCCTGGTCGCTGGCGAGGTCGTCATCGCAGAGGTGATCCTCTGCTTGCTGATCGACCCGGCAGGGCGGATCATCGAGGACTCAGTCGGCGTCTCCATGATCCTCGTCGGCATCATGGTGACGCTCGTGACTGCCAGAAACCGCTTCGACGAAGCGATTCGGTCGCTTCGCTACGAGGCGCAGCACGATGCGGTGACAGGGCTGCTGACCCGGCGCACCTTCGACTTCGACATCGAGCAGCTGGACGACGGTGAGCCGGTGTCGCTGATTCTCGTCGACATCGACGATTTCAAGACCGTCAACGACACCTTCGGGCACGACATCGGCGACCAGACGTTGCGCATCGTCGCGAAGGCGCTGTCGGCGAACAGCCGCCAAAACGACCGCGCGTATCGGCTCGGGGGAGATGAACTCGCGGTTCTGCTCACTGGCACGAATCCGGAGACGGCGCTGCGCCGGGCAGAGGTCATCAGGCGGGCGGTCGAGACCGGTCCGACCGCGTTCGTCGCCCGCAGCGAACGGGGCAAGGTCACCGTCAGCCTCGGCGTGGCCTCCCTGCCCCCGCATGCGCCCCGCAAGTCGGAGCTGCTCAGGGCTGCGGACGCCGCGATGTATTCGGGCCAAGGGCGCGGGGCGCAACCGCGTCGTCGCAGCAGCCTGAGCGGTTCGGGAGGGCGGCAGATCGGCCCAATTCGCGCTCAGACGGCGGCTCGGTTGGCCGATAGGGCTGGCATGGATACCCCGCCAACGATCGGCGTGCTGTCGCCGTTCGTCAGCGGCTTCTACTTCGGCGGCGTCATCAGGGGTGTCGCGAACGCCGTCGCCGAGGGCGGCGCGCGGCTGCTTGCTATCCAGACGTCCGACCCGGGCGTCAACTATTCCGAACGTCCTGACACCTCGCCGCATCCGCACGCTGCTGCCTGGGGGCACCTCGCGGGTTGCATCGTCGTCACAGACGCCGCGACGCCCACCTACCTGGATGCGATTCGCCAATCCGGTAAGCCGCTGGTGCTCATCAGCAAGCAGCTGGACGGCGTGGTGTGCCCCACCGTCCAACCCGATAACAAGCAGGGCGTGCGGGAGGCGGTGCGCCACCTCATCGCACACGGCCACCGCAGGATTGCCTTCGTCGGCATGATGCATCAGGACGACATCCAGGAACGGCATGCCGCCTACGTCGAAACCTTGATCGAGGCGGGTATCGAACCTGACCCGACGCTCGTGTTCACCACCGCGGACAACGAAGAGGAGTTCGGCGTACAGGCAGGGCACGCCATGCTGGCCGACGGACTCCGCTCAACCGCCGTCATGGTCGCCACCGACGTGAACGCGATCGGCGTCATGTCGGCGCTGACCGCGGCCGGTCTTGAACTACCGCGCGATCAGGCCATCATCGGATTTGACGATATCGACGCGGCGACGTTTGTGAAGCCGGCGTTGTCGAGCATCCGCCAAGACTTCGGTGCCCTGGGTCGCTTGGCCGCGCAACTCCTGCTCGACAAGTTGGCTGGCGTCGACGTTGCCGACGGGCAGCACGAGGCACCGACGTTGTTCGTCGTCCGCGAATCCTGCGGCTGCACGAGCGACATCGGCGATGCGGCGCGCGATCACGTACGAAGGACTCCTGCGGCTCGCCGTCACTGGCTGGAGGAGCAGCTCGACCGCACCCTGACCGCCGACACCGGAGCATCGAGCCGGCAAGCAACGATCGCGGCCGCCGCGGCATCGATCATCGGACTGCTTGAGGGAGCATTGAAGGGCAATCCTCTGCCGCCTGACACGAAGCTTCGCGGCGACCTCGAAGCGCTGTATCAGCGGAGTCCTCGCAACCAGACGATCCGCGGCATCATGGCGGCGACGCGCGACTGCGGTGCCGACCTCGTAGGGGCACAGTCGGGCGAAGGCGGCGACGGCGCGCGGCGGGTCGCCGACCAGATCGTGCGTGTGATGTTGATGCTCTCGGCGATCCACTCGCAGGACCAGTACAACGAGAGCGCGTACTTCCAGAACGCACTCGGAACCCAGTACGCCGTAGCGATGGATTTGCTCCGCAGTCACGAGGAGGATCCGCGCTCCCTGCAGTGGCTCGAACGCACGTCGGTTCGGGCCGGCTGCCTTGGCCTGTGGTCCGAGGCGCCGGGCGAGCTCGCGGCCGGTGCCGATCCGACACTTGCCGTCGTGGGCGCGTTCGATCGTGACGCCACCTCAGGGCGGCGGCCTCCCGGTCTCGACGAGACCGTCGCGGCTACCGTTTTCCCGCCGATGCAACTGCTCGAGCTTGCCGACGAGAGCCTCGATGATGTCGTCTTCGTGCTGCCGGTCAAGATTCGGTCGAGCGACTGGGGGCTGCTCAGCATTGTTGGCCAGATCGACAGCAAGGTGGCGTCGGGTCGCGAGACGTTGAACCAGTGGGCCGCGCTGCTGACCGTCGCCCTCGACCACCAGGCGAACCTGGCATCGCTTGAAGAGCAACGCGAGAAGGTCGAGCGGTCCTTCGAACGCGAACGTGGTCTCGTCGAGGAGATCCGACTCAGCGAGGAGCGCTATGCGCTCGCGGCTCAGGCGGCCAGCGGCGGCCTGTGGGACTGGGACCTCGTCAAGGACGAGGTCTTCTACTCGGCACGCTGGATGGAACTCGTCGACTGCCCGGCCGACGCTGTCGGCCACACAAGCAACGACTGGTTCGGCCGCGTTCACGAGGACGACTTGCAAGCGCTTCTCCTAGCGATCGAGCAGCACGTCGAAGGACGATCCACCGGTGTCGAGCTCGAGCACCGCATCCGTCGCGGCGACGGCAGCTACCTCTGGGTGCTGGCACGCGCGCTGGTCATCCGGGGTGCGGACGGCGTACCGACCCGCATGGTTGGTTCGTTGACCGACGTCCACGAACGCAAGGAGCTTGAGGGCCAGCTTCGGCACGCTGCGCTCTACGACCCGTTGACCGGCCTGCCTAACCGCACGCTCTTCCTCGACCGGCTGCGGGTCACGATGGCTCGAGCGAACCGGCACGCGGACCAGCATTTCGCGGTGCTGTTCCTCGACCTTGACGGATTCAAGCTCGTCAACGACAGCCTCGGGCACTTGCTCGGCGACTCGTTGCTCTCAAGTGTTGCGGAACGGATCTCTTCCGACCTGCGGCCGTCAGACACTGCATCGCGGTTCGGCGGCGACGAGTTCGCGATCCTGCTCGACGACCTGGCTGCGCCGCACAATCCGGTTGCGGTCGCGGAGCGGCTACAAGAACGCCTGGCTCGGCCCTTTCACGTCGGTGGCCACGAGATCTTCGTGACGGCGAGCATCGGTATTGCATCGAGTTCGACGGGATACCAGTCGGCCGAAGACGTGCTGCGCGATGCCGACACCGCGATGTACCAGGCGAAGGCCGACGAGAAGGGCACGCACGCGACGTTCGACGCCGGCATGCACACCCACGCGGTCAGTAGGTTGCGCGTCGAGGCGGAACTGCGCCAGGCAATCGATGGTGACCAGCTGCGGCTGTACTACCAGCCAATCGTGGCGATTCGTACCGGCCGCACCCTTGCGTTCGAGGCCCTCGTTCGCTGGGAGCACCCGACTCGCGGGTTGCTGGCGCCAGGCGACTTCTTGCCAGTCGCTGAGGAGACCGGGCTCATCGTGCCAATGGGCCGCTGGATTCTGCGCGAGACCTGTCGCCAGATTGCGGCGTGGAAACTTGCCGGTGCCCCCGATGATCTGCGTGTCAGCGTCAACGTGTCGAACCGGCAGTTCTGGCACGGCGGTTTGCTGCAAGATCTCCAGGTCTACCTGCGCGAAGCGAATCTCGAACCGCGCAACATCGTGCTCGAGATCACCGAGACCGTCGTGATGTACAACGCTGACCTGGCGGAGAAGATGCTGCTCGAGTTGCACGAGAACGGGTTCGCGCTGCACATCGACGACTTCGGCACCGGCTATTCGTCGCTACAGGCCCTGCACCGTTTCCCGATCGAGGCGTTGAAGGTCGACAGGTCTTTCGTCTGGGGGCTCGGTACCGACCCGCGCAGCACCGAGTTGGTCCGCACCATCGCGATGATGGCGCGCAACCTGGGCGTCGACGTGATCGCAGAAGGCATCGAGACCAGCGACCAGCGCCGCCGCGTCGAACGGCTCGGATGTGCCTACGGCCAGGGCTACCTGTTCTCGCGGCCGGTGCCAGGCGACATTGCCGGCGGATTCGTGTGCGGCGAGCAACAAGACGCTGTCATCTCCATCGCCTGAGGTTCCGCTCCCAGCCCAGCGACTCCGCACAGAAGCAGCTGGCTTCCGCACAGAAGCAGCCGCTACGCGCCGGAATACGTGAATGTGTGAGGAACGCGGCCTTGGATCGCCGCGGAAACCTGAATGTGTGAGGAGTCGGCCGCGCCGAAGGGTGGTTGGCTATGCTCCCGCGCATGGCTGAGTTCGACCTCCCGCTCGAACAACTTCGCACGTACCGCGCTGCCCTCTCGGAGCCGGTCGATTTCGATCGCTTCTGGGACGACACGTTGGCCGCGTCACCGCCCGGCACGGCAACTTTCGAGCCGTTCGACGCAGGGCTGCGCGCCATCGAATCGTTCGATGTGACGTTCCCAGGTTTCGGCGGGCAGCCGGTGCGCGGCTGGCTACACGTGCCCGTTGTTCGCAACGGCCCGCTGCCGTGCGTGGTCGAGTACATCGGCTACGGCGGCGGACGTGGACTCGCGCACGAGCGCACGCTGTGGGCAGTCGCCGGCTATGCGCATTTCGTGATGGACACCCGCGGTCAGGGCAGTAGCTGGTCGGTCGGAGACACTCCTGACCCGGACGGCGGGTTGCCGGCCGAGCCGGGATTCATGACGCGCGGAATCGGGTCGGCGCAGACGTACTACTACCGCCGGGTGTTCGTCGATGCGGTGCGGGCCGTCGACGCAGCCCGCTCGCACCCCTTGATCGACCCCGCTCAGATTGCGGTTGCCGGTGGCAGCCAGGGCGGCGGCATCACGATCGCTGCCGCTGCGTTGTCCCATGACCTCGTCGCGGCGATGCCCGACGTCCCGTTCCTGTGCAACTTCCGGCGCGCAGTGTCGGTCACCGACGGCAATCCGTACGGCGAGTTGGTGCGCTACCTGCATACGCACCGCGACCGCGTCGAGCAGGTCTTTGGCGTGTTGTCGTACTTCGACGGCGTGTCCTTGGCGGCTCGGGCTTCAGCGTCGGGGTTGTTCTCGGTTGCGTTGCGCGATCCGATCTGCCCGCCGTCAACAGTGTTTGCGGCCTACAACGCCTACGCCGGCCCGAAGCGCATCGAGGTGTACGACTTCAACGAACACGAGGGCGGCGGCGCCTTCCATCAGCGCACCCAACTCAACTTCGCCCGCGAAGTCTTCGGGTAACTCAAAGTTGGCGGGCACGCCACTCGCTACGCGGGTGCAGCGAACCTAGGGATGTTCTCCACTTCGACACCGGCGGCGGGTCGGCAACCACTGCGCGGACGGCTACCAACTCGAGGGCCATCACAACGGCGGCCAGCTCCTCGTCGTCCGGGCTGCCTTTCGTCACGCGCAAAACTACGGTCACAGCGGAATGTTCCCGTGCTTCTTCGGCGGCAGCTGATCGCGCTTGGTACGTAACAAACGTAGCGCGCAGGTGACCTCGAGCCTGGTCTGCGACGGCGGGATGACCGCGTCGACATATCCGCGATCCGCGGCGATGTATGGGTTAGCGAGGTGGTCTTCATACTCGGCGGCGTACGCGACACGGTCGGCCTCGGGTGAAGCAGAGGAAGCCAACTCCTTGCGGTACAGAATGTTCACCGCACCCTGGGCTCCCATGACCGCGATCTGCGCGGTCGGCCAGGCGAGGTTGACGTCGGCGCGCAGATGCTTGCTGCCCATGACGTCGTACGCGCCGCCATAAGCCTTACGGGTGATGACCGTCACCTTCGGCACGGTCGCCTCCGCGTACGCGAACAGCAGCTTCGCGCCGCGTCGAATGATCCCGTTCCATTCCTGTCCGGTACCCGGCAAGAACCCTGGCACATCCACGAAGGTCAAGATGGGTATGTTGAACGCGTCGCATGTGCGCACGAACCGCGCGGCCTTCTCCGATGCATCGATATCGAGGCACCCGGCATAGTGCATCGGCTGGTTGGCGACGACGCCAACTGACCGGCCATCGACACGACCGAGACCGCACACGATGTTCGGCGCAAACAGCGCCTGCGTCTCGAGAAACTCGCCATCATCGAGCACCGCTGCGATGACCGTGTGAATGTCGTATGGCTGGTTCGCGGAGTCGGGTACCAACGTGTCAAGCGCAAGGTCCGAGGCGGTCACATCCGAGGCAGACGAAGAAGGGAAAACCGGCGCGTCATCGACATTATTCGACGGGAAGTACGAGAGAAGAGCCTTTGCGAAGTCGAGGGCGTCGGCCTCATCGGCTGCCATGTAGTGCGCGACGCCGGACCTAGAATTGTGCGTGCGTGCACCACCGAGTTCTTCGAACTCGACGTCCTCGCCGGTGACTGTCTTGATGACGTCGGGCCCGGTGATGAACATGTGCGACGTCTTGTCGACCATGATGATGAAGTCGGTGATGGCGGGGGAGTAGACGGCCCCGCCGGCACATGGCCCGAGCACCAGGGACACCTGCGGGATCACGCCCGACGCGATCGTGTTGCGGTAGAAGATCTCTGCGTACAGGCCCAGCGACACGACGCCCTCTTGGATCCGCGCACCGCCCGAGTCGTTGATGCCGACGACCGGGCAACCGACCTTCATCGCGAGGTCCATGATCTTCACGATCTTCTCGCCGAACACCTCCCCGAGGCTGCCGCCGAACACGGTGAAGTCCTGGGAAAACACGCACACTTGGCGGCCGTCGATCGTGCCGTAACCCGTGATGACGCCGTCGCCGTACGGACGGTTCGATGCCTGGTCGAAAGCAACCGAGCGATGCCGCGCGAGGCGATCGAGTTCGACGAACGAGTCGGGGTCGAGCAGCGCCTCGATACGTTCGCGCGCCGTCCCTTTGCCCTTGGCATGCTGGCGCTCGACGGCTGCCGCCGATCCTGCGTGCACCGCCTCGGCGTCCCGGCCTAACAGGTCGGCGAGCTTGCCCGCGGTGGTGTGCGGGTCGACCCCGTCGACGCTCATGCGGTCCTCCTCTGCTTCCACGTCTAGCGGCTTCGCCATCTAAGGGCTGGTCCGTCTCGGGCGACAGTACGCCGCCAGTACGCTGTGCCCGTGTCGGTGCCGCAGTCTGCGAGCGAGTCGGGTGAGCGGTCGCCGGAGCCAGTGGCCCGGGAGCGCGCCCGGCTCGAGATGCCCGAGCCCTTGCGCCGCGACGTCCGGTTGCTCGGCGAGCTGCTCGGTCAGGTCCTGCGCGAGTACGGCGGTGACGATCTTCTGGCGGACGTCGAGGAGCTGAGGCACGCGGTCATCGACGCGCGGACGGGGGCGGGGCCGCCAGAGAACGTGGTGGCCCTCGTGCGGAGCTGGTCGCTCGCCCGGGCCGAGGAGG
This sequence comes from uncultured Actinomycetes bacterium, assembly GCA_963737705.1. Lineage (GTDB taxonomy): Bacteria > Actinomycetota > Actinomycetes > Acidothermales > Acidothermaceae > PALSA-607. Next base: position 137,072 of record CAVTTP010000003.1, read on the forward strand.
TGGCGCGCGCCTTCACCGTGTACTTCCATCTGGCCAACCTCGCCGAGGAACACCACCGGGTGCGCGTTCTGCGGTCGCGCGATGTCGGCGAGGGCCGTGCCGGTGATTCGCTCGCGTCGTCGGTAGCCGAGGTGCGAAGGCTGCACAGCGAAGAACGCGTGGCCAGCATCGTCGACGGCTTGTCGCTTCACCCTGTATTGACCGCGCACCCGACGGAAGCTCGCCGCCGTGCCGTCGTCACCGCGATCTCGCGGGCGGGCGAGCAACTCGACCGGATCGACGACCCGCGCGGTGGCGCAGGCGAGCAGGCAGACGCTCGCCGCCGGCTGCTCGAAGAGATCGACATCCTCTGGCGCACTGCGCACTTGCGCGCGACCGCGGTCGACCCGCTCGACGAGGTGCGCACCGCGATGGCGGTCTTCGACGAAACGCTGTTCCGCGTCGTCCCGACGCTCTATCGCGGCCTCGATCACGTGCTGCTCGGTGATCGTTCAGGCACGATGCCCCCCGCGGCACAGCCGTTCTTCCGCCTCGGTAGTTGGATCGGCGGAGATCGCGACGGTAATCCGAACGTGACGGCGCAGATCACTCGCGAAGCGCTGGAGATCCAGTCGGGTCACGTGCTGCTGGCTCTTGAGCGTGCTGCCACCCGCATCGGCCGCACCCTCACCGCCGAGGCGGCGACGACACCACCGAGCCCCGAGTTGAGTGCGGCGATCGATGATGCTCGTCGCGACCATCCAGAGTTGATCGGTGAGCTCTCGTTGCGCGCGCCCGACGAACCGCACCGGCTGTTCGTGCTCTACACGGCGGCCCGTCTCGCGGCCCGGCGTCAGGGTGCGGACGGCGGCTACCGGCGTCCCGATGAATTGATTGAGCAGCTCGTGCTCGTGCAGGAGTCGCTGGCGATGGCCGGAGCGCATCGACTGGCATTCGGCGAGCTCCAGCACCTGATCTGGCAGGCGCGCACGTTCGGTTTTCACCTTGCCGAACTTGAGGTGCGCCAGCACAGCGGCGTGCACGCTCGCGCGTTAGAGGAGCTGGCCTCTGGCGGTGATGTGTCGGCGATGACCGACGAAGTGCTCGAGACCATTCGGGCTGTGACGTGGCTGCAGGAGGTGTACGGCGTCGACGCGTGCCGCCGCTACGTCATCAGCTTCACGACCTCCGCGGCCGACATTGCGGCCGTGTTCGAGCTCGCGTCGATCGCGACTGGCGGCGAACCCCCGGTGCTCGACGTCGTGCCCTTGTTCGAGACGCAGGACGACCTGCAGCGCTGTGTTGCCGTGCTCGAGGAAGCGCTGGAATTGGCGGCTGTACAGGCCCGGCTGGCCGCTAATGGTCGGCGCCTCGAAGTGATGCTCGGCTACTCCGACTCTGCGAAAGACGTCGGGCCAGTGTCAGCGACGCTTGCTTTGTACGACGCGCAAGGCGCGCTCGCGGCGTGGGCGAAGCGGCACGGCATCACGTTGACGCTGTTTCACGGGCGCGGTGGCGCGTTGGGTCGCGGCGGCGGCCCGGCGAACCGCGCGGTGTTGAGCCAGGCTCCCGGATCGGTCGACGGCCGCTTCAAGGTGACTGAGCAGGGTGAGGTCATCTTTGCCCGCTACGGGCATCCGGTGATCGCCCATCGGCATCTCGACCAGGTCGCCGCAGCGGTCGTGCTCGCGTCGACCCCAGCAGTCGAAGAACTCGTTGCGGCCGCGGCGACCAAGCACCGCGGCACCTTCGAGCAGGTCAGCGACGCGGCCCGCACGGCCTATCGCGATCTGGTCGGCACCGACCGGTTCGCGGAGTTTTTCGCGGCCGTCAGCCCACTCGCCGAGATCGGTTCGTTGCGCATCGGCTCGCGCCCGTCTCGCCGTACCGCGGGCAGCGGACTCTCCGACCTGCGCGCGATCCCGTGGGTGTTCGCATGGTCGCAGACCCGCGCCACGTTGCCAGGTTGGTATGGCCTCGGCAGTGGTCTCGAAGCGGTCGGGGATGTGTCGGTCTTACAGGCGGCGTACGCCGAGTGGCCGCTGTTCACCACGATGCTCGACAACGTCGAGATGTCGCTGGCCAAAGCCGACCGCGATATCGCGGAGCGTCACCTCGCGTTGGGTGGTCGCCCAGACCTGGCCGAGACGATCCTCGCCGAGTTCGACCGCACGACGTCGTGGCTGCTGCGGGTGCTCGGCCAGGAGAAACTGCTCGAGAAGCACAGCGTGCTTGGCCGCGCGGTCGAGCTCCGAAACCCTTACGTAGACGCGCTTTCTCACCTTCAACTGCGCGCACTTGAGGCGTTGCGGGCCGGCATAGAAGACGATGATGAACGTGAGCGCACGCAGCGGTTGCTGCTGCTCGCGGTGAACGGGGTTGCGGCCGGTCTGCAGAACACGGGCTGAGTTGTGACGTCGCCCTGGACCGACCTCGAACGGCCGCCGCTGTCAGTGCGCGCACTGTCTCGAGGCCTCGTCGACTACGGCATCTGGCGCGAGATCAGGGTCGTCGAGGAGACCGGCTCCACCAACGCGGACGTTGTCGCATTGGCGCGGTCGGGAGCTGCGGCCGGTCTCGTCGTGATCGCAGAACACCAGACTGCGGCGCGTGGGCGGCTCGATCGCGGGTGGTCGGCGCCAGCGCGGTCAGGTCTGACGTTTTCGATGCTGCTGCGACCCTCCGATGTGACGCCCGACGTGATGCCCGACCTGCAAGTTGGGTTGCCTCCGCTCCCGTCGGTCGCCGTGCCGCCGGCTCGCTGGAGCCTGCTGCCGCTGGTGGTCGGGGTCGGCATCGCATCCGCGTTGCGGCGCGTCTCCGAGGTCGACATCGGGTTGAAGTGGCCAAACGATCTGATGATCGGCGACCGCAAACTCGCCGGGATTCTCGCCGAGGTGGTCGACGACGCGGTGGTCGTGGGTGTTGGACTCAACGTCACCCTTCGTGAGGCCGAGTTGCCAGTGCCCACAGCGGTCTCTCTCGCATTGGCGGGCGCGAGCACTACGGATCGCGACACGTTGCTGCGCGCGGCGCTGCGGGGGATCGGCGACGAGTACCTCGCATGGCGGCGGGTCGAGGGAGACGGCGAGCGCAGCGTGCTGCCGCGCTACCGCGGGTTGTGCGTGACGCTCGGCCGCGACGTCCGCATCGACCTCGGCGGCGAGGTGCTCGAAGGTCGCGCGGTCGACATCAACGCCGACGGGTCGCTGGTCGTCGAGTCCTCAGCCGGACGTCAGTCGGTAAGCGCAGGCGACGTCGTCCACGTCAGATAGAGGATCGACTTCGCATTCCGGGTGGTCGTGAAAGTGGCCGAATTCCGGGTTTCTAGCAGCCACCAGGGATGCGAAGTCGGCGGTCCTGGCCGATTCACTTGACGTCGGGTTGGGTCCAGGCTCTCGGCTCATCGGGTTGATCGGGCGGATCGGTGAAAGTGAGCTGCCACCAACCGACGTCCCGCCATTTGTTGTGCTTGAAGCCGACGTTTCGGTAGATGCCAACTTGCGTGAGTCCGAGGGCCTCGTGGAAGCCCACGCTCGCGTCGTTCGGGAGGGTGATGCCGGCGAACACGCTGACGTAGCCGAGGTCGCGGACCAGCGGAAGCAGCGAGTCGTACAACAGCCGGCCGACGCCGCGGCCACGGTCGCTCGGCGCGACGTACACGGACACGTCGGCCGACCACCGGTAGGACGCCCGGGCCTTGTGCAGCGAGGCGTAGCAGTAGCCGACCACGCTGTTGGCTCGGACGGCGACCAGCCACGGCAGTCGCGGAGTCGCGAGCATGCGGGCCTCGAAGTCGGCGGCCGTCGGCGGCACTTCCTCGAAGGAGATGGCGGTCTCCAGCACGTAGGGCCGGTAGATGTCGGCGATGGCGGCAGCGTCGCTGGTCGCCGCCGCCCGAACGGTCACGGAGTCAGTCATGGAGAGATTTTGTAGGTCCTCCGGCGGGATGGCGAGCGCAATTTGCGCCGGCATGGAACGATGCGGGGCATGGCGATGAATCTGTCGGACGGCGAAGAAGTTGTCCTCGACCTACACCCGCACTGGGGCCGGCTTTTTCTCCCGGTTCTCATCCTCCTGGTGGCCTGCCTGTTAGCGGGTTTCGGCGTTGCGCTGATCCCCAAGGGCGGGGGCCAGCAGATCGAGCGCTGGATCCTCATCGCCATCGCCGCTGTCGTGGTGATCTGGCGGACGATCCTGCCGTACCTGCGCTGGTTGACCACGAAGTACGTGCTGACGACCGACCGGCTGATCATCCGAAACGGCATCCTTGCGCGCCACGGCCGCGACATTCCGCTGAACCGGATCAACGACGTGTCGTTCTCGGAGACTGTGCTCGAGCGCATGTTGCGCAGCGGCACCCTCGTCGTCGAGTCGGCCGGTGACAACGGGCAGATCTCACTGACCGATGTGCCGAAGGTCGAGCACGTGCAGCGCGAGGTCTACCGCATGGTCGACCAGAACCTCGGCCGGACCGGTGGGACGAGCATGGCGGACGGCGGGCGGGCTGGGCGCAGCGTTGCGGCCGACCCGCATGCGGCCGACGAGGCTCCGGGGCAACGCTGAACTGCGGCGTACTGTCGAACGTATGAGCTCTGTTCCAACGCCGAACGCGGGGCAGTCTGGCGTCTTGATGCGGCGGCCGACCGAGCACATCGTCGAACTCATTCTCGACCGGCCGGGCGCGCTGAACGCGGTCTCGACGGAGCTTGCTTCGCACCTCGGCGGGATGCTGCGTGCGATCGCCGCGGATGCAGCGGTCCGTGCTGTAGTTCTGTCATCGTCGCAAGAGCGAGCGTTCTGCGTCGGCGCTGATTTGAAGGAGCGAGCCGGATTCAGCAACGAGCAACTCCTCGCGCAGCGGCCTGTCATCAAGGGGATGTTCGCGGCGCTGCTCGACCTTCCGATGCCGGTGATTGCGGCAGTGGGCGGATTCGCGTTGGGTGGCGGCTTCGAACTCGCGCTGTCGTGTGACCTCATCGTCGCCGACCAGACCGCGGTGTTCGGCCTTACCGAGGTCACGGTCGGTTTGGTGCCCGGCGGCGGCGGCACGCAGCTGCTCGCCCGTCGGATCGGCGCTGGTCGCGCGGCGGATTTGGTGCTTACCGGCCGCAAAGTCGGCGCGCTGGAGGCGTACCGACTGGGCATCGTCGACCGGCCCGCGACAGATGTGCACGTCAGGCAACTGGCGTTGGACGTCGCAGCCACGATCGAAGGAAACTCACCCCTCGCCGTCCGGTATGCGAAGCATGCATTGCGCAGCGGGCTCGACACCCCGTTACACGACGGACTCGAAATAGAGGACGCCGCGTGGCGGGCCGCTGCGATGTCGGCAGACCGTCGTGAGGGGATCAACGCCTTCACTGAGAAGCGCGCGCCGAGGTGGACAGGGCAATGAGCGATCTCCCTGCGCGCATCAGTCTTCGCGAGGTTGGGCCGCGCGACGGGCTGCAGAACGAAGCGCCCGTGTCGACCGCCGCGAAGGTGGAGCTGGTTGACGCGTTGTCGCGAACAGGTGTCGGTCGCATCGAGACGGTGAGCTTTGTTTCGCCGCGCGCGATTCCGCAGATGGCCGACGCCGACGAGGTGTGGGCGTCGATTTCGCGCTCGCCTTCAATTTTGTATTCAGCGCTAGTACCGAATCTGCGCGGCGCGGTACGAGCGCTGGATGCCGGATGTCGGGTCATCGAGATCGTCGTCTCCGCGTCGGAGACACACAACCGGGCCAATGTGAATCGCTCGACAGAGGAGTCTCTGGACGACATCGCGCGGGTTACTTCCCTTGCCCACGAGCAGAACGCGGTTTGCCATGTCACGGTAGCGACGGCGTGGGGCTGCCCCTATGAGGGAGACGTCCCGGTGAGCCGAGTCGTTTCGGTGGCGAGTCGTGCGGTCGCGGACGGCGCGGATGGGCTTTCGTTCGGAGACACCACTGGCATGGCGACCCCGACCCGGGTTACGGAGCTCATCGGGTCGATGCGGATGGCTGTGGCGGATATTCCGATGAATCTGCACTTCCACAACACGCGGGGGACGGCGCTGGCCAACGTGCTAGCGGCGTTGGAACTTGGCGTGGCCGACTTCGACGCAAGCGTCGGCGGTCTCGGCGGATGTCCGTACGCACCAGGCGCCTCCGGCAATCTCGCGACCGAAGAACTCGTGTACATGGTCGAAGACATGGGTGTCGCTACCGGTATCGACCTCGAAGCGCTCATCGATGTCGCCGCGAAGGCGGAACGCATCGTCGGCCGCGAGTTACCGTCGCAAGTATTGCGAGCCGGCCCGCGGACGCGCCGCTCGACCTACACGCCCAACTAGCCGCTCTCCCAGCCAGCTCGCGGGCGCAACGACGGGCCGAGCGAACGCAGTACTTTGCCGGTGAGCGGGCGTCCGTGGAGGTGGACTGACGCCGGTTCTGGCGGGTCGGTAAGCCAGGCTCAAGACTTCGGAAATCGTAGTCGACCTCGATATGGACAACTCCTCGACTCCGATTGGTCGCGTGCATGGGCTGGGACATGGAGTTCATTGATCTTGAAGGGGACGGCCCTCGGTCCTTCGCCGAGGTTTGGGCTCTGATCGAAGAAACCCCAAGGGGCGCGACGCCGACGGCGAACACCCGGCGGCTCATCGGACGGCTACAGATGCGGTTCCCCGAACCAATCGCGTGGGGATTCACCCCTAGAGGGCGGCTGCTGGGCGCATCGTTTTCGTATGGACGGGTCGACACTGACCTGCTGCTGGCCGAGTTGAATGCCGCGCACGCCGCGATGTTCGACTTAGACAACGACACGATCTTCCCCCCGTCCACAATCGACTGGCCTTGGATCGAGGCTGACTGGGTAGTTGGAAGAACCTTCCCGGAACCCGAAACCGACCGGTCGCCGCGACTGACGACGACCCAGCTAGGTGATCGGGTCGCGCATGACGTGTTCGGCGAAGGCACTGTGGTGTCCACTGCTGGGTCAGGTCCCGACACCCAAGCGAAAATCGCGTTCGACACTGCCGGAACGAAAACATTCGTTCTGCGATACGCGCACCTTCGGTTGCTGTAGCTACCAGGCGGCTCCCAGAGGCCTTTTCGTGACGCTCACTCGTGCCGCAAATCACGCGCGTCGCCGTCTGTTCGGTACGGTGTCACGATCCCGGGTCAGGCTCGCCGCAGTAGGCGATCTCCTTGCCCATCGCCATGGCTGCTGCGCGATCCGCGCGCCACTTTTGGTAGCCGAAACCGAACGGGATGGGCTGGCGGGCGAACACAAGCAGGCATTCGTAGAAGTACGGCGCGGACCGCGAATCGGCGGCCTCACGGAGCGACTGACACACACGCGCGCGTTGAGCAGGGTTGCCCAACGCGACCTGGCGCGAATGTTCCCACACAAGGCTCGCCAACGGCTCGGGGGCTACCTCGTCTTGGATGCGGCCCCACGTGATGAGTAACGCAACTCTCCTGCGGCGAGTTCGACCTCAACTGCCACGACATCGTCCATGGCAAGACCTTGCCCCATCGGGAGGGGCTGTGCCACGCGGCCGACGGCAGAAACGCGATCATCTAGCCGCTGAGCGCGCGGTTGTCCAAGGATCTGAAAGGCTCCTCATGTGGCTGACACCGACGTTCTCTGGGGCGGCAGACTCTCGTCGCTCACGCTTGACCCAATCGCGTGGAGACTGTCTGCTGAGGTCGAGGTAACGAGAGGCACGGCTTCACGCCGCTACACGGTCGTACTCGACGAGGTCCGGGAGCTTCGAGCGAGCCGGGGTATTCCGCTGCCTTGGAGTTACGCGGAGCTCACCGAAGTGCACGTCGCGCCAGCGCCCGACGGCCTGGTGGTCGAGTTCCTTCTCTGGGGTGACGACACCATGAGCGCAGCGTGCGCTCGGATAGCTGTCACTCCAGGCCGGTGACTGCGGCGCGGCCGCATACATCCTGTAATGCCGCAATGACGCGCCTTACGCCGTGCCGGCACGTGAGTAAGCAAGGCCGAGGCGGGTAGTCGGTGATCATGAAACAGAGGTGGCACTGGTTCCTTCCAGTTGCGGTCGGGATCTGGGCGGCGGCGGTTTTGATACTCGACAACGACGCACTCGTCCGCGCCCTGGCCGGCGCCGCATTGGTGCTCACGCTTACTGGCAGCTGGCTCATCTCGCGCGGTCGGTAGCCGCTCATATGCGCGGGAGGCGGTAACGGCGGTCGCTCCAATAACTGGATCTGTCGTGAAGACGTGGCTTAGGTCGCGAGAGGCCCGACGATAGGTCACACTCGCCGTCCCCAGGCGAACGTTATGTTGTCGGCCATGAACAGGCACGCACTCGTCGTCGCGATCTCCACCGGTCAACACAAGAGCGCCGATTGGCCGGTATTCGTCATCGGCATTGTTGTAGTCCTGCTTATCGTGGGCATCTCCGCATGGTTCAAACACCGGTAGCGACCACGCAGCCGCAATCGAACGTCGATGGAACGCACTCTCTTGCCGCTGTGACATCCGAGTCGTCACGTCGACCTGTTGAGTCGCTGATCGCCGAAGGGGCATCATCTTTCACACCGACCGCGGCTCGGGCGAGCGTCTGCGTGGCACTCGACCGATAGTTGGCGTGCCGCGGCATTACGGTGTAACCGTGCCTATCTTCGATGCGGTTTTGGTGCTCGCGGTAGCGATCGCGGTCGTCGCGGTGTGGGGATTGAGCATGCGCCTGGTCGGGCAAGTTGCCGAGGAGTTCGGGGAGGATCCCGCACGGTGGCGGCTTCTAATGTTGCCATTCGGCGTACTCGGGCCGGTGGTGGCACGCGTGTTGCTTAGCCGAAACAACGGCGGTCGCGGCGGCTTCTCCTAAGCCCGCCTGCCGAAGTGAGGGATCGTTCCATCTCACTGGGCAGCTAGCTGCAGTGTCCCGTAGCCCGCGACCCATCGGTGACACATCCGCTATTGCCGCGATGACGCGCGTTCAGTCGTGCGAGATCCGATAGCTGCTCAGGTGCTCTTTCGAGCCGCGTTCCGGCTGGATTTCCCCGTCGCACGCTCCACCCAGATTGTCGTTCTGGATCGGGCGTGTGGGGTATGGGACCATCGCCGAACGGGTTGGACGAGTGCGTGCCTGAGCGCGAAGCGAGGGGAGTCAGCGGATGTCCGAGGTCAACAAGGAGCTTGTCCGGCGTCATTTCGAAGAGATCTGGAATCAGCGGAACCTGGCGGCCTGCGACGAGTTGATGGCCGAGGACTTCGTGGAGAACGCAGCGGCTCCTTTTGCACCCGCAAGCCCTGGGCGGGTCAACGGACCGGCGGCGATGCGTGGAACTGTCGCGTGGCTGACGGCCCAGTTCCCCGATATTCGGATGGAGGTGGAGTCGCTCGTCGCCGAAGATGACCTTGTCGCCGCCCGGGTGATGAGCCGCGGCACCAACGTCGGTCAGGTCGATGGTGGGCCTCCTGCCACAGGCAAGGCATTCGCCGCGAGTCAAAGCCACTGGTTCAGAGTCGCCGACGGCAAGCTGTGTGAGCACTGGGCCACCCGAGATGACCTGTCAGCCATGCTGCAACTCGGCGTGATTCAGCCCCCCGGTCCGCCGCCCGCCGCCCGATAAATCACTGCACGGCACTTGCACATTGACGCGCCACAACAAGGTGACCAACGTGCAGTACATCGATACCGGCGACGCTCACGGTGGGTGGATGACTAGCCGCTAGCGTCGCCAGAATGCCGGCGTCCGAACATCTGCCGCTGTGACGTACCTTTTTTGGCGGCTTGACGCGGCGCTATCTCCCGTTCGGCATGCGCGAACGGCGACTCGAGTCTCGACTCTCACAGAAGTGTGAGCTTGTCGGATGCCCGATGTCGGCGCGGCGTCGCCTGGCACACTCGCCTTAGCCTTCGGTAGGAAGGAGATGGACATGCAAGGTGCTGACGTGTTGCAAGCGGCGGATTCCTGCCGGGAGTTGCTGGCATCGGCTGTCGGGGCGGACTGGGGGCGCCCGGTGCCCGGCCTTGACTGGACGGTGGCACGGACTGTGGCTCACGCGGCGAACGGACCCCTGTGGTATGCGCTGGACATCTGGAGCGGTCCCACAGATGACGCCGCGTTCGAGCTGACCGTGAAGTGCGACGCATCAAACGCCGCCCTGCTCTTAAGCCTTACCAACGCCGCACGGGTGTGCGCGGCGAGCATCGACGCCGCGCCGCCCACTACGCGGGGTTTCCATCCTGCGGGATCACCCGATTCGAGCGGATTCGCGGCGCTGGCTTGTGACGAGCTGCTCGTGCACACCCACGATGCCGCGAAGGGGCTGGGCCTTGACTTCACACCCGATCGCGACCTCGCCGCCCGTGTGCTGGCCCGTCTGTTTCCGTGGGCCGATGCTGGTGAGGACCCGTGGTGGACCTTGCTGTGGGCGAACGGACGCCCCGATCTGCTGGGACGACCACAGCAAAGCGGGTGGGAATGGCATTGCGCCCCCCTCGCGGAATGGGACGGGAGCCGGTCGCAATCCCGCTGATCCAAACAGCGGACGTAACGCCTCGGGAGGTAGGAGGCGACTGAATAAGCGAACTCCTGCTTCTCCCTTGGCTAGGCCGGTGCAATCGGATGTGACAGCGGTCAGCCACAGCGGCAGAGGCCGCGCACCCTTGGCGGCATAGAACATTCGATGGGTTGGAGAACACGGCCCTTACTCAACACCAGGCCGCATTCGTCGAAGACCTCGATCGTCGCGGAACTCTTATGCGGGTCCATCCCGATGATCACACCCATCGGCTTCCTCCTCATCAAACGGCGAACGATGACACAAGGAGGGCACCGCTAATTCGAGTAAGACAAAGCCCTTTCCAGCCTCTCCTGGCACGGTGTCCGACGAGACCGCACGCCAGATGAGAGCCACACCTATGACACCGGTGGGCAGCCGCGATGTGAGAGCGTCCGGTCGAACGCCTAGACCGAGTCTGGACAGACACCGATCCTGCGACAAGTCCCTAAGTAGCGGCGATGACACGCGTTCGAGCGATCGATGAGCGGGTGGTGCCTGGTGTTGCGATGATGTTGGTGTGGAGTCGTGGCGATCGCCGGTGGCAAGGTCGGTGCAGTCGGCAGTAGAGGTTGCCCGGTTCTTCGGCGTGGATTGCAGCGACCCGTTTGTGCTGTCGGATGGAGCCAGCGTCGTGGTCCACCTTCGGCCAGCCCCGGTCGTTGCGAAGGTTTCAGCGATGACCGCGAGTGTTCGTTTGGACCCAGCCGTGGGGCTTAGCAACGAAGTTGAGGTAGCCGCGTATCTGGCTGGGGCAGGAGTCGCGGTGGTGGAGCCCGCTGACATGATCGCCGCCGGTGTGCATCGCCACGAGGGCACCGTGATGACGTTTTGGCGTTACCTCCAACATGACAAGTCTGCCCGGCCCGACGCGCTTACCGCCGGGCAGACCCTTCGCCGACTGCACGACGTGTTGGTGGACTGTCCTGTCGCTCTACCTGAACTTCGGCGACTTGGTGATGTCGACGGGTTCCTCGACGGTGTCGCGCAATCGATCGGAATAGCTGCACAAGACCAAGCTCGGCTGCGCCGCGAGCATGAGCAGCTATCAGTTCAGCTGCAAGAGTCTCGGGCTGAGGTGCAGGTTCTGCACGGTGACGCGGGCCTTGGCAATCTCCACTTCACCGCGAAAGGTTGGACCTGGTTCGATCTCGAAGATACCTGTCGCGGGCCGGCTGCATGGGACGTTGCGTATGCGCTCGCAGGCAGCCAACTGGACAGACGGTCGTTCCTGAACGGGTACGACCGTGACATCGACCCTGAAACGCTGCGGATCTGCGAGAGACTCCGACGCCTTCATCTCACGGTCTGGTACTGCCTGTACGCCGAACAGCTGCCTGAACATCGCAGCCGCGCCCGCGAACTGCTCGCCAGCTGGCGCTAACCCACCCCAAAATGCCCGACTCAACATCCGCGTCTGCCGCTTAGACGGTCGTTTGAAGTCCGTCGATGCGCGCAGCGAGCGGCTGGCCTACTAGCTGCTCCATAGTGGTGGACATGACATCTGGGGATGGGCGGGAGAGGGTCGACGCACTGCACATTCAGTGGTTTTGCACGCACGAGATGGACGGGTTCACCCGCCTCGACCGATGGCTTTCGACGGTGCGCTCTGAGCTCCCCGATGCGTTGCCGGTTCGTTTCCAAAGCCGTGACGGCTCGTCCACCTTCGAATGGAGTGAGCGGATGTTGTTCCGGGACGCAGCCCGAGCCGGAAGTGTCTCTTGGGAAGCGAGTCCGCCATTCTTCGGTGGATTCATCGTCGGCATTAGGTCACCGCTCCAGAAGCGATCTCCGCCATTCGTCTCAGTGACTATCAACGTCAACTACTGGACCATGCTCGATGACCCAATGATGCGGCAGGTCTTTGCATCGGTCGGCAGCATCGGTGAAGCACTCGGAGCCTTCTATGCGATGGGTCTGCATGACGAGAACTTCTTCCTTGGTGAGGGTCGCCTCGCGCATGGTGCCGGCAGCAAGGCACCCAGGCCGTACGTCATGGACCAAGATCATTGGCTCGGGTTGCCGTGGAAAGGCGTCGATTTCGAATGGTTCGGGCCACCCTATGTGCCGCTCATCGGCGAACCAGCACGCATACACGGAGAAGGATCGGGCGGCGGGATATTCATGCGGTACAACAGCGCCGAGGAGCGATTCGCCCTGCTTCCCGTTCCGTTGCTTGCCACTTACCCAGATGGCGGCCCGGCGGCGACCATTCCTACGGCACTGTCGTAACTCCGAGTCCGAGACGGTGCCGCCAGGGGTCGGGAAAAGGCGATCACCGGTTCGCTCGCACGCATCACTCAACGCACTCCTTTGCCGCTGGTCGGGGGTTGCGCGCGGGTGGATTTCAGTCGTGTAGGACGGGCGTATAGGAGATACCGATGATCGCGCCTTCGGGTGACTGCAATCGCGCAACCGTCTGGCCCCATGGCTCCTCACGAGGCTCGTGCAGCAGCGCATAGCCGTCGTGGGCCAGCTGTTGGGACGCGGGCGCAACCGCATCGGCGCTTCCCACGTCGAACTCGATGCTGACCTGCGGTACCGGCAAATCTGCAGGCCACTGATCGGTTCCGAAGCAGGCCTGAGCGGCTTGTGAGATCGGCCAAATCCCGAACGACTTGCAGCCGGCAATCTGCTCGCTGTGGTAGTAGCCGCGGCCCTCGCCTTGCAGTGGCAGGCCCAGCGCTCCGGCGTACAAATTGCGGCTGGCGACCGGATCGGGAGCGATCACCGCCACGGTGGCCAGAAACTCGATGTTCACAACCCTTCCTCGCCTTCTCGATGGCTAAGACAGCACATCGCCAACATGCCCCAAGGCAGCTGCCCCTGAACGCGCGCATTTGCGGCGATGACGAGTACAGCGACAACTTCCCGCTCGGAGCGTCGCCCGGGCGATGGAAAGAAACTAAGCTCGGTCCACCGATCTTCGGGACCTGGCGCGTCGTCGCGCTGCGGGTACCCTCGCGATCTGGACGACAGCGACCGATGCCAGTACGAGTGCAATCAGCAATTGAAAAGCTGTTGGGTCGAGTGCGTAGACGCCCCAGAAGCACAAGTCGGTCAACACTGCGACGACCGCCAACGCCACCTGTATTTCGGGCGTCGTCGTCCGCGATCGGTGCTGCACAGGTCACGGCCTACCCGATGTGCTCCGATCACACGCCTTTCCAGCCCGCCAACATCGCCCTGAGAGATGCATAATCTGCCGGAGAGATTTGGTGCGGGCATCCGCCTAGCGGAGACGACAACCCGCCTTTGCTGGCTCGCCGCTACTGGTCGCGCGGTCGCCGCGACGAACGCAGCCGCCCAACAGCGTAGTGCGATTGGCTGTGAACCGATCCGGATCAATTGACTATCCGCTTCTGCTGCGATGACGTGCGTTCGGTCGTGCCGATGAGCGCGCTGTCAGACCAGGTCGTCGGTCCGTTCCCACTGGGGCAAGGCGGTGACATCCAAGAGAACGGCGAGGTTGTCAGCCGAAGGCGTCAACGCGGCGGCTTGGTCGCGGTCTCCCAGCAGGACTTCGACGCGAGAGTCGTTGAAAAACAGCGTCACTCGAGTGCACCAAAACCCCGGCCAATCGTCAGACCACCGGTGATAGCGCAGGGCGATGTCCGAAACCGGGGCCGACAGGCACGACCGCCAGGGCTCCCACTCCGTGACGTCCCATACGGCCCCGCCGTCGCTGACTGGGGTGCGCTGAAGTCGAATGCTCTCTTCATCGACCGGGATGGGGCTGTCCCACGTGATGCCCCACGTCTCGCCCCGATCGGTGGTCAACTCAACACCGAAGTCCAAGTGGTGGAACGATCCCGCATCCCACGTAGGCTCTCTCCACTCGGCAGGGTCGGTGATCGCGCGACGCGACGATTGGTCCCGGTATCCGAGGTCCCATCCTCGATAGTCAATGTCGACGTACGCGACTTGCACGATGCGTTGGCCTACGAGCGAGCGGGCTGCGGCCCGGCGCTCGGCCAACGCCCGCTCGTCCGGTGCGAACCCTCGATCCACGACAATGATCTTGCCAGCCCGACCAACCAAGCACACTGTCATGCCGGAATGACGCACGTCCGATCGTGCCGATGTGCGTGCGTGCCCGCAGCTACGCGTCGTCTGGAGCTACTCCTAGGACGATGAGTGGCATTCCGAGGGCTAGTTCGTCTAGGAGTTGCGACTAGCACGCTGCTAGCGCGATCTGTGGATTGTCCACGGGGATAGCCTTACGGCATGGAACGGACAGAGCAAGGCGGACTCACCCTTACGTCTGCTGAGGCGGGTTTGGTTCGCGCAGCCTTGTTTTTGGTGAAGTTCCACGTCTCGAACTCGGTGAAGGCCGACGCGCACATATACACGGGTTACGACCATGCCGCGTTCGTCGAGTTGCTGGATGAGGTCGACGCGGTGCGGGGACTCGATAGCGACAAGGAGTATCCGACTTTGCGGCGCAGATAACGCATGAGAGTCGGCTGGACGTGATAACGACGTCCGCAAATCCCGCGATGACGTATGCGGATCTGCATGAGTGCCAGTGAGCCAGCGCTACGTGCCGGGGCCGTCAACGTTGATGACGACGGGCCCGCTCCCGCGACGAATCACCAGGACCTCGGATGTCTCTTTCGTTGGGTTGCTCTCCCGATGCACAGTGTGGGCCGGCACGTGCACGAAGTCGCCGGGACCGCCTTGCACCACATCAGTCGCGGTCTCCACGCGCAACGCGCCGCGTACGACGTAGGCGATCGTGTCGTGCTCACCGTGGTGATGCCAGTCACTCGCGATACCGGGTTCGGTCAGCGCTCGCCCAGACCACAGGTCGCCGACCACGATCGCTTCCTCGCGCAAGACTCCGGCTGTCACGTGACCAGGAGTCAACGCGTCAGCGGCAACTTTCCGAACACGACTGTCGGCCATGGCGCCACGCTACGCGATGCAACCGCCGCCTCTGTCGCGATGACGCGCGTTCTACTTTGCCGCGTCGTCCAGGAGAACGCCAAGTTGCTTGGGGGCCGCGCAGAGCTGTGAGTACCCCGGCGAATCGCAGATTACGATGTGGTCGTGGAGCGTACGGCGCTGCTTGTCCAAGACGTCCAGACGGCGATAGTCGCCGGGGCGCCCCCCAGCATGCTTCGAGCGGTGCGGGTCGCGCTGGATGGTGCCCATGCTGCGGGCATTCCCGTCGTCTACATCCAGGTGCTGTTGCGTCCGGGTCGCGCGGGTGTCTCACCACGGAACAAGAGGCTAACCAGACTTCACGAGATGCTGACCGAGGGCGCACCCGGCTTGGAAATCCTGCCTGCCGTAGCGCCCCTGCCCGACGACTTCGTACTCACTAAGCATCGAGTGAGTTCCTTCGCCGGTAGCGGGTTGGATGTGCTGCTGCGCTCGTTGGACGTCACGCACCTCGTCCTGACCGGCGTGTCGACTAGTACGGCGGTCTTGGGGACCGCGGTCGCTGCCGCAGATCTGGACTTCGAGCTGACCGTGCTGTCCGATGCCTGCTTCAACGGCAGTGGTGTCGCCCAGCACGAAATGCTCTTGGCCGAGTTCTTCCCGGCGATCGCCGAGGTGATGACCGCGGATCAGTGGGTTGCCCAATGCGACACGGCCAGGTGACATCTCAACTGAATCTCGGTGACCAAGAAGACGACGTATGCATGCCCCCGCCAGAACATCCGACTTTGCTGCGAGGACGCATGTTCGTCCATGCTGATTTGAATCTCGTGTGGGCCGCGTTTGGTTGACTCGAAGCTTCTACCGGCTTGCGCGGTAGCGGAGGCCGTCGACGAGCAGGGCGACCATTTGGTGCGCGCGAGAGTGGTCGTTCGACCCGGGTGCAGGGATGCATAGGTTCGCAACGGCGCCGAGCAAGTCGAGCGGGTCCACCGTCGTGCGCACGGCGCCAGCGGCCTGCGCGTTTCCCAGCAGCGTTTGAAGCGCGGGTCCGAGGTGTTGTTGGAAGTACGTCGGGAGTGAGTTGAAGGCGGGGTCTCCTGAGTGAAGGGCGGCCGCGAGTCCGTGCTTGGTCGCCACGAACTCGGTGTAACGCTGGAGCCACAACTCCAGCGCCTCGTCGGGTCCGTGTGACGCTGTAAGCAGCGGTGCTGCGGCCGCGCAGGCGTCGATCTCGCGACGAAACACGGCGGAAATCAGATCTGATCGCTGCGGAAAATGCCGGTACAACGTCGCCGTGCCGACGCCGGCGCGAGCGGCGATCGCACGCACGTTGACGTCGACGCCGTGGGTGGCGAACTCGTCCTTCGCGGCTGCCAACAGTGCGTCGATGTTGCGCTGTGCGTCGACCCGGGGCACCGTGGCCTCCTTGCTAAACGGGACACTGTTCCGTATCTTGGCAGTAGCGGAACGTTGTCCCACTTACTCTACCCGTACGGCACCTGTGCCAAGAGGAGATTCGTATGCAGTACCGCACCCTGGGCCGCACTGGCATCCAGGTCAGCCCTTACGCGCTTGGCGCGATGATGTTCGGGAGCATCGGTAATCCAGACCACGAGGACTCGATCAGCATCATTCACAAGGCACTAGATGCGGGGATCAACTTCGTCGACACCGCGGACATGTATTCCCGCGGTGAGTCCGAAGAGATCGTCGGCAAGGCACTGAAGGGCCGTCGTGACGGCGTCGTGCTGGCCACAAAGGTCTACAACCCGATGGGCGACGACCCGAATCAACGGGGTCTTTCACGCAGATGGATCGTTACCGAAGTCGAGAACTCGCTGCGGCGACTGCAGACCGACTACATCGACCTGTATCAAATCCACCGACCAGACCCCACCACCGACATCGCCGAGACGCTGTCCGCGCTGACTGATCTGGTCCGCGGCGGCAAGGTACGAGCCATCGGTTCGTCGACCATGCCAGCCTCCGACATCGTCGAAGCACAAGTCGTCTCGCAGCGGAACGGACTTGAACGATTCCGCACCGAGCAACCCAACTACTCCATCCTCGACCGCGGCATCGAACGCGAAGTCCTACCGGTGGCCGAGCGCTACGGGATGGGCGTGCTGGTGTGGAGTCCGCTCGCGGGCGGCTTACTGACAGGACGTAGCCGCAAAGGACAGCAATCCGACCTTCGCCGCGTGAAGCTCTTCAAGCACATGAGCAACCAACGCCGCATCGATGCCGTCGAAGAACTCCTCCCCCTCGCCGACGAAGCCGGAATCAAACTCACCCACCTCGCAATGGCATTTGCCATCGCACACCCCGGCGTCACCTCCGCAATCATCGGACCCCGCACCATGGACCAACTCGACGATCTACTTGCCGGCGCCCACCTCGCACTCAGCGACGACATCCTCGACAAGATCGACGCGATCGTCGCGCCCGGCACCGACGTCAGCCCACTCGACATGGCCTACAAGACCCCCGCCATCCTCAACACCCAACTGCGCCGCCGCTCTTTCCACGACCGCTCAGCCGCATAACCAACTAGCACGACACGCGACGACAACCGTCGGCCTGCACGGCACGAACAAATCCGACCCTCGCAGATGCATCGTCACAACTCTCGTGCCGCTGTGACGCGCTGGGCAGCGACTATCGGTAGCGGCGTACGGCTGACCACCCGGGATCGTGGGTGATGTCGAGTCGGGTTGATTTGTGGTTGTCGGCCCACTGTCGTGCGCGCTGCGCCGTTTTGGGACTTGCGGAGTCGGCGTAGAAGTGCAGCACCCGCGCGCCTGCGGCGGTCTCATGCGCGACGAACTCGGCCGCGGGTCCTAGCAGAGCGGTGATCTGATCCTCCGCTGTCCTGAGGTCTTCCAGCGCGTCCGGCTCCGGCAGAAGATCGTCTCGTTTGTGCGCGTACGGCAGCCAGAAGGCGATGTGTTGGTCATGGAGTGGGTAGTCGATCCAACGCAGTGGACGACGAGCGGACACCAGCAGGCGCTGTCCAGTGGGGGTCGTACCCTGCATCAATGCCCAGGACGGCTCATTGTGCCGAGCCGACAGCGCGCTTACGGTTTCCGCTAACGCGTCGGCTGGCAAGGATCCAGCTGGGTCGGCGGTTACGGTCTGAACGTGACCGACCCATCGCTCGACATCGTCCTCACCGAGCAGCCAGTCGAGGATCAGATAAGTGACTTGCTCGCATGCATCGGTTGGCATGGTCGCGAACATGGGATGGAAACACGACACATCGACGAGCAGTCGGCTGTCATCGACCACCAGACCAACACGCGTCTGTGCGAGGGCGATGGTCCAGGAACCAAACTCCAGGGTGTTGGTCAGCGCCGACGGATCAGCCGGCCGGGCCGCGAAAAACTCCCACGTCGTATTAGGTTCGGGACCCGCCCGGCGCCAACGCTCGGCGAGCGGGCGAAGGGCAGCGTCGCCTGACGCAGTCACGCACAAGCTGTGCTCGGCATGATGGCCGCGACCTAATTCCCATTGCAGCCCAGGATCGATCGCATCGACAAGAGCCGACACGCGGGTGGGGAGTCGTCCGTAAACACCCCCTGCAGCGATCGCGGCCGCCAACTGCTGCGCCCCTTCGTTTCGCCACCAGATCCAAAAGGCTGACACTGGGTCTGCGGACTGCGAATCACGCCCACGCAGGAACGGCACAAGGATCTCCACGTTCTAGGTCACTGGGCCACGCACACGCTACAACGACTCGAACCACCTCTTGGAAACGACCGCATTCGCCGCGCTGCGATCGATGCGTTGCAGCGCATAAATCCCCGGGGGCGACGCATGTGCGTTCCTGCGAATCAAGCGCGTGTCTGAGAGCGCACACGTTTGGCGCCGAGCGCGCTCCACGGAACACGCACATGTGCCGCTGTGAAGCTCGGTCGGTCGTTCCCATGTGTGGTCGTGTTCTACGTGAATGTCGTTAGGTGATGAAGCGGTGGATGGCCTCGTTGGCGTGGTCCTGAAAGGTTGGGTTGGCCAGGGCGGGGAGGAAGTCTGCTTGGTTGACCAAGGGACCTTTAAGCGTGTTGGCTGCGCTGGCGTAGAACATCCCGCTCGACAGGGTCGGGTCGGTGACGCCGTCGACCAGTCGCTTCGCGCCCACGTCAAGTTTGTGGGAAAGACCCAGGATGGGCATGACGTACTTGGCCGCTACACGCATCGGCAATGGGAGGTCACTGGCGGCTTGGGTGCCGATGGTGTTGCCGGGGCTAACGGTGACGAAGCGGCGGTCGGGGTGGTGGCGCGCCAGGTAGCCCATCCATAGCGCGCCTATGTACTTGGCCTGCGCAAAAGCTAGGTTGAAGTCAGGTTTTCTGCTGGCGAAGTAGCTGCCGTCGATGACAGTCGCGAGCTCGTCGGCTGAGGTTGAGACGAACGATGGCCCCTTCATCCGCAACTTCGGGACGCCCCTGACTGCTTCACTTCCGGCGAAGACCGCAACCTCGCCCAGCCGATCCTTGGCTAGGAGTCCTTCGAGGAGGACGACGTGGCCAAGAACGTTCGTCGCGAACACGTTGGTGACCCCGCCAGCGGTCATGCCCATCGACTGCGGGCCGATGACGCCAGCGTTCATGACTAATGCGTCGACGGGTCCGTTGATGGCCGCAAGGCAGGCGCGCACCGAACTGAGATCGGCGACGTCCATGACAATGATGTCGAAGATGCGCCGGCCGGTCGCCGCTTCCAGTTCGGCCTTTGCTGTTGTCGCTCGATCTCGGTTCCGGCACGCCAGGTAGATGCGCGCAATCTCGCCACGTAACGCCAGTTGCCGGGCCACCTCCTTACCGATCCCGGCGTTGGCGCCCGTGATGAGCACCGTCTTTCCTAGGGCTGCGCTCATTCGGATGTCCCGTCGTCTTGCCTGGGCGTAGGGAGGCCGTCGAGCAAACTGAAACGGGCATCCATCGCGATGCCTCGGACATCGATTAGCTGCTGATATTCAGGCGAGTTGTACCACCCGAGGGCCGTCTCGCGGTCGGTAAACCGTACGAGTGCTCCTGAAGTGAGCGAGCCATCGCCGTGCAGGACTTCCCAGTTACCGGCGGCGAGTACCTCACCTTCATGTGCTTTGGCTGTCTGCCCAGCAATGGGGGCGTATTTCTCGCGGTACATGTCCGGGTTCTTGACCGTGAACTCGACAATTACGTATGCGCTCATATAGATAGTCCTCGTTGGTTAGTTTGATATGCGGTCTATGTCTTCACACCTACGCGTCGCCGCGGTGCGACTGGTGTTAGGTCGCTACTCGGCCGCCGTCGACTGCAAGGGTGACGCCGTGCACGAAGCTGGCGTCATCGCTGGCGAGGAAGACGATCGCCGCGGCAAGTTCCTCGGGCTCAGCTACCCGACCTGCTGGCGCTTGTGCTGCGAGCTGATTCACCCTCTCGTCGGGGATTGCTTCCATCATCGCGGTGCGTGTCGGACCGGGCGCAACGGCGTTGACCCGAACACCACGCCCGCCGTATTCGGCCGCCCAAGCCTTCGTCAACAGTTCGAGAGCGGCCCGGCTGGCGCCATACAAAGCCATGCCGGCTTGCCCGAAACTGGCGACCATCGTGGAGACGTTGACGATCGAACCCCAACCGCGCTCAGCCATGGCGGGCGCCAGAGATGCGACGAGGAAGAACGGAACCTTGACGTTGAGCGCAAAAGTCTCGTCGAAGTCTGCTTCGATGGCTGCGCTGCTCGATCCCATCAAGGCCACGCCAGCGTTGTTGATCAGGATGTCAACGTGACCGTCGCCCGCCTCAATGGCCCATTCGACCAGCTCCTGGGCCGATTCGACGTCACCCAACGTGGTGAGCCAGAACGCCGCACTGCCCCCGCTGCCTTCGATCTCCGCAACGACGTCTTTGGCCCGTTGTTCGTTGCGTCCCACGACTAGGACGTGAGCGCCGCGGGCGGCCAAGGCGATCGCCGTAGCCCTGCCTATCCCGCTCGTCGACCCCGTTACCAGAGCTGTCTTGCCCTCTAGGTCACTCATTCGCCGTTGCGTCCTCTCGTATGAAACTGGGTTGTGCAACTCACTATGACCCTAGCCATACTGGGCTGTCAAACCCAGAACTCCTGCTAGCATTACTGCATGGTCAACGAGACGACTGACCGGCCAAAGCTCACCGCCAAGGGAGCACGCACCCGGGCACGAATAGTGGAAGCGGCCGCCGCCTTGATCCACGAGCGCGGGGTCGCGGCGACCACCTTGGAAGACGTGAAGGTGACGGCGGAAGTCAGCGGTTCGCAGCTGTACCACTACTTCCCCGACAAGAACGAACTCGTGCAGGCGGTCATCGACTACCAAGCCGACACCATCATCAAGAACAACCGGCAGGCGCTTGGCAGCCCGAAGGGAATTCAAGCCTGGCGGAGGATGGTGGTCACCGGGGTGAGGAGCACCCAAGGGAAAGGGGGCTGCGCACTTGGATCGCTTGGTGGTCAACTGGCCGAGAATGACCCCGAGGCCAGAGCACTCATCGCAGCTGGGTTCGATCATTGGGCAGCCGCGATCAGCGATGGATTGCGAGCCCTCCATGCCGATGGGAAGCTCCCGTCCGACATCGACCCGGACGACCTCGCCACTACTCTGCTCGCCACCCTCCAAGGAGGGCTTCTACTCGCCCAAGTGCAACGGAGCACGCGCCCGTTCGAAACTGCGATCGATACTCTCCTCGCCCTCACCATCGGCAGATCAGCGCAAGCATCAGGCAACGCCAGCGTCCGGCGGTGACTCCGTAGCGCGTCCGCAACTGCCGCGATTACGTACGTCTGGCGAGCCTTCCGGCCGCTGAGCGGTGACCGTGTGTGGGTTGCGACGCCTATCCCGCTCTCGGTGATCGCCGCCGAAGCGGGGAGTCGAGCGAGTATGTGCCCGGTATGACCGGTCGCCAGGAGGAGTCACCCGTTCGAAGCTGAAACGTCGAGCCCCAAAGGAGCGGCCGCGGAGATAGTGGTTCTGTTACGACGGGATGCGCGTAATGGCGCTCGACTTGCAGCCGGTCTTGACGTCGGGAGCTTATTCTCGGGCGGTCCGTAGCGTTTTCGGAACGCTTTGTGCTTACCGTCGCATCGTGGGCGCTAGTGGCCTGGTGGAGGTGGCGCGGTGACCTCGCAGGCGGACGGTGACCGCGACGGCTCGCGGGTCCGTTTCCGGTGCGCGACGCCGCGGACTGCTCTTGTCGTCGGTGTCGTGACTCTGCTGATGTTCGCGGCATGCGTCCCGTTGGCCAAGCTGTCGAAGACCGGTAGCCCGCCTGTGCTGGTGATTCCGTTCGCCGTGCTCGGGTTCGTCCTGGCACGCCGGCAGCCGCGCAACCCGATCGGCTGGATCATGCTCTTGCTTGGCCCGGTCTTCATCGTCAGTACTGCCGCCGGCTTGTATTCCGTTTTGGCGTATCGCGTCGACGGCCACGATTTGCCGCTGTCGCGGGTCGCTGTCGTCGTCGCGCCGGCTTGGGTTTTGTTGCAGGTGGTCTTGCCGCTCCCGATCCTGCTGTTTCCCGATGGCCGGATCGCGTCGCGGCGGTGGCGGTGGACGCTCTGGATCTACCTGGCGATCGCCGCGCTCTGGATCGGCACCCTGTGCGTGCTCGGATCCGCCGCGTTACGGCAGCATCCGGTGCGTATCGACTCCGCGGGGCAGTCTGTGCATCTGGATGGGACCACGCACGGTGTTGCCCTGGGCATCCAGGACGTGGTCTTAGTCATCTACATCGCGCTCGTCGTGTCGTGGGTGCTCAGGTTGCTCGTCAGCTACCGCGGTTCAGCCGGCGATCTTCGGCAACAACTCAAATGGCTGATGGGTGGCGGCGCAGTTTGTGTAGTCGGAATCCTTTCTGGCGCACTGCTCAGCGGGATTGGATCGGCGCTTTTCAGCCTCATCCTCGCGTTCCCCGTATGCATCGGGATCGCGATCTTGAAATACCGGCTCTACGACATCGACCGGTTGATCAGTCGCGCACTTTCCTACTTCCTCGTCACCGCGCTGCTGATCGGCGTGTACGTCGGCTTGGTCACCCTGGCCACTCGGGCATTACCGCTGTCATCGCCGGTCGGAGTCGCGGGTTCCACGCTCGCAGTTGCAGCGCTGTTCAATCCAGTGCGACGCAGAGCGCAGCGGATCATCGACCGCCGCTTCAACCGCGCTCACTACGACGCCGACGCCATCCTTGCCGAGTTCACGGCCGCATTGCGCAACGAGATTGATGTCGAAAGCGTCCAGCGCGATCTCGTTGAAGTCGTCACCCGATCGGTGCAACCTGCACATGTCACGGTCTGGATCCGCTCCTTGAGTTAACTTCAACGGGCAGCCGAACGCAGCAAGGCAGATCTCCACACGCACCTTTCACAGTTACCTTCGACAACGACGCACTCGTCCTCGCCCTGGCTAGCGACGCATTGGTGCTCACGCCCACTAGTAGCTTGCTCATCGCGCGCGGTCGGTAGACGCTCACGTGCGCGGGAGCCTTCGGTCACGCGCATGGTGCGGAGAAACTGTCGTGAGGTTGTGTCGGCTAGACGATGATGGCGCGCACCCGCAGGACGGCGTCGGTGATGTGAGCTGGTCCGGTCACCGCGACTTGACCCGGTGGGAGGTCCGCGCCGGTGAACATGCGCCACGCGTTGTCGGGTGACAGCGTCACAGTCGCGGTCGGGTTGGTGGCCGTACGTTCCTCCATCACCCATCCACCGCCGCGTGGGGTGAGAGTCCAGCAGGCAACCCCAGCGACCGTCAGCTCCAGGGTGGTAGCCGGGTCGGTTGGCTGGCCGAGTTGGTGCGGCACCGCCCACACGAATGTGCGGAGCACCTCCGGCAGGTGGTCAGCGTGGTTTTCGACCTGACCGACGGCCTCGCGCATCTGCTGCTGATGCACCCAGCGTTCGGTGAACTACTGCGCCAAGTTGAACCAGAACGGCACCGGCTCGCTACTGGCCCATGACACCCAGCCCTCACTGCGCAGATCACACCGCGCGTGAAACGCATCGACTTGGTCTCCCGTCCACCCCAGCAGGTCGATCACCACACGCGGACTTAGCGCGCGCGCAGCATCGACCCACCGCTGGTTCTTCGCCGCCAAAAGTTCGACAAACCGCTGTCGGTCCGACATGTCGACCAGCGCGGCGGTGCTGCCGTCTCGTTGATGAGACAGCCAGGTCAGGTCATCGTCGAGTAGGTGCAACGCGAGATCTCGCACTGTCCACCTTGGCGCAGCCGACGCTACGACCCACTCGTCCGCGGTTAACCCCTCCAAGAACGCGAGCAACCGCGTGCGCTCGTCCGTCGCGACCGGTCGCACGTCGCGTACCGGCGCATCCCAAAGCGACACGACCACATTCTCTACGGCCGGACGACGATGCCGCGACAAACGCACAGATCTGCCGCCGAGCGCGTTCCGCGGAACGCGATCCCTTGGGCGATGACGCGCATGACTAATCGTCGTTCGACGCGACTATGGCGCTAGGAGGATGTCGCAGGCGATGGACCAGCGGCCTGCTTCGCCTCCGCGCAGAGTTCGTCGTCGGTCACTAGGCAAGCTCCCGCTACCTGTCGATTCCCGATGAGTCCGGGAAGGGAGACCGTGTGACGCTCGAAGCTGAGATCCGCCGGGCAGGCTCCTCGTGCGACATGGTCCCAGGTCGTGATCGCGATGGTCCGGCTTCCGTAGCTGACATCCAGATGATCGAAGCGATGGCATCCGCCCTCAACCGCGAGGATCTCAACACGGGAGCTGGTCGGGACAGCCGACACCAAGGCCCAATGCCCCTGGACCAGCCCGTTCCCCCCGCCGCTTGTGACTGCTGTGTGAACGCCGAGCACGACGAGGGCCGAACTCATCAACACGCCGGCAACTACTAGCCAGCGTCTCTGCGAGAAACGCGACATGCATCACTGCCGATCAGTCACCGGACCAAACCGGCACGACACTAAACCGGGTACGACACTAAACCGGGTACGACACTAAACCGGGTACGACACTAAACCGGGTACGACACTAAACCGGGTACGACACTAAACCGGGTGCGACATCGTGCCCGATTCCGATCGCGAAGTGGGAAAGCAAACACGCCGCACCAGGCACTGTTTTCAACTCTGGCGACGCGCGACCGCGAAACAACACCCACATTTGCCGAAGGTCGCGGGTGGTTAGACGCCAACGCCGGGGGTAGCAAATCGACCATGCTCTCGATGGCAGCGCGGACGGTCGAAGCCAGCGGTTGGCGCGGGGCGCCGGTGTGGTGGCCCGTGTCCCTCGCCGTCTTCTTCGTGGCGCTGTTGTTCGTGTTCGGCTTCGCCGCCAAGCGTCAGAAGGCCAAGCCTGTTGGTGAACGTGCGTGGTGGAGTCGGCCGTTGTCGCCATTTTGGCGGGCGAGTCGGTTGTGGGGCGGCTTGCTGGGCGCAGGAGTCTCCTGCATCATCATCGGCATCGTCACGGGCCGAGAGGCCATGGCCGTCTTTGGGCTGGTCGTCGGACTTGTAGGGGCGGCGGTCGCCGGCGCCATTTATAAGCTCACCGCGACGCGTAGCGAAAGCGTCCACCACTCGTAACGTCGCGCGGCGTCATTGCGCCGAAGCGGGCTCATATATGCCGCGCACTGGATCGAGAAATGTGTTGACGGGGCAGCCATCATGACCGTGTGCGCAGTTTCGACGACCTCGTTGCTGAGGCGGAGTCGGTCGACGTCTCCGGCTGGGATTTCGGCTGGCTCGATGGCCGGGCATCGGAGCAGCGGCCGCCGTGGGGGTACTCGCGGCTCGTGGCTGTCCGCTTTTCGGAAGTGGCTTCCGCGCTCGATATCGACACCGGCGGCGGGGAGCTGGTCGCCCAGATTCCGCATCTACCGAGAACCATGGTGGTCACCGAGGGATGGGCACCCAATGTTGAGCGCGCGCAGCGCGTCCTGTCACCGCGCGGAGTGCAGGTTGTCGCGGTCAAGCAGGGAGAACCGCTGCCCTTCCCCGACCGCAGCTTTGAACTCGTGACGAGCCGCCACCCCGTAACGCCTAACTGGGGTGAGATCGCCCGAGTGCTTATTCCGGGGGGTACTTACCTCGCCCAACATGTCGGACCAGCATCCGCGTTCGAGCTCATCGAACACTTCCGCAGTTCTGTGCAGGACGATCGCCTCGAGCGAGACTCGCAGCGTGAGGCCGCTGCTGCGCGGGCGGCCGGCTTGCAGATTCAAGAACTGCGGACAGCGCGCTGTCGGATGGAGTTCTTCGACATCGGGGCGATCGTCTACATTCTGCGGAAGTGCGTGTGGTGGGTTCCAGACTTTACGGTTAACCGCTACCGCGACGCTCTCCAGCAACTGGACAGCCACATCCGTCAGCATGGCGTGTTCGTCGCTCATTCGACGCGCACCCTGTTCGACGCCAAACTCGTACCCCTCTAGGCTTTCGTCGTGAGCGAGGTGCTTGACGAGGGTCCGTTCTTCCATGGCACAAGAGCTGACCTGAAGGTGGGCGAGCTACTCGCAGCTGGCTTCCGGTCGAACTACCGTCCCGATGTGGTGATGAACCACATCTACTTCACTGCGCTGCGTGACGGTGCCGGACTGGCCGCAGAACTCGCAGCAGGTGACGGTGGTCCACGCGTCTACGTTGTGCAGCCGACCGGGACGTTCGAGGACGACCCCAACGTTACTGAGAAGAAGTTTCCTGGTAACCCGACACGGTCGTATCGCAGCAGAGAGCCACTCATGATCGTCGGCGAGGTGATCGACTGGAAGCGGCAAAGCCCTGCGGAGTTAAGGGCATGGCGCGAGCGGCTGGCAGCGATCCGCGCAGATGAACGCGGGGAAATCATCAACTGAGCGCATCGCACGTGCCACCGTGCGCGCTCACGTGAACGCGCCCGGAGCGAAAGTCACTGCGTGATCAGCAGCGTTGCACCTGGGTCCGGCGTCCTTGGGCCGGTGAGGACGGTGATGGCGCAAGGGTTGCCCGATTCGGGGTCTGCGGTGATCAGTACAGCAGTGACCGTGAAGTCGTTGCTGGAGCCGGGCGCACCCGTGGATGGCCCGCCGACGGCGATGGTGGGGAACGTACCGATCAGTTTGATGTTCAGCAGCGTGCCGGAGGTGCACGCTGGCCCCGCGTTCGGGTCGGTGACGGTGCCCTTGCCGACCGTGGCGCTTGCGCTGGTGACTGTAGCGTCATATTTCAGCGTCTCGGCTCGGGCAACAGTGACCGCGACGTTGTACTCACGGTCGGTGAGAGACCCGTGCCCGGCCGCGGAGCTGGAAATGCTGGGGCCATTGAGCACACCGCTGGCGCTGCTCGTGCACCCGCCGGCTGCGAGTGCTGCGAGGAAGCAGACGAAGGCTGTCAATCGCGATGGCATGAGCCTCGGACGCGGCGGCATAGTCGGATGGTTCCACACAAAGGCGAACCCGCCGCCTGCTGCGGCCGAGAACTCCGGTGCATCAGGAATGGCCACCCCGGTACGGTGCGGTCATGACTGCGGATGAGTTCGTGCCAGCCGGCTTCAATCCACCGACGTCACTGGTGAATGACCAGTTCCGCCTCGAACCGCTGGGACCCCAGCACAACGAGGCCGATCATGCCGCCTGGACGTCGAGCATCGAGCACATACGCTCGACTCCTGGGTATCCCGACGGCAACTGGCCACCACCCACCGGTATGACACTCGAGAGAAACCTCAGCGACCTTCGTCGCCACGCCGAAGACTTCACCAGCGGGCGCGGCTTCACCTTCACTGTCCTTGACCCAACCGACAACGACGTCATCGGTTGCGTCTACCTGTATCCGTCTGCCTCGAAGGAGTCGGACGTCACGGTGCAGTCCTGGGTGCGCGCCGACAGATCGGACCTCGACGGGCCACTCGCCGACGCCGTCGCAAGCTGGCTCGCGACCGACTGGCCGTGGGAGCGCGTCGATCGTTGCGGTCGCTGAGTTGTAGTGCACGTTCGTGCCGATTCACGTCTACCTACTGCCTGCAACTCCCTTCTCTGTGAAGGTCACCGCGGTGGCTAGGAGCTGAGCGTCGATTGTGGCAGTGAGCTCTTGAGGTTCGGGGTCCAGCGAGGGTGTGTCCGACGGCGAGCTGTCCCCGCGAAACAGTGCGGCCGCCAAGGCCTGGCCACGGCCGCCGCGCCCGGTGCCGCCGTCGAGTAGCCCGGCGTCGGCGACCTGGAGCACCTCCACCACGGAGACGCCAAGTGCGGCCGCATAGTCACGCCCCTTGTCGATCGCTGCACGGATCGCGTCAGCGCGAACCTGCGCCCAGCCGGGGTTGTCGGAGTCGACGTGCCAACTCACGCTGTGGATGTGCAGGTCCTGATGCGTGCTCAAATGCGTGCCGAGTTCCTCCAACAGCTCGAAGTCGCGCACGCTGATCTGCACGCTGACAGTCGCGGCCACGCGCCCCGTTGTTTCGTTCATGCCGGTCACCTTGTTGTGTTGTTGCTCGGCCCAGGTGGTCGCCGATCGCGCCAGCCACGTGAGGGCGTTGCGTTCGCCGTCCGCAGTCATGGCGACGGCGCCCAGTGAGGCGAGATCGGTGGTCAGCCGCTGCAACGCCACGGACGCCTCCGCGAGCGCATCGGGTTTGGACCCGCGAGAGATCGCGATCGCACCGGACAACGTCACGGAGTCCGCGGAGACAGTGAGGATCGCTTCACCGCGCACAGACAGCACCAGCCCAGCTTGATCAGTCATGAAAAATCCTCCGGATCCATTGAGGACATAGTGATAAGTAATGACGTGGGGGACAAGCCGTGTCGGACATCGGAGGAAGCAGATGACTGCCCAACTCGTTGCGCTCTGCTTCGACGCGAACGAGCCGCCGCTCGTTGCGCGATTTTGGGCTGGCGTCCTGGGCTGGGAGACGACCGACGACCTCGACGGCGCGATCGCGCTCTTGCCCGCCGATGACACCGGATTCCGGCTTCGCTTCCTTCCAACCCAGGAGCAGAAGACTGGGCAGAACTACATGCACTTCGACCTGACGAGCAACCTCCAACCCCAGCAGGAGACCATCGACCGGGCGCTTCGACTCGGCGCGCGGCACATCGACATCGGTCAACGGCCCGACGAAGGCCATGTGGTCCTCGCCGATCCCGAAGGCAATGAGTTCTGCGTGATCGAGCCGGGCAACAAGTTCCTTGCTGAGTGCGGATTCATCGGTGCGGTCTCGTGTATCGGTACGCAGGAGGTTGGCTACTTCTGGAGCAAGGCACTCGGCTGGCCGTTGGTGTGGGACCAGGACCAGGAGACCGCCGTTCGCTCGCCGCACGGTGGCCCCAAGATCACGTGGGGCGGTCAGCCAAGGATGCCGAAAACCGGCAAGGACCGCGTGCATTTCGACCTCACTCCGGCTGCGGACACTGACCAGCAAGCGGAAGTCGACCGTCTCGTGTCGCTCGGAGCGAGTCGAGCGGACGTCGGGCAGGGCGAGGTCAGCACGGTGGTGATGGCAGATCCCGATGGCCGTCAGTTCTGCGTGGTGCCTCCGCCCTCATGACTTTGATCCAGTGAAGGTGACGTCTCCCGTAGTCGGATCGACGTGTGCGCCGAACTCGAAGGAAGTGGAGATGCCGTCCCAGTTGCCCTGCACTCCGCCTTCGCGCGGCACCGTGACACCGGTCTCGCCCCAGCGCACGACAACGCCGGTCAGATCACACTGAGCTTTGGGCACAGTGATCGGCACTGCGATGAGCACGGCCTGTGCGCCAGGGTGTCCGCACGCAGCTGCCAAAGACTCCGGGAGTGCGGCTTGCGGTGAGCTGGACGCTGGCTCACTTCTCGGCACCTGTGTGCTTTGCAGACCGCTGCTCATCGGAGCCTGCGCTTGAAGCTGGTCGGGTGTGGCACTCGCGCAACCCACCACACCGACCGCGGTCAGTGTGACCATCAGCGCCCCCCGGAATCCACTCACATTGATGCTCCTTCTCCCGTGAGCGTGATCCCTGTGACGCGCCTGCGTCCACACTGGTTCCGTGGAACCCGCCTCGTCGGCGCGTCGTCTGAGCATCGTGAAGGCCAAGCTCGTTGTGCTGCTCGCAGTGCTGGTGGCGCTCGTCGCCTGCGCGTCGGAGGCACAACGGTCGGGCGCGACGGCTGATCGGCTATCGGGAGTGTCCGCGCCCGCCTCGAGCTCGCCGCCCACTTCGCCGCCTAGCTCCCCCAATACGTCGTCGACCATCTCGACGATTCCCGACAGCGCGTTCGGGTCGCCAGTCCGATCCTGGCGGCCGCTGCAGGACCCGGTCCGCCACCCGTCCAGACGCCATGCACGCCGTCTGACGTCACTGCGACTGCGCAGACCCGATCAATCGCGTCGGGTGTTGCCGGAGTAGTCGAGCTGGTCGGCGACCACTGCTCATTGCACATTTCGACCTGGCCTACGGCGCTGTTCGACGCTGCCGGAGATGAGCTCGCGATACCGGTGGACTCCACGATCACGACAGTCAATCCAGCAGCCAATCAGCGGACCGATATACCACTGGGGGTGGGGATCGTTGGCTGGGGATTTACCTGGCGTGGTTCGTGGTGCGGCCCGAAGGCAGCGTCGGTTGTCATCGCCCTCGACGCCGACTCGAGCCAGCCTGCGAGTGGTTCCGCATACCAAATCGTCGTGCCGTTGACCGGGCCTGCACCGCCGTGCCTAGGGCGCTCCACCGCCGTCCTCGTGCCGGGTGTTCCGGGTGAGCCGACCGATGCGACATTGCCACCGCCATCGGAGTGGTCCGGTCTGCACGCCACGTTGACGCTGCCGGCCACGACTGACGGCCGAAACCTGAGTAGCGCAGTCGTGGAGCTGGAAAACACCACGGGGGTTGCGATCGTGATGTCTCCGTGCCCCGACTACGCGCTCGACATCGAGAATGCCACGGCCATTGGGAGCGCGCTGCAAGGAGGCGGCGGCGCGTTACCGTGCCCGCAATCACCTCGGGTCGTCCCTGCCCACGGCTCGATCCGCTACGACCTCGGTGCGCAGCCGTACGACGAGGGCGATCCTGCGGGCGGCGCACCCCAGGGCAGCACCGTCACCGCTAGCTTCGCGATCGCTGGCATCGCGACTGCGATCGCCACCTCGCGCGTCAACTAGCGAGGGGTGTTCTTGCGGAGCTGCCGTCATCCGTGCTACCCGGCGGTCGGGTCGGCGACCGATCCTTCGAACACGACGACGCCCGACTGGGGGTTGACGATGGCATAAGCGAACGGGTGGTCCGCACGCACGGTCAGCGGCGCCAACATCGACGACGCGGGGAACGCAAGGCCGGTGACTGCGGCCGCTTCGCTGCCCCACTCGTCGACAGTGATCGTGGCCCGATGGATGGCCTGCTGTATGTAGAGGCCGGACGCGATTGCAGAGAAGTCAGCGGCCGGTGTGAACGCGGCATGGATGCCGAGTGCGTTGAGCGCCGGTACCAGGTTCAGCTTCGTTGTCGACGTCCAGCGTGGCAGCGACAGACTCAGCGGTGTGGGACGTAGCCCGGCCGAGATCTGCGTCAGGGTGGTCGGCGCGAGTAGGTCGGTGAGCGGTGTTCCCGCCGTCGGCACGACGACGTACATCGTCAATGTGCCGCCCGCGTACGGCAGCGCGACTGCCTGCCACTTGTCGGAGCTTGCGTAGCCGAGCGACCCGGTCTGGTGCATCGTCGGAACGCTGATCTGCTTGCCGGCCGCGGTCGTGAAAGTGGCGTTGGACGTCGGATCCTGCGCGAACGGCGTTGCCCAGGCGGCCTTCAGATAGACGGCATTCGCGAGCACCAGCTTGGTCTGCGGATCGAGTGAGTCAAATAGTTGCTGGATCCGCTGCGCGGTTTGCGTGCGCACCCAGGCGTTGATGACTGCAATGGCGGACGGCGAGGTGAAGTCGACCGTCCGGACGCCGGAGCCGTAGTCGGCGGCCATCGTGTTCAAGAACGGTTGCCCGATCGGGAAGCCCTGCTGCACGAACAGTGCGTTCGCGATGGTCAGGATCGGTGCGGCAGGTGGCGCGTTGGCGTCACGACTCGCGGCTGGCGATGGCAGCGGTGGCGCAGTGTCTTGCGTGGCGAGGTCGTGCGTGAGCGCGTTCATCTGCGCGTCGCGCCCCGTGCTCGGGAAGTGCATCGCCGCGTCGATCTCGGCGGCTGTCGTGCCACCGGCACCGGCGCGCGCCATCGACAGCGCGACCTCAATGCTCAAGGGTGAGATCACCACGTTGCCGCCCGTGGCGGCTTGCGCGTAAAGGTCGTGGCCGAACGCGTTGATGCCTTCCACGAGGGTTGCGGTCGACAGAGAGCCGGGGTCGGCGCGAGCAACGTCAGTGGCTCGGATCTCAGTCGGGGTGGTCGTCGCGTTCGGGGTTGTCGCCTTCGTGCCCGAGCTCGCGCAGCCGGCCAGAGCTGCCGCGATGACGATGGCAAGCACAGCTCTGCCCCAAGGTTGCTTCACGGCGGTTGGACGCCGATTGGCTCGCGTCGGTTCCGTCCGTTCCGTCAATACGACGGTTGCCGGCCGGGCTTGGCACATAGCCCAGAATTCTATTGACCTTGACCCTGGGGTAGAGAACACAGTGGGCGTACCACGTCTTCAAGCTATGGGAGTCCCGATGTATCCGATCGAAACGCGCGACGTTGACCAAGTTACGGTGCTCTCGGTGAGCCGGCGAGTGCGGCTGCCGGAGTTGCCGGAGTTCATTCCCGAATCGGGCATGCGCCTTTTCGGTCAGTTGAACGCGCAGAACGCAAAGCCGAGCGGCCCACTTATGGTGCTCTACTACGAGAAGCCCGAACCTGACGCCGAGGCGCTCGTCGAAGTGGTCGTGCCTTTCGACGGCCGTGTCGAGCCAACCAGCGACTTCACGGTCCGTGTCGAGCCGCAACATCGCGAGGCTTATACGCGCATCACCAAGGGCGTTGTCATGTCGCCGCAGATCATGGACGCCTACGGCGCAGTCATGGAGTGGCTCGACACGAACAGCGCCACCTCGTCGGGACCGCCGCGCGAGGTTTACTTTGACCCGCGACCATGGCCTGACCTGCGTGACGATGAGCCGGCGGCCGACATCGCGTTCCCGTTCACGGGTTGAGCGTTCGAAAGACCATGGCCAAAACGACTGACAGCATGACGATCAGTGAGTTCGCGTCGCGAACGCGACTCACGCAGAAGGCGCTCCGCCTTTATGACGCTCAGGGACTGCTGCAACCTGCCGTCGTTGACGAACGCAACGGTTACCGGCTCTATTCGCCAGCACAAATGGAGCGCGGACGCCGGGTCTCAATGCTGCGGGAGCTCGGCGTTCCGCTTGCCCAGATCGCCACCATGCTCGAGCTCGACAAC
The DNA here is from genome assembly GCA_963737705.1 of uncultured Actinomycetes bacterium. Taxonomy (GTDB): domain Bacteria; phylum Actinomycetota; class Actinomycetes; order Acidothermales; family Acidothermaceae; genus PALSA-607. The sequence continues at coordinate 170,777 of CAVTTP010000003.1, forward strand.
CGGGCAGCGTCCGACGCGTTGCGTGCGTACTGGGCGCAGGCCGACGCCCACCATCGTCAACGTTCAAGCCTCGCCAACTACCTCATCCACGCTTGGGCCTCGGGAGACCGATCCGCTTACGCAGTCGAGACACGCGACGTCGCAGAAACGAAGGTGTTCGTCGTCGGGCGTCGGGTGACCGCCCTTGAACTGCCGACGTTCATCCCCGACACGACCAAACGGCTGTTCGCACAACTCGACGCGCAAGAGGTATCGCCGACAGGGCCCCCCGTCGTCCTCTACCGCGAACCCACCGACGTCGAGACCGCCGGCCAAGTTGAGGTCTACGTGCCGTTCAGTGGCCGCGTCGAGCCGGTCGCCGACATGGCGGTGCGCATCGAGCCGGCTCGCCGCGAGGCCTATACGACGATCCCGAAGGAACAGGTGGTCTTTCCAACTATCTTGCAGGCCTATGACGCGGTAATGGAATGGGTCGCCACGAGCGGCGGCACCATCTCCGATGCGCCACGCGAGGTTTATTTCGACCCTCGCCCATGGCCGGAGATGGACGCCGCCGACCCCGCGTGCGACATCGCCATTCCGTTTATTCGGTAAGTGCTCTTTGCCACAACCGGGCAGTCTTGGCGTCGAAGGCGACGAGTACGCATCGCTCGACTTTCGTCTGCGCTGCTTGCAGCGCCGCGACGCTGATCTGGCATGCATCGGACAGTGGGTAGCCATACACACCCGTCGAAACTGCCGGAAACGCAACGCTCGTGGCGCCGACCTCGTCACATCTCGCAAGGCTCTCTGTGTAGGCACGCGCGAGCAATTCGGCTGCGGGCTCGTCGCGTCCGTACCTCGGGCCAACCGCATGGACGACGAAGCGGACTGGAGGTGGGATACGAAAGGCGGGGGTGATGACGGCTCCGCCGATTTGGCAAGGAGCGAGCGTGCGCAGCGCTTGCAGCAGTTCGGGGCCCGCGGCACGATGTATCGCGCCGTCGACACCGCCCCCGCCCCTCAGAGCGGCGTTCGCCGCTGTAACAAGTACCTCGACCTGAGCCTGCACAATGTCACCGGTCACAACGTCGATCTGCATTTCCCGATCATGTCCAAGCCGAATCGAGGTATGCATGTCCGTCCGCATTCAATGCCTGTGCATAGACACAGCCGATCCGTCGGCACTTGCGACATTCTGGGAGCAGGCTCTGGGCTGGCGCCGAACATTTGAGCAACCGGAGGAGGTCTGCATCGAGCCGCCCGAGGGCAGCCGTGAGGACGGCGTTGTGCCGGACCTGCTGTTCCTCAGAGTGCCCGATACGAAGGCGGTGAAGAATCGGCTGCACATCGACCTTCGGCCCGAGGACCAGGCAGCGGAGGTCGAACGACTCGAACAGTTGGGCGCGACAAGAACAGATGTCGGCCAGGGCTCTGACGTTTCGTGGATCGTCATGGCTGATCCGCACGGAAACGAGTTCTGCGTATTGAGGGCACTTGTCGGCAGTTGACGATGGTCTCGACACATACAACGGATCGACGCTCCATACCATGAGGCATGGTGTCTCGTGAGCACGTCATGACGGTTTCCCGCAACGGCCAAGTGTCGATTCCAGCGGCGGCCTGGGCGCGCTGGAATGCCCGCAGGGTCTCCGTTGTCGTCTGCGGAGCAGAGAGCATCTAAGTGATCGTCCTGCCGCGCTCGGACGGGACGCGTTGGGCGCCGTCGACCTAGCGATCGCCAAGCCGCATGCGTGGCGGTGGATGATCGGGTATATCCACCGTTGATCGACATCGCCAAGGAGCACGTGTAATGGCTGCCACGCAGAAGCCCGCCAAGAAGGCCGCTGGCCAAACGAGCAAGGGATTTACCCCCGAAGAACGAGCCGCGATGAAGGAGCGTCTCAAAGAACTGAAGGCGGAAGGGCTGCGCGCGGACGGGGAGAAGGACGTGCTAGCGAAGATCGCCGAGATGCCCGAATCCGATCGCGTCATGGGCGAGCGGATCCACGCCATCATGAAGGCAACGGCGCCGGACCTCGTTCCGCGAACTTGGTACGGCATGCCGGCTTACACCAAGGACGGCAACGTCCTCTGCTTCTTCCGAAGTGCACAGAAGTTCGGCACGAGGTACGCCACGTTCGGCTTCAGCGACAAGGCGAAGCTGGACGACGGCAACGTGTGGCCGACCGACTTCGCACTGAAGAAATTGACCCGCGCTGACGAGGCGCGGATCGCCGCGCTTGTGAAACAAGCGGTGGGCTAACCCTTCGGCCTGACGCGTTCACGTGAACGCGGCAGCTCACGACGTGGCGATGATGACTAACTTCCCGTGCTCGGTGCCGACGTAGGCGAACCCATCAGCGGCCAATGCGGGCGTCGCGAAGCGCGTGGTGGAGTCGCCGAGGGCGACCTCCGCTTTCGTCGCGCCCGATGCCGGGTCGAGTGCAAACAGCGTGCCGGGCGAAGCGGCGACCGTCAGCACGACGCCACCGCCGACGATCGGCGAGCCCGATGGCGATGCATGCCATGAAGCCGTCATCGCAGTCGCAGAGATGTGGACCGCTCTCACGCCGTTCGTGCAAGGAATGAAGATCGTGCCGTCGCTGTATGCCGCGCCGCCGAACGCCGTGCATACCGCGATGCTCGGGACCTTGCCGCCGAGACCACCGAGCGCCCCCTGCTTCATGAGGTAGGCATTGCCGTTCTTGCCAGCCACGAAGACTTGACCGGTCGGCAAGATGACCGGGCCGGTCGTGCCCAAGTCGAGGTCGCGCGCGTTCTCGCTGGCCCACGTCGCGGGCGCGAAGAACGACACGACGCTGGTCCCGTTCAGTTCGATGACGGAGTCACCCATGTCGTACGCGGCCTTCGGGTTGGTCTGCGCACTGTTGCCGACTGACACGTAGACGTGGCCTGCGGCGTCGGCCGACGCGCCGGCCGGTGTCCAGATGCCCGCTTCACGCGAACTCGGCACCTGGTAGATCGCGGCGGCACCTTGACCAGAGGTTGTGATGCCGACCAGGTAGCCGTGATACGGACCGCAATCGCCGTAGAGGCCGCCGTACGGAACCCACACCTTGCCGCCGCTGAGCAACAGGGCGCCGCGTTCCTGCTCGACGTTCGCGTTGGAGCCGGGCGGGTCGACTGGTCGCGTCCACGCCAGCGCGCCGGTCTCTGAGTTGACGGCGACCAGCACATGCTTGTCGCCGGTCAGGAACGCGACTGCGAACACGAGCCCGGTGCTCGGATCGTAAACGGGGGTACCGGTGATGCCGGTCGGATTGATGTTGCCGCATGGCAGGCTCGAGCCATTGACCGGAGTGCCGACATGCCGCGACCACACGATGCTGCCGTTGTTGCGTAGCGCGTACAGGGTGTTGTTCTCGGTCGCCGCGATGATGAGATCGCCCTTCGCGTCGTGCAACACCAGCGGGCTCGCGTAGATGGCACCGTCGAGACTCGCCGTCGCGGCAACCTTCAGACCCTTCACTGCCGAAGCGTTGCCGGCGTTTCCGGTGCGCGCGACGTCGTGGTGGTACGTCGGCCAGATCCCGGTCGGGAACGCAGCTGTCGTCGCGCTCGGCGATGGCGTCGCACTCGCCGACGCTGAAGCGGCCGACGAGCTCGCTGCGGGAGAGGAGGCGGCACCCGATGACACCGGCGCGGAGGACGAGGCAACTGCGCCCGACGCGGCAGCCGACGACACTGCTGACGACGCAGTCGCGCCGGACGAAGCGGGCTCCGATGAGGCTGGTGCGGCGTGCTTGCTGGACGTGCAGGCGGCGAGTACCAGGCTGCCGCCGACGATGGCGATGAGCGCGCGTCGATGTCCCATGAAGTCCAGTGTGCCCACATCTGGGCCGATCTTCACCGCCGCAGGGACCGCGACTGTCAGACGCTTACGGTGTTCTTGTCCCGCACCCGTCTGAGCGACCCACAACCGCACCGCCTGACTGGCGCGGTTACTCACGCCACAGTGCGATTGCTGTTTGCGTGTTCGGCGGGATTTCGGTGAAGCCTGCGTCCCGCACCACCACGCGAGCGGACGACGACCACTGCGCCCACTGATCGGCGTCCGGCCGTACGAGGCGAACGCCAAAGCCTGTCGCGCGCCAATCCTCGAGGTCAGCCAACGCGCCGAGCGTTAACTGTGCCGCGTGCGCGACCTGCACCGCTGCCTTGAGTGGGCTCATCGTGACATGCGGCGTGACGGCGATCGCCAGGACGCCCGCGATGGCAGGCGAGGGTGTCCCGGGCTCGAGATCGAGGCCCGCGACCTGGAGCTTTGCGATCTGTGGCGGGACGGCGTCGGTGGGGCCGGGAACGAACGCGCGCACGGAGGCGCCGTGATGTATGACAGTGACCCCTGGCAGTACGAGCGCCGCGTCCCACTTCGAGCCCCGAGCCCGCCGGGCGACCTTACGAATACGGCCGTCGAGCCACCGCTGCACCTCGTCGTGCCACTCGCCGTGGATGCTGCGGCGGTCCTCTAGCAGTTGCACAACTGCTGTCGCCGCGGCTTCCGCAACGGCGGCCGCTGTGGGCTCGGCGCCCTTTTCCGCCCGCACCACGATGGGCATCGCCCACGGGGCTTCCCCCGGCGGATCGCGATACTCAGACACCCGCTCATCCTGTCTCAGGCGCGATCCCCTGGCGGAGGTGGATACATTCGGCGGGTGAGTGATGAGGAAGCAGGACACGACCCGACGGCCGCAGAGGTTCGCCAGCGCGTCGGGGTCGGGGGCGCCAAGAAGTACCACGAGGCGAACGCCGCCAAGGGCAAGATGTTCGCTCGCGATCGGGTGCGGTCACTTGTCGACGCCGGATCCTTCGTCGAGGACGGCGCTTTCGCGAACGCGCTGGCCGCCGATCTGCCAGCTGACGGGGTCGTGACGGGCACCGCAACCATCGACGGTCGCCCCATTGCGTTGCTCGCCAACGACTCGACGGTCAAGGCCGGTTCGTGGGGTGCACGCAGTGTCGAGAAGATGCTGCGCATCGCCGAATTCGCTTACAACGTAGGCATTCCGATGGTGTACCTCGTCGACTCGGCGGGCGCGCGGATCACCGATCAAGTGGCGATGTTTCCCGGACGTCGAGGGGCTGGCCACCTCTTCCACACACAGGTACGTGCAAGTGGATCGATACCCCAGGTCTGCGCGTTGTTCGGTCCGAGCGCGGCCGGCGGCGCCTACGTTCCGGCGTTTTGCGACATCGTCATCATGGTCGAGGGCAACGCGTCGATGTACCTCGGCTCCGACCGCATGGTCGAGATGGTGACCGGCGAGAAGACGACGCTCGAAGCCATGGGTGGCGCTCGGATGCATTGCACGGAATCCGGCGTCGGGCACGTCCTGGTGCAAAGCGAAAACGAGGCGCTGGCGTGTGTCCGCCGTTACTTGTCGTTCCTGCCGTCGAACTGGCAGGGCGACCCGCCGAGCATTCCGGCGCGTGACGCCGAGCCGGTTGACCTGCGCGCACTTGTCCCCACCAGTGAGCGAGTCGCCTTTGACATGCGGCGCTTCATCCGCGGCCTGGTCGACGTCGGAAGCCTGTTCGAGATCCACGAGTTGTGGGCGCGGGAGGTCGTGGTCGGGTTGGCACGCCTTGGCGGCAAGCCTGTCGGCATCGTCGCCAACAACTCGCTGCACAAGGGCGGCGTGCTGTTCGTCGACTCCGCAGACAAGGCGGCTCGGTTCATCCAACTGTGTGATGCGTTCAACGTGCCGCTGATCTTTCTGGCTGATGTGCCTGGATTCATGGTCGGCACCGCCGTCGAGAAAGCCGGCATCATCCGCCACGGCGCAAAGATGGTCAGCGCCGTGTCGGAGGCGACCGTGCCGAAGTTCTGCGTGGTCGTGCGCAAGGCCTACGGCGCGGGGCTCTACGCGATGGCAGGTCCGGGGTTCGAGCCGGACGCGACCCTTGCACTGCCGACAGCGAAAATCGCGGTGATGGGAGCCGACGCCGCCGTCAACGCCGTACATGCCAATCGGCTCGCCGCCATCGTCGACGACGAGGAGCGAGCGGCCGTGGTCGCAGGCCTGCGGGCCGAGTACGAAGCGGACATCGACATCATGAGGCTGGCCGCCGAATTGGTCGTCGACGACATCGTCGAGCCAGAGGATCTGAGGGCCAATCTGATCCGGCGGTTAGCCGCCGCGAGCACCAAGCAACGGGCGTTTTCGCGAAGGCGCCATGGGATCACCCCGGTTTAGCTCGCCGACCCATACGATTCCCTCATGACTGCCGTGCTGCTCGCCGAGGACGATATCTCGATTTCCGACCCGCTCGCCCGGGCCCTGCGTCGTGAGGGCTACGAGGTCGAGGTCAAGAGTGAAGGCACCGCGGTGCTCCAACGTGTGCTCAGCGGTGGGATCGACCTCGTGGTGCTCGATCTGGGGCTGCCCGCTATGGACGGCCTCGAAGTGTGCCGCCGGATGCGTGCCGAAGGCCGCTCGGTGCCGGTCCTGGTTCTGACCGCTCGTGCCGAAGAGGTCGACCTCGTCGTCGGTCTCGACGCAGGTGCTGACGACTATGTGACCAAGCCGTTCCGGCTCGCCGAGCTGTTGGCTCGCGTTCGAGCGCTGCTGCGACGCGGCGCCCCTGAGGTCCCCGACGTGAATGGCGTTCGCATCAACGCGGAGTCGCGGCGCGCATGGCTGGGCGACGAAGAACTCAGTTTGACGGCGAAGGAGTTCGATCTGCTGCTCGCTCTCGTGCTCGGCGCCGGCAAGGTGCTCACGCGCGAGCAGTTGATGCGCGACGTGTGGGGCATGAGCCGCGGGGCATCGTCGAAGACTCTCGACATGCACGTGTCGTGGCTGCGTCGCAAACTCGGTGACGATGCTGCCTCACCCCGGCTCATCACGACGATCCGTGGCTTGGGGTTCCGCTTCGAGCGTGGCTGAGCCTCAGGTCAACGAGGAGCTGGGGTGCGAAGGCGACTGCTGGTCTCGACGCTTGTTGTCGCCGTTGTTTCGGTGATCCTGCTGGGGATTCCGCTCGGCATTGTTACGACCAAGTTGATCCGGGACGAAGCGCAGAAGCGGATCAACCGCGAAGCGACGCAGATCGCCGCCGCGTTGGACACCAGCCCCAGCACCCCGACGTCCGGCACCTCGCTTGATGCTTCTCCGTCGGCAGCCACGGTCACCATGAGCATCCTGCGGCAGTTCGCTGGCGACGACCGCTACGTGTTCGTCACCCGAGACGGGCAAACGCTGACGACCGGCACTCCGATCTCCGGATCGGTCGACAAGGGCAGCGCGATCGGGACGAAGGACGAGGCCGTCACGGTGATCGCGTCGGCGTCATCGACCAACAGCGAGCTGGCATCGGTGTGGGTCGGCGTCGCGGCGCTGGCGATCGTGTCGCTTGCGGCGGCGGTCGAACTCGCTCGGCGGCAAGCGAAGCGGCTCGGTGGGCCGCTCGAAGACCTCGCGATCGGGGCTGAACGACTCGGTGCCGGCGACCCGCGTCCCCGCAACCACCGCTACGGCGTTCCAGAACTCGACAAGGTGGCCGAGGTCCTCGACCGCAGTGCCGAACGCATCGGCCGCCTGCTCGGCGCTGAACGCGCTCTCGCCGCAGACGCATCGCATCAGTTGCGCAGCCCGCTCACCGCGTTGTCGATCCGGCTCGAGGAAATCGTCGCCACGTCGACCGAGCCGGCGGTGCGCGAAGAGGCAACGGCGGCTCTGGTGCAGGCGGAGCGACTGGCTGCGGTGGTCGACTCACTGCTCGCAGAGCACAAACGCAGCGCGCGCTCGGAGTCGGGCGTCGTGGTGGCCGTCGACACCGTGCTGACGCAACAGGCGGTTGAGTGGGATCCAGCGTTTCGCCGCGCAGACCGCAAGCTCGTTCGAGACGGCAGCGTGGGCTTGATGGCGATGTCGACCCCAGGCGGCCTCGCTCAGGTCGTCGCGACGCTCATCGACAACGCTCTCGTGCATGGCGCCGGCACGGTGACCGTGCATACGCGCGAGACCAGCGGGCACGTGGTGCTCGAGGTTCGCGACGAAGGTCCTGGGGTGCCTGATGAACTCGTGCCGCACATCTTCGAGCGGTCGTTTAGCGGGGCACATCGCACCGGACTCGGGCTCGCGCTTGCGCGTGACCTCGTAGCAGCGGACGGCGGGAGGCTGGAGTTGGCACAACCGCGGCCGCCGATCTTCGCGATCTTTCTTGCACCCGATAGCGCCGAGAACGCTGAGGGCTCAGAGAATGGTTAGACGACGGCGGCCGATGCAGCTTCTTCGGAGCGAAGCGGCTCGTCAGCTTCGAGGAACACCCAGCGCCGGTAGGACCAGAAGCGGAAGAGGGTTCCGAGGATTGTGCCTATGACGTTCGCCGAGACGTTGTCGGCGAGGCCACTGCGAAGATCGAGAACGTAATGGGACGTCGCCAGGCAGGCGAGTGCGATGCCGAGTCCGACGCCGTTGAACACGAAGAACAGCAGGTACTCGCGGCCGAGGCCGGTGCGGGCGCGGGCTCGCCATGTCCAGTGCCGATTCGCGAAGTACGCGAAGGTCGCCGCAAGCGCCGTTGAGATGATCTTGTCGGTGAGTACCTTGTGCGAGACCGGGCCGCCGTCGTACTTCAGCAGGTTGAACGCGCCAGTATCGAGGACGTAGGCGAGCAGGCCGACGGCGCCGAACTTGGCGACCTCGTGGCCGAGCTTCGCGAAGCGCGCGTAAAGCGACTGCACGACGCTCACGACACCACCTCGGTTGGGGCGCATGATTTGGCGCCTCGATCAGCGTATCGGCCGAAAATGGGGACATGCTGAGGGGGAGCGGCAGGGCCGAGAAAGGATGGAACTGTGGTGAGTGGCAGCGGTGCCTCCGAGTTCGACTATCCCCTAGACGAAGAACACGAGGCCTTGCGTTCCACAGTTGCCGATTTTGCCCGTCAGGTTGTGGCCCCACGGGCGGCGGCGATGGACGAGGGCCACGAGTTCCCGTACGACATCGTGGCGGCGATGGCCCGCATGGGGCTGTTCGGGCTGCCATTCCCGCAGGAGCACGGCGGCATGGGCGGCGACTACTTCGCGCTCTGCCTGGCCATCGAAGAGCTTGCCAGGGTCGACTCGTCGGTCGCGATCACCCTTGAGGCGGCCGTGTCCCTCGGCGCGATGCCGGTCTTTCGGTTCGGCAACGACGAGCAGCGCAAGGAATGGCTGCCGCAGCTGACCAGTGGCGAGGCGCTCGCGGCGTTCGGCCTGACTGAACCCGACGGCGGAACCGACGCGGGTGCGACCCGAACGCGGGCCGCGCTGACCGACGGCAGCTGGCGCATCGACGGCACGAAGGCGTTCATCACCAACGCGGGCACCGACATCACCCGCCTCATCACGGTCACCGCAGTGACCGGCGAAGCGGGTGGTCGCAAGGAGATCTCCTCGCTGTTGGTGCCGGTTCCAAGCGGTGGTCTGAGCGTCGCGCCGCCTTACTCGAAGGTCGGATGGCACGCCTCCGACACGAGGGAAGTGTCGCTGGCCGGCGTCGAGGTGCCCGAGGCAAATCTGCTCGGTGATCGGGGCCGCGGCTACGCGAACTTCCTGTCGATCCTCGATGAGGGCCGCATCGCGATCGCCGCGCTCGCAGTCGGGCTCGCCCAGGGGTGCGTCGACGAGTCGATCAAGTACGCGGGCCAGCGACGTGCCTTCGGTTCGGCGATCGGCGCGTTCCAGTCGATCCAGTTCAAGATCGCCGACATGGCGGTGCGCGCGCACACCGCACGGCTCGCGTATCACGATGCGGCAGCGCGGATGCTGGCCGGCAAGCCGTTCAAGAAGCACGCCGCGATGGCCAAGCTCTACGCGTCGGAAATCGCAGTCACGAACGCTCGCGAAGCGACCCAGATCCACGGCGGCTACGGGTTTATGAACGAGACGCCGGTGGCGCGGTTCTGGCGCGACTCCAAGATCCTCGAGATTGGTGAGGGCACCAGCGAGGTGCAGCGGATGTTGATCGCGCGCGAACTCGGTCTCCCCGACGCGTAGCTTCGCAGCCCGCAGTGCATTTGAACTGCAGTGCCCTGCTGCACCTGAACTGCAGTGCCCCTACGGCAGTGCCCCTGAACTGCAGTGCCCCTAAACCGGGTGCACCTGAACCGGGTGCGGCAGCTACACCCAGGGCTGCGAAGCACTCGAGACGGGCATCGGTACAGTGACGCCCGACCCGCCGTCGGCCTTGCCGAGGAACCCCACGTGAATTGGAGCACCGCATGAGCTCGCCCCGCGTCGGAATCGTCATGGGAAGCGACTCTGATTGGCCGATCATGGAGGCCGCCGCGCAGGCGCTGACCGAGTTCGACATCGGTTACGAAGTGAAGGTCTCGTCCGCCCACCGGATGCCGCACGCCACTCTCGAGTACGGAGAGACCGCTGCAGCCCGCGGATTGCAGGTCATCATCGCCGGGGCGGGTGGCGCTGCCCACCTTCCTGGCGTGCTCGCCGCAGTCACGGCGCTACCGGTGATCGGCGTCCCGGTTCCGCTGAAGCAACTCGACGGACTCGACTCCCTCCTCTCGATCGTGCAGATGCCCGCTGGCGTGCCCGTGGCGACGGTCGGAGTCGGAGCGGCGCGCAATGCCGGGCTGCTCGCCGTCCGCATTCTTGGCGCGAGTGACGAGACGTTGCGAGCGCGGATCGGTGAATTCCAAAGCGATCTCGCAGAGCAGGTCAAGGCGAAGGACGCCGCACTGCAGCGGTTGATCGCAGGAAGCTAGCTGCTGCACCCGACGCGCCGATGCGAAGCGTCAGCCGGCGAGGTCGACCGGGTGTTCGACGTCGAGGGAGACCGTCCGGCGCGGTGCCGGGATGTTGGTGGTAGGCAGGCTGCGTCGCGATCGGCCGGCGACCGCCAGCAACGCATCCGCCAGATCGTTGTCGGGCTCGACGGCGGCCGTCGTGATGAACTCGAAAACCGCCTCGATCTTGTCGCTGCGCCGCAGCGGGACGCCGACCACTGCAACCAGGCCCGCGTCTATCGCGTTCTGGTGGCGGACCGTCGAACCAAGCCCCGACAGGTCGGACAGGAAGCGGCAGGCCTCCAGGTGCAGGACGGCGGCGACGATGCCGCGCCCGGATCCGAGGTCGGTGACGGCTGTCGAAGCTTTGAGATCGGCGAACTGTGGGCCGTCGTCGTGCCAGGCGCCGGAGGACTTCCAGCCTTCTTGGCCGCGTACCCACACGTGGCCGACCGGCCAGCCGGTGGCGCGGCATACGAGGTCGAGCGCTTCGTCGAAGCTGAGCATGGCGTGCGGGGCATGAGGCGCATGCGGGCCGTGGGGTCCGGCCTGGCGAGCGGCAAGCTCCGCTCGGATTGCGGCGGCGGCGTGAACTGACGTGGCTACTCGCGCGGCATCAAGGCGCGCGGCGGCGGCACTGGAAGTGGATGCGGTGATCCACGAGAACCACGTCACGGCCGTTCATCGGCACGATGCGCGCGCCGCTGTACCTCTGTTTGCCATGTCATGAGCGTGCCTCAGATCGGGGTCCGTGGAGCGGCCACTCGATCTTCGGGCAGGTGTCCATGACGACGTCGAGGCCGGCCTTGGCGGCCCGCTCCGCCGCTCGCGCATCGATCACGCCGAGCTGCATCCACACCGCGGCGGCTTCGAGCGCGATCGCCTCATCCACGAACCGGCCGGCCTGGTCTGAGCGCCGGAAGATGTCGACCACGTCGACAGGGAACGGGATCTCGGCGAGCGTGCGATAGCCCTGCTCCCCGAGCACTTCGGCCGCACGGGGATGAACGGGCACGATTCGCTTGCCGTGGGCCTGCAGGAACTTCGCCACGCCATATGCGGCAGTCGTCGGGTCGTCGCCCAGCCCGACCACGGCCCACACCGAGCTATCGGCCAGCACCCGCTCGATCACGGCAGGGTCGTGGTAGGCCGGATGGCTCGATGCCGCAGTCACGACGAGGGCCTCCCGAGGGCGCGGTAGGTCCAACCCGCGTCGCGCCAGCGAGCCGGGTCGAGGGCATTGCGACCGTCGACGATGCGCCGGCCGGTGACGACCGCCGACAGCGTTGCGGGCTCGAGGTCGCGAAACTCCTGCCATTCCGTCAGGTGCAGGACGACGTCCGCGCCGGTGCAGGCCTCGACGGCCGATCCCGCGTAGTTCAACTGCGGGTATCTGACCTTCGCGTTCGCCATCGCCTGCGGGTCGAAGACGGTCACCTCTCCGCCGTCCCGCTGAACTGTGGCCGCGACGTCGAGCGCGGGGGAGTCGCGGATGTCGTCGCTGTTCGGCTTGAAGGCTGCGCCGAGGACCCCGATTCGCTTGCCGGCGAAGTCGCCGCCGACCTGCTCGCGGGCCAGGTCGACCATGCGGGCTCGGCGGCGCTGGTTGATCGCGTCGACCTCGCGAAGGAACCCGACGGCCTGGTCAACGCCAAGCTCTTCGGCGCGGGCCATGAACGCGCGGATGTCCTTGGGCAGGCAGCCACCCCCGAATCCGAGTCCGGCGTGCAAAAAACGGCCACCGATGCGGGTGTCGAGAGCGAGGGCAGCGGCGAGTTGGGTGACGTCGGCGCCGGTCGTCTCGCAGATCTCGGCCATCGCGTTGATGAAGGAGATCTTGGTGGCCAGGAAGGAGTTCGCGGCTACCTTCACCAGTTCGGCGGTGGCGAAGTCGGTGACGATCAGCGGGATGCCGCTGTCGGTGAGTGGCGCCCAGACCTCGCGCAGCACCTTCTCGGCGTGCTCAGACTCGATGCCGATCACCAGCCGCTCGGGCGTCAGAGTGTCCTTCACCGCAAAGCCCTCGCGCAGAAACTCCGGGTTCCAGGCGAGCTCGACGGCGTCGCCGCCGGGCGCGAGTTCGGCGATCCGAGCGGCCAGGATCGCCGCGGTGCCCGAGGGCACGGTTGACTTGCCGACGACGAGGCACTCGCGCGTGAGCAGCGGGGCCAGGGAGTCGATGGCCGCGTGGACGTAGCGCAGGTCGGCGGCGAAGCTGTCCTTCATCTGCGGCGTGCCGACGCACACAAAGTGAACGTCGCCGAAGTCGGCGACCTCAGCGATGTCCGTCGTGAACCGCAGCCGGCCCGACTCGACCTGCTTGGTGAGCAGCTCGGGCAGGCCTGGTTCGAAGAACGGCACCTTCCCGGCCCGCAGCAGTTCGATCTTGGCCTCATCGACGTCGTAGCCGATGACTTCGTAACCCAGTTCGGCCATACACGCGGCGTGCGTCGCACCGAGATATCCGGTACCGATGACGCTGAGTCGCAAAGCCACAGGGGTCCCTTTCGGAGCGGGTCAGAGTCCCACGATGTTAACTCAGGTGCCGGAGGCGCTTCGGGCCTACGATCGGTCCAATGACGGCACCTGGCGGCGTCCCCGCATTCGATGTTTTTGCGTTGCCTGCTGAGTACCGCGAATTGCGGGCCAGCGTGCGGGCGCTGGCCGACGCACGGATCGCGCCGAGAGCCGCCGAAATCGACGCAACCGCAACGTTTCCGTGGGACGTGCACGCCGCGTTGGCTCAGTCCGGCTTCAACGCACCTCACATTCCGGAGAGTTATGGCGGCGCGGGCGCCGACGCGCTCGCCACCGCGATTGTTGTTGAAGAGGTTGCCCGCGCCTGCGCATCGTCCGCGCTAATCCCCGCTGTGAACAAGCTGGGAACATTGCCATTGCTGACCGTGGGATCGCAGCGATTGCGCGACGAGTACCTGCCGCCGGTCGCGCGAGGCGAAGCGATGTTCTCGTACGCATTGAGTGAGCCGGACGCCGGGAGCGACGCCGCCTCGATGACTTCGCGGGCGCAGCGCGACGGTGATGAGTGGGTGCTCAACGGCACGAAGCGGTGGATCAGTGGGGCCGGAGAATCCTTGTACTACACGGTTTTTGCGGTCACGGATCCGAACGCCGGAGGTCGTGGCATTTCCGCGTTCGTCGTCGAGAAGGCCGACGCTGGTCTGACCTTCGGTGCACCGGAGCGCAAGCTCGGTATCAAGGGTTCTCCGACGCGCGAGATGTATTTCGACGGCTGCCGCATTCCGTCCTGGCGGTTGATCGGTGACGAGGGTGCCGGGCTGCGAATCGCGCTGCGGACCCTCGACCACACCAGGGTCACGATCGCGGCTCAGGCAGTGGGCATCGCGCAAGGCGCGCTTGATGCGGCGGTCGACTACACCTCGCAGCGCGAGCAGTTCGGTGCACCGGTGGGCGAATTCCAGGGCGTGCAGTTCATGCTTGCCGACATGGCGATGAGGATCGAGGCGGCACGGACACTGACCTACGCGGCCGCGTCGAAGTCGGAGTCCGACGCGGCCGACCTCAGCTATTTCGGCGCCGCCGCAAAGTGCTTCGCGTCCGATGTCGCCATGGATGTCACGACCGATGCCGTGCAGCTCTTCGGCGGCTATGGCTACGTGAAGGACTACCCCGTCGAGCGCATGATGCGGGATGCAAAAATCACCCAGATCTACGAGGGCACCAACCAGATCCAGCGCCTGGTGATCGCCCGCGAGCTGCGTAAGAAGATAGTTTGATCGAAAGATCATCGACGACATAGGAGAACCCAGATGCCACCGCAGAAGAAGTCGTCGGCTCCAAAGGCGTCGACCGCAAAGCCCGAGGACACCCCGTTTCTGTCCGACGTCACAACGCTGCGGGCGAAGGCGCGCAAGGAGATCGACAAGGGCCCGGTTACTGCCGCCTATGGCGCCGATCTCAAGCGGGTCATCGAGGTTCTGAACACATCACTCGCGACCGAACTGGTGTGCGTGCTGCGGTACAAGGCGCACCACTACGGCGCCAAGGGACTCAACTCGGAATCGGTGGCTGCGGAATTCCTCGAGCACGCCGGCGAGGAACAGGTTCACGCAGACCGCCTCGCCGAGCGCATCAATCAGCTCGGCGGCACGCCTGACATGGATCCCAAGACACTGATGGCTCGGGCGCAGACCGAGTACAACACCCCTGACGACCTGATCGAGATGATCAAGGAAGACCTCATCGCCGAGCGGATCGTCATCCAGGCCTACACCGAGGCGATCGCGTGGCTGGGCCATAAGGATCCGACCACTCGCCGGATCTTCGAGGAGATCCTCGCCGAGGAAGAGGAGCACGCCGACGACATGTTGACGCTGCTCCAGCGCAACAAGTAGGCGGTCGATCAGCGGCTGTTCGTTGGCCGCCGTTCGTTGGTCGCTGTGTGAGCGTGGGATGATCACCGGGTGAGCGACGATCTTCGGCTCGACCAACCGAGGGGCATGCCGACAAGCGCGTCACGAATCAGGCTCAGTCGCATCGTCGACGCGCTCGACGCAAACCTGCAGGGCAACGTCCACGGTGGCGCCATCATGCGGCTCGTCGACGAGGCGGCCGGCGTCGTTGCATCGCGCCACAGCGGTGGCCGGGCTGTGACCGCGGTCGTTGACGAACTGCAGTTTGTCGTTCCGGTGCATGTCGGCGACATCGTGACGTGTGATGCCCAGATCAACTGGACAGGGCGCACATCGTGTGAGGTAGGTGTGCGGGTCACTGCGCAGCCGTGGGACGAAGCTGGCGATGATGGTCGCCACGTCGCGTCGGCGTACTTGGTGTTCGTGGCCATCGACGATCACGAGCGGCCGCGCACCGTGCCGCCGGTGATGCCAGAGAACGACGAGGACCGCCGGCGCTTTCGCGAGGCAGAGATTCGGCGTGGTACCCGGCTGGCCCGCCGCGAGGCGATCCTTCGATCCCGTGAGCGCGAGACCAAGAAGCTCTAGCGGCGGTTAGCCCTCGACGCAGTTGTTCGTGGTCGCGCTCGTCGCCTTGACCCCGGGAATGGCCGACGGCGATGCGCTCGCCGGCGGGCTTGACGATGCAGGTGCGGTCGAGACGCCTGCCCAGTCGGCGCCGAGCGTGAGCACAATGTTCGCCCCGGCGCTGGAAGCGAGCACCTCCTGCGGCGGGGTATTCAACGCACTTGCCAGTGTCTGCATCGACGTCGTGTGACTAGCGACGTAACTCACCGTCGTCTTTGCCACCGGCGCGTTAGTCGCCGTGCCGATGGAGACGACGTCGAAGCCAGCGGTTGTCAGTTGGTCGCGAACCTGGCGGGCGAGGCCGTCCTGGGTCGTCCCGTTCAACACCTCGACGGTGATCGCGGAGCGCGGCAACGTGATGCTGCCGACATTCGTGCCGGAGCTGACCGGAATCGGGATGTCGTCGTGGATGTCGGAGAACAGCGCGTTTGCTTCGTCCTCGCTCCAGTAGAGGTGCTCGTAGAACGGGTCACCCTTCGGCGCAGGGTACGTCGGCACGGTCGTGAAGATGATGTTCGCCGTATTGATGTGCCGGTACTTCAAGCCGAGCGATAGCAGTTGGCTGCTGGTCATGTCTGTGCTGAGCGAGCTGGCGACCGCGGAGTAGAAGCTATACATCTCGGTCGGGTTGAAGAAGCTCGTACTCGACAACGCCTTGCGCACCATCGACGCCATGAACTGCTGCTGGCGCTGAATGCGATGCAGGTCGTCGCCGCCCGTCAGCCCGTAGCGCGCACGGACGAAGGCAAGCGCCTGGTCTCCGATGAGATTCACCGGACCAGCGGGCAGATTGAGGCCCGTGTTCGAGTCGTGGATCGGCTCGCAGATGTTCAGCGGCACGCCACCGATCGCCTTCGACATCTTGACGACGCCGGTGAAGTCGATCTCGAGGAAGTTGTCGATGCGCACGCCGGTGAGGCTCTCGAGCGTCTGCGCAGAGCAGTACGGACCACCGAGCTCGATTGCCTGGTTGAAAAGAGCCTTCGTGGGCTTGCTGTACTGCGTTTGGCCGGTCGACGTGAGGATCGGATTGCCGTCGTTGTCGACCTTCTCGCACGACGGGATCTGGACCACCGAGTCGCGCGGGATGCTGACCAACGTGACGGAGTTTCCGTCAGCCGACAGGTGAGCCAGGATCGCCGTGTCGGAGAGGTCCTCGGTCTGTGCGGGCGCGCCCTTCACCTGGAACTGCGAGTTCTCCCCGAGCCGGCTGTCGACGCCAAGGATCAAGATGTTTTTCGCCGTGCCGCCGGCCGGCGCGACCGCCCCGGTGGTCGGGTTCGGCTTCGCGACGGCAGGTGCAGGCCGGCTCGCGGGAGGAAGGACTGATGCAAGCGGCTTGCCGTAGTCGACCTTGCTGAAGATCTCCTGGTAGGCGACCCCGCCGATGCCTCCGGCAAGCACGAGCAGCGCGAAGAACCCGACGATCAAGCGGCCGATGATCCGCATGCGTCGCTGGGCGTGCTCGTAGGCAGCCTGCTCGCCCGCTGGGTCGAGCACTTTGGGGCGACCTAATCGCGGAGCCATGGGGTGCGGATTCTCCTGGTAAGTCGGTCGGTCGTGTCAGGGCGTGCAGTCTTCAGCGCGGCCCGACCGCGCTCACATGGTAACGGTTCGGTATCAGGTGATGGTTCCCGGGAGTTCTTGGTTGACCGCCGATCAGGCGGTGCACGATGCGTTCGCGGCAGTCGTTTCTGCGAGAGCGTCCTCGGTGGGGGTCGCGACCGGCGCCACGACGCCGTTCGGGCCGGGGGCCTGCGCGCCGTTGTACGACTTACCGACGATGAGCTGCAACGTGGTGTTGAGCTGCGGGTTCGCCTGCAATGTCGAGCCGGGCACCGCGGCCTGCAAGGTGCGAGCGGCTTCCGCTTGCGTCGGTCCGTACTGGATCACGCTGGCGCTCGCGCCGGTGATGCGATCGGCTGGGGTGCCGACGAGCTGGAACCCAAGCTTCGTCAGATCGGACGCCGCTTTGCGGGCGAGGCCGGAGAGGCCTCCACCGTTGAACACCTCGACATGGACGGCGCTCACTGCCACGGTCAGCGGCACCGGCGCCGGAGTGGGCGGAGCACTCGGCAGCACGACCGGTGCGTCGACGGCGAGGGACTGGAAGAGCGCGGCGGACTTAGCGGTATCGATGTCGTCGACGTCGACGCCGTTCTGCGTGCTGAAGCCGGTGAGCGGCATCGTCGTCAGCACCACGTTGCCGGTGCCCAAACCCTTGAGCTTCACGGCCAGCTTCGCGAGGTCGCTGGCGCTCATGCCGGAATCGACGCTGATCGATTTCGTCAGCGCATCGAGGAAGTCGTTCAGCTTCAACGGGTTCGCGAGTGTGCCGGCGCTCTCGACCTTGCGCATCATCGAGGCCATGAACTGCTGCTGCCGCTTGATCCTGTCGATGTCACCGAGCGGCAGGCCGTAGCGCTGCCGGACGAACTCCAGCGCGGTGACGCCGTTGAGGTGGTGCGGCCCCGCTGTCAGATTCAGTCCGGTCTGGACGTCGTGGGCTGGCTGCGAGAGGCAGATGTCGACGCCACCAAGCGCATTGACCATGTTCTGGAAGCCGGCGAAGTCGATCTCGACGTAGTGGTCGATGTGAATGCCGGTCAACTGCTGCACAGTGCTGACCAGAAGCGGCGCACCGCCGAGCGAAAACGCAGCGTTGAGCTTGTCGAGATGCGCCGGGTGCGAGACACCCTTCGCGTCGGTGTAAGCGGGGATCGTGACCCACGAGTCGCGGGGGAGCGACACCAAAGTTGCTGCCTTGTTGCCCTTCGCGAGGTGCGCGAGGATCACGGTGTCGGAGCGCTGGCCGTCGACGGGCGTCTGCCCCTTCGGTGCTTGGGCGAATTGGTCGGTGCCGGCTCGGCTGTCGGACCCGACGAGCAGGACGTTCTCGGCCCCATCAGCGGCAGTCGCGCCGCCCGGCTTGATGACGCCCGTCGTCTTCTTCAAGTTGTGGTCGTAATGCAGGTACCGCGTGTAGAGCAACCCGCTTGCGGCAAGCACGCACACCGCGAGCGCCGCTGCGGTGATACCGAGCGGGGTGCGCCAGCCGGTCCGTTGCGTGCCCGATTTGGCCGGTTTGATCGGACGCCCAGGCCCACGCGGATTGAGTTCCGGGGGCAGCACGCTCAGATCGGACACGGTTGTTGAGTCTCCTGGAGGCTGGTGTTGTTCGAGGCTAACCGGCGTTCGGCGCCGAGGTCGGGACCGACGCGGCGCGGCGTTTTAGCGCGCCCGACCGTAGCTAGACGCATGACTGCCCCGACCTGGTTGCATCGGATCGGCCCCGAATGGCTGGGTTGCATCGAATTGACGACGCGGGGGCATGAAGCAGGGATGACGATCACGTTCATCACCGGCGCCAACAAGAGCTTGGGATTCGAGACCGCACGACGACTTCAGGGCCTTGGCCACACCGTGCTGATCGGGGCACGCGACGCCGAGCGGGGGAGGGCGGCCGCCGACACGCTCGGTGCCCGCTTCGTCCAGATTGATGTCACGGACGATGACTCCGTCGCCGCAGCGGTCTCCGATGTGAAGGCGCATGAAGGTCACCTCGATGTGCTCATCAACAACGCCGGGATTCCCGGTCGCCGCGCGCCGGTGCCAGAACTGACCGCGCAAGACGCGCTGCTCGTGTTCGACACCAACGTCGTCAGCATCGTCCGCGTGACAAACGCCTTCCTGCCGTTGCTGCACCTCTCGGCGTCACCGATCGTCGTGAACGTCAGCAGCGGGATGGGCTCGTTCGCTGCGACCCAGGATCCGAACCGAGTCGAGTCACAGGTCGTCGCGCCGCTGTACTCGGCATCGAAGGCAGCGGTCACCATGCTCTCGACGATCTACGCCAAAGCGCTCCCCGAGCTCCGGATCAACGTGGCCGACCCAGGGTTCACCGGCACCGATTTCAACAATCACCGCGGCACACAGACCGTGGAAGAGGGCACCGACGCGATCGTGGCGCTAGCCACCCTCGGCCCGGACGGTCCGACCGGCACCTTCCAAGACAGGAATGGCACCGTCGCCTGGTGACCGTCCACACGGTGCAACCGACCGTGCTGCATCGGCGTCCCTGACACATGCATGTGCTGCGGCGGGTGGCGACCCTGGTTGCAGCGGGCCTACTTCTCGTGACGTCCGGTTGTGCAGCGCCTGGCCAGTCGGCGGGCGACGCGAGTGGTGGTTCGCGCCCGGCTTCGCCGACGTTGGCCGACCCGGCCGCGCATCCTTCATCCCCGGTCGCGTCATCCCCGGTCGCGTCATCTTCGTCGGCGCCAGCCGAGGTGCCGACTCCGACGGTTGCTCCTTCGATGGTTGCTCTCTCGCCCACTGCGCCGTCTGCGACCCCAGTCGACGAGACCGGCGCAGTTCCTTGGGTCGACACACCCGGCGCCATGTTCTTCGGATCGCCATTGCCAGTTGCTGCGCTGCCGACGAGCGGTCGGCCTTGCCGCGCGGCTGACTCAAGGCGTCCGCGGATATCGGCGGCAACTGGCGGCGGTGGGGAGACACTTCGAGAGCTTCAGCTCACCAACATGAGTTCAACGCCGTGCATCCTGAACGGCTTTCCACGCGTCGTCGCGGACGGAGCCCGGAAAGCCCGCGGTTGTCGCCGGCCGGCCTCCGGCGCCTTGTTCGTAGAGCAGGAGACGTCGGCAACCATGAATCCGGGCAGCTACACGATGCTCAGCCTCGCCACCGAGCGCGACTGCGACGCCCGTTACGCGGTGCCGAACAAGATGTCCGACATTGATCTACCACACAGCGACGGTCACGATTCCCGGCGGAGGGGTGTCGTACTGCACGACAATTTTCGACGTCGAATGCGGTTTGTTCACTGGCCAGTTCGCTGTCGACGCAACCGCAGCCCGAGTACACGCAGTCGCCGATCCAAGACGCGACCGCGCAGATCGAACTCCCGAATGCGGTCGACGCCGGAACCACCCTGCACTACGTCATCGACCTGACGAATCCGACCGCCAACGACATGGTGCTTGCGCCGTGCCCGAGCTATCAAGAGGAGCTCGGCGAAGCCGGCAAGGATCCCCTCGAGTTCAACTGCCCCGCCGTCCATCTACTGCCTGCACACCAGACGCGACGTTTCGCGATGGAACTCCCGGTACCGGCTGACTTCCCTACCGGGGAAGCGGAGGTGTATTGGAACGTGGCCGCGAGCACTGACCCTTACATAGGTGCACGTGGCTCCGTCGATGTGAGGGGTGCGGACACCCCCTGCCGGTCCGATCAGCTTATGGCGGCAATCACCGGACCAGGCACGATTCCTGGGCCGCCGAATATGTATGGCGAGAAGGGCGACGCGACCGAGGTTCCTCTCGTCCTGACGAACCGATCGAGCACCTCATGCTCGGTTCGGGACACGCCGACGGTTGACCTGCGCTCCGCCACCGGTGCTGACCTCGGTCTTCCACAGTCCGACGAGCGGGCGATCGAAATGACAGCCGTGCCCGCGGCCGCGCCGACCACTGTCGTTCTCGCGCCGGGAGCCAGAGCCACCACCACGCTTTATTGGTATTCGGACTTCTGCGGTACCAATCCGAACCCGCTCACGGTCACCATCACGCTGCCGGCCAACGGCGCGACGGTCGAGGCGACGCCCGTCGACGGCTGGCGGCCGCCACCGTGCCCCGACGGACCGCCCGGGCACGGCCAAGTCGGCGCCGACCCACTCCAGCCCGGCTGAGCCGGGAAAGGCAGGGCAAAGCGCGATCCACAGATGCTTCTAAGGAGTTGCGACGTGTCCTCAGATAACCTCCAGGCATGAAAGCACTCGTTTTGTCTGGTGGCGCCGGTACGCGCTTGCGGCCGATCACCCACACTTCGGCGAAACAGCTGGTGCCCGTTGCCAACAAGCCGGTGCTGTTCTACGGCCTCGAGGCCATCCGCGACGCCGGCATTACCGACGTCGGGATCATCGTCGGAGACACCCACGCCGAGATCGAGGCTGCTGTCGGCGACGGGTCTGAGCTCGGCATCCGGGCCACTTACATCCCGCAAGACTCGCCCTTAGGGCTGGCGCACTGCGTGCTGATCGCGCGCGATTTCCTCGGCGACGACGACTTTGTGATGTACCTCGGCGACAACTTCATCATCGGTGGCATCACCGACCTGGTCGACGAGTTCAAGCGCGGTGGCGCAGACGCGCAGATCCTGCTCACGAAGGTCGACAACCCGCAGCAGTTCGGGATCGCCGAGCTTGACGACGCAGGTCACATCCTGCGCCTTGTCGAGAAGCCAAAAGAACCGAAGAGCGATCTCGCGCTGGTCGGCGTTTACATGTTCAGCCCGACGATTCACGAGGCGGTCAACTCGATCGCGCCGAGCCCTCGTGGCGAGCTCGAAATCACCGACGCGATTCAATGGCTGGTCGATCACGGCAAGGATGTTCGGCCGCACATGGTCACCGGCTACTGGAAAGACACCGGCCGGCTCGAAGACATGCTCGAGTGCAACCGCAAGGTGCTTGAGTCGGTCGAGCCCAGCACCCGCGGCAGTGTCGACGAGGTGAGCCGCATCATCGGTCGTGTTGTCATCGAGGAAGGCGCATCGATCATCCGCTCGACCGTGCGCGGCCCGGCGATCATCGGCCGGGGCACCAGGATCGTCGACAGCTACATCGGTCCGTTCACGTCGATCTACCACGACTGCCTCATCGATTCGACAGAACTCGAGCATTCGATCGTGCTCGAGGCGACGACGATTTCCGGTGTCAGCCGGATCGAGGACTCGTTGATCGGCAAGGAGGTCGAGGTCTCACCATCGACCGCAATGCCGCGCGCGCACCGCCTGATGTTGGGCGACCACAGCAAGGTGTCGCTCGCCTGAGCACCAGCATGCTTGATATCTCCGATCCCGCCGGCACGTCCAACCATTCGGGCTCGACGGGCATTCGAACCAGACGCATCGGGACTGCGGTCAGCGGTCCGATCCGGCGCAACCTCACGCCCGATGTCGCGGGCGTCGCTGCACTAACCGCCGCCACCGCCACCCTGTACACGGTCTTCGAGATCGAACAGCAACGCCATTTCCAGACCGCTGGTTACGACCTCGGCATCTTCGACCAGGCGATCAGTGGCTATGCGCATCTGCACGCGCCTATCTCGCTCATGAAGGGCGTGCACAACGGGTTCGGCACGCACTTCTCCGAGCTGGGCGACCATTTCTCGCCGATCATCGCGACAGTCGCTCCGGTGTACCGCGTGTTTCCCAGCGCCGTGACGCTACTCGTGGTTCAGGGCCTGCTCTTCGCAGCGTCCCTGCCTTCCGTATGGCTGTTCAGCCGGCGTGCCCTCGGTCGACCTGCGGCGTATCTGATCACCGCCGCGTACGCCCTCGCCTGGGGGTTGCAGGCGGCGATGGCTGCTGACTTCCACGAGATCGCCTTCGCCGTCCCGCTCCTCGCTGTTGCTCTAGAGAGGCTGGACGCCGGTCGGTTGCGCACTGCGGTCATCGCTGCCGTGTTGTTGCTGCTCGTGAAGGAAGACTTCGGCTTGGTCGTCGCGGCATTTGGTTTGGTCGTCGGACTGCGGACTCACCGGTGGCGGCTTGCCGGCGTTCTGGCCGTCGTCGGCATCGTGTTCACCGTGCTGGCTGACCGCGTGCTAATTCCAGCCTTCGGCGGGAAAGCGGGCTATTACTGGGATTACTACGCGGCGCTCGGGTCGGGTCCACTCGAAGCCGCGTGGCATGTGGTGCGGCATCCGCTCTGGACGCTGCATCTCATGGTCACCCCGCAGGCCAAGGTGCGACTGCTCGAGTGGTTGTTCTTCCCGCTCGGGCTGATGCCGCTCGGGTCGTCGTTCGTGCTGCTCACCGTGCCGTTGCTCGCCGAGCGGCTGCTATCAGACAACCCCAACCACTGGACGCTGACGCATCAGTACACCGCGCCATTCGTGCCTATCCTCACTCTGGCCGCTGTCGACACCGTCGCGAAGATTCGCCGGGCACTGCAACCACAAGCGTCAACGGAAGCACGTCATCGCGCGCACGCCAGCCGACTCTCCTGGACAGTCGGACCTGTGTACGCCCTCGGCATTCTTCTCGTCGCTGTGTGGGCCTGGGGTCGGATGCCGTTCAGTCAGCTCACTCACAACGGCATCACGCAGTCGTGGCACATCACGAGTTACGACCAGGCTAGGCAGGCGGCGGTTGACGTCGTCCCGAACGGGGCAACAGTCGAGGCGAGCAACGAACTTGCTCCACATCTGGTCGATCGCACAAAGGTGATGCTGCTCGACGCGACGCCACACGATGCGCCGTGGGTGGTGTTCGACGAGGGGTATATCGAGTTCCCAATGACGGATCAGGCTCAGCAGACGCGAAGTAGCTGGCTGCTGTCGCACGGCTATCAGCAGGTGTTCTCGCGCGACTCGATCGTTGTGTTCCACCGCGTTGGTGGGGTGAGTACCCCATGACCGTTGACGAGCCACTAGCTACTGACGAGCCCGACGACTTCGACACGGACATCGCCGACATCGAGATCGGACGGCGGGTGCGCACGCCTCGATCGGCTGCGTCGCGTCGCCTCCCTGGCCGGATCCTCGCTGTCGCGTCGGTATTGCCGGCCGTGGTCGCTGCTGCGTGGGTGGCCGGCGCGCTGGCGTTGCTGTGGTTTCACGTCTACGGACCAATAACGGGTACGGTCCTTGCTCTCGTTATCACGGTCGTCCTCGCCCGCCCGGTACTGCGAATCGCGTTGGCGTCGGCCGACCGGCTCGGCGACGTGCCTTGGTGGGCACTGATCGGGGTCCTCGCGGTTGTCGTACTGGCCGGCGGTCTTGCGTTCGCCCACAGTGCCGAAGACGTGTTGGTCCGTCGCGATCCCGGCTCTTACGCGATGAGCGCGACCTGGCTGTCGACTCACGGCACGATTCTGATGCCTGCGCATCCGCAGGTGTTCGGGCCACCGAATTCCGATCTGGTGCTCGCTTCTCAGGGTTTCTATGTGCAGGGTTCGCACATCATTCCGCAGTTCATGACCGGCGCGCCTGTGTTGCTGTCGATCGGCGGCTGGCTGGCCGGCGTCAGCGGCGTTCTGCACGCGAACGCGTTCCTTGGCGCGTTCGCGCTATTGGCGTTCGCTGGTCTCGCGGCCCGACTCGTAGGCGCTCGATGGGCACCGCTTGCGGTGCTAGCGCTCGCATTTGTGCAGCCCGAGCTCGACGTGATGCGAGCCACCTACAGTGAACCCGCGGGTCAGTTGATCCTGCTCGGTGGATTGGCGATCGTGGTCGACGCTTTCATTGCGGGCGAGCTGATGCCTGGCCTTTGGCCGCGCTTGCAGCGGACTAACGGCAGCGAAGCAGCGCCGGCTGACGCACCGACGCTCGCGCCAAACCGTGCGGCCAACGGGCTGTTCGTCGGTGGCCTCGTGCTCGGTCTGGTTTTCACCGTTCGCATCGACGCTGTCGCTGATCTGTTCCCACTCGTTCCGTTCGTGGGTTGGCTCGCGTTTCATCGAGTGCTGGGCTGGAAGCGCTTCGCTGGCGGCCTCCTCCTCGGCCTCGCGTTCGGCGGGTTCGACTGCTTGTTCATCACGTACCCGTATGCGAAGCACGTGGGTTCTGATCTCGCGAAAGTCGGAATCGGCTTCGTTTTGGTCTCCGTGGCGACAGGTGCGTGCATCTTCATCGCGACGATGCTGCGGCGGGGCGAAGCCCAGCAATCGGGTGACACGCCGCGAGGCCCCGGCGTTGGCGGCCGGTTGCCGCTGTTGGCCGCCGCGGGCGTCTTTGTGATTGGCCTGTTCTTCTTCTTGCGGCCGCACTTGATGACGATGCGCGCCGACCCGACGTCCGGCGGTGCGAACTACGTCGAGCAGGTGCAGAGGTTCTTGCACATGGCGGTCGATCCGACGCGGTCGTATTACGAGCAGGCGACGCGGTGGCTGTCGTGGTATGTCGGATGGGGCACGTTGGCGCTCGCGCTGATCGGCGCCTGCTGGCTCGCGTACGAGCAGGTTGCCGGACACCGACGGGTATGGGCGCCCGCTTTCCTGGTCTGCTTCGGCTCCGCGGTGTGGGTGCTGTTTGCGCCGAGCATCACTCCCGATCACCCGTGGGCTGACCGCCGCTTCGTTCCGGTGGTGCTCCCGGGTCTGGTGCTGTTCGCGCTCATCGCCATCGGGCCTTTACTCCAGTACATCGCGGGGCGGTCGTCGCGTGCGTGGTCTGCGGACTCAAGCGCCAGACCCGTGCTTCTCGGCGCCTTGCAGGGAGCTGTCGGCGCGCTCGCGGTGCTGATCATCGTCGTCCCGGTCTGGACCGGCAGCCGCGACGTGATCTACACGAAGACCGAGGTGGGCGAACCGACACTCGTGCATCAGGTGTGCTCGCAGCTGCGGCCTGGTGACGTTGTCATCGCCATCGGTGGCCGGGCCAGGACCGAGTGGCCCGGCACTCTCAAGGTCATGTGTGGGGTGAACGTCGGGTACCTCGACAATGACGGCGACCTCACCGAGATGTCGCAGATCTACACGAAGGTGCATGCCGACGGCGGCCGCCTGATGCTGTTGGCTGAGAGCGAGGGCGACAAGAACGCTGCCGACTTCGAGGCGGCGTGGCCGGACAAGCCCACCGGGTCACTGATCACCAGTGAGGCCACCCACACGCTGGTGACGCGGCCAGGAAAACCGACGAAGTTCTTGACCGAAATGTGGCTGGGCGAGTACTCGCTCGGCGGTTCCTGACCAGCGCGAGCTTCTTGACCGACAGAATGTCCTGACCGAAAGACTGTCCCTGACCGACAGAACGTCCCTCGAGGGAAAGAGTTGAGCATGCGAGTACTGGTCACCGGCGCTGCCGGCTTCATCGGTTCGCACTACGTGCGAAGCATGCTGTCGGGCGACTATCCCGGCTTCGAGGACGCCGAGGTCACGGTGTTCGACAAGCTGACATACGCCGGCAACCTCGAGAATCTGGCGCCAGTTGCCGAGAGCCCGCGTTATCGATTTGTGCAGGGCGACATCTGCGACCCGGTACAGATGGCCGAGGCGGTCGCTGGTCAGGACGTCGTGGTCAACTTCGCTGCTGAAACACATGTCGATCGGTCGATCTTCGGCGCCACTGCGTTCGTGATGGCGAATGCGCTCGGTGCCCAGACGTTGTTCGACGCGTGCGTGCGAGCGGGCACCGCGCGGGTCGTGCACGTCTCGACGGACGAGGTCTACGGCACGATTCCCGAGGGGTCATGGACAGAAGAGCACATCCTTGAACCGAATTCGCCTTACTCGGCAAGCAAAGCCGCGGGTGACCTGCTCGCCCGCGCATACGCGGGTACCTACGGGTTGAACGTCTCGGTGACGCGGTGCACGAATAACTACGGGCACTACCAGTTCCCGGAGAAGGTCATCCCGTTGTTCGTCACGAATCTGATCGACGGGCTGACGGTGCCGCTCTATGGCACTGGCGAGAACATCCGTGACTGGTTGCACGTTGACGACCACTGTCGCGGCATCCAGCTCGTTGTCGAAAAGGGTGCGGCGGGGGAGTTCTACAACATCGGCGGCGGCATCGAGCTGACGAACAAAGAGCTCACGCAGCGGCTGCTCGACGCGTGCGGCGCGACGTGGGACTCCGTGGTGCACGTCGAAGACCGCAAGAACCACGATCTTCGCTATTCATTGGACGACGCGAAGTTGCGCGCCATGGGATATGCGCCAGGTACGTCGTTCGACGAAGGTCTCGCGAAGACCGTGCAGTGGTACCGCGACAACCAGGCCTGGTGGCGTCCCATCAAGGCGAAAGCGGCACTCGCGAAGTGACCGAGCGGTGGCTGGTCGTCGGCGCGGGAGGGCAGCTCGGCACAGACCTGCTGCGCGTCCTTGACGGTCAATACGTTATTGGTCTGACGCGACACGAGCTCGACATCACCGACGTCGACGCTGTGGCACGGGCGGTCGCCGCCGTCGTCCCATCGGTGATTGTGAACGCTGCGGCGTACACGGCGGTCGATGCTGCAGAGGCCGACGAAGCGACTGCCTTCACCGCTAACGTCACGGCTCCCGCGGCACTAGCCGCTGCCGCTGCGAGGGCCGGTGCGAAGTTCGTGCATGTGTCGACGGACTACGTGTTCGCGGGCGACGCGACGACACCGTACGACGAGGCTGCGGCGACCGGGCCGAAGTCGGCATACGGCCGCACGAAGTTGGCCGGGGAGCAGGCCGTTCTTGCCGAGTTGCCCGACGCGTACATCGTGCGCACGGCGTGGGTCTACGGCGCGAGTGGCGCGAACTTTGTGAAGACAATGGCGAAGCTCGAACGCGAACGCGAGACGGTATCAGTCGTCGATGACCAGCGCGGCTCACCGACGTGGTCGCGCGATCTGGCTCGCGGCCTGGTGGAGTTAGGTTCATCCGGTGCTGCTGGCGGCATCTATCACTGCACGAACACGGGCGAGACGACGTGGTTCGGCTTTACAAGGGCCATCTTTGAAGAGCTCGGCGCCGACCCCGAACGGGTGCTGCCAACGACGACCGCTGCGTTCCCGCGACCGGCGCCGCGTCCCGCATATTCAGTGCTCGGAAACCGGCGGTGGATCGACGCAGGCCTCGATCCGTTGCCGCACTGGCGGGCCGCTTTGCGCGACGCGTTCGCCAGCGCACCCGACGAGCTGCGAGGCGCGGCAAAGTGACCGACGGCGAGTTGCCGGACGGCGAAGCGCCGGACCCTGAGGTGCCGGACCCTGAAGTGCCGGACGCCGAAGTGCAAGCTGGTTCGGCCGGCCGGCATTCTGCTTCGCGCCGGTCTCCTTCTCGGCCCGCCGCTGCGTCAGGGATGCGCGGCGTCGCACTTATCGTCGGGCTCGCGACCGTCATGTTCTACGGCATCATGGTGATCTGGGCGTGTGTGACGCCGGACTTCCGCGCCCCCGACGAGCCGCAACAGGTGTCGACGACTTTGCGGTTGGCGTACGTGCACAGTTACCCAGCGCCCGGCGCTGCGCGCATCTACGTGCCTGTGAAGGCGTCGTATGCCGACGTCGGATTCGGTGGCATCGGTCTCAACACGATCGTCGGTCTGGTGCCGTTGCACCGGCCGACGTCGACTCAGTTGACGTCCGAGACGATGAGCCAGCTCGGTGCCGACTTGGCCAGCGAGAGGCAGCCGCTGAGTCCGTACGACTACGACCAGATGACGCAGCACCCGCCGGGATACTTCGCCATCATGGCGGTGGCGGCTCGCGCATTCGACGTCATCGACAAGACGCCGCACACTGCGTTGCTCATACTCCGATTGTGTTCTGCCCTGCTGTTAGCACCGTTGCCGTTCCTCACCTTCCGCATCGGAAAGGTGCTAGGTGCAACGCCCGCCGTCGCAGCGGCCGCGTCGTTCCTGCCCGCAGGACTTCCGCAACTCACGCACATCGGCGGAGCGGTCAACAACGACGCATTGACGATCACCCTTGGTGCGGCAGTCACGTGGCTCGCACTCGAGTTCGTGACGCGTCGTTCTGTGCGCGGGTGGGCGATTGGTTTGGGCGTGGCGATGACGGCACTGCTGTGGACCAAGGGGACGGCGCTGCCGATGCTGATCGTGGTTGCAGCGGCCTTTCTCTTGCGGGCCAAGCGGTTTGGCCTCCGCCAGACGGTCGGCGATGCGCTACTTACGACGCTCTGCATCTTGCCCGGGCTTGCGTGGTGGGTAGCGAACGTCGTCCGCTTTGGTTCCTTGCAACCCGATGGCTACCCGAAGTCGTACACGGACCTGTTGCCGCACGGCCACATCACCGTTGCGCATTGGCTGCACGGATTCTTCCCCGGCCTGACGCGCTCGTTCTTCGCCGACTTCGGTTGGCTCGAGGCGCCACCGCCAGCACTTGTCACTGCCGTCATCACGGTCGCGGTGCTGGCGCTGGTCGCGGTGGGCATCGTTCGTAGCGGAGAGCGGTGGGCGACAGCGCTACTCGCGCAACTCAGCTGGATTGTGCCGCTCATCGCGATCATGGACACCTCCTACTCCGCGTCGAACCGCATCGGCGCCCTGCAAGGAGTGCAGGGTCGGTACCTGTTCGTCGGGGTTGCTGCGATTGCGGCCGCCATCGGCATCGCAGTCGGCGGCCGCCAGCTCAATACGACCTCGACGCCCAGCTGGCTTTGCGCGTTGCTGCCGGTGCTTGCTCTGATAACCGCGGCACTTGGCTTGGCCGCGGGGGTCGCGCACTTCTACCTGGGCAACGGCTTCTCCGGTGAGGTCGGGACGTTCTCGGCGTGGAGTCCGCTGCGCCTCCGGGTACTCGTGCCCATCGGTGTGATCTGTGCAATCGCGGCGCTCGCCGGCGCTTGGACGGCGGTCCGCACGTCTCGCACGCGCCTCGCCGGCTGAAGCTGTCCTCGTGCGGATGCCGCCACTTTCCTTCAGCTGACAACAAAACGCGCCCGCCGTGCGTCTGAACGTACGAATGGCTCAGGTCGACCTTGAGCTTGCCCGATGCAGACAGGGTAGTTGCGCGAATTGCCCATGATCATGGGCGAATCATGCTTGAGTGGCATAGAACTGCTCATTTACCACTTCGGCCCCAGGGGTGACATCGGTGCGGCGACGCCTTCTTACGCTTTCGATGGCCGCCGTCGTCGTTCCCGGAGCTCTGATCGCGCTCCCCGTGGTATCGGCACCGACGGCCTCACCTCGCCCCGTGGCGTCGAACACCTTCTCAGTCGCGATCACTTCGGCGGCATTCGAGCTCGCCTCGCAGCTGCAGCCGATGACGGTCGTGGCCCGCCAATCGACGTCCGACTTTCGAGCTCTTGGGCTGAGTTGGCGCTCCGATAGCGGTGTCATCACGCTCAAAGCTGAGGTTCAGGTCGAGACCGGAAGTACCTGGAGCGGATGGCAGGAACTCGACTCGAGCGACCCTGGTACCGATTCGACCGCCGATGGCGCGCAGGCGCCTAGCGCCAACGACACGCGTGACGGCACCGATCCGATGTGGGTCGATCACGGCGACGGTGTCGCGGTGCGGCTGATTTCGGTGAGTGGCGGCGAACCGCAGGATCTGCGCGTCGACCTCATCGATCCCGGCACCTCACCAGCTGACGCGACCGTCGGCAAGAGCGTTCCTTCAGGTACCGCGCTGGCAGCCGGCACGCAGCCGCAGATCTTCACTCGCGCCGATTGGGGTGCCGACGAATCCGTCCGGCTGAAGTCGTGCCCGCAGGGACCGCAATACACCGGCATGCCGAAGGTTGCGATCCTGCACCACACCGACACGACGAACAATTACGCGCCTCAGGATGTCCCCGCGATCATCCGCTCGATCTACGCGTTTCACGTTGAGGCCGAGGACTGGTGCGACGTCGGATACAACTTCCTGGTCGATCGCTTCGGTCGGATCTGGGAAGGGCGTTTCGGCGGTATCGACAAGGCGGTGCTCGGCGCGCATTCCGGCGGATTCAATACCGACACGTTTGGTGTTGCTCTGATCGGCACGTTCAACACCGTGCAACCGCCACAGGCGATGCTCGACGGCGCTGCGCAATTGATGGCGTGGAAACTTGCGCTGTCGTACGCCAATCCAGTCGGGACGGCGACACTTACCGCGGCGCCGTTTAGCCAGGTGCGTTATCCGGCAGGCACAAAAGTCTCGTTCAACGTCATCTCTGGTCACCGTGACGCCGACCAAACTGCGTGCCCAGGTAATGCCGCATACGCGGCGCTCCCGCAGTTGCGACAAGAGGTCCTGGCCGACATGGGAGCCGGCTTGGTGAATCCGGCCATGACGGTCCCGACTCCGCGCACCGTTGCCGCGAACGGCAGCGTTCATCTGGTCGCCGGCATGATTGCCGCTGGCAGTTGGCAAATCCTCGTACAGGACTCCGGCGGCAACGAGGTCGCGACGTTGACCGGCGCTGGTTCGTCCATAGACACGACGTGGAACATGACGAACGACGCAGGCGCGCCCGTGCCTGCTGGGGCGTACACGATCACCTTGAGCAGCACAGAGAACGGCCAAACTGCATTGCCGTGGACAACGTCGCTCGTTGTTGGCGGTGTCTTCGGCTCACTCGACAACGCCACCACCGCCATCGGCAAACTCACAGTGACGGGTTGGGCGGCGCGTGGTGCAGACACGACGCCTGCGCAACTCAATGTCACTGTTGACGGCGCTGTTGCCGGCCCTGTCGCTCCCTCGTTGCCGCGCCCCGACGTCGCTGCGGTGTACCCGGCCTACGGCGGCGGCAACCTGGGCTTCACCGCCACTGAAGCAGCAACTCCTGGCTACCACTTTGTCTGTGTCGTGGGCGACAACAGCGACCTCGGGATTCCCGACGCGCCGATCGGCGGCTGTCGCGGAGTCGTGGTGCCAGGCGTCGTTGCCGGGCACGCGGTGCCGACGGGCAATCTGGAGATCGCCTGGCCCGCGCCTGGCGCGATTCAGGTCGGTGGCTGGGCGCTGGACGCCGACACTCCCGAGCCGATTCCGGTGCATGTCTATGTCGACGGCACCTTCCGGGGTGCCTACGTCGCCTCTGGCAACCGCCCCGATGTCGGTGCCGCGTATCCGAGCATGGGCAGCGCGCACGGATTCAGCGCGTTGGTCGGCCAGTTCTACGGTGGCGTGCACCGAGTCTGCGTCTATGCGATCAACGCCGGCGGCGGGGTCAACCCGGCGCTCGGCTGCGCGAACGTGACGTTGCCGGCCGGCAATCCGAAGGGCTCGCTCAACGTCGTGCAAGCTGCCCCTGGCGCGGTCCGCGTCGTCGGTTGGGCGCTCGACCCCGACACCTCGTCACCGATCACGACGCACGTCTACGTCGATGGTCGCTGGACCGCTGCGGTCACCGCGAATGTTGGCCGTCCCGACGTTGCGGCCGCCTTCCCTGGTTACGGAGCGAATCACGGCTTCGATGTCACAGTGCCGGTTTCCAGTGGAGGCACCCACCAGGTGTGCACCTACGCCATCAACGTCGGCAGGGGCTCCGCTAACCCGAACTTCGGCTGCGCCACGTTCACCACGCCAACCGGCGCGCCCTTTGGCGCAGTCGATCTCGCCGAAGGCGAGTCAGGTGGCGTGCACCTCGCGGGTTGGAGCATCGACCCTGACATCAGCGGCCCGGTACAGGTGCATGTCTACGTCGACGGCACGTGGACGGCCGCGATGACCGCCAACGTCGATCGTCCCGATGTCGGCGCCACGCACCCTGGCTACGGGGACATGCATGGCTTCGACGCGACGTTGTCGTTGCGCGCAGGTAAGCACACGGTCTGCATGTTTGGCATCAACGTCGGACCAACAGCGGCGAACACGAGTCTGGGCTGTCGAGTCGTCACGGTTTCGTAGCGGTCACGGTGTCGTAGCGGTTACGGCGTCGCGATTGCTCGGCGGTAGGCGGCCAGCGTTTGCGACGCGCAGCGTTCCCACGTGAAGGTCGCGGCCCACGCTCGGCGCTCTTCGCGGCTGGCGTCGTCGGCTTCCAACGTGATGCGCAACGTCGCGGCCAACGCCTCGACATCGCCGACAGGCACGTACTGCGCCAAGCCACCGGTCACCTCGCGCAGCACCGGGATATCGCTGGCGACAACGGGAACTCCGCACGCGAACGCCTCCAGCGCTGGCAACCCGAAGCCTTCATAACGCGACGGCAACACCAGCGCCGCGGCTCCTGCCGTTAAGGCGCGCAGATCGGCTTGAGGTAGGTAACCGGGCCACACCACGTCGTCCGGGCTGAATTCGACCTCACCCCACCCGGCCGTACCCGCGAGCACGAGCGGTGGCGTGTTCGGCTCTTCGCGCCGCAGCGATCTGTGCGCTGCGATGAGGACGGGCAAGTTCTTGCGCGGCTCGAGCGTGCCGACGAACAGCAAGTAGCGCGGCGGAATCCCATGTGCCTCACGCCACTGCGGGGACGGCGGGGTGGTGGCCGCCCATGCCGGATCCACCCCGAGCGGCGTCACGACGATTCGATCGCGTTCGGTCTTGTAGACCGTGGCCAGGTCGTCGGCCGCGGCTTGCGACGGCGTCACGATGACCCGCGCGCGATCGAGTGCCCGCGGCACCAGCCGCTGGTAGGCGAGTGACGTGCGGTCGACGGTTTCTGCGTGCAAGACAAATCCGAGGTCGTGGATCGTGACGACACCGGCCGCATGGCGGGTCGGCGGTAACACGAAGTTTGTGGCGTGGAACACATCGACGGCGCCGCTGAACATCTCCACCGGTGGCACGCTGCCGCGACTCCAGGCCGCCCGGAGAAGTCGCGCCGGAGCACGCCTCGACTGCACTCGGTACTCGGGCCGCTCTGTCTCGCTCAGCTCGCCGGCCTCGCTGATGTCGAGTTGCATGCCACGCAATTCGGACTGGCCGCGCCAGGTGAATGCGGTCAGAACAACCTCGAGCTCGGGCTCCTTGGCAAGGGCGGCGGCCAGATGCGCGACGTAATGGCCGATGCCGGTGCGGGTGCCGAGCAACGGGGTGGCGTCAAGCGCGACTCGCACTCGGGCATGTTCGCACACGTCGCACGCGTCGCACTGGCACGGGCGCTGCGCGCCGCTACACGGGCGCTGCGCGCCGCTACACGGGCGCTGCGCGCGGTAAACCGGATGGTTCGCGCGGTTGACGTAACATGGGACGTCGCCGTGAGCCCAGGCCCCGCCACACCTGCGCCGTCCCCCGCGGCCGCCTACCCCGGAAGCGAGTTACCTGCTGTGACCCAGATGGCGGAGATGTGGCGCTATCGCGGGCTTATCGGCAACTTCGCGAGTCGCGAGCTGAAGTCGAAGTACAAGCACAGCGTGCTCGGTTGGACGTGGTCGCTGATCAACCCGGCGGCCACTCTCGCGGTTTACACCTTGGTGTTCTCCACCATCTTCCGTGCCACGCCTCCCAAGGCGCACAACGGCATGACGACCTACGTCATCTACCTCTTCATCGCGCTTGTCGCCTGGAACTTCTTCAGCAACGTCGTCAACGGCAGCATGGCGGCGCTTATCGGAGCAGGTCCGCTACTGAAGAAGATTTACTTCCCGCCGTACGCGCCGGTGATCGGCAACTCGTTCTCGGCTCTGGTGCAGACCTTCATCGAGGCGGGCGTATTGCTCGTCGTCCTGTTCGGTGTCGGCAACCCATCCTGGTCGATGTTATTCACTCCGATCATCTTGTCGCTGTTGCTCGTGTTCGCCTCGGGCATCGGGTTGATGTTCGCGCTCTTCAACGTGTATTACCGCGACGTCAGCTACCTCGTGTCGATCGTCATGCAGCTGCTCTTCTACTCGACGCCCGTCATCTGGGCGCCGTCTCAGTTGCTGGTCAGGAAGCACGGACACTTCGCGATCGAGGTCCTTTCGAAGAGCCCGATGTATCAGTACGTCGAGGGGTTTCGCGATGCGCTGTGGACAGGCACCGTCCCTGGTTGGTCTCGGTGGGTGTGGATGGTGGTCTCCGCGATCGTCAGCATCACCGTGGGGCTGTTCGTGTTCAACCGCGGGTCGCGCGATGTCGGTGAAGAACTG
Organism: uncultured Actinomycetes bacterium; assembly: GCA_963737705.1. Classification (GTDB taxonomy): domain Bacteria; phylum Actinomycetota; class Actinomycetes; order Acidothermales; family Acidothermaceae; genus PALSA-607. The sequence goes on from CAVTTP010000003.1 coordinate 205,998, forward strand.
TGAGCGCGCTGTCGCCTGACGGCCGACCGCCTGCGGTCTTGGTCGACCACGTCACCAAAGAGTTCAAGCTGTACAAGGACCGGCGTACCAGCTTGAAGGAGAGATTCACCAAGCGACGTCCGAGCCGCTTCGACATGTTCAGAGCGCTCGACAACATCAGTCTGAACGTGCCAGCCGGCAGCACCTACGGCCTGATCGGTTCGAACGGTTCGGGCAAGTCGACGTTGCTGAAACTGATGGCCAACATCCACCGGCCGACCAGCGGGTCGATCACGCACGCGGGCCGGATCTCGGCGCTGCTCGAACTCGGCGCTGGCTTCCACCCCGAGCTTTCCGGTCGCGACAACGTCTACTTGAACGGCTCGATCCTCGGCATGACCCGCAAGCAGGTCGACGCCGCGATGGACGCGATCATCGACTTCAGCGGCATCGAAGAGTTCATCGATACCCCCGTCAAGGTCTACTCGAGTGGTATGTACGTGCGGCTCGGCTTCTCGATCGCCGTAAACCTCGACCCCGAGATCCTCATCATCGACGAGATCATCGCGGTCGGCGACGAGGAGTTCCAGCGTCGCTGCTTCGACTACCTCTACGAACTTCGCAAGCGCGGCGTCACCATCATCTTCGTGTCGCACAGCCTGCCGCTCGTGCAGACCTTGTGCGACCGCGCGGCCTGGATCGAGAAGGGTGTGCTGCGCGCCGAGGGCTCTGCGCTCGAGGTCGTCGACGAGTACATCGCGACGGTCAACAAGGCCGAGCGGGTGCGCTTGGACTCTGAGGGCCACGGCCGGGCCGACGGAGATCTCGAACGGCGCGGCGGCGGCGAGGCGACCGTCACGGCTGTCACGTTCATCGGCTCCGACGGCGAGCCCACCTTGGCGGCCATCGCCGGCGAGCGACTGACGCTGCGGATCGCCTACCAGGCGAGCACGCCGATCGACGATGCAGTGTTCGGGTTGGCGTTCCACACCGAGTCGGGTGTTCTGGTCAGCGGACCCAACTCGGAGTTCGGCGGCATTCACAGCGGCCGGATCTATGGCCGCGGTCACATCGACTACACCGTCGATTCGCTGGCATTGACCCCGGCCACGTACCTTGTTTCAGCGGCAATTACTGACATCACCTTGTTGCACGTGTTCGACTATCGCGACAGGGCATTCACCCTCGCCGTCCAGCCGGGTAAATCGCCCGACCGCAACGGCGTGGTGACCCTTGACGGGCATTGGGCGCCACCGATCTCAGGAACCGGAACGGAGCTTTCGCAGTGAGAGTCAATCTCGGGTGTGGCCAGGCCTACATGGAGGGCTGGACGAACGTCGACGCCAGCCCCGACGTCAAGGCTGACATCCACCTTGACGCCGCGGAGTTTGTGCGCCAGTACGGCGACCAGGTCGACGAGGTCTACATGGGCCACGTCTTCGAGCACTTGATGCCCGGCTACGCGGCGTCGTTGCTGCGCCTGCTCAATGAGCGGTTGCGTCCGGGTGCAGTGATCTCGGTGGTTACTCCCGACATGCGGGCGATTTTCGAGGCCTATCTCGCTGGTGAGATCGACAACGACAAGCTGAACGCGTCGTTCATCTACTCCTATGTGCAGCCTTCGCATCACGTGTGGTGCTACGACGAGGCAACGTTGCTCGAGCTGTTTCGCCGCGCCGGCCTTGCCGACGCCGAGCCGATCCGCGACGTCACGTCATATCCGCCGGTGTTTCACAAGGAGGGGCCCGAATCGGAGTGGCAGTGCGGGGTCCGCGCACTTGCTGCCGGGCACGAGGTCTCGCCGATCGACGTCGCCGTCAACCAGCTCGACGGCGTTGATCGCTCCGGATACGTCACGAGCAATGTCGACGCCGTCACGACAGAACACGAGCTGCTCAACCGGGTCGAAGGCTTGCGCGACGCGCTGATCCGCGAATACAAGCGCCGCCAAGCCCTCGAGGCCAGAGTGGCCGGCCTCATCGCAGCTACCGACACCCAGACCGATGCAGCAGCTGCGCCCACGCAGCCTGCGCCTGTTCCAGTCTCGACAGTCGGCGGGCGACGCGCCGAACCCAAGCCTGCGACGATCGCGGAGCCGGCAGGCGAAGCGTCTTCTGCACCTCGGCTGCTGAGTGCCGCTGGCGCGAAAGAGCGCGCGTTCGACGTAGTCAAGCGCACGCTGCCAGCCGGATCCAAGTCGCGCAACATCGTAAGAGGCGGCCTGCTCGCCTATCGCGAGAGCCGTCGGGTTTCTCGTGATGTCCGCGCGCTGCTCGCCGAGAGCGGTGTGGTCGAGCCTCACGAGCCGACCTATCACGGATGGTACCGACGGAATCGTGCAACTCCTGCAGAGTTGAAGGCGCAACGTGACGCGTCCATCGCTGCATCGCACCCGCTCCGCGTCCTTGTCGTCGTTTTCACCGGACCAGAAGAAAACGGCAACGCCACGGCGACAGTCGAGAGCGTGCGTAGGCAGTCGTGGCAGCACTGGGAAGTCGAAGTGTGCGCCGACGCAGCGCACGCACCCGACATCAGCGGCGAGAACGTCCGCGTGCGCGAAGGCGACACTCGCGTCACGGCGGCTCACTACGCCATTGCCGAGTCCGATGCCGATTTCGTGGTCCTGCTCGACGCAGGCGACCGGCTAACCAAGGACTGCCTGTACCAGGTCGCGCGAGCTGCCTGGCAGGACCCGTTCGTCGATCTCGTGACATGGGACGACGATTTGCTGGGCCGCGACGGTCGCCGCCACGACCCGCGATTCCGGCCGTCCTGGTCGCCCGAGTCGATGCTCGGCGCGGGATACCTCGGTCAGTCCTTTGCGATCAGGCGGCGGCGGGCGATGTTCGCCGGCAACTTGCGCAACGGCTACGGCGGAGCCACCCGCTGGGATCTGTTGCTGCGTTCCGATCTTGATGCCGAACGCGTCGTACGGGTGCCGCGCGTTCTCGCCCACCTGCGGCAGCGGCGGCAGGGCCTGAACCCCGACGGTGTGCGGGTCGTGCAGGAAGCGCTCGAGAACCGTGGCGTTCCGGCAGTTGCCGAACTCGGCGAGCACTCTGTGCGGTTGCGCTGGCAGCTTGAGAACTGGCCGCACGTCACGATCGTGATTCCGACCAGGCACAACCGGGCGATGCTGTCGAAGGTGCTGCCTGGCCTCGCGTCGACCGACTACCCGTCGTTCGACGTCCGCATCATCGACAACGGCGGCCAGTCGCAGGCCAACGACGCCTGGTACGCGGAGCACTCCACCGGCATCGATTTAAGCGTTCAATGGTGGACAGAGACGCCCTTCAACTACTCGCGGGTCAACAACGCAGCCGCGGCAGGTGCACGCGGTGAGGTGCTTGTCTTCCTCAACGACGACATCGAGTTGCGCGACCATTCGTGGTTGCGAGAGATCGTCGGCTGGGCGTCGCGGCCAGAGATCGGCGTCGCCGGCCTCCAGCTCACCCGTGCCGACGGCAAGATCCAGCACGCCGGTGTCATCCTCGGCATGGGTGGATTCGCCGACCATGTGTTCGAGGGCATGGAGCCAGGTTCCGATTCATTGATGGGCCCCACCGACTGGTACCGCAACGTGCTCGCCGTCACGGGCGCTTGCCTGGCGATTCGGCGGGAGACGTTCGACCGCGTGGGCGGTTTCGACGAGCGGTTCATCCTCTGCGGCAGTGACGTCGCCATTGGCCTCGACACCACCCAGCTCGGGCTCCGCAACATGTGCTCACCGTTCGGTGGCGTGCGACACCTCGAATCAGCAACCCGTGGCACGCAGATCCCGACCGAAGACTTCTTCGCCAGCTACTGGCGGTACAACCCGTGGCTGTTCGGCAACGGTGATCCGTACTTCTCACCGAACCTCTCGCTCTCGAGCCGCAAGCCGAAACTGCGCGGCCTCCAAGAGCCGACTCCGGCGAGCAGGTTGGCTGGCCCGTTGGGGCGTGACTTCCAGGTCTTCCGGCAGCGCAGCGACGCGGCCGAGTCGACGATGCTCGCCGACACCTGCCGGGTCAGCGACGTCGACGTCGCCGCGATCGCCAACTTGCACGCGGCTAACGCAGCACACCTCGACGTCAAGACGATCAACTGGTTCATCCCGGATATCGACTCGCCGTTCTACGGCGGCATCAACACGGCACTTCGGTTGGCTGACTACCTCCACCGAAACCACGGCGTGCAGAACCGTTTCGTGGTGTGGGGGAACGGCCCTGACTTCTTCGTGCGGTCGGCGATCACTGCTGCGTTCCCGTCGCTGGCCGACAGCGAGATCAGCTTCTTCGATGGACCCGACAGCGCGAGCCTCGAACTCGTGCCACCAGCTGATGCGTCGATCGCAACGCTGTGGCTCACGGCCTACGCTGTCGCGCGGGCGCAGAACACGAAGCGGAAGTTCTACTTGGTCCAAGACTTCGAGCCGATGTTCTACCCGGCGAGCACGTCGTACGCACTCGCAGAGGAGACGTACCGACTCGGTCTCTACGCGTTGTGCAACACCGAGAACCTGCGACAGATCTACGCCGACGAATATGGCGGCAAGGGCATGAGCTTCATGCCGGCGATCGATCCTTCAGTGTTCCACGCGCATGACCGGCCGTTCCGTTCCGACGACACGCCCACGACGGTGTTCGTCTACGCGCGGCCAGGACACTGGCGCAACTGCTGGGAGCTCGCATCTCTTGCGCTGCGCGAGTTGAAGGAACGACTCGGCGACGGCGTCCGCGTTGTCACCGCCGGTTCTTGGGCGACAGATCCTGACGCTGCCGACGCGATCAAGCAGCTTGGACTCCTTCCGTACAAGGCAACCGGCGAGCTTTATCGGCACTGCGACGTGGGTCTCGCGCTTACGGTCTCGAAGCATCCGTCGTACCTGCCGCTCGAGCTGATGGCGTGCGGCGTGCCCGTTGTCGCGTTCGACAATTCCTGGGGTCATTGGATTCTCAAGGATGGTGAGAACTCGCTACTTGCGCGGCGCACTGTCCCCGGTCTCGTCGATGCGATGGAGCGCATGGTCGTCGACCCCGAACTGCGCCGCCGATTGGCCGCCAACGCCGTCGCCGACATTGCTGCGCACCACGGCAGTTGGGATGCTGCATTTCGCGGCATCTACGACTACCTGTGCGATCCAGAGAATCACTGACGCCGGTGGAGGTCGTGCGGCGCCGAGTTGCGGTCGTCACGACCGAACCGTTGAGTGCGGAGCTCGCCGGCCCGGCGATCCGTGCGGTCGAACTCGGGCGCGCTCTCGCGACTGAGCATGATGTCGAGGTCGCATCGACCGCTTCGTGCAGTGGGAATGGCCCCGACAGTAACTGGCTGTTCGCCGACATCGATGGGCTGCGTGCGCTTGCAACACGATGTGAGGTTCTCGTGCTCGGCGGCGACGTGCTCGCAGCCAATGCGTGGCTGGCCGACGCAGGGCCGGCGATCGTCGTTGATCTCTATGACCCGTTCCACCTCGAGCAGCTCGAACAGGCGCGCGATCTCGGCGAAGCCGAGCGTCGCAGGGTCATGTTCGGCACGATCGATGTGCTGAACGCGCAGGCCGTGCTCGCCGACACGTTCTTGTGCGCGTCGGGCCGCCAACGAGACATGTGGCTTGGTCATCTCGCGGCGTGCGGGCGCATCAATCCGGTGACCTACGACGCCGACCCGACCCTTCGCTCGCTGCTGCGAGTCGTGCCTTTCGGTGTCGCGAGCCAGCCGCCGGGCGGCCCGCCAGCGCTAAGAGGCGTCGTTCGCGGCATCGGTGTCGATGACGAGATCTTGCTGTGGGGCGGCGGCATTTACAACTGGTTCGACCCCACCACGCTGATCCGGGCCGTGGACAAATTGCGGGCGACTCGACCAAACCTGCGGTTGGTGTTCATGGGTGTGCAGCATCCGAACCCCGTGGTCAAAACGATGCGCGCCGCGGTTGAGGCATGGGAACTGTCGAACGAACTCGAGCTGACCGACGTCCACGTCTTCTTCTCTGACTCTTTCTCATCCGGCTGGATTCCCTACGCCGAGCGCGGCCGCTACCTCGCCGACGCGACCATCGGCGTCAGCACGCATCATGATCATGTCGAGACCGCGTTCTCGTTTCGCACCCGGATCCTCGACTACTTCTGGGCCGGGCTGCCTGTCGTCACGACGCGCGGCGATGCGCTCGCCGAAGTCATCGAGCGCGCGGGTGCGGGTCGCACCGTTGCTCCAGGGGACGTCGATGGGCTGGCCTCGGCGATCAACGAATTACTGGACGACGCCTCGGCGCGTGAGTCGGCCGCCGCGGCTAGCGCGCGCCTCGCCGACGACTACCGATGGTCGGTCGTCGCCCAGCCGTTGCTCGAGTTCTGCCGCAATCCCTATCGAGCGCCCGATCTCACCGACCCGGCAACGCGCGCGGAGATTCTCGGCCGCGCACGCCCCGCGCCAACGAGAAGCCTGACCACGCGCATCGCCTCGCGCCTCCGCAAGTAGCCGCCCCGCGCTCGCCTCCGCGTGTCCCGCCGTCCCCGCTCCAATGCGGCCCGAACCGCCGTGTCCTGCGGGGGCATTGGGAATCGTGCGGTTAGTGTGACAAGGCTGACAACGTTGTGGGGCTCGCCGTAGCCGTGCCCACGAGCCTCCGGGAGTGCCGAGTGCCATTCGCCGAAACGTCTGCAGGTGACGGGCCGCAAGGCTCGCGATCGCACCTGCAGCGACTGCGGGGCCAGCACAGGTTCGGGCGCTCTATTACGAGCCTCGCGGTCGCCATCGCCGGGGTCGCCGGCATCACGACAGGGCTCGTTGTGCAGGCCGCGCCAGCACTGGCTGATGACTTCGTTCCTGTCCCCGCGAACGGCATCTTCTCGATCACCGGCCACGGCTTCGGACACGGCATCGGGATGAGTCAGTACGGCGCATTCGGAGCGGCGCAGCAAGGGCTCACTGCGTCGCAGATCCTCAGCTTCTATTACCCGGGCACGACCCAGCAGCAGGTGGGCAATCCGCCGATTCGCGTGCACCTCACCGGCTATGACTCGGGCGGCATCACAATGGTCGCTCCGCCCGGACAGCCGATGACGGTGACCGACCAAGCGACAGGCACGAGCGCGAACGGACCGGCCGCGATGTACAAGGTCCAGATCGATGCGACGGCGATGCACATCTTGTTCCTTGACCCGACAGACCAGACTTGGAAGCCGTTCATGGTCGGCACGACCGCCGACACCGTAGGGCCGGTCACGTTCACCACCCCAGGTGGCGTGCGCATGTACAACAACGACGGCACGGCACGCCAATACCGCGGCTCTATTCGTATCGTTCGGCTGAGTCCGACAACTGCCGGCGCAGTCAACGTGCTCGATATGCAGTCGTACCTGTACGGCGTGGTGCCGCGGGAGATGCCCGATAGCTGGGCGTTGCCGGCCGCGCTGCAGTCGCAAGCCGTTGCGGCACGGTCATACGCGTTGTCGGTCTCGACACCAACCGCCGCGTGGGATATCTGTGACACGACGGCCTGCCAGGTTTACGGCGGCCAAGCCATCGTCGCAGCGAACGGCACTGTCACGACCATCGAAGGCGTGAACGCGTCACCCGCCGTCGATGCGACGATCGGCGTCGCGCTTTATTTCCAAGGAGCGCCGGCCTTCACGCAGTTCTCCGCATCCAACGGCGGCCAGGTCGCGCCAGGCGCCCGCCCCTATCTGGTCGCCGAGGCTGACCCATACGACACGGCGGCCATCGACCCGAACCACGACTGGACCGCGCAGATCACCGCCGCCGCGCTTCAAGCGGCTTACCCGACGGTCGGCACGGTGCAAGGGCTCGAGGTCACCTCCCGCGACGGTGCAGGCGACTTCGGCGGTCGCGTCACCGCCGTCCAAGTCGTCGGCAGTAACGGCACGGTGAGCACGAACACCTACCTCGGGCTCAAGTCCAACTATTGGACGGCGGGTGGTGGCCCTAGCACGGTGCCGGTGATCCTCAACAGGGGTACCGCCATCGGGCATCTCGAGACGGCAGGAAGTGCGGGCCCTGGGATCTTGAGTGTGAAGGGCTGGTCCTTCAACAACATCAGCAAGGAAGTGCCCGACTTCGTCGACGTCTACATCGACAACGTGTTGGCGGGCCGGCTGCCGGCGAACCTGTCGCGGCCTGACGTTGGTGCTGCGTACGGCAACACGAGTCCGTACCACGGCTTCACCGGCACATTCCAGACCACTGGCGGAACGCACACGGTGTGCGTCAAGGGCATCGACGGCGTCACGAACCCGACGCTGAATTGCACGAGCGCAACGCTGCCGAGCGGCAACCCGTTCGGCAACCTTGAGTCGGTTACCGACATCGGCACCGGCGTGCAACTCACCGGTTGGGCGATCGATCCTGACACCGCAAGCGCGGCCACCGTGCACGTGTACGTCGACGGCGTTTGGTCGGGCGCGACTACGGCGAACCTCGAACGCGACGACGTCGGCAACGCGTATCCGGGCTACAGCGCTGACCACGGCTTCAGCATCGTCGTGAAGCCCGGACAGGGCACCCACTCGATCTGCGCGTACGCGATCAACATCGGCATCGGTACGACGAATCCGTTGTTGAAGTGCGCGACGATCACCCTCAACCGCAACCCGCGAGGCGGCGTCTCGCTCGCAAGCGTCACGGACGGCGTCGCCACCGTCACCGGTTGGGCTCTCGACCCTGACGTGACCGGTCCGATCACCGTGCATCTTTATCTGGACGGCGTGTGGGCCGGCATGACGACCGCGAACCTCGACGGTGCGACGCAAGCAGCCGCGATCAACCCGGTCTACGGCACGCTGCACGACTTCACCATCTCTGCAAAACTCGGGCCTGGGTTGCACACCCTGTGCGCCTACGGCATCAATGTGGGCGCGGGCTCGACCAACCCGTCCCTTGGATGTGTGCGGATCACTGGCGACGGCAATCCGATCGGCAGCCTTGATCAAGTGACCAAATCCGCAACCGGCTGGGTGGCTACCGGCTGGTCGATCGACCCGGACAGCAACGAATCGATCCCGGTAGACGTCTATGTCGATGGAAAGCTGGTCATCCGGACCACCGCCGACGCCGGGCGGGCTGACATTGCGGCGGTTTACGCGGGCTGGGGTCCCGCCCACGGTTTCGCCGCGCCGATCACGCTAAGTGCCGGAAAGCACCAAATCTGCGCGTATGGCATCAATACTGGACCAGGCACGACGAATCCGTCGTTAGGTTGCCTCACCGTTCACGCGTGACCCATCCATAACGGGTCGGTTGAACGAGCTCGAGGTGTGCCTTGATTTTCAAGGAGATCCGGTGGGACCCAAGCTTCGCCGCCGTCCGCTCATTTTCGGCCTTGCGGCCATCATGGGCTTCGCCGGGTTGGTGACCACGGCGGCCACCGTCGCCGCTCCCGTTGCCGCAGCCGCGACGCCGCAGCGGCAGGTCTCGGGCTGGATCACGTACTACCAACTCGCCAACGGCACGTCCGACGCGAGCCTGAATCCCGACCTGTTCTCCGACGTCTCGGAGTTCTGGTTCCACGCCGTCAGCGCGACCAGCATCGTGGCGTCAAGCACCACCCCTGATGCGCAACTGACGTCGTCGGTCGCCGGTATCCGCAGCCACGACGTGCCCGTGACGATCACCGTCACCGACGGCACCGGTGGCGGCGTGATGGCGGGCATCTTGTCGAACGCGACGACGCGTCAGCAGCAGGAGCAGGCGCTGATTGCGATCGCTGTTCGGTATCACGCGAGTGGCATTGACCTCGACTACGAGAACATGGCGTTCTTCGCGAACGGCAACCCGAGCTTGGTCGCACCGACCCGCGCTGGGTTTGACGCGATGGTGCAAGAACTTTCGGCTCAGCTACACGCCCGCGGCATGATCCTCGCGGTCGACGTGATCACGAAGCTGAGCGAGCCCGGCGGTTCTCCGGCGCAGCAGGTCTACGACTACCCGACGATCGGTCGCTACGCGGACCGGGTGCGGATCATGACGTACGACGAGCATGCGCAAGGCACCGGCTACCCCGGCGGACCAGTCAGTGGCATTAGCTGGGTCGACCCGATCATTGCGTTCGCGTCGAGTGTGATCCCGCCTGCGAAGTTGTACATGGGTGTGCCGCTGTACGGCTATGACTGGTCAAGCAAGACCAACCGGGGGAGTGCGGTCTCCTACACCCAAGCCGCCAATCTGATGGCGCAGTATCACGCGACGCGGCAATGGTCGGTGCAAGACGGTTCGCCGTTCTTCACCTACACAGATGCATCCGGCGCGCATCACACAGTCTGGTACGACGATGCCGAATCGCTGCAGGCGCGGCTGCCCCTCATCGGCAAGTACGGCCTCGGTGGCATCGCCATGTGGTCGTTCGGCAACGAGGACCCCGCGATCTGGGGCGTCCTGCGCGCAGCAACCTATGGCCCGAACCCGTTCGGTGCCGTCGGCACCGCCGCGTTGTGGCCCGGCGGCGTGCGCGTGACGGGCTGGGCGATCGACCCGAACTCGACCGCGCCAATCAACGTCGATCTCTACGTCGACGGCAAGTTCGCCACCCGTACATTGGCCGGCGTCGATCGGCCTGACGTCGGCAACATCTACTTCGCCTACGGCACGACGCACGGGTTCGACACAACGGTCGATTTGCCCGCAGGCCAGCACCAGATCTGCGCTTTCGGCATCAACGTAGGCACCGGCACCACGAATCCGAAGCTCGGCTGCATCGGCGCGACTGTGCCGACGAACAACCCGATCGGCAGCCTTAACGCCGCCTCAGGCAAGGCCGGCGTGCTCACAGTGACCGGCTGGACTATCGATCCTGACACTGCTGCGCCGCTCACGGTGGCCGTCTATGTCGACGGCAAGTTGACCGGCGAGGCAACGGCGAACGTGCCGCGGCCCGACGTTGCGAACGTCTACCCGGCGTGGGGTGCTACTCACGGCTTCTCGACCTCGGTCAACGTCTCGGGTGGCACGCATCAGGTCTGCGTGTACGCGATCAACCAGCGTCTTGGCACGACGAACCCGAGCCTGGGCTGCGACACCGTCAAGGTGTCGTCTGGTAGCCCGATCGGCGATCTCGAGAGTGCCAAGCCGTCGTCGGGTGCTGTCACGGTCACGGGTTGGAGCATCGACCCGAACACGGCGAGCCCGATTAGCGTCGCGGTCTACGTCAACGGCAAGCTCGCGTCTGATGGTGTCGCCAACATCTCTCGGCCGGACGTCGCAGCGGACTACCCGCCGTTCGGCGATCAGCACGGGTACTCACTGACGGTCAACGCGCCTGCGGGCAAGGATCAGGTGTGCGTCTACGGGCTCAACACCGGGCCCGGCGACGGCAATCCGAAGCTCGGCTGCACGAGCGTCACCGTGCCGAGCGGCAACCCGATCGGACATCTCGAGTCCGTGGTCGGCGGTAAGGGCAGTCTCACGGCAACCGGGTGGGCGCTTGACCCCAACACCGCGTCCTCCATCGAAGTAGCGATCTACGTCGACGGCGTGGTCGCGTTGCAGCAGACGGCGTCGATATCGAGGCCCGACATTGCAGCGGACTACCCGCCGTTCGGTGCTGCACACGGGTTCGCCTTGCCAGTGACGGTCAAGGCAGGCAAGCACACCGTGTGCGCGTTCGGCATCAACGTTGGTCGCGGCGACACGAACACGTCGCTCGGCTGCAAGGCCGTCAACACCACGTAGCACGTGTGCTGACAACCTTCCACGGGGTATCTCTCGTCTATCAGCCTGACGAGAGGAACTTCATGCGGGTCGGGGGAATGTTCGCTGTGGTGTTGGCGGTAAGTGCAGTGCCAATCGGGACGGCGAGTGGTGCCGTCGCGGCTCCGATACCGGCGGCCATCGTTGCGGCGGCCTCGTCGACGGGTCCTGTCTGGACCAAACTGACTCCCGCAAATTCGCCGTCCATTAGGCAAGGGAGCTTGTCGGCGTTCGATCCGGCGACCGGCCAGCTTGTGCTGTACGGAGGGGCCGGGGGCTTCTTCCCGGGCACGCTCGCGGTCGACAACTTCACGTGGACGTTTGACGGCGCGTCTTGGAGTAAGCACATCACGTCGGTGACGCCCGGTGAACAAGATCACGGTTCGGGCGGCAGGATGGCGTATGACCCGGCGTCGAAGCAACTTGTGTTGTTCGGTGCCGGCGGTGGCGACACCGTTGGCACGTGGACCTGGAACGGCTCGCAATGGACCGCCCAGCATCCGGCAGAACTACCCGTTCTGTACGAGGGTTGCATGGCAACCGATAGCGCAGCGGGTGAGCTCGTGCTGTTCGGCCTACATGAAACGGGTACCAGATCTGATCCGATCTTGACGTACCAAACGTGGACGTGGCGGAACGGGAATTGGGTGCTGCTGCCGGAAGCTGTCAGCCCGCAGGCGCAGCTGTGTGAGATGACCTACGACGAGGCGCATCAGAATCTGGTGCTGGTCACTGCCACCTGGTACGAGGGCGAGTCCCCTGGTGCCAATACGGGTCCGGTCGAGACGTGGACCTTCGACGGCACCACATGGACGCAGCGCGAAGCAGCGACCGACACGACCGGTGGCGTCGACTTCAGCTCGATGACGTACGACCCCGCGTACGGAGAGGTGATGACGTACGGCGGCTTTGACGTCACCCATGGCGGCAACGGTGTTCTCACCAATCCGTGGTCGTGGAACGGCTCGACGTGGCAACAGGTGACCCTGTCGCCCGCCCCGCCTGCTCGCGTGTTGGCGGCTTCGGCCTATGACCCTGCGACAGGTCAGTTGGTGTTGTTCGGCGGTGTCGGCAGCACCACGTGGCTCGGCGACACGTGGGTGCTGTCTACTCCCGGATCGTCATCGGTAACGCCGACCCGTCGTTCTGGTGCGGACCGGCAGTCGACCGCGGTCGCGGTGTCCGCATCGGCATTTCCTAACGCTGGCAGTGCATCCTCGGTCGTGCTCGCTCGGGCGGACGCTTTTGCAGATGCGCTCGCCGGTGGACCGTTGGCGGCCGCAAAACACGCACCGCTGCTCCTGACGTCGTCCGGCTCACTTGATGCGGTTACCTCTGCCGAAATCCAGCGGGTGTTGCCGAAGGGCGGCGCGGTCTACCTGCTTGGCGGAACGTCAGCTTTATCGACTGCGGTGGCGAACGCGATCACGGCCCTGGGTGATGTGCCAACGAGGATTGCGGGCGCCGATCGATACGCCACTGCAGTCGCGATCGCCGGTGCGATGGGCAACCCGACGACAGTCTTCGAGGCGAGCGGTACCAACTTCCCGGACGCACTGTCGGCGGTCCCGGCGGCCGTCGCGCTGCACGGGGCCATCCTGTTGACCGACGGTTCCGCGCAAGCTGCAGCGACATCGACGTACCTCGCCGCGCACGCAACAAATCGGTACGCAGTTGGTGGCCCAGCGGCATATGCGGATCCCTCGGCAATCGGCATCGCAGGGGCAGATCGCTACGCGACCTCAGCCGCCGTCGCGCTCGCGTTCTTCCCCACGACTGCAGGTGTTTCGGTTGCATCGGGAGCCAACTTCCCCGACGCCCTTGCAGCCGGACCAGTCGCAGGCGCGGCGAAAGAACCGATGCTTCTCGTGCCCGCCGCGGGTGCATTGCCCGAACCGATCACCAGCTACCTGATCACCCATGCCGGCGGAATCGCTTCGGCGCAAGCATTCGGCGGCACGTCAGCCATCGCAGATTCAGTGCTCAGCGAGGTAGCGCACGAGACAGCAGCCGGCTGAGCACCGTGCGCTAGGCGAGATCGCGGGCTACTTCGGCGCGTGGCCGCCTGCAGATGCGCGACACTGCGCGTCGCTTCTTTAGCGTCGCGGGCAGCATTCGCGCGAACGATGCAAGCGCGCGCACGCGGGTCGGCGTACGGAACTGATGACCCTTGGGGATGTCGACGCGGGTCAGTCGGCGTATCGGCAGCATCACCGTGATACCCGCGAAGCGCAGAACCTCTTTCACGGCAAGGGACCGCGGCGCGCATTTCGCCAGCATGAGCAGCCGGTTCCGCTCGTTGTAGAACGCGAACGACTTCGACGACAAATCGGTCGATGCGGCGTGCACATGACGCACGACAGCGTCGGGTGCGTAGCGCACTCGCCACCCGCCAAGCTGCAGGCGCCACGAGAGATCCGTGTCTTCGTAGTAAAGGAAGAAGGACGGATCGAACGAGCCGACGTCGCGAGCTGCTACCACGCGTAACGCTGCCGCAGTACCCGAGAATGCGAAGATGTCTTCCGCCGAGGCGAACCGCCCGTCGTCCGGCTGGCCAAACCCGCGATCGCGACCGTAACCGTCGCGCGCGACGATCACGCCGGTGTTGTTCAGTCGACCATCCGCGGCGAAGACCACCTTGCTAGTCACCGCAGCGATGCGATGCGCGTCCGGCGCAGTCAGCGGAGCGAGCAGCGCGCCGAGCCAGCCCGGCTCAGGCCGCGCGTCTTGATTCAGGACGACGACAAATGGCGTTGTTGCCTCGCGAACGGCCAGCTCGGCGCCCCCCGCGAAGCCGAGATTGGAACCGACGGTCACGAGTCGTGCGCCGATGGCGTGACGACTGACAACGCTCCCGGTCTCGTCAGTAGACGCGTTGTCGATCACCCAGGTCACGAATCCGTCGGCGAGTTCCTGCTCAGACAGAGCATCGAGGCAGGGACCGATCAATTCTGCGCCGTTCCAGGCGACGACGACGACGGTTGCGACGACCGATCGGTCTGTCGCGGCCGACCCAACCACTCGCACATCCTTCCTGCGGTTCGCTAGCGTTCATGCGGCGTAAGCTGCCAACTAGCTCCAGAAGAGCGACTGCCAGGGACCATGACGGTCCGAAGCACCGATCCGACGTGAACGTTCGAGGTGGACTGCATCGTGGCGCCACGTGTTCTCATCGACGCCAGTGCTGTTCCCGCTGACCGGGGTGGTCTCGGGAGATACGTCGACGGTCTGCTCGCGGCACTCGCGGAGAAGGACGCCGACCTCGCAGTGGTGTGCCAGCGGGTCGACGCCGAGCGGTACGGCAGGCTGGTGCCCGCCGCGCAGATCGTAGCCGGGCCAGCGTCCCTCACGAACCGCACCGCGCGGATCGCCTGGGAGCAGACGGGGCTGCCACTCGTCGCTGAGCACGTGGCGGCGAAGGTCATCCACGCGCCGAATTATTCGGTACCCATGCGGCCTGGCCGTCCGGTGGTCACGACGATCCACGACGCGACCTTCTTCAGTGAGCCCGACCTGTACCCGCCGACCCGCGGCGCGTTCTACCGCGCGGCGATCCGGTCTGCGGTGAAGCGGTCGACCAGGTGCATTGTCCCGTCGAAGGCGACGCGCGACGAGCTCGTCCGCCTCGTCGACGCCGACTCGACCCGCATCGACGTCGCGTACCACGGTGTTGACCACGACGTGTTCCGGCCGCCGACAGAGGCCGAGGCGGCGCGCATCTCCGCACGTCTTGGCCTGCGTGGCCAGCAATACATCGCCTTCCTCGGTGCTTTCGAGCCACGCAAGAACGTGCCGAGCCTGATCCGTGGCTGGGTGAGCGCCGTCGGTGACTACGCCGAGCCGCCCGCGCTGGTGATTGCCGGCGGAGCGGGTTGGGACGACGAGATCGAGGCGGCTGTTGCTGAAGTGCCTTCGCACCTGCGGGTAATCAGGCCTGGTTATTTGCGGATGGCCGACCTTTCGGCGTTCCTCGGTGGCGCCCTCGTAGTCGCATATCCCAGCCACGGCGAGGGTTTCGGCCTGCCGGTCCTCGAGGCAATGGCGTGTGGTGCCGCAGTGTTGACGACGCATCGGTTGTCGCTGCCCGAGGTCGGTGGCGACGCGGTTGCCTACACGGAGCCTGACTCCGCTTCAATCGGGACGGCGCTGTCGGGGTTGCTGGCCGATGAGCCGCGCCGTCGCGCGTTGGGTGCCGCAGCACACGCCCGCTCGCTCGAATTCACCTGGGAAGCAAGTGCTCAGGCGCATTTGGTGGCTTACACCAGAGCCGTATCCGGCGACTGAACGTTCAACCAGCGGCCGGCGGGACCTTAACGCTTTGCCGACCTGCAAGCCAGTACTCGGACATTCCGTGCTCTGACCGTTACGCTACGAGTCGTGCGCGTGCTTCATCTGACCTCCTCGTTCCCGCGCGATGCGCGGGACCACGTCGCGCCATTTCTTCTTGACCTTGCACACGCAGAACAAGAAGCAGGGATGGACGTCGGGGTGCTCGCGCCCCACGACAAGGGCCTCGCCACCGTCGACACGGTCGCGGGCGTCGAGGTGCACCGCTTCCGCTATGGCCTCCAATCCATGGAGCGGCTCTCGTACCGCGGCGGCTTGCTTGGCAGCTCGCGTCGCTTCAGCGGCGTCATGTTGCCCGCGTATCTCGCATCTTTTTCCAAGGCAGCCGAGAAAGCTGCCCGCGATTTCCGACCGGACGTCATCCACGCGCACTGGTGGTTGCCCGCCGGATTGTGCGCATTGCCAGTAGCTCGGCGCCTCGACGTCCCGCTCATCATCACGGTGCACGGCTCCGACGTGCACCTGCTGCGCTACCGGGCACTGCGCAAGCTCGCGTCGCACGTCATGCATCGCGCGTCGCTGGTGGCGACAGTGTCGGAGGACTTGCAGCGGCAGATTCTGGAGTTCGATCCGCGCCTGCACACGACCGTGCTGCGGTTGCCGGTGCCCACGGGGCCGCCGGCCGTGCCGATGCCGGACGATCCGCCGCTGCGGCTGCTTGCTGCCGGTCGGCTGTCGCACGAGAAGGGCTTCGACGTTCTTATCGAGGCGATGCGGATCGCGGTGGGTAGCGGGCTCGACGTCCGGCTCGACATCGTTGGTTCGGGGCCTGAGCGCCGGCGCCTTGCTTTGCTTGCCGCTCCGCTCGGTGATCGGATCCAACTCATCCCCGCGCTG
The DNA here is from genome assembly GCA_963737705.1 of uncultured Actinomycetes bacterium. Lineage (GTDB taxonomy): Bacteria > Actinomycetota > Actinomycetes > Acidothermales > Acidothermaceae > PALSA-607. The sequence continues at coordinate 222,843 of CAVTTP010000003.1, forward strand.
CCGCATGCCGAGCTCATGCACCGGCTCGAAGGTGTGCACGCTCTGGTCGCTCCATCCCGGCGCGAAGGCCTCGGCATGGTTGCCCTCGAGGCATTTACTCGCGGCCGGCCGGTAGTCGCCAGCCGCGTCGGTGGCCTGGCCGAGAGCGTCGAGGACGGCGTCGACGGTTACTTGGTCGAGCCAGAAGACCCCATCGCGCTCGCCGCAGCGCTGGCAAGGCTCCCATTTGGGCCGCCTCGAGGGGTGGCAACGTTAAGACACTCTTCAATTGAGGTTGGCAGAAGCCACCTCGAGGCTTATGCCTCCCTTGTCTCGCCCATGGTCAAGAGTCGGTAAGTTCAAGGAACTAGATCGGACAAATGTCCGGTTTGGAAAACCAATCCACGACACGACTCACGTCGTGGGTGGGGCGTCTGGCTTCCGGCAGCGCAAAACCTGTAAGGTCCCAAATCGAGCAATCTGCTCGGGTATCGGCGGGGCTTTCGGAATTTGCGCCTTCGGGCTGAGCCACCTCGCCACCACCACTTCTCTGATGGAGGCAAGAGTGACAACAGCAACCAGACGGTTGCGCCGTACGGGGGTCGCGACTCTCGCGGCATCCGTAGCGGCAGGTCTCGCGCTCGTCGCGACGGCCGGCAGCGCATTTGCAACGTTCGGCACGGTTACCAACCAGGTCGACACCACCACTGGCGCGACCACGGTCTACCCGGGCACCAGCGCCCAGGCGATCGGCTCCCTCGACCTCAACCTGACGAACGCGTTCAACGTTGGCGACACCTTGCTGGTGACGCTCAACAAGGCGCCCGGTTGCGGCACCACGAACGGTGCTGTCGGCTTCGCCGCCACGCCGACCGTGACCGCGACTGGCCCCACGACCGCTACTTTCGGCGGCGGTGTCGCATCGGCTGACGCCAGCAGCACCGCGCTTCCGAAGTTCACGTTCGCCACGCAGTCCAGCGCAGGTGCTTGCACCGTCGCTGGCGTGAAGGACCAGCTGCTCATCACCCTGACGAACAGCGCAACCGGCTCAGCCACTGACAACTTCGAAATCGTCGTCGGCGGCCAGACCGTTAACGTCGGCTCCGCAGTTACCACCGGCGTTGTCACAGAGTCGACCGTGGCAAACACCACCACCGTTGCAGCAGCGCCGACCGTCGCGACTGTTGCTAACACCAAGGCGTCGGTATCCAGCGTCACGTCGGCGAGCGCCACTGGCGCCGTGCAGACGGTTGGCGTCGGTACAGTCACGCTCTCCGATGTCGGGACAGCAGCGATCATTGCTAGCCCGATCTACTTGACGACCAGTGCGGGCGTCTTCACAACCGGCGATGCGCCGACTGTGACAGGCCCGACCGGCAGCACGTGGACCGTGACTGGCCAAGGCACAGCGACTCTTACGCTGACCGCAGCTGGTACCGCGTTCCCGACGACAAACAACACCTTCACCATCACGGGCCTGACAGTTGATGTCCCGGCTGGCAACGGTGCGTACACGATCACCGCGAAGTTCGGTGGAGCGTCACCGGGTACCACGACGATCGGTTCGGCGTTTACCGTCATCGCGGTCAGTGGACAGTCTCGTATCGGTGGGGTTGACCGCTACGCCAGCTCGGCGCAGCTCTTCAACTCGAAGTTCGCTCCGACGACCGTTCCTGCTTTCGCTGGTGCGTCCTCGGTAGTGCTGGCTAGCGGCGGGAACTTCCCCGACGCGTTGTCGGCGACCTACCTGGCTGCCACGTTGCAGACCGGCGTTTTGCTGACCGACCCGAACATCATCCCGCAGCAGACTCTTGCGGTGCTGACGAACGGTGCGATCCACACGGTTTACATCGTTGGTGGTACGGCAGCGATCAGTGCGGCCGAGCAGAACCAGATCGCGGCACTGCACCAGGGCAACGCTCCGTTGGCCTCGCTGCTGACCGTGCTCCGGGTTTCTGGTGCGGACCGTTACGCCACGAACAACGCTGCTGACCTGTTCAGTGGCGCAGCCGCTGGCGCAACGACCGCAGTCGTGGCGACTGGGAACAACTTCGCGGACGCACTTGCCGCCGGCCCGGCCGTTTACGCCGGTGCAGGTGTCGGTGCCAAGCCGTTCCCGTTGGTTCTGACTGACGGCAGTGCGCTCAGCGCTTCGGCGAAGAGCACGCTGACCAACCTTGGTATCACCAAGGTGGTCATCGTCGGTGGCACGAGCGCTGTCTCGGCCGCTGTCGAGGCCTCGATCAAGGCTCTGCCCGGCATGACGATCGCCTACCGGATCGCGGGTGCAGACCGCACCCTCACCGCGTCGATGATCGCCACATGGGAAACCTCTGGTCTGGCTGCTTCGGGTGTCTACGGCGCTCTGCCGTCGCTCGCCTTCACGAAGAGCACCACGGCCAACGCCTACATCGCGCGTGGTGACGGCTTCGCTGACGCTTTGTCAGCCGGGGCAGTCGCGGGCAGCCTCAAGCAGGTCATCCTGCTCACGGCCGACCCGAACACGCTCGGTTCTGGTATCCCGTCCTACCTCGGTACGGCGACGTTCACGAACGTCGGCGCGCTCACCGCGGTTGGTCTGACCAGCGCAGTCAGTGCGGCAACCTTCGCAGCAGCTGTCGCATCGCTGTAAAGCAGTCGCTCTGAAGTAATGCAGATCGAAGATCGGGTTGGGGCGGCAACGCCCCAACCCGATCTTTTTGTTCACAGGTCTTGTTCAGAGGTCGGGTTCGCTTCGGCCACGAGGGAATCGAGGGGTTGGCATGCGAGCCAACGCAACGCGGGCGATCAAGCTGCCTGTTCTCCTGTCGCTGGTCGCGGTCGCGGCCGTTGCCTGCTCCAGCCACCACAGCGCGGCTGGATTGTCACCTGTCAGTGCTGCTCCTAGCGCCACCGCAAGCGTCTCGCCATCAGCCGCACCAGATTCGGTTCAACCGTCGTCGAGCCAGCCGGCTTCGCCTGTTGCCAGCCTCGCGCCTTCACCGACCGTGCCCACGCCGGGTGCGCCCGCGCCGACGGGATCGGCCGCGCCGGCTTCGGTCTCCGCTTCGGCGACTGCTTTCCTGAAGTCGTACTTCGCCACAATCAACGCAGGTCTCGTCAGTCACAACTTCTTTGCCGTGCAGGGCTTCTTCCAGCCCACCTGCCAGCTGTGCCAAACGCAGTGGGAGAGCTTGACGCAACTCGCCGACCAGCAGGAAGCGATCAAGGGCGGTGCGCTCACAGTCGTCAGCATCGGGCAAGCGATCGCCGGCGACAACGGATCGGTCGTGGTGATCGCACGTACCGGTGAGGATGCTGGGCAGATCGTCTCGGCAAATGGTGCCGGCGTGGTAACGAGCTCGTTCAAGGCGGTTCCGCCGAGCGACGTGGCATATACATTGTCGCCCAAGGGTTCGGGCTGGATAATCGTCGGCTCGGCGCAGGTCAAGTAACCCACGACTCGGGAGTTGGCAGTGAGCACACAACGCGCGCTCGCGGTTCGCATTGTTCTGGCGACCACCACCACGGTAGGCATCGCGGCAGGCGCGATCGTCCTGAGCCCCGGGAGTGCGTTGGCTTTAGGGACGATTCAAAATCAGGCGCTGACGGCCGCGGATATCGTGCACGCCGGGACGTCTGCCGCACCCGCAGCTTCGTACCAGATTGACACCACCAACACGTTCTCGGTCGGTGACAAGATCTACCTCAAGATCGAGGGTGTTGCCGACCCGACAACGACCAACGCTGCGGTGGCCTTTACCAGCACGCCCAGCGTCGTCGCGATCGGGCCGAGTACCGGCGCGTTCGACGGGGGCGGCGTTGGCAATGCTGCCGATCGGGTGCCGACGTTCACGACGGCGCTGGCCTCGAGCGCCGGTGCGGCGACCGTGCTCGGGATCCAGAACGAACTGGTGATCACGCTGACAAACAGCAGTGCCGGCACTGCTACGGATCACGTCGCATTCACCGTGTCTGGCATTGCGCTCAACGTCGAGAGTGCCGTCCCGGTCGGCGCCCTGAACCTGCACGCTTACAGCGGTGACGGCACTGGCTCGCTTGCCACCGCGGTCAAGATCGCCACGGTGTCGACGCAGGCCGTCAACAGGTTGTCTGGCGCTGACCGGTTCGCGACCGCCGTTGCTGTTTCCAACGCGGAATTCCCCACCGCGGGCACAGCGGGCGCCGTTGTGCTTGCCCGCGCAGACGCATACCCGGATGCGTTGGTCGGCACCGCCCTTGCGGCCGCCAAGGGTGCGCCGCTGCTCTTCACGAACGGCAGTGCGTTGCCAACCGCGACGGCGACTGAGCTCCAGCGCGTACTGCCCGTCGGGGGGACCGTCTTCCTGCTCGGCGGTACCAGCGCGATCCCGGCCAGCGTAGCCAGCGCGGTCACCAGCCTCGGCTACGTCGTCGTGCGCTATTTCGGTGCCGATCGATACGGCACCGCACTTGCGGTGGCCGCCGCGCTGGGTAACCCCACCACTGTGCTGTTGGCGACCGGCATCGACTTCCCGGATGCGCTAGCAGCAGGCCCAGCGGCTGCGCGGATCCACGGGGCTGTGCTCCTCACCGACGGAACGTTCCTGCCACCGGCAGTTGGCGCCTACATAACGGCTCACCCCGGCAAGGTGTACGCGATCGGTGGCCCAGCCGTCGTCGCGTATCCCTCTGCGCAGGCTGTCGTGGGGACTGACCGCTACGCGACAGCGGCGCTGGTGGCCACGACTTTCTTCACCGCGCCCACAGCGACAGGGATTGCGAGCGGCGTCAGCTTCGCGGATGCACTGGCTGGAGGACCGCTCGTCGGTCGTCTCGGTGGTCCCTTGCTGTTGACCGATCCCAACGTTCTCTCGCCCTCGACGAGCAGCTACCTGACCGCCAATCAAGCGACTCTTGCTAGCACGTCGCTCTTTGGCGGGACGGGTGCGATCGCCGCGGTCGTGCAGACAGAGGCCGGGACCGCGTTGGGGCAGTGAAAGCTGGCGTTGGGGCAGCTCGCTGGTTCGGCCTCCTAGGCCATCCATTTGCCGTCCCTAGGTCCACAGATGGTTCACAGCGAGCTTTCAGGAGTCGGAGCACCTCCGGAGGGTAAACTTCCGTAGATCTTTGTCGGTGCTCCCGCGTGGAAAGGCCTGTAGTGGCTGCCCAGCCGTTGAGCGTCGCGCCGGAACGGCCGGCCGCGGCGCAGCGCTTCCCGCGCACTTCGGCTGCTGAGCCCGTCACGAGCAGCGAATCCGGCGGCTCAGCCCACGTCGTCCCGCCTCGCCCTTATGTAACCGTCGTCCTGCCTTGTTACAACGAGCAGGACCACGTGCTCGCAGAGATTGCTCGGATCAGCCTCGCGCTTGACGCGAGCGGCTACACCTATGAGTTGCTGGCGATCGATGACAAGTCGACAGATGAGACGCTGGCGAGGTTGCGCGCGGCCGAGAAGACCTATCCGCAGCTGCGGGTGGTCGCCTTCCGCCGTAACGGGGGCTCGGGGACGGTGCGCCGGATCGGTACGCACGAGGCCCGCGGCGAGATTGTCGTCTGGACCGACGCGGACATGACGTATCCGAACGAGCGGATCCCCGAGCTTGTCCGCTACCTCGACGACAACCCCGACGTCGATCAGGTAGTCGGTGCGCGGACGAGCGAGCAGGGCACCCACAAGTTGCTGCGGGTGCCGGCGAAGTGGATTATCCGCAAGTTCGCCGAGTGGTTGTCGGGGACGACGATCCCTGACTTGAACTCGGGCCTGCGGGCCTTCCGCAAGGAGGTGTCGCTGCCCTATCTGCGGCTACTGCCGCCAGGGTTCTCGTGCGTGACGACGATCACGCTGTCGTTCTTGTCCAACCAGCACACCGTCGACTACGTGCCGATCTCGTACGCGCAGCGCGCGGGTCACTCCAAGTTCCATCCGTTGAAGGACGCCTACCGCTACATCCTCCAGGTGCTGCGGATGGTGATGTATTTCAATCCGCTCAAGGTGTTGATGCCCGTTGCGATCTGGCTGATCGCGATTGGGTTCGTCAAGGGCATCTTCGACGTGGCGCGATACCACTTCCATCTGACGACGAATACACTGCTGATCTTCGTCACAGGGCTTGTGATCGGCGCTGTCGCGTTGCTGGCCGACCTCATCGTTCGATCGCGTGGGGAGTGACGACGTGCGCATCGCCGTCGTCGGCCCGACGCACCCACATACGGGCGGCATCGTCCACCACACGACTGAGCTGTGTCATCGGCTTGCCGCTGCTGGCCACGACGTCGACCTCGTGTCGTGGTCGGCCCAATATCCGGCGTTCCTGCATCCGGGCACTCTGCGCGTCCCCGGCGGCGAGCCCGAGGTGCGCATCTACCCGTCGACGTCCTACCAGCTCGCCTGGTGGAATCCGATTACCTGGTGGCGTACCGGTGTTGGGCTCCGCGACTACAACGCCGTCGTACTCGTGCACGCCTCGACCGTGCAGGTGCCTGCGTATCTGACGATCCTGCGCGCTTTGCGCGCGCGTCGCACCATGACCAGGCCGCGCGTAGTCGTGGTTGCGCACAACGTGTTCCCGCACGAGCGTCACCACGGCGACACCGTGCTCGTTCGTGCGCTGCTCTCGCGAGCGGCCGCCGTTCTCGTGCACTCACCCGAGCTCGCCGCGCTTGCCAAGACGGTGGTGAATCACCGCACGCAGATTGTCGTCGCAGACATCCCTCCGCATCTGCCGGCGTTCCCGGTCGAGCGGCGGGTGATGACCGACGCCGACGAGCCGTTCAATCGGCTGCTGTTCTTTGGCACCGTGCGGCCCTACAAGGGTCTCGATGTGCTGCTGCGGGCCATGGTGAGCGTGCCGGAAGTGAAGCTCGTGGTCGCGGGGGACATCTGGTCCGGAGTGAGCGGCCTGCGCGATCAGATCGCCGAGCTGGGCCTGCTTGATCGGGTGATGCTGCGCCCGAGCTACGTCGCAGGCTCCGAGATCGCCGGTCTTTTCCGCGACGTCGATGCCTTGGTGCTGCCCTACCGCGCAGGCACCGCCTCGCAGAACGTGCTGCTGGCGCACGCGATGGGCGTGCCAGTGATCGCGACCCGCGCCGGGACGCTCGGCAGCCAGGTCAATGACGGTGTCGACGGCGTGCTCGCCGAGCCCGACGACGTCGACGATCTGACGGCTGCGCTGAAGCGCTTCTACAGCCCTGGCACGCCGCAGAAGCTGCGCGCCGGTGTCCCTGTCGTCGACACCGAGTCGAGCTGGAACGGCTACATCGAGGTTCTGACAGCGGCGTTGGCGGGCGTCGCAGTCGCCGGCACCCGGGCGAGTCGGTGAGACGCCCGCACCTGCCGCCGCGCTTTCGAATGCTGGCCAGGGTTGCGTTTTTTGCGATTCTGATCGTCGTGTTCGCGTTGGCGCTGCACGGCAAGTGGCATCAGATCGGCGTCAGCTACGACAAGCTTTCGTGGTATTCACTCGTCATCGCAACGTTGCTCGGCTTTGGGAACATTTTCGCCGCGATGATGGCGTGGCGGTCATTGCTCGCCGACCTCGACTCGCCGCTTCGACTTCCTGTGGCGATGCGCATCTTTTTCCTTGGCCAGCTGGGAAAATACCTGCCTGGCTCGGTATGGACCGTGGTCGCACAGGCAGACCTCGGCCGCGACCACGAGATACCTCCACGTCGAACCGTTGCAGCGAGTGTTCTCGGGATGGCTGTTTCGCTGGCAGCTGGTTTGGTGCTCGCTGTCGTCACGCTTCCCTTCTCCGCACCCGGCGAGGTGGCCCAGTACAGCTGGGTGCTGCTCGTGTTGCCGCTATTGGTCGTCGGGCTTCTTCCCAAGAACCTCGACCGGCTGACGCACTTTCTCTTCAAGGTTCTGCGCCGCGAGCCACCGGATCACGAATTCACCTCGCGTGGGGTGCTGATCGCACTTTGGTGGCAGACGGTTGGTTGGCTAGCGGTCGGTGGCGAGGTTTTCGTGCTGTGCTGGGCGCTGCATGCGCCGATCGGGCGGTCGCTGCTGTTGGCGCTAGGCGGCACTGCGCTTGCATGGTCGGCCGGGTTCCTGGCAATTCCGCTGCCCTCCGGCGCAGGGCTGCGTGAAGTCATCACGATCGCCATTTTGAGCTCGGTGCTGTCCGTGCCATCGGCAACTGTGGTCGCACTCACATCGCGGGTGATCTCGGTCGTCGGCGACGGGGCCTTTGCCGCTGTAGCCGCCGCGATCGCCCGGCACAACGGACTCCATCTGCTCGCCGCTGCTCGGCAACGAGATCGCGTAGAGGCACATCGTGAAGCTCGCAACGAAGCGAAGGCCGCGCAGGCGGCTCGTCCAACACCGTAGAAGGCGTCCGACCCCGTAGAGGCGTCGTTGCCGGTGTCGTTCCTCGCTCGGTGGTAGCGTCCCCGGAGACCTTTGAGCGGAGGACTGTCGTGCAACTACCGCGGCCCGTCGTTCGGTTGATCGCACGCGGGAAGCCACTGGTGCCCGCGTCGTTGTGGCCGGTGCTCAATACCGCCGCTAGCGCTCGCGGCTCAGGGCCGCTGGTGGCTGATCCAGATCCGGTGCGCACCCTCGTGTTGTGCGCGCATCCCGATGACGAGCTTGGCTGCGCCGGCACGATCGCGCTGCTGGGTGACGTGGGGGCGCCGCTGCGCGTTGTGTATGCGACGCGCGGTGAGGGCACGCGAGGATCGCCCTACGACGCTGCAGAAACCGGACGCCGGCGGTCGACCGAAGCTGCCAACTCGTGCGCGGCCCTTGGTGCAGGCGAGCCGCGTTTTCTCGACTTTGCCGACGGATCGCTTACTGCACGACTCTCTGACCTGACCGGTGCCGTCGCTGCGAGCGTCGAGGAGTTTGGCGCGCAACGCGTTCTCGTGCCGTGGATTCTCGACGGGCACTCCGATCACCAGGCGATGAGCTGGGCAGCGATCGACGCCGAGCTGCCCGACTCGGTCGAGATCTGGGCATTCGAATGGTGGACAGCCCTCGTACCGAATCGACTGGTCGACGTGACGCGCGTGTGGGCCCGCAAAGAGCGCGCAGCTGCGTGTCACGTGACCGCAGCCCTCGCCTTCGATCTGACAGCGGGTCTCGGCCTGTCGAGATGGCGCTCCCTGCACGGGCTGCACGGGCAGGGCTACGGGGAGGCATTTATTGCCATGCCCCACCGCGAGTATCGGGCTCTTGCACGGCGCGCTCAGTCAATGTCGAGCCAGGACGCCTGATGCCCGAACTCTCGATGCCGCGACGTCGGGTGCGCGCGCAATGACGGATGCTGTCCTGCGCCGGGGATCCGAAGCGGACGCAACGGGAATCTGCCAGCTGCTTGCGCGCACATTTCCCGACAACGCGAAGAGCGACGAAGCGATCCTGCGTTGGCAGTACTTCGGCAGCCCTTACGGCGATCCAGTCATCATGGTGATGGACGCGGATGGCGAGATCGTCGGTGCGTACACCAGCATTCGGTACCCAGCGAAGGTGGACGGTCAGGTTACGCAGATCGGCTTAGGGATCGACGCTGCGATTGACCGGTCGCATCAGGCGCGCGGCAACTTCGGGCCGATGGCATCAGCTCTCTACGCGGCAACCGGCGAAGTAGGAATGCCGCTCACCGTTTGCTATCCGAACCAGAACTCGGTGAAGGGCATTACGCGCGTTGGCTGGCAAGAGATCGGACTCTTGCGAACGCACCTGCTGCCGCTCGACACCGGCTTCTACGCGAAGCGAGCTGGACTGCCGCGCTTCGCTGTAGCAATCGCGGGTTGGGGCATGCGGTTGACGTTGCCGACGATCGGCTATGACGTCAGCGAAGCCCAAGAACCCGACGCCGACGTCGATGCAGTCTGGGGAGCGCTCGAGCCCGCCGTTAGCAACGGCGTCATTCGCGATCATCGTTGGTTTCGATGGCGCTACGCCGATCGGCCAGGTCCGAGCGTCTACAGGTACTTCGCCGTGCGGCGGCGAGGGCAGTTGTGCGGAGTCGCGGTGACGACAGTTCGCCAGCAGGACGGCGCAGACTTCGTTTTCTTGCTCGAGCTGTTGGCCACCAACGCCGCTGCGGGCCGCAGTCTGGTGCACGAGATTGCGAAGTCTGCTGGCCAGGTGACGGGTGTCATCCTGGCGACCTTGCCGGGGACGTCGACTTCCGACCTGGCGAAGCGGTCGGGCCTGCGGCTCGTTCCCCAGCGTTTCGAGCCCAAGCAACTCCACTTCGGTGTGGTCGACAACGTGAACCTGGAACACGATCGGCGCGCCGAACGATGGACCCTCGGCTGGGGCGACCTTGACCATGTTTAGGTTGGGTCTGTGAAGCGCATCGGTGTCGTTGGCTGCGGAATCATGGGCTCCGCTATTGCGGAACTCTCGGCCCGATCTGGCCTCGAGGTCTCCGTCCACGTGCTTGATCACGAAGCAGCGGCGCGGGGTGAGCAGCGGATCGCCGCGCTCTTGCGTCGGACAGCGAGGCGGGACGGTCTCGGCGAAGCTCAAATCGCAGACGTACGCGCGCGCATCGTCATCAGTGTCGATATTGATGAGCTTCGCGACTGCGAACTGGTGATCGAGGCTGTTCCCGAGATCGAAGACGTCAAGCTCGACGTTTTTCGGCAGCTCTCAGTAACGGTGTCACCAACTGCGATTCTGGCGTCGAACACGTCGTCGTTGTCGATCACCCGCCTTGCCGGAGCGACATCGCAACCTGAGCGCGTCGTTGGTTTGCATTTCTTCAACCCGGCATCCGTCTTGCCGTTGGTGGAATTCGTTACTACGGCTGACACGGCGCCCGAAGTCATTTCGGCGGTCAACGAATTGGTTGGCGAGACGCTGGGCAAGAGTGTCGTCCGCGTTCCCGACACCCCAGGGTTCATCGTCAATGCGTTGCTGATTCCGTACATCTGCTCGGCAATCCGGATGGTCGAAGCGGGCGTCCCGGCGGCTGACGTCGACAGTGCGATGACGCTGGGCTGCAGCCACCCGATGGGTCCGTTGCGGCTTGCTGATCTGATCGGACTCGACACGGTCCACTCGATCGCGTCGTCTCTGTATGCAGCATCGGGCAACCCGAACGACGCGCCGCCTGCGTTGCTGTCCCAGATGGTTGATGCGGGCGTTCTGGGCAACAAGACCAAAGGCGGCTTCTACACCCGGTGATCGGTGTGGCTAACCTGCAGCGATGGCTATGACGTTGAAGATGGCGCCCTGCGGATCGGCGAGGGTGGCCATGGGACCGATCGGCGTGTCGATTGGATCGAGGATCACGTCACCACCCAATGCAAGCGCATGTGCGGCCACGGATTCGGTGTTTTCAACCGCGAAGTAAATCTGCCACTCGTTCGGTGCGGCTTCGTCGGTGCGAGCTGAGATACCAGCCACAGCGTCGTTGCCAGTTCGCAAGCTGACGTACGGCGTGGCGCCGGATTCTTGTGGATCTGCGATCAGCCCGAACACAGCCTCATAGAACGACGTGGCAGCACCGACGTCGTCCGTTCGTAGGTCGTTCCAGATCACTGAGCCTGGCTCGTTCACGAGTGTCGCGCCGATGTGCGTCTTCGCTTGCCAAATTGCAAGCGGTGCACCGGTCGGGTCGATGATGAAGGCCATCCGGCCGGCGTCCGTCACGTCTAACGGGGCCATCGCGATCTTGCCGCCCGCAGCATCAACTCGTGCCAGAGTTGCATTGACGTTGTCGACGGCGAGGTAGGTGTTCCACATCGCGGGCGCGTTCTGGGCAGCTAGGTCCGGAGGCAACACCGAGATCGCGCTGACGAGACCGCTCGACTTCAGGGCCATCGAGTAGACGCCGTCGCCCATCGGCTGGTCGTCGAAGCTCCAGCCGAACAGCTCGCCGTAGAACTCCTTAGCGGCGCCCTGATCGCTGGTCGACAGATCGATCCAGTTGGGCGTGCCCTGGACGTAGGAGCTTCGCACTGGCATCTCAGACGGCCTCTCCGGGAGTTGGTCCGGGTGTGATTGTGCTCAGAACGACACGCTCAGGGAAGAGGGACGGCGAATAAGGTCCTCGATTGGCCTAAGCGTGCCCCTTGGACGGCCGATACGCACTGTAGCCGCCTACACGGCCGATTCACGACGACTACCGAGCGTTACAGCGCGCCTTTGTACGGGTGTCCAAGAAATCAGGTGACAAGAGCCGTGAGCGAGGACAAAGTGCCGGGCGTCGCCCAGCGCGAGGCGGTCGAAAGTCTCGCCAGCCGGCTCTACGACGATGTCACCGTCACCGAGGTCATCCGACCCGCCGCTGTCCTCTCGGAGAGCAACGCCCGCCGGGTTCTTGACGGCCTGCGCGCCGAAGACGTCCGCTCGGGCGGTCGTTGGCACGCCGAACCGGGATGCTGGCGACTGTTCGAACGCCCCTGGAAGGGCAAGGACGAGCGCTCGGCGGCAGCGGCCGGCCTCATCGGCAGCATTCAGGTTGCCTATGGCATGCCCACCCGCTGGGAGATCACCATCTTCCGGGCGACCATCACTGTGGTCGGATCGCGCATCGGCTACACCGTCGACTCGCTGTGCGACGAAGCGCTTGGTCACGCCGACCTAACGTTGCGCAACTGCCCGCGTATCGACATGCCTGCACCGCCGCGCGCATTTCGTGCGCGCTGAGCTTCTACTTACCGCGCGCCCGAGTTCTTGCGCGCTACTGACTCGAACAAATCTGCGTATGCCTGCGCGACACCATGCGGCGACGCCGTCCGCTCGACATATGCCCTCGCCGCCGCCCCCATCTTGTCCCTCGCGCCGGCATCGTCGGACAGTTTCAACACTGCTGCGGTGAACGCGCGCGAATCGTCGGGAGGCACAGCGATACCGGCGCCCGCGGCCTCGATCACGCGCTGCACTTCGCTGCCTTCGTCGACGCTGGCAACAAGAGGTCGACCCGCGGCCATGATCGAGTAGGTCTTCGACGGCACACTCGATCGTGCCAACCCAGCTTTCAACGGGACGACGTGAAGGTCGGCCGCTGCAAGTAGCTCCGGTAGTCGCTCGATCGGCTGCATCGGAACAAAACGGAGGTTGTCGAGGCCGGCGGCCTCGGCCTCGAGCTCGGGCAGTGTCGACCCGCCGCCGTTGATGACGTAGACGATGTCGTCGCGGTCGCGAGTCGATCGCGCGGCGTGCACGAGAAGGTCGAGCGACTGAGACATGCCGACGTTGCCCGCGTACATCACGACCGTCTTGCCGTTTAGGCCGTACTCCGCGCGATAGGAGTTCTCGGTCGGCCCTGGTTGGATGGCCTCGACATCGACGAAGTTCGGGATGACACGAAGCCGTTGGGGGCGTCGCATCTTCGCTGCCAGGTTGGCCCGCATGTCGGCTGACAGCACGGTGACGGCTGCGCAACGCGCGTAGGACCAACGCTCGAGTGCACTGGCGGCCGAGATGAGCGTGCGGCCACGGAGCAAGCCGAGCTCGACTGCGACGTCGGGAAAGACGTCTTGCACATTGAGAACAAGTGGCGCGCGGCGCGCCAGCGCGGCGAACCAGCCGGTCGCCGCCATCGGCAGCGGCGGTGTCATCGCGAACGTGACGTCGACTCGCCCGCCAACCGCCGCGACGCCTGCGTCGAGAGCACAGAATGCGGCGAAACCGACCGCCCGCTTGGGGATGCTCCTCTTGTCGCCGGTCGGGAATGGGTGCACCCGCGTCACGCGACCCCACGGCGCCTTTTCTCGACGAACGAGCTTGCCACGCCATTCGGGGAGCACGTCGTGGTGCTCGTACCACGGCAGCGACGTCACAACGTCGATGTGATGGCCGAGCGCGCCGAGCTCCTCGACGAGGCGTGTCGCAATGATCCCCGTTGGCGCCACGTCTGGGTCGAAATGCGGGAGCACGGCGAGGATCTTCACGTGCCGACCCTTGCGTAGACATCGACCAGCAATTGCACCGGGTCTATGGCCGCCAACTCCGCCGCTCGTGCCCGACCGGCGTCCGACAACCGTTGCCGCGCATCGCCGTCGGCGAGCAGATCGCTCATCGCGCGCGCCCAACCGGGCCCGTCGTCAGGGTCGACCAGCAGGCCTGCATCCCCGACCAACGACGGCAACGCGGTTGCGTTGGCGGCAACCACCGGACATCCGGCAGCCATTGCTTCAAGAACCGGGATGCCAAAGCCCTCGAACCGAGACGGGAATGCGAGCATCCTCGCGCCGTCGTACAGCGCGGCGAGCTGCTCCGACGTCACATAGCCGAGCGCCTGAACCCGGTTGTCGATGCCGAGCCGGGCGACCAGGTCGGCGAGGTCGGCCTGTGTCGAGTGGGCTGATCCCCAGGCGCCCGCGCCGATGGCTCCCGTAAGTACCAACGAGACGTCCTCGGTCTTCGCGACCGTGGCGAACGCCTCGAGGAGCATCGCGTGATTCTTGTGCGGGTAAGTCGCTGCGGGATAGAGGATGTACGGCGTGCGGACGCCAAGCTGGGCCAACAACTCAGCCCGTCGGTCGTCGGACACTGCAGGCATCGGTCGAACAACTGGTGGCACGACGACGACCTTGGCCGCATCGAGGTCGAACGCGTCGATCGCCTGCGTTCGGGTGAACTCGCTGACGGCTGTCACCATCTCGGCCCGCTTCAACGAGCGGCCCTGTGTCATCGCGAGGTATCGCCGCTTCGCCACACTGAAATACGCCGGATATGACAGGTACTGCAGGTCGTGCAGCGTGACGACTGCGGGCACGCGGCACCCTGGTGGCACGATCCCACCGAGGTGGTGCACGAGGTCGACCTTCTGAGCCCGCAAATGCCTTGGCAGCCAGGCATTCTCGATGATGACGCGCCGCAGCACGTGACGGCCCTCAGGCGTCGGTGGCACCACCGTATGTGCAGCCGCGGCCAGTTCGGGGTAGCTCTTGACGAAGCCCGGCAGACCGAAGGCGACCACGTCGATGTCATCGCGTTTCGTCAGGGGGTCGAGTAGGCCGGTTGCGTAGGCCTCGCTGCCGCCGACGACTCCAGGTACCAGCCAGAGCAGATTGAGGCCGACGGTGAGCGTCACAACGCGGCCGATCGGTAGGCCTCGACGGTCAGATCCGCGGCGTCGTCCCACGTATAACGAGCCGATTGCTTCAGCGCCGCGGTAGCGAACCCGTCGTGTCGCGCACCGAGCACGACCTCCAGAGCAGCGGCAATCCCGTTGGCATCGAGCGGATCGACCAGCAGGCCGCCGTCGCCGACAAACTCGGCCATGGCGGTGCCTTGCGACGTGACGACCGGTATCCCGTGCGCCATAGCTTCGAGTACGGGCAACCCGAAGCCCTCACGAAGGCTCGGGTAGCAAAACGCCCGCGCACCCGCGTAGGCGGCGTGCAGCTGATCCGTCGGCAGGAAGCCGAGCAAACGTACACCTTCAACCAACTGCGCCTGAACCGGCGCGGGACCCCAGCCGGCCGGGCCGACTAGTACGAGCCCGAGCTCGGGATCGGCGCGTCGCAGTTTGGCGAACGCCTCAAGGAGCGTTGGCACGTTCTTTCGTGGTTCGAGGGTGCCGCACCACAGCACGTAGCGCTCGGGCAGTTGATACGCGCCGACGAACGCCGCCACGGCGTCTGCGCTGACGGCCGGAACTGCGACGCCGTGCGGCACGAGCCGCAACCGTGATCGGTCGAAGCCCGCCTCCACGCAGTCATCGAGTGTCGACTGCGACGGCACGAGCACCACGTCGGCGTTTCGGCGCGCCAACGTCAGGCCGCGTCGGAAGAACCGAAGGCCGTGCCGGGTGAAGTGGCCGGGTTCGTACAAGAAGGCGAGATCGTGGACGGTCACGACCAGCGGCGCGTTCTTCGGCGGGATTGCAAACGTCGTCGCGTGGATCACGTCGACCGGACCAGTTGCACGTTGCACCGGTGGCCACCGAAGCGCGTGCCACGACTCGTACAGCGCGACACGTGGGAGCGGCAGTTGGTGCATGCGCAGCGGGGGCGTCCAGGGTGGCGGCGGCAATGTGTCGTGACGCGCGGCGACCCCGAGAATCTCGACATCGTCGCGTCTCTTCAGCGCCTGCACGGTTTCCAGCGCCGACGACGCGGTGCCACCAGGTACTTCGTGCCATAGCTGCTCGAGAGTCACGGCGACTCGCAATCGCCTCATGGGTGACCGCTCATGACTGATCGCTCGTTGCCGGTGAGGAACGGCGGGGATTCACCGGTCGACGCGGATGGCTCGCCCGGCGAGTTGGTCGGCGAGCATTGCCACGTCGGCGTCGACCATCAGGCGCGCGAGTTCGGGTGTGTGAGTCTTCGCTTCCCAATCGAGCACAGCCTTGGCCTTGGACGCGTCGCCACAGAGGTTGTCGACCTCGGCCGGCCGCAGGTACGCCGGATCGGTCTCGACGTACTTGTGCCAGTCGAGACCCACGCGCTCGAATGCGAACTCAACGAACTGCTCGATCGAATAAGAAACGCCCGTGGCGATCACGAAGTCGTCGGGTTCTTCGGTCTGGAGCATTCGCCACATTGCCTCGACATACTCCGGCGCATAGCCCCAGTCACGCAACGCAGTCAGGTTGCCCAGATAGAGCTTCTCCTGCAGGCCAGCCTGAATTCGCGCGACCGCCCGCGTGATCTTGCGAGTAACGAACGTCTCACCCCGACGCTCGCTTTCGTGGTTGAACAGGATTCCGTTCACCGCGAACATGCCGTACGACTCGCGATAGTTGACGGTCACCCAGTAGCCGTAGACCTTTGCGGCACCGTACGGCGAACGGGGATGGAATGGCGTCTCTTCGTTCTGCGGCGGTGGAGTCGAACCGAACATCTCCGAGCTCGATGCCTGGTAGAAGCGCGTGGAAATCCCCGACGCACGAATGGCCTCGAGCAGCCGGATCGTCGCAACCCCGGTGACATCGCCGGTGTAGTCGGGCATCTCGAAGCTGACTTTGACGTGGCTCTGTGCACCGAGGTGGTAGACCTCGTCAGGCTGCACTAGGCGCATCAGGTTGACCAGTCCGACGCCGTCGTGCAGGTCGCCGTAATGCAGACGCAACCGAACGTCGCTGTCGTGCGGGTCTTGATAGATGTGGTCGAGTCGCTCGGTGTTGAAGGTCGATGCGCGACGGATCAGCCCGTGAACCTCGTAGCCCTTGGAGAGCAGAAGTTCGGCGAGATAAGAACCGTCCTGGCCGGTGATTCCGGTCACCAGTGCGATCTTGCGAGAACTGGGAACGGTCGCCTCCGCAGTCGGACCAACAGGGGAGAAACAGCAGGCCAAGGCTAGCATTGGGCCACATGGGAGACCTGGACAAAAGCGCGCCGACATACATCGCCGGGCACAGGGGTCTCGTCGGCTCCGCGGTGTGGCGACACTTCGCGGCGTCCGGTTTCGAAGACCTCATAGGTCGGACGTCGGGTGAGCTCGACCTGCGCGATCGCAACGCGACGTTCGGGTTCTTCAATGCGAGACGACCACGCACGGTCGTCGTCGCGGCCGCGAAGGTCGGCGGCATCATGGCCAACTCGACCTACCCGGCCGATTTTCTTTCCGACAACCTGCGCATCCAGCTGAACGTCATGGACGCAGCCCTTGCGGTTGGCGTCGAGAGGCTGCTGTTCCTTGGCAGCAGTTGCATCTATCCGAAGTTCGCACCGCAGCCGATCAGCGAGGACTCGCTGCTCACGGGTCCGCTCGAGCCGACCAACGACGCCTACGCGATCGCAAAGATCGCCGGTGTCATGCAGGTGCAAGCTGCTCGCCGCCAGTACGGCGTGACCTGGATTTCCGCGATGCCAACGAACCTTTACGGTCCCGGCGACAACTTCGATCTGCAGAAGTCGCACGTACTGCCGGCACTGATCCGGCGCTTTCACGAAGCGAAGGTTGAGGGCGCGCCCAGTGTCACGATGTGGGGCACCGGCACGCCACGGCGCGAGTTCCTGCACGTTGACGACCTCGCACGCGCATGCGAGTTACTGCTGGAGCGCTACGACGACCCGGCGCCGATCAACGTGGGCGTCGGCGAAGATCTCACCATCGCCGAGCTGGCCGAACTGGTCGCGGGCATCGTTGGTTACGAAGGCGAGCGGCTCTTCGATCCGACCAAACCCGACGGCACCCCACGCAAGCTGCTCGACGTCCATCGCATTAACGAACTCGGATTTACGGCACAGATTCCGCTGGAACAAGGGATTCGTTCGACGTACGAGTGGTATCTCGATCAGCGACCGACACAGCCACCAGAACTGCCAGTGCACTAAGAGTCACGAACGCCAGCATCGCAATCGTGACGATGCCGGGCCACGGCGAATTGGTACCCACGGCGTGAGCGACGCGCGTGATGTTGTTGGTGAGCTGTGAGCCTTTAGCCAGCCATAGTTTCGACAAGACAACGCAGCCCGCGGTCACCTCGATGGCGATGGCTAGCACGCAGGTGACGACGGGGGTGAAGCGTTCGACCGCAGGCGGAAGCAGCCCGATGACCAGGTCGGCACCGACCGCCGCGATGGCAACGAGCCCGACGAAGCCCGGGTAGAGATAGCGACCCTGGATCCCGATGAGTTGCCCGGTGCGGTGGTAGTCGGACCACCCGTGGAACAGCAACGGCACGATCACCAGGACGGTCGGCAGCAGCAAGACGAGCAGTTCGATCACTGGCACGCGTGGGGGCCGCCCGACATGGCGACCCTCGTCGTCGACGCCCGGCCGTCGTCCGGCAAATGTTGCGACGAAACCCAACACCAGCAAAGCGCCGGCGAGCACGCTCGCAATGAACGTGATCCAGCCGGGCAGGCTTGGAGGCACGGTGAGGCCCAACGCGCCCCACACGTCGGTCGTCATGCGATCGAGCCCGTGGTGCAGGTAGGCCATGACGTGCACCTTCGAGCCGGCAGGAAGCGGCGGCCAGACCGTGTTCGCCTGCGCCGGGGTGAGTCCGGCCGGTTGAACGCTGCCGTAGACGTTGAGGTTGCGAAGCCACCACAGGCCGCCGATCGCTCCGGACAGCACGACGATGCGCACTGGCCATTGCGGGAACGGCAAGCGATTGCGCCGCCACCCGACCAGATACGCCAACACAGCGACGGGCGGTAGTACCAGCGCGAAGCCCTTGGTGAGCAGGGCCAGGATCAAGGTCACCCCCATCGTCACCGCGACGCGGATGCGCATGTCGCCTGCCATCGCCTTCGTCACCTGCAACAGGAAGACGCTGGTCAGCAGGATCAGCAGATCGTCGTTGTTGACCGAACCACCGAGGCGCTCAAGGGCCGGCAGCAGAATCGGAGCGAACGCGGTCGCGACAGCGACACCGCTGCGCGTGTAGCGCTTCGCGATCGCCCAGCACAAGTACGGCAGGGGCAACAAGAACAGGATGTCGAGCAATCGCAGCAGCCCGACCGTTTGATCCCACGCCAGGTGTGACGAGTCTGGGATTGCGTCGAGCACGCCGGCGGCTAGGGCGTAGTAGCCCGGCGGGTGCTGGGCGAGCTGGTTCGGCACCGCGGCCGGCTCGGGCTCCAGCGTGCCGCCGCCCAGGCTGTCGAAGGACGGTCGATCAGCGCGAGGCAGCGGTACGTAGGTGATGAACGGCGGTTGGTCCTTGATGTTGAACATCTGGTAGGTGTCGTTAACACCGACGACGTAGGCCGAGACGCCTGGGGTCGGGTACAGGTCGCCGTGCTGCGAATCGAGCACCCGCGAGACGTGGCCGGTCTCGTCGAACCCCCAGTAGGCGGGGTAGAGGAGGGTGAAGATGACCATGACGCCGAGGTGCAGCGCCATCGCAGTCCAGACGGCGAGTGGGGGCTTGGAACGCTGCATGGGCTCGATTCCAGAAGGGCGCGCCCCCGTCGTCCGACCCGAAGGCTAGCCCGCGAAGCTGGGAACCGGATGAGCGGCTCGCCGGTTACGCCTCGCCGATGTCGGTCGCCGGCTCGCCTAAGCTGCGGATCAGGGTTGGGACAGGGGAGTGCGTCATCGATGCGATTGTGCTGGTCGGCGGGAAGGGTACCCGGCTGCGCCCACTGACGCTGACCGCGCCCAAGCCGATGCTGCCGACCGCCGGTGTGCCGTTCCTGACCCACCAGCTGGCCCAGGCTCGCGCCGCTGGAGTCGATCATGTGGTCCTTGCGACCTCGTATCGCGCCGAGACGTTCGAGCAGCAATTCGGTGACGGTTCGGCGCTTGGCCTTGATCTCGAGTACGTGACAGAGACAGAGCCGATGGGCACCGGCGGCGGGATCCGCAATGTCAGCGCGCGCCTTCGCGGCGACGCCGATTCGCCGGTGCTCGTGTTCAACGGCGACGTGCTCTCGGGTCACGACATCGGCGCACAGCTAGCACTGCACACGAAACATGACGCGGCCGTCACGATGTACCTCACTGAAGTCGACGATGCCCGCGCGTTCGGCTGCGTGCCAGTCGATTCGCAGAGCCGGGTGACGGCGTTCTTGGAAAAGATGCCCGAGCCCGTGACGAATCTTATTAACGCCGGCTGCTACATCTTCCGCCGCGAGGTCATCGACACGATTCCTTATGGGCAAGTGGTGTCTGTCGAGCGCGAGACGTTCCCGCAGTTGCTCGCGGGTGGCGCGACGGTTATGGGATACGTCGACTCCGGCTACTGGCTCGACCTCGGAACGCCAGCCGCCTTCGTCCAGGGTTCGTGCGATCTCGTACGCGGCATCGCGCCGTCACCCGCATTGCCCGGACCCGTCGGTGAGGCGCTGGTTCTCCTGGGTGCGCGCGTTGCGACATCCGCAATCGTTGTTGGCGGGACCTGCATCGGCGCGGGCGTTCTGGTCGGCGATAACGCCGTCGTTGACGGCAGCGTGATCTTCGACGGCGCCGTGATCTCGGAGGGTGCGCAGGTGCGGGCGAGTGTGATCGGTCGCGGTGCGCGCATCGGTGCGGGTGCAGTGCTCGATGGTGTGGTGATCGGCGACGGTGCCGACATCGGCTCCGGCAACGAACTGCTCTCCGGCGTACGCGTATGGCCACACGTGGTTCTCGCGCCCGGTTCCGTGCGGTTTTCGAGCGACGAATCGTGACGCTGACCGCAGGGGTCCTGCCGCTCGAGCGTCGTTACCGCCCGAGCGGGCCGCTCGACCTCAACGCCACGTTGGGTCCGCACCGGCGCGGACGCTACGACCCTTGCCATCGCGTCGGGGCAGACGGTGCGCACTGGCGAACATGGCGGACGCCGGACGGCGGCGCCACTATTCGGCTGGCCGCCGACCGTTCAGCAGGAGAGATTTCCACGCAGGCCTGGGGAGGCGGCGCCGATTGGGCTCTCGCCGCCGTCCCGTCATTGCTTGGAGCGGACGACGACTGGACCGGCCTCGAGCTTCCACCGGGCAGGGTGCGTGACACTCGTCGGCGGCTCCCTGGCATGCGATTGAGCAGTAGCGGCCGGGTTTTCGAGGCCCTGGTGCCCGCGATCCTCGAACAGCTGGTGACGGGCATCGAAGCGCGTCGCACGTGGACCGCGTTAGTGCGCCGGTTTGGTGAGCCCGCGCCTGGTCCTGCACTTGAAGGCATGGCGGTGATGCCTTCGGCTGCGACGATCCGTTCGATCCCCGACTGGGAATGGCACCGCATCGGCCTCGACGGTGCGCGGCGGCGCGCCCTGCTCAACGCCGCGTCAGTCGCTCCGCGGCTCGAGGAACTCGCCACACTTGCCGCCGACGTGGCGTCGCAGCGGCTGATGACGGTTCCCGGCATTGGTGTCTGGACAGCGGCCGAAGTCGTGCAGCGAAGTCACGGCGCGGGCGACGTCGTGTCGGTCGGCGACTACCACCTGCCCAACTCCGTGGGGTTTTTGTTGACCGGCCGCCCCCGCACCGACGACGCCGGAATGCTCGCGCTACTTGAGCCTTACCGACCGCACCGTCAACGAGTCGTGCGGCTCGTTGAAGCCACCGGCGTCGCTGCTCCGCGCTTCGGTCCGCGCATGTCGATTCGAGACAACAGGTCGCTCTGATGGCCCTCGACGACATTGATCAGCAGATTCTTGCGGTGTTGCGAGACCACGCGCGGGCCAGTTTCGCCGAGGTCGGCGTTCAAGTCGGTTTGAGTGCACCCGCAGTGAAGCGCCGGGTCGACAGGCTGCGGGCCACCGGCGTCATCACCGGATTCGCCGCGATCGTCGACCCGTCGGCACTTGGCTGGACGACGGAGGCGTACGTCGAGTTGTACTGCCAGGGCCGGACGTCGCCGACAGCCATTGCTGAGGCTGTGTCGCGCCACCCGGAGGTGGTCGACGCATGCACGGTGTCGGGCGAGGCCGACGCCCTGATCCATGTGGTCGCGGCCGACATGCGGCACTTCGAGGATGTGCTGGAACGGATCGGGGCGGAGAGTTTCGTGGTCCGCACGAAGAGCGTGCTGGTGCTGTCGCGACTGCTCCGCCGGGAGGCTGCCACCGACCCCAGCTAGTGGCGTGCCCTTCTGTGCAATGAATCGCCGTCCGGGAGCGATTTCATAGCTGATCCTGCCGCTACGACGCAAGGGAACAGGCTTGTTCGAAAGCTTCGGGTCACTCATGGTTAGACCATGACGGCAACCTTGAGCGACTCAGTCAGACCGACCTCGCCCGAATCGCTCACTGCCACGCACGAGCGGGCGGCCACCCATCGCCGCTACCTCATGTGCGAGCCGCGGTACTTCGTGGTGGAGTACGCGATCAACCCGTGGATGGATCCGTCGGTGCCGGTCGACACCGACCTCGCCGTCCAGCAGTGGCGCGGGCTCCTCGATACCTACCGCCGCCTCGGTCACGATGTCTCCCAGATCGAGCCTGTCGACGGCCTGCCCGACATGGTGTTCGCGGCGAACGGCGCGACCGTCGCCAACAACCGCGTGTACGGCGCGAAGTTTCTGCACGCCGAGCGCGCGGCCGAGGGTCCGGCCTATCTGAACTGGTTTCGCGCCGCTGGGTTCGAGAGCCATGACGCGCAATACACCAACGAAGGTGAAGGCGATCTGCTCGTCGCTGGAAGCCGGTTGCTCGCCGGCACCGGCTTTCGAACGGATCCGGCCGCACACGCAGAAGCAGGCAAGGCCCTCGGTCTTCCGGTCGTGAGTCTCGAGCTCGTCGACCCCCGCTACTACCACCTCGACACCGCGTTGTGCGTGCTCGGCCCCGACGACATCGCTTACTTCCCAGGCGCTTTCAGTGCTCGTAGCCAAGCAGTGCTTCACGACCTCTACCCCGACGCGATCATCGCAACTGCAGCCGACGCCGCGGTGCTCGGGCTCAATGCAGTCAGCGACGGTTACCACGTCGTGCTCCCTGCAGAGGCAGTCGATCTGGCTGCGGTCTTGCTCGCACGTGGCTACCAGCCGGTGCCCGTGCAGCTGAGTGAGCTGCGCAAGGCCGGCGGCGGCCCGAAGTGCTGCACGTTGGAGTTGCGCGCATGACGCCGCGCAGCGATGTGCTGGTCGGTGACATCATGGTGAGTGGTGAACCATCCACTTCCGTCGAGTACATCGAGCGCGACGAGGCGCATGCCGCGCATACATATCACCCGCTGCCCGTCGTGTTGCGCGAAGGAAATGGCGTGTGGGTGACCGATGTCGACGGTCGCCGCTACCTTGACTGCCTCGCGGGCTACTCCGCGTTGAACTTCGGGCACAGTCACCCGGTGATCGTTGAAGCTGCTCGCGACCAACTCGAGCGGTTGACGTTGACGAGTCGCGCGTTTCACCACGATCTGCTCGGTTCTTTTTGTGCCGAGCTCGCCGACTTGTGCGGCATGGAGACCGTGCTGCCGATGAATAGCGGCGCAGAAGCGGTCGAGAGCGCACTCAAGCTGGCCCGCAAGTGGGGCTACGAGGTCAAGGGCGTAGAGCCGGACCGTGCCAACATCGTCGTGGCGCGCGACAACTTCCACGGCCGCACGATCAGCATCGTGAGCTTTTCCAGTGACCGTGACGCGAAGCGCAACTTCGGCCCGTTCACCCCAGGCTTTCGCGAGGTCGCCTTCGGGGACGCCGATGAGCTCGCGTCTGCGATCGACGCCAACACCGTCGCGGTGCTCATCGAGCCGATCCAGGGTGAAGCGGGCGTCGTCATCCCGGCCGCCGGTTACCTGCGTGCGGTTCGCGAGCTCTGCTCCGCTCGTGGCGTCCTGTTCATGGCCGATGAGATCCAGTCAGGTCTCGGTCGGACCGGCCGCACATTCGCCTGCGACCACGAGGACGTGCGGCCCGACGTCTACATCCTCGGCAAGGCGCTGGGCGGCGGCATCATGCCGGTCTCTGCCGTCGTGTCAACGTGGGATGTGATGGGTGCGCTGCATCCGGGCGAACACGGCAGCACGTTCGGCGGCAACCCGCTCGCGTGTGCCGTCGGCCGAGCGGTCATCGGTTTGCTGAACACCGGCGAATACCAGCAGCGGGCCGCGGAACGTGGCGCGCAACTGGCCGACAGGTTGACCGGGTTGCTCGGTACCGGTGTCGTCGGTTTCCGGTCACGCGGTCTATGGGCCGGCGTCGACATCGACCCGGCCATCGCGACCGGCCGCCAGGTGTGCGAGGAGCTGCTGCGCAGGGGAGTGCTCGCCAAGGACACTCACGGCTCGACGATCCGTCTCGCGCCGCCGCTCGTCATTACGGCTGCCGAGGTCGACTTCGCCGTCGATGCACTGGCTGGCGCATTGACCGAACTCAAGCGCTGACTGGCTGCCCGACTCCTACACTGACGCCGTGCTGCATGACGTGATCGCATGACCGCCGACTACATCTCGGCACAGCTGCACACCAGCCGACGGTGGCGATATCTCGCGACTGCAGCCGTTGTGGCTGTCGCTTGCTTCGCTGTCGCCATCGGCAGAGGCCTTCTGTCGCCGAGCACCGCGGAGCCCTCACCCAAGGCGGAGGGTTACACCACGGTCGGCTCGATCAGCGGAGTGAACTTCTGGATCGACGTCCGCGGACCGAATGAGGTTGGGTTTCGGACGACGGGCAGATACGGCGGGATCTGCAACAGCGACACTCCGTACTCAGCGGCTCTCGGGCCTTATCCCGTCTGCGCTCAGAGCGTCCAAGGAGTGGGAGCCGTGTTCGCTTTCATCGTCCCCGAATCCGTGCACGAGATGAGCCTTCCGCTCAGCACGGGCGAGACAGTCAACGCGACGGGTTCGCTACCGGTCGAGACGCTGGTGACGGGCCATCACTTGCTTGTGGCCATTCTTCCGCTGCCGAAGAACCAACCGCTCATCTGGATGGGCGCCGAGCCCACGTTCTCGTAACGTTCGCTGCTACCAGACTGCTTACTGCGAGCCGGGATGACCGACTGCGATGACTCCTAGCGGGTAGTCGGGCAAGCCGCCCACGCCGGCAGGTGACGGCCAGATCCAGCACGATCCGAGCTGCTCGATGGCGAGTGCGACTAACACGTTCTCGATGGCAGCACCCGACGCGAGCAGGTCGCGGGCAGTCGTTTCCTCATCGAGATGGGGCACGATCACTGTCGCGGCGGATGCCAGCGCATCGGCGTCCGCGAAGGCTGGCATTGACGCGAAGTCGCGCGCCGGCAGCACCGTGAACCGCAGCCCGTGCCAGCCTGACGGGTGCGCGGCGAGTGACGCAGCTTGAAGCGCACGAGTGATCCGCTCGGCGTCGACGGGCTCACCGGTGAACTCCACTGTATCGACGCGGGCGTGCAGAACGTCGCGCGTGCCGAGCGAGAACAAGTCTTCGTCAATCGGTCGGATGACGCTGGAAATTCCTTGCGTATCAGGGCTTTCGAAGGGCCGGACGACGGTGAGCCCGCGCACGATCGCGACCGGCACGCCGTTGGTTTTGCCCTTGACCAGGTCGGCCGCTGCGGCGAGTTCGTCCACAGTGCAAGTCAGCGTCACACGCAACTCGTTGCCGTAGGGATCGACGGTGCCCCGCAGATCTTCGAACGCCTCGAGCCCGGCGAAGCCCACCGCGGCGTCGGTGACACCGACCCGCCACGGCCGGCCGAACGTGTCGCTGATGACAACGCCGACGTTGATGCCGGCGAGCGAGCGGACGCCGTCGCGGATCCGCCGAGCGGACGCGTCGGAGTCGACGGGCAGCACCACGACCTCGCCCTTGGTGACGTTCGAGGCGTCGACTCCGGCGGCTGCCATGACGAATCCGTGCCGTGTCGCGACGATCCGCGTGTCCCCGCGACGAGCGACAACCCGCACGGTCTCGGCGTCAATTGCGAGCTCGCGGTCGGTGTCGACGATCTGCCCCTCGGCCTTCGAGACGACCTTCGACGTGACGACGAGTACGTCACCGTCGCGTAGTTGCGGCGCATGCGCCACGATCAACGCGGCCAGCGAATCGCCAGCGACAACCTCAGGAATGCCCTGCACCGCAAGGATTTCTAGCGTCATGCAGATAAGTCTGCCGCAAGATCGAGCACGCTGCGCGCGATGGCTGCGGTCGCGTCGAGATCGACCATGAGCAGGGGACGCGACCGCACAATAATGCCGTCGAGCGACGACACCAAGGAGTCGGCGTCATCGACGAGCCAGCCATCGAGCAGCTCAGACCCGTAGTGCTCTGCGACCGCGCGGGCCGTCGTGGCGACGCCAATCGCCGTGAGGCACGCATCCGCCATGCCCCGCACAGGGGCGCCACCGATGATGGGCGAGACACCAATCACCGGCGCCCGTGCGTCGACCAATGCCTGGCGGATCCCAGGAACCTGCAGGATCGTGCCGATACTTACGACCGGATTGGACGGCGGGAAAACGATGAGGTCGGCCGCTGCGATCGCTTCGAGCACGCCGGGTGCGGGTCGCGACTCCGACGCGCCAACGGCCACGATGCGCTTCGCGGGTACCGCCGCATGCAGCCGGACCCACCACTCTTGAAAATGCACCGTGCGCTCCCCGTCGTCGGGATCGTCGAGAACCACGTGGGTCTCGACCGGGTCGTCCGACATCGGGATCAGTCGCACACCAGGAGCCCATCGCTCACACAACCGACGCGTGACTTCGGAGAGCAGTTCGCCGTCCGCTAACCAACCCGTGCGCAGAATGTGCGTCGCGATGTCGCGATCACCCAGACCGAACCATTGGGGAGTCGCCTTGTATTGCCCCAACTCGGCCTTGACCGCGAACGTCTCGCCCTCGCGACCCCAGCCCTGCTCCTCATTGATGCCGCCGCCGAGGGTGTACATCACGGTGTCGAGGTCGGGGCATATCCGAAGTCCGAACAGGGTGATGTCGTCACCGGTGTTACCGATGACGGTGACTTCGCTTTTCGCCCCCGATTTGCGGTCCTCGTCGTCGAGTGAGCTGAGCAAACCGCGCAGAAATCGAGCCCCGCCGATGCCACCTGCGAGTGCGACAACACGTCGAACGGCGCCTGCAGAGCCTTCGGAGCCGTCCATGAGTCCCGATAGTGGCACGGGCCGAAAGGCACCTGCTGAATGGGTCGATTTGCCATCTGAAGCGCGTATTTAGCGGCCCGCAGGCGCAAAAAGGGGGCTTCAGCGAAGCCGCTTAGCAGCGACTGCCGACATCTTGTGTGAGGGAATATCACCGTTTGGCTTGACTAGTGGGTAATGACGCGCATGTAATTCCACCAATGTTCTTCGTGGGCGGTGCAGCCAGAGTGGCTGAGCCCCGCTCCGAAGGCGACAAGGGTCGAGGAGGTACGCGGTGATTGAGATCTACCGCGAGGTCCACCCACTTCACGCCGACGCTGCGGACGCAGATGTTGCTGAGTCCGGCTTCCCCATCGACATTGAGGAAGAACTGCGCTGGCAGGAGCGCGCGCTGTGCGCGCAGACCGACCCGGAGGCCTTCTTTCCGGAGAAGGGCGGGTCGACTCGGGAGGCAAAGCGGATCTGCACGACCTGCGCCGTTCGCTCTGAGTGCCTTGAGTACGCGCTCGGCAACGATGAGCGCTTCGGTATCTGGGGTGGTCTTTCTGAGCGTGAGCGTCGCCGTCTGAAGCGGCGCGTCAGCTAACAAGATCTTTGGCACGTGTTTGACACCCGGTCGGTGAACTGACGCCGACCGGGTGCTGGGCGTTCATCGCGTAGGGTGAGGCGTTTCCACGCTCTCACCCGTGCTGTCCGAACCCTGCTGTCTTCCCCGGCCTGGCCGTATGACCTCATCTGCCATCAGACATGACCATCTGGTCCGCCCCCGTCACGTCGTCACAGCGGTGCTCGTTGCCCATGACGGCGCTCGTTGGCTGCCCACGACTTTGCATGCGGTCAAGACCCAGCGTCGACCCGTGCAGCGGTTCGTCGCGGTCGACACCGGTAGCCACGACGGCACCCGTGAGTTGCTCGAGCGAGCGGTGGGGGCGTCGAGCGTCCTCGACGCTCCGCGAGAGATGGGATTCGGCGCGGCCGTTGCGATGGCGACGGCGGCCTTTGCGCACGCGCCAGGTCTGGCCTCGACGAGGTCAGA
Organism: uncultured Actinomycetes bacterium; assembly: GCA_963737705.1. Lineage (GTDB taxonomy): Bacteria > Actinomycetota > Actinomycetes > Acidothermales > Acidothermaceae > PALSA-607. Next base: position 251,130 of record CAVTTP010000003.1, read on the forward strand.
CTCAGGCGCCGTCGTCGAGTGGCTGTGGCTGTTGCACGACGACAGCGCGCCGGCTCCCCAAGCGTTAGAGGCGATGCTGGAACTGGCTGACGAGATGCCGTCGGCGGCGGTGATCGGCGCGAAGTTGCTGGGTTGGGACAACCAGCGCCTGCTTCTCGAGGTCGGCGCCACTCTTGATCGGGGCGGCCGTCGCGAGACGTGGCTCGAACCTGGCGAACTCGATCACGGGCAGCATGACGGTGATCGCGACGTGCTCGCCGTTAGCACCGCGGGGATGTTGGTTCGCCGCGACGTTTGGGAAGACCTGGGCGGCTTCGATCCAGCGTTGCCGCTCTTTCGCGATGACACCGACTTTGGTTGGCGGGCGAATCTGGCCGGCCATCGGGTCGTCATCTGCAGTCGCGCCGTGTTGCGTCACGCCCAAGCGACGACGAGCGGGCTGCGGCCGATCGCGTGCGGCCCATCGCAACCTCGCCGCCTCGACCGGCAGAGCGCGCTGTGGACGATGCTTGCGAACTGCTCCGCAGTCTGGTTGCCGTGGACGATTCTGCGCGTGATCGTCGCCGGCGTGGTCCGGTCGAGCCTGTTCGTGGTGGCGAAACGACCGTTCGACGCGTGGGACGAGATGCGCGCGACGCTCAATGTTCTGATCCGCCCGCGAGCACTGCTGCGTGCACGTCGCGCACGCCGTGCCACGCGTCGGATCCCGTCGCGGGAGGTCCGCTCGTTGTTCGCGCCGCGTGGTACGCGCGTGCGGCGCTACGGCGAATCAGCGCGCGAGCGGCTGTCTGACATCGGGCGTCGCGACGACGATGCGATCACTGACGACCGTGGACTCTTCCGGCGGCTCATGACGCAACCCGGTTTGGTATTGGTGCTCGGGCTGTTGGTGGTCTCGCTCGTCGCTGAACGCCATGTTCTGAAGGGGACACTGCACGGCGGCATGTTGCTTCCAGCGCCGAACTCGGCGGGAGACCTCTGGAACACCTACACCGCAAGCTGGCACGCTACCGGGTTCGGCAGCACGACCGACGCGCCGCCGTACTTGGCGATCGTCGCGATCGTCGGCGCGGTGCTGTTCGGTAGCGCGCAGCTCGCGGTCAAGGTGTTGTTGCTCGGCAGCGTGCCGATTGCCGGCCTCATGGCCTACATTGCCGCACGTCCCATCGTGACGACGAAGCGCCTGCGCGTGTGGCTAGCGGCTACTTACGCGTTGCTGCCGGTTGCGAGCGGATCCATCGCGTCGGGTCGCTTGGGCACAGCCGTTGCATTCGCCGTCCTGCCCCTTGCTTTGTTACTTGTCGGCCAGTCGTTGTTGCCGCCGCTCTATACGCACGCGCGCGCAGAACGTTCAAGCGCAAGACGGTCTGGACGGCGAGTGGCTGGCGTTCGGCCTGCGTGGCCGGCTGGGCTCGTGCTGGCCTTCGGTGCCGCGTTCGATCCGATGCTCTACGTGTTGTTGGCGCCGCTCATTGCACTGGCGCTGATCGCGTCGCTCGTGCGGCGGTCATGGGTTGGCCTGCGCCGGGTGCTCATCGTGCTTGCCGTCCCGCCTGCGTTGTTGATGCCTTGGTCGGCGCGGTTGTGGCATCACCCGGCATTGCTCGTACTAGGCGTCGGCCAGCCGAGCGGGCAATTGCAAGCCCGACGCCTGCCGGCCATCGACATGCTGCTGCTGCATCCGGGCGGACCATCACTGCCACCGATCTGGCTCGATGCGGTGATTGCTCTCGCTGCACTCGCAGGGCTGCTGCAGTTGACCAGACCAGGGCCGGCGCGGCTTGGTTGGTTGCTCGCCATCGATGGCTTGGTCGGCGGCCTGATCGTGGCCGGTGTGCAGGCCCATGTGCCGGGCAGTTCCGACACGTTCGCGGGCTGGCCCGGCATCGCCACCGCGATCGTGGGGGCCGGCCTGCTCACCTCGGCAGCGGTGGCTGGCAGCAGGCTGCGGGCTCGACTCACGCAAACAAGTTTCGGGTGGCGGCAGCCGCTCGCTCTGGTGCTTGCAACAGCGGCAGCGGCGACCCCGGTGGTCGCAGGTGCGTTCTGGATCGCCGACGGCACCGGACACGTGTTGCACTCAGGTCCGGTCAACATCCTGCCGCCGTTCGTCGCCGCCGAGTCGGTCGCACACGGGCAGGCTCGAACTGTCGTACTCAACCCAGGGCCTTCGGGTCAGGTCGACTTCACCGTGCTGCGCGATCGCAATCAGCAACTCGGTGACGCCGACCTCGAGTCCGACCCTGGCCAGGTCGCGGTTGTCGGTGCAGCTGTCGCCGATCTCTCCGCCGGCATCGGGCAACGCGCAGCGACAGAGCTCTCCCACGCCGGGATCCGGTACGTGTTGGTGCCCGAGTCCGCTGATGCAGGTCTCGGTGCCACGATCGCGGCGGGCGGGGGCGTGCTGCCGCAGAACACGAGCGACGGATGGCGGGTCTGGGAAGTCCAGGCGAATGCCGGCCGGCTCGCGATTGCCGCGACTGGGGACGACGACTGGCAGTTGCCTGGTGATCCGATCGGTGTCGGTCGACACGCACCGACCTTGCAGATCCCGTTTTCGCTGGGTCCGCGGGTATTGGTGCTTACTGAAGCGCCGTCGTCCGCGTGGCAGGCGAAGGCAGTTGCCGCACCTGGTCCGATCGGAGCGGTCGGAGCTGTCGCAACGGCCGGTCAGCTCGGCGAGGTCGGCGCGGGACAGGGCGCATCTCAGCCGGGCACACCGCTTCCGTCAACGACCTTGGACGGGATGCAGGCGTTCACCCTTCCGACGACAGCGGCGAATGTCGTCGTGTTCCGGTCACCGGATCGACGCGCCGACTGGCTTTTGTTCGAGCTCGTGGTCCTGCTCGTTGCGCTACTTGGTGCGATCCCGGCCGGAGGCCGGGCGGGTCAGCAGCGGCGGCCAGGGCGACCGGTGCGTGGCGACGTTGCCGATCCGGTGACGGGACCCCCGGCCGAGGTGGCGCACGCATGAGACTCGATCCCCGGCTGGCCGCCGTCCCCGTTGTCGCGTTGGTTGTGGCCGTCACGTGGGTTGCGGCCATCGTGGCGCCGACCCCACACGGATCGGCGGCGTCGCTGTCGTCAGTCATCGCGGTGCGCGACGCGAACCTCGTATGCCCGCAGGCGGGCGGCGCGGGAACCGGGCCGGTGGCTGGTGGTGCGCTCGCAAGCGGGGCGACGTCTCCAGGCGCGGCGCGCATCGCGTATGCCGACGCAGGTTCGACGGACTCTGCCGACTCGCACCTGACGACGCAGGCACTTGGAGCGGGGACATCAGCAACACCGATTGCTGTCCAGCCGGATCACACATGGGTGGTTGACGGACCGCCTGCGCTCACGCCGACGCAAGTTTCGGTCAGCGGCTCGTTGACCGACACGTTGAGTGCTGTGCAGTTCACGCGCACGATGGTCGGCACGGTGCCGCAGGCGTCGGCCGTGCAGTGCGATGGTCCGACGACCGACGCGTGGTTCGCCGGTTTTTCGAGCAACGTCGGTGCGCATGCGACGCTCCTGCTGAGCAACGTCGACAACGTGCAAGCGAGTGTCAACGTCTCGATCTGGGGTGGCCAGGGCGGTGAGCCGACCGTGCGCCAGGGCATCGTCGTTGCCTCGCAGACGCAGGTCGTGGTTGCGCTTGATCAGATCGATCCTGGCTTGCCGGCGGCAGTCGTCCACGTGACTGCGACAGCCGGCCGCGTCGTCCCGGCTCTGCGTGCTGACGCCGAGAACGGCTCGATCCCGCTCGGCGTTGACTGGCTACCTCGCACCACAGCGCCTGCGAAAACGCAGACCGTGCCGGGGATCCTCGGCGATGCCGGCTCGCGTCAGCTAGTTGTCGGCAACCCCGGCACCCTCGATGCGACGTACTCGCTGACAGCGGTGACGTCCGACGGCGCTTATGTGCCAACCGAATTCACGTCGCTCACAGTGGCGGCGGGTGACGTGGCGCAGATCAGCCTCGACCCGGTGTTGCAAGGGTCGGCGGCAGCGATCGTGGTGACGTCGACACAGCCCGTCGTCGTCGGTGGAATCTCGACATCGCCGCCAGACGCAACGGGCGCATCGGACTACGCATTCACCGGCGCCGCATTGCCGTTGTCGGGCCCGACCGTTGTTGCGGGGGGTGAGATCGCCGCAGGGCGCGACACAACTCTGCTGCTGTCGGCTCCGGGTGCCGACGACGCGTCGGTTCGTGTCGTCGTGTTGCCGACGCAGCCTGACTCGCAGCCGGTCGTCAACAACATGACAGTGCCGGGCGGGACGACGACGGTGCTCGATGTCGCGTCGCTGACGACGGACCCTGCGCCTGGGGTAGTGGTGATCCCCGAAGGTGGTGGTCCGCTATATGCCGCCTGGTCGCTGACGGAGGTCCTGCAGGACAGCACCGATCTCACCGAGCTGGTCTTGCAGACTCCGACTCGCACGTTGCTGCGCCCACCGGTGCAGTTCGATCCGGGCGTCGGGCTGCCCTAGTTTCTCCTGGTCAGGTGCTACTGGTCGGGTCCTGGTTCCCAGCCCTCGCCATACCCAGGATCGACCGCCTCGGGGTCAAGGCCGAGGTACTCGGCGACCTTCTCCACGACGACGTCGTGCACGAGTTCGGCCAGCTCTTCGAGACCCGTCGATCGTGCTTCGATCGGACGCCGGTAGATGACGACTTGAGCGGGCCGGTTCCCGGTCGCCGGGAACCATGCACCGAGCGGTACCGGCTCGATGGTGCTACGGCCGAGCAGCGCGGCCGGCGGGACGTCCTCGACGGCGAACTGGATCTTGTGCAGCTGGTCCGCCCAGCGCACCTCGAGGTGCTCGACCGCGTCGAGCACCAGCTCGTCGAATGCGGCGGCTCGGGTGCGCGTGATCGGGACGGCCTGGGGCGCGAACGGGCCACGGATCCCACGGCCCCGCCGATCACGGCGCCGGTGGTCGCGGTTGCCGCCCGGTCGCTCGCTGGGCAGAGTCACGCCTGCGGAGCCTAGTCCTGCAAACCCGACGCCCCGCGCGCCGCACGAATGTGCCCGACACGCGGCGCGATCTGTGGGTGGATGGCCCCGAGCACCCCGCCCGCCGACTAGCCTTCGCGCTCGTGAGCTCTCTTCGTCGATGCACCCGCACCGCCTGCGGTCAGCCGGCGGTTGCGACGCTCACGTACGTCTACGCGCAGTCGACTGCCGTGCTCGGCCCACTCGCGACCTACGCCGAACCGCACTGCTACGACTTGTGCGCCAAGCACTCGGCGCGACTCACGGCGCCGCTCGGCTGGGAGGTCGTGCGGCTCGAGATCGCCGAGCCGGCCGGACCCACCGCAGATGATCTTGAGGCGCTCGCCGACGCCGTCCGCGAGGCTGCTCGACCTGCCGTGGAAACGATCTCCAGCAGCGCCGGCGGCACCCATTCAGTAGGCAGCTCGGCCGGCGCCGGCGTGGGCGGGCCTAGTCAGGGTCGGCGCGGCCATTTGCGAGTCCTGCAGCCTCCGACGTCCTGACCTGCTTCTTTCGGCGAAGTTGGAAGCCGCAGGACGCTTTCTTGAGCGTCCACAGGCTTCCACGTCGTGCCGGCGACTAATGTCCGGTTTGTACCCGAATCGCCCGCTATTAAAGTCCGGACGGGTGTTAGGCCGATAGGGCGTATGTCACCCATTCGGCTGTATCCCCTCATGGCCCACATGGGTGATCAAGAAGCTCTCATCCGCAAGGCACCGCATTCATCGTCATTCTCGAAGCAGTACCCGATGCACTAGGAGCACCCGTGCCGAAGACCGCGACCAGCCTCCGCACCTCACGCCAGGCGTCCACCGAACTCAGTGGACCGGCCTCGCTCGTGAACGTCGAGGCCCGCAACCTGACCAAGTGCCGGATCTGTGGCAGCGAGCGCGTCACATCGATCGCGATGACGCTCACGGATGGCTCGCGAGTGCACTTCGCCTCGTGCCACCACTGCGAGAACCGCTGGTGGCTCCAGGGCGGGGCGCAGCTGAGCTTCGACCACGTCATCGCCAAGACCCGCAAAATCGCCTGACCCGCAAGATCTGAGCCGCACCCCCGGCCGCTCAGACGATCACAGTCCCGTCGTCCCGTCGATTAGCTCGCGCAGTAGGTCGGCATGGCCGTTGTGGCGGGCGTACTCCGCGATCAGGTGGACGTACGCAACCCGCAGCGAAAACGTCTCGTCCTTGGCAGTGAACGTGTCGTCGAACGCCATGTTCGCGACTGCGGCGTCCGCCAACCTGCACTCCTCGTTGTATCTCGCGAAGTCGGCTGCTGCTTGCGTGTCGTCGAGGTCGTTGAAGTCGGCATCCTTCAACCTGACGTCGTCGGGCGTTCCGTACATCGGTCCAACGGCTTCGCCGGCAGCCCGTTGCCGAAGCCAGATGCGCTCCACTTTCCCCAGATGCCGTACCAGGCCGAGCAACGACAGGTTGGACGGCGGGATGGCCCGCTTCGTCAGCTGCTCTCCCGTGAGCCCCGCGCACAGGCTCAGCAGTGTGTGTCGCTGCCACGCGAGGTAGGCCTCCAGGATCGGCCGGTCGTCCCCGACGAGCGGCCCGTCGGCAAGCTCGGGTGGGTTGGGTGCGATCCAGGGCATGCCCCCATCATGACTGGCTCGGTAGGCTGCGCTCACGCGCACATTCCCGGTGCGCCCGCCGGAGCTCTGGCGGCAGACGGTGAGAAACCGAGGCAGGCCCAGTGCGCGACCTCTCCAAGATCGTCAAGGCGTACGACATACGCGGCGTGGTGCCCGACGAGCTCGACGAAGAGACCGCCCGGGCGGTGGGCGCGGCATTCGCCATCTTCACCAAGGCTCCACGGATCGTGATCGCGCACGACATGCGCGAGTCGTCAGGTCCGCTCTCGCAGGCCGTCGCAGAAGGTGCGGCCAGCCAGGGCAGCGACGTCATCATGGCCGGCCTCGCGAGCACCGACATGATCTATTTCGCGGCCGGCAGCCTCGACATCCCTGGCGTGATGCTGACTGCCAGCCACAACCCGGCGAAGTACAACGGCATCAAGCTGTGTCTCGCGGGTGCGCGACCGGTCGGGCAAGAGACCGGGCTCCTCGAGATCCGCGCGCTGATCGAGAACGGCATCCCTGCCTACGACGGCAAGCCCGGCACGATCACCACGCACGAACTCGTCGAGGACTACGCCGTCTTCTTGCGGCATCTCGTCGACCTCAGCGGTATCCGACCGCTCAAGGTTGTCGTCGACGCGGGCAACGGCATGGGCGGCTACACCGTGCCGATCGTGTTGAAGGATCTGCCGCTTGACATCGTGCCGATGTACTTCGAGCTCGACGGGAACTTCCCCAACCACGAAGCCAACCCGATCGATCCGAAGAACACCGCCGACCTGCAAGCCAAGGTGCTCGAGGAGCACGCCGACATCGGGCTCGCGTTCGACGGCGATGCAGACCGCTGCTTCGTCATTGACGAGCGTGGGCAGATCGTGTCGCCGTCCGTGATTACCGCTCTGGTCGCCGTCCGCGAACTGAAGAAGAGTCCTGGCTCGGCGATCATTCACAATCTGATTACGTCGAAGGCTGTTGCGGAAATCGTGCGCGAGCACGGGGGAGTTCCGGTGCGTAGCCGCGTCGGCCACTCCTTCATCAAGGCCACGATGGGCGAGACCGACGCCGTGTTCGGTGGCGAGCACTCCGGGCACTTCTACTTCCGTGACTTTTGGCGCGCGGACTCAGGAATGCTGGCTGCGCTGCACGTTCTTGCGGCGCTGGGCGAGACGCCGCCAGGGACGAAACTGTCGGAGTTCCTCGCGGAGTATTCGCGATACGTGCAGTCGGGAGAAATCAACTCGACTGTGACGGATCAGGCCGCGGTGAGTGCGAGGGTGCGGGCGGCCTACATCGATGCGCCAGGAGTCACGATCGACGACCTTGACGGCATGACTGTCACGACGCCGACGTGGTGGTTCAACCTGCGTGCCTCGAACACCGAGCCGTTGCTGCGCTTGAATGTCGAGGCCGACGACCAGGCAACGCTCGACCGGGTGCGCGACGAGGTCCTCGCACTCATCCGCGGCTGACAGGGAGAGTCTCTATGAACCTCGAACCGTCGCTGTTGGAGATCCTTGCGTGCCCGGCGTGTCATTCGCCGCTCACGATCGAACGGCTGCCCGATGCACCCAAAGATGCGGACCCCGAAGAGCTGGTCTGCACGAACACCGAGTGTCGACGGGCGTACCCCGTACGCGGCGACATTCCGGTTCTGCTCATCGACGAGGCGCGGATCCTGCCGGTTGCCGGCTGATGTCTGTCGAGCTCGACGAGCGGCTGCTCGACGATCCTGACGCGCTCGCCGCGGCCGACATGGCGGGCATGTTGCGGACCATCGCGGGCTCGGGTGCCCAGGTCAGGGAAGCCTCGACCCTCGTCGGAGAGGCGGACGTCGAGTCGCTGGCCGATGAACGGCCACGGGCGGTGGTGCTGTCTGCCGTCGGCTCGAGTGCGGCCGCGTGTGAGGTGTTGCGGGCGTTGGTTGCCGACGACATTTCGCTGCCGCTCATCGAGGCGTCCGGGCCCACGTTGCCGCGGTGGGTGGGTCCGCTCGACCTTGTGATTGCGGTGTCCCGATCTGGCACTGCGCGGCCGACCCTCGACGCGGTGACCGAAGCCGGCAGGCGCGGTTGCCGCGTCGTCACGATCGCGGCGCCCCGCTCGCCACTCGACGTCCTCGGTGATCGTGTTCGTGGTCTCACGCTCGCGGTCGACAAGGCCGATCGACACACCCGCACCAGCCTGTGGTCACTCGCGATTCCGTTGCTCGCGGTCGCCGACGCGCTCGGCATTGCGGCGGTGTCCGCGGATGAGATGGCACTGGCTGCGGACCGGCTCGATGCCACCGCGGAAGCGTGCCGGCCCAGCAGCGAGTCGTTCGTGAATCCGGCGAAGCGGCTGGCGATCGACATCGCGGGCTCACTGCCGGTGGTGTGGGGCGCCGGCGGTTTGTGCAGGGTCGCGGCCAAGCGTTTCGCCCGCCAGCTTCATGCCAACGCGAAATACCCCGCGCTGGACGGCGGTTTGCAGGAGGCTGCGCACGGCACGGTCGCGTTGTTCGACGGATTGTTCGCGACGACGACACCCGAGGATGTGTTTCGTGATCCGTTCGACGACGAGTCGCCCAGGACGATGCCCTTGCGTGTTGTGTTGATGCGTGACGCTCCAGACAGTGAGACCGAGACCGACGCAGGTCTTCGTCGCGCTGCGGAATACCTTGCAGGCGAGCGCGGTGTGCGCACCAGCCAGGTCGCGGCAGACAACGGGCTGCCGTTCGAACGACTCGCGCAGCTGATTGCGCTCGGCGACTTCGCGAGTGTGTATCTGGCTCTCGGGTTGGGGATCGACCCGTCGCCGACGCGGTCCGTGTTGGAGATGAAGGAACGGATCGAGTCGAGCCGTCGGCGCGACACATGAGCTGCGCGGGCGAGGGATGAGCGCGCGCTGCGCGGGCGACGTATGAGTACCTCAGGCGGCTCGCGCGCAGTCGTTGCGGCCCTCGCCGCCAACCTCGGGATCGCCGTGACGAAGTTCGTCGCGTTTGCGTTCACGGGCTCGTCGTCGATGCTGGCCGAGGCCGTGCATTCCGTTGCCGATACCGGCAATCAGGGATTGCTGCTGCTCGGTGGCAGGCGCGCGCGTAAAGAGCGCGACAACGTGCATCCCTTCGGTTACGGATCCGAACGCTACTTCTACGCATTCATCGTGTCCCTCGTGCTGTTCACCGTCGGCGGTCTCTTCGCGCTGGTCGAGGGCATCGACAAGATCAGGCACCCGCACCACGTCGACCATGCGGTCATCGCAGTCGTCGTACTCGCGGTCGCGGTCTGCTTGGAGTCGTTCTCGTTCCACACAGCAATGACCGAGTCGAGCAAGATCAAGGGCGACCAGTCCTGGGTGAGCTTCGTGCGCCGGACGAAGAATCCGGAGCTTCCCGTCGTGCTGCTCGAAGACACGGCCGCACTGTTCGGGCTCACCTTCGCGTTGGCTGGCGTCGTGCTCTCGGTCGTCACGCACAACGGGCGCTGGGACGGCGTGGGCACGGTTGCGATCGGCGCGCTACTGGTAACGGTCGCAATCGTGTTGTCGATCGAGACGAAGAGCCTGCTGATCGGTGAGGCCGCGACGCCCGAGGTGCAGCAGCGCATCATCGAGGCGCTGACCGCCGGCCCTGAGGTCGAGTCGGTAATTCACATGCGCACCTTGCATCTCGCACCGGACGAACTGCTCGTCGCGGCCAAGATCGCGGTAGCCCACGACGACACCGCAGCGGAGGTCGCCAAGGGCATTGATGCAGCGGAGCGTCGGGTGCGGGCCGCCGTGAGCATTGCGCGTGTCATCTACCTCGAGCCGGACCTAGCGCGGGGAACGTCTATCCTTGACAGCACAACCGAAACCAGGGGCGAGACAGCCACTACCATGGCCGCAGATGAGCACGAAACCGACGAACAGGGAGATGTTTCATGACGTTCGACTTCAAGGTCGCCGATCTCGGGCTGGCCGCCTTCGGACGCAAGGAGATCTCGCTCGCGGAGCATGAGATGCCCGGCCTCATGGCTATGCGTGCCCAGTACGGCGAGTCCAAGCCACTGACCGGTGCACGGATCACCGGGTCGTTGCACATGACAGTGCAAACCGCCGTCCTGATTGAAACGCTTGTTGCTCTCGGCGCGCAGGTGCGCTGGGCGAGCTGCAACATCTTCTCGACCCAAGACCACGCCGCTGCGGCCATCGCTGTCGGTCCGACGGGCACCGTCGATGCTCCCGCTGGCGTGCCAGTGTTCGCGTGGAAGGGCGAGTCGCTCGAGGAGTACTGGTGGTGCACCGAGCAGGTTCTGGTGTGGCCCGAGGGCGACGGTCCGAACATGATTTTGGACGACGGCGGTGACGCGACGCTGCTCGTGCACAAGGGTGTCGAGTTCGAGAAGGCCGGCGCGGTACCGGACCCGTCGACGGCCGACTCCGAAGAGTTCGAGGTCATTCTGCGGCTGCTACAGCGTTCGCTCGTCGAAGATCCACGACGTTGGACGGCGATTGCTTCGGGCCTCAAGGGCGTGACCGAGGAGACGACGACCGGCGTACACCGGCTGTACCAGATGCACGAGGCTGGCTCGCTGCTGTTCCCGGCCATCAACGTGAACGACTCGGTGACCAAGTCGAAGTTCGACAACAAGTACGGCGTTCGGCACTCACTTATCGACGGCATCAATCGGGCGACCGACGTGTTGATCGGCGGCAAGGTCGCTGTGGTGTGTGGCTACGGCGACGTCGGCAAGGGTTGCGCGGAGTCGCTGCGCGGCCAGGGCGCACGGGTCATCATCACCGAGATCGACCCCATCTGCGCACTGCAGGCGGCGATGGACGGATACCAGGTGGCCACCCTCGACGATGTCGTTTCCACGGCCGACATCTTCGTCACCGCGACGGGCAGCCTCGGTGTGATCACCGCCGACCAGATCTCCCGGATGAAGCACCAGGCGATCGTCGGCAACATCGGCCACTTCGACAACGAGATCGACATGGCCGGCCTGACGGCATTCCCGGGTGTGACCCGAATCAACATCAAGCCGCAGGTCGACGAGTGGGTCTTCGAAGACGGTCACGGCGTCATCGTCTTGTCCGAGGGGCGGCTGCTCAACCTTGGTAACGCGACTGGCCACCCGAGCTTCGTGATGAGCAACTCGTTCACGAACCAGGTGCTTGCGCAGATCGAGCTGTACACGAAGACCGCGCAGTACCCGGTCGGCGTGTACGTGCTGCCCAAGCACCTCGACGAGGCCGTCGCTCGGCTGCATCTGTCGGCGCTCGGAGTGCGGCTCACCGAACTGACTCCCGTCCAGGCCGCTTACCTCGGCGTTCCGATCGAGGGCCCGTACAAGGCGGACTCTTACCGCTACTGAGTTCGGCGGCCATACCTGGCCTGAACTGATCTTGTCGCGACGGTCGTCCGCCGTGAAGATGTGCGCATGAAGGTGTGGGCCGCCGCTGCGCGACTCGCGTTCGCGGGCGGCTTGATAGCACTTGCAGCGGGATGGGGTCCGGGATCGGCACTCGGGGCTGCCACCCCGTCGACTGCTGTGTTCGTCACGAACTCGAACGACAACACCATCTCCGTGATCGACGCGGCGACCGATGCTGTGGTCGCGACGATTCCGGTAGGCCAGAAACCGTGGGCCGTGAGTGTCAGCAAAGACGGCACGACGGCGTATGTCTCCAACTCCGGGGCAAACGACGTCAGCGTCGTCGACCTGAGCACTCGCAAGGTGCGTACGACCGTGGTCGTCGGTGACCGTCCGTGTGATCTGCTGCTGAGCCCCGACGGCCGGTTCCTGTACGTCGACGTCTTTACGGAGAACGCAGTCGCGGTCGTCGACACCACTACCGACAAGGTGGTCACGAAGATTCCGGTCGGGGGAGTAAACCCCTACGGCATGGCGATGAGTCCGTCCGGCGACACGATCTACACAGCGAACGTCGATGGGACCGACAACTCGGCGAGCACCGTTTCGGTGATCGACACCCGTACGCGTTCACTGACGAAGGCCGTGGGCGGATTTAACGGAAGCGAGGGTGTGGCCGCGAGCCCCGATGGGCGCACTGTTTACGCAGCCAGCATCCGGTCGAACGTGCTCTCGATGATCGACGCAAAGACCAATCAGGTGATTCGATCGGTCACCGTCGGCAACGGTCCGCAAGGCGTCGGCGTGCCGCCGGACGGATCGGCGATCTATCTCGCGAACAGCGGCGCCGACAACGTTTCGGTGGTGGATCCCACCAGCTTTGCCGTCGTGCGAACTGTGCAAGTCGGCACGAGCGCAGACGAGGTTGCGTTCAGCGCCGACAGCGTTCACGCGTATGTCACGAACTTCAGTTCGGGCACTATCTCGGACATCGACACGGCCGGCGGACGTGTGCTCGCGACGGTGAAGGTCGGTGGTCAACCGCACGGGATCGCGTACGGACGCCTGGCGCCTTTGGCAACCACCACGCAGGTCGCGGCCATTGCCGGTTCGCTGCCCCGACCGAGTGACGCATTCTCGTCGGCGACAACGGTGTTGGTGAGCGCGATCGTCGCGGTCGGTGGGACGTTCTTCCTCACCTTCCCGGCCCATCTCTTCAACCTGACGCTGCACGAGAACTACGACGCGCTACGTGAGTGGTGGCTCGCCCTACCGGACCGCTTCCGGCACAAACGAAAGCGCCAAACCACAAAGGCGGACGCCGAGGGGCCAGCGAAGCCGGACGCCGAGGGGCCAGCGAAGCCGGACGCCGAGGGGCCAGCGAAGCCGGACGCTGCGACTGCGGAGTCGACTGCGGAGTCGACTGCGGAGTCGACCGCGGGGACGAGTGCGGCTTCGTCGTCCGAGCCTGCACGCGAGGTGAGTCGGGCCCGGGAGCGCGTCCGTTTCACGGTCGTCGTGCTTGTCGGGGCGCTGTTCGGCGCGTTGCTCGACCCACGCTTCGGCGCGAACGCGCGAACCGCCGAGAGCTATACGGCGATCGTCGCGACGGTCGTGCTCGGCACGCTGCTGCCTGCATTGGTCACCGCGCTCTATCACCGCGCTGGTACCGGACACGCGCCGTACCACTTGGAAGCACTCCCCGGTGGCCTGCTGATCGCGGCGGGCTGCGTGCTTGTGTCGCGAGTGGCCGACTTCCAGCCCGGCTACCTGTACGGAGTCGTTGCGGGAGTCGCGTTCACGAGATCGCTCGCGAAGAAGCAGAAGGGGCACGTTGTCGCGCTCTCGACGCTGACGACGTTGATAGTTGCGATCGTGGCTTGGTTTGCGTGGGTTCCGGTTGACCGGATCGCCGAGAAGCCCGGTGCGTTCGCGGGGCTCGTCATAGCCGATGACTTTCTGGGTTCGATGTTCGTCGGTGGTCTCGTCGGCACGGTGATCGGACTCGTGCCGTTAGAGTTTCTGCCGGGCTGGACACTTCGGCAATGGCATCGCGGGGTGTGGGCAGCTCTGTTCGCACTTGCGAGCTTTGGCGTCGTCGACTTCCTGTTACTCAACCACCGTCAGCAGCACGCGAGCGACAAAAGTTCGCTCGTCACGACAGTAGTCCTCTTCGTGATGTTCGCTGGAGGCTCGATCGTCTTCCGCGAGCACTTCATCCGTAAGCGTCATGCTGCGGGCGGAGTTGCGCCTCAGGGTTGGCGTGCGCAGTTGCGGGAACTGATCTCACCTGCGCCACCGGTACCTGATTCGCCGGCGTCATGACGGAGGGAAGGAAGCGATGAACGACGTCGACATTGCTGCTGAGACCAGCCTTGCGGCGTCCCTCTTCAATGGCGTGTGGACGCTGCTCGAGAATCCAAACCGCACGGCGGACGACGACATCCTCATGATCCATATGGCTCACGCGTCGTGCTACCACTGGGGCCGGGTCGGTACCGTCGTGAACTTCGTGCGGGGAGAGTGGCAGTGCTCGCGGGTTTACGCGACGCTTCGCCGTCCCGAGCCGGCGCTGTTCCACGCGCAACGTGCGCTGCACTTGTGCGAAGTGAACGGCATCGGCGACTTCGATCTCGCATTCTGCTACGAAGCGCTTGCCCGCGCGCACGCCGTCGCGGGCGAGTTGGATGAGGCTCGGCGTTGCCAGCAGCACGGCCTAGAGTTAGCGAACGACGTCGCCGACGATGAAGACCGCGAGATATTGCTTGCCGATCTCGCGTCACTTCCGATCGAATTGCTCTCATAGTCTCGGGCGTAAGGCCGCGCTTGACGTTGCGCGGTCAGTGGATCGGCCAGTCACGAAGGAGTCGTCGCAGCATGCGTGTTGTGATCGTGGGCGGGACTGAGTTCATCGGTCGCACCATCGTGGAGAGTCTGGTCGCGCGCGGCGACGAGGTCCTTGTCGTGCACCGCGGCGTCACCGAACCCCCGGACATGGTGTCCTGCGAGCACGTGCATGTCGATCGCGCGAACTTCAGTTCAGTAGCGCCAGCAGTTGGCCAGTTTCGCCCAGACGCCGTGGTGGATACGTGCGCGATGACGGCGGACGACGTCGCCGCGGTCGTTCCACTTCTGCCGGATGTCCCTTCCATCGTGTTGTCCAGTCAGGACGTCTACCTTGCGTTCCAGCTGGTCCTGCGTGGCGGCGCCGGTGAGCAACCAGTGCCGGTCCGCGAAGACGACCAAGTGCGAACCGAACGGTATCCGTATCGTGGCACTTTTGCGCCAGACGACGACACTTACGACAAGCTCGACGTGGAGCCGGCGTACCTGGCGCGCGGTGGCACTGTCCTGCGACTACCGCGCGTGTACGGGCCGCATGACAGCCAAAGACGCGAAGAGCCGGTGTTGAGGCGAGTGCGAGCAGGCCGCCGCGCCATACCGATCGGTAGCGGAACCCGGTTGTGGAGCAAAGGCTACGTCGGCGAGGTGTCGCGCGCCGTGATGTGCGCGCTCGATCAGCCTGACGTTGCTGCTGGTGAAGTGTTCAACGTGACTGAATCTTCGTCCGTGACGATGCGTGGATGGTACGAGCAGATACTTCAGGCGGCCGATGCGACGACCCTCGAGCTCGTCACAGTTCCGGACGAGTTGGTGCCGCCGGATCTGCAGTTCACGGTCGAGAGCCGACACCACCTGGTGATGGACGCAGGCAAGATTGATCGACTCCTCGGCTGGCATCATCGAAATCCGGCCGACACCGTTGGAGAGTCGGTCCGTTGGCATCTCGCGCATCCTCCGGACACCGATGGCGCGTTTGAGCTCGACGACAAAGCACTTGGCCGATAGCGACGGGTGCCGGAAGATTCTCGGTGACCTTGGTGTGCATCGGATTGGAAGGATCGACCAGCCTTGGAGAACGACCAGTACCACACCCGGCTGATTGCAGACGCCCAGCGTCTGAGGGAGATCTTTGCTGACGACGATCTCACGCACAACGTGCCTGGCTGCCCAGGCTGGGATCTCGCCGATCTGGGACAGCACATCGGTGGCATTTACCGCTTCGCGACCGTGGCGATCGTGGAGAGTCGGGCCATAGACGAGCCAACCGGTCCACGGGAACGGGCGGCGCTTTTGCAGTGGTTCGACGAAGGGCTGGCAGCACTACTTGCCGCGTTCGAATCGCGCGAGTGGTCTCGCGCCTGCTGGACGATGGCGCCGCCGCGCGACGTCGGATTCTGGATCCGTCGGATGTGTCACGAAACCGCGCTGCATCTGTTGGATGCGGAAGCGTCACAAGGACGTATCGTGCGGTTCGGTCCCGCGCTCGCCGCAGACGGAGTCGACGAAGTCATAACGATGTTCTTTCCACGCCAGGTTCGGCTCGGACGAATCCAACCGCTTTCCGACTGCGTCGAGATTGTTCTGAGCGACCAACCCGGAACCGTCCCGATGCTGATTCAAGGCGATGGTCTGATGCCGGCGGATCTGATTCGTCCGGACGCCGTCGTGCGTGGGCCCGCAATGGACGTCCTGATGATGCTCTGGAAGCGGGCGCCCGTGCTTCCACATACGGTCGAGGTCGACGGGGATCGCGCGGCATTAGACCGCGTGTTCGCAACTGCGCTCACTCCATGACAACGGTGTTACTCGTCGACAGTTCTACAGCGGCGGTCAGCCGTGGTTAGAACGGGGGCTCGTCGTCGTCGATGGTTGGTGGGGGTGTGGCGAGTTTCTCGTCTTTGATGGGTGGGCCGATGGCGGGTGGGGTGGTGGTGTAGATGTGGCCGGTGGGCATGGTCCATACGAAGGTGCCTGGGTGGGGTTGTTTGAGGTGGGCGAGTGCACCGTCGAGGGCGTGTTTGAAGATGTGGTGTCGTTCGCAGAACGGGCCGAGGTTCCCGGCGCACGTTTTGCCCGCCGGGTGCCGTTTGGAGTGGTCGAGGGCGCAGTTTAGGGAGGGCCGGTCGCAGGTTTTGAACCGGCAGGTCCCGTCGCGCAGTTGGATGTGGCGTCGCAGGACCGCGCTGGGCCGGTAGGTGTTGGTGTCGGCGGCCAGGAAGCTGCCGTCGACGGGGTTGGTGACGATGCGGCGCATCACCCGGTCGCGGGTCAACACTTGGGATACTTCTGCGGTGATCGGGCCGTAGCCGGTCAGTTCACCCGGCACATTGGACACGCCCATGATGACCGACGCCGGGACGGTGACGTTGGCCTCCCCGCAGCCGCGGGAACCGAACGCCAGTTTGGTGGGCACCACACCGGCTAGTTGCCCGGTGCTGATCGCCTCAGCAAATGGGGCGAGCAGGAAATCGGCACGCAACTGCGAGGTGTTGCGGGTGTCCCCACCGGCGAGCTTCGCCGACAATGCTGCGGCGGTGAGCACGTTGTAGACCAC
Organism: uncultured Actinomycetes bacterium; assembly: GCA_963737705.1. Classification (GTDB taxonomy): domain Bacteria; phylum Actinomycetota; class Actinomycetes; order Acidothermales; family Acidothermaceae; genus PALSA-607. The sequence continues at coordinate 268,437 of CAVTTP010000003.1, forward strand.
CAGCCCGTCAGCGGCGGCCAGCACTGCCCGCACCTCCGCCATCCCGTCGTCCAGGGGAGTCAGCCACACCCCCCGCTCATCCTTGGCCGTGACGTGGCGTTGTTGTGCGGCGACCGGATCCGCCGCGATCGCGGCCTTGCGCACTGCCTTCTTGAGTTGGGCGTTGGTTTGATCCCCGGCGCGAGCCAGCACGATCGTTTCAACCTCGGTGGCGGTCGCGGGGTCGAGATAGCGGCACCCGTCAGCGATGCTGTGCGCCTTCTGCAGATCAATCTCCCCCGCAGCCAGCGCGGCGGCGGTCGCGGTCAACGGCCCGGCGAGTTCGACCGCCAGGCCGAGCCGAAAACTTGCCGAGCCCGACGAGATCGACAACCGGGCGGCGATCTCATCATCGGGATTACTACGCCGCACCGACCCCAACGGGCCACGCTTCGCACGCGCCACATCCGGGGTCAACCCGATCGACAGTGGCCGGCGCGCGAACTCCGCCACCGCACCTAGCTGTCGCGCATCCACCCACGACTTCAATCGATCCCACGCCGCGACAACTTCCAACGCGTCGTAGTCATCATCAAGATCCGCGGGGTTGATCGCCGCCAGACGCGCCGCGAGCACCGCACCAGGCGGAACCTTCGCGATGTCCACCAGGTCGTCCATAACCTAAAACTATCCGCGACCCCTGACACTTTCGGCCGTGAATGCGTCAATGTGGAAAACAAATAAAGTTTCTTTGGGCGTCATCACTGCGGGGGCGCAAACGGACCCGGCGGTGGTGGTTCCGTTGGCTGTGCAGGAGCAGATTCGACCGGCTGCGGCGCGTGCACCGTACTGCGGCGCTGCACCGAATGAACCTGCGACTCCTTGCTGCGTACTTCCGTATTGAGGTGTACCGCCAAGCGAGCCTGGCGCTCCGTACTGCGGCGCGACCGGCGCAGCTGCGTACATCCGCTGTTCTTCGCGACGACGTCGCTCGGCAAGCACTGCAGACAGGTAAGCCCAGCCCGGTGTACCTGGTGGCGGCGGTGGGGTGACGCGCGCCAATACCGCGGCCATCAGCTCATTGCCCATCGCATCGCGCGCCGCAGGGTGGAGTTCGTTTTGTCGCGACAGAAACTGTCGGCATGCCAACGCGAGGTCGTCGTCAAGTCGAGACAGGTCGAGGGTCGTCGCCCACCACGCAAGCGGCCCGGGCATCTGCACCGGCTGCGCAGTGACGCCGGGCACGCGCTCCTGCACGACAATCGTGCCGGCCAGCATGTCGCCGAAGCGCTTACCCCGCCTGCTGAAGATGCTGGCGAACAGTGCGGGTCCCCAGCTCTCGAGCGGGAACATGATGCCTCTGACCAGCGCATGCCGAAACCGCACCGGCCCCCCGTCGTCCCGCACAACGCGCAGACCCAACGCGGCCTTGCCCGGCGTCCGTCCGCGCCACACGGTCTCAAGGAGCACGTTGTACCCGACGAATGCGAAGACGAGGATGCAAAGCACGATCGCCGCACTCGCGTCGCCGTCCGAGCCCGTGACCAGCTGCCCCACGACGAGCACCAGAAGGAAGAAGATGATGAACTGCAGGATGAGGTCGATCAGCTTCGCGAGGAGTCGCGACGGCCAATGCGCCAGGCGGACGTCGAGAGCAACTGCCTCGCCCGTCACCACGCCAGCCGTCATAGTGCCTTAGTCTGCCCTCTAGTGGACATCGATGTGTTCGTTGCCGCACATCAGGCGGACTGGGCGCGCCTGGAAACGCTTGTGCAGCGCGCCGAACGCCCCTCAAGACTCAGTGGCGCGGACGTCGATGAGCTGATCGAGTTGTACCAGCGCACCGCGACGCATCTGTCGGTCATCCAGTCGCGGTCGCCCGATGCGCACCTCATCTCGCGACTGTCGGTTCTGACCGCCCGCGCGCGGGCCGCAATCACCGGCACGCACGACCCCGCATGGCGTGACTTCTCACAGTTCTTCGTCGTCACATTGCCTGCCGTTTTGTACCGGACGGCGCGGTGGTGGGTCTCGACCGCGATAGCCTCACTCGCCGTTATGACGGCGATCGGGGTGTGGATCGCCACCCACCCGAAGGTCATCGACACGCTCGCGTCACCCGCCGACGTCCGCCAACTTGTTTCGCACGACTTCAAGGACTACTACTCCGCGCATCCGGCGTCGGACTTCGCTGCCAACGTCTGGACGCACAACGCGGTCATTGCTGCCGGCGCGTTAGGGCTCGGCATCTTCCTTGGCATCCCCACGATCTACCTGCTGTGGGGCAACTGCGTGAACGTCGGCGTGATCGGCGGCATCATGGCGGCGAACGGCAAGCTGCCCGAGTTCTTCGCACTGATCCTGCCGCACGGATTCCTCGAACTCACCGCGGTCTTCATCGGTGCGGGCACCGGGCTGAGGCTCGGCTGGACGCTGGTAGATCCAGGCCCGCGAACGCGCGCTGATGCGCTGGCTGCCGAAGGTCGAGCATCGTTCACGATCGCCCTCGGCATGATTGCGATGCTCATGGTGTCGGGCGCGATCGAAGCCTTCGTGACGCCCTCGCCACTGCCGACGTGGGCGCGCATCTCGATCGGCGTGATCGTCGAGGTCGCGTTCCTCACGTACGTCGTCGTGTTCGGCTCGCGCGCGGTTCGTGCGGGGGAGACTGGCGACCTCGATGAAGCGTTGAGCGCAGACACCATCGAGGCAACTGCCTGAAGCCTGAGCTACAGCCGACCGGCGGCCTTGAGCGCGAGATACGCATCGGAGACCTTGCTGGCGAACTCCGCCGGACCCGCATCGACGACCTCGACGTCGAGCCGCCGCAGCAGCGCGGTGACTCGGCGGTGGGCAGCCGTCGTCCGCTCGGCCGCAGCCGCGTCGTACACCGTTCGCGAGTCGTCGTGCACGCCCACCATCGCAAGCACTTGGGGATCGGCCACCGACGCCAGCATGACCACGTGCTTGCGAGTGAGCGACGGCAGCACCGGCAGCAGCCCTTCGGTGATCGCGGCTTCGTCGAGTGTCGTGAACAGCACGATGAGTGCCCGCTGCTTGACCCGCCGCAGCACTTCGGCCACCAACCGGCGTCCATCTGTCTCGACCAACCGAGGATGCAATCCGGCCATCGCCTCGAGTAGGCCCGAGAGCGGATCGCCATGGTTGCGTGCGCTCCGCGAGAGTAGCCGCGGCCGGTCGTCCATCGCGATCAGATCGACCCGATCGCCAGCCCGTGACGCGAGCGTGCCGAGCAGCAGGGCCGCGTCGATTGCGGCGTCGAGTCGCGGCGCGGCACCGATGCGGGCCGCAGACGTGCGGCCGGTATCGAGCACGAGCACGATCCGCCGGTCACGTTCGGGCCGCCAGGTGCGGACGACGACTGCTGAGCGACGAGCGGTCGCGCGCCAATCAATCGACCGGGCGTCGTCGCCCTCGACGTAGTCGCGCAACGAGTCGAACTCGGTGCCCTGCCCGCGCACCCGTGCAGCCGTGCGGCCATCGAGAATCCGAAGCTTCGCAAGCTTCTCCGGCAAGTAGCGCCGGCTCGGGAAAGCGGGCAACACCCGCAGACTCCATGGCACATCGTGATTGCCTTGTCGGGCCGCGAGACCGAGCGGACCGAAGCTGCGCACCGTGACTCGGCCGCCCTGGAGTTCGGTCCGGCGCCGCGGCCGGATTACCGTCGTCCAGCGACGCCGTTCACCGGGCGGGACGTCGATTGGCCGGCGCGTCGGTGACGCCTCCGCGCTCGGCGGCCAAGCGTCGCGCAAGACGCCACGCACCCGCCGTCCGCCCGTGTTGACGACGAGCACGCCAACTTCGGACACTTCGTCGAGGCGGCGCGCGCTGTCTCCGTATCGAGACACCCGGAGAGCGCGAACGCTGCCTGCCAACGCGAGGTCGGCGATGACGCCAAGCAGCAGCGCACCTTCAACGATCAGGACCGTGTAACCGTGCAGCGGATAGACGAACACCACCAGCACGCCGGCGAGCGCGATGAATGCGGTGCGCCGCGTCAGCGCCACTGAACGCTCACCTTGGAACAGGCACCGTGGCGAGCACGCCTTCGAGCACCGCGTCGGTGGTCGCACCCTCGAGTTCGGCCTCCGGACGCAGCGCCAGGCGGTGCCGCAACGTCGGGCGTGCCAAGGCCTTCACGTCGTCAGGCGTCACGAAGTCGCGGCCGGACAACCACGCCCACGCACGCGACGTCCGCAACAACGCCGTCGCGCCACGAGGCGAGGCACCGAGAGAGACCGACGGCGAACTGCGCGTCGCTCGGCATAGGTCGACGATGTAGCTCAACACCTCGGGCGCGACCGACACTCGTGCTGCGGCTGCCCGGCCCGCGGCCAACTCTTTAGGACCGGCAACCGCACGCAGGCCCGCCGCAGCGAGGTCGCGCGGATCGAACCCCTCGGCATGGCGCCGCAGCATCCCGAACTCGTCGTCACGACCCGGCAACGGAACATTGAGCTTCACCAGGAACCTGTCGAGTTGCGCCTCGGGCAACGGATACGTGCCCTCGTACTCGACCGGGTTCTGGGTCGCGATCACCATGAACGGGTCGGGCAGTGGGCGCGGCACGCCGTCGACTGAAACCTGCCGTTCCTCCATCGCCTCGAGCAATGCGGCCTGCGTCTTGGGCGGCGTGCGGTTGATCTCGTCGGCCAGCAGCAGGTTCGTGAATACCGGCCCTTTGCGAAACTCGAACTCGGCTGTGCGCGCGTCGTAGATGAGCGAGCCCGTCACGTCACCGGGCATCAGGTCGGGAGTGAACTGCACTCGCTTCGTGTCGAGTGACAGCGCCGCCGCGAGCGACCGTACGAGCAACGTCTTCGCCACACCCGGCACCCCTTCGAGCAGTACATGTCCGTCGGCAAGTAGTGCGATGACGAGGCCACTCACGACGGCGTCTTGACCGACGACGGCCTTGGCTACCTCGGCCCGCACCGCGGCGAACGAGTCTCGCGACTGCTCGATGGAACTGGTCGACGTCACGTCCGAAGTACCTCCTGCTCGAGGGCGGTTAGTTCTTGCGCCAGCGTCACCAGTGTGAGGTCATCGGCCGGTGTCGAACCGTATAGGAGCGCCTCGACCTGCGCGCCGGGTTGGCCCACCCGTGTAGCGACAGCCTGCACGAGAGCGTCCGGTTGCGGTCGCGGACCGAGGCCGAGCCGGTGACCGAGGCGAGCTCGCGTTCCGTCGCGCAACGCGTCAGCGGCGGTGTCGAGCGAGTGCGATCGCCGGTACAGACGCGAGCGGCCCCGCACGGTCTCAGACTGCCGGACGACGACGGGCAGGTCTTCAGGAACCAGCCGACCTAGGCGTCGGCCACGCCAGATCGCGATGACCATGACCGCAATCACCAGCTGCAAGAACGCCCACTTCAATCGGCTCGGCAGTAGTGATGGGACGCTTGCATTTCCTCCGCTGCTCGACACGGGAGCGATCTGCGGCGGCACCAGCCACACGACGTCCGCGTGAGTATCAAGAAGTCCGAGAGCAAGTGCAGCGTTGCCGTCGTTGCCAAGTGACGAATTCATCAGTGGTGTGCCATCAGATAGCAACGTGACCTGATGACCCGAGGTCGCAAACGTCACAAGCGCAAACCCGTCGCCGCCGTCGGGATAGCAGCCCTGCCCGCCGTTCGGCACGGTGTATCCGCCGCCCTTGAGTTGGGCCGAACCCGCCACCGACGCAGCGCGCAACGTACATGACGGTTCTCGCAAGGTGTTGCCATCATCGGGTTGGGTCGCGAGCGGCAAGCTCAACGCTTGAACCTCGTCGAGCCCCGCTCCGACCACGACGAGGTCGGCGCGTGCCTTCGCGATCGTGCCCAACTCGTCGGTACTCAACAGCTCCGGTGACACGACAACAAACGTCGTGTCCTTCACCGCGAGTTGTTCGGCGGTGGCGACGTCCGTTTCTCTGTGGACATGCACACCACGTTGTCCGAGCAAGACCGAAAGTGCGTGAGTGCCGGACGACGTATACGACTGCGGATCGAGTGGCTTGCCCGCCTTCCCCGAACCTAGAGCGACGACAATCGCGCCAATCACGAGCACAACCCCGGCGCCCACCAAGACACGGACGCGCCGCCAGCGCTGTCGGATCGTCGGATCAGCACTGTGACCGGACCGGATCGGACCGCTCTCCGGTCTTGTGGTCAGTTCGTCGAGGGCGGTCACGCGCTACCAACCAGTCCGCGATGCGAGCCTGCGACGCGAGCATCGAGCCTGCGCAGTAGTTCCTCGTCGGCGGCGGTTGCCGTGCGGCCGCCGTACCAAACCTCGTCGAAGACGGACGTCGCGATGCGCAAGTCATCAGCAAGCGCGGGCAACTGCGTCGCCGCTTCGCGACTGAGTTCCGCCGCGGTTCGCCCAGGTCGCGGATCAAGAACGCCACGCTGCTCGAGCTCGCGCGCGATCGCCCGTAGCCGTTCACGGATCGCCTCGGCCCACAGGCCATCGGCCGCGAATTGGGCGGCTGCCTTGCGATGGTCGTCTGCGGTGGTCTCCCCGATCCCGAAGATCGGCTGATCCCTGGCGTGCGCCGTCCGCCGCAACGCACCGACGCGGACCACGATCAGCGCCACGACAGCCCCAAGGATCACGACGATGAGGAAAAGTCCGACCCCGTGACCCGGCGCATGGCTGGCGCTGGCGTCGAGGATTTTCTGCAGCCGCTTCAGCAGCCACTCGAGCCCGCGGTCGACGAGCGACGGATCATTTCGGTGGTACGCGCGCTTCGCAAGCTCGTTACGCGCCGCCGCTTGAGCGCCACCGCGCGTCACCGGGTTCGGGCTGGGTGGAACGGCCGCCAGCCAACCCCAGATGCTCACGTCGCCGGAGCCCCTTGCGCTGTCGCTGGGGCGACTTGCGTGGTCGCCGCTCGCGCGGCCTGCGTCAGCTGCACGTCGAGGCCCTCAGCGCGCATGCGGCGGTCGATGTAGATCAGCGTCAGTGATGCTGCGATAAGCGGCTGGGTCAGCATCCAGACGACCGCACCGATGATGACCAGCAGCACGAGCGCGGTGGTCGACGGCGTGTTCCCGTTCCGCGTCGATGGAAGCAGCACGAGCACGAGGGGCACCGACAGGACGCCGGCTGCAACCGACACGATGATCTGCACCAGTGCCCGCAAACCCCAAGTGCGCCAGAACGCGCCCCGCACCAGCCGCCAGGACCTTGCAATCGACGCGCCCGGACCGCGACGTTCGAGGATGTAGATGGGTACGGCTACCGCAAGCCGCCCCCACAACAACGGACCCAAGACCAGCGCAGCCAGCCCGCCGACCACGCCGACGAAGATGCCCAAGCCGGTGCTCACCGCGCCGAGCACGATGCCGATGACGATCAGGACAAACGGGGTCCACGGCAGGATCTCCGCGAGTACCGACACCACGAGCAAACCGAACCACCGCTGACGAACCGTCGCGATGATGTCGCGACCTTCGGCCCGTTGGCCGATCACGGCCTTGCCGACGACGCCCGTCACGACACCGGCGAGCACAGCGACGCAGAGGGCGTTGACCGCAAGAGTCGTTGCTGACCCGGCCAGGGAGGTAGCGACGTTGTGCAGGTCCTGGGTGCCGTCTTCGTTGTTGTTAGTGCTGAAGGATGTCGAACCGAAAGTGCCCGGCACGTTGTTCAGTGCGAGGCCGACGAGCAGGCGGATGAGCTGCGCGATAACGGAAAGTACAGCGGCGAATCCGAACACGATCCTCGGGAACTTGCGGATCGTCGAAAAGCTGCCATCGAGCACCTCGCCAACCGACAGGGGCCGCAACGGCACGATGCCCGGCTTGTACTCCGGCTGGTAGCCGCCCCACTGGCCGTACTGGGGACCGCCGTACTGAGGACCGTATTGCGGGCCGCCGTATTGCGGGCACTGCCCGTATTGCGGGGCGGCCGTACTGCGGTGACGGTCCGTACTGCGGTGGCGGTCCGTAGTGAGGTGGGGGTCCGTATTGCCCCGGCGGTGCCTGCCCCGGCGGTGCCTGCCCGGGAGGTCCGTACTGCGGCGGTGTTCCGAACCGCGGATCCGGCGTGTATTGCGGCGGCGGTCCGAACTGGGGGTTGGGCACGTACTGCGGCTGGCCTTGTTGGCCAGGCGGCGGGCCATATTCGCCGCGCCGGTGATCCGGTGTAGTTGAGGGTGGCGGCTGCCATCCCCAGGCAGCTGCGGCAGGCGGCGGGGCGGCGTCCCCCGCAGGCGTCGGGGAAGTGAAGTATTGCCAAGCCGGAGGCAGCGGGGCAGGCGGCGGCTCGACAGGCTCGGCGGGTCTTGCCGGCTCTGCCGGTTTCGTCGGCGTCGACGGTTGTGCGCCCGCGCCTTCTGCCTGCGGGGCGGGATCCACCCAGCCGGGCGTCTCGTCCATGCGCTCTCCCGTAATCGCGACGCTCGGACTCACCGCCACTGTCAGCCAGTTATCGTGTCACGCCGCGCTTAGCTAAAGCGTGCCACCAAGACGTTCTGCCCTGCCTCGGAGCACAATCAACCTGGCGGCGGCGCGAATCGCTTCGCCGTGGCACCATGAGACACATGAGTGCTGCAGTCAGGCGACGATGAAGGGCCGAGTGCTGGTCGTCGACGACGACACGGCACTAGCCGAAATGCTCGGAATCGTGCTGCGCGGCGAGGGGATCGAACCCTTCTTCGTCTTCGACGGCGACAAGGCGCTCGCGGCCTTCCGTGAGACGAAACCCGACTTGGTTCTGCTTGACCTGATGTTGCCGGGCACCGACGGCATCGATGTGTGCCGCCAGATCCGGGCAGAGTCCGGCGTCCCGATCGTCATGTTGACCGCGAAGAGCGACACGGTCGACGTCGTGGTGGGCCTTGAGTCCGGCGCCGACGACTACGTGGTCAAGCCCTTCAAGCCCAAGGAACTGGTTGCCCGACTGCGAGCGCGCCTGCGCCGCACCGACGAGCCGGCCGCCGAGACCATCGCGATCGGCGACCTGTCGATCGACGTTGCCGGCCACGCCGTGAGCCGCAGCGGTGGCCAGATCCCGTTGACGCCCCTTGAGTTCGATCTGCTCGTCGCGCTCGCGAAGAAGCCGCGACACGTCTTCTCCCGTGAGGTCCTGCTCGAGCAGGTATGGGGCTACCGGCACGCGGCCGACACCAGGTTGGTCAACGTGCATGTCCAGCGGTTGCGGTCGAAGGTCGAACTCGACCCCGAGCGTCCCGAGATCGTGGTCACCGTGCGCGGCGTCGGCTACAAAGCAGGCCCCGCGTGAGCACAATCGCGAACATTCGCCGAGGCGGTTGACGCTGTCCGGTCGCGGTCCGTTCCGTAGCCTCGCCAGCCGCGTCCGCCGAAGAGTCCGGCGGGTGCTGCGGCGAGTCACCCGGCGCTGGCGGCGGTCAATCCAGGTCCGAGTCGTCAGCAGCACCCTTGTGGTGTCGGCGATTGTCGTTGCCCTGCTCGGGTTCGTGGTCCTGCAGCAGGTGAAGCAAGGCCTGATCCAGGCCAAGTTGCGGTCGTCGGTCGCCGAAGAACAGCTCGGTGTCAGCAACGCCCGGACGTTGCTCTCGAGCGACAGCGGTTCCCTCGACGTGCAGGCACTGCTGCAGGAAGTCGTCCAAGCGCTGAGCCCTGTGCAGGGTGGCGCCGAAGGCGGCTACGAAGTCGTCGGGTATGAACTCGTGACCGGTACGCAGTCGTCGACCCAACCGGCACTAAGCACGGGCCTGCTCGCGAGCAGTGTGCCGACCAAGCTCCGAACAGCGTTGAATGGCAGTTCGCAGTACTACTACACGTATACGCGGCTGGTCTACGACGACGGCGCCCGGTCGCCGGGCAGCGCGGTGCACAACTATTCGTCGTACCCCGCGCTTGCTATCGGCAGTTCGATGCAGGTGCCCGAGGGAAGCTTCAATACCTACCAGTTTTACTACCTGTTTTCCCTCCAGCAGCCACAGCAGACTCTCGCGTTGGTGTGGCGCACCCTGCTGCTCAGCGGCATCGCGCTAGTCGTCTTGCTCGCAGGTATCGCCTGGCTGGTCACCCGCCAAGTCGTCACGCCCGTACGGATGGCGGCCCGTATCGCCGAACGTCTCGCCGACGGACGGTTGCAAGAACGGATGAAACCCAAGGGCGAGGACGACCTCGCCCGGCTGGCCGCTTCGTTCAACAAGATGGCAGACAGCCTGCAGCGCCAGATCCGAAGACTGGAAGAACTCTCACGCATCCAGCGGCGGTTCGTTTCCGACGTTTCGCACGAACTCCGCACGCCACTGACGACCGTGCGCATGGCAGCCGACGTGTTGCACGACTCGCGTGCCGATTTCGACCCAGCGAGCGCACGATCGGCGGAACTTCTCCAGACCCAACTCGATCGCTTCGAATCGCTGCTCGGCGACCTGCTGGAGATCAGCCGCCACGACGCCGGTGCGGCGTCGCTCGAAGCCGACGCACTCGACGTCCGCGATCTCGTTCGAAGAGTTGTCGATGCGACGGAGCCACTCGCCGCCCGTCGCGGCAGTGTCGTCACGGTCCATATGCCCGACGAACCGTGCATCTGCGAGGCCGACGGCCGTCGCGTCGAGCGGATTCTCCGCAACCTATTGGTGAACGCCGCCGAGCACGGTGAAGGCAGTCCGATCGATGTCTACGTCGTCGCAGATGCAGCTGTCGTGGCCATCGCGGTGCGAGACCACGGGATCGGTCTGCGGCCGGGCGAATCGTCGCTGGTGTTCAACCGGTTCTGGCGTGCCGATCCGGCACGAGCCCGGACGACGGGTGGTACCGGCCTCGGCCTTTCCATCGCGTCCGAAGACGCGCGGCTGCACGGTGGTCGATTGCAAGCATGGGGTGAACGCGGGAAGGGCTCGCAATTCGTGCTGACGCTGCCTCGTCAGTCGGGGTCGATCGTCACTGGTTCACCGATTCCGGTTGAACCACCCGATGCAACAAGCGACGACACGCCGCCGTCGACGGACGCGACGAACGGTGTGAAGCCCGCAGCGCATCACCCCGGCAGCATCCTGGCACTGCGCGGTCGCCGTGGTTGATCTGCGTTCTATGCGCGCCGTCCGTATGGGGGCAGCCAGCCTTTCGGTGCTGGCCGCTTTCGCACTCGCGGCCTGCACTGCCGTCCCTGATAGCGGGCCGGTTCACGCTGGCCAGCAGCTGGCGCCAGCCGCGGGGCCGATTCGAGTCAATCCGCGCGATCCGGTACCGGGCTCAACACCGGACGGCATCGTCAGCGGTTTTCGCTTTGCCAACTCCGACACGACTGAGGCGCTCGGCGTCGCGAAGGCGTATCTCGTCGACGGTGCGTCGTGGCAGCCGAGCGGCGCGACCGTCGTTGCCGACTCAGGCGCCCCTCCGACCGATGTGCCGACGGGCGCGAACACCATGACTGTGAAGGTCATCGACAACCAGATCGGCCAGATTGCCCCCGACGGCACCTACCAGCCGTCGCCAGGGCGTCAGATCGAATACGACTACCAGCTCACGAAGGATCCGAAGGAAGACGACCAATGGCGCATCACCAACGCGCCACCCAATCTGGTGCTGACGGTTGCGCAGATCCAGAGCTCCTACCAGGAGGGCTACGTCTATTTTCTGCGTCCTGACGAGCAGATGCTCGTACCCGTTCAGGTCTTCCTGCCGGTCAGTCGCGACCAGCTCGCAAATGAATTGCTGACGGAGCTGCTGCATGGTCCGCCAGCATGGCTGAAGCCGGCCGTGACGACCGCGCTGCTTGGCGGTACGGCGCCTGGGCCGACCCAGATCAACGGCGTCACGACCGTCGATTTGCCGCGCGGTCTTGCCACAATGCCGGCAGCGCAGCGCAACGCAATTGCGGCCCAGGTCACGTACACGCTGTCGAACCTGGCAACTCCTGCGCAGAACTTTGGCCAGCTCAAAATCCTGTCAGGCGGTCAACCGCTCATCAGCAGTCAGCCGCTGGAGACGGCAGCCGACTACCCGTCGTTCGATCCCGACGCGCTTACCGTCAACTTCTATTACAGCGACAACAATCATCAGACCCGCGACCACTTGGGTCGGCTGATCGCCGGGGACACCGGCGAGCTCGACATCACGCCGTTGCTCGCGCCGGCGGTCGCACCGCGCGCGAGTGCCGCTGCGGCGAACCAGTTAATCGCCGGTGTGGTCCAAAACGCCGACGGCACACAGTCGCTCTACGCCGGATCGTTGCTCGCACCAAAGGTGCTACTGACCGGCAGCAACTTCACGACGCCTTCGTGGGATTCGCTTGGCAACCTCTGGACTGTTCAGCAGCAGAACTCCAGCGCACCACGAGTGCGCATTGCGCCGTCCGGCAAGGCAACGTTGCCGGGGTCAGTGGCCACACCCGATCTTCCGAAGTCTGTGATCGAGGAACTGAAAGTCTCTCGTGACGGAACCAGAATCGCGGCGCTAGCAGTCTCGACGAACGTCAGTCAGGTGATGGTCGGAGCGGTCTCGAAGGACGGCACCTCGATCGTGAACTTCTATCCGGTCGCGCCGACGTTGACCTCGGTCACCGACTTCGTATGGGCGTCGTCGACGAAGCTCGACATCCTCGACACGGTGCCCAACACCAACGAGCCTGGAAGCACCAGTCAGCTCTGGAGCGTCGACGTCGACGGCTGGGCGCCGTCGCTGACCCAAGGGACTGTCCCGGCGACTGCGGTGTCGATTGCCGCGGCGCCGCACCAGCCGTTGGTCGTCGCGACCTCGCTCAACCAGATCGAGCAGTACAGCAACGGGCAGTGGCAGTTCATCGGCAACGGATCCTCGCCTCGCTACCCGGGCTGAGCTCTCAAACGAGTAGCCATGTGGACGGCGGGAGCTGCGCGCACAAGTCGTTCGCGGAACTCCAGACCAGCTTGGCGCTAGGACGAGACTTGCATTCGTGAAGGCTGTCGCGTCTGTGCTCGAACTTTTGCTGCCATCGCGCTGCGCTGGCTGCGGCCGACTCGACGAACCTGAGTTTCGCCTCCGCGGGCTCTGCCCGCCGTGTGTGTCGGCCATTCGGCAGTCGGTGCCGGTGAGTTGGGACGTCGCCGTTCCCGGCACCCGCGCCGCTGTCCCCGCATTCGCTGCTGGCGCGTACGACGGCGTGATCCGTGCCGCGCTGCTCGACTACAAAGAGCGCGGTCGGTTATGCCTGCGCCGCGAGCTGGGCGGCAGCCTCGCGGTCAGCGTGTTCGGCGCCATCGGTCGCGACCGCGCGCCGTTTGTGCTCGTTCCCGTTCCGTCAGCCGTCGCCACTCGCCGTGCGCGCGGTCACGATCCGGTCGGCGCGATGGCTGTCACGGCCGCGGGCTATCTGCGGGCCACCGGGTTCTGCGTCCAGGTGCGCGCGGTGCTGCGACAGGGTCGCTCGGTCTCTGACCAGTCGGGGCTCGACGTTGACGCGCGCCAAGCCAACCTTTCGGGTGCGCTGGACGTGCGGCGTCCCACGCTCGTGCGCGGACGTCGGGTGGTGATTGTCGATGACATCGTCACGACCGGCGCCACCGCTGCCGAGGCCGCTCGGGCCTTGCGTCATGCCGGTGCCGTGGTCATCGGAATCGCCTGCGTGGCCGGGACCGTTCGCAGGTACCCAAGCGCGTCCGGCGATCCGTCCTTGATCGCCACCTGCCCCCGTGGCGGTCTAAGTTGATGATGTGGCGTCCGCCCGGGTCCGTGGTTGCGTCGGTGGGTACTTCTGCCGATTAGCCGATGCCAGTCGCAGGCAAAACGGTCCACGTAAGGCGACTTGTCGTCGTCCGATCACGGTGCGGCTTAGAAGTAAGTCCTGCCTCGCCGGCAGTCCACATGGCTGCCGACCGAGAGAAGGTCAGTAGTGGCACCGATGCGCAACTGCGCGCCGCGAGCACCTCTGCAGGCGAATGTGGGGTCGAAGACCAGGTCGGCCGGGCGGGCGTCACATCGCCAATACGGGGAAGGAATATGACGAGATTCCCCAAACCGGTCTATAAGCACCAAGATAGGCACGGGACCCGGACGAATCCGACGGGGACTGGACGACAAGTCCATCGACGGGGACCGTAGGTAGTTTCAGAGGAGGACCATTGGTCGAGATCGTGGTCACCGGCCGGCATATCGACGTCCCGGCGCTGCTCCGTACGCATGCTGAGGACAAGCTCGCCAAGGTCGCGAAACTTGCGCCCAAAGCCCAGCGAGTCGATGTCGAGGTCTCCCGCGAGCGCAACCCGCGGATGTCGGAAATCTGTGAGCGGGTCGAGCTGACCTGCGTCTCGCCTGGGCCGGTGATCCGCGCGGAAGCTTCCGCGCACGAAATGCTGGAGGCGTTCGACCTCGCTTGGGCGAAGCTCGAGTCGAGGCTTCGCAAGGCAGCGGACCGGCGCCATGTGCATCGAGGCGCAAGGACGCCGGTCTCCGTCGCGACCGCGACCAAGGAGTTGGGCGATCGCGCCTACAGCGCAAATGGTGCTGCAGCAAGCAGCTCGGCCGCGGCAAGTGGTGACACGGCAGGCGAGGACACTGCACGCGAGGACGCGGCAGGCGAGGACACGGCCACGAACCACGCGGGTCCGATGCTGGTGAGGGAGAAGCTGCACAAGGCGTCGCCAATGACGCTTGACCAGGCGCTCTATGAGATGGAGCTGGTGGGTCACGCGTTCTTCCTGTTTGTCGATCAAGAAAGCACCCTGCCAAGCGTCGTCTACAGACGCCACGGGTATGACTACGGCGTGATTCGCATCGACACGAGTCCTGACTCGGCGGCGCGTAGATGATCACGCGATTCCTGTCCGTACCATGTGAGGCGGGGGCTGGCCCCGTGAGGCCTGCAAGATCGCCGCTGCGCAGGCTACCGGGGAGGCTCTGTGATCGACTGGGTGACCGACGGGGCGACCGACGGGCACGACGGCATGGCTGAGGTACGCCCACTCGTCAGTCGCGGCGAACTTCCACCGCGCGATGGGCGGGCCCTCGGCATGGAGCCGTCGAGCACGGGTAGCACCAGCAAGCTCGCGGCTGGCGACCCGATCCGGGTCTTGGTGGTCGACGACCACGCGCTGTTTCGGCGTGGGCTGGAAATGGTGCTCGCGCAAGAGCCTGACATCGAACTTTGCGGCGAAGCCAGTGACGGCGCCGAGGCGGTGGCCAAGGCGGCGGAGACACTGCCCGACATCGTCTTGATGGACGTGCGGATGCCCAAGCGCAGCGGCATCGAGGCATGCACAGCGATCAAGGACGTCGTCCCGTCGGCGAAGATCATCATGCTGACGATCAGCGACGAGGAAGCCGACCTCTACGACGCGATCAAAGCTGGCGCGATGGGCTACCTGCTCAAGGAGATCTCGATTGACGAGGTCGCTGCCGCGATCCGCGCCGTCCATGGCGGCCAGTCTTTGATCAGCCCGTCAATGGCCTCAAAGCTCTTGAGCGAGTTCGCCTCGATGATCAAGAAGGGCGATTCGCGTCAACAGGTGCCAGCGCCCAAGCTCACGGACCGTGAGATGGAAGTGCTCCGACTTGTGGCGAAGGGCCTCAACAACCGCGACATTGCCAAGCAGCTCTTCATCAGCGAGAACACGGTGAAGAACCACGTGCGCAACATCTTGGAGAAGTTGCAGCTGCATTCGCGGATGGAAGCGGTCGTCTATGCCGTCCGCGAGAAGTTGCTCGAGATCACCTGAGCTGGCGAGTACCCAAGTGCTGTCCACGCCGTCGGCACTCGGGCGCCCCGAAGCGACGCGGGGCTGGTGCCCGCGAAGCGCGCGACCTCACGAGTGAGATGACTCTGGTCGGAGTAGCCGCGGCGGTAGGCAAGCTCAGCCAACCCGCCCGGCACTTCTTGGGCGCTTAGCTCGTGCACCGCGTACTCGAAGCGAACCACCGCGGCAGCGGCCTTCGGGCTGAGTCCGACGTGGTCGCGCAGCCGCGTCACCAGCCGACGATGACTCCAACCGGACTGCTCAACGAGTGCCCGCACACGTACCGTCCCGGCGCTCGCAGCGATCTGGTGCCACAGACCGTCGACGAGCGGGTCGGTGTCGCGCCCGCGGGAAGCCAGCGCATGCAGTGCCGCGTCGAGTAGCGCGAAACGGGTCGGCCAGTCCGGTTGGGCTGCTAACTCTTCGAGAAACAGCCCGTCCAGCTGTGGCACGACATCGGCTACGTCGACGATTTGGCGAGCAAGCTGACCGCCAGGGACGCCCAGTATCCGGGCCACGCCACGCGGGGTGAGATAGATCTGAATGCAGTCCTGGTGTCCGGTGTAGTTCGTGGCAGCGAAACCAGGCATGAAGCCCGCGACGAACGACGCGTACGTGTGGCCGCCGCCATCGCCGTCGGAAAGGGCCGTGATCGTGAGGCGGTCACCGAGTGACAACCGCACCATCGTGAGGCTGCCGGCCGGCTGGCGCCGCTCGGCGACGCCGCCGCAATGTTCGCGCAGCCCCACGATCCCGGCGACGAGCCCGTCAAGTCCGGCGGGGCGGTGCCGGACCAACTCGTCCAGGACAGGCAGTTGCTCCACCTGTTGAGTATGGCAATTTTCTTCAAGCCGGCGCACCCCGTCACGGGCAAGGCTGTCGGTCATGACAGCAACCTTGATCGCGGTCGAGTTCATCTCGGTCGACGGAGTGATGCAAGGCCTCGGCTCACCGGACGAGGACCGTGACGGCGGCTTCGAGTACGGCGGCTGGGGTGCCCGCTACATGGCCGGGATCGCCGACAGCGGTGACCGTGGCGCCGCCGAGACTGCGGCGTACCTCTTCGGCCGGCGCACGTACGAAAAGATGGCCGGGTTTTGGCCCTCACAGCGAGACAGCAATCCCATTGCCGCAAGTCTGAACTCGCGGCCGAAGTACGTCGCCAGCCGTACCCTGCGCGAACTCGAGTGGGCGCACGCCAGCGTGCTCACGGGACAGCTCGAAGAGTCAGTTGCCGCGCTGAAGGACGACATCGATGGCCGCATTGTGATCCTCGGCAGCGGTGTCCTTGTGCACGAGCTGATGAAACTGCGGCTCATCGACCAGTTCAACCTGTTCATGCACCCGCTGCTGCTGGGCACCGGTAAGC
The DNA here is from genome assembly GCA_963737705.1 of uncultured Actinomycetes bacterium. Classification (GTDB taxonomy): domain Bacteria; phylum Actinomycetota; class Actinomycetes; order Acidothermales; family Acidothermaceae; genus PALSA-607. The sequence continues at coordinate 285,442 of CAVTTP010000003.1, forward strand.
GACTGTTCCGGGAGCTGCCGCAACCGCGCGAGCTCGAACTGGCGGAAGTCTCCTCGACATCGATCGGCTCGGTAGCGCTGCGCTACATCCTGCGCGCCTGACTCGTTGTACCTCAGCCACTACATCAGGCCTACGCCACTACATCAGGCCTACGCCACTACATCAGGCCTACGCCGACGAGTACCAGCCAGCCGACGATCGCCAAATAGAAGACGCGTTCGACAGCGCCGAAGTAGGTCGGCGTCGAGTGCGTGGCGCGAGCACCACGCCGGACCACCATCATGGCGATCAACGAGGCCACCATGAGCCACGCGAAAACGCTGCTCACGGTCGCCAAGGTGGTCCAGCCGGGCACCTGTTTGGCCACAGATCCGAGGCGGCCGGCGGCAGCGGCGATGGCGATGAACGTCACGATGGCAATGAGTCCGTGCATGCTCCCGTGATTAGTGCGCTCGCCACCGGGTTCATCCATCGGGAACCAGCTGATGACGAGCCTCGCCAACGCGAAGACGATGACCAGTGCAATCAATGCGGCTGCCCGGCGCGGCACGGCGTCCGCAAGACCCACCGCTGCAGCGCCAGCCGCGACTGCGAGAGCGATGGTCTGCACCCGGTAACCAAAGCGGTAGCGCGTGATGCCGTACTGGCTCACGGCATTGCGCATGGGGGACAGCCCAGTCGGGAGCAGGTGCAGAACAACAAGCGCGCCGACGCCGACGGCGGTGGCCGCCAGGCAGGTCACGCCTGCCGCGACCTCGGCATGTGACACGCAGGGATCATCCCACTGTGATTACCCGACTGCTGTGTTGATCCGACTGCTGTGTTGATCCGACTGCTGTGCTCTGCGACGCCTGCGTTCATGCGACTGCGCGACGCACCGGATCCACGGCGCCTTCGGGGCTGACGCGCTCGATCGCAATCGCAGTGCAGCCCACCCACGATGCAGCCTCTGTCAGCGCGTCGCGGATGGCTGCCGATGACGCCGGGAGTCTCGCTGCGGTCGCGTGCTCCGGGATGACCGTCACGTGCCGGGCGATCAACGTGCCGTCGACCCGCGCCGGGTCGACTCGCGCGACGAGCTGCCCACCGGCGAGCACGGGCATCGAGAAGTAGCCGTGCTGGCGAAGTGGCTTCGGCACATAGGCCTCGAGCCGGTGGTCGAGGCCGAAGATGCGCGCCGTGCGCGCGCGGTCCCACACGAGTGAGTCGAACGGTGAGAGCAGCGTGGTTCGATGACGGCCGCGCGGCAGACCCTGTTCCAAAGTGCTTGGCAGGGCCCACGCCGGAGCCGCCCACCCGCGTACCCGGACCGGAAGCAGCCCGGTCGCTGGGAGCAATCGAGCGACGTCGAGCTTCTTCAACCGGAAGTAGTCGGAGAGGTCGGAGCCCGTGGCCACGCCCAGACAGCTCGCCGCCAGCTGGATCAGCGCGATCTGGCATTGGTCGTCGTTGAGATCGTCGTGCAGGACGTCGGCCGGTATGGCCCGTTCGGGCACGTCGTAGATCCGCCGCCAACCGACCCGACGGGTGCAAACGAGTTGGCCCGTTGCGAGCAAGAATTCGGCCGACCGCTTCACTTCCGACCAACCCCACCACTCGGCGCTCTTCTTGGCACCGCCGAGATCAGTGGCCGTCATCGGCCCCTCGGTGCGAACCTGCGCCAGCACCGCCTTCGAGGGTGCGGCGGTGTGTTGACCCCACTCCTTCGCCCGACTTAGCAAATGCCGTCGACGGAACGCGAACAGTGGCCATTGGGATATCGGCATGACGCACGCGGCGTGCGCCCAGTACTCGAAGGCGTCGCCGCCCCAGTACGCGGCCTCGATCTTGGGTCGCCCGACCGCGCCGAGACGCGCGTAGGCGACCAGTTCGTGCGAGCGTGCCAGCACCGAGATCGTGTCGAGCTGGACCGCCCGCAGCGACTCCAGCATCCCCACCACACCCGCTCGCCGGTCAGGCGAACCGACGAGGTGCTGGGCGGCCAGCGCGAACCGGCGGGCCTCGTCGGCCGACAATTCCACTGCCGGCGCTGCTGCGGGGGGTCGGGGCATGGCTCGGATCGTAGGTGTCGGCGCTGACGCTCGCCCGCGGGTGGGGCGCGCAGCGCCGGGGGGTGGAGCGATCTGCGCCTGGGCTCGCGGCGATCTGCGCCTAGGCGCGCGGCGATCTGCGCCTAGGCGCTACGCGCGGTGAGGCCTGCGCCTCGCCTACGATGGCGGAAGGACGGACCGCACGCCCCCGCCGTCCCGATATCGTCCAGGACCGTTTCGAGGAGCCAGTCTTCGTGCCCGCAATCTTTGACAAGCTCATGCGCGCCGGCGAGGGGAAGATCCTTCGCCAGCTGAAGGCGATCTCCGATCAGGTCAACTCGGTCGAGCCCGAGTTCCAAGCCCTGTCGGACGCCGAGCTGCGGGCGCAGACCGATGAGTTCAAGGAGCGCTACGCCGGCGGCGAGAGCCTGGACGATCTGCTGCCGGAGGCGTTCGCCACGGTCCGCGAAGCTGCCCGACGCACGCTTGGGCAGCGACACTTCGACGTCCAGATCATGGGCGGCGCGGCCTTGCACCTGGGCAACATCGCCGAGATGCGCACCGGTGAGGGCAAGACCCTCGTCTCGACGTTGCCGGTCTACTTGAACGCACTGTCAGGTGACGGCGTGCACGTCGTCACGACCAACGACTACCTGGCCCGCCGTGACTCCGAGTGGATGGGCCGCGTGCACCGTTTCCTCGGCCTCGACGTCGGAGTGATCCTGTCGCAGATGCCGTCGGCCGACCGCCGCACCGCCTACGCAGCCGACATCACTTACGGCACCAACAACGAGTTCGGTTTCGACTACCTGCGCGACAACATGGCGTTGAGCGCCGAAGAGCTGGTGCAACGCGGGCACAACTTCGCCGTCGTTGACGAGGTCGACTCGATCCTGATCGACGAGGCGCGCACGCCGCTGATCATCAGCGGCCCGGTCGAGCTGAACCTCAAGTGGTACACCGACTTCGCTGCCCTGGTCGCTCGGCTGAAGCGCGGCGAAGAGGGCGAGGGCGACTACGAGGCCGACGAGAAGAAGCGCACCGTCGCCATCACCGAACAGGGTGTGCAGCGTGTCGAGGACTGGCTCGGGATCGAGAACCTCTACGAAGCCGCCCACACGCCGCTGGTCGGCTACCTGAACAACGCGCTGAAAGCCAAGGAACTCTTCGCGCGAGACAAGGACTACGTCGTCATCGACGGCGAGGTATTGATCGTCGACGAGTTCACCGGTCGCATGCTCTACGGCCGTCGCTACAACGAGGGCATGCACCAGGCGATCGAGGCCAAAGAAGGCGTCGAGATCAAGCAGGAGAACCAGACCCTCGCGACGATCACGTTGCAGAACTACTTCCGGCTCTACGAAAAGCTCGGCGGCATGACGGGTACGGCGAGCACCGAAGCTGCCGAGTTCGACCAGATCTACAAGCTCGGCGTGGTGCCGATCCCGACGAACCGTGACGCCGTCCGGATCGACCAGCGCGACGTCGTTTTCAAGTCGGAGAAGGCGAAGTTCGATTCGGTGGTCGACGACATCGCCGAGCGCCATGAAAAGGGCCAGCCAGTTCTGGTGGGCACGATCAGTGTGGAGAAGTCCGAACTGCTTTCCGGAATGCTGTTGCGTCGCGGAGTGCCGCACGAGGTGCTGAACGCGAAGTACCACGAGAAGGAAGCCGCGATCATCGCGCAGGCCGGCCGCAAGGGCGCCGTGACGGTAGCGACGAACATGGCCGGTCGAGGCACCGACATCATGCTCGGCGGCAACCCTGAATTCCTTGCCCAGCTCGAACTTTCGGAGCAGGGTCTCTCGCCGGTCGAGACGCCAGAAGAGTACGAGGCGGCATGGCCTGACGCAGTTGCTAAGTGGAAGGCCTCCGTCACCGCGGAGCACAACGAGGTCGTCGACGTCGGTGGGCTCTACGTGTTGGGCACCGAGCGGCACGACTCGCGTCGCATCGACAACCAGTTGCGCGGACGGTCTGGCCGTCAGGGCGACCCAGGGGAGTCGCGTTTCTATCTGTCGCTCGGCGACGACTTGATGCGGCTGTTCAATGGCGCTGCTGTCGAGAAAATCATGGACACGCTGAACATCCCCGACGAGGTGCCGATCGAGTCGAAGATGGTCACCCGTGCGATCCGTTCAGCGCAGACGCAAGTCGAGCAGCAGAACTTCGAGATCCGCAAGAACGTGCTCAAGTACGACGAGGTTCTGAACAAGCAGCGCACCGTCATCTACGCCGAACGACGCCGCGTCTTGCACGGCGACGACCTGCACGAGCAAGTGCGCAACATGGTCGACGACGTGATCCGCGGATATGTCGAAGCCGCGACGGCTGAAGGCTACGCCGAGGAGTGGGACCTCGAGGAGTTGTGGAAGGCGCTCAAGACCCTGTATCCGGTCGGCATCACGATCGAGGAGATCGAGGCGGCGAGTGGCGGTGGCCGCGAAGGGCTGACCGCGGAGTTTCTTGACGAGGAGCTGATCGCTGACGCGCAGGCGGCCTACGACACACGTGAAGCGGGCCTCGGCACGTTGCCCGAGGGTGAGCCGATCATGCGTGAACTCGAGCGCAAAGTCGTGCTGTCGGTGCTCGACCGCAAGTGGCGCGAACACCTCTACGAGATGGACTACCTGCAAGAAGGCATCCAGCTGCGCTCGTACGGCCAGCGCGATCCTCTGGTCGAGTACCAGCGCGAGGGCTTCACGATGTTCACCACGATGATGGACGCCATCAAGGAGGAGTCGGTCCAGCTCCTGTTCAACCTCGACGTGCAAGTAACCGCGCCGGAAGAGCCGCCCGCGAACGTCACTGCTGACGAAGAGCAAGCGACGGCGGACGACGAGGTGGCGGCGAAACCTGCACCCGTGCGCAAGACCGTGGCGCAGGAGGTCGCGGGCGCTGACGGCGCCGGGCACGGCATGCCGCACCTGGTGGCTCCGGGCTTGCAAGAAGCACGGCGCCCGACGCGTCTTCAGTACTCCGCGCCCACGATCGACGGTGATGCGGGCAACCTCGCGCCGCCGGTGTCGGGCGGTCCGGTAGCGGCAACTGCTGGCGCAGAGGCGCATCTGATGTACGAGGGCACGCCGCGCAATGCGAAGTGTCCCTGTGGATCAGGGCGCACCTACAAGCGGTGTCACGGAGATCCACGCAGCGCGGTCTGATCCCGACGTGCCCGCAGGCAGTTGAGCGTTAGCCGATCTGCAATGCCGTGCACTGCCAACGGCCGTCGAGACCTTCGAGCCGCAACGCGATCGCACGGCAGCGCGGACCTTGTTGGACGATCGCGCACACCTCGGCAACGCCATCGCGTGGTTCGCTGACACGTATCGACCGCACAACTTCGGCAAGCCGGGTGGTAGCGCCGGCGCGGCCGCCCGCGCCGGCGGACGTGACGGGGCGCGCAACCCGCGCACACAACTCGTCGTAAACAGGCGCCGTCGTCCATCGAACTAGCTGCGAGACGGGACGCACGCCCGAGACCACCTCGATCATTGCCTGCACCAACCTGCCCGCCCACGGTGTGGGCGCGGGCAGCAGCGTGCTCGCTGTTTTCTGCGGCCCGAACTCCTCCTCGGCGGTGTCGCGTCTTCCGGGTCGACGCCGCGTTGGCGGCGCAACCGCCGTCACCGCGGCCTCGTTCGGCTCGGTCAATGTGGTCAAGAGACGCAGCTCTGGTGCGGGCGAGGCGTCTTGTTGAACCGCGTCAGGGAGCTGCGGCCGTGCGGGCAGGCCGCTCGGCAATGCGAAGACCAACCGCAGTGCACGCTGCCCGTGATCTGCATCGGCCGCCAAGGTGCGATTGGGTGCCGCATCGACGGGCGCCGTCGGTGGTGCGAGTTCGTCGTCGAAGGGTGGCTGCGGATTGCAGCTCGGCAGCCGGCGCACGGCAGTCGTCACGCTGGTGTTACGACGGGCGCGCGGTGTCGGGGCAGGTGCGGCAGCAGTGACCTCGACGGCCTGCGCGGTCGTGGTCATCGGGTTCCGACGGGCGCTGTCGAAGTCGACGGGGGCACCAGCAGTTCGCCCGGCGAAATCACGCTCGGATCAGGACCAATGGTGGCTCGATTCGCGTCGTACCACGCGGGCCACGCACGAGAAATGTCGACCGCACTTGCGTGAGGTCCGAGGTGTCGCGCCGCGATGTCCCACAACGTGTCGCCGCGGTGAACCACGTAGCCGTTGACACCGCGGTCTCCCGGGTCAACCGCGTCGCGATGTGCGACGCCCGCGACGAGTGCGACCGCACCGGTCGGCGTCCGCTTCGCAGCCGGTGGCGGCGACGCGACAAACGGCGTCGCGGGTCGATCGAGTGTAGGTGGCGCTTGGCTGGTTTCGGCCAGCCTCGGCGCAACCCCGGAAACTGGCCGGTCGACCTGCGTCGACGTCGACGTCGTCGTCGAGGGACCCGCGGCAAAGGCTGATCCGGCCGTCAGTGGACCGGCGAGCACGCTGACCCCGATGACCGCTTGAACGATGCGGCGAACCAGCATCGGGCTGGTCCGCGCGGCGATCGCGGCGCACCCGCGGCCGACGGAGCCAGGCAGCGTGCTCGCTACTTCGAGGAAGGCCGCTGTGGACACCCATCCGAGGCCGATCCACGCCGCCAGCGCCGCCGAGCCGCCAAGCAGTTGATCGAAGTCGGATGTCGGTGCGGATGCGCCCAAGGCGGCCACGAGCGCTCGCCAGGTTTCGAGCGGTGAGCCCGCGGCCCAGCCCAGCAAGGCGGTCATGCCAGCGATCAGAGCACCCGCTCGCAGGGCGGATCCGGCTCGTCGCGGGTGTCGGTTCATTGATATGTCCTTTGCTTTCGTTTGCTTATGTTTACCTTGGTACAGGTCCATTCACTCCCTGTCAACGTGGGTAGCGTCATTTCGGTACGCTGACTGTGGAAGAGGTGGACGATGCGCTGGGACGAACTCTTCGACGACCTCGAGGCTCAGTTCGGGGAGGCCGACACGGCCGACCTGGCTGCCGAGGTCACTGATCGGAGCCGGCGCGAGCGTTCGCTGGTGCGTCTCGTCGACCGACTTCGTCCTGTTATCGGGTTGTCTCTGACCGTGCGGCTCGTCGGCGCGGGCGTAATCGAAGGCGAACTTGCCGCAGTCGGTCCCGACTGGTTGTTGCTCGTCGAGGTTGGTGGCCGCGAGGCGCTCGTAGCCGCGCACGCTGTCCTGTCGATCGGCGGGCTCGCCGCCCAATCCGCGGCGCCGAACGGCGAAGGACAGGTGGCAGCCCGACTAGATCTCGCCTATGCCCTGCGCGGCATCGTGCGTGATCGATCTGCTGTCGCGCTGACGCTTACGGATGGATCAACGGCCGCCGGCACCCTTGACCGCGTCGGCGCCGACTTCGTCGACATGGCTGAACACGCGCCCGGCGAACCGCGCCGGCACGACGCCGTCCGGGCTGTTCGTGCATACCCGCTGACGTCGCTGGTCGTCGTCCGCCGGGCCTAGCTCGCAGGCGTGGACTAACCAGGAATGCGTTGGCTGGGTACGCTGACGCAGCCAGCGACCGATTCATGGTGCGCGGCTTCGAAACGCAGCGAGTCTGGCTGCATGGGGGATGGGGAATAGTGCCTCGGTACATCGCGCCTACGCGGGCGGCCGTCGTCGTCTTGGCTGTTATCGGTTCGGTAGTGGCCGGAAACGCCGCGATGGCGAGCGAACCCGTTGGTCCAGCCGGTTGGACGCCGGTCATGCAGACGACCGATGCGCCGAGCTCTGCAGGCATAACTGTGTCCCCTGTATTCGACGACGCGACCGGCCAACTCCTGCTCGCCGAAGGTCCAAACACGTGGACCTGGGATGGCACACGGTGGGCGCTTCGGCAGGCCGCTGCCGGGCCGCACGTTGCCGACCCGGTCAGTGCCTACGATCCGTCCACCAAACAAGTCGTCATGGTGGGCGGCCCGGTGACGACGTCCCCAGTCACGGCGCTTCCTCCCGGCACCCAAACGTGGACGTGGAACGGAAACGTCTGGGCGCAGCAGCACCCCGCAACATCGCCCGCGATGGCGCCCGCGTGCGCAGCATTCGATGACGCGACAGGTCAGTTGTTGATGTTCGGTGGGCTGTTCCCGCAGAGCCCGGCAACGTGGCGCTGGACTGGATCGAACTGGGTTCGACTGTCTCCGACAGCGAGTCCGCCGAATGGCCAATGCTCCATGGCGTACGACCCAGCTCTCAACACCCTCGTGCTGGCGACGGTCGGGGCGACCTTCGGGGGTGCCCGAGGGACACCCCAACTGTGGACCTGGAATGGCACGAACTGGCAGCAGCTGGCGTCGACCGGCCTGCCAGGCGACGCCGGTACTCCGTCGATCGCCTACGACCCCGACGCTGGCGACCTGGTCGTGCTCGTCGATGCGAATGGTGTCGATACGGGCGCTAACGGAGCCATCTGGGGCGGTGCCGAAGAAGAGACCTGGACGTGGGATGGCGGTTCATGGGCGATGGTCTACGTCACGACACCGATGAACCGAATTCCGTGGGACCTGGTGGTCTCCTATGACAAGAGCACCCACCAACTGATGCGGTGGTACGAGACCGCCCTCGGTGCCGCACGAAGCGGCAGCAGCGTGTCGCCCACCCGCATTGCCGGCCAAGACCGACTCGCCACCGCTATTGCCGCGTCCGTCGCTGCGTTCCCCGTCCCTCAGGCAGCTGCCGCTGTTGTCCTTGCCAGATCGGACCAATTCGCCGACGCGCTGGCGGGTGGACCGCTAGCAGCCGCTAATCACGGACCACTCCTGTTGACGTCGCCGACCACGTTGGACACGGCAACGGCAACGGAGATCAGCCGGGTCCTCAAACCTGGCGGGACCGTCTTCGTGGTCGGTGGAACGGCCGCGCTCGGTCCGTCGATCGCGTCGGCGATTTCGACACTGGGGTTTGTACCGGTGCGAGTTTCTGGAGCGGATCGTTTCGGCACCGCTCTTGCGATTGCGGCGAAACTCGGGAACCCGTCAACGATTTTCGAGGCAGATGGCGCGGGGTTCGCCGATGCGTTGTCGGCCGTTCCCGCCGCAATCGTCAAGCACGGCGCGATCGTGCTGACAAGTGGCTCGACCCAGACCGCGGCAACCGCAGCGTACTTGCGTGTACATCCAGGGCTGCACTACGCGGTCGGTGGTCCGGCGGCGACGGCTGATCCGGCAGCTACTGCACTGGTGGGCGCGGACAGGTATGCGACCTCGGCAGCAGTTGCGCTCGCGATTTTCCCCGACGCGACTGGTATTTCTGTCGCGAATGGGTTGAGCTTCCCCGACGCACTAGCGGCCGGGCCGATCGCCGGTGCCGCTGGGCAGCCGCTCGTGCTGGTAGCCCCGACGGGAAGCCTGCCCGAACCTGCGTCCGCGTATCTCAGCACCCGCGGGCCTTCGGTCTCGACGACACGAATCTTCGGTGGCGTCGCGGCAGTGAGCGACGCTGTGATGTCTGAGGTCGCCGAAGCGCTGCACGGGTCGTGACCCGCGCTACTCCTCGGGGTCGCCTGACCCGAACGGGTGGCTGCTGACGAAGTCACGGGTCCGGGCGTACGCGTCTTGGATGTAGGTCTCGAGGACCTGTGCCTCGACGCGCCACTGGCCGCGGCCCCCAACCTTGATCGCGGCGAGTTCGCCGTTGCGGACGAGTGCGTAGGCCTGTGCCGCGGAGATATTCAGTACGTCAGCGACATCTGACAGAAGCAGAAATCGCTTCTCCATCGAGGCTCCTCAAACTCGGGCAGACGCTGCTATCTACGCCGGAAGGCGTCAGTATGCCATCGGTTACCCACGAATGCTTTCGTTATCCACACAACACTTCGGTTTGGCATCGCAAAGCCGGACGGCGGGGCAGAATGGGGACGCCGCTAGGGGCGGTCAGCGCAATCGGTCTGTGCGCGCTACCGATGGTCACCGGGGGAAACATGTCAGAACTGCCCGCGCCGTCGGCGACCCGCCTGAGATCGCCGTCCTGGCTGGACGGCCGGCTCGTGATCGGGGTCGTCCTCGTACTGCTCTCCGTCGTGGTCGGCGCGAAAATCATTTCGTCGTCGCAGCGCTACGACCTTATGTGGGCGGCATCGCGAGATATCGCGCCAGGCACAACGTTGATCAAATCCGACCTGGTGCAAGTTGACGTCCGGTTCAAGGACCACGGGGCCCTCTACATCTCGGCTGTGGGTGCGAGCCCGGTCGGGCGTGTCACGGTTTCGCCGCTCGTGAGCGGCCAACTCATTCCGCTCGTTGCCGTCCCGTCGACGCCGCCGCCCGCAGTTCGGCTGGTCACGATTCCGGTCGAGCGACTGCACATGCCAAGAGGCAACGACCTCCATGGTGTGCAGGTCGATCTCTACGTCACGCCGAAGACGCTGAATGGGCAAGCGCAGGCCAAGCCTCAACTCATCCTTGCGAACGTCACCATCGCCGACACGATCGTTGATTCGTCCCTTGCGAGTAGCGACGGTTCCGGCGTTGTCTTGTCGGTCCCCGTTGCCTATGTCGACGCCGTCGTCGGTGCCGCGCAACTTGGTTCGGTCGACCTGGTACGGGTGCCCGCCGCCGCGACTGCGAGCACTGTCGGTCCGCCGGCTCCGAGCGTCAGCGCGTCTCCGGCTGGCAGCGCGTCGCCGTCCGATAGCCCATCGCCGTCCGATAGCCCATCGCCGTCCGATAGCGCTGGTCTGGCCGCACCGTGAGCGTTCCGGTTCTGACCGCCGTCACCGACGCCGTTTGGGAAGCCGAGTTGGTGTCGGCGTTCGAGCATCAAGACTTCGGCGTGGTCGTGGTTCGGCGTTGCGTTGACCTCGCGGATCTCCTCGCCGCCGCCTCCGCAGGAACGGCTCGCGCAGTCATTTTGTCTGCCGACCTGCGCAGGCTGGACCGTGACGCCTTGGCCCGACTCGCAACGGCTGGCGTGGCGGTGATCGGCCTGGTGGCGCAAGGTGGCATGCCCGGCACGAGTGACGACGCCGAACGGCGGCTGCGGCAGCTCGGCGTCCGCCATGTACTTGCTGCTGATGCTGGTCCCGCGTTGATCTCTGCTGAGGTGACGACGGCGATTGCCGACGGCGTGGCCACCGGTGGGCTCGATCCGTTGCGCCTCGGCTACGCCGACCCACGCTCCGCGCTGCCCGATGTGCCGGCGCTCGCGTTGGTGTCAGGTGAAGACGAAGTCGATCGCGTCGATGGGCGGCTCGTTGCAGTCTGGGGGCCGACGGGCGCGCCGGGCCGGACGACGATTGCGGTCGTTCTCGCGACAGAGGCGGCTTATCTCGGCTGCCCTTCATTGCTGGCGGACGCCGACTGCTACGGCGGGGTGATTGCCCAAGTGCTTGGCCTGCTCGATGAATCGCCGGGACTCGCGGCCGCAGTCCGGCAGGCAAATGCGGGCAACCTCGATCTGCACAATCTTGCGAGGCTGGCGCGCGTCGTGGGTCCGAACTTGCGGGTCCTGACGGGCATTGCGCGTGCTGAACGCTGGCCGGAGTTGCGACCGAGCGGGCTCGTCGCCGCGTATGCCATCGCGCGGCAACTTGCAGCTCTCACGGTTGTCGATTGCGGCTTCGGTCTCGAGCAAGACGAAGAGCTCAGTTACGACACGACCGCGCCACGTCGCAACGGGTCGACGCTGGCCACTCTTGCCGATGCAGACCATGTCGTCGCCGTCGGATCCGCCGACCCAGTTGGGTTACAACGCCTGATCCGCGGACTCGCCGAACTGTCAGAAGTACTGCCGCAGTGTCGTCCGCAGGTCGTCGTGAACCGGGTGCGCAAGGGTCCGATCAACGGCGACGCCGAACAAGAGATCCAGCAAGCGTTGACGCGCTACGCCGGGATAGACGACGTCGTCTTCGTGCCGTACGACCGGGCGTCACTCGACAAAGCCATCGCTGGCGGGCACACGCTCGGTGAAGCCGCGCCAGACTCGCCCGCTCGCCGAGCGTTGCTGCCGCTTGCCAGGCGATACGCGGGTGTCAGTTCAGTGCGACCGGCTCGCAGGCATCGCGCCCGTGGTGAGGGCCGACGCTCAGCCTGAGCGAAGGGCACTTGCCAGCTGTGCCTCGACGGCCCAACCCCCGGTCGGCGCCGGCCCTGCCGTGAACGTGCCACCCAGAGCGAGCACCCGCTCGCGCAGACCGATCAAACCGCGGCCGGTACCGGCGAGATTCGGCGCGCTGCGCGTCGCCGCATCGTTCTCGACGCGAACAGTCACCGCCCGGCCGTCCATCTCGCTGCGAATCAGCACGCGGACTTCGGCTCCGGGAGCGTGCCGCAGCGCATTGGTGAGGCTCTCCTGAACCACCCGGAACGCGGCGTGTGCCGCCTCCGACTGCAGGCCGTCGCGAGACCCTTCGAGCCGGCAGGTGACCCGAAGTCCACTTCGCGCGGCCTGATTGACCACCTCGTCGATGAGCGACAGGTCGGGGCTGGCGACCTCGGCCCCAGCGAGCAGGTCGATGAGGCGCTGCAGATCGGCGCGCCCCTGGCGGGCTGACTCCGCGATCACCCCGAGCGACTCGGCGGCCGCCTCGGGCGACTGCGCGACCAACCGCTGACCGGCCGCCGCCTGCACCACCATGACACTGAGCGCGTGGCCGACGATGTCGTGCAGTTCGCTTGCAATGCGCGCTCGTTCGTTGCGCACCGAAACGTCCGCGAACAACTCGCGCTCCGCCTCCAACTCGCGGCCCCGCTCGGCTAGCTGCTCAGCAGTTTCGCGGCGAAGCCGCAACACCGTCCCCGCGAGGAAACCCGGTGTAGTGAGGATGACCAGACCCGGGCTGCCGTTTTGATCCGTGAAGGCGTACAGAGCGACGACGTACGCAGCGCAGCAGAAGCCCGCCAACCACGCCGCGCGTCCACTGAAGTGCTCTGCCGCAATTGCTGCGAACGCGAGAAATACGATGACCACGAGGTCGCTCGGGTCGGGCCCAGTGAAGACGCAGACAGTCGTCAGCGCTGGACCAATCAGGAGCACCGCGAGCGGGTGGCGTCGCCACCAGACCAGGGCCAACGCACCGGCGGCCGTGCACGTCGCTCCAACCCATTCACCGAGCCCGTGGAACCCGCCGTCCTGCAGGAACGTGCTCCCCGTCACCGCGAGCGCCGCGAGTGCAATCAGCAGCGGCTCGCACCGCTCCACCCAGGCGCGCCCGCGGTTCATCGTCAGACGCCGCCCAGAACTGGCAAGTGCGCACGGACCTGCGCGCGCCCGCGTGACACCTTCAGGTCGAGCGACCCGGCGTGCAGCAGCGCCCGCTGCCTGGCCCGTCCGACCGCGCCTCTCAGATCGGCGCCGCCCTTCGCAACGGTCCCCGCCACCATGATGTTGAGCGCGTCGTCGGTGAAGGTCATGGTGACACCGACCGGCGCTGACGGCTTGTCAGTCAAAGCGGTGACCAAGTACTCGACGATCCGGTACGCCGACAACTCGACACTCGGCGGTAGCACGCGCGGATCGCCGTTGACCTGTAGCCGCGAGCCGCCGTGCACATGCCGTGCGAGCAAGGCGTCGAGATGGGCCACTGATGGCGCCGGCGCCAGCGCTACTTCACCGCCGCGCAACTGACCGACGATCTCGCGCATGTCACCGAGTGTCTGCCGGCTGTCCTCCTCGAGGGTTACCAACAGGGCCTGCATCGCGACAGGATCGGCGGACTTCCCCTCTTCGGCCACGGCGGCTAACTGGCTGAGGCGCTGCTCCAGCAGCGCTTCCAAACGAGCGGAGAGCTGCAGTCGGTCGTCGCTCACCTCGAGAGCGGCTCGCTCATCGCGCAGCACTCGCAGATCCTCGTTGCGTTGGCGCAACTCACTGGCCATCCCGGCCCGGTGTGCGACCACGCGACCGATGCCGTAGAGCCCGATCTGAATGAGAGCGACGACCGGCGTGAGGGTCGGCCCGGCGGAGGTGTCCCACATCAGCACGAGCGTGGCGAGCACGATCGACAGACCGAGCGCTGTCAGCCTCTCCTTGCGTTGCGAATAGCCGAGCCCGCACAGGAACGCGAACACAAACGCCAGCGGCAGGCCCGACCCGCATCGGGTTAGGTGCCCAAAGGCCAAGACATGCACAAGCATCAAGGCGGACGACGTCAGCAGCGCCCCGATGAGGCTGCGCCGCCACCACAGCACCGGCAGCGCGGCCGCGACGAAGAGCGGCAACTGCAGCCACGAATGGGAGTTCACCAGGAAGTTCGGATCGGTGCTCCGGATATTCAGGACCGCAAGCCAGGCGGCGAGGCCGCAGAGGATCCCCGCAATGACGACGTCAACTGGACGGATCCTCTGCGCCGCTCGCGACAACATGTCTCTCTCCTCGATCAACGAGCCGCGGGGGCCAGTTGAACTTCTCGGCTGGGAGCGAGTGGCTCGACGACTGCGTGCTTCTGCGAGCGCTTCTGCACGTAGCGGCCAACGCCCCAGAACCCTGCCGAGATAACCGCGGTGAACGGGATGATGCCCAATCCTGCGGCCGAGTCGACGACGAGCACAAGGAACTGAATGACTACCACGGCACCAAAGCCGTAGTACGACTGCTTGCGGTCAGACATCAGACGCCCGACTGCGTAGGCCAGTGCAAACGCCAGCGGGAGTCCGGCACCGCAGCGGACGACCCACCCGAAAGCGATGTCGTGGACGCCGAGCGCGGCTGCGGTAACTCCGAGCACCGCCCAGAGGTTGGCGCGCCTCCAGAGGATCGGCAGCGTGGCCGCGGCGAAGACCGGGATCATGACCCAGGAGGTGGAGTCGATTCGGGTCTTGCCGTCTGGCCCATTCATGTTTAGGTGCATCAGGTAGACGCCGAGCGCGGTCATGGCCGCGGCCAGCACGTAGTCGAGTGGGCGGACGCCCCGGAAGATGTTCTTCATCTCTAAGTTCCCTTCAGCTGGCCACCGGCTTCTCCGGTGCTGCATGTGAACTTAGAAATCACGGGCCATCGGCGTCGTCGTCACCACGGACGATCTCTGCCCAGCCCGTACTCCTCACGGATGACGGCGAACGACGCAGGGCCAGAATGAGCGGGTGCCCGAATCCAGCGAGCCGATCCGCGTGCTCATCGCCGACGATCAACAGCTGCTGCGCGCTGGCTTCCGGGTGATTCTGCAGGCCGAGCCAGGGATCGACGTGATCGGCGAGGCGGAGGACGGCGTCGACGCCGTCGCGCAAGCGCGCGACCTGCGCCCAGATGTCGTGTTGATGGACATCCGGATGCCCAAGCTCGACGGGCTGGCTGCCACCGAGCATTTGATGAAGCTGCCCGACCCGCCGCGGGTGGTCATGCTGACGACTTTCGACGAGAACGAGTACGTCGTGCGTGCGCTTCGAGCAGGCGCATACGGATTCCTGCTCAAGGACGCGCCGACCTCGCGACTCATCGCCGCGGTGCGGGCCGCCGCGATTGGGGACGCCTTGATCGAGCCGTCGATCACCCGCCGCCTCGTCGAACAGTTCGCTGCGGCTCCATTGGCCGCCGACGTTGCGGGCATCCCAGCTGCCGTGGCCGGCCTGACCGAGCGGGAGCTCGAGGTGCTGCGACTGGTCGCTCGAGGGCTTTCCAACGCCGAGATCGCGGCCGATCTCATGGTTGCCGAAACGACCGTGAAGACGCATGTGGCTCGGATCCTGGGCAAGCTCGGCCTGCGCGATCGCGTGCAGGCCGTTGTGCTGGCGTATGAGTCCGGCTTCGTCGCTCGATCTGGCTAGGCGACGGCTTCCGCCGGCGTCGTGCACAGGGCGACCTGGCAGCCAGCGCGGGGTCCGCAAGCCGTGGCAGCATGTCGGCCGTGCGCATCTACCTGCCGTCGACGTTGCCCGGTCTGACGGCTGCCGGACTCGGGGCTGAGCAGGTCTCGCCGCAGCTTGAAGTTGCGGCAGCCGGCGCACGCGCCTTTGCAGTTACTCCGGCCCTGCGCGAGTGGTACCGCGAAGGCGACATCGATGAGCTCGAATATGCCGCCCTGACGCGGGCGGCCCTCGCATCGCTGCGGTTGCTTGCCGAGTCCGGTGGCGATCGGCGGGTCGTGCTCGCCGCCGACGTCGCCGACGGTGCGGTGGCGTTCGACTCTGGCGACGACCCGGCGGCGGTTCGGGTCGTCGACGCGGTGCGGTTCGACCAGGTCGTGTCGGCACACGTCGACGATCCGAGTGCCGCGGCCGACGTGGCAGCTGCTGGTGCTCAGGTCGAGGCCGCCGACCTCGGCGACGACGATGCGCAGTTCGCGATCGAGGGCCTCGAGGACCACGAGTTGCAGTGGTACGCCGTGCAGGAGATCGCCTTCCTGCTGCGCTGAGGCATTGAGCGGCGCTGAGGCATTGAGCTGCGCTGAGGCATTGAGCTGCGCTGAGCCATTGAGCTGCGCTGGGCGATCTTCGGTGCGCGTCGTGCCAGGATGGAACGAGGCCGCAACCCGGCCTTGACCCATCCCGATCACGTGCCCAAGAGGCCCACCCCCAGGAGTGGAAGCAATGGATGCCGTTACCACGGTTCCGAGCCCCACCAACGAACCGCCGCTGCACTTTGCACCGGATAGCGCCGAACGTGCCCGGCTCGAATTCCGCTTGAAAGAGATGTCCGGCGAACAGGCCGAGTTGACGATGGCGCTCGGCACCCGCCGTCCGCTCGCTGGCGGCGAACCCATCGACGTCGCCGCGCCGCATCGCCGTTTCACCGTCCTCGGTCGCATGCACGAGGCGACCACGGGCGACGTGGCCGAGGCGATCGACACCGCGATGGCGGCGGCTCCCGCGTGGAGGAGCCTGAGCTTCGACGACCGCGCGGCTATCTTTTTGAAGGCTGCCGATCTGCTCGCCGGTCCGTGGCGCGACACCATCAACGCCGCGACGATGCTGGGCCAGAGCAAGACGTGCTACCAGGCCGACATTGACGCAGCCTGCGAGCTTGCCGACTTCTGGCGCTTCAACGTGCACTTCGCTCAGAGCATCTTGGCTGAGCAGCCGATCTCGCCGTCAGGAGTCTGGAACCGGCTCGACCATCGGCCGCTCGAGGGCTTCGTACTCGCCATCACCCCCTTCAACTTCACGTCGATCGCGGGCAACCTGCCGACGGCGCCGGCCATCATGGGCAACGTCGTCGTCTGGAAACCCGCCCCGACGTCGCAACTGTCGTCGCACTATCTGATGCAGTTGCTCACCGAGGCCGGACTCCCGCCCGGCGTGATCACCATGGTTACCGGCTTCGGGTCGGCGGTTTCCCAGGTGGCGGTGCCGCATCGCGACCTCGCCGGCATCCACTTCACCGGGTCAACACCGGTGTTTCAACAGCTGTGGCGTGCCATCGGTGACAATCTCCCGAGCTATCGCAGCTACCCGCGCATGGTCGGCGAAACAGGCGGCAAGGACTTCGTCATCGCGCATCCATCAGCGGACGTCGACGTGTTGCGGACTGCGCTCGTGCGCGGCGCCTTTGAATATCAAGGTCAGAAATGTTCGGCGGCGTCACGTGCGTACGTGCCGCGCTCGGTGTGGCAGCGCCTCGAAGGCAGTCTCCTCGCCGAAGTCGACGCGCTGCCGATGGGCGACGTCAGCGATTTCTCGAACTTCATGGGTGCAGTCATCGACGGTCGCTCCTTCGCGCGGCTGAACGCCGCGATCTCACGCGCTCGTGAGACGGCGGGCCTTTCGATCGTCGCTGGTGGGCAGACCGACGACAGCGAGGGTTGGTTCGTCCGGCCGACAGTTGTGCTCGGCGAGGATCCTGCCGATGAGGTCTTCGTGCGTGAGTACTTCGGTCCGCTGCTCGCTGTGCACGTCTTCGACGATGACCGCTACGCCGAGGTGGTCGCGCAGGCAGCCGACGTCTCGCCGTACGCCTTGACCGGCGCGATTATCGCGCAGGACAGGGCAGCGATCGCGACCGCAACGGAGGCGCTGCGCTTCGCCGCCGGCAACTTCTATGTGAACGACAAGCCGACCGGCGCGGTGGTTGGTCAGCAGCCGTTCGGCGGCGGCCGGGCCAGCGGCACCAACGACAAGGCCGGCTCAGCACAGAACCTGCTGCGATGGACGAGCACGCGAGCTATCAAGGAAACGTTCGTGCCGGCCACAAGTTGGCGCTACCCGCACATGGACGCCGCTGAGGAAAACGGATGACCGTTGACGGCACCGGCAGTGTTGGCGGAGCCGGGGACGCTGACTTCGTCGCGAGGTACTTCTTGCACGTTGCGGCGGAGGATCTCGCCGGTCTTTCGGAGGCAGAGAAGCGCGATGTGGCGTTCGGGCACCGTGAGTTCGCGGCGATCCGGCCGGCCGCTGTGCCGAAGGTGCGCGTCTTCGCGTCGCCCACCCAGCCGCGGCACGCGATCATCGAGATCGTCACAGACGACATGCCGTTCCTGGTCGATTCGGTAACGCAGGAACTCGCCCGAACCGACGTGGCGATCCATCTCGTGGTCCACCCGCAGTTCGTTGTTCGTCGCGACCTGCACGGACAATTGCTCGCGGTCTCGGGCACGCTCGACGCGCACGAGGCTCCCAGCGACGCTGTTGTCGAATCGTGGATGCATCTCGACGTCGTCGGGCCGACCGACCAGAATGCTGAAGAGACACTGCGCCGAGACATCGTGCGCGTCTTGCAAGACGTTCGCGATGCCGTCGAAGACTGGCCCAAGATGCGCGCGTACGCGTCACGCGCCGCTGAAGAACTCGAAGCTGAGCCGCCGAGTGCGGTGCCTGCAGCCGAGACCGGCCAGGTCGTGGAGTTCCTGCGGTGGCTGGCCGATGACCACTTCACGTTCCTCGGGTACCGCGAGTACAGGTTGGTCGACGACGAGGGTGTTGACGCGCTGGCTGCAGTGTCCGGCACCGGCCTCGGCATCCTGCGCGCCGACAAGCTTCGGCCGCGACCGCTCGCCGATTTGCCGGAGGAAGTGCGCGCCCGCGTGCGCGACCCGCAACTGCTGCTGATCACCAAGGCTAACTCGCGGTCGACTGTGCACCGCGGCGTCTATCTCGACTACATCGGGATCAAGACATTCGACAAGTCAGGTGTGGTGATCGGCGAGCGCCGGTTCCTCGGGCTGTTCACTTCTGTCGCCTACACCCAGAGTGTGTGGAAGATCCCGTTGCTGAAGAGCAAGTCTGCGGCGGTGCTCGAGCTCTCCGGATTCAATCCGCGCAGTCATAGTGGCAAGGATCTCGTCGAGATCATTGAGGATCATCCCCGCGACGAGCTATTCCAGATGTCGGTACCTGAGCTGTACGAGACAGCGATGGGGGTGCTGTATCTACAAGAGCGGCGCCGGCTCCGGTTGTTCATGCGCCGCGACGTCTACGGACGCTTCGTTTCCTGTCTGGTGTACCTACCCCGTGAGCGCTACGACACCCAGGTGCGCCTGAAGATGCGCGCGATCTTGCTGGAGGCTCTGGGCGGGTCGAGCATCGACGACACGTTCCGGGTAGCCGAGTCGGTGCTCGCCCGCGTGCACTTCGTCGTCCGTGTTGACGCCCGCAGTCCGGTCGACGTCGACCGCGACGAGTTGGAGAGTCGCCTGGTCGTCGCTACCCGTACATGGGAGGACGATTTTGCCGATGCGCTTGTGGCTCGGTTCGGTGACGAGCTCAACTCGAGCGTCGCGGCGCGATACGTCGATGCGTTCCCCGAGGCGTACAAGGAAGACTTCGCCGCGACCGTGGCGGTCGACGACCTGCAACGGCTGGATGCGTTGCACGATGATGGCGACCTCGACGTCGAGTTGTATGAGCCCCTCGACAAGGAGGCTTGCGATCTCGCAGTCAAGCTGTTCCGTCGGGGCGCGCCGGTATCGCTGTCGTACATGCTGCCGATCCTGCAATCGATGGGCGTCGAGGTCACCGACGAACGGCCCTACGAGATCGAGCGTCGTGACGGAACCGTTGCATGGATCTATGACTTCGGGCTACGGCACGCGCCGGTCGGCGAAGAGGCCGCGCCAACTACGTTGCACGAACGCTTTCAGGACGCCCTTGCGGCCGCTTGGAACGGGCGTGCTGAGGTCGATGGATTCCAGGCCCTGGTCCTTGAGGCCGGGCTGACCTGGCGGCAAGTGACCGTGATTCGGGCGTACGCGAAGTACCTGCGTCAGGCCGGCTATCGATTCAGCCAGGCATACCTTGAATCCGCACTGCGGACCAATACCGGCGTCGTCCGGCTTCTCGTGTCCTTGTTCGAAGCGCGGTTCGATCCGGCGTTCGACGGCGACCGGTCCGACGCCGAGGCGGCGCGGGTCGAAGAACTCGAACGGGCGCTCGATGCAGTCGTCAGTCTCGACGAAGACCGGATACTGCGCAGCTTTCTGTCGCTGATCCAGGCAACTGTGCGCACCAACTACTGGCAGCGCACGACACACCAGCGCGACGGCGTCGAGGGCGGTCCGGAGGACTACCTCTCATTGAAGATCGAGTCGCGGGCGGTGGCCGATCTCCCCGAGCCGCGGCCGTGGTTCGAGATCTGGGTTTATTCGCCTCGCACAGAAGGTGTGCATCTTCGGTTCGGTCCCATCGCGCGTGGCGGCATCAGGTACTCCGACCGGCGCGAGGACTTCCGTACCGAGGTGCTCGGGCTGGCGAAAACGCAGACCGTGAAGAACGCGGTGATCGTGCCGGTCGGCTCCAAGGGTGGCTTCGTGGTGAAGCGGCCGCCGGCCGATCTCACTGACCGGAAGGCGCTGCAGGCCGAGGTCGTCGCGTGCTACAGCACACTGATCAGCGGCCTGCTCGACCTCACCGACAATCTCATTGCGCAGGCCGACGGGCAGCAGACCGTGCCGCCGGCCGACGTCGTCCGCCATGACGGCGACGACAGCTACCTCGTGGTGGCAGCAGACAAGGGCACCGCCACATTTTCTGACCTCGCGAACGGTATCTCTGCCGACTACGACTTCTGGCTTGGCGACGCGTTCGCATCGGGCGGGTCGGCAGGCTACGACCACAAGGCTATGGGCATCACCGCTCGCGGCGCCTGGGAGTCGGTGATGCGCCACTTCCGCGAGCTCGGCGTCAACTGTCAGACCACCGACTTCACCTGCGTCGGCATCGGTGACATGTCGGGCGACGTGTTCGGCAACGGCATGCTGCTTTCGCGACACATCCGGTTGCTTGCAGCATTCGATCACCGGCACATCTTCGTCGATCCGAATCCCGATGCTGATAGCTCCTTCGCCGAACGCCAGCGACTCTTCGAGCTGGCAGGAAGTTCGTGGGCTGACTACGACAGGCAACTCATTTCCGCGGGGGGAGGGGTGTGGCCGCGCTCCGCGAAATCCATACCTGTCTCACCGGAGATGGCCGCCGCCTTGGGAATCAATGCTGGAGCGCTGGCACCCAATGACCTGATGCGCGCGATCCTGCGCGCGCCTGCGGATCTCTTATGGAACGGCGGGATCGGGACGTACGTCAAGGCGGAGACGGAGAGTCAGGCCGACGTCGGTGACAGGGCCAACGACGCGATCCGCATCGATGGCGTGGAGCTGCGCTGCCGTGTTGTCGGCGAGGGTGGCAATTTCAGGCTTCACCCAACTCGGGCGGCTCGAGTTCGCCCTTGCCGGTGGCCACATCAACACAGACGCCATCGACAACTCGGCCGGTGTCGACACCTCCGACCACGAGGTGAACATCAAGATTCTGCTCGACGTCGCTGCACGTGCGGGCGAGCTCGATGCAGCAGAACGCGGCCCACTGCTTGTCAGCATGACCGACGAGGTCGGCAGCTTGGTACTGCGCGACAACTATTCGCAGAACCTTGCGCTGTCGTGCGGGCAGATGCAGGCGCCCGCGATGCTGCATGTGCATGCGGGATACATCGACTGGCTGGAAAAGACCGGGCACATCGTCAGAGACCTTGAACACTTGCCCGACTCCAAGGCGATCGTTGCGCGGCGGGCAGCGGGTCTCGGGCTCACGCGTCCCGAACTGGCGTTGTTGCTCGCGTACGCGAAGATCACGGCGACGCAGAGCCTCGTGGCGTCCGACCTGCCTGACGAGAGCTTCGCGCAGCAGGCTCTCGTCGACTACTTCCCGAGCGCGCTACGGCAGCGCTTCGCCGCGACGATGACACAGCATCCGTTGCGCCGCGAAATCATCGCGACCCAGATCTCGAACGAGCTGGTGAATCTCTCGGGCAGCACGTTCTTGTTCCGCGTCGTGGGGGAGACAGCGGCGTCGGTTGCGGACATCACACGTGCGCACATGGCAACCCGTCGGGCGTTTCGGGTCGACGAGCTGTGGCGCGCGATCGAAGCGTTAGACGACGTCGTAGCGAGCGATGTGCAGACCGGCTTGCTGCTCGGCGTCCGGCAACTGCTTGATCGTGCGACGCGATGGTTCCTGACCAATCGCCGGCCGCCGATCGACGTCCCGGAAACGGTCAATCAACTGAGCTGGGGCATCGCGACTGTGCTCGACGGATTGTCGGAGAACCTGCGCGGTGATGACGCCGAGAACCTGACCGCGGCACGTGACCGTCTCATCGAGGCAGGTGTACCTGACGACGTCGCCTCGCGCGCAATGATCCTGACCGAAGGCCTCTCGGCGCTCGCCGTTGTCGACATCGCGTTGCAGACGAAGCTGGACGTCGAGGAGGTGGCCGCCGTTCACTTCGCACTCGCCGATGTGCTCGGCCTGTCGCGCCTCGGAACCCTCATCGGTGCATTGCCTCGCGACAGTCGTTGGCACACGCTGGCGAGGGCTGCCGCTCGCGACGATCTCGAGGCCGCGCATGCGGAGCTGACAACGGACGTGCTGCTCTCGACGCCGTCGACGATGTCGGCCGATGCGCGGATCGCGGCGTGGCAGCAAGTGAACGAGGCAGCTCTCGCGCGGGCGACTGCGTTCGTCGACGACATCAGTGCAAGTGACGGTGCGGATCTCGCGACGCTGTCCGTGGCGCTGCGTGAAGTGCGCGCACTCGCACGCGCTGCCGCGTTGCCCCGCGGTTAGTGCGTTAGCGGTCGCCGCGTGGCCGCTAACCCGGTACCCGACAACGAACGCGACGGCCACGCTTGCGAACGATGCGGGCACCAGGACGCGGTGGACCACACGCTTCTTTTGTGACGCAACCTGTCCGGTGAGGCCAGCGTCCTTACGATATGGAGGTCCGTCGTTGGATCGCGGCTGCTGGCTTTGAAGCCAGTGCCGTCCAAGGTCCTGAACTCAAGGCCTGCGTAGCGCAGCGTTCGGCCGGACTTCGAAAACGTCACACGCCCGATACGGGCCGGCCCACTAAGGCCATCTGTCTTGTTCTCGATGTACATGATGCGAGATCGCACCCCGCTAGCCTACCCACGCTCCGACGTACCGCTCAGCGGCAGATGCGCGCGTTAGCTGAACGTGGTCGGCGCGCATGTGGATGGTTGCCATGCTGCGGCTTAGATGTGCGGAGGAGAGAGCGTCGCGCCGATTTGCGTCGCGATACCGAGCCAATCGTTGACCAGCCAGAAGTCGGTGACGCGGCCTTCGACATCAACGTCGAGCGCGATGATGCCCCGGACGTCGAATGCGCGTCCCGTGGGGCCGATGCCCCGCCACTCGCCACGGTGGGTTC
The DNA here is from genome assembly GCA_963737705.1 of uncultured Actinomycetes bacterium. Taxonomy (GTDB): domain Bacteria; phylum Actinomycetota; class Actinomycetes; order Acidothermales; family Acidothermaceae; genus PALSA-607. The sequence continues at coordinate 308,996 of CAVTTP010000003.1, forward strand.
CGGTTATGTGCCCCCAAGCGACAGCCTTGTGTGCGTCGGTAACGGTCCACTCGGCGTCGATGTGCACATCAGGAAACGCCGTCAACATTCGACGGTGGGACTCGTGAAATCGCTCGTTGTCCGGAGCCAACGCAGCGATAGCGTCCAGGTCGTGGCCGTTCAGCGCGCTCAGCAACGCGTTGAGCGTTACCTCGGGACCGTTCATTCCACCTCCACAGCTGTGCGAGTGATGGTCCCAGGTGCCCTACGAGGAGATCAACCCACCGGTGCTTACACGGGCCGAACCAGGGCGAGCTCATCGACAAGTGCGCCGTCGCGGCAGGCCGGAACGCGCGTCACGCGTCACGTGAATGCGGTTCGGAGGTCCGCCCGGGGCACGACCGAAACGCGCGTCATCGCGGCATGTGAGTGCATTCTCATGCTCGCGTGACCCGCCGGCCGCCTGAACTCTCGACGATGGGACATGCGTTCCACTTGTCGCTTGCACCTAATCGAGTCGCGCGAGGTGGAGGAGATCCGTGATCTCTTCCAGCTTCGCCAGGGGAAGCGCGCCCGCTGGTTCGAGCAGATCTGAACGGGACAGCGTGATCAGCCAGCTGCACGGGACGAAGTCTGGACGCGGAAGCGCGACGCGCACGACGCCTTCGAAAGGCAGTCCTTCGACGTTGCCTACGGCGACCTCCGACGCGACGCCGGCGATGTCGGTCGAGGCGGGAGCGACCACACATATTGCCTGAAACCCCGAGGGTTCCTCATTAGAGAGCAGCAGAACCGGGCGCCGCCCATCGAAATCAACCCACCAGACTTCACCGCGCTGCATAAGTCCTCCTGGCGTGGGCGGCGGGCGGTCACGTGCGTCGCCATCTGAGGCCCATGTGTGCGGCATCGACCCTACGCGCTGCTGCCCCGGACGTCACCGGCGCGATGCCGGCTGGTGAACCTGAGATAGGTAACATCGCGGCCATAAGAGTGTGGTTCCTTGATCGGCGCCTACGGAGCGATCGTCACGAAAACGCGTCGGTTAGAACGTTGAATGTGTGGCGGCGACCGTGCGCATCCTTCAGCGTTACCTCAGGGCCGATCACTTGCGTGATGGTCAGAGCGCCGGTGCCGATCTCCGTCACGATCTGCGGCGGCGCAAATGGCGACTCGGAGGCATGTGACTCGTCGCTGATCACGATGATCATCCCTTCGGTGGGATCGGAGGGTGACGCGCCGGTGTAGACGCCCTCGTAGCTACTGTCGGCGACCGGGACATAGTCGGTGGACACAGTCATCTGTTCGCCAGGAAAGGGAAGCGGGAGGCCAGGTCTCGCGATGTCAGCGGCCGTGCGAATGCCGTTATCGAAGGATCCAGGCGCAGCGGACGGCGAGGCAATGAGACCAGACGGCGCAGCGGACGAGTTCGCCTGCCCTGCGGCGTCATTACGACTTGTGCATGCGGCGAGGAGGAGCAGCAGGCCCGCGAGCCCGATGACAACCTTGCTCACACGACACCTCCGCGTACCCGGACGCTACATGTCCTGGATCGGTTGCATCTAGCCAACGAGCGGCGGCATCCCGGAGCGTCCGCACCATAGAACGCGCGGTCCAACGACCGTAATCGCGGCATTTGAGTGCGATTCTCGGGGCCGGCTCCGCGGACGGGGTTTGGGCTGCCGTCAAGCATTTCTCGCGTCGGACCGATGGGAGAGAGGGATATGCGTTCGAGGGCCGGGTGAGCAGGTGCGACGGGTCGCAAGACGGCTCCGCCAGTCGACGTCGTTCGGGTCGGCGCGCCGCGCGTCTTTGGTACTTCGCTGTGTCTGCGGCGTGTTCGTGTTGTTCGGCGCCGCGAGTTGTGCCGTCAGCCCGTCCTACGCGGATCTGGCTCGACTCGGACGGGGTGTTCCGAGACCGGCAAGCACCGTGTTCGTCAGCGCGAACTCTTTCACCAACGACTCCGTCGGTCGTTCAACCAAGGAAGTCAACCTCACCTACTCCAACAAGACCCTCACCTGCGCGCAGCTGCATTCAGCCTGGATCGCCGCCCTGCAGCGCGCCCACCGCAGCTTCGACCCGTCACCACCCGGAGATTCGCAGATCTACCTCAAGGGCCGTGCGGTCTTCATCAGCGTCGACCTCGGCGATTGCGCACGGCCTCAAGTCGACACATCCGAAAAGCAAAGCCTGGTTCCCGCGTACCTTCTGTACGCGCATCCGCTCTGGACGCTGGCCAGTCTGATCGCCGTCGTCGCGTGCATAGCCTCGTTCACGCTATGGCTCGTGCGGTCCCGCAAAGCGCGTACCCGAACCCAGTATCGGGCGACCACCTCGGTCTAAGTCGTCGTGGCAGCGCATCGAGACGACTTGAGCCGCCGGTTCCAACTACCGGATCTCGGCAAGATCACGCGCGTCATCGCGGCAAGAGCGGACGGTTCTACGGTGCGGCGATCGGCTCGTAGAAGCACCACACGCCGCTGGATAACTCACCTGCCGCGAAGCGCCTCGGGCCGTGATCCGTATCGATGCCCCAGATGCCGAGAACGTGTATCTGTGACGGGTACGACGGGTGCGGTACATCGATGGCGTCGCCCGTCGATTGCCACTTGTAGCTCCACGGGTCGACGCCGCTGACAGTCACCGCCGAGCCGCCGAAGACAACGCCTACGAGCCGCCAACCGCGCAGGTCTGAGCAGGGCACCGACCGATCATCGCAGCTCGCTGAACGCGCCGCTCTGCGGCATGAGGGTGCGTTTTTGGCGGCGAAGGACCGCCCATCCGGGGATCGTAGTGAGCCGTGGGTTCGACACGGCAGCGCCGACGTTGGGTGCCAGGCTCGTCAAAGGTTCGGCAGTTCCTCAGATGCGAGCGCCGCCTGAACCGATGAGATCCAGTCGTCCCAGGTCGCGGGATCGTTCGTCTCTCGTAGTTCGCCTGCCCTGTTTCTGCTCATCATCGAATAGAGCATCAACACGAACGGCTCAATCGGCTCGCGGCGGTAGTACTGATGGATGAAGTGGAAGGCAGCCCGGTACGCCTCATCGAGTGTAAGGACCGGTTCGGGTTCAGATGCGGTCATGTGGTCAGCGTTCCAGTCGCATATGTCGAGCGACCATGTCAGCGGCATGTGAGTGCGTTCGTGTGTGACTCGTCTTCGCCCACGCCGGTCCGGCGCTACGTTTGCAGTGTGAAGCGCGAACTCGACACTTTTCGCGCTGCTGCCGCCCGAGTCCAGGCGGACCTGCAGCGCACCCTTGACCGGAAATGGTCGTGCACCATCGACGACACCTGGGTGCTGACCGTGGGCAACAACGAGCAGCGAGAGGTCTCGGCGCTCGACGATGAAGTTGAGGACGAGGAGTGGTACCTGGGCTCGGACCAAACGCCGGTCGAGCTCGCGGCGGCACTCGATGCAGAGGCCGAGGAGGCGGTAGCCATCGAGGCAGTCGAAGTCCTGCGGGTGCTCGGCATCGAATGGCCCATATGTGGCAAGCACCGCCGGTCGATGACGAACTGTGAGGGCTCATGGGTCTGCAACGGCCCACCAACTCACGATGTGGCGCTGACTGGCGAACTCGGGAAGCACGACTGACGTGCGTCATCGCGGCAGTTGAGTGCGTTTGCGCGTCATCGCAAATGCAGCTGCAGCGCTTCGGGTGCGGAGTGAAGTTGCAGGTCGTTCAACTCGGCCACGACGCCGTAGTCGCCTGGGGGCAGGGTCGAGATGTGTGCGGCTCCGCGTGACGGGGTGAGGTCAACAAAGGAGCCGGGTAGCAGCGGCGGCAGGAGATGGATTTCGGCCCCGACCATGTCGCCACCGTTCCAGGGGCTTTTTCGCTCGTTCGGCAGCGGCTCGCCGCTTGATCCCAGCAGCCGCACCGTCACATGGTCGTAGTCGCCGCCGTCGTTGTCCCAGGGCCGGTCGCCGGCGTTGCTCAGCCGCACCCGCAGCGGCGGGACGGTTCTAACCGACGCAGTCATCGCCGGTACTGGCCACGTCAACGTCAACCCCGCACGCCGCCGCGCTCTACTCGGCCGCAACGGCCGGTCGTCACCGAGAATGCTTGCCTGCCACACACCGTCGGGGCGCGCCAGGCTGATCACCATCCAGCCGTTTGAACGCGGGCTCGACCACGGCGCGGCTAGCACCGGTAGCTGGCCACCGAAATCGGCGAGATCACCCGCGATCACCCGCCACCCATCGGCGGGCGGCGGTCCCATCATGTCGTCGACACTCGCCGCGCCGAGCTCACCAATCAACTCCGCCAACGGCACGCCGTCAGCAGACAGCACGGCGGCAGGAACGTCGTGGTAGCCCAGTTGCATGTCGGCGTCGTAGCGCGGAGCCATACGCCAAGTATCACGCTGCTGCTTGGTTCCCGGGATCACGCGGAGAACCCAGATCGCACCCTCCGAACACGCGTCAATGCCGCAGAAGCTGATGTTTCGGGACCATGGCGGATGGTGAGCCTTACCGATCCATCTCGGTAGCCTGGTGCTGTGAAGCTCGGACGCACTCCCCACAAAGATATGCGTGGCTGCGACTACTGCGCCTCCGACGACAACACGTATTACGGCCACGTCGAGCAGGTTGGCAGCAGCGAGTCCACCCACACCCTGCTCCTGCCATGTCCACAATGCGGGTGGCTCTACGAGACATCTGCGAGGGGACCGAAGGACGCAACGCGAATCGACGAAGACGATGCGCGCCGTCGTTTCGACTATCTGCCCAGCTAGCTGACCTAGGTGGCAACTATCTACCAGCGGCAAATAGTGTGTTTCGTAGGCATGCCAGAGTTGGCCTCATCTTCCCGTCTGGCTAAGCCGTGGGGCTACTCGGAAAGCGCCACCGTCGCACGTTCGGACGTGCGCCATCGCGCCAGATGCGGATGTCGGTCGGCGGTGGGTAATTCCCTCGCATGGCCACCTCGCGCAGTCACGTTTCGCTGTCGGCTAGGCACGACCGCACCTGCGTAATCGCGCCAAAGTGGCGTGTTACGAGAACGTGCACGCTGGCAGGAGAGGGCGATGAATCGGGTAATGCTTCCTTCGGCTTTCGCTGAGAATTGGGGTAATGCTTGGGCTTGTGCTGATGGTTTCGCCGGAGGACTCGACCGGAGTTCGGGGCGGAATCCTCGGGCACTGGTCTCGGGCGCCGAAACGGTTGGCCGCAGAAATGTTGGCCGACGAAAGTCGGTGCCGATTGTATTCCAACGAAGCGGATGTACGACCGCCTGGGCTCCCGGCGAGGCAAATTATGGCAGCTGCACATACCCGATCGTAGTTGTTACCTGTCCCGTCGAGGTAGGGCCGCCAACAACGTCGCTTTCGCAGCTCGACGCGAGAGAGATTTTCTGTACGACGTCGACGTCGTACATGCCAGCAGCAAGCGCAGCAGCTGGCGTGTCGCCTTTACCGTCGATCTGTAGTTGATACGTCTTGCCGACCAGGGGAGCGGCCACGTGCAGCGTCTTGACCGGCACTGAGGCAACTCGAGGAGGCGCCGACGGCGAGATGGACTGTGGGGCGATCGTCATCGGACCACGACTTGGCACCAACACTATGTCCAGTGAATTCAAGGAGACGTTCTGTGGCTCCGACGGCACCTGCACCGAGGCAACGATAGGGCTGGTTTGTGACGCTGACACCGGCGAACTTTGCACAGCCTGCGTCTCCGAGACCCCACCTACTGACGCGACGAAGTTCGATGGGAAACATGTCAACGGATGCATGGCCACAATTCCTGTCGCACTCGCCGGGACCGCGGAGGAATGCTGGGTGGAGCTGGAACGTGATGCCACGACCGGGGTGCCGTGCGACGTGCGCGCCGAGCAAGCTCCGACTGAAATGCTCAAACCGGCGAGCAGAAGGATCGTAGATGGAATCATCGGTCGCACGCGTTTCAACCTCCTGCCGTTGCGTAATCCGAGCCGTTGTAGTCCCACGCGACGCTGGACTCCGCACAACAACCGGGTTGCGCAACAAATCGGTTGTCTGGGACTGGCCAGGCTACCCAACCGCTGGTTGGCGTGGTGTACCACAACGTGCCCGATGATCCGTTGCTGGGGCTACGCGCTGCGATACCGAGCATCGTCGTGCACTCGTTATACGTCTCGCCGTTAAATGCGGCTTGGCCGCTGTCGTGGTTTAGCGCGGTCGTTGCCGACGCCGTAGCCGAACTGTCGAGAAAGAATTGATATTTGGTCTCTGTGACAACGTTCGTGGAAGCGAGAATCCGGAAATTATGAAACGTCCCCTCGGTTAGCACCCCTAATGGGTGCAGCTTTTCGCCTCCTGGAGCCCCCGGGTAGCTTTCTCCCCACCATGCATTGATCGTCGTCTTTTTCGTCAGCCCCGTCGAGGTCTGGCCGTAGTACCAGCCGAACTGAACATAGCCGCCTGACGCGCCGTTGATATAGATGTCTGCGGCAGAATAGGCGCCGCTCAGATTTTGTATTTGGGAAACAGTTGGCACGTAGATCTGGGCATTGATGCCATTGGCGGTCTGTTGCGGTTGCCTCGCCCAGTCGGCGGCCTGAGGATGACCGCTGGGTGCGTACGGATCCGAGCACGGATACGTGGTAGCGAGAGCCGGAGGGGATACGGCGAGGAGCCCTCCTAGCGCAAACACGATTGATACCGCCGCCCACACCTTAGGCCGCATGCTTCCCCGTTTCGCGATGTTCCGACGCGAGCGCCCGATTCACACGGTTCCGGACGATACAGCGGTCTGCGAGGCCGAGACAAGGGCACAACCGGGCGCGTTCGCCGGAGTGGACGCCTGCCGTGACTGCCCCGGAGAGATCCGCGCGGAGCCAGGACAACTCCCGGATCCGATGGAGTGTCGCCAGTGCCGCGAGAGCCGCGGCCACCAAGGGGGCATCGCATGCGCCTTGGACGCTCAACGTTCACGCGCGGTTCCATCCCCAGATTCCGTAACGAAGCACGCAAAGTACCTGCTTTTGCCGACGTGCGACCTTGCCTGCTGCCGCGTGGCTCACCAGCGCTGCAGGCGGCGTCGCGTGAGCAACGGTCCGCGCAACCTGCCGCCTCCGGACGGCGTTGACGCGGTCGGAGCTCTGGAAACCCATCGGACTCAATGACCGGATCTCGGCACGACCGAACGCGCATCACAGCGGCACGTGATCGCGTTCCGCTGAACGCGGTCGGCGGCAGATGTGCGAGTTCATGTAAACCCGAAAGGCGGCGTATGTGCAGATGTCGTCGAGGCATCAGCCGTACGCTGGCGAGATGAGCCCGAACTCCCGATCTCTTTCCTACGGAGCACAGAGTGGTCGCTGACGCTCCCGACTTGCGGGTCAGCGTCGACCACTGGGATCTGCGATGACGGAGGACTCGGTCCTTGGGCTGCGCGAGATCGTGCTGGACGCGCATGCGGAAAATGAATCTCGCTTTGCCGCGATCGATGCCCTCGCCAAGCTCCGGACGGCGGATGCAGTTGATGCCCTCTTGGAACTGGGTGGCAGGAGCGAGGAGGCTGACGAAATCCTGCGCGCGACTGGCGCAGCATTGGCGGTCCTCGCAGGTGACGGGCTCGTCTCACAGTGGGACGTCCGGGATTTAGCGGACCAGGCGGACGACACGTTCTACGAGTGAGGGACGCCCGCCCATACGGTTGTCGCGCTGGTGGATCGAATATGTCGCCGTTGTACCCGGCCCTGCCGGTCCATAGGACGGGAGGACCCCATGAACGAGATGACGGATGCCGAGGCAGTACGGATTGCCCAGGAGGCGTGCAGCCGCCACAACATCGAGTGGCGCGAGCCGCACAGCGTGAAGAAGGGATGGCGGTGGTGGACGGTGATGACGCCGTCGAACCGTCGCGGGGGCAACGCCGTGATTACCATTTCGCGGACCACGGGCAAGGTGAAGGTCCGCTTCTACACGCGATAGCCGTCTGGACCGGACTCCACTCGCTGATCGTCATCGGCCCCGCCTGAGCAACCTCCTCAACTCGGCACGTTCGTACACGCGCGTCATCGCGGCTACTTAGAGACTTGTCGCAGGATCGGTGTCTGACCAGACTCGGTCTAGGTGTTCGACGGGACGCTCTCACATTGCGGCTGCCTACCGGTGTCATTGGTGTGGCTCTCATCTGGCATGCGGTCTCGTCGGACACCGTGCGGGGAGAGGCTGGAAAGGGGTTTGTCTTACTCGAAGTAGCGGTGCCCTCCTCGTTGTCATCGTTGGCCGTTTGATGAGGAGGAAGCCGATGGGTGTGATCATCGGGATGGACCCGCATAAGAGTTCCGCCACGATCGAGGTCGTCGACGAACGCGCAGTTGTGTTGAGTAGAGGCCGGTTCGGGACAGATCGTGCCGGTTATGCGCAGCTGCTCGCCACCGGCCGCAGGTTCGATGACCGGGTGTGGGCGGTGGAGGGGTGCAACGGGATCGGCAAGCATCTTGCGCACCGTCTGGTGCACGACGGTGAGACGGTGATCGATGTGCCGGCGAAGCTGTCCGCCCAGGTGCGGGTGTTCGCCACCGGTAACGGCCGCAAGACCGATCCGGTCGATGCGCATTCGGTCGCGCTGGCCGCGCTGCGGGCCCCCGGCTTAGCGCACGTCGTTGTCGATGATGACCTGCTGGTGATGGGCATGCTCGCCGACCGACGTGACGAGCTCGGCCGAGCACGAACCCAGACCATCAACCGGCTGCACCGGCTGTTGTTGGACCTTTTCCCTGGCGGGGCGAAACAATTCCTCACCTCCCACCAAGCCCGGGCACTCGTCGCCAGCATCAAACCGCGTGACCTGGTCGGCAAGACCCGGCGTCGGCTGGCGGTGGAGATTATCGTCGAGGTCGAGGCGATCGACAAGAAGATGAAGGTGTTGAAGAAGGAACTCACCGAGCTGGTCACCGCCCGCGGATCGACGCTGCTCGAGTTGAATGGCATCGGTCCTGCTGGTGCGGCACGGCTGCTCGCTGATGTCGGTGACATCCACCGCTTCACCGACCGCGACAAGTTCGCGTCCTGGAACGGCACCGCACCACTGGACGCGTCGTCTGGCAAACAAGAACGCCACCGACTCTCACGTGCGGGGAACCGGCGGATCAACCGCACCCTGCACATCATGGCGGTCGTGCAACTGCGCAACCCCAGCGAAGGCCGCAGCTACTACGACCACCGCAAAGCCGGCGGGATGCCGTCGATGATGGCTATGCGCGCGCTGAAACGACGCCTGTCCAACGTGGTGTTCGCCCGCATGCTCGAGGACCAGAGACGACGAGAAGAAACGGGCCCGGGTGGGCAATCGGGGACGACTCTTCACTCCAGCGCGACCGACCTAACCCCGGACATCGGCTCTTCGAAGAAGCCACATCCCGGACCCGCCAACAACAAGCCTAGAACGCGGGTCCTCGCCGTGTCTTGACACAAAGGGGAGCCAGATGTGTGCGGGCGAAGCGTTGAATTGTGACCAACGCTGTCAGACGATCTCGGAATGGTTCAGATCGTTAGGCGCCGGTCTTTGCACCAACCGAGGTATCCAGATCGCAAGCGGGGGAAACTGGACGACACCATCTGGCGGCTCGTCGTGAAGCTTGCTGTGGCCGCGAGAGCGGGCGACAGGACCGGGTATCTGCGGGCGTTCCGCGAGCTTGCGTCCGAGTACACCCTTGGCAGTCAGCGGCTCGCTGGGGCCCACATCAAGTTCCTTCTCAGGCGGCAGCTCAATAGCACTCTCGGGGCCGCGCCGTCACCTGCTGAAATCGAGGTATTCGCCGCCCGCATCCGGCCCCACTTTCATCTCGTTCTGCCCAACGAGTCGCACCTTCTGGAGCTACTTTTTACGGCAGCCTATGAACGCGGCGAGCCCGACGAAGCGGTTCGCGGTGCCACGTTTACATTGTGCGCCATGGCCGCGCTCGGCGTCCTGCTAGAGCACCCAGAACAGCAACTGGCCGAAGCCCGCCCAGACCTAGAACGATGGTGTGCCGGTGGCGCCGACATCATTCGACGTATGTGTGAATCACCCGAGGTATTCCCCCACGTCGAACCATCGGCTGAAGCGTGATGGGTTCGCACCGCCAAGAACTCGCTGATCGAGCTTCATCGTTCCTAGGCGAAAACGACCGTCTCAGCGGCAGAGTCGGACGTTCGGACGGTGCCGATTTCGACTAGCGTTGCGGCGCCGGGAGGAATCCATGATCCGCATCCAAGTCACGAACGACTGTTCGACCCCTCGCGTCTGGTTCGTTGAGCCCTACGGCGATGACATTCACCTTGAGCCCAAAGCCGTTCTCTCCATCGAGTTCGAGAACCTCGCTGACCTGACGATTGACGTCACCCTGACACCAGCAGGCGAAGCCGTTTGGGCATTCGCTGGCACCGATGGCGCGGACACCCTCCTGCCCGACGACCTAAAGGTCGACGGATCCAGCATTTGGCCGCCTAAGAAAGCCAACTAACGACATCGCGGCTACTTAGCCGCCGCTAGCGCACCGGAAATTCCGTGAGTTCCGTGGTCCAGACCTCGGCCGCCTCAGCGAGTGTCGCATCCGGGACGGCGATGTCCACGACGTAGCCAGTGTCAAACCGAACATCGTCGGTGCTCCCCGGCGGTGCGGACTCTTGTCGGAATACGAACCGAACCGTTACGAGCGGCCCGCTTCGGTAGGCGATGTCAAGGCTGATGTTCGGCTCGACGGTGTACGGGCTTGTCGGAACCTCGGCTCCCGTGCCCGCCATGTGCAGCCAGGAAGCCAGCGCTTGCGCTTCGGTCGTCGTCAGACAGGGGTCCTCGAAGTGCCATGAGACGCGATCAGTGGCCACGTGCCCGCCGATGATCAGCCAGTTCGCATCCCACTCATGACCGGAGCCGTCCGCCGTCATCCCGGGGAACTGGTACCGGAGAACTCGAAGTTCCACAAACGAACTGTCGGTCGACGTTAGCCGCACTGATCCACTAGATCAGATCGCGGTTCAACCGTCGATCTGGACACATCCGCACATCGGCAGATGTTCGCGTTTCTGCTGGTGGACTATGCCGTCCAACACGCTTGTTGCGAGGGACGGCTGGTTCCACTCCACAGGCTGCGGCACTTCGACGGGGCGTGCCTGATCGTTGTGATGCAGTGCGTGACGGACGCTCCGAGACAACGGCACTGCACCGAGCAAGCCAGCAGCTGACACTGCGCACAGTGCGAGCAATACGGTGCCGAACGCTGCCGCCGATGGGTGTGGCCCGATATGCGTACTCAGGCTCAGGAACAGGTCGCCGAACACGGTGATGCCCAGCACGATCGACAACTGCAGCACTGTCGTCAGCAAGCCGCTGGCATCTGCAGCCCTAGCTGGTGGTACTCGGACGAGTCCGTGCGCAAGCAGCGGGCTGAACGCGGCGCCCATGAACGCCCCGAGTACGAGCATCAACGGCACTAGCCAAAGGCCGCCGTGTGATCCGTCGCGCAGCCCCAAGCCGACCAGCAAGTACCCGATCGCAGCACCGGAGAACCCGACCACTGGCAGGCTCGGGTGCCATGTGGTGGGGAGCTTGCGCCAGAAGAATCCGACGAGACCAAAGCCCGCACCGGCCGGCGCGAATGTGAGGCCCGCACGCAGTGGGCTCTCACCAAGGCCGCCCTGCAGGTGGAAGGCGAAGACAAAAAGGAACGCGCCGTACGCGATCATCCCGGCAGCCAACGCGACGAGCGCGCTGGGCAACCCTGGGCTGCGCACGACCTCGAGGTCGAGCAACGGTCGTCCACCGGTGGCTGCCACCCGCCGCTCGGCAAGCACGAACACAACGGCGAGCACAACACCTGCGGCTAACGCAATGAACGTCCATGCCGGCCAGCCTTCTTGGCGTCCGAGCACCAGCGGAAGCACAAGCAGCAACACGGCAGCCGAACCCAAGAGCAACCCGATCACGTCGAGGCCGTCGCGAACGCGGCCGACAATCGCGCCGTCCGCCGGAAGCTTGCGGGTGGCCAGAATTACCGCGAGCACGCCGACCGGGACGTTGACGAAGAAGATCGATCGCCACGCGCTGTGGCCGATGTTGAGGTCGACGAGTACGCCGCCGAGTATCTGGCCCGTCACACCGCCGATGGAAATCGCCGCACCATAGACACTGAACGCGCGGGTACGGCTCGCACCTGTGAAGCGCTTCTGAATGATGCTCAGCGTTTGCGGAACCATCGCTGCCGCGCCGATGCCCTGCACGACGCGCGACGCGATCAATACGCCGGTCGTCGGGGCGATGCCACACAGCAGCGACGCTGTCGTGAAGGTGATAAGTCCGGTGATGAAGAGCCGCTTGTGCCCGACGAGCGACCCGAGCCGCGCGCCAGTGATGAGCAGCATCGCGTACGCCACTGTGTAGCCGGCGACGATGAACTGCAGCCCTGCACCGCTCGCGTGCATATTCTTCTGGATGCTCGGGATCGCGACGTTCACGATGGTCGCGTCGAGCAAGGCCATGAACTGAGCCATGACCAGGATCGCGAGCATCGTGCCGTCGCCGGTGCCTTCGACCGGAGGCGAGACCGAAATGCCCGTGCCATCAACGGGGCGGGACGACGGGATTGCCGCGGTAGTCGTGTTCGTCATGCCCTCAGCATGGTTCTCAGCTCTGACAGGTACCAGAGCGTACTTATCCTGGTATTGGCTGTACCTGGCACCAGCGCTGGTGGCGGCGCACACTGGTACCCATGACCGCCCTCGAGGACTCGATCCTGACGCCGGAACCGGCTGAGGTTGCTCCCAGCTCACTTGCCGGACATCGCCGACGAGAGCTTGCTGAGTTCCTGCGCACCCGCCGCAGCAGGTTGCGCCCTGAGGACATCGGCCTCGCGCCAGGCGTCCGGCGGCGAACGCCCGGGCTGCGCCGCGAGGAGGTCGCCCAGGACGCCGGGGTTGGGGTCACTTGGTACACCTGGCTCGAGCAGGGCCGCCCGATCAAGGCGAGCGGCCAGGTGCTCGATGCCGTCGCCCGTGCGCTGCGTCTCGATGAAGCCGAACGCGAGCACATGTACAAGCTCGCGGACCTGCCGGTCAAAGTGTCGACGTCGCCCGTTCGCGCGGTGTCGCCCGCCATCAGTGAGGTGTTGGCGGCCCTCGATCCGCTGCCGGCGTCGCTCATCAATAGCCGTTGGGATCTACTCGCGAGCAACGACGCGCATCGGATGTTGTTCTCGCATTGGCATGACCACCCGTGCGGCATGCGCAACACGCTGTGGTGCATGTTCATGGAGCCTGACGTACGTGCCCACTACATCAACTTCGAGGACGAGGCGCCGCGAGCCGTCGCGCAGTTGCGGGCGGCGTTCGCGAACCACCTTGGCGAGCCGGTTTGGACCGAGTTCATCGGCGAACTCACCGAGGGCAGTGCAGAGTTCGCGGGCATGTGGGCGCGTCATGACGTGGCCCGACCGGGGGCTCGCATCAAGAACTTTCTCGATCCGCGCGCCGGGTTGCTCCGCATCATCACCACCAGCCTCGCCGTCACGGAGATGCCTGAGTGCCGCATCATCGTCTACACGCCGGCCGACGAAGAGACGCGTACGCGACTCCCACTGACGCGAGTCCCGGTCGGCTGACGCCAGCAGTTCTGGCGTGACTCCGTATCAGCGGCTACCCGCGGGCTTCCAGAGCACATCGCCGTCCCCGCCCGCGGTCGTCGTGTTGGCATAGCGCGCAAGCACGAAGAGCAGGTCGGACAACCGGTTCAAGTAGCGCGCCGGCAGCGGGCTCATCGATGCGCCGTGCTCTCGAAGAGCCAACCAGGTCTGGCGTTCGGCTCGACGCACGATTGTGCGTACGACGTGCAACAGCGCCGCTCCCGCACTGCCACCGGGCAGGACGAAACTCGCGAGTTCGGGCAGCAGCGCGTTGTAGTGATCGATCGCCTGTTCGATGCGCGCAATATCTGACTCGAGGATCCGCAATGGGATCGTGCGCGGGTTTTCGATGACCGGAGTAGCCAGGTCGGCCCCCACGTCGAACAGGTCGTTTTGTACGCGGAGCAACAACTCTTGGACGTCGACCGGCAGGCCGCCCAGGGCCAGCGCGACGCCAAGCGCCGAGTTGGCCTCGTCACAGTCGCCGAACGCGGCCAGCCGCTGGTCGGATTTCGGTGTGCGGGAGCCGTCGACGAGTGCGGTCGTGCCGTCGTCGCCGGTCTTGGTGTAGATGCGCGTCAAGTGAACAGGCATGTTCGGAGCCTACGGAATTACGGGCTAACATGCGGCGATGGAACGGATCCGGGTCACGGGTGGTGCACGGCTGGCGGGTGAAGTCACCGTCGCCGGCGCGAAGAACAGCGTGCTGAAGCTGATGGCGGCTGCCCTGCTCGCTCCTGGCCGCACCACGATTACTCAGGTCCCGGGCATTCTCGACGTCGACATCATGGCGGAGTTGCTGCGGCGCCTCGGTTGTGAGATCGAGAGCACGCCTGGGCGACTGGTCATCGACGTCCCTGACCAGATCGGTGACGAAGCCGACTATGACCTCGTGCGTCGACTGCGTGCATCGATCGCGGTGCTCGGTCCGCTGCTGGCCCGATGCGGCGAGGCACACGTCGCGCTGCCAGGCGGCGACAACATCGGTTCGCGCGGACTCGACCTGCACGTGGCTGGGCTGCAGAAACTCGGAGCTGAACTCGAGAGCGAGCACGGCTATCTGATCGCGCGAGCACCCAACGGACTCGTCGGCGCGCCGGTGTGGCTCGACTTCCCCAGTGTCGGGGCCACCGAGAACCTGATGATGGCCGGCGTGCTTGCGCGCGGCACGACCATCATCGACAACGCGGCACGCGAACCCGAGATCGTCGACCTCGCGCGGATGCTGCAGGGCATGGGCGCGAAAGTCGATGGAGCGGGGAGTTCGACGATCGAAGTCCAGGGCGTGACGGCGCTGTCGCCGACGAGCCACTCCACCGTGCCCGACCGCATTGTCGCTGGCACGTTCGCGATGGCCGCAGTCATGACGCAAGGCGATGTCGAGATTCACAACGCGCGGCCCGAGCATCTGGAGATCGTGCTCGACCGGCTCGTTGGATGCGGTGCGGCGGTCAGCGAACTCGACGACGGCTTCCACGTCGAGATGAACGGTCGCGCATCCGCAGTCGACGTCGTGACGTTGCCGTATCCCGGCTTCCCGACTGACTTCCTCCCGATGATCATCGCGCTGAACTCTGTCGCGGACGGCGCCGCCATGGTCACGGAAAACGTGTTCGAGGGCCGCTTTCGATTCATCCAGGAGTTGGTGCGTCTCGGCGCCGACATCCGCACCGATGGTCACCACGCGGTAATTCGCGGCCGGGAAAGGCTTTCTGGGGCTCCCGTCGAGGCGACGGACATCAGGGCTGGTGCTGGTCTCGTGCTGGCCGGTCTCGTCGCCGATGGCGTGACGACGGTGAGCGAACTGCACCACATTGATCGCGGGTACGCCGACTTCGTGCAGCAGCTTCAGGCGTTGGGCGCCGACGTGGTTCGCGAGCATGACCCGTCGGCCGTGGCGTTCGACCAGTGACGGCGGGTCGCGTCGCGGTCATAGGCGCGGGATTGATGGGCTCGGGCATCGCGCAGGTCGCCGCGCAGGCGGGCTACGACGTGGTGCTGCACGACACGACCTCCGAAGCCGGCGAGCGCGCGATCAACGCGATCGCGGCGTCGCAGGGCCGGTTCATCGCAAAGGGCAGCATCACGCAGGAGGACGCCGACGCTGCTCGCGCGCGCATCGTGACCACCACGGATCTCGGCGACATCGCGAACGCACAAATCGTGGTCGAGGCAGTGTTCGAGCAACTCGAGTTGAAGCAGCGGATATTCGGCGAGCTCGACCAGCGCGCAGACCCAGACGCGATCCTCGCGACGAACACCACCGCAATCCCGATCACGAAGATCGCGGCGGCGACGAGGCGACCCGATCGTGTCGTCGGCACCCACTTCTTCTCGCCGGTCCCGATGATGGCGTTGTGTGAACTCGTCCGCGGCGACGAGACCTCTGACGACACGCTCGCCCGCGCACGGTCATTCGCCGAAGCGCTCGGCAAGACCTGCGTGGTGGTCGAGCGCGACATCGCCGGCTTCGTGACGTCGCGGCTGCTGATCGCGTTCGTCAACGAAGCGATGGCGCTCGTCGAGGGCGGGGTGGCGACGCCGGCCGACATCGACACGGCGTGCAGGCTCGGGTTCGGGCACGTGATGGGTCCGCTCGCCACGGTCGACCTGACCGGCCTCGACGTGATCCTGCACGCGGCGCGGGCGATCTACGCCGAAACCGGTGACGAGAAGTTCGCCCCGCCCGCGCTCCTGGAGCGGATGGTCGAGGCGGGCACCCTTGGTCGCAAGACTGGCCACGGCTTCTACGACTACTAGGGCCCCGCCTCTCAGGGCCTGCCCGGTTGCGCCCCGCGGTGCGCGCCACGAGACGGCTCACCCGTCACATCCGTCACATCACGGTTAGGCCTCTACCGGCGTGTCGGCTGGGTGAATCGTGGCTGATTTGTGACGCTTCAGACGCAACCAGGGGGCTTGTTGCCGCGTCCTACACGACAGCAGCTCCAAATGAGGGGGATCCGATGCCAGCTTTCAGCGTGTGTGGGGACCTTGACGTCTCCACTGCCGCAACCGTGCGGGCTGAGTTGACCGACCTGCTGAGCGTCGCCGGCACCGATGACCTGGTTGTCGACCTCGAGCACCTAGGCTCTCTCGACACGGTCGGTCTCGGCCTCCTTGTCGGAATTCATCGCCAAGCTCAACGGGGCGGACGCCGGTTGGTGCTGACCCGGGTCCCGCCGCGGATGATGCGGGTGCTCGCCATCACGCGGCTGCGCCGGGTGCTGGCCATCGACGAAGGCGGACCCGAGCTGGTCGGCGCGGCCGCCGCGGTCACGTCGCGGCCCGGCGCCTAGCCCCAGCGCTGCCCCGCGCGCTCAGCAAATCGGTGACGCAATTTCACCCCAGGGGTGAAGAACCGTCACCAATTTCGCGGGTCGAGCCGAGATGCGCTGCCGATCGGCCCCACAACTGCCTCATAACTGACTATGCCTCATAACTGACGAGGCGCGGCCGATGGGGTCGGGACTCACCCGACCTACCGGAGGACGCCATGACCGGCCAGCTGCTCGACGCGCTGTCACCTGACGACGTGTTGCAGGGCCACGCCGGCTCCCGAGCCGACGCGATGGCGCTCGGCGCTCGGCTCATCGCCAACGTCGAGCAGGTCGTCCACGGTCGGCGTTCGGCTGTCGAACTCGTCGTCGCGGGCTTGCTCTCCGGCGGTCACGTACTCGTGCAGGACGTGCCGGGTAGTGGGAAGACCACGCTCGCCCGCAGTGTCGCGCGTTCTATCGGTGGCACCTTCCGGCGTATCCAAGGCACCGCAGACTTGTTGCCGAGCGACATCACGGGCTCGTCGATGTGGGATCCGTCGCGTCACGAGTTCATGTTCGTGCCCGGCCCGATCTTCACCAACGTGCTGCTGGTCGACGAACTGAACCGCGCCACTCCTCGTGCGCAGTCGGCACTGCTGGAAGCGATGGATGAGTCGACAGTCACAGTTGATGGGATCCGGCATTCGTTGCCTGAGCCGTTCTTCGTCGTCGCGACACAAAACCCGACCGACCAGTACGGAACTTTCCCTTTGCCAGAAGGACAACTCGACCGTTTCGCGGTTGCGTTGAGTCTTGGTCCTAACGATGCTGCGACTGAGCGCCGGGTGATGCGCGAGCAGTTGTTGCGCGCGACAGTCGATGAACTCCAGCCAGTGCTCGAGGCCGATGAGTTGCGTTGGATGCAGCTCGAGGTACGCCGCACGCACATCGCCGACCCGGTGCTCGACTTCGCCTTAGCTGTACTCGACGCCACCCGATCCCACGACAGCGTGCGCGTCGGCGCAAGTTCGCGCGCCGGGCTGTCTCTGATGCGCTGCGCGCAGGCGCATGCATTGCTCTCTGGCCGTGACTACGTGGTGCCCGACGACGTCAAGATCCTGGCCCCGAGCGTGCTGGGACACCGGCTGGTCTTGGCCGACAGCATCGCCGGCGAGCGTGGCACGCAATACGGGATGGGTGTCGGGGTAGGTGCAGAGGTCGTCGCCGACATCGTCACGACGGTTCCCGTGCCGTTGCGGGCGTGAGCTCCCGTGAGCACTTCCAGTCCGATGCGGATCAAAGTCGCGCGCAGCGCGTGGCTCCTTATATGTAGTGTCGGCGCGCTTTTCGTCGTTGCCGCGCTGACAGACTCGGTGTGGCCGCAACTCCTCGGCTGTGTGGGGATTGGCTTCCTGCTGACGTCGTTGCTCGCGGTCGCGCGCCCGTTGCGCATCGAGGTCAGCACCGAGCTGCCCGACCGGGTCGTGACGGGCAGGCCCTTTGAGACCGCGATCCTGCTCCGAAACGTGAGCTCACATGCGGCCCGAGCACTCGTCGTCCGGCATTCGTGGCCTACGAGCCGCACGTTGGTCGCTGCGCACGCCACCTACGTGGATCGGATCGATGCTCGTCGCGATCTCGTCGTCGCAATGACACGGACACCGGCTGCGCGGGGCGTGCTTGGCGCGAGTGAGGTGCGAATCGACGCGACAGCGCCGTTCGGGTTTTTCTCGCGCACGATGGAAATTCGGGTCGATGCAGAACTTCTGGTGCTGCCGGTCGCGGCTCCCATCGAGTCGATACCGGCGGGCGCGAGCGGCGACGGCATAAGCGTGCGCGCAAAGGGGATGGACGCCGGCGGTGTGCGCGAATGGCGTTCTGGTGACCAGGTCCGCAACGTGCAGTGGCGGTCGACCGCGCGGACCGGGCGACTGACTGTGGTCGAACGCGACCAGGTCGCGACCGGCTCGCTTGTCGTGCTCATCGCCGGCCGCAGCGGGGACCCGACCCTGGAGGAAGCGGTCTCGAAGGCCGCGACGGTCGCGAGCGTCGCGATTCGCCGCGGAACCGCAGTACTAATTGCGAGCGAGGACGGCGGGTGTGTGCGGGCTCGTACGCAGGCATCGCTGCTGGAGTTGCTCGCGCGGGCAGACGTTCGCGAGCCGCTGGGTGATGCGGCGCTGAACCGCGCAATGCGTAGCGCGGACGGCGGGCGGGTGCTGGTCGCGGCGGGACGCACGGTCGCGGCGAGGTGGGCTCCGGCGGTCGAACGCGCGGCAGCCCTCGCTGGAGTCATGGTCATCGACCTCGCCGCCCCTGCGTTCGGTCGCGCGCAAGCGCGCGCGAGCGGTGCCTAAGTGGGCGGCCTCCACGTGAGCGGCTCGGTGCTGGGCAATGACCGTGTTGCCGTGCTTCGCCGTCTCGACCTCGCTGCCCGCGTTGCGCTACTTGCTGCGGGTCTCTTTGCCCAGTGGGCGATGTGGATGGATGCGCCGGCCTGGGTTTATCCGGCCGCTGCAGTCGCCTTGGTCGGGCTGAGTGCGGAGTCGGCGCGCCGCCCGTTTGCCGCACCGGCCGGTGCACGTTTCGGCGCGGGCTCAGGACGGCGACGGCGCAACGCCTATCGAATCGTCGCGTGCGTCGCGCTTGCCGAAGTCTGCGTCGGAGTCGTCGGTACATTGCCGTTCTCGGGCGCCGTGCCGATGGCGGTTCCCATCGGCGTCCTGCTGGTGACGGTGCAGGGCGCGCAGGTGCAGACGATCGAGTCTCGCCGCGACGCCGCGGTCGGACTTCTTGTCGTCGCCGCGATGCTCGCGGACGCCGGATACTTCGCACATAGCGCGCGCCCGGCAGTCGCGTTGGTGCCCGCCGCCGTGCTCCTTCTCGTTGCTGCCGCCTTGTTGCAACGCGGATCAGTGCTCGCACGTACTCGCGCCGCGATTGGCTTGCCGAGAGCCGCGGTCGTGCGCACGCTCTTCGTGCCAGTGACGACCGCGATCGTGATCGCGGCACTAGCTTTCGTGGCGATGCCCAACTCGTTGCGCCTCGCAACGACTAGCAGCGCCGGTCATGTTGCACTCGCGGCGAGCGATACAGCCACGCCGGGCCTCGATCCGAGCGCGTCGCGCATCGACTTGCGCGTGCGCGGGCAGCTTTCCGATCAGCCGGTGTTCGCCGTCGCGGCAAGCTCGCCGTCGTACTGGCAGGGTGAGGTGTTCGACACCTTCGACGGCAGCAGTTGGACGGCGACCGGTCCCGCAGGAAACGACGTGCAACTTGCGACGGCGGCGACGCCCGGCACTGACGCCCGGCCTTCGACGTCCGCGCTGCCTGTGCGCACTGACACCGTGCGGGTGCTGTCGCCGCGCGGGCTCGACGTCGTCATGGCGCCGGGTGCGCCTACCGCGTACAGCGGGCCGGGCACGATGGTCGCCGGGTCTGACGGCACTGAGCTGTTGACCGCGGGCGGCTTGACCTCACCCTGGACGTATCAGGTGTCGTCGTCGACTCCGGCGGCGAGCGCGGCCGCTCTGCGCACGGCAACCGGCAGCGATCCGAGCGACCCGAAGTGGACAGCGGTCGAGCCGGGCCTGCCCGCG
Source organism: uncultured Actinomycetes bacterium (assembly GCA_963737705.1). Classification (GTDB taxonomy): domain Bacteria; phylum Actinomycetota; class Actinomycetes; order Acidothermales; family Acidothermaceae; genus PALSA-607. The sequence continues at coordinate 329,420 of CAVTTP010000003.1, forward strand.
CGGGTCCGCACCCTCGCTGCACAACTGACAGCGGCGGCGCCGACGCGGTACGACGCGGTGACCGCAGTCGACGACTACCTGCAAAGTCACGAGACCTACGACCTGACGGCGCCGGTACCCGCGCCCGGACACGATGCGGTTGACGATTTCCTCTTCGTTTCCCATCAAGGATTCTGCGAGCAATTCGCCTCGGCCGCAGTCGTGATGTTGCGCAGCACGGGGATCCCGGCGCGGTTGGTCACGGGTTACAGCCAGGGCGATCTCACAAGTACGCCAGGCGAGCGCGTCATGCGCGGGACAGATGCACACGCATGGGTCCAGGTCTGGTACCCGGGCGTCGGCTGGGTCAGTAGCGACCCGACCGCGACGGCAGCGCTGCCCGCCGACCCGGCGCTGCTGACAACTGCTGCGGCGCCGACAACTGCAGCACCTGCATCGGATCGGCACCCGCTGCCACTCGCCGCCGCCATGCACGCGACCCCCGGCGGCCGACTCGGCTGGCTTGTTGCGCTCGTCAGTTTGCTGGTGATTGCTACTGCGGCGGCGCTGCTGATCGGCGTGCGCCGGCGACGTCGGCCGGTTCCGCTGGCCGTCTCAGTTACCCAAGAGGCGCGACCCGGCGACGGCCCGGTGCTGCAGGCGTACATGCGCCTCGACGCGGCGTTGGGCGGCCAGGCGCGCGAGCCCGAACAAACCCTGCGCGAGGTGGCGCAGCAGCTCGACGCTGCGGGCTGCACGCGCGCGGAGTTGGCTGCCGCGCTGGATTGCCTTGAGCGCGAGTGCTACGCCATCCTGTCGCCGGCGCCCGCGGAAGTGGCCATGGCGGTCGACGTGTTCGACCGTCTGCACGCCTCCCTGAACAGCGTGCTTCATTGAACGGCACGTCCTTGAACGGTGCGGTCGTTCGTTGAGTGACGCAGTGGCGCCCTGAGTTTCGCGTCGTGCGCGCGGTGTCTGGTTTGACCTACCAGCAGGCCGACGCTGGTCTCATTCGGTTGGACAGAAATGCCGCGGAGTGGTCAAGGAATCACAAAGTCGCGCCGAACACGAACTCCAACGTCCCCCCGGACCTTGGAGCCCACCCGTGTCGCAACCTGTCCCGATCGAACGCAAGCGCCAGCTGATCCGCATCATCGCGCCGGCAGTCGGTCTGCTGGCCGCCGGCCTTCTCGTGTGGCAAGGCAGCTACGCGGCCTTCTCGGCCACCACAGTCGACACCGGTAACGCGTGGTCGGCGGGCAACTTGGTGTTGACCAACAACGGCGGAACTGCGACGTACTCTGCGGCGACGACTGCCACGTTCGGCGGCACCAACCTGAAGCCCGGGTCAACAGGGACGACGTGTCTGACCGTCAAGAGCACGGGTACCGCAGCCGGCACGTTGGCGATGTATCGCAGCGCGCTTACCGACTCGACGCCGTCGCTCGGCGCCCAGATCCAGCTGACGGTGACCGAAGGCGTACCGGCGACCGACGTGCTGGCGAACTGCACGGGCTTCCCGACGACAGGTGTCACGACCGTTGCCACCAACCAGCCGTTGTCGACGTTCCCGACCACCTTTGGGACCGCCACCGGTACGACGGGGGTCGCCGCCGGGACCGTCCTTGAGGCCTACAAGGTCACGTGGACATTTGTGACTACTGGCACCAACCCCGGTGACACCGCGCTGATGGGCAAGACGGTCACTGCCGGCTTCACGTGGGAACTCAACTAAAGCGCTAGTTGTCCGGAAAGAGCCCCTCAGGACAGGTGAGGGGCTCTTTTCTTGCCCGGTTTCGTCCGGTATTGCCCACTCACGTCCATGCCATGGCCCTGCGCCGGGTCACCCGAATAGCCCACAAGCAGGCAGGCCGTTGGGCCGCGTGCTCCGTGGCATCAACCGACCGGCCAGATCGTGACCAAAGTCATCAAGTCGTCGCCCATTCGCACCGAACAACTCGCAAGTCGATCACTACGGGTCCAACCACTAACTGGGAGCCACCAATGTCCAAGCAGTCTGACCGCCGGCGTCGCGTCGTCCGTGCAACCGCCCCGGCCGCCGGCCTGTTGGCCGCCGGTCTCCTCGTGTGGCAGGGCAGCTACGCCGCCTTCTCCGCGACCACAGTCGACACGAACAACGCATGGTCGTCCGGCTCGCTGGTGCTGCAGAACAACGGCGGTACCGCGACCTACGCCGCTGCGACCAGCGCGACGTTCGGTGGCACGAACCTCAAGCCTGGTTCGACCGGCACGACGTGTCTGACCGTCAAGAGCACCGGCAACTCCGCCGGCAACCTGGCGATGTACGAGAGTGCACTCGCCGACTCCAGCCCCTCGCTCGGCGCGCAGATCCAACTGACGGTCACCGCGGGTGTTCCTGCGACTGACGTTCAGGCGAACTGCACGGGCTTCCCGACCACTGGCTTGACCACCATCGCGACCAACCAGCCGCTCTCGACGTTCGCGGCCACCTACGCGACCGGCGTCCCGGTTGCCGTTGCCTCAGGCAACGTCCTGGAGGCCTACAAGGTCGTATGGACCTTCGCGACCACCGGCACCAACGCCGGCGACTCCGCCCTCATGGGCAAGACCGTCACGGCCGGCTTCACGTGGGAACTGCAGTAGGAGTAACTGATCAATAACCCATCGAACTAATCCGTCGGCTCCCGAGCCCCCGCACCTAGGGGCACGGGAGCCTACGGGCGTTTCGTGTGTCGAACATCTGAAAGGACGTCTGGTGGCTACCGAGGTTGCGGTGGAGGTACCTGCGCAAGCGGGACCGCTGCCGCGTCCGGTCAGCAACTGGACATTGTTCGGTGGGTTCGTAGGCCGTACGTGGCTGTGGTTCCTCGGCGGCTGCCTGGTCGTCACCTTGCTGCCATTGCTGTTCGGCTGGAGGCCTTACGTCGTCGAGTCGTCGTCGATGGCGCCGCGCATCAAGGTCGGCGATGTGATCCTCGCCGCGCCCGAACACAACCCGCAGAAGCTGCTCGGTCGCGTCACGGTGTTTCACGATCCTGACCCGAACCGCATCGGCAGCATCAAGTCGCACCGCGTTGTCGCGATCAACTCGGACGGCACGCTCACGACGAAGGGCGACGCCAACCAGTCCGTCGACAGCGTGCATGTGAAGATGTCGGGCGTCATCGGTCTCGGCCGGTTGCTGGTCAGGTACGTCGGCCTCCCGCTGATCTGGGTGCAAAAGGGCGAGTGGCTTAAGTTTGCGCTGCTGCTCGCTTCGATCTGGTTCGCCGCGTTGTTGGTGATGCGCGATCGCGACGAGATCCCTGCACCTACGGATGGAAATGATCCGGACGGCGGGGGGGCTCCGGTTCGCGATCCAATCGAGCCGCCGCAGCAGTACAAGGGACCCGAACGCAGGGCCCAACCGCGCGACGCGAATGGTCGCTTCCTGCCCAAGCCTCGAATGGATCCCGACGTCGGAGTCAGTGCCGCAGTCGAACCCCTGTCTGCAACAGCCGCTCTGTCTGAGATAACTGCTCCGCCTGAGCTAGTCGCGGAGCCGTTACGCACATCTTCCGCGCGAGCCACGCTCGCGCGGCTTCGCCAATTCCGGCCCGCGCAACGGTTGCGCGCGACGTCGCCGTTGGCACGCTTCGCCAGCAAGCTTGCCCGCCGAACGGCGTATGTGGGGGTTGCTTCTCTCGCGTTGCTGTTGCCGACTGCGAAAGCGGCATTCTCAGCAACCACGTTCAACACCGCAGACAAGTGGGTTGTGCCGACCTACAACTACACGACAGAGACGGTCAACCTCGGCCCGTATCTGTACTGGAAGCTCGACGACACCACAGGAACCACTGCGGCGGATACGTCGGGCAACAACCGCACAGGTACCTACAACTCGACATGGACCAAGAATCAGGTCGGCGCGCTCGTCGACCAGACGCCGAACGTGGCAGCGAAGGAAGCTAACGCCAACGCGCCTGCCGCGAACACATCATGCGTCTACACGACCAGTGCGACAGGTATGGCGACGCCCGGGCCGATGACCTACAGCGAAGTGATCTGGTTCAAGACGACGTCGACCAAGGGTGGCAAGCTCATCGGCTTGGAGAACAACCAGACCGGCATCTCCGACAGTTCAGGTGCGGGCGGCCAGTACGACCGCATGATGTACATGGACGCCAATGGCGAGATCTGGTTCGGGGTCTACGACAACACCGAGATCGTGACTCACTCGCAGGCCGGCCTCAACGACGGCAACTGGCACATGGCAGCCGCGACGATGAGCACCACCAGCGGCATGTCGCTCTATATCGACGGCAAACTGGTCGGCACCAACGCCAACACGATCTCGGAAACTGAGACCAAGACCAGCTACTGGCGGGTGGGCTGCGGCAACCTCGCAGGCTGGGGAGCTGACTGGACAGGTGCGGGCGCGCCAGCCAACACCGAGGCGGACAACCTCAACTACCCCTTCAACGGGTCGCTCGACGAAGCAACTGTGTGGATGACCACGCTGACGGCCACCCAGATCGCCTTCCTCTACTGGATCCACTGAGCTACTGGATCCACTGAGCTACTGGCACTGAGCTACTGGATCGACTGAGCCTCCATTCGCCGAAGAGCGTCGGATCCGCTAGCCGGTCATCTTCATGACGACCACCCTTCATGAGTGCCGACAGGTGGCCGATGAGACAAGGGACCAGTCGATGATCCCGGAGGACCTATGACGAGCGGCCCCATGCTGGCTGCCCTGCCTGACGGGACCTCGCGCGCGCTCGCGGCTGCGGTCGCGGCGCGGCTGATCGGGAACGTCGAGCGGGTCGTGCACGGACGCCGTCCGGCTGTGGAGTTGGTTGCGGCTGGCCTTCTTGCTGGTGGACACGTACTCGTGCAAGACGTTCCTGGCAGCGGTAAGACGACTCTCGCCCGGGCGTTCGCGCGCTCGGTCGGTGGCAGCTTCCGGCGGATCCAGGGCACTGCCGACCTGTTGCCCGGCGACATCACCGGTTCGGCGATGTGGGATCCAGACCAGCACAGCTTCGTATTCGTGCCCGGGCCGGTCTTTGCCAACGTGCTGCTCGTCGACGAACTGAACCGCGCGACTCCGCGTGCGCAGTCTGCATTGCTCGAGGCTCTCGACGAGGGAGCGGTCACGGTTGACGGCGTCCGTCATGCGTTGCCTGAACCGTTCTTCGTCGTGGCTACCCAAAACCCCACCGACCAATACGGCACCTACCCGTTGCCCGAGGGTCAGCTCGACCGGTTCTCGGTCGCCCTCACCCTCGGCGAGAACGACCTCGCGACCGAGCGTCAAGTCGTTCGCGAGCAGTTGCTGCGACCTACGGTCGACGACTTGCAGCCGGTAGTTTCGCCGCACGACTTGCGATGGGTGCAAGACGAGGTGCGCCGTACGCACGTGGCTGACGGCGTCCTCGATTTCGCTTTGAACGTCGTGCGCGCAACGCGCCGTCATCCGGCAGTACGGATAGGCGCGAGTTCGAGAGCGGCATTGTCGTTGGTGCGATGTGCGCAGGCCCGCACGCTCGTCTACGACCGTGAGTTCGTCGTGCCGGACGACGTGAAGGTCTTGGCGCCGTATGTGCTCGGGCATCGCCTCGTTTTACAGCGCGGTGCGCAGGGACCGCGCGGCGCAGGGTTCGACGCACTCGGCGCTGGGAGCGCGGTGGTGGCCGAGGTGTTGGCGTCGGTGCCGGTCCCGGTCCGTGGCTGAGTCTGCGCCTCCAACCGCCCGCGTCCGGCGGATGCGGATCACCTCCAACGGGTGGGCTGCCGTCGCTGGCGCGGGTCTGATGTTTGGCTTGGCCGTCCAGACGCAGAGCGTGTGGATGCAGGTCGTCGGCAGCGCGCTGGTAGGTCTGCTTGGAATCTCGGCGATCTCCGTCCTCGGCCGGCGTGATGGCGTGACGATCAGTTTGCATACACCGTCCGAGGTGATTGTCGGAGCCTCGTTCGATATTCAGGTCGTCGTGTCCAACGCACGCCGACGACCGACCTCGCCGTTGCGGATCCGCTCTTACTTCGGCTCGATCGACGTCGCGGCGCCCATCGTTGGGTACGTCGACCCCGTTCCGCCCGGCGAGACGGTCACGTTTTCTGGCACCCGGATTCCGCTTTCCCGCGGTGCGGTCAGGAACACTCACGTCGTCATCGACGCGATCGGGGCGTTCGGATTCGTCACCTCAACCGGGTATGTCATTGGTGCAGACGGACTCTTCGCCGCCCCACTCGCGGGGCCGTCGATCGACCTCCCGCGGGTATTGGGCGTACAGGCTGACGGCTCCGGTCCGCTCGGAGCGGGTCTCGACGTACGCGGCGTGCGCGAGTGGCGCTCTGGCGACGCGGTGCGCCACGTGCACTGGCGTTCGACCGCACGCACCGGTCAGATCGCTGTTCTGGAATACGGCGAACCGACGGCCGGCACGATCGGCGTGCTGGTTGCCGGGACTACGCCTGACGCCCGCTTCGAGGCCGCACTAGCCGTCGCAGTTTCGACCGCGTGGCGGGCGCTGGGCGATGGTGTACACCTCGTCGTCCCGTTCTGGAATTCTCGTGGTCCGACACTCGTCACTAGCGCCGTCACGATGGCCAGGCCGGCGCAGTTTCACCGGATCTTCGCCTTGTTGCGCGCAGAGATTCCCGAACGTGGCACCGTCGATGCAGTGCTCGCTAGCGTCGGGTCCGGCGGCATCTTGCTCATGGCAGCCGGGAACGGTGTTCCATTCGATTTCTTGTCATACGTCGAGTCAACGGCGGCGCTCGCTGGCGTGCGCGTCATCGACTGCGCGGAATACATCGATGGTCGGCTATGAGCGACCGTCGATCGAGCGCTGCCGTCAACGCGCGTGCCACGCGAATCTCATTGCTTGTGGGCGGCGGGGCCGCGCAGTTTGCGGTGATGCCTTTGCTGAGCGGACGCGCCGACGCGCTTGCCCTTGGCGTCTTCCTCGTGATCAGCATCGCCACGGTAGGCCTACCGCTGCCAAAGGTCGCGGCGAGCGTGCGCCCTGGTGGTCTGCGCCTGAAGATGGCGCCCCGGCAAGCGACCGCACTCGTCCTCATCATGGTCGGCGCTGTCTTAGTGCTCGCACGGGTCAACACATTCGATGCGGATTCCAAAGCCGCCGCGCTCACCACACTGCTGCTCGTCGTCCAGGTCGCGCATGCTCTTGCCTTGCAGACTCGGCGCGAGGCGGCATTGGGCTGCGCGATCATTGTCGTCTTGCTATCAGTCGGCGCGGCATTTGCAGGTGACGTGACGCTGCTGCTGCCTGTAATGGTCGCGTTGCCGGCGGTCGCAGTGACAGCAGCGTTGTTGCATCGAGGATCGCTGATCGACGCTGCCGACGTCACGTCAACTGGGGGAGTCGGTGCGATTGTTCGCGCATGCATGACGCCGGTTGCACTCGCCACGGTTCTGGGAATCGTTGTCTTCCTGGCGTTGCCGGACACCGGGCAGTTGCATACCCGCGCTCGCTTCGCCAGTGGCGGGAGCACGTCGGCGTCCAACGCCGACCCCGTGCCAGGGAGTTCGGGCGGGCGTGCGGGTAGCGACCCAGGGTCGGGCGTGATCGATCTCGGCTTACGGGGATCACTGGGGAGCCAGCCAGTGTTCGAGGCGCCGGCTGCCTCGCCGGCTTACTGGCAAGGAGCCATCTTCAGTGCGTTCGATGGGCGAGCCTGGACAGCGCACGGGCCGTTCACGGAATGGACGTCCGGACCAGGCGCGACACAGTTCGCCCCCGCCGACCCGACGTCCCAACCAGCCGATGTCGCGAGCACCTACACCGTCAAGTCACTGACGACGACACCGCTTGACGTGGTGTTGGCGCCAGGACACCCGACGAGCTACGTCGGTTCGGGACACGTCATCGACGACACTGACGGAACCCCACACATCGTGCATGCTCCGGCGACTGGCGGCTCGACGTCGTACACGGTCTCGTCGACGCAGCCGAAGGATCCCGCCGCGGTTGGCTCGAAAGGCGCCGACCTCACGGATCCACAATGGCTCGAGGTTCCGAGCGACTTGCCGTCGCGCGTGAGTGCGTTGGCGGCGTCACTCGTGGCGGGATCGACGAGCCGGCTGAATGCCGTGAACGCGGTCGACGACTATCTGCGTTCGCACGAGAAGTACAACCTGAACTCGCCAGTACCGGCGGCTGGCGATGATGCCGTCGACGACTTCCTCTTCGTTTCACACCAAGGCTTCTGCGAACAGTTCGCGACGGCGGCCGTCATCATGTTGCGAACCCAGGGGATTCCCGCACGATTCGTGACCGGCTACGTCGACGGTGACACGAGTGTGGATCCGGGCGAGCGAGTCTTTCGCGATAGCGACGCGCACGCTTGGGTGCAGGTGTTCTACCCAGGCGTGGGATGGGTCAACAGCGATCCGACTGCCGGGGCGGTTCTTCAGACCACTGGGCAGTCGCTGCGACAGCGTGTCGGTTCGTTGATGAAGCGACTGTGGCACGGATTTCCCGGTGGTCGCGCTGGCGCTGTCGTCGCCCTCGCCCTCGTCGTCGTGCTTGGTACCGCGCTAAGCACGATCGGACGCGCATGGCTGCGCCGCCGGCGGCGGTACGCGGGCGTTGATCGCGGGCGCACCGGCGATGGGCCGATCCTGGCCGCCTATCTTCGCCTCGACGTTGCGTTACGTGGAGTCGAACGCGCCCGCGCCCCAAGTGAAAGCCTGGGCGAGCTGGCCAGTCGGCTCGGCGGGTTCGTGGCGACACCGAGCGAGGTCGCTCACGCGATTGGTTGCCTCGAGCGCGAGACGTACGGCATCGACCCACCATCGGCGGCAGAGTCCGCTGCCGCAGTCGCGGTGTTCGATCGACTGCGCGCAGCAGCCGGGTCAGAGCTGGTGGCCGTCGCTGCGGGGACCGCCGGCGCAACGACCAACGCCAGCTGATCGCCGTCCGCACTGATCGCCGTCCGCACTGATCGCCGTCGAGCGATCGGCCTCCGCCCGCGACCTAGAAGAGTCGGGCGGTGGGGTCGTCGGCACCGCGCAACGCGTCGTAGTCGATCGTGATGCACTCGATGCCGCGGTCGAGCGCGAGCACCCGCGCCTGCGGCTTGATCTCTTGCGCCGCGAAGATGCCACGTACCGGTGCGATGAGCGCGTCGCGGTTCATCAACTCGAGGTAGCGCGTCAGCTGCTCGACGCCGTCGATCTCACCGCGGCGCTTGATCTCGACCGCGACGCTGACGCCGGCGCCATCGCGACACAGCAGGTCAACAGGACCGATGGGTGTCGGATATTCGCGACGCACCAGCGTCATGCCCTCACCGAGTGCGCCTGGGTGTGCAGCGAGCAGCACCTGCAAGTGGGCCTCGACGCCATCCTTGACCAGGCCAGGATCGATCCCGAGTTCGTGACTTGAGTCGTGCAGCAACTCCTCGATGGTGAGCACGAGTTGCTCGCCGGCCTTGTTCGTCACGGTCCAGACGCCGGGAGCTTCCTGCAACGTGCACGGCGGGCTCATCCAGTTCAGCGGTTTGTAGGCACGGTCGTCGGCGTGAATGGAGACGGAACCGTCCGCCTTGACGAGGATCAACCGCTGCGCGCTCGGCAAATGGGCTGTCAGCCGGCCGACGTAATCGACGCTGCACCGAGCAATAACCAGCCGCACACCGTTACGTTAGCGGCAGCTCCGCCGGTGGCACGACGTCGGTCTGGCGAATCCCTTACGAGCAGGGAGTGCTGGTGATCCCGCCCATGAAGCTCGCTGAGTAGAAGACCTTGCCAGACCCGGACGTTAGTTGCACGCAGTAGCCGCCGGGCTGGGACAGGCTGTTCGAGCCTCCTGTCGTCACACCTGACGGGTAGGTCAAGATCGTGACGTTGAGGGTCTTGCTGGACATTCTGAAGCCTTCGGTGTTCAGCGCCGCGGGCTCCGTCGCGGCGGTGAATGTGGCAGCCGGGAAGTAGGTCTGGAAGTCGGCCCAGTAGCTCTCTTCGGCGATCGCGGCGCCGTGCACGTCAGCCTTCGCCTGGGCGTCGTCGGCGTTCTGCTTCTGGCTCAGGAAGATCGGGATCGCGATGGCCGCGAGGATCCCGATGATGACCATGACGACGAGAATCTCGACCAGGCTGAAACCAGACTCGTCGCTGGCGATGAGACGTGTGGCGCCGCGGGCAGCGCGCACGTCTCGTTTTCGCATGAGTCGTCCGCCGGGAAAAGACATGCGATGATCATCGGGATCTGGCCGGTGCTTCTTTAGGTTTCCTTTAAGCCGGCCGGTTCAAGTCGCACGATGATCGATTTGGACGTCGGCGTGTTGCTGGTGTCAGCCGTGCTGTCGAGGGGCACCAGGACGTTTGTTTCGGGGAAGTAGGCGGCCGCGCAGCCCTGTGCTGTCGGGTACGAGACGACCCGGAACGCTGGCGCGCGGCGCTCTGCGCCGTCGGTCCACACGCTGATCAGATCGACCATGTCGCCGTCGGCGAAACCGAGCGCCGCGACGTCGTCTGGACTGACGAACACCACGCGGCGACCGTGGTGGATGCCGCGGTAACGATCGTTGAGGCCGTAGATCGTGGTGTTGTATTGGTCGTGCGAACGGATGGTCTGCAAGATGAGGCAGCCGTGGCCGGGCCGCAATACTTCTAGTTCGTTGACCGTGAATTCCGCCCGGCCACTGTCTGTCGGGAATGTGCGCGAATCGCGCGGTGGATGTGGCAACGTGAACCCGCCGGGCACCCGAACGCGTGCGTTGAAATCGTCAAAGCCTGGTACTACCCGTGCGATCGAGCTACGAATGCGGTCGTAGTTGTTTTCGAATTCCGCCCACGGCACCGGACTCGCGTCGCCGAAGACGGCACGCGCCAGCCGGGTGACGATGGCGACCTCACTCAGCAAGTAGCGGGACGCCGGTGCGAGCACGCCGCTGGATGCGTGCACCATGCCCATCGAATCCTCGACCGTGACGAACTGTTCCCCGCCGGCTTGCACATCGTGCTCGGTGCGCCCAAGTGTCGGCAGGATCAGCGAGATGTCGCCGACGACGGTGTGCGATCGGTTCAACTTCGTCGAGACGTGCACACTGAGCCGCAGGCCCTCGAGTGCGGCCAGCGTCGCCTGGGTATCTGGCGTCGCGGCTGCGAAGTTGCCGCCCATCGCGACAAAGACCTTAGCCCGCCCGTCGCGCATGGCGCGGATCGTCTCGACCGTGTCGAAGCCGTGTTCCCGCGGCGGCTCGATGCCGAACTCCTGCTTGAGTGCGTCGAGGAACGCAGGCTTCGGCCTCTCCCAGATCCCCATCGTCCGGTCGCCCTGAACGTTGCTGTGACCACGTACCGGGCATACACCGGCGCCGGGGCGCCCAATGTTTCCCCGCAGCAGGAGAAAGTTCACGATCTCACGAATCGTGGGAACTGAGTTCTTGTGCTGTGTCAGACCCATTGCCCAGCAGACGACGATGCTGCGCGACTGCGTGACGAGTGCGGCGAGTTCTTCGATCTGGCCGCGGCCGATGCCGGTCGCGTCGTTGACGTCGTCCCAGTTCAGCTTGCGCGTCGCCGCGGCGAACTCGTCGAAGCCTTCTGTGTGCTCGGCGATGAAACTGTGGTCGAGAATGCTGCCAGGCTCGCGATCCTCCGCCTCGAGTAGCAACAGGTTGAGTGCCTGAAACAGGGCCAAGTCGCCGTTGACTTTGATCTGCAGGAAAAGATCCGCGAGCTGGGTCCCGTGCCCTACGACACCGTTCGGCCGTTGTGGATTCTTGAAGCGCAGCAGGCCGGCTTCGGGCAGCGGGTTGACGGCGACGATACGCGCACCGTTTTCCTTCGCCTTCTCGAGCGCGATCAACATCCGCGGGTGATTCGTGCCGGGATTCTGGCCAGCGATGATGATGAGTTCTGCCTTGTCGAGATCCTCCAGCAGGACGCTGCCCTTGCCGACGCCGATCGTTTCCGACAACGCAGAACCGCTCGACTCGTGGCACATGTTCGAGCAGTCCGGCAAGTTGTTCGTGCCGAACTCACGAACGAACAATTGATAGGCGAACGCTGCTTCGTTGCTGGTGCGCCCTGATGTGTAGAACGCCGCCTCGTCAGGACTCCCGAGAGACTTCAGTTCGCGCGCGATCAGATCGAACGCGGCGTCCCACTCGATCCGCTCGTAGTGCCGGCTGCCCTCGCGTTTCACGACTGGGTGGGTGAGCCGGCCCTGCTGCCCGAGCCAGTAGCCGTCGCGCTCGCGCAGGTCGTCGACCGAGTGCTCTTTGAAGAAGTCCGGCCCGATTCGCCGGACGGTCGCCTCTTCGGCAACCGCCTTTGCGCCGTTCTCGCAGAACTCCGCGATGTGGTGCTTGTTGCCCTCCGGCCACGCGCAGCCTGGGCAGTCGAACCCACCGCGCTGGTTGAGGGCGCGCAGTGTCGTCAGGCTGCGAGACGGGCCCATCTCGTGCAGCGAATCGGACATCGCGCCCGCGACGCCGGGGATGCCCGCGGCCCACGTTTTCGGCTCACTTACCGTCAACTTCTGGCGCCTGCGGGTCATACTCTGACCCTAAATCACCCCCGCCGGCTTCGACACCGGACGGTCGGCGAAACTGAACGTTTTCCGTGAACCAAATGCGTGAGTCGCGCGTACTCAGCGGGGAAAGGTTTTCCGCATGGTGTTTGTGCTCAGCGTCGCGGCTGCACTCTTTCTTGGTGTCGGCTGGGTCGTGCAGCAACGCGTCGCGACTCAGTCGAAGTCTGGTGGCCTGCTGTCGTGGAACGTGCTGAAGGAGTTGATCACCAGCGGGTTGTGGTGGTTGGGGATCGTGGCCATGACGATTGGGCAGACGTCGAGTTCGGTCGCCCTGCAGTTCGGTCCGGTCAGTACCGTCGAGCCGGTGCTCGTTGCGTCGCTATTGGTGGCGTTCGTCATCTCGGCCGTGTCGAGCGACCACCGTCCTCGTTGGCAGGAGATGGCGGGGCCGACCGTCCTTATCGCTGCGCTTGTGGTGTTTCTGACAGTCGCGAGTCCGCGGCAAGGCAAGCAACCCGACCCGAGCTGGCAGGCGATTCTGATCGCCACCGCCGCTGCGGGTGTGTTTGCGTTACTGGTCGCCGGCAGCGGCAAGTTGCTCGCCAGCCGCACGGCGCCGGTCGTCGAATGCACCTTGCTGGCAGTCGGTGCCGGGGTCATGTACGGGCTGCAGGACGCCGCAACTCGCGGCGCCATCGTGTTCAGTCACCACCACAGACTCGTCGCGTTGATACCCACCATGTGGCCATGGGTGCTGCTCGCATCGGCGACCGCCGGGGTGCTACTGACGCAGGCCTCGTTTCGTGCCGGTCGACTCGACTGGGCGCTACCCCCTACTGCTGCGGCGCAGCCGATTGCCGGCATCGTGATCGGGGTCGTCTTACTCGGTGACCACCTCGCGGCAACCGGGCTGGCGCTCGCCTTCGAGTCGTTGTCTCTTGTCGCGATGCTCGGCGGCGTGCTGCTCATCGGTCAGTCGCGAGCGTTCGGAACCTGAGAGGTCGCTCGTGGCTACGACATTCGATGCAGTTGTGCTCGCCGGCGGTAGCGGTCAGCGGATGGGCGACCCACGCGGTACCGACAAAGCAGGGCTGGACGTCGGCGGCGTCACCTTGCTCGACCGAGTGCTCGCTGCGGTGTCTGACGCGCAGCATTGCATCGTCGTCGGCCCTCGTCGTCCGACCGCTTGGCCCGTCACGTTCACCATCGAGGAACCCGCAGGATCGGGCCCGGCTGCGGCCATCGTGCACGGCTTGCCGTTCGTCGACGCGGCGATCGTTGTCGTGCTCGCCGCCGACCTGCCGTTCGCCGCGACGGCCGTACCTAAGTTGACCGATGCGTTGGCAGGTGCGCAGGCCGAAGCGGCGATGCTCGTCGACGACGCCGGACGACGGCAGCCGCTGCTTGCTGCCTACCGCACCGATGCACTTCGGCGCTGCTCCAGCGGTCGCGACTGGCGAGGTGCTTCGGTGCGTGCGCTCACCGACGGGCTGACGGTCGTGGAGGTCGCGGCGGTGGGCGACGAGGCCCTTGACTGCGACACCCCTGAGCAGCTCACTGCGGCGCAGGAGGCCGCCAACCTGCCGCCAACCGGCTGATCCGCGCGGCCGCGTCGCTCAAAGGGACGCCGGCCTCAACTGCACGGCCCAGCAGGTACGTCGTGAGCGGTGCGGCAGGTCGTTCGACGCCATGCGCGACGTCACGGGCGACATCGAGCACCACGTCAGCGGCGACCGCGGGATCGAGTGCGAGCTCTGCGCAGACGGCGCGGACCCAGTCGTCGAGATCGCTCATGGCCTACCTGCTTCGGTTGGCCCTGCGTCTGGGATTCCGGCGATCGCGAAGGCCTGCGCCCTCGAATCGCACGCCCGCAACGCGACGATCTGACCGTCGCGCAACGTCAGCACCTCGTAGTTGCGGTCGTCCGCAGGTGTCGCTCGATGAGCGTCAACGCCAGGGGTGTGCACGACAACAAGCACCTTGTCGTCATGCCCCACGATTTCCTCGAGCTCCATGCGCAGACCACGGTCGGCCTGCCGCGCGAGTGCGACCTTCAGCTCGCCGCGACCGTGACAGGTCTGCGGCGAGGGGTTGGGGGTCGCCGGATCGAGATAGGTCCACTCGAGATCGGGGGAGACCATGCCGAGCAAGGTCGCGGTGTCGCCCTGGGCGTAGGCGGCGTAGGCCTCCCGAACGCGGGCGACGTTGTCTTCGGCCGTCACGGCCCACCTCCTTGGCAACCCCCAGAACGCTACGCGGTCGCTGGCGTGGGTCGAGCCGGTCTGGGGTCTGGCGGTCGGGCCCGAGGCAGCCGAGGTGTACCTGAAGCAGGTGTACAGGCCTGCTTCGGGACCGGTACGCCTGCTTAACGTGATCAACTTCGGGCGCAATCTCGAGCGGACGGCGGCTGGTGGGCGTCTGTGACAACCTTGCTGCTACCGGCTGCGTCTACGGGGGCGAGTCAGCGAAAGGGGTCGCGGTGGCCGTCATCGACGCCGAGTTCGCTGACTTCGTGCGCGCGAACGAGCGGGCACTGCTCCGGCTTGGGTGGCTGCTCATGGCGGATCGATACGCGGCTGAGGACCTTGTGCAGGCTGCCCTGGAGAAGACGATGCCGAAATGGGCATCGATCCGGCAGGACGACCCGATGGCGTACGTGCACCGGGTGATGCTGAACACCCGAACGTCGTGGTGGCGGCGCCATCGAGGTCGTGAGTCGCTGACGAGCGATGTCGTTGATCGCGGTACCGACGACGCGACCGAGGCCTTCGCTGAACGCGACCGGCTGACGATCGCGCTGCGCAGCCTCACTCCGGGGCAACGCAAGGTCGTCGTGTTGCGGCACTACGAGGACATGTCAGAGACCCAGGTCGCCGCGTTACTCGGATGCTCGATCGGAACCGTGAAGAGCCAGAACGCTCGCGCACTCGCGCGATTGCGGCTCGCGCTTGCCGAGCCCGACGTACGACACACCGACGGCTCTTGCGACAGGGATGGAGGGCGCATGAGCGACGAACGCGACCCACTCATCGCCGACGCCCTGCGCCGGCTCGCGGGTGCTGCACCCCAACCGCGTGCGGATCGCCTACAGGCTGTTGTTGCCGGTGTACATCGCCGCCGGCAGGTACGGATGACGACAAGCGCCCTGACCGCGGCCGCGTTCGTGGTCGCGGCCGCGGTCGGGGTCCACGTCTGGACGACGACATCCTCAGACTCGACCGTCGGCCCCGGCCCGACCCTGCCAGCCGTCAGTGCGAGTGCGAGTCCGGACGCTGCAGCCAGTAGCGCGCCCGCTTCGCTTTCGCCCGTCGCCTCGTCGTCCGGGTCGACGTCGCCGGTGATTGCACCGACGCCCGCCGGCAAGCCGACTGCGACGGCGAAGGGTCTGGTCGCGACGGTCACCACCCCGGCGTCCGTCATTGATGGTGACCCCGCGACGGTCACGATGACCGTGACCAACAAGGGCTCGGTTACCACGCATGGGGGCAGTTTCACGGTCGTGAGTGCGTACGCGATGGCGGCCGGAAACGAGACCGGCTTTCAGTTCATCGGGTTCACGAGCAGCTGCAAGTCGGTAAGTGGTGCGATCGTCTGCGACGTCGGCACGCTGAAGCCTGGTCAGAGCGCAACATTTTGGCAGTCGATCGCTGCGACTGGTCCGGCTGACCAGATCGTGTTCGAGGTGAAGTGGACGAGCAACACCGGCGCCTCGTCGACGTACCACCGCGTCGTGGCGCTGCGGGCGGGCGTGCCGTCGTCGGAGGTACCGACACCGCCGTCATCTGAGTTGGCGACGCCGCCTGCCAGCAGCAGCCCGCCCGTCAGCAGTTCACCCTCGACCTCGCCCACTTCGTCGCCGACGCCTTCGTCCAGCTGAGCGTTCGCGCGGCGACCTCAGCGGCTCGGCGCGGATACGCTGGGTTGTATGGGACGGGTCACGCAGCGGCGTCAGGTGCAGCACCTCGACGACGGGGTCCCAGCGCTTCGCCCTGACACGCTCGCGGTCGAAGAGCCCCTGGAGATCCGGCTTGGCGGTACGGCGATGGCCGTGACCATGCGGACGCCGGGCGACGATTTCGATCTCGTCGCGGGCTTCGCCTGGACAGAAGGCCTGTTCACCGAGCCCGACCACCTCTCAGGTCTGCGCTACTGCGCAGGCGCAGACGAGACGGGTCGCAACACCTACAACGTCATCGACCTCGTGTTGTCGGACGAGGCTCCGCTGGTCGACGCGAGTGCGGCACGCAACTTCTACGCGACCAGTTCGTGTGGCGTATGCGGCAAGGCGAGCATCGACGCCGTCACGGTTCGGTCGCGTTTCGATTTGCACGTCGACCGCACGTCGGTCACTCCGGCCATGTTGTCGTCGCTACCGGGCAAGTTGCGTGAGGCGCAGAAAGTGTTCGACCGCACGGGCGGTTTGCATGCGGCCGGCCTCTTTACACCGGACGCCGACTTGCTGGCGTTGCGTGAAGACGTCGGTCGGCACAACGCGGTCGACAAGGTGGTCGGCTGGGCGTTGCGCGAGAAGCGGCTGCCACTCGCAGGCACGGTGCTGATGGTGAGCGGGCGCGCATCGTTCGAGCTGGTCCAAAAGGCTTACGTGGCGGGCATCCCGGTGCTGGCCGCCGTGTCGGCGCCGTCGAGTCTCGCTGCCGAATTCGCTGATTCCGTCGGCATGACGCTTGTGGGGTTCCTTCGCGGGACGTCAATGAACGTCTACGCAGGAGCCGATCGCGTTGCACTGCCGACATCCGAAACCGCAGCGGTGCCGGTATGAGCCCGCGCCGAACCCGACCGACCCGCCGGTCGGCGTCCAGTGTTGCTGCGGACGAGGACGGCGACACCGGGTTGACCGGTGGGTTCCAGTTTGTCGAGATCGATGCGCGCGGCGAAGAGTGGATCGTGCGGCGCCTGACCGGTGTCTCGTCGACCAAGACATATCGCTGCCCCGGCTGCAACCAGGAAATCAGGCCGACCACTCCGCACGTAGTTGTGTGGCCAAGTCTCGCGGTCGACATGCGACGCCATTGGCACACTCCGTGCTGGAACAGCAGGTCTCGCCGTTCGACACGCGAATTGCGCTAGCGACATGGCCGACGACAATGTCAGCGCAACGTTGGTTATCAACGCGCCAGCGTCGGCCATCTTCGCGGTTCTGGCGGATCCGAAGAAGCATGCCTCCATCGATGGCACCGGCTGGGTCTGCGAGACGGCCGATGGCGAGCCGTTGACTGCCGCCGGGCAGATTTTCCGGATGCGGATGTACCACCCAGGCCATCCAAACGGCAACTACGAGACCGCCAATCGCGTTGAGGTATTCGAACCGCCGCGCGCGATTTCCTGGGCGACCGGTTACGAGAACGACGACGGCACGTTGGGTTTTGGCGGCTGGAAGTGGCGCTACGACCTCGCCCCGGATGGAACGGCACACACCACCGTCACTCTTACCTACGACTGGTCAGCCGCTTCGCAATCCACGCGTGAACGGATCGGATTCCCGCCGTTTCCTCCCGATCACTTGCCGAACTCGCTCACTCACCTCGCCGCGCTGATAACCGGGCGCATCCAATAAGGGGACGGCGATAGCCTCGGTGGGTGGACACCGATCAGTTCGTGCGTGCAGCGCCGGCCGAGCCACATGCCCGGCGAGGTGTGTCGCTCGCGATCGTCAGCGCGATCTCGTTCGGTGCTGCCGGGCCGTTCTCGAAAGCGGTACTGACGAGCGGTGAGTTGACCCCGCTACGGCTGGCGCAATTCCGGATCACGATGGCTGCGGTCGTCATGCTCGGGGTTGTGCTCTTTCGGCACATGAGCGGTCGGCGACCCACATATCGCTGGACCCGAGCCGACGTGTGGCTAGTGATCGCCTACGGGTCGCTCGGCTTTGTCGCCGTCCAGATCTGCTATTTCATTGCGATCGACCGGCTGCCGGTCGGCGTCGCCCTGCTGTTCGAGTACATGTCCGTCGTGCTCGTGGCCGTCTACGCGGCGGTGTTGCAGCATCGGCCGCAACCACGTGCAGTGTGGGCGGGGGTCACGCTGGCGGTGATCGGGCTTGTGGTGCTGACGGAGCCGTGGTCGGGATTTCAGTTGAACGTGTGGGGCTCTGTTGCTGGCGCGGGCGGCGCGCTGGGATGTGCGGCGTATTTCCTGATCGGCGAGCGCGGGACGGCACGAATGCCAGTCTTGGAGTTGACGGCGTACGGCGCGGGGGTCGGCGCGATCGTGCTTGCCTTCGTCTTGCCTGTCTGGACATTTCCCTTCGCAGCGCTCGGCCATTCGGCGCGGTTCGCGGGGCATCTCACACCGGTATGGATATTGCTGAGCGTGGTCGTGATCGTCGGCACCGTGCTGGCGTATCTGCTGGGAATGTCGGCGCTCGCGTATCTGCCCTCGCCGTCGGCGACTGTGATCGCCACTCTTGAGATCCTGGTGGGCGCAGTTGTTGCGTGGGGTGTTCTCGGTGAGCACATGACTGGCGCCGAGATCGCGGGCGGGGTCATCATCTTGGCCGGCGTTGTGGTGGTTGCGGAACGGGCACGGCTTCGAACGGAATCACCCGTGCTCGATTACGTCCCGGAGCGCGATCTGACGAGAAGGTAGGTCCGCTGTGCGCCGCTAGACGTGCGTAGACCGAGCAGTCCAGCTTCCCAAAGACGTCGCCGTATACGAATCATCGGTCATCCATGGCCGCAAGTCGGGCTGTACTGCGACTCTGGTTCGCAGCAGCCGTCTTGCCCAACGTGGCGGCAGCGACACACGGCGCTGGATCCGCGTCAGCCGACGGTGACGGTGTTGCGCTTCTGGGCGCGGCGTTGCGCGACGACGCTTCCGAGTACGACCAGCGCGACACCGATCACGATGATGACGACGTTGACCACGCCGTATCCGGCCAGCGTGCGGTTGGTGACGCTGACGCGTCCCTGGGAATCGAGCCAGCTGTCGTGGAGGACGTTGACCGTCTGGTAGGTGAACAGGATTGCGTCGAGGGTCAGGTAGGTGAGGATCGCGAGTCCACGTTCCTTGACGAAGAATCCGATCGTGAAGGCAAACAGGATCGTGAAGATGATGTTCATGGGTGCTCCCTGGGTTGGCGTTCTGACGGGGTTCAGCCTCGCGGCATGGGCGCACCACGACTTCGGTGTCTGCGCCGGTCTTTGACCCAGTGTTGGCACTGACCCGTTGCGCGCCCTGGTCTGAAACCATGGCGTTGTGGCCC
Organism: uncultured Actinomycetes bacterium; assembly: GCA_963737705.1. Lineage (GTDB taxonomy): Bacteria > Actinomycetota > Actinomycetes > Acidothermales > Acidothermaceae > PALSA-607. The sequence continues at coordinate 349,094 of CAVTTP010000003.1, forward strand.
GGACTGTTCAGCGTCTGATGACGGTTGCGGCGTCGGCGGTCGTCGCTGCCGGCGTTGCCACCGGGATAGCTGAGCGGTCCGAGGCATTGCTGGGGTTCTCCGTCGCTGGCGTTGTCGCTGTCGCGGTCGGATGGGTCATCCTGCTCCACGACGATCGTTCCTGGGTCGGCCCCGCGGTGGCATGGACAGTCGCCGCCGTCGCGGGGGTTTCTCTGGTGGGTGTCCTGTTTGGAGAGGTGCCGTGGTCGACCGGGATCTGGGCGTTCAACCTCGCCGGGGTATTCGTGCTGCTGTTGGTTTTTCCGGACGGCCCGCGGCCGGGGAAGCTGTGGCCGAAGCTGCCATGGGCCTTCTTGACAGCGGAGCTTGGGTTGCAGATCGCCCTGTGGGGGTCAACGCAAGCCAGCGGAAGGGTCACCGGTCCACAGCCGGCGGCGTGGCGCTTAGACGTGGGCGATGCAGCGATGATCCTGCTGGCTGCGACACTGCTTCTCGCGATCGCGTCTTTGGTGGTCCGCTACCGCGCCGGCACCCGCCGCGTCCGGCAGCAAATCCACTGGTTGATGCTGGCCGGGATCGTGGTCGTGGTCCTTCTCGTCGGTGGCTGGGCAGCAGAGGCGGGCGGCGCAACCCTCGACGTCGCGTACCTGCCATTTCTTGTCGCGACTGTCACGCTCGTGCCCGCCAGCGTGGGCATCGCGATCGTTCGCTACGACTTGTTCGACGTCGATCGGATGCTGAGTGCCACCACGGCCTGGCTCGTCACGATCGTTATCTCTGCGGGCTTGTTCGCACTCGTTGTGTTCGTTGTGGGCCAAGCGATTTCTGTGGGCGGGGGACCAAGCAGTGCGGTGGCCGCGTTCGTCACGGCGCTGCTGTTTTTGCCGTTGCAGCGGTATGTGGCGTCCCGTGTCGGGCGGCTCGTTGACCGCGACCGCTTCGTCGCGGTTGCGACCGTCGAACGATTCGCTGCTGATGTGCGGGCGGGGCGACGCCAGCCGGAGGAGATCGAGGGAGTCCTGCAAGCTGTGCAAGACGACGCCGATCTGGTCGTTCAAGTGAGGACGCCGTCGGGTTGGGCCCGTTTGGACGGGAGTGAAGTGACCAATCCGGATGGCTTCGCCCTGGAGGCCGGCGGCCAAGTCGTTGCAATGATCAGGCTCGGGTGGGATTCCCGAAGAGCCCGCCGGAGAATCGCTGATGTTGCGAAGACGGCGTGGGTTCCGATCGAGGTGAGCAGGCTTCGGATGGGCCTGCGAGACGCCCTCAACCAAGCTCAGGAAAGCAGGAACCGACTGGCGGTAGCGGCCGCAGAAGAGCGGCGGCGGCTTGAACGCGACCTGCACGACCGCGCGCAGCAACGCATTGTCGCAAGCGCGATGAGCCTGCGGCTACTCCAGGAAAGATTGCCTCCCGCACAGGCTGCGGAACTCGATGCCACCGTTCGAGAACTACGGCAGACAGTCGAAGAACTCCGAAAGATCGCGAGCGGCGTGCGCCCCACCCAACTCGACGACGGACTGCAGTCGGCTCTCGCGAGCGTGCGGGAGACCTGCCCGCTTCCGCTCGACCTTGACGTTGACCCCCTCCCCGAAGTCAGCGACGCACGCGCGCTGACTGCCTACCTCGTCGTTACCGAAGCGGTCGTCAACGTCTTGAAGCATGCTCGCGCGACGCGCGTCAGCGTGAAGATCTCCGCTCGAAACGAGCAGCTCGCAGTCGTAGTCGCAGACGACGGGATTGGTGGCATCCCCGCGGACGCGCCGCTACTGGCGTTGCGCGACAGGGTCCTGTCTGTCGGCGGAACACTCGCCGTCCAAAGTCCTCCGGGCGCGGGAACGACGATCGTGGCGGTCATCTAATGCGGGTGGTCGTGGCCGAGGATTCGGTGCTGTTCCGCGAAGGGCTCGTCCGCCTGCTCTCCGAGAGTGGACATGACGTGGTGGCATCCGTTGGGGACGCGACCTCCCTGCACGATGCAGTCGCGGAGACGAGCCCCGATCTGGCGGTCATCGACATCCGCATGCCGCCCCTGATGGAGTCAGACGGGGCGCAGGCCGCCGCATCGCTTCGAGCAACCCATCCGGATCTCGGGCTGCTCATCCTCAGCCAGCACATCTCACTGCAGCCTGTCCTGCCACTGATCGGCACGCCGGGATTCGGTTACCTCCTCAAGGACCGCGTCATCGAACTGAAGGACTTCATCGCAGCCGCAGAACGTGTGGCAACAGGCGGCAGCGCACTCGACCCCGAGATCGTCCATGCACTAGTGCGCTCCAAAGCCGGATCGCGACTAGACGACCTGTCAGAGCGCGAGCGGGATGTGCTGGCGCTCCTAGCAGAAGGTCTGTCCAACACCACGATCGCCGAGCGTCTCGTGCTCTCCGAACGCACCGTCGAGACACACATTCGCTCGGTGTTCACGAAGCTCGACCTTCATGCCGACGGCACGACTCACCGCCGCGTCCTGGCAGTAGTCAAATACCTCGAGATTCGCTAACAACCCGTGCGGAGGTCTTCGCCATCGCGCGCGATCGTCATCGGCCCACTGGCTGCGCTCGCTGCGATCGCACTGCTCGTCGCCGTGCTCGGCTGGACGCACCACCACCGGAATACCGGCTGGGTGACGCTCACTGCCGGCACCTACAACGGCGTTCAATGGGAACTCCAGGCTTCCATGTCGAATGGGAAGTTGTGCATGCAGCTCACCGGACCTGCGGGCCAAAACGATCCGGTGAACAGCACCGCTGGCTACCCTGGACAGTGTCAGTTCGACCGCACCTGCCAGCTGTGCTCTTTCACCGGCGGAGGAATCGGTCCTGCAGACTCTTCCGTGGCGTACGGACCGCTGCCGGTCGATGCGACGCAGATCCGGGTTGCCACGCACGAGGTGCTTCCAACCTTCCCTTTGCCAAAAGGTCACGGACTCCCGAGTGGCCGGTACTGGGTCGACATCCGCCCGACGAACTGGCCGACTGCGTCGCCGGGCGATGGAACTCGACTCGCAACGCCACAGCCGTTGGATGCCCAAGGACACCTGGTGAAGTTCGCGAACTTCTAGCCTCTAAGCCTTCGATGAAACGTCATCTGTTCGCCACGATCAGCGCGGGCGATGACGCAGTCTGCGGGTGGACCGAGCCACTCCGCAGCCCAAGCCCCGCCGATGTCGATGACGTCGATCGGCCGGTCGCCGTCGGGTTCGCGGCTGATTACCGTGGTCGGCATAGTCGCGTTGTCGCCCACGAGCAGCCAACACTGGGTTCCTGCTCGCGGATGCGGCGGTTGTAAGTACGCGCCCTGCCCGAAGACCCATAGGCGATCGCAGGGTGTTTCCCACGCGAGATCAGCGAGTTCATCGGCGGTCATCGCGGGGTCAACCACCCGCCACAGTGATCCTGGGTCGCGCCCGCGGCTTTCGACCACGTAAGCCCACCACGAAAGCTCGTAGCTCACGAACGATTGATCGCTCACGACAACCACGGTAGGGCCTGGCTCAAGCCGCCGCGTGGACAAGTCACAGCAGACGGGCGCCCGCACGGTGGAGGACATCATCGCCGCGCGTGCCGAACGTGTCGGCCGGGGCGTAGCGGTCGGTGGAATCCACGACTTCGGGGGCGGCGCAAGGGCGAGACGTTCTAGCGAGCGAGCAATTCGGCCATCCATGCCTCGACCGCGGCGGGATCACGTGGCAGCGCCTCTGACAGGTTGCGGCACCCGTCATGAGTGACGACAACGTCGTCCTCAATCCGAATTCCGATGCCGCGCAACTCTGGTGGCACGGTGAGGTCGTCGGTCTGGAAGTACAGACCGGGCTCGACCGTGAGTACGTATCCCGGCTGTAGCACGCCTTCGTGATAGTTCTCCTTGCGCGCCTGCGCGCAGTCATGGACATCGAGGCCGAGCATGTGTCCTATTCCGTGGAGCGTGTAACGACGGTGCAAATCGGCGTCCGGCCCGTCGAGATCTTGCGCACTGGCGGGAAGAATTCCCCACTCCACCAGGCCTTTTGCAAGAACCTCATGTGCGGCGCGGAAGTAGTCGCGGAAATGCGCACCAGGTCGCACCGCATTCATCGCTGCCGTCTGCGCTTCAAACACCAGCTGATAGACCCGACGCTGCGGCTCACTGAAATGGCCGCTGATCGGAATCGTGCGGGTGACATCGGCCGTGTACAACGCGGTGTTCTCGACTCCCGCGTCGAGTAACAGCAGATCGCCGTCACGCACCGGACCGTCATTGCGCGTCCAGTGCAAGATGCACGAGTGTTCGCCGGCTGCCGCAATGCTTCCGTAGCCAATGTCGTTGCCCTCGACTCGCGCGCGGCGCCCGAACGTGCCCTCGATCCAACGCTCGCTGGTTTCGCGAGCGGCGCTAAGTTCGCGCACGACGTCCTCGAACCCGTGCACGCTCGCGGCGACAGCATCGGCGAGTTGCGCGACCTCCCAGTCGTCCTTGACGAGCCGCAGGTCCGAAAGTGTGGTCGCGACGACGGCGGTATCGGCAACGGGTGCGCCCGCAGTCGACAGCGCGTGCAAGACGCCCGGGAGCTCGCCGAGCGGGCGTGTTGTGAGCCCGAGGGACGCCTGCGTTTCGGCAATGCCTGGGCGGCGGCCTGTCCACAGTTCGCCGTAGTTGCGATCGCGATAGAACTCTGCGCTTTCGTGGCGCGACGCGCCTACCCGCAAGTACAGCGTCGAGGCGTGACCGCCTGGCGACTCGGCGTCCGGCGTCATCACCAGGACGGCGTCGGGCTCCGCCGCTCCGGTCAACCAGACGAAGTCGCTGTGCGCACGGAACGGATGGAAGACGTCGCCGTTGCGGATGCTCGGCGTCCCGGCGGCGACGACGATCACTTCGCCCGGAAAGGCCGCCGACACGGCGTTGCGGCGCTTCGCGGCGTAGGGAGCGACCTCCGACGGCTCGATCGCCGGCGCCGGATCGGGGGCCCACCCCTCGCGCATGAAGGCGGTCAGCGCAGGTGAGACCGCGGCGTCGTAGTTGGTGGTCGCGAACTTGTCGTCTTCGGTCATGGGTCCATCGAACAACATTTCGGCCCGGAACGCTCGCCTACTTGCTGAAGGCGCCGGATTGGTAGATCAGGAAGATCACGCAGACGATCGCGGCGATGACGGCCAACTTGATGACCTTGCGCGAGATCCCGATGAACACCAGAACCGCGAAGATGACGATGATCGGCACCGTGACCTGGGCCTTCGGCTTCGGCAGGGAGGCGATGACGTGCGAGGCCGAGTGCGGCGTGTTCTGGGACAGCAAGGCGAGAAGCGTCATGCGTGCATCCTCTCAGCCGTTCGCGGCCTGGACGAGTTCCGTGAGCACTCCGGAGAGGTCTTTCGGGTGCGCGAACGCGATCGATGCGCCGAGCGAGCCGTGCCGGGGCTGCGTGTCGAGCATTCGGACACCCTGCGCGGCAAGTGTTTCCATCGCCAGCCGCACGTCGTCCACCGCGTAGCCGACGTGGTGCAAACCTTCGCCGCGCCGGGCGAGAAACTTGCCGACCGGCGTGTCGGGCCCCAGTGGCTCGAGCAATTGCACGTACGACGCCGCCAGCCCCTCGGCGTCCGGCGCAACGTCTTTAAAGGAAGGCCCTAACCGCAACATTGCCTCTCGGACGCCTTGCAACTCGTTCGACTCGATGGCGACGACGTCCAGGCCGAACGCGGAGCGGTAGCGTTCGATCGCTTCCTCGAGGTTGACGACGGCGATCCCGACGTGGTCGATACGCGACAGCAGCACCGGCGTCCCTTCTCGTCCGAGCAGAAGCGAATAACCTGAACGGTAGAACAGCCCGGGTCGAAAACACGGAGGTCGCGACCATGACGCTCGGTAGCGGTTCGGTGATCGTCGCAGGTGCGCGGACGCCGATTGGCAAGCTCCTCGGCGCTTTTACCGACCTGTCAGCGGCCCAGCTGGGTGGGGTCGCGATCCGCGCGACGCTGGAGCGAGCAGGCGCGGAGGGCGGCGACGTCGACTACGTGATCATGGGCCAGGTTCTCCTTGCGGGTGCCGGCCAGATTCCGGCCCGCCAGGCCGCGGTGGCAGGCGGCATCCCGATGACGGTTCCGTCGTTGACCGTCAACAAGGTGTGCCTGTCTGGGCTCGATGCGATCGCGCTGGCCGACCAACTGATCAGAGCCGGCGAGTTCGAGACCGTCGTTGCGGGCGGCATGGAGTCAATGACGAACGCACCGCACCTGTTGCCGAAGTCACGCGCCGGGTTCAAGTACGGCACCGTCGACTTGCTCGACTCAATGGCATACGACGGCCTGACCGACCCGTTTGAACACATCGCCATGGGGGAGTCGACGGAGCGCTACAACGCGCATCTCGGCATCAGTCGCGAAGAGCAGGACGCGTTCGCGGCCCGCTCGCATCAACGTGCAGCGGTTGCCCGCAAGGACGGGTTGTTCGATGACGAGATCGTCGCGGTGCCCGTGCCGCAGCGCCGTGGTGAGCCGATCATGGTCACACAAGACGAGGGCATTCGAGAAGACACCACCGTCGAGACACTTGCACGGTTGCGGCCGGCGTTCTCACCTGACGGCACGATCACTGCAGGAAGCGCGTCGCAGATCTCCGACGGCGCATGCGCGGTGCTGGTCACTTCAAGAGAAAATGCCGGACGACGAGGGTGGCCGATCCTCGCCGAGATCGGTGCGCACGGGGTAGTCGCCGGTCCAGACAACTCACTGCATTCACAGCCGTCGCACGCAATCGCCCGCGCGCTGGCACGCGAACAATTGGCGCCCGCAGAAATCGATCTGTTCGAGATCAACGAGGCATTCGCCGCAGTGGCGATCCAGTCGATGCGCGAACTCGACATCGATCCGAGCGTGGTCAACGTCAACGGCGGGGCAATCGCACTCGGTCACCCGATCGGGATGTCAGGAGCACGCCTCGCACTGCATCTGATCTACGAACTTCGCCGGCGCGGTGGTGGCATCGGCGCGGCCGGTCTTTGCGGCGGAGGCGGGCAGGGTGACGCGCTGATCCTGCGCGTTGCGAATTCATAAAACGCAATGACATCGGACGTCGAGGGGCTGGTAGAGGCGGCACGAGCGCACGATCCACGTGCGCTCGGAAAGCTGCTCTCGATGGTCGAGGACGACGACCCCGCACTGCCCGCTGTGATGTCGGCGCTTCGCGGCGCCGGCGTTCGAACGCCCTACGTCATCGGGCTGACTGGTGCGCCCGGCGTGGGGAAGTCCACCACGACGTCCGCGTTGATTTCGCATTGGCGCGAACGCGAGCAACGCGTGGGTGTACTTGCGGTGGATCCGTCGTCTCCGTTCACAGGTGGCGCGTTGCTCGGGGATCGCGTGCGCATGCAGACGCACGCGACTGACACCGACGTCTTCATTCGGTCGATGGCATCGCGCGGGCAACTCGGTGGCATGGCAGCGTCAACCCCGCAGGCCGTGCACGTTCTGGAATCGACCGGCTTCGACGTGGTACTCGTCGAAACCGTCGGGGTCGGGCAAGCCGAGGTCGACATCGCGGCGACCGCCGATACCACCGTCGTGCTGTTGGCACCTGGCATGGGCGACAGCATTCAGGCAGCTAAGGCGGGGCTGCTTGAGGTCGCCGATCTGCTTGTAGTCAACAAGTGCGACAGGGACGGCGCGGATGCTGCGGTACGCGAGTTGCACAACATGATTGCCGCGGGTGGCGAGCGAGCTCCGGGGGAGTGGCGACCCGTCGTCGTCCGCGTGATCGCCACCGTTGCTGGTGGGATTGATGAGCTAGTTGAGGCGATCCCCAAGCACCGCGCGTGGCTTGTGTCGTCGGGTGAGGGCGAGCGGCGGCGGATTCGCCGTGCCTCGCAGGAAATCAGGTCAATCGCGCTCGCCATGTTGTCGGCTCGCGTCGGGTTACGCGCCGATGATCCGCGACTTGCCCAGCTGGCGGCCGACGTGTCGTCAGGTCAGCTGGATGCCTACACCGCGGCCGGCCGTTTGATCGATGCCCCGCGACCGACCGTAGGGTCGGCCTGACCCCTACGCGTATGGGCTACGTAGGACGGGTCCAGATCGTGGTCTGGGCGACGCCGACATTCTGTGGCTTTAGCCCGCGAAAGTCGGCACGCTCCCAGGTGATGAGCGCATCTCTCAGTGGCTGGTAGCGGCGACGGTTTGAATCGTCGAGGAGCAACATGCCTCCCCGAGTCACCTTGTCCATGGCGCGGCGCCCGCATTCGACTCGTGCACGTCCGTCGACGACGACAAGGTCGAAAGTCTCATCCGGAAAGGTGGTGATCGCGTCGACGTACTCGTCGAAAGTGCCAGGTTCTGTGCGGGAGGCGATCGAGCCTGCAAGCCCCGGCGGTCGCAGCATGAGCGTCACTGTCGAGGGCATCGATGCGGCGACGTTGTCATGCCATCCTCTGTGATGTTCGACGCTGGTGACAACGGCACCTTGCGAGGCCAGCCAGAGGGTTGAACTTCCGCTGCCGTACTCGAAAACCCGCGCCCCTGATGGCAGTCGCTCCTGGACCGCACGAATCGCGCTGGGAGGCCACCATGGCTGCCCGGCCGGTGGAGACGAGTGGTCCTTCCACCATGCACGAACCTCGGCGACGTGCCGCGGCTCGCGAGCTAGCGCGATAGCGAGCTGCGCGATTGACTGGATGCGTGCGGAGCGTTGCCCCATGGCTACAAATTGTATGCGGCGCTGGTCATGAGGAGCCGACCGCCCTCGAACCTGCACTCGCCGGGGCGGTTGCAGGTGGGATTGATGAGCTTGCTGGTGCCAGTGATGATCTCCGTCTTGCTCGCCGTCAAGTGGGCCATGCACGATGCCGATTACTGCCTTGGCACCGTCTTCGGGAAGCGGTACCTTTTTTCAAACCCCAGGAGGCGCCCAGTGTTGGCATTCATTGCCACGCGCGTGAGTCGCCGCTGCCGCTGTACACATTCAAAGGCGGCTCACCAGCACTACCGCGCCGGGACAGATTGCGGGATGTGCAGCTGCGAGAAGTTCAAGCGCCAAGCACACTCAGGGCGTGACCGGTTCGGCCTCCGGCCTCGTAGCCTCCTGCACCTCAAGTAACGATTCCTCGTGTCGCTGGGCCTCGTAAGCTGCGTAGCCGCCACGGATTCCGAATAGTCGTTTGGTCCACAACAGATAGACGACGGCCGCGACGTTGATGATGAAGGTGCCGACCCTGATCGCGGTCACCTTGTCGATGATGTCGTAGATCTCGTAGGGCAGGAAAATCGCCGTGGCAACGGCGGCAAAGTATTCGCCCCACCGTTTCAGCAGCCACAACCCAACGGCTTCACAGAGCTCGATCACCGCGTAGACCGCGAGCAGGATCGCAATCAGGTGCAACGTCGAAGGCTTGATGAGCAACAGCTTGCGGATCTCACGGACGACAGACGAGTTGTCGAGGTTGTACCCGAATGCATTTGCGAGCGGTTTCGCAGCCGGCAAGTCCTTCTCGAACAGCGCGCGCAGCGAGTTCTCACTGTGTGAGTAGCGCAGCACAGCGTAGGAACCGGCCCCGATGACCAGCGCGCGGATGAAGCGCTCGGCGGCCAGCAGCCTGAGTACGAAGGCGTCCCGTAGGGCGCGGCCCCGCAAGACGGTCGGCGCATCGCCAGCAGGTCCGTCACCGGCCGGTGCCCCGATCACGAAATCGCCGCAGCGGAGGCAACGCCAGGCTTCGCCGACCGGCGTTTCGACGTGCAAGCGCTCCCGCAGCGCCGGCTCGGTCGGCGCGTACGTTACGTGGCCGCGGCGGCCGCACGTTCTAAGGCTCCAGTCCACGAGCATGAAGCGTAGGGGACCGGCCGCCGCCGACGCTGTAAGTTGCCCGTGTGGGAAAGCCGCTGAACCTGCCGTTCGATCCCATCGAGCGGGCGGCCGAACGCTGGGAAGAAACCTGGGGTCCGGCGTCTGCCATGAGGGTCGCGACCTCGATCATGCGGGCCCAGCAGATCCTGCTTGGGCGATACGACGAACTCCTCAAGCCCCACGGGCTGACCTTCGCCCGGTACGAGGTGCTGGTGTTGCTCCGCTTCTCCCGGTACGGGGCGCTCCCACTTGGTCGAATCGGCGAGCGTCTCATGGTGCATCCCACGAGCGTCACGAACTCCATCGATCGGCTCGAGCGGGCTGGGTTTGTGGAGCGACGCCCGAACCCTCGCGATGGCCGAGGCACGTTGGCCGCTATCACCGACAGCGGTCTCACGGTCGTTGAGTTGGCAACGAAAGATCTTATGGATGCAGACTTCGGTCTTGACTCCATCGCCGAACCAGCGAGGGTCAGCGTCGTCGATGCGCTGAGAACGTTGCGAGTAGATTCAGGTGATTTTGCTGCTGAGGAGGTCTCGTGAGTGACAACTATCGTGAGCCGCGTCGACTCTGGCGACGGGCGCTGCCCTTAGCTCTCACGCTCGGCCTCATGGGGGGCACCATCCTCGTCGAATCATCGCCCGCATCGGCAGCGACGCCCAACGTCACAGTTGTGTCGTCCAGTTCGTACGGCCCCGAGCCCGATGGATTCCTCTACATCGTCGGCGAAGTGCTGAACGCTGGAACCGACGACGTGGCAGACGTTCACGTCGGGATTGGCCTCTACAACAGCGCCGGGGCGCTCCTGTCCACCGACAGTGCCCCAACGCAGCTATCGGGACTTGCGCCAGGGGAGAAAGGCGGTTTCGTCGACATCGTCAACCCCGCGAGCGGGTACGCGTCCTACAAGATTATTGGTGCCACTGCTTCGGACTCACCGAACCCGCCCGATCACAACTTCACGCTACAGAATGTGAGCGATGTGGTCGGGTCTAACGGCGTTCACGACTTGACCGGAACGGTGACCAACAACGGCTACTACACCGCGCAAACTGTGCGGGCGTTCTTCACCTTCTACAACCAGGCCGGAACCGTCGTCGACGTAGACAGCCAACCTGTCACTCCCGCTCAGCTCGGTATCGGAGCCAGCGGCACGTACACGGAACAGAACATCCCTGCTCACATCGCCTACGCGCGTAGTGCGATCGTGGTCGAAGGCGTCGCCCCGATCCCCACTTGTAGTCCGTGCGTGCCGTTGAACAGAGTCGCTGGTTCCGATCGAATAGGCACCGCGATCGCGACGAGCCAAGCTGAGTTCCCGGGCGTCGGTTCGGCTTCGGCAGTGGTGATTGCTCGGGCTGACGCGTTTCCCGACGCACTCACGGGCGGCCCCCTCGCAGCTCACGTTGGTGGCCCGCTTTTGATTACGGCGCGCGGCGCATTAGACCCCAGGGTCATGACTGAAATTCAGCGCGTGGCCGCTGCGGGTGCAAGCGTCTACGTACTTGGTGGGTCAGCCGCTCTGAGCCCTTCGATCGACACGGCGTTAACCGCGGCTGGCTACAAGCCCGTTCGGGTCGCCGGGGCAGACCGCTACGCAACTGCTGTTGCAGTTGCCGGCCAACTCGGCAACCCCACCACTGTGTTCGAGGCGACCGGCCTCAACTTCCCTGATGCACTCTCAGGCGGCCCTGCGGCGGCCGTAAACGGAGCCGCGATCCTGCTGACAGATGGCGCGGCGCAGTCTCCTGAGACTGCCAGCTATCTGGCGACGCACGCGGGGATTGCGCGCTTCGCACTGGGTGGCCCAGCTGCAGCCGCCGACCGCGGAGCGACGCCGCTGTTCGGAGCAGACCGGTACGCGACGTCGGCTGCAATTGCACAGAAGTTCTTCTCGTCTCCGGCGGCAATCGGCCTGGCTACGGGAACAGACTTCCCCGATGCCCTTGGTGCGGGTCCTGCACTTGCCGCGATGAGAGCGCCCTTGCTTCTTGTGTCGCCAAAGCTGCCCTTGACGGGCGCGTACGCGCCTTATCTGTACGCATCCGCCAGCTCGATAGCGGCGGGTTCGGTCTTCGGTGGGACGGCGGCGGTGGCCGACGACGTCGTCACCCAGCTGGATGACGCGCTGTTCGCCGCAGGAGCAACGTAGCGCCGCCTGCTTCGCTTCGGAAACCTACGCGGCGCACTCGATACACGTCACGGTTGAATGCGCGCAGCCGTAGACAACAACGCGCGTATGACTGCTGCCCAGCTCGCCATCACGTAGATCGACGACGATCATCCGTTCCCGCGTTTGCGAGCTCGCCTCATTTGCTGCATGACGAACCATCTCTCGCCGGCGCCGGTACCGCCGCTCGACGACGATTGTGCGCAGTACTCGCAGGCCGTCACTAAATGCGCGCAGATTACTCTCGCCGTGAATACGGAAATGTTCAAAGCTCGGTACTTCGTGGACCGTCAGCTGAGCGATCGCAAGCCGAATATTGATCAAGGTCTCGATTTCGAAACCATCACCCCAAACGCGCAGCTCTGACTGTTCGCCCGACCGAATTACAATTTCTGCCTCGATCGGACCATGATCGAGTCCGAGGGCGGGCAGGCAATGCCGCCAGAATGCGTTGTAGCCGTAGCAGAGGTCGGTATATGACGTGCGGTAGACGCGATTTACGAGAATGTTCAATCCTTTATTTCCAACGCGACGAATCCGGGTGATGTCTTTACTTCCGCCACCGCCCGCGAACCGGGTGCCCTTGGCGAAGTCTGCACCCGCGGTGAGCTTGTCGATGAAGAGCGGGATCTCCCCTGGATCAGCCGAACCATCGGCGTCGAGCATCACGATGACATCGCGAGTCGCGGCAGCGAATCCGCACGCCAGAGCGTTTCCCTTGCCCCGGCGCGTCTGTGTAATTACACGGACGGTTGGCCAATGCTTGCGAGCAATTTCGACGGTGCCATCGACAGAGTGACCGTCGACGACTATTACTTCGTCAAACTCAGGATTGATCACATTGGTAAGCGCTTTAAAGACGTGCGGAAGGTTGCGCGCCTCATTTAGCGTCGGGATAACTACTGAGATAGAGGGCCGCGTAGCCATTGGTTGTCGATGCGAGATGTTCAGAGTCATGCACGAGCCTCCTTGCATTGCAAATCCTTGCGATGAGCAGCACTACCTTGCCAAATCTCCCGTCGACGAACTAGCTACCCTCAAGCGATACTTCCCCGGCCACGCGAGCTCGGTCAAGCGGATCAGCAAATCACAACCTGCAATTCACTCAGGATTTACACGCTGGGCTACAGCCCGTAAGGGGCAACTACGCAGAGTTAGGTCTGGCGGAGGGGGCGATTCTCTGCACCTCGATGTAGTCCGCGATCTGTGCACTCGTCGCACCGTCGAGCCACGCGTGTGCTGACGACGCAGCGAAGCCCGCACGTGGAACTCCGATCACGACGTCGATGAGGCGACCGTGAGCCGCTAGCCACGCTTGTTTAACCAACGCGCGCTCAAGGCAGGTGGGTGACAGCCGATGAAGGACGCCTTGGACGCCGGAGTCCGCGTGCCCCCAGAGCCGCGGGGCTTTGAGTGGCGACGTCGCCAGGCCGTTGTCGCGGAGACCACGGCGGACGCTTCGCGTCGCGATGAGGGCCCACGCGGCGCCGACAATCACCGAAGGCCGTAGTCGCCACATCTGCGCCTCATGAGGTTTCGTCTCATCTCCGCGTAGGGATGCCGCTCCTCGAACGTGCGATCATACCCACGACGCTTGCTCAGTGGAGGACGAGGTGACAGCAGAGGCACCCGCAGCGGCCCTCCTGACTGCAGATCACCGTTTGCGTCGCCTTCCTGCTCTCACTGCAGCTGCCTTTCGCACGGTGTGGCGCGCCGCGCGGCGAGAGTTCGTCTTAACGACGTCTCTGCAGGTCGGTGCGGGACTCGTCCTGTTGGTTCAACTGCTGGCCGCCCGGCACTTGCTGGCGCTGCTGCTTGCCGGCGGGTCGCTGCGGTCATCGCTGCCGTACATCATCGGCATCGCGATCCTCCAGGGTGCCGTCGCAGTGCTGAATATTGCGCGATTCGAGTATCAGCAAATCCTCGGCGAACTTATTACGCGGCATGCTCTCGGCGATGTTCTCGCCGTCGCAGGTAACACCGATCTGCTTTCGTTCGAACAGTCGGCGTTTCACAACCGACTTCAGCGCGCTCAGCTCAACTCCGGAAGCAGGCCCTTGCAGTTGACGGCTGGCGTCACTTCCGTCGTCGGGTCGATGACAGGCGCTCTTGGGGTATCGGTGGCGTTGGTCTTTACGGCGCCTGTACTGCTCCTTGTCGCGGTGGTCGCCGTCGTCCCAGTCACCATCACGACGCTGTCGGCTGGGCGCGCGCTCTACCAGTTTGGGTTCGCCCAGACCGAACGCGACCGGCAGCGGCTCTACGTCCAGCTCCTGTTGACGGACAAGGATGCAGCCAAGGAGGTGCGCGCCTACGGGCTGGCACCCGCGCTTCGGCATCGCTGGGCCACCCTGTACGCGCGGCGGATAACCGACTTGCGCGCAGTGGCCCGTCGGCGATTGTTGCGGTCACTTGTGAGCGCCCTCCTGACTACAGCGCTTTCTGCGGGCGTACTCGCCCTGTTGATCGGCTTGGCATCGAGTGGCCACATCAGCCTCGCGCAGGCGGGCACCGCCGCTGTCGCCTTGTTGCTCCTAAGCCAGCAACTCCAGCAGCTCGTGTCAGCTACGGGCGCGCTGTACGAAAGTGCACTATTTGTTCAGGATTACACCACTTTCGTCACCGAGGAGCCGCCCAGCGCGTTCACCGGCGAGGCCCCCGCCATAACCGGCGCCGCAGATATCGATGTCGAACACGTTGGCTTCCGCTATCCGAACCAGAGCCAGCCCGCATTGCGCGACGTGACCGTGCACATCCCCGCGGGCAAGATCACTGCGTTTGTCGGGGAGAACGGATCGGGCAAGTCAACGCTGGCGAAGATAATCGCGGGCTTGTATGCGCCTGACCACGGCGTTGTCCGCTGGGCCGGGGTCGCGACCGCCGATGTCGACGTGCTGTCGATGCGCAAGCAGGTCACGGTGCTGTTCCAAGACTTTGTGCGCTACCAGATGTCGTTGCGTGACAACATCTCGGCTGGCCGCATCGAGGTTGCTGACGAACTCGAACGCCTCGATGCGGCGGCGTCTCGCGCGGGTCTGGACGCGATAGCCGCCGACCTCCCCCGTGGCCTGGATACTCAACTTGGTCCAGCGTTCTTTGGTGGGGCCGATCTGTCAGGTGGGCAATGGCAACGGGTTGCTCTTGGACGTGCCCACTTTCGCGACGCACCGACCGTGATTCTCGATGAGCCAACGGCGGCGCTCGATCCCCGAGCTGAAGCTGATCTCTTTGCACGCATGAGAAAACTCTTCAACGGCAGGACCATTATCTTGATCACTCATCGGTTTGCATCCGTGCGTACCGCAGATCTCATCTACGTGCTTGAACGTGGAGCGCTGGTGGAGCAAGGCACTCACGCGTCGCTCATGTCGATGAACGGGAAGTACGCCGAGATGTACCGCATACAAGCAGCCGGCTTCGGTGAGGCCGCGGCCGCGGACACTGCGCAGGCGTGACAAAAACGAACCGGGAAGAAGCCGCCGTAGCGGTTTCTTCCCGGCTCATTGAAGCGCCAGTGTCACAGGGACGTGCTGGTGACCGTTCCACCGTCGACTGGCTCAGACACGCCATTGATGACGATGACATCGCCCGAGCCGGCCGTCTTGTTGATAACGGACAACGTGACGTCGGCGAGTGACCCGACCTCATTGATGGTCGGCTTTGCATAGACCTCGTTCATAGCTGCCTCCTTCCGATGTCCAGGCATGTCGTCCTGCACACCGTCGATAGTAGGGCGTACCGGGACGACTGTCACACTCCCTGCATGCAGGAATTGCCAATTAACCCTGAGCCACGCGGGGCGTACGGCCTCCAGCTCCCACAATTTAACCTTCCCGACTTGTTCCAGCGGGTGCCGAGGACGTGGACGTCGTGGAGGTTGACCCAGGTAGGACCCGCTGAGCTGCCGGACACTGGCCCTCTCGAACTGTCTGACGACCGCGCGATCTTGGCAGTCCAGCCCCGAGGTCGCGTTCTCGTAGACCGCGGCCGCGCAGTGACATCCCTGACGACTCCCGTTCGCGTGGACGAAGAGTCGTGGGCGCACCCGTACCTCGGTAGCACCGCCATCGTGCACGCGTACTGGGCTGGCTGGCCGACGCTCCATGCTGCAGTCGTAACAGTTGATGGTGCAGCGTTCGCGATTCTCGGAGAAAAGGAAGACGGCAAGAGTACGGCGGTTGCTTGGCTCTCGATGCATGGCTACGACATCGTGAGCGATGATCTCTGTGTTGTGCGTGAAGGCAACGCACTTGTAGGTCCTCGATGCCTAGATCTGCGCGAAGAGGCTGCGGCACATTTCGGCATCGGACGTTATTTGGGCGACGTCGGCAATCGGCCGCGCTGGCGACACATGCTTTCGCCCACTGAGCCGGAGACTCGTTTGGCAGGATTCCTTGTCCTGGCATGGTCAGACTCCGCGGCGATCGAGCGCGTACCGCTAGTTGCTCGACTGCCAGCGCTGGCCGCACACCGCGGCCTGCGATACGGCATGGTCGATCAGCAAGCCGTGCTCGGACTCCTGTCGCTGCCCATGATGAAATTCAGCAGACCGCGTAGTTGGGCTGCACTCGACGCTTCCATGGGCATGTTGATCGACCACCTAGCTTCGATCTGACAGCCATGCAGCCTGCAACATCGAGGTCGATAGCAGGTCGGGATGACCGCTCAGCCAATGCGACCGCAGCTTCTCAGCGTCGACCAGTCCAGCCTCAATCGGCGAGATGCCGGCACCGGACCATTCTGTTGCGTAGTTGAGTGCCTGCTCGGTCCAGAGCGGATCTGTAAAGCTTGCCTTGCTGCGTCGGTCGAGAACTTCGCTCGGCAGGACTGTCCCGAACAGGCGACGCATGATTTCGGCACGCGATCCGAGCCCGGCCCAACCCCCTTCCTGAGCGAAAGCATCGAGCACGCCCTCGGCCACGAACGGGTGGTGAATCTGGGTGTCGCTCGCTTGACCGATCAGCTCGAATCCGCGCTGCGCAATCTCGAAGTAGCGGCCGCGAGCAATGTAGGTCCGGACCAGCCTCGACCAGCCGAAGGGGAGTGCTGCATCAGCGCGCGCTAGTGACCCGACGACTGCCTGCCTCCCCGCGTTAGTGAGGTAATCGAGGCGGGCGAGGCTCCGACCGTGCCTACGCCGGAAGACGATGCGTCGAACAACGTCGGGCGAGAGCGCAAACCCGATGACCGCCACGTCACTGCGTCGCAATCGGCGCGTACGACTGAGGGCCTGTTCCGCAAGCGCGGTCGCGCTGCTCATGCCGATCTCGTCGCCGCCGAAGCCGGTGATCATGCTTCCGCCGGGCGCCTGCAGTATCAATGGCGCGTGAAAGTGCGCGTTGAATGGCCAGATCAATCCGTGACGCCGAAGCAACGAGGTTGCAACAGGTCCGACTGCGTCGAGACTGCCAGCAGGCACTTTGTAGCGGATCCAGTCCTTAACCCCGAGGTGAGTAATCACAAGGTTCTGCCAATCGGATTCCTCGGCCATCGCGTCGCCTTCGAACACCAGCGTGGCCGGGATGGGAAGCGCCAATCCTTCGCTTCGGGCGACGTGCGTGGCTAGCGCCAAGATGCCGGAGGAGTCGCGCCCACCGGAGAAACTCACCAAGCAGGGCGGACGCATGAGAGCGGAGCGCAGTTCGTTCTCAAACGCTTGGAGCGGCGAGAGTCGAGTAGCACGGCGCGAGAGTTCGCCCGTACGACCGATGGGCACGCCATATGCAAGTTCGGTCGGCGTTAACCTCGGAGCCAGGGCTGAATGCTCAGGCTCCGCCGGCATCTTGCCTACCCATTGCCTGCTCGACCTCACACAGACCCAGGCGTGCAGCGTCGGCGAGAAACTCACGGACGTCTGCCTCGGCTTCGTTCTCGTCGACGTCAAACTCATGCTGCAGCAGGGAACTCAGGTCGCGCACTGTGGCGCCGTGCGACAGCTGTCGCCAAATCGACGCGCCTGACACGTTGACAGCAAGGTAGACAGAACGCTTGAGGTCAAGAACCGCGATCCCGTCGTCGGTTTCTGCCCACGAAACGGCGTCGTTGCGAAGCCGGTACCGGGCACTGTCGTCATCGTGCACGGCCATCACCAACCTCGTCGAGTGCGGAACTCATCGCGTCGCCAGGATATAGTGCGGAACGTGCCACATCCTGTCGTGGGGCGCGTCGGGCAGGCGACTGGATGGGCTGTCGTTGCGCTGCTGGGCATCGTTGTTCTGTTGTCCCAATGGCAGCCGCTACGGGCGTCGGCCATCACTATTACCGCGGTTGCCCCGGTGGCGCTATTCGCAGCGTGGCCCGTCGCCGCGGTCGCGCTCGGCCTTCGCCGCTGGGTTCTCGGCGGAACGGCTCTTGTTGTTGTCGCACTTCAACTAGCGCTGTACCTGCCCACTTGGGCACCGTGGGGTAGCCCTGCGCCAGCGGTCGGCGCGTGGCGCATGTCTGTGTTCGACATGAACGTGAGATACGACAACAACAATCTCGCCGGGGTGGCCGCGCAAATCCAGCGTGATCGGCCTGACCTCGTCGCACTGGAAGAACTGTCGCCAACCAACTACGCCTCGCTGAAGCGGACTGGGGCGCTGGATAGGTATCACTGGAACTTCACTTCCATGGAAGGCGGATCTCTCGGCTTTGGGGTCTGGTCGACCGAGCCGTTAACGAATATTCAGGTCTGGCAGACCCCGGCACATCCACAGGTTCTAGCAACGATCACGCCAGCGGATAGCCCGCCGATACAGCTCGTTGTTGTCCACACCCTTGCCCCTCGCGGGATGGCCGAGCCTGCAACGTGGAAGCTCGAGATGCAGGCGATCGCGGCAAAGCTCCGTGCGTTGCCCCGGCCTCTCCTTGTGCTTGGAGATTTCAATGCCACTCAAAACATGCATCAGTTTCACGACGTCCTGCGGAGTGGGCTGACCGACGCCGCGGTAGCGAATGGCAAGGGATGGGCCATGACTTGGCCGCACGATATTCCGATACTGCCCGCGTTTGCGCGCTTGGATCATGTGCTCGTGTCGCCAGGCTTGACTACTCGTGACTACCGCTTGGGAGCCAGCGCCGGGAGCGACCACAGGCCAATCCTGTTAACTGTCGCGAGGGCTGGCTGACGTCGCTCGCAGGTGGCGGTGAGGGAGGTGATCACGTTGACGGAAGCCCAAGCGATCTCGCTGGTAACGCCGTCCTTCGCGCCACGCGTGGGCGGAGTCGAGGCTGTCGTGGGGCAGCTCGCGCAGCACCTCGCTCGTAGAGGTCATCCGGTGCACGTTTTCACCCACCAGCCGAGGGAAGGGCTCGCGGGGTACGCCGACCCTCCCAGCTATGACGTCTCCCGATTCTCAGACTGGACCAGGACGCGCCGTTTCGAACTAGCGCCAGGTCTTTGGAGAGATTTGCGTAGACGCGACGATCTTGGCGTCGTTCATGCCCATAGCTTTCATGGGTCGGCGGCCATCCTGGCAGCGTTCGCGACCAGTGGGCCGTTCGTCTTCACGCCACATTTCCACCGAGTCGGCCACTCGCAGCTAGCTCGGGTCGCGCACTTGGCATACGACCGTCCGGCGCGCCGTCTGTTCGAGCGAGCGGACGTCGTCACGTGCGTGTCGCATGCCGAGGCTGAGCTCGTGGCAGACGCGTATCCGTGCGCTGCAAAGATCGTCGTAGTGCCGAATGGAATCGATGTTGAGAGCATCCGAGACGCGCGACCTTTCCCCCACGACCGACCGATCATTCTCACTGCCGGCCGCCTGGAGACCTACAAGCAAGTCGACCTGGTCATACGCGCTCTGCAGCATCTCCCGGAGACAGAACTCGTCGTCTGTGGACGAGGCCCGGAGGAACACAACTTGCGGGCTATCGCCGCTGCATGCGGCGTCGCGGATCGCGTCCGGATGCTCGGATTCGTCACCGACGCAGAACTTCATCGTTGGCTTCGCACGGCTTCCGTCACGCTCGCTCTTTCACGTCACGAAGCGTTCGGCTTGATCGCGCTAGAAGCGGCGAGCGCGGGGAGTGCTGTAGTTGCGTCGAACATTCCCGCCCACGCCGAGCTCGAGGCACAGCTCAACGGGTTGATGTGCTTGATTCCGGTCGACGCCAGCCCTATGGATGTTGCCGACGCCGTCCGCGCCGAACTCCAGCCCCATGGCGATTCCGAGATCAATGGCGTTGCGTCGTGGGCGGATGTCACGTCGCAGATGGAGTTAGTGTACGAACGAGCCGCGGCCGGTGGATGACTGCCGATGACTAAGGAACGCCTTCGGATATGCGTCGTGGGCTCGGGTACCGCGTTCGTCAGCGGCATCAGCTACTACACGTATTTCTTGTCGCAAGCATTGACTGCACACGCAAACGTGTCCGTCATCCTGATGCGCAGGCTCATACCTAGACGCTTCTACCCTGGGCGCTCGAGAGTCGGCGCGGACATCATGTCCATGCACACATCCGACTTCGCCCCGACCTTCGACGGCGTCGATTGGTGGGGTTTTCCGAGCATCATTGCTGCTCGCCGATTCCTCCGTGCACAAAAACCCGACTGGATCATCTTTCAATGGTGGTCCGGAGCGGTCCTGCCTTGGTATTTATTGCTGCTGCCCGAGGCTCGCCGATGTGGTGCTCGTATCGCCCTAGAGCTCCACGAAGACCAGGACACAGGCGAGGCGCGAATCCCGCTGGTCGGCAGATTGGTCCGTCGAGGTGTGCGCAAGTTGGTTGCAAACGCTTCCACGTTCGTCGTCCACTCGGAGTGGGATCGAGAGCGGATGGCAACGTCATTGGGGCTACCGCTTAGTCAGGTGCACGTCGTTCACCATG
The DNA here is from genome assembly GCA_963737705.1 of uncultured Actinomycetes bacterium. Lineage (GTDB taxonomy): Bacteria > Actinomycetota > Actinomycetes > Acidothermales > Acidothermaceae > PALSA-607. Next base: position 369,888 of record CAVTTP010000003.1, read on the forward strand.
GACCGTACACGCAAGCTGCTACGACCAGCACCTCGCCTGACGCCGCTACAGCTGGCGGCCTCAGGACTGTTCTTTTTTTCGGTACGATTCGACCGTACAAAGGACTCGAGTTTCTCGTGCGGGCCTTCGAGCAGTTGCCTCGAGAGGGCGGCGAGCAATGGCGTTTGCTCGTGGTCGGTGAGACGTGGGAAGGGTGGCGCCTGCCCCTTGACCTCATCGGGCAGAGTCGCTTTCGCGATGACATTGAGGTCATCAACCGGTACGTGACCGACGAGGAGGTGCCTGAAATCTTCTCTCGCGCGAGCATCGTTGCTCTGCCCTATCTTCGGTCCAGCGCCAGCGGCCCTCTGGCGATGTGCATGTCGGCAGGTCTTCCGGTCGTTGTGTCGGCCGTTGGCGGCCTCACGGAGGTGGCATCGCGCTACGACGGCGCCGTACTTGTGGAACCGGCCGACGTCGATGAGCTTGCGCTTGGGATCACCCGCGCGAGCGCCTTCATCGGTCACACATTTGAGGATCGCCAGAGTTGGTCCGACATCGGCCTGGCCTACTCCGCGATTCTAGAACGCTCGCCATGACAACCAGCGAAGCTGCGATCGTCGTTGGAGCGCACCGCCGTCCGCGCCAGCCGGCGTCGCGGTCGATCGCTCCGTTGCGAGGTGCTGTTGTCGCGGCCTTGCTTGGCGTAGCCCTCACCGTGATCTCGTACTCGCTCGCTCGACACAGCTCCGGCAACGGCTTCTTTGCGATCTTCTGGGTAGGTCAACTTATTGCATTAATGACCTTCCTTTGGGTGGGCACCCGGGCGGGCGTCCCTCGGTCGACCCAAGGGTGGCTGCTTTTCTTATACGCACTGTTCAACTTCGTGCCGAAGGTTCTGCAGAGCCCTTGGCGAGCTGTGTACTTCGACGAATACGGCCACTGGCAGCAAGCACAAACGATGGTGGCGACCAACTCGGCATTCCCCATCAATACGTATCAGCCGATCCTGCGAGACTTCCCTGGTCTTGAGTGGACGACTGTCGGCGTCCATGCCGTTACCCACCTGTCCGTCTGGCACTCCGGACAGATCGTTATCGGGGCTGCACACGTCGGTGCCCTACTAGCGATCTGGGGTATAGCTCATCGTCTTGGCTTGAGCAATCGCGCGGCGTACCTCGCGGCAATCTTTTACACGCTGAACCCCAGCTTTCAATTCTTCGACTCGCAGTACGCCTACGAGTCCCTCGGTATCCCCTTGGCCTTGCTGACGATCTACTGCGCCTTGAGTCTTCTGACCGCACAAAAGAGCGCAGCGAGAGTAGTGCAATGGGCCCCCGCGACGATAGCCGCATCGGCCGCGACAACCATCACTCATCACCTCGCAACGTTCTTCGCTGCGATCGTCGTCGTAGCGTTCGTGGGCATTGGAGTATCTGCCACTCGTGAAGAGTCAACCAAGGGAGATAAGTCAGCAGAGGAAGATGAGTCAGTCGGGGGAGACAAGTCAGCCGGGGGAGACAAGTCAGCCGGCGGTGGCGAGTTGGCCACCTCGCTTCAACGCTTTCGGCGGCGAGTCGGATTCATTGTGGCCGGCACGAACGTTGCTGTCATCGGGCTCTGGATGGGACTGGTCGCTCCAAGCGTCGCGGGGTACATCGGTCCTCACCTGACGCCTGCTTTCGCGCAGGTGCTTTCGGAGTTTCGTCGGAGTCGCCAGACACAAAGCGGCGCGGTGGGCAGCCCGCAACCGTCGGTAAGAGTGGCATTTCAGGGCTCGCTCTCCCCGGAGTACGAAAAGATGTTTGCTTACGGCGCGCAGGGGTTGTTGCTCATGTTGGTCCTCGGCGCGGCGGTGTTCCTGTGGCGGTCGCCCCGGTTCGGCCGGGCGTGGATCGTGCCGCTGGTTCTAGCTGCGCTGTATTTCGTGTCGCTGCCGTTCTCCCTTACCGCGGCAGGGAGCGAGGGCGCCCACCGAAGCTGGGCGTATTCCTTCCTGGGCATCGCTCTGCTTAGCGCGATCAGCGCTGACGTCGTCATAGATTGGGCGTCGCGGAGGGGACGCTTTGGGCGCGAACTGCCGCGGTCTTCGGCGGCACGATCCTTGCCGTGGTGACGATCGGCGGAGGCGCAATCGGGGTGAGCTATTACTATCGCTTCCCCGGCCCATACCTCTTCGGCACCGATACTCGCGGCAACACGGCACAAACGCGTGAGATGGCAAACTGGATGCGCGCAAATGTTCCTGCGGGGTCGCACGTCGTGACGGATCGCTATACAGGAGAGATCGTCACGGGACTGACAGCGGACTACGTGCCCGCTCCTAACCAGTCCGCGGCCTACGGAATCTATGACAGCGGTGGTGAGCCCAGCGCCAACCTGCGTAGCTTCTTGCGCAACAACGACTTTCGGTACTTCGTTCTCGACACTCATATATACGACGAGTTGCCGGCTGGAGGATTCTTCTCCGGCTACAAGGGATACACCGAGTCAATCAACGTTGACAGCGCTGAAGGACATCGCCTCAGGTTCGTTCGCGCAACTCGTCTACTCCGAGGGCTCGTACCGCGTGTATCGGATCAACCCGTGAACCGACGCGCGACGGATCCTGCTGGTGTCCGACCTGTTTCCTCCCGTCCTCGGAGGCGTCGAACGGCACGTGGATGCGCTTGCGCGGCTCCTCGTTGGGCGCGGCCATACAGTGCATGTGGCGACCTGCACGCGGAATCCTCAGCCGAGCGACCCCGACGTTGTCGTTCATACGATTCCAACCACAGTCTCGAGAGTCGTTCGTTTCCAGGATGCTGATCGCCCGTTCGCGTCCCCACTTCCGGATCCGGAGGCGCATGCGGCGTTTGCACGATTGATTCGCGAGATCAAGCCTGACCTGATCCATGCCCACGGCTGGTTGGCCGTGTCACTGCCAAAAAGGCACCGTGCTCCGCTGGTCTTCACCGCTCACGACTACGCCCAGATATGCCAACGACGCACCCTTCTGCGTTTCTCTCGCGAGATCTGCGGCGGCCCGTCGTTGGTTGATTGTGTCCGCTGCGGTGCAGAGCAATATGGATACCCGAAGTCCTTGCTCGGCGCGCTCTCCACTCCGGTCGGCGCCCGTGCGTTGCATGCCGACCATGTTGTCGCTGTAAGCCATGCCGTGGCGGACACGTTGCGACCGCACCTACGGTCGCCTGTGTCGGTTGTTCACAACTTCGTCGAGGCTGGCGACTGCCACCCGTCGCGAAAGGCCGCCGTACTCCCCGTGTCGCCGTTCATTCTCTATGCCGGCGACCCCGGGAAACATAAGGGAGTCGACGTCCTGCTCGACGCGTGGACTGGCCCTGACGCGCCAGCAATCGAGCTTTTCCTTGCGACCACGCGAGATCTCGGCCGCGCGCTACCCCCGCACGTCAGCACGGCACGCTTGGACCTGTATGAAATGCCGTCGGCCTGGCACGCGGCGCGCGCCGCCGTCGTCCCGTCGTTGTGGGCAGATCCCTTCCCCTTAGTTGCGCTGGAAGCGATGCAAGCGGGAACGCCAGTCATCGCCTCTAGAGTCGGCGGTCTGCCAGAGGTGGTCCAGGACGAGTTGTCAGGCCTTTTGATCGAACCAGGCGATGTGGCGGGTCTCCGTCACGCGGTAACGCGACTGATCGCCGATGAACACTTACACCGTTCCCTCTCAGAAGGCGCCAGTGTTCGTGCATCCGAGTTCACGCCGGAACTGATCATCGACCAGCTGGAGTCCGTGTACAACCAAGTTCTGGCGCACGCATGAGTAAGCCGCCACTTGTCGTGTACTGGCAAAACCAGGCGTCGCCGTACATGGTCGCCCGGTATGAAGCTCTGACGAGACGCGGGAATGTTCGCATAGAAGGGCTTTACTCTCGGCTCAGGGCAGACGATCGAGCATGGTCCCTGAGCCCTGAGGACTGGTCGTTCCCACATGCTTTTCTGCCGCACCGATCGCCGACTCGCGTGGTGAAGGTGCTTCGCTATTTAGCGAAGCGACGCCCGGAGATATTTATCGCAGAGCACGATCGGGTGGACTTCTTTAGCGCGCTCCTGGCTGCGCCGCCGCTCGTGGGCCACACCGCCGCACGGGTCCTGCCTACGTTCGCCGCGTGGAGTCGAACCAACGCCGCGCGCGAGGCCGGGAAGCGCGTGTTGTTTCGCTCGTTGTCCGCAGCGACAGTGAGCGGGCCGGAGGCGGTCGCGCAGGTGGTGAGGTATGGGCTTCCTGCGGAACGCACTTTTCGAATGACCCAGTCCATCGACGTGCAGCATTATGCGAGCGCCCGTGAGCTTGCCCCTGAGACGCGTCAAACGGAGCGCGCACGACTCGGCCTCACGGGTGTCGTCTTTGTGTACGCGGGGCGGCTTTGGTCCGGGAAAGGTGTCGACACGCTCTTGGAGGCGTTCCGTGTCGCCAACGAGCAGGAGGATATTTCGCTCTTAGTTGTTGGCACCGGTGTAGACGAGGCTCGTTATCGCGCTGCGGCAAGAGACTTGCCGAACGTCGTCTTCGTTGGTTTCCGTGACACCTCAGAGATGCCGTTCACATATGCGTTGGCAGACGTCCTCGTTCTGCCCACGCGCGGTGATCCTCACGGCCTGGTGATCGAGGAGGGAATGAGTGCCGGCCTAGCGGTGATTTCAAGCTCTGCGGCCGGTCACATACGGGAAAGAGTTGCAGAAGGCGTGACGGGCTTTGTCGTCCCCCCGGATGACGTCGCTCAGTGGGCTAATGCGATGGCTCGGTTGGCGCGGGATCCCAACTTGGTCCGAGCGATGGGAAAGGAAGCGGCGCAACGAACGAATGGCCTCGGTCATGAGCGTTGGGCTATCGATTTCGAAGCGTTCGTCGACGGAGCAATGCGGCTTCCGCCGCGAGGTCCCTTCCGGGGCTAAGAACGGCCGGGCCGCTACGTCTCGACGCGATGGACCATGCAGCGCGCTGAGCCACCAAGATCCAAGATTCAATCCCCTACTCTCAAAAACTTTCGGCTGGGAAATGCCATCGCGCCTGCGAACACCGCACCGCGCCATAGCGGAAGGCGAGCTGTCTGTGTCACTACGACGCTGCTGCGATCACTAAGGCTCAAGAGGTACCGCAGGCGACCACGATGAGGCAGCTGCGGATCGCGTTCGACTAACGCCTCCACGAGGGCATGGGGCCGAACCTGAGGCGGCAGGGCAAGCAAGGTCCCGAGCAACCAGCCGCCAAGTCCAAGCCTTGTGGCGACTGCGACGCCGACGTCACGTCTACTGCGTGCCCGAGTTCGACGAGGTCCCGCCAAATGAAGAGTGACGCGCCAGGGCTGTTGCGATCGCTAACCACGTGCAGGCTCGCAATCAGGAGGTTATGCTCGAGCGAAGCACATCGGAGTCGGTGGCCAAGGACCTCGCGCATCACGCTCGTACTGATGATCTCGCCGGCGTAAGCCGGGTCGTCCAGAGCCACGGTGGCACTCGGTCGTGTAGATCGACGCTCGCACCTCCGTCATCCTGAAGGTTGACGGCTTCACGACATAGGCGGACAAGCGCTTCGCGCGGCGGTTCGCTTCCTGGGCTCTCCCCAAGCCCTGCAGATCGCAGCACCTTAAGTGCACGAGGGAAGTCTCGAACGGTCACAACGACGTCGAGGTCATCGAAGACTCGCAACGTGGGGTCGGCGTAGCTCGAGGCTATGCCGGGGCCCTTTGTTACCGCCCATGGCGATGCCGGCGCTCGTCAGCTGATCGAGTAGAGGCGCCGAGCGATTCACAACAGTCGCAGTCCGCAACTGCGACCTGAACGCCGCCGCCGACAGTTGGCGGCGCTGCGGCTCAGTGATCTGCACGAGCTTCCTGCGCCGACTCCGCCGCGATTGCTCGCACGAGGAACGGTGCCAGCCGTTGTCGTACAACTTCGAGCGATCGTCGCGTCGGCCAGGCCGTCGGCGGGGGCTCTGTGATGTGCGGCCACCACAGCGCATATGAAGTCCAGGGCTCAAGTCGGGGCAGAAGCCCACTCAGCAGCGGTTCAGCCGCGCCCAAGCGATCTCCTCCAACGCCGACCTGCCCAGTTTGACGCCGTCATGCAAGCGTATCGAGCATGGGCGGATCGAACGCGCGGTTCGGCGAACGTTGGCCTCCGTGCGATCACTGGATACGCTGCGCCAGTGGAAGAAGTTCTCGGCTCTCGCGCGGAGCGGGGCCGACGCCTGCTAACCCGCCTCCTGAGGCATTGTCGCGACGCACCGACGATGAGCCCGACTCGGATCGCGCCTCAGCAGAGCGCAACAGTTCGGCGTATTGGCGTGAGCGCGGGCGCGCAGATGGCAGGCAGCCTTGTGGCGGGGTCATATCCGTGCTCGTCGTGAGACTGCTGACGCGACATCTTGGTGTCGAGATTTATGGGCAGTACGTCGTGCTGATCGCTTATAGCACGGCCGCCAATATCATCGTAGACCTTGGTCTGAACGGGATAGTCTTTCGCGATCTAGCTCGCCGCCCGCAGGATGCTGGGCGATTGATCGGCACGAATCTCGGCTTGCGTGGCGTGTTGTCAGTGATTGCCATGGTGGCGATGTTGGCCTCGTCTACACGATCTACCCGAGCGAGCGAGCCGTTCTTATGACAGCAGCTGTCTTGCTCGCCGCGGACATCCCGATGACTGTCGCGCTCAACACAGCCGGTAGCTATTACGGCGCACAGGTGCGCAGCGAGTACTCGACTGGCTTTCTTGTTGCAGTTCGTCTGATCTTCTTGGCGGAGGTCGTCGGTATTGGTATCGGCCCGGGCCTCACACTGACACGCACTGCTGGCGCTTACGTAGTTGCGGATGCCATCGTTGCGATTGCCGCGTTGACGATCGTCCACAGGTCGGCACGCATCGTCCTCCGCTTTGAACCGAGGCAGTGGACCGCAACGCTACGTCGAGCAGCGCCGCTCGGCGTCATGCAGCTCATGAACGCGCTTTACCTCTACGTCGACAGCATCTTGCTCTCGGTCCTGTCCAGCAATCGCCAGGTCGCACTCTACGGACTCAGCTTCAACGTCATCGCGGTCGTGGCTGCATTCAGCAACATGTTCGCATCATCACTGGTCCCGAATCTAGCGACGATGACCGCGAGTCGAGTAGTCGCAACTTCCGAGCGAGCGGTATACATCGTGACGTGTGCATCCGTACCGCTCGCTGTAGGAGCAGTGGTGTTGGCGCGGCCGATCGTCGAATTCTTCGGCGGCCACGCGTTCGGCGACGCAACGTTGGTTTTCCAGTTGCTCAGCGTCAGTTTGGTATTTAGTTTTCCGGCGACGGTTCTTAGCTACGCAGCCGTCGCCGCGGATCGTTTTCGCAATTTTGCCTTGGCCACGGCAGTCGTCTTGATATCCAACGTCGTACTGAACTGCATCCTCATTCCGTGGAAGCAGGCGACGGGAGCGGCCTGTGCTCTTGTTGCCTCGGAGGCGCTCGCGTTCGTCGTCATTCTCGTACTCTTCGCCCGCCAGATGCCGCGCAGACTCCAACTCGTGGGGGTATGGCGACCGCTTACTGCTGGAATCGCTATGGTGGCGACAGGTGTCGCGCTGCGGGTGGCGGGCCTCGGCAACGACACGGCCTCAGCCGCAGGCATTGGCGCTGCAATGGTTGTGACCTTTGGGTTGGCGCTCGTGGCCGTGCGCGGTGTTCCTGCAGAAGCGAAAGCGCTGATCGGTCTACGCGGTCGAGCCCCGACGGGACACACGCCGACAGTTGAAACTGAGTTCAAGTGGCCAACCGACAACGGTGCGGCGTGAAGAGACAGTGGATGTATCGATCGGATTCCGTTCAATGAGGGCGCTGGCCGAAGGAGGCTGACAACGATTGCAAGCTAGACCGATCGCAACGGTCGTTCATCGGAACGAAGCCAGTGACTTGTCTGCCATGGTGGTCGTCGCTTAACGTCCTTAGAGACGACACAGGTGGCTACGCCACCGCCCCCGAAGCGGAGGCACGACACGCGTGGGTGCGACGACAGGCCTAAGTGGCCGCGGCATGCAGCAGAGCCCCGAGCAGTGGGCGCTTCGCGGAGAGGTTCTCACGGCCGCCATGGCGGAACTCGTCAACGAGTTCAAGCCTGCACAGGCTGCTCGAGCGCTGGACGTCGGCTGTCAAGCGGGAGGTCTCGTTGACGCGCTCGCTGCGCGCACGTCCCTGTCCTGGGAGGGCATCGACCCAGTCATAGTCGGCGAGCGAAAGTCTCCAGCCGGCGCAATCATCAAGCATGGGTTTGCCGACAAGCTCGATTACCCCAACGACACCTTTGACGTTGAGCTGTTCGCAAATGTCTTCGAGCACGTTCCTCCCGACCGGCGGGTTGCGTCCCTACGGGATATGGCGAGGGTGCTGCGCCCTGGCGGCGTGATAGTCGGGCAGATTCCGAATCCCTACTTCTTTGTTGAGTCTCACAGCAGGCTGCCCTTCATGGGCTGGCTCCCGTTGCCACTCCAGAAGCGGTACTGGCGGCTCGCACCGGTGCCGTGGGAGCACGACTTCTTCGTGGTCACTCTCAGGCATTTGAAGCGCGCGGCGTCAAGCGCGGGCCTGCAATTCCGCTATTCCGCCCGGTTCAACTACCCCATTGAGGTGGTTCCGAAGTCCGTTCAATGGGCCGCTCGGATGCTGGCCCCCGCGATGCGCACCTTTCCCTGGTCCTGGCAGTTCGTGCTTGTTAAGCAATGAAATTCGTGCTCCGTGTCTCCCAGTGGCTTCGCTGGCCGATGATTTGGCTGCCGCCTCGGCTGATCCTCGCCATACCATGGCCAAAGTGGCTTCTCGTAACGTCGTATGACGGCGTCTTGAGCGTATTTCCCAGACGTGAGAACGTGACGACCAAGTTCGGTCGAAGCCTCTACTGCGACACGAAGGACTTGATCCAGAGGCGCATCTACATGTTTCGAGAGTGGGAGCCGGCAGTAACGACGTGGTTCACCCAACAGGTCAAGCCGGGTGACGTCATACTCGACGTTGGAGCAAATATTGGTTACTTCAGTCTGCTGGCACAGCAGCTCAGCTTTCCCGGCGGACAAGTGATCGCTGTCGAGGCGTCGCCAAAGACGTTTCGCTCGCTCATGTCGAACGTTGAACTCAATGGTCTCAACAGCGACAGTGCGCTTGAACTGCATCAGGTCGCGGCGGCCGAGCAACGCGGCATCGTGCATCTTTACCAGGGCCGACCAGGGAACACCGGCCAGTCTTCCACGCTGATGCAGCCGGGATTCACGGATGAGGGCGAGGTGATGGCTATCCCACTGAGTGAGCTCATCTCGGAGCCGAACAAGGTCAAACTCATCAAGATCGACATCGAGGGTGACGAGCTCGCGTGTCTCAGAGGCTTGATACCTGTCCTGGAGAAGATGATGCCGGGTTCGTCCGTTGTTGCCGAGGTATTCCTCGATCGGTTAGATGCACGCGGCGACGATGGTAACGCGATAATCTCTTTGATGGCCGCGTGCGGGTTTGCCCCCGCGTGGACCCTGCCGAATGTCTACGACGCCATCAACTACACGCGCGTTGAAGGTTGGGCACCGCGTGTTTGGACAGGCGTGCTCACCGGCCGCATGGACGTTGTATTCGTGAAGTCGTAATACACTCCGTTCCATCACAGTCCGACGGTGACGACCCGTCGCGCCCAGCGAGGGTGTGGGTGCTAAGCAGCGGGCGGTGCCTTGCGTGACCTCAATGCTCGAAGTCGCCGGCGTACTCGACCGTTCAGGAAGGTTGCGACTGTCAGCGGGGATGTATGATTCGCGGGCGGCTGCAGCTGAAACCGGTCGGCGGCAATCCAGTAGAGTTCCGACTCGAGAACCTCCATTGGTGGAGTGCGCATCCGGCGCTTCTGGAGATGGATTCCGGCACCTTGTGTGACCTGTCCGCTCACACCCTCTGACTCGAATACGGCACCGCGCTCCCAGCGATAGACCGGATTCAAATACGTCGTGTCGTTAGCCCGAGGTCGAATCTTGAAGGGATTAACGTCGAAGACCACCGGCTCGTTCCAGACCGGAGTACTTGTTGCCTGCAGAATCTTCCAGATGCCGCCCCACTCGTCAAAATGCAGATCCAGTCGTGGCGAAGAAAAGACCTCCCGGTAGTTAGCGCCCGGCACCTCAGTGCGATAAAGCGAGTTCATTCTTCCGATGTTTCTGTAGAGTGCCAAGCTACCCCGCACCAGGAGCTTGTCGAACGTGTCGAGCACGTCGTCCGTGAACGTGTGACGAAGATCGCCAAAGATAACGTCCCAATCCGAGTGGCCCCAAAAGTCGGATCCGCGGAGCTCGTCGGCAAAGATCTCGCCGAATGCTGGCCTCAGATCGGTAATCTTGTACGCCGAGCCCAGCGCAAGCGGAAAGTCGAAGTGCTGTTGACAGCGTTCCTGAAAAGCGTCCAAGGACATACGTACTTGGTGGACGTTGTCGGGGCTGTCGAAGTCGCCGTCGGTCGGCACGTACCAGCTTATGACGGATTGGTCGCCATCGATTGCAAGATCAGCGGCAAATAGCTCGGTAATCTACCGAAGTACGGCGCGACGATCGTGATCGAACTGCGCGCATGACGAGTGGTCATGGCCGGATAATATCGGCCGCGATGTAGCTGTTACGACAGACCTGTAGTGGTCGTCGCGATAGTGCATTCGGACCCGCTCGCCCGCGACTGGGTTCTCGATAGGGCGCGCAAACTCTCGTCAATGACCGGCGACCGACCAAGTTACGTCCGCAAACTGCACGGAGCCCCTGTTGCTTTCGGAGGATAAATGGATCTCGACGGATGCAGCGCCTGCAGGCGCTTTACCCGCGACAGCCAGGGTGGTCCAACCAGTCGATCCTGCCGGGATTGAGGAACTGGCGGTCCACCCCATGAACTTTCCGGTCGCGGCGAACCAGGCGATGCCGATCCTGTTGGTACCTGTGGCCGCGATTCCGCGAACCGAGGCGGTCAACGTCCAAACCTGCCCAGGTACCACTGTCTGCGATGGCACCGTCATAAGGCTCGGCCAGCCTGCAGTGTTCCCCTGGCTCCGAGACAACTGCACGGCATTCGTGCCGTCGGGTGCACCTCCCGCGATCACCGAGAATGTGGCTTCCTTGGGCAAGCCTTGCGCCCAGGTCGACGGACGATTCTGGCCCTGGACAAGGACTGCAAAGCCTGGGTTGTTGCTGTCCGGGCTGTAGCCTCCGCCGCTCGGCGCCACTGTCGATGTGGACGTTGCGCGTGCGGAAAACGCGGATGACGCAAACGATTTGCTTGCACCAAATGCGTCGGCAATGGCGAACGCAGCCGGTTTCGGCGAACCGTCGATGTCGAAGAGCCCAAACGCGTATTGCGCGGCATGCTGGTCGTGGTACGGCTGGCCGGCTCGCGTGAAGTCGTTCAAAGTCCAAGGGGCTCCAGGCGGAAGCCCGGCGGAGGCTATGTCGGACTCCACTGTTGCAAGCCACAACGCCTGTGACTGCTGGCCATCGGCCGCGTTCGTGTAGCCCGAACTCGACGCTCCGATCTCACCGAGCACGAGGGGGCTCGGCGCGACTGACGCCTTGATCTTCTTTAACGACGCCGTCAGGCCGAAGGTACCGCCGTAGTAGTGGTAGTCGAAGAGGTCAGCCTCGGTGCTATACCCTCCGATCTGGCCCGCGAGAGCCGCTTTGAGAACGGCTGGCCCGCGTGATCCCGCAGCGGAGTTGGTGGACGCGGTAACTGGCGTCCCGGGCATGATCGAATGGATCACGGCGATTTCCGACCGGAGCCAAGACATGAGCTTCTTGTCGGTTGGATTAACCTCGTTCGATACCTCAACGAATGTGATGCGCTGGTCGCCGGCGTACGGCGCAAGGATCGACTTTGTCCATGTCGCGCTGCCCGTGAGGTCGCCGAAGTTTGAGAAATGATCGAACAACGTCAGCTGCACTGCGATGCCATGGCTACTTGCGATGTCGATCGCTTGGGCGAGCCTGCCGACCATCGTCCCTGTTGGTGTGGGGTACCCGAAGTACTGAGGGAAAAGAATCAGCCGTACGGAGTTCGCACCGATGCTCTGCGCACGCTGCATGTCCGTGTCGAATTGCGACGGATCCCACTTCGTCCACATGGCATACCAGCTGTTGTTCGCTGGGTAGTAGTTGATCAGCTTCATGCTGGAGAGTGGTGCGCGCGCTGCGGGGGCCGTTACGGCGGACGCAACTGACGCCTGCACTGTGGCTGCGGGAGTAATCTGAACCGTGGTTGCGGGAGCAATCTGAGCCGCGGCTGCGGAAGCAATCTCAAGCGTCGCCGACTGGGCGACCACTACAGATGCCGGCCCTCGTGATGAGGGCACACGAACGTCCGCGGCGGCCACACTCGGAGCGATGACCCCGGTTGAAGAGGCGCCGAGCAACGCGTCGCTAGAAAGCGCCGGAGCCGGTACGAGGACCATCGTGGCGACCGCAGTAGCGCAGGCACCGAAGGCGACACCCAGGCGGCGAAGGTCCATGTCCTAATTGTCGACCTGGGCCTTCAGATCTGTAGTTGCGAACGGCTCTAGTTGGCCCGCGTGTCGGAATCGCTTTGTGATGATCTTTCCTTATGAGCGCGTGATCGAGGACGAACGCATGATCATGCGCACTTATCCGGTCAATGCTCAAGATCAGAGTGGGCTCAGACACGTCGGGGAGGCCTGACCGGTGAACCAGCGCCCGATGCGTGGCCCGCGTTATGGTGCGGTCAGTCGGGGCCTTCAGCACCGGCCTCGGACGCTACTTCGCCGGGAGGGGGCGCGTGCGTGCTCTAGCTGAGCGGATCAGAACGAGCGGTCGCGCGTTTGCGGTCGATCGGCTGTCCACGATCATCGCCCGGCTCGCCTTAGCCGGTCGGCGCGTGATCCGTTCGCGCGCGCGTGTGCGGGATGACGTCACTGTGACGTTGACCACATACCCGGCGCGGGTCGCCTCCCTGCACTGGACCCTGAGGAGCCTCCTAACGCAGTCAGTGCGGCCACGCCGTGTGGTGTTGTTCTTGGCATTGTCGGAGTTTGACGGTCATGCGTTGCCTCGCCTCGTGCGCCATCCACCACCGCTGCTCGAGATTCGCTGGGTCGCCAACACCCGGAGCTACAAGAAGCTACTTCCCGCGCTCGACCTCTTCCCCGACCAGATCCTCATCACCGCTGACGACGATGTGATCTACCCTCGCAACTGGATGGCCCGATTGCTCGATGAGCACGAGCTGCATTCGAAAGAGATCATCTGCTACCGCGCGAACGAGATCGTTCGATCGATGACGGGAGAGTTCGAACCGTATATGTCGTGGCCCCGCGCGACAGTGACGAGTGACCCGACGCGCGTTCTGCCAACCGGCGTAGGAGGGGTTCTGTACCCAGTCGGCAGTCTTGACCCGCGGGTACTCGATGAGCAGCAGGCGTTGGCGCTAGCCCCTTTTGCTGATGACTTCTGGTTCAAGATCATGGCACTCCTCGCGGGGACAGGAGCACGAGTGGTTCCGCGGGTCGGACGAGACTTGCCCATGTCTACGCTACGGCGGACCGGCGGATCATTGACTGCGACGAACGTCGCGGGCGGCCAGAACGACGTCCAGCTCCGTGCATTGTGGAAACGGTACGGTCACGAGATAGAGCAGAGGCGCGAACACGCGTAGCTGAATTCGCTCAGCGCCCCCGGACGTCGCTGACGTGTGCTGCGCTGCGGCTCGCCTCGTCTCGGAGGTCGATCATGAGGGCATTCGGCAGTCGACGCGCGCTGCGGGTGCGCCGCTCGATCATGATCGTCCGCAGCACATGCATTCCGTCGGAGAATGCTCTGAGGTTGCTGACGCCGTGCAGGCGATGTTGCTCAAAACTCGGCACCTCGACCGTGTGATGAGATGCCTTCGCGATGCGGATGTTGATCAGCGTTTCAACTTCGAACCCGTCGCCGTGATGCCGCTCGATGGACTCGAGTCCGGGTACCAGTGCGATGGTCGACAAGCAGTGCCGGCGAAACGCGTTGTAGCCGTAGCAGAGATCCGTGAAGCTGGTGCGGTAGACCACGTTCACCAAGCGATTCAGTGCCGCGTTTCCGAGCCGCCTGAAGCGAGTGATGTCGACGCTTCCTCCGCCGGCGATGAAGCGACTGCCCTTGGCAAAGTCGGCTCCGTTGTATAGGGCCGCGACGAAGGCCGGGATCTCGGCTGGATCGGTCGAACCGTCGGCGTCGATCATGACGATGATGTCGCGAGTCGCCGCCGCAAACCCACACGCGAGCGCATTTCCTTTGCCCCGGCGGGTTTGACCGATTACCCGGATGTCCGGGCGGAGCCGACGTGCAACGGAAACGGTGCCGTCGTCAGATCGACCGTCGACCAGGATGATCTCGCCCAGACCTTCCGGCATGCGTGCGAACACATGAGGGAGGTTTCTCGCTTCGTTCAATGCTGGCATCACGACCGAAACCTGCGACAGGTCTATAGGTCCGGCGTTGACACTCAAGTTCAAATCTCTGTCTCCCCTTGGCACCCTGCTACTCACCGTGGCACCTCCACGTTCAGTCGACGACGAACCGTGTCGACAGGCGGGACCTTCCTGGCCTTGGGTGTTCTTCGTTACTCACTCCGTACATGTCGTGATTGGCCGACTTTAGTGGCTTTGGCGCCCAGAGATTCGCGTATCGAACAGGTTTGTCTACCAGGTTTTCTCGCCCACATCTGAGTCGCCGAGCGCATCTTTGCGATTTATTTACCAACGCGTTGGTCCTTGGGTCGATAAGCGATGCGTTCGACAAAGTAGTTGGGCGTCCTACTATCGAGTCGAGCCCTGGAGGCGCACGTGGAAACGCGAGACGCGAATGGTCGGGCGCGGTGGACGCTCGGCGGCCTGCCGCTTGAGCCCGTCTATGGGCCGCCGGAGGGCGCCGAGGATCCGCGGGTCGCCCGGATTGGCCGGGCGGGGGAGTATCCGTTCACCCGCGGCCTGTACACCAGCGGGTATCGCGGGCGGCCGTGGACGATCCGTCAGTTCGCCGGTTTCGGGAACGCGATCCAGACCAACGAGCGGTACCGGATGATCCTCGACGCCGGGGGTGGCGGACTGTCCGTTGCTTTCGACATGCCGACTCTTATGGGCCGTGACTCCGATGATCCGCAGGCTCGAGGCGAGGTCGGCCATTGCGGCGTCGCGATCGACTCGGCGTCCGACATGGAGCTTCTCTTCAAAGACATTCCACTCGGCGACGTGACGACGTCGATGACGATCAGCGGGCCCGCCGTCCCGATCTTCTGTATGTATGTCGCGGCGGCCGAACGTCAAGGCGTCGCGCACGGCAAGTTGAACGGCACGTTGCAGACCGACATCTTCAAGGAGTACATGGCGCAGAAGGAGTGGCTGTTCACACCCCAGCCGCATCTGCGTCTCATCGGTGACTTGATGGAGTTCTGCGCGCATGAGATGCCCGATTACAAGCCGCTCTCGGTGTCGGGCTACCACATCAGGGAAGCCGGCTCGACGGCAGTACAAGAACTCGCGTACACCCTCGCGAATGGTTTCGCGTACGTCGAGCTTGGTCTGTCGCGACACATTGACGTCGACACGTTCGCGCCACAGTTGTCGTTCTTTTTCGATGCCCACATAGACTTCTTCGAAGAAATCGCAAAGTTTCGGGCGGCACGGCGGATCTGGGCGCACTGGATGCGCGATGTCTATGGAGCTAAGACGGAACGCGCGCAATGGCTGCGGTTCCACACCCAGACCGCCGGCGTCTCGCTAACGGCTCAGCAACCGGACAACAACGTAGTTCGGACGGCGGTTGAAGCGCTCGCAGCGATCCTCGGCGGCACCAACTCGTTGCACACCAATGCGCTAGACGAAGTGCTGGCACTGCCAAGTGAACGCGCGGCGTCGATCGCATTGCGCACACAGCAAGTGCTGCTCGAGGAGACCGGGCTGACCAACGTCGTCGATCCACTCGGGGGATCGTGGTTCGTCGAGGCATTGACCGATCAGATCGAGGCCGAGGCAGAGAAGATCTTCACCCAGATCAGCGCGCTCGGCGGGGACGGCAGCATGATGGCGGGGGTACTGCGCGGGATCGAAGACGGGTGGTTCACGAGCCGCATTGCAGATGCTGCGTACCAACAGCAGCAGGCGTTCGAGTCCGGCGAACGTCGCATCGTCGGCGTCAACTCCTACACCGACGACTTCGAGCCACCGCTGGAGATCATGCGTGTCTCACACGAGGTCGAGACGCAGCAGGTCGCAGCGCTGTCCGCACGTCGAGCGAGCCGCGACCAGGCCAAGGTCGACTCCGCGTTGCGTCAGGTGCTCGAGGTTGCTCGCGGCGACGGCAACCTGGTGCCGCCCCTGCTCGACGCTGCCCGGGCAGAGGCCACGCTCGGTGAGATCTGCGGGCTGCTCGTCTCTGAGTGGGGTCGCTACACCGAACCGCCTGGGCTGTAGAGCGCCGGGGCTCTAGTCGCGGAGGCAAGCCTGGTCGGGGATGATGGAGAGATGAACTACTCGCCAAGATTCGCCGGCGCGGTCTCGCTGGATTCGCTGGCTCGCCGACCGCAAACCACGGCTCCCGCCGCAGCCGCGACGTCGGGTGCAACTGCCAGTCAAGTCAGCGTCATCGACGTGACAGAGGCCAGCTTCCAGGTCGACATCATCGATCGGTCGATGACGGTTCCGGTTGTCATTGACTTCTGGGCCGAGTGGTGTGGGCCGTGCAAGCAGCTGAGCCCGATCCTCGAACGACTCGCCGTCGAAGGCGGGGGTGCATGGGTGCTGGCGAAGATCGACGTTGACTCCAACCAGCAGCTCGCGGCCGCAGCCGGAGTGCAAGGCATTCCGGCGGTCAAGGCGGTGTGGCAGGGCGGCATCGTCGGCGAGTTCACCGGCGCCGTGCCCGAGCCGCAGGTGCGCGATTGGATTGGGCAGCTGCTGAAGGCCACGGGAGCGGCAAACGGTGTCGGCGCCGATGCCGAGTTGCCCGAGGCGCCGCTCAGTCCCGAGTTCGTCGAGGCGGCATCGGCCTTCGAGCGCGGCGACTACGACGCCGCCGAGCGCGCGTATCTGGCGATCCTTGCTAGCGCACCGGCCGATCAGTTGGCCGCGGGTGCGCTCGCTGGCGTCCGGTTGTTCAAGCGCGCTGAGCACCTCGACCCTGCGGCGGTCAGGGCAGCGGCAGAGGCTGCACCTGACGATGTCGATGCTCAGCTTGCGGCCGCCGACGTCGACATGCTCGAGGGTCTCGTCGACCAGGCGTTCAAACGGTTGGTCGACCTTGTTGCTCGCACGTCAGGTGCGGAGCGTGATCGTGCGCGGGTGCATCTGCTCGGACTCTTCGACGCGGCTGGTCCCGACGATCCGTCGATCCCGGCCGCGAGATCGGCTCTCAGTCGCGCGTTGTTCTAGGCCCCTGTTCTAGGCAGAAGTTCAGTCGGTCGTCAGCCATACCCTGGTGCCGTCGCAGGTGAGGCCACCAACTTTGTGACCAACGTTCAACACCGTCGGGAGCACCAGGCCGGCCGGGTCGAACCTCTGCACAGTGCCCGAGTCGCGCTCGCCAACCCAGACCGCGTTCGGACCCACCGCGATTGCCGTTGGCGCTCCAGCCAAGCTGAAGGTCGCGACCACCCGGCCGCTGCTGGCGTCGATGCGCGACAGCTTGTTGGGGCCAGAGCTGATCACCCAGATCGAACCGAAGCCTGCCGCGAGCGCTTGCGTTCGCCCGCCGATTGCCACTTGCCTCGCGACCCCGCTGTTGACGATCGGAACGCCGTGCACCGTGCCGCTCTGCTCACTCGACGTCCAGATCGAGTTGCTCGCGACGGCAATCGACTGAGCTGGTTGCGGCAGGCGAATTGATTGCAGAACGCGCAGACTTCTCGAATCCAGTTGCACGACAGCGCGATCGGCGCTCGACACCCAAATGCTGTCGGCCGACGAGGCGACAGCCAACAGACCTATGGCGCCCTGTTCCGGCAGGAAGGGCGCTGAAAGCTGCTGATACTCAACGAGTATTCGAGACAGCGTGCCTGCGAATCCGTTGACGATCCACAGGATCCCCGGCGCCGCCGACAGGCTCATCGTGCCGGCCGTCACCCCGTAGGTCTTCACGACCGCATCCGTTGCGGCGTTGACCTGACTGATCGTCTTGTCGTCGAGGTTCGCGGCCCACACCACTCCGTCGAGGGCCGCGATTGATCCTGGGTCCGTTCCCACGGGGACGTCGGCCAGCACGGCGCCGGTTTGCGCATCGAGCGCGACTACGGCGTTACGAGTGATGCGGATGCCCGCGGATGGCCGCGGTGAGCTACCACGCCATAGCTGGTTGGTACCTACCGCCACCGCAAGCACAGCGATGAGCAGGAGACATACAGCGGCAGCCAGCAATCGGCGACGCCGATGCGGTCTGTGTATCGACGGGTCGGCGGGTGGGTTGGGCCTGATCTCTGACCGAGACGGCGGTACGCGCGCGACGTTGAGACCGTCGTCCTGCTCCAAGATCTGCCGCTGAAGTTCGAGCAACTCGGGGCCGGGCTCGAGGCCGGTCTCTTCGGCGAGATCGCGGCGGTAGCGGGTAAGTACGTCGAGCGCCTCGACTTGGCGACCGCACCGGTAGGACGCGAGCATCAGATGAGCTTGCGGGCGCTCGCGCAGCGGTTGCTCGATTGCGAGCAACCGGGCCTCGCTCAAGATCTCGCGGTGCCTGCCGGCGCGCAGTTCTGCGTCGACGCGTGACTCGCGAGCCGAGAGTCGCAACTCCTCCAACGTCGCTATCGCGGCAGGGGCGAAGGGCAGGTCGGCGAGGTCGCCAAGCGGCGCGCCGTGCCAGCACTCGAGTGCCTCGGTGAGGATCGTTGCGGCCGCGTCGGGCCGGGTGTCGATGGCGGCTCGAGCAGCGGTCACCAGTTCGTTGAACCGGGCGAGATCAACGTCCTCAGGATCGACTTGCAACAGGTAGCCCCGGCCGCGTGTAACTAGCAGGTCTGCTGCGGATGGGCCTATCGACATCCGCAGCCGAGACACGAAGACGTGCACCATTTTCACCGCAGTTGGGGGAGCATCGATTCCCCAGAGGTCATCGACTAGCTGCCGGGTGGCCACGACAGCGTTTGCGTTGAGCAACAACACGGCCAGCAGCCCACGCTGCCTCGACGGTCCTAGCGCGATCTGTTCGCCGTCGGTCGTTGTTGCTGCTAGTGGCCCCAAGAGCTGAAACCGCACGCGTTGAGCCGTGACGACGCTTGTCTCGACGGTCGTCACGACGCCCTCCAATCGACCGGCTAGGTCGCGGTTACCGAAGAATGTACCGAAAAGCTACCCACCCGCCGCTAGCTTGCGCAGCATCCGCCAGCTCGAAAAGGCAGCGCGAGGGAGTGAAGGCGAATGGCGATATGGCGAGGTAAGAACCGGTTGCCGGCCCTGGTCGGCGTCATGGCATTGATGGCCTTCGCGGCCGGCTGCAGTTCGAGCAGCAAGAACGCGTCGTCGAGCCCCCCGACCCCTGCCGTTAGCGCGGGCACCTCATCCGCGTCGGGTCTGGGTGCGTCGTCTTCGCCCAGTGCGTCGGCTTCAGCCAGTCTGTCGTCGGCGGCCGGCGTGGTGGCGTCGCCGAGCGTCTCAGCCACCAGCTTGCCGTCGGAGGTGTTGGCGTCTATCCAGCTCGACCCAGGCTCCGCTCCCGCACCAATGACGATGGGCTACGGATCGATTTGGGTCGGCTCGCACCGCAATGACAACCTCTACCGAATCGATCCGACGACAGACCGCATCACCGCCAAGATCGACATTGGCCAGAACGCCTGCACCAACATGAGGGCGTTCGACGACCGCATCTGGATCGGATATTGCGACGACAGCACGAAGGAGGTCGTCGTGAGCGCTACGACCAACCAGGTCGTCGCGAGCCTCGCGACTGCGGCCGTGTTCGGTGATCTCGACGGTGCGGTCTGGGCGACAACTGAGGATGGCACCCAACTGCAACGTCTCGATCCCACCACCTACAAGGTGCTCGCGACCATCGATGCGCCCGGCGAAGAGGGTGTGGTGGGCGGCGGGTACGTCTGGGTCGCAGACGAAGACGCCGAGACAGGGATCTACAACGGCACGATCTCTAAGGTCGACCCGCAAACGAACAAGGTCGTCGCGACACTGCACACTCCCGAGACCTATCTCGACGTCTACATGAACTACGACGAGGCGTCGGGATCCATCTGGTTCAAGGGCGACAACGACCATTGGCTGACCGCGCTCAACACGACCACGGGCGTATCGCGCAAAATTCCGCTGGCGCCGTACTCGGCTCTCACCGACTTCAACGACGACCCGCCAACCTCGGGTCTCGGCAGCATCTGGGTGCGAACGGCCAACGACGTGGTGTCTCGGATAGATCCGCAGTCGGGCGCGATCACTGCACGGTTCCCGGCGACAGGCAACGGCGGCTGGCTGGTCGTCGGCTTCGGGTCGCTCTGGGTAGCAAACTTCGACACCGACACTGTGTGGCGCGTGCAAGTGCCGTCGTGATGCTTTTGGCTGCAGTTATCCGAAGTCGGCCGAGCCACCGTGTGCGCGAGGTTCGTCGCGAACTGGTCGGCGGCGAGTGCTCCAGAGCGCGAAGAGTCCGACGAACACGAGCATCGCGCCGGCGAACACGCTTAGCTCAACGTTCGCGCCGGTGAACGGCAACGACGGTGCGGTGATGGTTTCGCCGAGCACATGCGCCGTTACCGCGACCTGCACCTCGGTGCCGTTCTTGGCCATGCCTACATAGTTAAACGTCGTGGTCCCGACCCAGTTGGTCGTCCGCGTGACCACGAGCTTGCCGTCGACAACATGCACCTGCGCGCCGGTCGGCGGCTGAGTGACCGACATGATCGTGACGGCGCCGAGGCCCGAGACCGCGCTCGACGGGTCAACGGTTACCGACGTCTCCGCAGGGACGATGGTGACGGTTACTTTCGCAGCCTCAACATGCGATCCGGGCTTCGACGGCTTTGTCGGGCCAACGATGACGACCGGCTTGAGCGGCGGAACCACAACAGGCGGAACCACAACAGGCGGGACGACGGGTGGGACGACGGGTGGTGCGGGCGGCACGAACGGCGACGTGACGTGCACGGTGAGTTGCCCGGTCGCACTACCGCCTGCGCCGTCACTCACGACGTACTGCACGACGACGTCACCGGTGAAGCCGATGCCTGGCACAACCTGCACGCCCGCTGGGGTGACGGTCACCGCCGCCGTCCCGCTGACGAGGCTTGCCGATGACAGGCTCAGCGACTGGCTCGTTGCGGGGATGTTCGGGTCGGTGTCGTTTGCGAGCACGTCGACCGTCACCGAGTTGCCGGTCAGCACCGACGCGGTGTCTGCGACGGCCACCGGGTTCGCGTCGGCAATCGTGACCGTCACCGTCGAGCTGGCCGATCCGCCGAATGCGTCAGACACGGCGTAGGTAAAGGTGTCGGTCCCGGCGTAGCCCGCCGCCGGAGTGTAAGTCGCGTTGCCTGACGCGTCGAGGGTCACGGTGCCGTGCGCGGCCGAGCCTGTGGAGTCGACGGTGAACGGGTGGCCGCCAGGATCGGTGACACCGGAGAGAAGCCCTACGGTTACTGGGGTATTGGTGGCTGTGGTCGCGGTTTGGCTGTTCGCGACCATGGCCGAACTGCCGACCGTGACAGTCACGCTGCCTGCTGCCGTGCCGCCGCGCGGGTCTGTGACGACGTAGGAGAACGTGTCAGTGCCGACATATGCCGGGGCCGAGGTGTAGTGCACGACGCCACCGACGATGGCCTCCGTGCCGCCGTTAGCGCTGGTCGGGTCGACCGACAGCAGCGAAACAGTTTCGCCATCGGGATCCGTGTCGTTCGCGACGACATCGACGTTCGTGCCGATCCCGCTCAACGCTGCGAGGGTGTCGGGGTTGGCGATCGGGTTGCGATTCTGCACATCGACATTGACCGTGCCCGTCGCCGTCCCGCCGTTGCCATCGCTGATGACGTAAGTGAATGTGTCAGGCCCGGCATAGGTGGCCGACGGGGTGTAGACGACCTTGCCCGCGAGGATTGCCGCGGTGCCATGTGCAGGTACCGAGACGGACATGAGCGTGAGCGGGTCGCTGTTCGCATCGGTGTCATTTGCCACGACATCGACGGTGATTGGTGAGCCGGCGAGTCCGGTCGCGATCGCCGAGTCGGCGTTGGCCACCGGTGCCTGGTTGCCGACCGTCACGGTGACGGTCGCTGTCGCGGTGCCGCCGTGGCCGTCGTCGACGGTGTAGCTGAAGGAGTCGGTGCCGGCGTACGCACCGTTTGGTGTGTACACGACACCGCCGCCGCCGATGCTGACCGCGCCATGGGTCGCCGGGCCGGCTGCGGTGACGGTGAGAGTGTCGCTGTTCGGGTCACTCGCGTGCGCGACAACGTCGACGGTGCTGGCTGTGCCGCCGGCAACGGACGTGCTGAAGTTGTTGGCGGTCGGCGGCGCGTCGGCGGTGGTGACGGTCAGCAGCGCGGTTGACGTCGTCGTACCGTCGCTCACCGTGTACGTCATCGTGTCTGCGCCACTCCACCCCGACACGGGCGTGTAGAGGATTTTCGTGTTCGCACCTGAGCCGGTGATGACCGCGGTTCCGTGTGCCTCGCCTGTCACTGCGGTGACCGTCAGCGCGTCGCCATTCGCGTCGGTGTCGTTCGCCAGCACGTCGACAGTAGTTGCGGCGAGGTAGGGCGTTGCCGCTGTGTCATTGACCGCTGTGGGCGGGACGTTCGGGACCGTCACCGTCACGTTGCCGACCGCCGTACCGCCGTCGCCGTCGCTGACCGTGTAGGTGAACGAGGAGCTGCCGAGCTTGAACGTGCTCGCCGGCGTGAATGTGACGGTCGTGCCGTTGGTTGTGACGGTGCCGTTTGCAGGCTGCGTCACGGCGATAACCGACAAGACTTGCCCGGACGACGGGATGTTGGGGTCAGTGTCGTTGCTTAGCACGTTGACGGTGACGGGTTGGCCTGGGGTTGTGCTTGCCGAGTCGGCGTTGGCGACCGGTAGCTGATTCGGGATCGTGACCGTCACTGTGCCGGTTGCCGTACCGCCGCGGCCGTCGTTCGCGACGTAGGTGAAGGTGTCGATGCCTACCGAGCCGGCGTTGGCCGTGTAGGTGATCGTGTTGTTGGCGTTGACGACGATGCTGCCCTTGGTGGGCGCAGTCGATCCAGCTGATGCGGTAAGCGGGTCGCCGTCCGCGTCCGTGTCGTTGGCAAGAACGGCGATCGTGGCGGTGCCGGCTGATGTTGTCGCCGAGTCGGCGCTTGCGACCGGTTTGGTGTCGACGACCGTGGAGACCGAAGCGGTGTTGTCCGTCTGGTTGCTGTCGACGTTGGTGCCCACGATTGCCGCGGTGTCGGTGGCCGGGTCGGTGGTGCCGTCGAGGATGACGGTCACGGCGACTGTTGCGGCCCCACCGTTGGCGAGCGCTCCGATGGTGCAGACCACCTGGCCTGCCGGCGTGGTGCAGCTGCCGGCGCTCGGGGTGACGCCTGTTACAACGGCGCCGCTCGGGAGCGTGTCGGTGACCGTCACTCCTGGGTCGTCGTAGGGCCCGGCGTTGCTCGCGGTCAGGGTGTAGGTGACCGGGGTCGCTGCGCCCTTCACCACGCGGGTGAGGTTCGCGGTCTTGGTTATGGTGAGCGCGCTGTGGTGCCGCAGGGCCGGCGTCGTCACGGCGTTGCTTGCACCCGTGACTGCGGTACCGGTCTGGTTGCCCTTGTAGGCGAGCGCTGCGGTGTTGGGGATCGACGTGCCATCGGCGATGTTCGCGTTGACAGTGACTTCGAAGGTGATGGTCGCGATCGATGCACCCACAGCGACGTTGCCGCCGACCGTCGGTGTTGCGCTGGTGCCGACGTCGACAGTCAGCTGTTTGGTAGCTCCGTTGAAGTTGCCGATGTCGTCGCCGGTTGCGTCCGTGAGTGCTGTGCCGCCGCTGGTGAGCGAGCCCGCAACGTAAGTGGTTCCGGCCGGGATAGCGTCGGTTAGCACTGTGCCAACCGACGAGTCCTGGCCACTGTTCGTGGCGTTGATCGTGTACTGCAAAGTGTCGCCGGGCTCGACGACGCCGGCCTGCGTGTTGCCTGCGCCCTTGGAAATCAGGGCGACCGACTTCGTCGCGCTGAGGTCGGGGGAGTAGAGGTTGGTCGCGAAGGTGATCACGCCGGGGTAGTAGGTCTCGCCACCCGACGCTGCTGAGGTCATTCGGATGTCGGCGCTGGTCGACCCGTTGGTCAAGAATCCGTTTACGTTGAAGGTGGCCGCGTCGAAACCGAGCTGGTTGAGGTAGTCGGGATTGCGGGTGGAGTTGTCGACGCCCAGGTCGCTGATGACCGAGGTGAAACTGTTGGCAACGGGGTGCAGGGCGTCGGTGACGTTTTGCAGGGTCGTTGTCGAGTTGCCGAGCTCGAGCTGGTCGCCGACCGACGCCGCGTCGCCTTCGTAGGAAATCGCGCCGAGCGTGGTGGTGACCGCGCCGGTGGGCGGCGTCTTGAAACCGCTCACCGGAATGTCGACGATGTTGCCGGCTCCGACCGTGCCGAAGCCACTGAAGATGGTCAGGTCGCGTGGCGGGTCGGTCGGGTTTGAGTACGCGATCGCGAGCGCCCAGCCACCCTGGATGTTGGTGCCCGTTGCCGTCTGGATGTTCGCCACTGTGTACGAGCCGTTGCCAGCTGCTTGCACGGCCGACGTGACATTCGCGTAGCCCTGGTAGTTGCCGGTGCTGCCCGACAGGAAGCTCGTGCGCGACGAGTTGATCGTCGTGTACGTGCTCGACCCTGGGACCTTCAGTTCGACCTGTCCCGCATTCGCCGGTGTCGGTGAGTTGGCCGCTGTTCCGGTGCCGAATGCGGCGCTGCTCAGCGATCCGCCGGCTGTCGTGTTGCCGCCCCACACGAGTGCGGCGAACAGAACCGAGCCGCCGCTGGGAATGTTCACTGTCGAACTCGAGGAGTCGAACGTCGTCGGGTCGCTGTCGACGTCGATGTAAGTGTCGAAGAAGGAGTTGTCGTTCTGGTTGAGCTGCGCTCTGGCTGCCGCGCACGATGTCGCGGTGTCTTGGCAGGTCAAGATCGTGTTGCCGCGAATCTGGATGCTGCCGGTCGTGTCGGCGGAGAAGACCTGATTGAACGTCGCGGTGATGCCGGCGCTGGCGGTGTCTGAGCTTGCCACGATGAAGACCCCGCTGCCGGAGGCGACTAGGAGCAGCGCGAGGACGCGCACCATCGCGCGGCGCGCGAGGACGCGGGCCATCGTTTGGCGGGCGGGCATGCGGGCAGGCATGCCGAAGTCGTCGGCAAAGTTCCCGCCTGGCCGTAGTCCTCATGGGCCATCCGCCGGGGCTTATGGCCTTACGTCGTTTCAGCCAGCCATTCGGCGCACCCTTTACGGCCAAACGCCCGAAATGCACCTAGGCAGGCTTCAGACCACGAAGATGCAGAACGGGTGGCCCGCGAGGTCCGCGAACACGAAAAGAGGTTCGTCCGGGTCGCTGCTCCGGTCGAGCACCACGCGCGCACCGAGATTCTCCGCTCGCTTTCGCTGCCGATCCAACTCCGCAGCACTCGACACCGTGAAGTCAACGTGGAGTTGCGCAGGGACAACGGCTGAAGGCCATGTTGACCGGGGCAGTAGATCGACCTGTTGGAACGCGAGCTTGCGCACCCCGGCACCGTCGACGAGTACGAGCCAATCTGCCGTGTCGACCGAGCCATCGGTGGGCGGTTCGTGACCGGGCCGGTATGACAGCCCGAGTAGCTGGCGGTAGAACTCTGCAAGTTCGCGCGCGTTCGTCGTGTCGAGCACGGTGTGCAGCAACTGGGGATACTCGGCCATGACTCCTCCGGGTGACCGACGGTAAGCCACTTCAGCCTAGGGCGCGCCCTGCACTTGGGTCGGGCAGCAGTCGGATGTGCTGGAAGAAACAACCTGAACGCCAGCAGCGCACGGGTCGGCGATGTTGATACCGTCTGCACGCCGACGCGGACGCGCGCCGGCCGGACGGGGTGAAATCGGTGAGGACTTCTCAGCGGGCGATCGAACGCGCGCTGCGTGCGGGATTGGGGGCTGGTCGAACAGCACTCGTGCTCGCCCTCGCCGCCAGCGGGTTGGTACTCGATGTCTCCGGAGCGCGGGCCGCGGGGACGTGGTCACTCACCCGTCTAAGCGGCTCTGACCGGTACACAACCGCGGCGTCGATCGCAGCGGCGGCCTACCCTGACGGCGCGTCGTCTGTCGTGATTGCCAGCGGCGCATCATTCGCGGACGCCCTTTCCGCGTCCTATCTCGCGGGAGTGGTCCAGGGACCCGTCCTCCTGACTGACCCGGCGACACTGCCTAGTTCTACAGAGAGCGCACTCACGCGCCTCGGCGCCACACATGTCTATGTTGTCGGCGGCACCGCAGCAGTGTCGCCGGCGGTGTTCTCAGCCATCGCCGAGATGACGATCGGCACAGGACATCCGTCGGTGACAAGGGTCGCAGGTTCGACGCGATTCGCCACCGACATGGCGATATCTGAGTTCGGCTCCACCTACGGTGCCGTCGACGGCCAGGTGACGGCATTTCTCGCGTCCGGCTTGAACTTTCCGGATGCCCTCGCCGCATCTCCGGTCGCGGCAGCGCGGCGGCTACCCATCATGCTTACCAACCCAGCGACGCTGTCACCCGAGGTGTCGTCGATCATCGCGCACGATCACATCACGCATGTCGTGATCCTCGGAGGAACGGGATCGGTCTCTGCGCAGGTCGCCGCGCAAGTCGTGGGGCTTGGTGTAACCGTCGAACGAGTCGCTGGTGCCGATCGAACAGCGACTGCCGCTGCACTTGCAACGTGGGCACACGCGAACGTCGGGTTTGGTCTCACGCGCATCGCCGTTGCTCGTGGCGATCAAGCTGGCGGCGGGGTCGACGCTCTCGCGCTCGGCGCACTCGCTGGTGAGCGTGGAGAGCCCTTGCTGCTCACGGCGTCCCCGACCGATCTAGGCGCGGGAACTGCCGCGTGGCTGTCCGCTTACGGTTCGGGTCTCACCGGTGGCGATGCCGCTGGCGGGTCTGTCGCTTTGAGCGATACTGCGCTTGCGTTGGTCGTTACCGACGCGCAGGGAACGACGTCGGTCACCGGCGGTGGCGGCGGTGGCGGTGGCGGCGGTGGCGGTGGCGGTGGCGGCGGCGGCGGCGGCGGCGGTGGCACGCCGCTCAATGTCACGAGTGTCAACTTGCCGCACTTCGTGGTCGGGCAGGTCTACCAAACGCAACTCACCGCAACAGGTGGGACTGCGCCCTACACCTGGGTGATCGCGCTAGGGAACGTGCCACCTGGGACGGCGCTCAACTCAACAACGGGCAGGATCACCGGCACGCCGACAGCTGGCGAGGGGACAATCGCGGACTTCCGCGTCCAGGTCACCGACTCGCTGGGAAACATGGCCCAAGACGACGAAACCGTTCCGGTCGTGGCGGCAGGCAACCTCTCGGGAGTCACGTCGATCGCAAGTGGGAGTGGATCAGCGTGTGCTGTCTTGTCGAACGGCCACGTCGACTGCTGGGGCGCGAACGATGACGGGGATCTGGGTGCCGGCCTCGACGCGATCACCAAACCCTCGTCTGACGTGCCGATTCCCGTCGTCGGAGTGACGCACGCGTCCCAGGTCGTCAACGGAGGCTGGGGTCTGCGCACCTACTGTGCGGTGCTCACCACCGGCGGGGTCACTTGCTGGGGCGACAATCACGGCGGCGCACTCGGTGCGGGCCTCGACCCGACGACGGTTGCCAGTTCGGCAACGCCTGTCGCTGTACAGGGCATCACCCATGCAGTGGGGATTGCGGGCGACGAGTACGGCTTGGGATATGGCACGTTCTGCGCGGTCCTGTCGACGGGCGGCGTTGAATGTTGGGGCGATAACCAGCGCGGGCAACTCGGTGCGAGTCTCTCGCCCACCACGACCGCGTTTTCGGCGACCCCGGTTGCGGTATCGGGTGTCTCAACGGCCGTTGGTGCTACGGGCGATAACGGCGAGTACAGCTTCGGCGCCTTCTGTGCGGCGTTGAGTTCGGGACACGTCGATTGTTGGGGCGACAACATCAGCGGCGATCTCGGTGCAGGTCTCGATCCGCAGACCACGACGTATTCCGGTTCGCCGGTGACGGTATCCGGGATCGCAAATGCAAGTCGTGTCATTGGCGGCGGCAGTTCTGAGACCGGATCGTTTTGCGCGATTCTCACGACGAGCGCGATGAAGTGCTGGGGTGACAACGCCGGTGGAGAGCTCGGTGCCGGTCTCGATCCCCAGGTCACGACTTACTCCGCGGTACCAGTCGCTGTAAGCGGGATCTCGACCGCGGTCGACGCTGCGAGCGACTGGGGGCACAACGAGGGTGCTTACTGCGCGGTGCTTTCGACCGGTGGCGTGAAGTGCTGGGGTGTGAACAACTCCGGCCAGCTTGGGGCCGGGCTCGACCCCTTGACGGTGGGGGCGTCGGATTCACCGGTGACGGTGATGGGCGTGACCAACGCCGCGAGCATTGCCACGGGAGGCTCCGACTCGTTCTGCGTCACCCGAACGGATGGCACTATTGCTTGCTGGGGCGGCAACTACCAGTCAGAACTTGGCGCAGGAGTGGTCAGCGATTACTCAACCGTCGCGGTAACCGTGCTCACTATCTCCAATGCGACGGCGGTTGTAGGTAATCCGGGCGCGTTCAGCTATTGCGCGGTGCTGTCGACCAGCGGCGTCGACTGTTGGGGCGACAACAGCTACAGCCAGCTCGGATCCGGGTCCGATGCCGCCGCGATGCCGGTCAGTCCACCAGTTCCGGTCAGCGGACCCTGACTTCGTCGGCTCAGCCGAGCGCGTCGGCGCTGCTGGCACGTGCCGCGCCGGATGGACCGTCTAGGGTCTTCTTGTGCGCATCCTCGTGACCGGAGCGGCCGGTTTTATCGGGTCCAATCTCGTCGACCGATTGCTCGACGACGACCATGAGGTTGTGGGCGTCGACAACTTGTCGCGCGGCACCAGAGCAAACCTGCCCGACTCCGAACTCGGAGCAGGGCGCGGCTTTTCGTTCATCGAGGCGGATCTCACCGACGCGCGGTTTGCCGAGACCGTCGCCGACGCTGACGTCGAGGTCATCTGCCATCTCGGCGCGCAAATCGACGTCCGGATCAGTGTCCAAGACCCGATCGAGGATGCGCGGTTGAACGTGCTGGGCACGATCAACGTTCTCGAGGCTGCACGCAAAGCCGGTGTGCGGAAGGTCGTGTTCGCCTCGTCGGGTGGGTCGATTTACGGCGAGCCGAAGAAGTTGCCCGTCCTCGAGTCGGCGCCGGTCGACCCGCTGTCGCCCTACGCAGCCTCGAAGGTAAGTGGCGAGACGTATCTCGGGACGTATCGCGCGCTATACGGCCTGGAAACGACCGCTCTTGCGCTGTCGAATGTCTATGGCCCCCGCCAGGATCCGCACGGCGAGGCAGGCGTGGTCGCGATCTTCGGCAACGCGCTGCTACGTGGGCGGCCAGCCACCATTTACGGCGACGGTTCAGCCGTGCGCGACTACGTGTTCGTTGACGACGTGACGGATGCATTCGCCCGAGCTATCGGTGATCTCGCCGACGGGCGCCGTTTGAACATCGGTACGGGGGTGGGCACAACTGTGCGCGAACTGCACACGGTCATCGCCTCCGCCGCAGACGCCCCAGATGACCCGGTTCTCGGTGCTTCCAGGCTCGGTGAACTGCACGCGATCGTCCTCAACGTGAATGCAGCGCGTGACCATCTTGGCTGGATGCCACGCATGTCGCTAGCCGACGGCATCGCCAAGACTCTTGACTGGATTCGCGCCGGACCAGATCTCCAGCCCTAGGCTAACGCCGATACGTTCGGGCATCTCGCACGGAGGTTGGATGGCCAGTTACGACTATGTGATCGTCGGCGCCGGATCCGCTGGGTGTGTGGTGGCCTCGCGGCTCAGTGAAGACCCCGCAGTGTCGGTCGCGCTCATCGAAGCAGGCGGATCCGACACCGCCGAGGAGATTGCGCTCCCGATCGCCTGGACCGACCTTTTCAAAGGCCCGTACGACTGGGATCTCGACTCCGAGCCCGAGCCGGGCCTGAATGGTCGACGCATTTATCTGCCGCGCGGCAAGGTACTCGGCGGGTGTAGTTCGACGAACGCGATGATTTACATCCGCGGCAATCGCGCGGACTACGCCGCATGGTCCTCGGGCGTGGCGCCGGGATGGGGCTACGACGATGTACTGCCGTACTTCCGTCGATCTGAAGACAACGAGCGCGGAGCCGACGACTATCACGGAGCCGGCGGCCCCTTGACTGTCAGTAACACGCGTTCGGCTCATCCGCTCGCCACGGCGTTCGTTGCTGCCGGCGTGGAGGCTGGCTATGCGCACAACGAGGACTTCAATGGAGAAACCCAGGAGGGCGTGGGTTTCTATCAGCTGACGCAACGCGACGGCATGAGGTGGAGCGCATCCATGGCCTTCCTGCCGCCAGCGGCGCAACGGCCGAACCTCACCGTTCTCACAAACACCCGCGTGCTGCGTGTGGTGCTCGACGGAGATCGCGCGGTCGGCGTCGAGATCAGCGACCAGGGCGGCGTGCGCACGATTTTCGCTGACCAAGAAGTGATCGTCTCGGCGGGCAGCTACGAGACGCCGAAGTTGCTGATGCTCTCGGGCATCGGGCTCGCGGACGAGTTGTCGCCACTAGGTATCGAGACACGCGTCGATCTGCCGGTGGGGCGCAACCTGCAGGACCACCTTTTGGTTCTTGTCAACTATCTGACCGACGCGGACACGCTGATCTCCGCGGGCAGTGCGGAGAACGTCGCGCTTCTCGAGAACGAAAGCCGCGGAGCCCTGACCTCGAACGCGGCGGAGGCCGGTGGCTTCTTCCACACTCGTGACGGGCTCATAGCTCCCGACGTACAACTGCACATGGCTCCCGTCATGTCGGTCAATGAGAGCCTCACAGTGCCGACGGCTAACGCTTTCGCGCTCGGACCTTGCACGCTGTCGCCGACGAGTCGTGGATTCGTGACGCTGCGCTCGGCCGACCCGGCCTACCCGCCGCGGATCCAACACAACTACCTAGCTACCGAGGATGATCGGACGGCGATTGTGGCGGGTCTGCGGATCACCCTCGACATTGCCGCGCAGCCGGCGTTGAAGAGCCTGACCACCGGCCCGTGTGAGGTGCCGGAGTCTGACTCGACGTCTGACCTGCTCGCGTTCGCCAGGCGGGTAGGGCTGACGCTTTACCACCCGACATCGAGTTGCGCGATTGGATCGGTCGTCGACCCCGAGCTGCGTGTTCTTGGTGTCGATCGACTTCGCGTGGTCGATGCATCAGTGATGCCGAGCATCGTTCGCGGCAACACGAATGCGCCGACCATCATGATTGCCGAGCGGGCCGCCGACCTGATCCGAAGGACCGCCTAGGCTGGGCAGATGTTCATCACCAACCACGTGCTCTCCGGAGCGATCATCGGGCTCGTCGCCCCTCGGCGTCCGGTCAAGGTTGCTCTTGTCGCTGTCGGCAGCCACTTCGTGCTCGACTCGGTGCCCCATTGGGGCATCGATGATGACGCGAAGTTTCGCAAGGTCGCAATCGTCGATGGTCTGGTAGGGCTCGCGACGATGCGGGCCGTCATGAGTGCAGTTCCCCGTGGCACGCGCGTCGCCGTGCTGGCCGGAATGCTGGGCGCAGCCTTCCCCGACAGCGACAAGCCGGCGCTGATGTTTTTTGGCCGCTCGCCGTTTCCCGCGGGGGTTGATCGTTTCCATGGGCGGATTCAGCGCGAGGCCAAGCGCGGAGTTCGCACCGAACTGCGAGCGGCAGTGGTGATGGTCGTCGCGGTACGCGTGCTCAGCTGGATCCGCGCTCTGCGCCGCACATCTGAGCAAGCCTCCGTCGAGGGATGAGGCTTCGCTGTCGCGGTCTGTCATGATCGGCGCTGTGGCCGTCACTCGGTTGGCTTCATTGTTTCGGCTGCCATCGCTGCGTGCCCGAGTGCTGTGGCTCGTTGGCGTCGGCGTCGCTGGCACGGTTGTTTCCGGGTTCGTGCTGATCAACTCTGCTGTCACACAACGCGACGCGCTGGTTCAGCAGCGTCGGCTCACGGCCGCCCTGACGGATGCGGGCACGTTGCTCGCGCGCTACACCGACGAGGAAACCGCGCTGCGCGGGTACCTGCTCAGCGGTGGCCAAGCGCTGTTTCTGCAGCCGTACACGAACGCCGAGCGCGTGATTCCGCCGCTGGAGGCCGACCTGCAGCGGCAGACGAACGCCTCGGCCACGGCACGCGCGGAGGTGACCGCGTTGGTCGCCAGCCATCAGCAGTGGTCGACTGCGATCCTGGAGCCGGAGCTCGCTCAGGCGAAAGGTGGCCAACTCCCTCTCGCTGTGAAGTCGGAGGCGTCGGGAGCCGGAAAAGCGCGGTTCGACGATATTCGCGCTGCGGACGCCAAGCTGACTGCAACGCTGTCGGACAGATTCAGAGTGGTCAGCGACCGAGCTGCCTCGGCGGGTTCGCGACTGCGCACCGACCTGTTCCTTGTGCTCGCGTTCCTTCTTGTCGTGTTGGTGACCCTGATGGTGGGCTTGCTGCGCTTCGTGGTCGGGCCGCTGGCACGGGTCGGCTCCGATCTGCGAAAGGTGAGCGGAGGTGCGCTGGACCACGCAATCGCCGACCAAGGTCCCACGGAGGTTCGCAACGTCGCCCTGGACGCGGAGGCGATGCGGCGCCGCCTGCGTACCGAGGTCGCCAACGTTGCGCGCGGCGAGGAAGCGCTTGACCAGCACGGGCCGGCGGTGCGTGCCTTGCAGCTTGCCCTGGCCCCTACCGCCCTCGCAGTGCCCGGGATCGAGGTTGCGACCAGGCTGGAGCCAGCGCAGGGACTGCTCGCTGGGGACTGGCTCGATCTGGTGCCACTATTCGGGGATCGACTTGCGGTGGTCATCGGCGACGTGAGTGGACACGGACCACGACCCGCCGTCTTCGCGCTACGCCTGAAGACAATGATTTCAGCAGAGCTGGTCGGCGGTCGGTCACCGGCGGCTGCGCTGCACTCGGCGTCTCAGCAGATTGGTACAGATGAGCCAGAGATGTTCGCCACCGCATTCGTGGCGGTACTCGATCCGCAGGCCGGTGTTCTCACTTACGCCAACGCGGGGCACCCTGACGCACATCTCCTCCGCGCAGTAACGACAGCTGAAGGTGCTGTACTGAACTTGTCCGCGACCGGCCCGTTGCTCGCCGCGCTCGACGCGCACTGGACCTGGAGCCAAACCGTCGTGCCGTTCCTGCCCGGCGACGTCCTTGTCGCCTACACCGACGGCGTGGTGGAGGCACGTGATGTGCGAGGCGAACAGTTCGGCCCGGCGCGATTCATGGGCGCGTTGTCGTCGGCAACTGCCGGGGCGCCACTGGACCCGATGATCGATACGGCGATAGAGGCGGTGCGCGTGCATGTCAGCGGGAGACTCTCCGATGATTGCACCGTGCTCACCTGCAGGCGAACCTCGTGATGGTTCGGCTTAGCGCAGGAACACTGGCTCTGTAAACGAGTCGCGGGGTAACTCGCCGTCGACGCTGGCTCGCACGTCAACCTCGAGCAACTCGACATCGCCACCTATCGTCGTCAGGAACGCCGTGTCGGCAGCATCTCGGCCCGTGGCGATGCGGATCAAGCTTTGGCGCGGCGCGAGATAGGTCGCGTCAACCGCGTTCCACCGGCCTTCGACAAACACCTCGGCAACGGCGTGAAAATCCATCGGCCAAAGGCCTGGTGCGTAAACCGATGCGCACCG
The DNA here is from genome assembly GCA_963737705.1 of uncultured Actinomycetes bacterium. Classification (GTDB taxonomy): domain Bacteria; phylum Actinomycetota; class Actinomycetes; order Acidothermales; family Acidothermaceae; genus PALSA-607. The sequence continues at coordinate 403,728 of CAVTTP010000003.1, forward strand.
CGCCGGCATATCCAACGCGCGTGCCATCGCCACGACGAGATGTGCGTAGTCGCGGCAGACGCCTTGGCCGGCGAGCAGTGTCTCGATGGCTGTATCCAAGGGACCGCTCGATCCGGCGACGTATGCGAGCCGTCGCGCGACCCACACGACGAGGGCCTCGAACTGTTCACGACCGGGTGTCAGATGCCCGAGCTCTGCGCTCGCGAAGCCGCCAAGGCGATCTGACGGGCAGAACCGGCTCGGCCGCCGGTACTCCAGCAGTTCGATCTCATCGCTGACCCGTTGACCTGGTGCTTGGGCGTGGACAGCGCTGACATGAGCTGCGTAGCGCACCTCGACCCGGCCGATAGGCAGATCGACCTCGTGCAGGAACGCACCGTGCGTGCTCGGCACCCGTCGGGCGACCAACTCGCGCGCATCGCCGTTCCAACTCGCGGTGAATTGCTCGGAGTCGAGAACTCCCGCGCTCGTCGCTGGCGCGATGCTCAGGACGATCGTCGACGGCTCGCCGACGTCGAGCACAATGTCGCAGCCGACGGTCGTGCCGACGCCCGTCAACTCAGCCTGGTGACTTCGACGGTGACGCCGAGCCGACTGGCCGACCGGCCCTGATACACGCCTTTGAGTGGAGCCACGTCGCCATAGTCACGACCCCGAGCAACAACAACATGTTGGACGCCGATGGGCTGGTCATTGGTGACATCGTGGCCGACCCAATCGCCGTCCCACCATTCGACCCACGCGTGGCTCTGGCCCTTCACCGTCTCGCCGACGACCCCGTCGCGCTTCGGGTGCACGTAACCCGACACGTAACGGGCCGGAATGCCGAAGCGCCGCAACAGCCCCGCTGAAAGGTGCGCGATGTCTTGGCACACTCCTTGGCGGCGGTGCCATGCCTCGCGCGCACTGGTCTGCACGCCGGTGGAGCCGGGCATGTACTCGACCGCGTCGTGGATCCATGACGAGATGCGCAACGCAGTCTCGTTCGGTGACATGTCTTGCACGTGCTCGCGCACTTCGGCGACAAGCTCGTCATCGACTGCCGTGCGAGTTGTCTGCGCTAGGTACTCGGCGAACCTGTCAGTCGTCGTGGGGTGCTGTAGTGCGAGCCAGCCGATAGACGGCTCGGGGCGCGGTTGGTGTGGAGTTGTTTCGACGGTGCTGGTGGAGGTAACGACGAGCTCGGAATGCTCGTCGTCGAGATCGAAGGCCGAGACATGCGTTCCCCAGTAGTCGTGGTAGCGGTAGATCGGCGCGGGGGGCTCGATCTCGATGCGTGACTCGAGCGTCGTCTGCGTGAGCAGCGTCGGCGGCGTCAACCGAGCCTCGTTGTACGACGCGTGCGCCACGCTGTCGTACGCGAAACGGGTGGTGTGCACGATCTTCAGTCGCCAGCTCATCTCACACCAGCTCCTGAGCCCATGCCAACGGAGTTGCGTACGTGAAGTACCGGCGCGATACCGCCTGGCTGGCACTTGCGCACGCCTCTTGCACCGGAACGAGGTGGACACTGAGGTCGCGGATGAGCTCGGTCACGTCCGCATACTCCAGCGCAGTTCTGGCTTGGCCGACGACGCGGCGCGCCGGGTCGGCGGCCTGGTTGCGCGCCAGTTGTGGATTCAGTGAAGACAGGCACTGCTCTGCGGTGGTCAGCGAGTGCAGCACCGAGCGTGGGAACGAGCGGTCTAGCGCAAGGAACTGGACGGCGCGGCTGCGGTCGACCATGCCACCGTGCGTATGCAAGAACGCCTCGTAACCGCCGCACGCCGACAATACTGTGACCCACGTGACCGGTTGATCGGCCGTCAACAACTGCACCGAGAGCAGGCGGGCCGTCATGTCGGCGCGTTCGAGACTTCGCCCGAGCACGAGGAATTGCCAGCCGTCGTCGTGCGAGAGGGTCGACTCGGCCAACCCGGAGAACATCGCCGTGCGTTCACGGACGTAATCGAGGTAGGTGTTAGGCCCGAGGCGCGCGGCGGCTCGGCGGCGTTCGGGCATGGTGCGCCACGTCACGTTGAGGCACTCCCACATCTCGCTGGAGATCGCTTCGCGTGCGCCGCGTGCGTTCTCGCGTGCAGCGGCGACGGCACCTGCGATCGCTGACGCGGTCTTGTCGTCGAACGCCACCTTGCGCATGATCTCGCCGGTGTTCTGCACGACGTCACGCGGAGCAGGGACGCCAAGAATTGCCAGCAACGAGCGGCATTCGGCGTCCTCGTCTGTCCATGGGTCTTCGAGCACCCGCCGCAGGAACGCGTCGAGCAGGCGGGCAGTATCGTCGGCCCGCTCGACATAGCGCCCGATCCAGAAGAGCGATTCCGCTATCCGGCTCAGCATCGGCGTGTCATTGCTGTTTGGCGTGTCATTGCTGTGCCATCTGCACAGTCGGGCCGGCATCGCGCATACCGGTGAACGGCGCGTCGGAGACTCGGGATGGAAGAGCGGCGAGATCGGTCGCACGCTGCGCCGGCACGCGTTGTGCCTCGTCAGCGAGCACCCAGGTGTCCTTTGAACCGCCGCCTTGGCTTGAGTTGACAACGAGTGCGCCCTCGGGCAGCGCAACCCTGGTGAGGCCGCCCGGTAGCACCCACACATCCTCGCCGTCGTTGACAGCGAACGGCCTCAGGTCGATGTGGCGCGGGACGAGGCGATCACCGATCAGCGTGGGCGCCGTCGACAGCGCCACGGGCCGTTGTGCGATCCAGCCACGCGGATTGTTCGCCACGACGTCGTGGAGCTCCGCGAGAGTCTCCTCGCTCGCTTGCGGCCCGATCACGATGCCCTTGCCGCCTGAGCCGTCGACCGGCTTGATGACGAGTTCATGCAGACGGCCCAGCACGTCATGCAGGATCTCAGGGTCTTCGAGGCGGTAGGTCTCGACGTTATCGAGCACCGGCGCCTCGTTGAGGTAGTAGCGCACCAGATCCGGCACGTAGGTGTAAAGCAGCTTGTCGTCGGCGACGCCGTTGCCAACTGCGTTGGCGATCGTCACGTTGCCGGCCCGGGCGGCATTGATCAGACCAGGGCAGCCCATTTGCGAATCGCTGCGGAAGTGGAGCGGGTCAAGGAAGTCGTCGTCGACGCGACGGTAAAGCACGTGTACCGGGCGCTCGCCGTCCGTCGTCCGCATACGCAGTTTGTTGTTACGACAGACGAGGTCGCGGCCCTCGAGTAGTTCGACACCCATGAGTCGGGCAAGCAGCGCGTGTTCGAAGTAAGCCGCGTTGTAGATGCCCGGTGTGAGTACCGCGACTGTCGGTTCGCTCACGCCTGCTGGTGCTGCGGCGCGCAACGCGGTGAGGAGCCGAGCCGGGTATTCGTGTACCGGGTGTACACGGTGCTCACCGAAGACTGCAGGGATCGACTGCGTCATCGCGCGACGGTTCTCGATGACGTAGCTGACTCCGGACGGCACCCGCACGTTGTCTTCGAGTACTCGGAACGCGCCAGCCTCGTCGCGCACGAGATCGATACCAGCGACATGCACGCGGACGCCGTTGGGCGGGTTGAAGCCGTGCACTGCGCGATGCATGTGGATCGAGGATGTGATGAGTGAACGCGGCACCACACCGTCGGCGAACACCCGGCCGGGCCCGTAGACGTCGGCGAGGAACGCTTCGAGAGTGCGCACCCGCTGTGAGACGCCGCGGGTGACGGCGTCCCATTCGGACGCCATGATCACTCGGGGCACGAGGTCGAGTGGGAACGGCCGCTCCTCGCCACCCATCGCGAAGGTCACGCCGCGGTCGGTGAACATGCGCGACAACTGCTCGGCTCGGAAGTTCAGATCGTCTGATTCCAGCGGCTGGAGAGCGGCGAACAGCACCTCATAAGCCGGGCGCGGTACGCCGGGCATCTCGAACATCTCGTCCCACGCCTTCGCCAGGACGTAGTCGTCGAAGATGTCTGCCATCCCCAGATCCTAGGAATAACTGATGTCGCGCGGGTTACGGACACGCGTCGGGAACGCTACCGGGCGGTCTAGAAGGTTGCTTGGCCTGGCTTACGAGGGGGTAGAACCTCGAAGTGAATCTTGAACCAGCGGGTTTCGACGTTGCCGAGCCAGATGCGAGGCAGGCCAAGCCGCACGCTCCTGAGAGTCGATTTCTGCACGCCGTCGACCGCATCGCCTCGCGCCCACGACTGGCGATCGCGCTCATCATCGCCGATGTCTTGTGGGTGCTGTTCAGCCTCGCGTTCGACTTCCCGTCCCGACTCGAGGTCGCGTTCCAGACCGTCGTCGCGGCAATCACGCTCGCCATGGTCTTCGTGATCCAGCACACCCAGGCACGCCAGGAGGCCGTTACGCAACGCAAGCTTGACGAGATTCTGCGCGCGTTGCCCGCCGCGGACAACTCATTGATCACCCTGGAGGAGGCGCCGGATTCGAAGTTGCGCGCCGTCACTGAGGTGCACCGCGAGGCTCGTGCCCGCGCAACCGACGCCGGTTAGGCCTGCTGCGTTTAGGGGGTTTAGGGGCGCGCGTGCGCGTATGCGCGGACGGTGTTGCGGCCAGCCGCCTTGGCTTCATAAAGACCTAGGTCGGCTCGATCGACCAACGTGTCGATCGTGTCGTCGGAGAACTCGGCGATGCCGACGCTGGTGTGGATCGCGACCAAGCCGCCGTCGTCGCCGACCGCGATCGGGGTGCCGGCAACAAGGTTGCACAAGCGCTCGGCGACCACCATGCCTTGCGTCATGTCGGTATCGGGGAGCACCGCGAGGAATTCCTCGCCGCCCCACCGACCGAGCAGGTCACCGCCGCGCAGCGATGTGCTCAGGCGGTGCGCGACATGTTGAAGCGCGAAGTCTCCGGCACGGTGGCCGAAGGTGTCGTTCAGATTCTTGAAGTGATCGATGTCGATCATGAGCACGCACACCGGGAAGCCCTGCCGCCGGGCGTCAACCAGCAGCTGCTCCAGTTGTTCGGTGAGGTGAGCTCGATTGGTAAGTCCCGTCAACCTGTCTGTTCGTGCCGCCGTCGCCAGCGTGCGGTTCAGGTCGGCGAGGCGTCGCCGACCGGCGAGCAGTCGGATCGCCAGCCAGGCGGCGAGCGCGATCAAGAGTGAGAGTCCGGCGAGAATCACCCAGGGCAGCCAGTGGCCAGTTCCGTTGACCGCGATGAAGACCTGGCTCGTCGGAGCAGCAATGAAGAGCGTCCAGGGTGTTCCGGGCACGGCGGTCTTGACGAACGTGTAGCTGGTCGAGCCCTCGCGGTAGTTGCCCGAACTGTTTTGCGCGGCGGCGGTGCGCAGCGCGGCATCCCGCACGGTCAAGTTCTGCGAGCCGGGTGCTTGCGTGCCGTTCGACGCAAACACGACGCCGGTGCTATCGGTGAGGTAGAGCCGGGCTCCTTTAAGCGTCGTCGTGTCGTTGAGGAACGCGGCCAAGGGTGTGTTGCTGACCAAGTAGGCGCCGCTGAACACTCGCAGCCCTGCCGTCGAGTTGAACGGAACGGCGAAGGCGATTACCGGTGCGGCCTCAACCGCGGAGGTGACGACGTTCGAGACGGCGGTCTTGCCCTGGAGCGCGGTCGCGAGATGCGCGTACTGGGTGCCGTACTGCACGCCTATGTCGTTCACATTGTTGGGCAGGATGGCCAACGAACGTCCCGAGCTGTCGAGCAAGACGCCGGCTTGGAATCCGAATGCTTCGACATCTGACCCAAAGGGGTCTGCCGGGCTCGGCCCGGCCAACGTGGCAGACGCCACCAGCTTTTCGCGTGTCGTGAGCTGCGTGACGTAGGTACTGACGAAGTTCGCCGCGAGGACCGCCCGCGACGCGAATCGGGTCTCGACGCCCTTGTTGGCGTTCGCTTGGGATGCGCGCAACGTCAATGCCGCGCCGCACATGAGTGAGACCGAGATGAGGGCAACGAGAAGTCGCGCGAACCACTGACCGGCTACGAGCCGGCGGGTCAACGTCATTACGCCTCCACTCCTCATTGGAGTTTTCGGCAGCCGCCCGGCCGACCTGACAGTTTTGGACGTTTAACCCCGCTTTACGCAGGGCTCAACTACCGGGACTGGGCGCTCAGGCGCTGGGGCTCCGCAGCCAGACGGTCGCGAGCGGCGGAACGCGGATGAGCGCAGACGCGGCCAGCCCGTGCCATGGGTCGTCGGTGGCCCCGACCGCGCCGAGGTTGCCCACCCCGCTGCCGCCGTAGATCTCGGCATCGGTGTTAAGAACCTCGTCCCAGCGACCGGCGTGCGGCAGACCGAGCCGGTAGCCCTCGTGCGGGATCGCCGAGAAGTTGGCGATGCAGGCGAGCGTAGAGCCGTCGGCCGCGGTGCGCAGGAACGAGAAGGTGTTGTTGCTCGCGTCGTTGGCGTCGATCCACCGAAACGCCTCGGGATCGGCGTCGGTCTGCCATAACGCAGGCGTGGCGCGGTAGGTGTTGTTGAGATCCCGGACGAGCCGCTGCACCGTGTTGTGCTCGGCGTACTCGAGCAGCCACCAGTCGAGTGAACGTTCCTCCGACCATTCGTTGTCTTGGGCGATCTCGCAACCCATGAACAGCAGTTGCTTGCCAGGGTGCGCCCACATGTAGGCGTAGAACGCGCGCAGGTTCGCAACCTGCTGCCAGCGGTCACCCGGCATCTTGTGCAGCAGCGAACCCTTGCCGTGAACCACTTCATCGTGCGAGATCGGCAAGACGAAGTTCTCCGAGTACGCGTACATCATCGAGAAGGTCATCTCGTGATGGTGGTAGCCGCGGTAGATCGGGGGATGGCTCATGTATTGCAAGGAGTCGTGCATCCAGCCCATGTTCCACTTGAAGCCAAAGCCAAGACCGCCGACGTAGGTCGGTTTCGATACGGCTGGCCACGCGGTCGACTCCTCGGCGATTGTTACGACTCCGGGCGCGCGCCGGTAGATGGTTGCGTTCATCTCCTGCAAGAACGAGACGGCTTCGAGGTTCTCACGCCCGCCGTAGACGTTGGGCCGCCACTGGCCGGCTTTGCGTGAGTAGTCGAGGTACAGCATCGAGGCGACTGCATCGACGCGAAGTCCGTCGATGTGCATCTGCTCGGCCCAATAAATCGCATTGGAGACAAGGAAGTTGCGCACTTCTCGTCGTCCGAAATTGAAGACCAGCGTGCCCCAGTCGGGATGCTCGCCGAGCTGCGGATCGGAGTGCTCGTACAGGTGCGTCCCGTCGAATTGGGCGAGCGCCCAGGCGTCTTTGGGGAAGTGCGCAGGAACCCAGTCGATGATGACGCCGATGCCGGCCTGATGAAGGCTGTCGACGAGGAACCGGAAGTCGTCAGGAGTGCCGAAGCGCGATGTCGGCGCGAAGTACGACGAGACCTGGTATCCCCACGAACCACCGAAGGGGTGCTCGGCAACGGGCAAGAACTCGACGTGGGTGAACCCGAGATCCTTCACGTAGGCGACGAGTTCGTCGGCGAGCTGGCGGTAGCCGAGACCCTGCTTCCACGATCCGAGGTGCACCTCGTAAACGCTCATCGGCTCGCGCAAGGCGTCAGCGGCCGCCCGCTTCGTCAGCCAATCGGCGTCCTGCCATTCATAGGTCGACGTGAACACGACGGAAGCCTGCGCCGGCGGGTGTTCGGTCGCGAAGGCCATCGGGTCGGCCTTCTCGCGCCATTGGCCGTCGGAGCCGAGCACGTTCAGCTTGTACCGGTCGCCGGATTTGACGCCCGGAATGAACAGCTCCCAAACGCCGCTGGAGCCGAGCGACCGCATCGGGTTGGCCTGGGAATCCCAGAAGTTGAAGTCACCGGCGACCCGCATTGCCCGCGCGTTCGGTGCCCAGACCGCGAACGATGTGCCACTGACCACACCGCTCGGTGTGTCGTAGTGGTGTTCGTGCGCGCCGAGCACCTCCCAGAGCTGCTCATGGCGGCCCTCGCCGATCAGGTGCAAGTCGACGTCGCCGAGCGTCGGCAGGAAGCGGTAAGGCTCGTCGACGATGTGCTTGACGCCGTCGTCGTAGACGACCTCGACGCGGTAATCGGGAACCGTCGAACTTTTCCAGGTCGCGCTCCAGACACCGCCGCGCTCGTGCGCGAGCGGAATGCGGACCAGGTCGACCAGAACCGTGACCTCTCGCGCGTTCGGGCGGAAGCTGCGGAAGGTCACGACGCCGCCGTCCAGATGCGCGCCGAGGAGGCCGTGCGGGTTGTGGTGCGCCCCGGAGACCAGGCGGTCGATTTCCTCGGGTGGAGCGGTGACCGGCGCGTGCGCGACGGGGGCCGGAGTCTTCGTTGTTTTCGGCACTTCGGGGACCTTCTTCTCAGGGACGACCGTTGCTGCGGGTTGAGCGGTGACAGCGGCTGGTTCGGGGCTCGCCGGTTTCGGCGACCCCGCCCCCTCGGCGTCCCCGCTCGGGCTGTTTCCGCTGGTCATGCGGCTACCAGTCGCTCGATCGAGCCCAGCGGGATCCGTACCCAGCTGGGCCGGTTCCGAGCCTCGTACGCCACCTCGTATACCGCCTTGTCGAGTTCGAATGCGCGAAGGAGTACATCGTCGTCGCGTGGATCGCGACCCGCACTCTTGGCGTAGCCGGTGCAAAACGCGTCTCTGTTGCGCTCTGCCCATTCGGCAGCCCGATATTCGAGTTGGGCGGCTGCAGGTTGGTCGGCGAGCAGGTAGCGCGACGCGTAGTCGAATGACCGCAACATGCCGGCGACGTCCCGCAACGGGCTGGAAAGTGCGGTCCGTGCGGCGATCGGGGCGCCGGGCTCGCCCTCGAAATCGAGGAGCACCCAGCCGTTGTCGGTGCGCATGACCTGGCCGAGGTGGAAGTCACCGTGCACGCGTTGCAGCGGCACGGGTTCGTGGCTCTTGGCGAGAGCGTCGAAGACCGCGGAGATTGCCGCGGCGTGATCGGCGAGTTCCGGGACGGCGACCTGTGCCGCATCGAGTCGCGCCCGCATCGACTGGGCCATTGTTTCGAGCGCGCGCTGATCGGCGATTCCGGTCGGCAACGCTTGGGCCATCGACGAGTGGACGTCCGCGGTCGCCATGCCGAGTCGTTCCGACTCCGCGGCGAAGTCGCCGCCGACCTCCCCGGCGTGCAGGTCGCCCTCGGCGAACAGATCGCGCACGCTGGTCAGCGCGAGGGCCCAGCCGTCGGTACCGGATCGCAGGAATTCCTGCAGCAGGCCGAGCGTGCTGGCGACGCCGTCGACATCGCTCTCGATCCAGCCCTGCAGTGCTGGCACGTGCAGGTTGCCCAACTCGGTAAGCGCACGCGTCACTTCGAGATCGGGATTCAGGCCTGGGACGACGATGCGAAAGAGCTTCATGATGGTTTGCTCGCCGAACACGACCGAGGTATTCGACTGCTCGCCGCCGAGCACCAAGCTGACAGCGTCGGGATCGAGCTTCGCGCCCGCCTCAAGGGCGAACACGATGTCGGCGCGCGTCTCGTCGCCGGCGACCCAGCCGAGCATCGTGTGCATGAGCGCATGGTCGTGGCTGGCCTCATACACCCAGCCCATGTCGTCGACGTGGCCGATGACCGCGTGCTCGAGGTCCGGCGGCATGATCGAACGAACGCCGACGAGCAGCTGATAGGTGGTCGTGAGGTTGCCGGCGGCTGGCTCGAGCCCTGGAATCGCATCGACGGCCGGGTTTTGCTCGACCTCCACAAATAGGTGCAAAAGCGATGGATCGCCCTCTAAGAGGACTCGCTCTGTCGCGACCTGGACCGCCTTCGCGCCACGGTCCTTGCCGGCGAACCAGCGCTGCTTGGGCAGCCAGTCGCGCAGGAAATCCTCAAGCTGAGTCCGATTTGTGCTCATTTAGACATCCTCCGCGCGCTTGGCCGGCAGGGTGAACCAGTAGAAGCCATGGCCCGGCAGGGTCAGCAGATAGGGCAGCTCGCCCACCTTCGGGAAGTGCATACCCCCCAGCATCTCCACCGGAACCACGCCTTCGAACCGGCGTAGGTCGAGTTCGACCGGCTGCGGGAAGCGCGACAGGTTGTTCACACACAGCACCCGGTCGTCGCCGAACTCGCGGACGAAGGCCAGGATGCTCGGATTCGACGCCCCCAACTCGGCGAAACTGCCGGTGCCGAAGGTCGGATGCCGCTTGCGGGTATCGATCATGCGGCGAGTCCAATGCAGTAGCGACGTCGAGGTGCGCATCTGTGCTTCGACGTTGAGCCCCTGGTAGCCATAGATCGGGTCCATGATCACCGGCAGGTACAGCCGGCCGGGGTCGCAGTTGGAGAAGCCGGCGTTGCGGTCGGGTGTCCACTGCATGGGAGTGCGAACGCCGTCGCGGTCACCGAGCCAGATGTTGTCGCCCATGCCGATCTCGTCGCCGTAATACAGCACCGGTGAGCCGGGCAGCGAGAGCAACAGGGCGGTGAAGAGTTCCATCTGGTCGCGGGAGTTCTCGAGCAGTGGCGCCAATCGCCGTCGGATGCCGATGTTCGCCTTCATCCGCGGGTCACCGGCGTATTCGCTGTACATGTAGTCGCGCTCTTCGTCGGTCACCATTTCGAGGGTCAACTCGTCGTGGTTGCGCAAGAAGATGCCCCACTGACAGCCGTCGGGGATCGGCGGTGTTTGCGACAAGATCTCCGAGATCGGATACCGCTGCTCCCGCCTTACCGACATGAAGATGCGCGGCATCAGCGGGAAGTGGAACGCCATGTGGCACTCGTCGTCGCTGCCGAAATACTCGACGACGTCAGCTGGCCACTGGTTCGCCTCGGCCAGCAGCACCCGGTCGGGGTAGTCGGCGTCGATCTCCTTGCGGATTCGCTTGAGGTACTCGTGCGTGCGTGGCAGGTTCTCGCAGTTGGTGCCCTCTTCTTCGAACAAATAAGGGACGGCGTCGAGCCGGAACCCGTCGATGCCAAGTTCGAGCCAGAACCGCAGAGTGCCGATCATGGCGTCTCGCACGGCCGGGTTCTCGAAGTTCAGGTCGGGTTGGTGACCGAAGAATCGGTGCCAGTAGTACTCGCCGCGGACCGGGTCGAAGGTCCAGTTCGACTTCTCTGTGTCGACGAAGATGATGCGTGCGTCGCGGTAGGCAGTGTCGGTCTTGGACCATACGTAGTAGTCACCGTAGGGACCCGTCGGATCCGAACGCGACGCTTGGAACCACGGGTGCTGGTCGCTGGTGTGGTTCATGACGAGGTCGGCAATGACCCGCATGCCGCGCTTGTGAGCCTCCTCGACCAGTTGCACGAAGTCGCCGAGGTCGCCGAACTCGGGCAGGATCGTGAAGTAGTCGGAGATGTCGTATCCCCCGTCGCGCAGCGGCGACTGGAAGATCGGCAGCAGCCAGATGCAGTCGATACCAAGCCATTGCAGGTAGTCGAGCTTCGACACCAGGCCCTTGAGGTCGCCGGTACCGTCACCGTTGCTGTCGGCGAAGCCGCGGACGAGCACCTCGTAGAAGACCGCGCGCTTGTACCAGTGCGGATCGACGGAGTGCTCCGACGAATCGGCTACGGGGTCTGTCATCTGTGAAGGCCGCCCTACGGGGATGTCGCTGGGGATGTCGCTGGGGATGTCACGGTGATGGATTACTGAATCGAGAAGATGTGCGCTGGCTCGACGTGCGGGTCCAGCCGCACGTAGTTGTACTGCCCGAAGGTATAGCGCGCACCGCTGAGCAGGTCGGTCACGTCGAGCTGGGCTCCCCAGTCAACGCCCAGCGCCGGCATGTCGAGCGCGACGGTTGCTTCGCTAACGTTGAATGGGTTGAGGTTGACGACGACCAGGATCGTGTCGGTCGTGTCATCGGTAACGACTTGCTTGGAGTAGGTGAGGATCTGCGTGTTGTCGGCGGTGTGCAACTGCAGGTTGCGCAGCCGTTGCAGGGCCACGTGCTCGCGGCGGATCCGATTGAGCGTCGTGATGTAACCGGCCAGGCTCCGGCCGGCGGCTTCAGCGGCCTCGTAGTCGCGGGGCCGGTACTGGTACTTCTCCGAGTCGAGATACTCCTCACTACCGGGGCGAAGTGGAGTGTTCTCGAACAGTTCGAAGCCGGAGTACACGCCCCACGTGGGTGAGCCGGTCGCGGCGAGTACGGCGCGAATCTTGAACGCGGGCGGCCCGCCCTGCTGCAGAAACGCGTGCAGGATGTCCTGCGTATTGGTGAAGAAGTTCGGGCGCAGGACATCTGACGTCTCGTGGGACAGCTCGGTGAGGTAGAGCTCGAGTTCGGGCTTCGTGTTGCGCCAGGTGAAGTAGGTATACGACTGGTGGAAGCCGACCTTCGCCAGACCGCGCATCATGGCCGGCCGGGTGAACGCCTCCGCGAGGAACAAGACGTCTGGGTCGGTGGCACGGATGTCGGCGAGCAATTGCTCCCAGAACCGCACCGGCTTGGTGTGCGGGTTGTCGACGCGGAAGATCCGGATGCCGTGGCTCATCCACAACCGCACGACGCGCACGATCTCGGCGTAGAGGCCCTCGTAGTCGTTGTCGAAGTTCAGCGGGTAGATGTCTTGATACTTCTTCGGCGGGTTCTCCGCGTAGGCGATGCTGCCGTCGGCGCGCGTGGTGAACCACTCCGGGTGCTGGCTCACCCACGGGTGGTCGGGAGAGCACTGCAGAGCAAGGTCGAGGGCGACCTCCAGGCCATTGGCCTTGGCGGTGGCGACGAACGCGTCGAAGTCGTCCATCGTGCCGAGGTCGGGATGAATCGCGTCGTGGCCGCCCTCGCTGCTCCCGATGGCCCACGGCACTCCAGGGTCCCCTGGCCCTGGTGTCAGGGTGTTGTTCGGACCCTTGCGAAACGTCGTGCCGATCGGGTGCACCGGCGGGATGTAGACGACGTCGAACCCCATTTCGGCGATCGCCGGCAGTCGCTTTGCGGCGGTCTCAAACGTGCCCGACTTCGGCGGGTCGAGTGTTGCGCCTTCGGAGCGCGGAAAGAACTCGTACCAGGAGCCGAAAAGTGCTCGCTCGCGATCGACCCGCAGCGGGTAGGACGGCGAGACGGTGAGCAGCGCGCGCAGTGGGTGGCGAGCAAGAAGGGAGAGGACGCCGCGAGCCAGCGCCGCGGACAATCGCTCGACTGGATCACCGGGTGATCGAAGCGCCGCGGCCACGCTTAGCAGCCGGCCGGCGTCGCCGGTATCGCCGACCTCGCCGGTGCCTACGGCATCGGTGCTGGCCAGGTTCGCGGCAGCCTGTTCGTGCAGCCGAGCGCCTTCTTCGAGCATCAACTCGACGTCTTGGCCCTCAGGGACTTTGATGCGCGCGTCGTGTCGCCACGACTCAAGCGGATCACTCCACGCCTCGATCTGAAACGTCCACTCACCCGTGGTGTCTGCGGTTACGACTGCTTCGTAGCGGTCGGTGCCTGGTGCGACCAGGCGCATCGGTGTCCAGGGTCCGGTGCGGCCCGTTGAATCGCGCAGCACGACGTTCACGCCCAGCGCATCGTGACCTTCGCGATAGACGGTCGCGGCGACCGTCAGCTGTTCACCGACAACCGACTTCGCCGGGTAGCGGCCGCAGTCGATGACCGGCATGACGTTTTCGATCGGAATTCGTCCGCTCGGTACCTGACCGCTCGGCGGCGTCCCAGCCTTGGCCGTTGCGGTTGCAGTTGCTTTTGTTGCGGTTGCAGACCCGGCGGAGGCAGTGGTTGCCAGGGTTGCCAGGGTTGCCGGGGTTGCCGCGCGTGACGCTCGCGTTGCGGGCGCCGCCGTTTTCGAGCGCGCCGAACCGGTGGCGGGCGCCTTCCGGGCAGCGGACTTCTTTTCAGGGCTCACAGTGTCGATCTTCTCTTTGCTCATCACGTCGAAACGTATATGCCCCCACGTCACGCCGCGAGAGCCCAACGTGATCTTCCTCGCTGGGTGGCGATCAGCTGCGAGCGTTCCCAATTATTCATTGGCTGCGTAGACGTGGCCGAAGGCCTATGTACCTTGGTGCAGCGATCTCCTGCTTCGGTAGGGTCGTGCCCGTGAGAGCGATCAGACGATTCACTGTGCGCACTGTTCTGCCGTCGCGGTTGGCGGCACTCGGCGATCTCGTCATGAACCTTCGATGGTCATGGCATGCGGAGACGCTCGACCTCCTCGAGTCCATCGACCCGCAGACCTGGCGCGCAGTCGACGGCGATCCGGGGCGGTTGCTCGGCCTCGTTCCGCATTCGCGTTTCGCTGAGTTGTCGACCGACGAGCAGTTCCTCGGCCGGCTCGATGAGGCTGCCGAGAACCTGCATCAGTACCTGACGCAAGATCGCTGGTTCCAGACCTTGGGCGACGAGGCGCCGAACGCGATCGCCTACTTCTCTCCCGAATACGGCATCACCGCCGTACTGCCGCAGTACTCAGGCGGGCTCGGGATCTTGGCCGGCGACCATCTGAAGACAGCAAGCGACCTCGGTGTCCCGGTCATCGGCGTCGGGTTGCTCTACCGGCGCGGCTACTTCAACCAGTCCTTGTCGCGCGATGGATGGCAGCAAGAGCGCTACCCACCGGTCGACCCCCATGGTTTGCCACTCACGCTCCTGACCGAGACCGACGGCTCTCCGGTCACGATCCCTGTCCGATTGCCAGGGCGAGACCTCCAGGCCCAGGTCTGGCTCTGCCAGGTCGGCCGGATCCCGCTGCTCCTGCTCGACTCTGATGTCGAGGGCAATGCGCCTGCCGAGCGCGACGTGACCGACCGCCTCTATGGCGGCGGAACTGATCACCGTTTTCGCCAGGAATTGCTCCTCGGTGTCGGTGGCGTCAGGGCGGTGCGCGCATTCTGCCGGCTGACCGGGCACGCGCAGCCCGAGGTTTACCACATGAATGAGGGGCACGCCGGATTCCTTGCGCTGGAACGAATTCGCGAGCTCGTCACCGCGTCGTCGTTGTCGTTCGACGAAGCACTTGAGGTCGTCCGCGCGTCGACGCTGTTCACGACGCACACGCCGGTGCCGGCCGGCATCGACCGCTTTCCGCGCGAACTTGTCGAGCACCACTTCGGTCCGCCCGACAATGCGCTCGGGTTGCCGATCGACCGGGTGCTCGGTCTCGGCGCTGAGAGCTTCCCTGGCGGTGACCAAAGCGTCTTCAACATGGCGTTGATGGGCCTTCGAGTTGCGCAGCGTGCCAACGGCGTTTCGTTGTTACACGGCCAGGTCAGCCGGGAGATGTTCGCCGGGCTGTGGCCGAAGTTCGATCCGGCTGATGTTCCGATCACCTCGGTCACCAACGGCGTGCACGCGCCCACGTGGGTGTCGCGTGAGGTTCAGCAGATGGTCGAGCGCGACCTCGGGGTCGACCTGCAGGCCGACGGCTCGGCTTGGGCCGGCGCCGACCACCTTGACGATCGCCAGCTGTGGGAAGTGCGGCGCGCGCTGCGTTCGCGGCTGGTCGACGAGACGCGCGTGCGGTTGCGCGCGTCGTGGATCCAGCGCGGCGCGATGGCATCTGAGCTCGGCTGGATCGGCCAAGTCCTCGACCCCGACATCTTGACGATCGGGTTCGCCCGCCGGGTGCCGTCGTACAAGCGATTGACGTTGATGCTGCAAGACCGTGAGCGATTCACGGAGATGCTGCTCGACAAGGACCGGCCGGTGCAGTTCGTCATCGCGGGCAAGGCACACCCGGCCGACGACGGCGGCAAGCGGCTGATCCAGGAAGTTGTGCGCTTCGCCGACGCGGCGAACGTACGGCATCGGGTCGTGTTCCTGCCTGACTACGACATGGCGCTGGCTCGGGTGCTGTGCGCGGGTGCAGACGTTTGGCTGAACAACCCGCTGCGGCCGCTCGAGGCGTGCGGGACGTCGGGTATGAAGGCCGCCTTGAACGGCGTCCTGAACCTGTCGATTCGCGACGGCTGGTGGGATGAATGGTCTGACGGCAACAACGGCTGGGACATTCCCTCAGCCGACGAGCTTTCCGAGGAGCGCCGCGACGAGCTCGAAGCCGGCGCGTTCTATGACATCGTGTCGACACAGATGGTGCCGCGGTTCTATGACCGTGACCACAACGGGTTGCCGAGCCGGTGGCTGGAGATGGTCAGGCACACGCTGTCGTCGCTGGGGCCGAAGGTTGTCGCCACCCGGATGCTGCGCGATTACGTCAACAACCTCTACACGCCGGCCGCGCAGTCATCGCGCGCAATGGAAGACACAAAGTTCGGCGGCGCGAAGCATCTCGCGGCATGGAAGAAGAGGGTCGCCGCGGCGTGGCCGGGTGTGCGCGTCGAGCACATCGAAGCCCGCGGGGTTTCCGATGCACTCGAGTACGGCACTGTTGTGTCGCTTCGTGCCGTGGTCGCGTTGGGCGACCTCGCCGCCGAAGATGTCGACGTGCAGGTTGCCTATGGCCGGGTCGACGAGAACGACCAGATCACCGGCCCGACGTACGCGTCGCTGCGTCTTTCCGACAAGCGCGACGACGGCAGCTGGGTTTACGAAGGTGAGATGACGCTCGACCGCACCGGACCCTTCGGGTACAGCGTGCGCGTCCTGCCTGCCGATCCGTTGTTGGCCTCGCCAGGCGAGCTCGGCCTGATCGCCGTGCCGCCCGCTGGCGAAGGAATGGTGACGGGCGACCTCCGCTAAGTAGTTCCGCCGTCGGTCAGGTGGCGCGCAGCACCAGAAACGCAACGGCGGGGACGTCGAGGGTGGTGCCCGCGGGGAGGCTTGCGGTGTTCGCCGGATCGGTGTTGTCGATCACGACCTCATAATTCGTGGCCCAAGGGGCGCTCGGGAGCGTGAAGGTCGAAGGCGCAAGACCGCCGTGCAGGATCACCAGGAACGAGTCGTCGATTACTGGCTCGCCGTGTTCGCCTACCTGGCGAATGTCTTTGCCCGACAAGTACATCGCGATCGTGCGTGGGTTCAGGTCAGACCAGTCGGACGCCGTGAGCTGGGCGCCGTCGGATCTGAACCACGCGAGGTCGGCCGTGCCGTCGCCGCGCAGTGACCTGCCGGTGAAGAACGATTCCTGGCGGAACACGACGTGCTCGCGTCGCAGCGCGATAACCGCGCGGGTAAAGCCCACGAGCGAATCGTCCAGGGTCGCCCAGTCGACCCACGCGAGCTCGTTGTCTTGGCAATAGGCGTTGTTGTTGCCGCGCTGGGTGCGACCCATCTCGTCGCCGTGACCGAGCATCGGAACCCCGGCCGACAACACCAGTGTGCCGAGGATCGCTCGCACCACGCGGTGCCGAATCTGTGTCACGAGAGGATCGTCGGTCTCGCCCTCGTGACCGCAGTTCCAGTTGTGGTTGTCGTCGGATCCGTCACGGTTGTCCTCGCCGTTCGCACCGTTGACCTTGTTGTTGTACGTGACCAAGTCATGCAAGGTGAAGCCGTCGTGGCACGCGACAAAGTTGATCGACGCGTCGGGGAGCCGGCCACTTCCCTGGTAGATGTCCGACGATCCCGCCAGCCGGGAGCCGAGTTCGCGCACGTCGGTAGCGCCACAGAGCCAGAAATCCCTTGTCGTGTCACGGAACCGGTCGTTCCACTCCGACCATGGTGGCGGAAAGTTGCCGACCTGGTAGCCGCCCGGCCCGATGTCCCACGGCTCCGCGATGAGCTTCACCTTCGAGAGCACGGGATCTTGATTGACGGCCTCGAGGAACGCTGACTGGGCATCAAACGAATCGCTTGCACGGGCCAGCGTCGGCGCGAGGTCAAAGCGGAACCCGTCAACATGCATTTCTGTCACCCAGTAGCGCAGTGAGTCCGTTACGAGTTGCAGCATGTGCGGGTTGCGGAGGTCGAGGGTGTTGCCACAGCCCGTGTAGTTCACGTAGCCGCCAGAATCGAGACGGTAGTACGACTCATTGTCGATGCCGCGCAACGACAAGGTCGGACCCAACTCATCGCCCTCGGCGCTGTGGTTGTAGACCACGTCGAGAATGACTTCGAGCCCCGCGGCGTGCAGTGCCTTCACCATCGTCTTGAACTCGCGAACCTGTTCACCGCGAGTACCCGACGATGAGTAGTTGCCGTGTGGTGCGAAGAAACCGAGCGTGTTGTAACCCCAGTAGTTCGACAGGCCGCGGCGCAATAGCGCCGTCTCGCTGACGAAGTGGTGGATCGGTAGCAGTTCGAGGGTCGTGACGCCGAGCTGTTTTAAGTAGTCGGTCGCGGCATGGTGCGCGAGCCCGGCGTACGTGCCGCGCAGCTTCTGCGGCACGTCAGGGTGTTGCATCGTGAATCCGCGCACATGTAGCTCGTAAAGCACCGTGTCCGGCCACGCGACGGCGGGTGTGCGATCCCTGCCCCAATCGAAATCGTCGTGCACCACGACCGACCTGGGAACAAACGCGGCCGAGTCGCTCGGGTTGTTCTCGAATACTGCGTCGTCGAGGACGAACGCTCCGTCGAACGCGCGGGCGTAAGGATCAGCAAGCAGTTTGTTGTCGTTGAAGTGCGCGCCGCTGCCAGGGCTGAAGGCGCCGTCGACGCGGTACCCGTAGCGGGTGCCGGCCCCGATACCGGGCAAGTAGCCGTGCCAGACGTGAAAGGTCGATTCGCGCAGCGGCACGCGGGTCTCGTTGCCATTGTCGTCGAACACACACAAGTCGACCGCAGTTGCGTTCGCTGAGAAGAGCGCGAAGTTGGTGCCACCGTCATCGACGGTGGCACCAAAGGGCTGCCAATGACCGGGCCAGATGTCCACCGGCTTATCCTGCCGGGTCAGGCTCGATCTGCGACGCAGTGGGTCGAGATGTCGTGTCATTTGGCGTCAATGTCGCGCCGCGCATCATCTCGATGGCCGAGGAGATGATCCACGCGTCGCCGATCGTGAGTCCGATGCGCTGGAGCAACCCGTGCACATGCTCTGGTCCTGCCACGCTGGCGACGAGCGCCGCTGCGCACAGCAGACCGGTAGCAATCGACGTCCGGGCACGTGCGGTGTTACCTTCGCGTCGCAGCGCGACGCTCGCTGCGATCGGTGTCGCCGCGAGAGATGCGTAGGCCAGGCCGGCGAACGCGCCATGAATGTCGCCCGACGTTGGCGTGCCGAGTGAGAACGCTGCCACGCCGAGCGTGGCAATGCCGTTCGCGGCGGCGAACTTCCACGCGTGTCCGGATAGTGCGTGGCGAAGCGCGACTGCATACGTAGGTAGGGCGGCGCTGAAGACCAGGAACCCTGCGGTCATCGCCGGTCGCGTCGAAGCGTGCATCCGCGCGAGCTCGCTGATCGCGTCGCTTACGGGGGAGTAGTTCTTCGCCCGGCTGCCGAGGATCGCCCAGTCGGCAATGAAGACGCAGGGCCCGACGACGCCGGCCGCCGCGAGCAGGCGTTCGCGGAGGGCCACCAGGCCATTGTGCCCGCTCGGGCGCACTGCCGCTGAAGTAGCCTGGCGCGATGGATGATCCGGCTGCGTCACAGACCCAGTTCGTGCGCCTCGAGGTCGCTGGCGGTGTCGGCACGATCCGCCTCGATAGGCCGCCGGTCAACGCAATGAATGCGTTGATGCAAGACCAGTTGCATGCGGTCGCGCTCGAAGCGAGTGCGCGTGACGACGTGCGGGCTGTTGTCATATATGGCGGCCCCCGATCGTTCGCTGCGGGCGCCGACGTTAAAGAGATGGCCGCGATGACGCACGGCGACATGGTTGCGCGTGCGGAGCCGCTACAGGCCGCTTTCACGGCCGTTGCGCAGATCCCCAAGCCCGTGGTCGCTGCGATCACCGGCTACGCACTCGGAGGGGGTTGCGAGTTGGCGCTCGCCGCCGACGTCCGTTTTTGCGCGGACGGCGCGAAGCTCGGCCAGCCGGAGATCTTGCTCGGAGTGATACCTGGCGCTGGTGGCACGCAGCGGTTGGCGCGACTCATTGGTGGGGCTCGTGCGAAGGAGTTGGTGTTCACCGGCCGGATGGTCGGGTCCGCCGAAGCATTGCGGATCGGCCTCGTTGACAAGGTGACGCCGAACGAAGAGGTCTACACCGCCGCGTTCGAGTGGGCGGGTCAGTTTGCTCATGGACCGGCGGCCGCGTTGCGTGCGGCCAAGGAGGTCATCGACCGCGGGCTCGCGACCGATCTGGCGACCGGGCTTGCCGCCGAACGCGCCGCGTTCGCGGCGCTCTTCGACACCGAAGACCGCACGACGGGGATGGCGTCGTTCATCGAATCAGGGCCGGGCAAGGCTGACTTCCGGGGCCGCTAGGCGCAGCGAAGGTCGGACCAGCGCGCCAGATTCAGACGCGGACACCGAGTGCGGCGTGCACCGACCTGATCGCGCTGGAGCCCTCGCCGACAGCTGCTGCCACCCGCTTCATCGAGCCCGACCGCGCATCCCCAGCGGCGAAGACCGCTGGCATGCTCGTCTCGAACGGCAATGGCGCGCGACCCATGTGTGCCCAGATTTCGCCGAGGTCGGCCTCAAGCAGTTGCGTGTCGGTGCGAATGAAGCCGTCCTCGTCGAGAGCGACGCGGGTCAACCAGTCCGTTGCGGGCACCGCGCCGATGAAGCAGAAAAGGCCGCTGCACTCCTCGTCTTGCACCTCGCCCGTCGAGCGATTGGTGAGAGTGACGTGACTCAGAGATTTGTCACCGTGCAGTGCGGTGACTTCGGTCTGCGTGTGAATCGTGACTTGCGGCATTGCGTGCAGTCGGTCGGCGAGGTAGGCCGACATGTCGGAGAACAGGTCCGGGCCACGCACGACCAGGTTGACCGCGCTGTCGCGCGAGGCGAGATACAGCGCCGCTTGGCCCGCGGAGTTGGCTCCGCCCACAACCGTGACGGGCTTGTTACTGCAGACGCGGGCCTCGATCTCTGTCGCCGCGTAGTAGATCCCGGCACCCTCGAAGTCTGGCCAGCGCTCGAGTGGTAGCGACCGATAACGGGCGCCGGTCGCGATGATCACTGATCGGGTGACGATGTCGGTGCCGTCTTGCAGCACGACGCGAAGTTGGCCACCAGTGCAGTCGAGCGACACCGCCTTGCACGGACTCGAGAGTTCGGCGCCGAACTTCAGCGCCTGGATCGACGCGCGGCCGGTGAGCTCGGCGCCGCTGAGACCAGACGGGAACCCGAGGTAGTTCTCGATCCGCGAACTCGCCGCGGCCTGGCCGCCCGCCGCGACCGCGTCGATCAGTACCGTCGCGAGCCCTTCGGACGCGCCATACACCGCGGCGGCGAGACCGGCTGGTCCGCCACCGACGACGGCGACGTCGATGTTCCGGTCGGCCGAGCGGTGGTACGACAGGCCAAGGTGCTCCGCGAGTTCGCCTGGAGTCGCGCGGCGCAATGTGCGACTCGGTGTGAGGACCACGGGCAGGTCGGCGGCGGTTAACTCGGCGGCCGCCATGACGCGCTTGCCCTCGACAGTTTCGGCGTCGAACCACTTGTGTGGGAGTACCTGTCGCGCGGCATACGTGCGCAAGGCGAGCGCGCCCGACGACAGGCTGCTGCCGACGATCACGATGTTGCGAGCAGCAGCCGGGGCGTCTTTCAGCAACTTGCGCCGGGTCAGGAGGGCTTTGAGCAGCAGGTCCGAGAGTTCTGGATCCTCCGACATCACCCGCCGAAATGCCTCCGGACCCACGCGATAGACAGTGCCGGCCGCAGAAACCCGTGCAGTGAGGTAAACCGTCTGACCGGTGAGCAGGTTGAGCTCGCCTATTAGGCCACCAGCCCGATGCTGGACGACGATTGCTTCGGGCTTGCCGAGGGTGGGGGCACTGACGATGTCGACGACTCCCTCGTCGATCAGCACCAGGTCGTAAGTGACGTCACCGGGCTTGAAGAGGGTGTCGCCCACATTTACGGTCTGCGCGGTTCCGAACGCACGCAGCCGGTTGCACTCGTCGTCGGTCAGCCGTGGGAACGCTAGCGCGAGGTCGGCGGGGTCTGCGTCCTCACCCCCAACGATCGAACTCGGCAGGTTCGACGTGAGTTGTTCGGTCATGAGTCACCCCTCCGCCGCTGTTAGGTCTCACAGCACCCTAACTAAGCAACGGACGAAGCGCGCGCGCCTGCTTCGCAGGCAACGGTTCGTGCCGGCGGCAACTCAGACGGCGGCGATCAACTCACCGATGATGGCGTCGCTGACGGCCGCGTTGCCGCCGAAAATAACTCCGCTGGTCAGAGTGGTCGCCTGCGACCGCAAGAAGCTGGTGGTCGCGACGGGGAGGGCACCGGATTGCGGTACCAGGAGCATCGGGCCGGCACTGGCTCCCTCCATGACGCCACCGGAGAGTGCGTCAGGGAACTTCAACCCAGTTGCCACCGCGAATGTGGTCGCAGCCGGGAAGAACTTGGTCGCCACGGCCGCAGATGTGCCGTACAGGTCGGCCCCAAAGACTGCCATTGCTGAAGGGTCGGCGCCTGCGGCTGCCATCGATCCGCCGATGGCGTAGCGAGTGTCCGACGGGTGCGCCGCGAGGTACGCAGCGGTCGCCGACGCTTGCAGGTTGCCGTTGGTGAGCAGGATTGCGCCGTGGGTCTTGATGGCAGCAGGTACTGCTGACAACGCATCAGCAAATGAGCGGCCGGTGGCCTCGAAGACCGTCGTCGGGTCACCGAGTTGATGAGCGATTGCGACGGCTGTCGCGTACTCGTCCGCGCCGAACACCCGCTGGACCTTGAACCCTCGCGACTCCAGCGCTGTGTCGACCGCAGGGCTCAGGGCGCCCGTGCCGCCGAGAACGTAGACGGTTCCACCGGGGACAAGCACGCGGCTGATCTCTGCCAGAACTCGCGGGTCGAGCTGAGCGCTGATCGTCGCGCCCGGCGTAATGAGCAGCGGCCCGGCAACGGCGGCAGCAAGCGGTCCGCCGGCCAGCGCGTCGGCAAACTTGTCGGATCGGGCAAGCACGACTGCGGGTGCCGATGCACTTGCACCGAACTCGGCGTTGCTGGTTGCGATCGAAGTTGCGATCGCGTCGGACCCGAAGATGCGGCGTGTGGTGATCGCGGTAGCGGCATCGCTACCGCCTCCACCGCCCGAACTCTGACCCCCGCCGCCAGTGTTGCCGCCGGTGCCACCCGTTCCACCCGTGCCACCCGTTCCACCCGTGCCGCCGCCTGCTGGCGGGGTCGTGCCGATGCCGGTGAACGTTGCGTTGATGCCAGTAGCTGACTGACCGGCAGTGACGTTCACCGGTGTCGAGTTGATCGCGGATGACACAGCGTCGTACCACTGCGTCTGGCAGGTGGTCGTGGTCGGGCAGTCGTCGAACTCCACCGCATAGCTTCCCGTTGCGAAGCCCAGCAAGGCGTAGTTGCCGTTGGCGTTCGTGGTCGTCGTGGTGGCCACCGCTGGGACGTCACCCATCGGGTAGGCCGTTACGTCGGCGCCTGCAAGCGGCGCGCCGGATGCATCGGTGACATGCCCGCTGATCTGGCCGCCCACGGCGAGTTGCGCGTTGACGCCGGTCACTGGACCAACCACCACGGTCACTGGCGTTGCGGTAGCGAGTGTCGACGCGTTGTTGTAGATCACCGGCGTGTAGTTGGTGAGGAACTGTGCCTCGCACGCGTAGAGGAAGTACACGTAGTAGGTGCCTGGATTCAGGCTATTGATCGAGTAGGTGCCGTCGTTTGCGGTCGTCGCTTCGGGTCCCGTGAGGTTGCCCGTGGCGGGGTCGACGAACAGGACGCAGACACCAGCCAACGGCGCACCGTTGGGGTCTTTGACAGTGCCAGCGATCGAGCCGACATTAACGCCGGAGCCGGCTACGCCCGTGATCGAAACGACTCGCCCGACGCCGGCACCTGCCGGTTCACCGGGGCTGCCCAAGGGCGCCAGTTCGTCGGTGAACGAGAGCTGGGCGTGTGCGGTCTCCGACGGCGACAGGGGCGTGAACTGCACCGTCGCAGCGCATGAGGAGTTGGCGGCCAACGGACCCGTGCAGCTGTTGTTGGTGATCGCGTACTGCGAGGCGTCCGCGCCCGTAATCGCGAACTGCGTCGGGTCGTCGGTGGCCGGGCCGTTGTTCGTGATGGTCACACTTCGGGTCACCGGTTGGCCGCCAGCGCTCGTGAACTGCAACGCACTGGTCGAGACGGTTCGGCTGCGGAAAGGCGCTGCGGAGTTGTAGGAGAGCTCGCCGAAGAGCGCCTGGGGCAGGCTCTCGCAGTGCATCTCGAAACGCGCGGAGAAGGTCAGGACGTTGCCCGACGCGTCATAGGTGGCGTCGTCGACCACAAATCGAGCCGCGACGGTGTTGCAGCCACGGCCGTCGCCGAAGATGTCGAGTCCGGGGTGACCGGCTGCGCGGAAGTCGAAGCGCTGTGCACTCTCGTAGGTGCCGGGAACCAGAGGTTGGCCTGCGGGAGCTGCGAACCAGACTTGGAAGCTGTCGGTGGGGCTCGTCACGATGAACATCGGGTAGCCGCCGCGCAAGCCGTTGTACGTCACGGTCGGGAACGTGTCCGCCTGGCCCTGACCGATGTACTCGCCCGGTTCGCTGTCGAAGAATGCGCCGCTGAATCCGGTCGTGGCATGCGCGGCTTGTGCGCCACCCACGACAGAGAGCCCCGAACCTAGGAGCGCCGCGACGAGAGCGAGAATCGCCAAGGGCAGTCGAGACAAGCGACGAGCAAGCATGTGATCCCCCGTTGTTGACACCGATTCGAAATTACAGATCGGCGCGGGTGTGGGTGGGCGGCTTTGCTGGATCCCTCGAAAACTCCGCCCAAACGGACCATCAAGCGTGCGCAGCCGGGGTAATCACGTCCCTATATACACGAGCGCCCATCCGGGCACAATGAGTCGCTCGTCGCGGACCGTCGCCCGACGACGAGCACCAGGAGGCTTCGCGGAGATCGGTGGCGGGAGTTGTCGGCCCGGTCGCCTAGCCTGACGGTCGTGGCCGTCCACCAATTGTCGCGCACGGAGGCGCGCCAGATCGCCGTCCGGGCACAGCTTCTTGATGCGAACCGGCCGACCGACCTGCTCGACACCGTCCGCCACCTGACGCTGTTGCAGGACGATCGCACGGCGGCCGTCGCGCCGAACGCCGAACTCGTCATCTGGAGTCGGTTGGGCTCGTCGTGCCCGCGGACAGCAATCGCCGAGGCCGTCGAGGAGCAATCGCTGATCGATGTGCAGGGTGTGCTGAGGCCCGCCGAAGACATCGCCCTGTACCGCAGCGAGATGGCCGAGTGGCCAGGCGTTAGCGACGACCCAGACTGGCGGCAGAGTAGGGCCGCGTGGGTGCGGGCCAACGAAGCCTTTCGGCAGGACCTGATCGACGAACTGCGGCGCGACGGACCGCTGACCTGGCGCGAGTTGCCGGACACCTGCGTTGTGCCGTTTCGTTCGACCGGCTGGAACAACAACCGCAACGTCGCGATGATGCTCGAGCTCCTGGTGCTGCGTGGTGAAGTAGCAGTGGCGGGACGACGGGGGCGTGACAGGTTGTGGGACCTCGCGTCGCGTGTGTATCCCGATGACGACGTCGTACCGACGGTGGAGGCACGTCAGATCCGCAACGAGCGTCGGCTTCGGGCGCTGGGGATTTCACGGGCGCGCGGGCAGGACACCCAAATCGAGCCGAATGGGGTCGAAGAGGTCGGTGAAGCAGCCGTGATCGACGGCGTTAGAGGTCAATGGCGGGTTGATCCGACTTATCTCGGCGGCGCATTCAGCGGTCGAACGGCGATCATCTCTCCGATTGACCGGCTCATCCTGGACCGGCAACGAATGACCGACATTTTCGAGTTCGACTACAACCTCGAGATGTACAAGCCCGCGGCGAAGCGACGCTGGGGCTACTGGGCGATGCCAATCCTGTGCGGGGATCGCCTCGTCGGAAAGGTCGACGCGACAACCGAGCCAAAAGAGCATGCGTTGCGGGTCGACGCCATTCACGAGGACGTGCCGTTCACGAAGACGATGACTGCGAATGTGACGCGCGAACTCACCGATCTTGCGCAGTGGCTGGACGTCGACTTAGTACGAGTCCATCCATGAGCAGGTCGAGCAGGAGGGCGGTGCGCGATGGAAGGCACCCGAGCAGAGCCCGGCCACGTCGATTCGCGTCGCGACCTCGCCGTTGCTCGCCGGCGTCGGCGGCCGCGCGGTTGTGGCAGGTGTCCCTCGACACGTTGGCAGCTGGCTAGCCTCGGTCGATCGCTGTTCCGAGCAGACCCAGCGGGGGTGCGCCGAGGTCGAGCATTGCCTTGTGGAATCGGCTGTGCGAGTAGTCAGCGCCCCACGCCTGCCGCGCCTTCGCTTGCGTCTCGAGGATGACGAGCTTTCCCCACGTGTAGCGGCCGTACGTCGGGTCGAACGTGGCACGGTTGGCTTCAGATCTGGCAGCACGCCCCGACAAGAATGCGTCCGACTCAAACCTGTGCGCCGCGTCGTCCACCGTCATCGCACCGGTGTGCACGCCGATCGCAGCGGCGAGGCGCGTCACCCGCACGAGGCCTTCGATCGCTACGCCCGCGGCGAACCGCGGGTCGCCGGCCCGGAAGCCGAGATCAAGGCTGAGCTCCTCCGTGTAGTGCGCCCATCCCTCGACGAACGCGGGTGACATCAGGATCCGGCGCACCGGTGTTGCGGCGCGACGCAACGCGCGACCGTGCGCAAAGTGGCCCGGCGAAACCTCGTGCAGTGTGATCGCCGGCAGCGTCGCGCGACTGAAGATCTGCAGCCAGTCCTCGGTGTCATGCGCTGACCATGTCGGGTCGGGCGGCGTCACCCAATAAAACGATGGCGCGTCAGGCTCGCCCGGAGCAGCCCACGCCATCATCGCCATGGCCCACCGTCGCGACTCGGGAGCTTGCGCCACGACGCATTCGCCGTCGGTGTACGGCACGAGATCGTGTTCGCGGGTGAACGCGAGCACCTCATCGACTTGCGCCTGCGCTTCTGTGAGTATGCCGTCGGCGTCCGGGTGGTCTGCGACGAGAGCGGCGACTGCTTGCGCGAGGCTAGCGTCGGAATCGAACCGCGCACATGCCTCTCGCAGCATTTCCGTGAGCCGGTCGCGCTCACTATCGGCGATTTCTGCGAGCCGGCCGATGTCGACTGTGGTTGCTTCGAAAGAACCCATCAACGACGCCAAACCACTCGCGCCCAACGATGCGTCGGGTGAGCCCTGCTCTGCCGCATCTTGCAGGTGCAGCATCAGTCGAGCGTGCGCAGCGAGCGCAGCGGTGGCATGCGGCTCCGCCGGGTTGACCACAGAAACGAGTCCGGTGAATGCACCGAGGAGTGCGGCCGCGACCGGCGCAGGCACTGCGTCGAGTGCCTCGATCGTCATGTCGACCGCGTCCGGCCACTGCGCGAGGTGCGCGCGTCTCGCGGCGGCGCGGTCGCTCGCCGGCGCGTACTCGCGGTCGTAACAGGAAAGGTCGAAGTTTGGCAGGTGCGTCGACGGGTTGGAGCGATGCACTTCAAGTTCGCCGAACGCGAGCCGGGCGTTGTCCTCGAAAGCCCGCAGGTGGGCCTCGTCGTGCGGGTCGTCGAGCGGCGGGCCGCCGAGTTTCGCGAGACCCGCCCGGACCCCACCCGGCGACAGGTCTTGAATCAGGCCGTCGTACTCGTGCAAGCCAGAACCCTCGCGGAGATCACCCATGAAAAGGTCGCAAACGGAGCGCAGTCGCTGGTCCATACCACTCACCGTAGCGCCGTGTCCGGGCTGCGGCGCGTACTGACGTGCGGCCCGAGGCTCGCCCGAAGAGTCGCCCGGTAGAGTCGGCCGACAGGAGGCGCGAACCGTGACTGCGTTGAGGATTGTCGTGTGCGTCAAGCAGGTTCCCGACACGTGGTCGGAGAAGCGGCTCGACCCC
This sequence comes from uncultured Actinomycetes bacterium, assembly GCA_963737705.1. Classification (GTDB taxonomy): domain Bacteria; phylum Actinomycetota; class Actinomycetes; order Acidothermales; family Acidothermaceae; genus PALSA-607. The sequence goes on from CAVTTP010000003.1 coordinate 431,389, forward strand.
GCTGACCAGACACTCGATCGCGCGGCTGCCGACGGCGTGATCGACGAACTCGACACCTATGCGGTCGAAGAGGCGTTGCGCATCAAAGAAGCAAACGAAGGCAGCACCGTCGTCGTCTTGACGATGGGGCCGTCGGGTGCGGCTGACACGGTGCGAAAGGCACTTTCCATGGGAGCCGACGAAGCGGTGCACGTCGTAGACGATGCGCTGCACGGCTCGGACGCGCTGGCCACGTCGTTGGTCTTGGCGAAAGCCATCGAGCGAACCGGCTTCGACCTGGTCGTGCTCGGATCTGAATCGACCGATGCGCGCATGGGCGTCGTTCCGGCGATGCTTGCCGAGCGCCTCGGTGTGCCGCAGGCAACTCTTGCCAGCAAGGTTGAGATCGACGCATCGGCTTCGCCCGCGACCGTGAATGTGCATCGACAGACGGACGCCGGGCAGGCCGTCGTCTCAGCACAACTGCCGGCCGTTATCAGCGTTCTTGAAAAGATCAATGAGCCGAGATACCCCTCGTTTAAAGGCATTATGGCCGCGAAAACGAAGCCGACAGCCACATGGTCGCTTGCAGATCTCGACATCGCGCCGTCATCGGTCGGCTTGGCTGCCGCGGCCACCGCTGTGGTCGATGCGACGCAACGGCCACCGCGCGGCGAGCACACCATCATCAAGGACGACGGCGACGGGGGTTCGCGGATCGCGGATTTCCTCGTCTCGCGCAAGCTTCTCTAACGACGGGACTCGACATGGCAGAAGTACTTGTACTGGTCGACCACGTCGACGGTGTGGTCGGGAAGCCGACACTTGAGTTGCTCACTCTTGCTACTCGGATTGGCTCACCCGTTGCGGTTGTTGTCGGTGATGGCGCTGCGATTTCAGCGAAGCTCGGCGAGTACGGCGCGACTGCAGTTCTGGCCGCGGACGACTCAGTTCTTACATCGGCCGTCGTGGCGCCGGTCGTTTCGCTACTCGAGTCGCTCGTCGCGTCGCGGTCACCCGCTGCGGTGTTGATCGCCTCGACAACGGAAGGCAAGGAGATTGCCGGTCGCCTCGCCGTCCGTCTTGATGCTGGTGTTCTGACTGACGCCGTCGACGTATCTCTGGACGGCGATACTGTCGTGGTCGAGCAGTCGGTGTTCGGCGGCTCGACCGTGGTGCATTCGCGGGCGACCCGTGGGGTGCCGATCGTGACCGTGCGTCCGAACAGCGTCACTCCAATCGCCGCACCTGCCGCTGCGGCCGTGTCGGCGGTCGCGGCTCCCGCTGCCGATGGTCGGCACGCGGTTATCGAGTCGCGCTCGGCTGTCGCATCCGGTGGCCGGCCGGGCTTGTCTGAGGCGAGTGTCGTCGTCGCGGGCGGACGCGGGGTCGGGACGGCGGAGAAGTTCGCCCTCATCGAGGAGCTTGCCGACGCGTTGTCGGCCGCGGTCGGCGCCTCACGCGCGGCGACGGATGCCGGCTGGTATCCGCACGCGGCCCAGGTCGGGCAGACCGGAGTGACTGTCGCTCCGCAGCTCTACATCGCGTGCGGGATCTCGGGTGCCATTCAGCACCGCGCCGGGATGCAGACGTCGAAGACGATCATCGCGATCAACAAGGATGCCGAGGCGCCGATCTTCGAGCTTGCCGATTTTGGCGTCGTCGGCGATCTACACGTCGTCGTGCCGCAACTGATCGCCGAGATCGCCAAGCGCAAAAGCTAGGGCTTACTCGACGACTCGCAGTGCCACCTTGCGGTTACCACCCCGCTGCTGCGTCAGCGCGAACCACACCGGCAGCAGTGCGTCGACTGTCGCTGCCGCATCCGCGCCGCCCAGATATTGGGGGCGCAATCCAATGGCCTCGATGAGGTTTTCGGCGGTGGCACGCGCTTCTAGGTCGGCCGCGAAGAAGAGATCGACGTCCGGTAGCGGATCGGCGAAGTTCTCCCAGCCCAACGTGTTGAACGCCCGCACATACTTTGCGTCGGGAGCCGCAGCCGCGATCTCTGCCCGGTTGTTCACGACAGGCGCGCCCATGCGGTTCGTCGCGTCAACCACGACCTTGCCCGCGAGTGACGTCGCATTCTCGGCTGCTACCTCTGCGACCGCAGCCGCTGGGATGGCGAACACCACCACATCGGCGCCGTCAATTGCCTCGCCGACTGCCACGACAGCCACGCCACCGGGGCCGTCAGCGCGCGGATTCCTCGACCCGTAACTCACGTCGTGGCCGGCGCGCCGCCACTTCTCGCCGAGCGTGCCGCCGATCTTGCCTGTTCCGATGACTGTGATCTTCATACCGGCGCTCAACGAGCAGGCTCCCGCGCCCATTCCCGGACTCGTGGCAACCTGGCAACCATTCGGGGGGTCCGACCGGTGTAGGTAGCGAGATCCGCAGACAGGGGTGAGGTGTCCCAGGAACCGCCGGGGCTACGCGACTATGTCGCCGCGCGCCAGCGTGCCCTGCTCCGCACCGCGCGGATGCTCACCGGTGATGAGCAGACGGCGGAGGACCTCGTGCAGACGACGTTGGAGCGAGTGTGGCCGCACTGGCAGCGGGTGGCGACCGATCGCGATCCCGATGCCTACGTCCGCAAGGTGATGGTCAACACCTACTCGAGCTGGTGGCGGCGCAAGTGGCGCGGCGAGCAGCCGACGTCCGCGCTTCCTGAGATCACTCACGCGGACGACGACTACGCACGGGCTGATCTCGCCGACGCGCTTCGTCGCCTGTTGCCGACGTTGACACCGCGGCAACGTGCGGTGCTCGTCCTTCGGTACTACGAGGACCTCACCGAGACGGCGACGGCCGACGTGCTCGGCTGCTCCGTCGGCACGGTGAAGAGCCAGACGTCGAAGGCGCTCGCGCGGTTGCGCTTGAGCACCGACCCACGGGTGACGGAGGCAGGACGATGATTCCGGACGACGAGAGCGTGCGTCGTGCGATGCAGTCGATCGAGCCAGCGGGCTCGGATGTTCCTGGCCTGTTCGACAAAGTGGCTGCCGGGGCGCGGCGACGTCGGCGACAGCGGTCAGTCGGCGCGGTGGTTGCAGCTGCCGTCGTGGTCGTGGCCGTCGCGTTGGTCCCGGCGCTCGGGCGCCACAACTCATCGGCGACCACTCAGCTCACGGGACCGGCGCCAGTCGCCAGTTCGTCGCACGGGCCGAACTCGTCGGAACTGCGCGGCGGGCCGGTAGTTCCCGACCCGTCTGCAGTCGTGAGTGCGTCATCCGTTGCGTCAGCGCCGCTTGCACCGGAGTCGCCATCGCCGCCGCTGAGCAGCGCGCCACCGACGCTGCCGATCGCAACTGGTACTTGCGCCCCGGGGATCTCGGCGGCCACCCAAGTTGGGTCCGCCAAGCCGGTGCTGGTGACACCGGGTGCCAACACGCTTCACGTCAGCGTGGGGGAGCTTGTGACTTTCACGACAGAAGGCGCGTGCGCAGCTAGCTATTTCTACTGGCCGGCGGCCGGGAGCGTGTTTGGCGCGCTTCTGCCGCCTTCGGCTATCAACCCCAGCAGCTTCGGCAACGCCCTCACCGCGACGGCGACGGGTACAGAGGAGTTGAGCCTGCGAGAGAAGGCGTGTGGTGACGGGGGGCCAACATGTCAGTCCCCGGCTGGTCCCACCCTGGCGACCATCACGGTGACGGTTAGTCCCGCGACGGTGACGTTCGCCGATGCCACGACACCACCATCAACTCCGCTGCCGACCGCCACCTCGGGCTGCCCGACCGTACCCGCGAGTGGGCTCGCGGGCGATATTGAGGGAACTGCGTCCCAGGAAGGACTCGTGTTTGATGCAGTCGCGGGCGCCGCGGAGAAGTTGTACGGCTCCTCGTCGTCCAACGGCACGGTTGAGATCACTGCCATTTACCCCGCCGCCGAGCGCACCGGGTTCGGCATTGTCGCCGACTCCATCTGCGGCAAGGCATTGGGTGATGACAGCTACGTGGTCGAGTTGCACATCCCGAATGCGGTCGGGAGCGCATCGATTGGCAGCGGCCAGGTGTTCGTTGCACAGTTCGCGACCGGCTGGCAGGTCTGGCTCCGCTACCACTAAGTAACCGGTTAGCGGTTGGCCAGTTCCTTGCGGACCAGTTCGGCGAAGTCGTCGACGTCTTGCTCTGTCGTGTCGAAGGCGCACACCCAACGCACTTCACCGGTCGCGCGGTCCCACGGGTAGAAAAACACCTGTTCCTGCAACCGCGCGGTCACGTCGGCCGGCAGGATCGCGTAGACGGAGTTCGCTTCCGGTTCGCGAGTGAGCTGCACCCCGGCGATGTCCCTGGTCGCGTCCGCCAACCGGCGTGCCATCGCATTCGCGTGCGTGGCGCTGCGCAACCATAGGTCGGTGCCGAAGAGCACCTCGAACTGCACGCCGATGAACCGCATCTTCGACGACAACTGCATGCCCGCCTTGCGCAAGAACTCGACCCCAGCCACGGCATCTGGGTTGAGCACCACGATCCCCTCGCCGTACAGCAGGCCGTTCTTCGTCCCACCGAGGCTGACGACGTCGACGCCGACGTCCGTCGTGAACGCACGAAGGGCGACCCCCAGGGCAGCAGCTGCGTTGGAAATTCGGGCGCCGTCCAGATGCACGAACATCCCCAACGAATGGGCGTGCTCGCATATCGCTGCGATCTCCGAAGGCGTGTAGACCGTGCCGAGCTCGGTGCTCTGGGTGATCGAGACGACGCGGGGCTGTGCGTGGTGCACGTCGCCAAAGCCCCAAGCGTGGACGTCGATCAGTGCGGGCGTGAGCTTGCCGTCGGGCGTCGTCACCGAGAGCAGCTTCAGCCCAGCGATCTTTTCTGCCGCACCGCACTCGTCGACATTGATGTGAGCCGATTCCGCGCAGATCACCGCGTCCCAGCGCTTCGTCATTGCCTGCAACGACACGACGTTGGCGCCGGTGCCGTTGAAAACGAAGAGCACCTCGGCGTCCGTACCGAAATGTCCGCGCAGCACCTCAACGGCGGCCGCCGTGTAGGGGTCGCCGCCGTAGCTGCCCACGTGCCCGCCGTTTGCGAGGGCCAGTGCAGAGAGGATTTCGGGGTGAACGCCCGCGTAGTTGTCGCTGGCGAACCCGCGGCGGGCCGGATCGTGGTGCTGCCCGTTCAGTTCGTCAGCCATATGCGCTCCCCATTTACTCCACTAGCCGGCTTGTTCCAGAGGCTGACAATCGAGTCAGCCAGGTCCTCGACGTAGGTGTAGCCGGCGAACGTCGCGTCGGGCTTGGCGTCGCGCATCTGCGGCGTCAGCAGCGCCTTGACCACGACGATCGTTGCTGCTGCCTCCGAGCCGCGGAACGAATCGGCGACGGCGAGCGTCCACGCTTCTGCGGCTGCCTTCGCCGCGGCGTAGGACGCATTCTTCGCAGTCGGCCGCGACGCCTCGGCCGCCGACACCAGCACGAACCGGCCCAGCGGGCTCGACCGAAGCTGGTCGTGAAATGCGCGCGTCGTGTTTTGCACCGTTGACACGAGCAGGCCAGACAACCAGTCCCAGTCGGCGAGGTCAGTTTCGGTGATTCCCTTTCCACCGCGCCAACCGCCGACGAGATGCACCACGCCGTCAACGCGGCCGAACCGAGCGGTGACCGAGTCGGCCCACGCCTTCGTCACCGGACCGTCGAGCAGGTCGAGCGCGTACGCGTCGATCTGGCCGCCTGCTTCACCGATTTCGCGAACCAAGTCCTCAGTCGCGTCGAGCGAACGGTCCGCGGTCACGACGATCGCACCGGCCGCAGACAGCCGGCGGACGACGGCGGCTCCCGCCCCACCGCCTGCTCCCGCAACAACGACGACCGCGTCGGCGAGGCTCATGCGTTGACCGCCGTGATGCCTCGGGTCGACTCGATGACGTCGCCGAGCTTGCGGCGCAACGCTTCGTAGAACACGTTCAGCGGGAACTCATCTGGCAGGACCAGATCGACGAGTCCCTTGGGCGGTCCGTCCAGTGGCAAGGCCGACGCGCCACGAGCCCACACCGACACCGGATTTGGCGCCACGTAACGCGACACGAACTCGTGGCCCGCGAGCCAGTAGCCGACGCGCGAGCGGTCGATGCCGTCGCGGTAGAGCGCCTCGACCTCGCGGCCGAGATCGGTGACGGCCGACGCAACACGCGACCAGTCGATCGATAGCGTGTTGTCGGTCCATTGCAGGACGCCATTCTTGTGCAAGTACGCGAACAACAATTGACCGCCGAGACCGTCGTAGTTTCTTACCCGGTCGCCAGTGATAGGGAAGCGAAACAGCCGGTCGAAAAGCACGGCGTACTGCACGAGTTCGCCATACGGGGTTGCGTTCGAAGCCTCGAGGTCGACGGCCTGTGCGAACGCCTGCAGGTCGCAGCGCAACTCTTCGAGCGAGTACATCCAGTACGGCATCCGCTGCTTGATCATGAATGGGTCGAACGGCAGGTCACCGTGGCTGTGCGTGCGGTCGTGGATGAGATCCCACAGCACGAAGGTGTTTTGCGCGAGTGCCTGGTTGTCGATGAGGCGCTCGGCGGCCGGTGGCAACGACAGCTTCAACGTGTCGGCTGCGGCTGCACTGACGCGCCGGAAACGGGCCGCCTCGCGGTCACAGAAAATCGCACCCCACGTGAAGCGAGGCACTTCGCGAACCGCCACTGTCTCGGGGAACAACACCGCCGAGTTCGTGTCGTACCCGGCCGTGAAGTCGACGAATGAGATGGGTACGAACATCGAGTTGTCGTAGCGCGTCGCCTCCAACGAGGCGACGAAGTCGGGCCACACGACGCGGATCACAACGGCCTCGAAGTTGCGGTCGGGGTTGCCGTTCTGCGTGTACATCGGGAAAACCACGAGGTGCTCGAGTCCGTTGACCCGCGCCAATTCGGGGCGGAAAGCCAGCAACGAATCGAGGAAATCGGGCACCGCGAATCCGCTGTCGCGCCAACGTTCGAGATCCAAAATCACGGCGTCCAGATACGCAGCGTCGTGCTCGAAGTGGGGCCGCAATGCTTCGATCGCCGAGACCACGTTGTCGACTTCGGCGGTCGCGGCTGAAGCAGCCGACTCGCCATGAGTCGCCACATCGAGCGAGCCGTCCTTGGCCTGCAGCCCGCGCAGCGTGCCCACCGCTTCCTTCAGAGCCACCCAGCCGGGGTGGTCCAAGAGCCAGGACGAAGCGGCACCCGCAACATCCGGCACAGCACCTGACGCGGCCCACGTGATCGCGTTGGTCCACAGTTGACGATGGTCGTAGTCGCCAATCGAGTCGTCGCCGAACAGGTCGGAATCCGCGAACACCACGAGGCGGCCGAGCCCGAACTGCAGGGCAACCGCCAGTGGCTGGTCGGCCGGGTCAGCGGAGCTAGACGTTTTCGCCAGCACCACGGCGTCCGGATTAGTGATCGACAGCACGCCGGAACGGTAGAAGCACGCTTCGGAGACCCGGGCGAGCACATCGGCTTTCCCTCGCTGGCGCGGCAGGGAAGCGCGCACCCACGCGACCACGCCTTGGTGGTTCGAAGCGGTGTCTTGAACCGTCACGTTCGTCGGCCTGACACCGAACCGCTCGAGGAGATCCACGAGGTTGTTGCCGTACTTGTCCTGCTCGCACTCGGCCAGCACGACCAGCCCCCCGCCGTCCCGGACGAACGTCTCGAGAGCGTCGATCTCATCGGCAGACAGCACAGCCGATCCGATGCCGGTGACGCGTTCCCAGGTGCCATCGGACGGATGCGCCACGACCACGACATCGCGATCGGCCAGCGCGGCCAAAGTCAGCGGCCCGGAGATGTGCGGGTCGACCCGCATGCCTCGTTCGCGCAATGCGGCCGCGGCCTTGAGGTAACCCGCGTCACCGGGGTGCCGGGGGTTCATCTCGGCGACCGTCTCGACCCGGATGCTCCACGCCTCGCTGTGGGCCTCGTCGAACAACACGCTCGGAAACGTGCGTCGGGAGCGGGAAACAGCGGGTGACAACAGTGGCTGGCTCACAACGGCCAGCCTACAGATCGCGCCGGATCAGAACTGCGCGCGTGACTGTGCAGGCAGTGGCGGCTGGACGTGAGTCGCCCCGCGCTTCCAGATGTCGCGCAAGGCCCACGGCATCACGACGACGACCCAGATGCCCGCACCGATGATCCCGATCCCCGAAGCGACGCCAAGGGCAAAGACGGGCAGTGGCACGAGGAGGAGGAACGTGGCGATCATCCGGCCGGCCGGGCCGAACGTGCCGTCGGTCTTCTTCCAGCGCGAGTAGGTCATCAGGGCTGCGGCGGTCTCAGGGTCGGTGGTTCGGCGCTCGGCCGCCGACAAAAGCTCCGTGTCGGACGCGCGCCGACCGCGGGCAGGGCACGCCGCACACCGCTGCACCTGGCTCGCCGGTGCGATTCCGCACGGGCATGGGTGCTGGGCTGCCAAAGTCTGCTCGGCCGTCACGGTCGTGTCATCGGCAACTTGACCTCAGGCGTTGAGGGCTGACTTGATCGAACCTTGACGGTCGGTGAGCGCCCACCAAGCGGCTACGCTGGTCGGGTAATGGACACCGTCGACGTGCCTGGCGCCGTATACCTCGACCACGCGGCCACCACTCCGATGGTGCCGGCCGCTCTTGCCGCCATGACCGAGCAACTGCGCGTGGTCGGGAACCCCTCGTCGCTGCACCGGGCTGGTCGCACCGCCCGCCGGGTCGTTGAGGAGTCTCGCGAGGCCATCGCCCAGGCGCTGGGCGCGCGTCCGAGCGAGGTTGTCTTCACCTCGGGCGGCACCGAAGCCGACAACCTGGCCGTGAAAGGCCTCTTCTGGGCGCGCCGTACTGCCGATCCGCGCCGGGTGCGGATCCTCGCCAGCGCCGTCGAGCACCACGCCGTGCTCGATTGCGTCGAGTGGCTCGCTGGCCACGATGGCGCCGAGCCGGTCTGGCTGGACGTCGATGAGATGGGTCGGGTGCGGCCCGAAACGGTCCGTGCAGCGATCGAGTCCGACCCCGAGTCGGTTGCCCTCGTCACGGTCATGTGGGCCAACAACGAGGTCGGCACCGTGCAGCCGATCGCCGAGATCGTGGCTATCGCCCACAGCTACGGGATCCCCGTGCACTCCGACGCCGTGCAGGCGGTTGGTCAGCTGCCCATCAACTTCGCAGCAAGTGGTCTCGACGCGTTGACGATCTCCGGGCACAAGGTCGGCGGCCCGCTCGGTGTCGGCGCGTTGATCGTCGCCCGCGACCTCTTACTTACGCCGGTGTTGCACGGCGGCGGGCAGGAGCGCGACCTGCGTTCGGGCACGCTCGACACTCCGGCGATCGCCGGGTTCGCCGCTGCGGTGCAAGACGCGGTCGCCTCGCAGCCGGCGCGTGCGGCCGCTCTCGTCGAACTACGCGAGGACCTCGTACGGCGGGTCCTGACCGCCGTCCCCGATGCAGTGTTGAACGGCGACCCAGGCGTCGAGGCGTCCGAGCGGCTGCCGGGCAACGCGCATTTCGGATTTCCCGGGTGCGAGGGCGATGCCTTGCTGATGCTGCTCGATGCGCGTGGGGTCGAGTGCTCGACCGGATCGGCCTGCACGGCAGGAGTCGCGCGCCCGAGCCACGTGCTGCTGGCGATGGGGTCTGACGACGAGCGCGCGCGTGGCACCTTGCGGTTCTCACTCGGCCATACCTCAACTGAAGCGGACGTCGATGCGTTGCTCGCCGTTTTGCCCAGCGCGGTCGAGCGGGCGAAGCGCGCTGGCGTCGTCGCGTCGGCGAGTCGGCGGTAGGTCGTGAAGGTTCTTGCCGCCATGTCTGGTGGCGTCGACTCTGCTGTTGCTGCCGCGCGGGCCGTTGACGCCGGCCATGACGTCACCGGCGTCCATCTCGCTTTGTCGAAGTCGCCTCAGTCGCATCGTCTCGGTGCGCGCGGTTGCTGCACGGTCGAGGATGCACACGATGCGCGACGCGCGGCCGACGTGCTCGGCATCCCGTTCTATGTGTGGGACCTCGCTGAGCGGTTCGCCGACGACGTGGTTAAGGACTTCATCGACGAGTACGCAGCGGGCCGCACGCCAAACCCGTGCCTGCGTTGCAACGAGCGGATCAAGTTCGCCGCAGTTCTCGACAAGGCGCTGGCACTCGGTTTCGACGCCGTATGCACGGGTCACTATGCGCAACTGATCGACGGCCCGGACGGTCGTGAGATGCACCGCGCGGTCGATCCCGACAAGGATCAGTCGTACGTGCTCGGCGTCTTGACATCGACGCAGCTCGCTCATGCAATGTTCCCCCTCGGTGATACCCCGAAGTCTGGCGTTCGTGCCGAAGCGGCTCGTCGTGGGCTCGCGTTGGCGGAGAAGCCCGACAGTCACGACGTGTGCTTCATCCCGGACGGCGACACCGCGGGTTTCTTGCAGCGGCAGCTGTCTTCGCTGGGTGATGTCAGCGGCTCCATCGTGGACAGTTCAGGGGAGACGCTCGGCTCGCACGACGGTGTGTACGCGTTCACCGTCGGCCAGCGCCGTGGGTTGCGCATCGGCACCCCAGCATCCGACGGCCGACCTCGCTACGTGCTCGACGTTTCGCCGGTGACCCGAACGGTCACGGTCGGCACAGCCGAAGATCTCGACGTCCGCGGAGTTGTCGGCGTTCGCCCGCGTTGGTGCGGGCCCGCGCCTGTCGGGCCAGTTGAGTGTCTGGTGCAGTTGCGGGCCCACGGCGAGCCGGTGCCTGCGGTCGTGCGGGTGATCGACAGCGATCGTCTCGATGTCGAGTTGATGGTTCCCGCGCGAGGTATCGCACCGGGTCAAGCGGTCGTCGTCTATGACGGCACGCGGGTCGTCGGCTCAGCGACCATCGACACCACCTCGCGCTGACCTTCGTCCCGCGTTCATCGCTGGGACTGGTGGATTGCTCGTCTTCAGCGCAGACTCAGGATGCCGCTCTAGATTGCTCGGCGTGCGACTGTTTAGCGTGCGAGCGTTCTGCAGAGACGGAATCTTCCCTTGATAGAAGTACGTGGCCTGACCAAGCGCTACGCCGGTCGCACGGTCGTTGATGATCTCTCGTTCGAGGTCATGCCAGGTGTCGTCACAGGATTCCTTGGTCCCAACGGAAGCGGCAAGACGACAACTGCTCGCATGATCCTTGGGCTGACCCGAAGTGACGCGGGGGTCGCGACGATCAACGGACGGCGTTACCACGAGTTGTCGCGACCGTTATGCGAGCTCGGTGCGTTGATCGATTCGGGCGGGGTGAATCCGAGCCGCACTGCAGTTGAACATTTGCGCTGGCTGGCTGCTGCCAACGACATCTCGCGTTCGCGTGCTGATGAGGTGCTGGGGATCGTCGGTCTGGAGAGTGCCGCGGGGCGTAAGGTCGGCGGCTTCTCACTCGGCATGCGGCAGCGGCTGGGTATCGCAGCGGCCCTGATTGGCGATCCGCCGGTCTTGATCCTCGACGAACCGATCAACGGCCTCGACCCCGAAGGCATTCGTTGGATCCGCGGGTTCATGCAGGGCCTCGCGGCTGATGGGCGCACGGTGTTGGTCGCGAGCCACTTGATGAGCGAGATGGCGCTGACCGCAAGCGCACTGATTGTGATCGGTGCGGGTCGGTTGATCGCCGCGGAGAGTGTGACCGACTTCGTCGAGCGCGCGGTTTCGTCGGTGCGCGTGCGAAGCCCCCAACTCGATGAGCTCGAGATTGCACTGTCTGTAGAGGGGGTCTCGTTGTGGCGCGATGGCGATGCTCTCGAGGTCGTCGGTCTGAGCATCGAGCAGATCGGGTCGATGGCGTCTCGAGTCGGCGCGACTCTGTTCGAGCTATCGCCGCAACGCGCGTCGTTGGAGGACGCTTTCATGCAGTTGACATGCGATACGGCTGAGTTCGCCACCCGTCGTCAGGCGAGCTGACGCGCGATGCGCACCGCACTGGCCATGGAGTGGGAGAAGCTTCGTCCGGTTCACAAGACCTCGCGAACGATTGCTTTGGCGATCGCGCTGGCGGTGTCGGTCAGCGCGCTCGTCGGGCTAGCCGTCGCGTCGTCGGCATCGCACATGTCGGTGTACGACCGTCGCACCTTCGACTCCGTCGGCATCTCGCTCGAGGGTGTGAACGCTGCCGTGCTTGCCGTTGCGGCGTTCGGCATCTTGTCGATCACGCGCGAGTACGCCACGGGGATGATGGCTGTTACCTTTCTCGCGCAGCCCGCGCGTCTTCGGGTGCTCGCGGCGAAGCTACTGACGCATGCTGGCGTCGCCGGGCTCGCGGGTGCAGGTGCATGCGTGGCGGCGTTCGCCGTAGGGCAGACGCTGCTCAGCACCGGTGGCCTCGCAACAGGGTGGTCGGCACCGCAGCTGCCGGCCGCGCTCGGTGGGGGAGTCGTCTACCTGATCCTCGTGTGCGTGTGGGGGATCGCACTCGGCGCATTGGTTCGTACGTCGGCCGCCGCAATCATCACGAGTGCTTTCCTGCTCGTCGTCGCGCCGATCCTCGTGCAGATTCTGCCGACCAGCATGGTGCAGCAGGCGTCACGGTGGCTGCCGTCACAAATCGGCGTGCAAGCAATGTCCGCGCATCACGACCCGCACGCATTCGCGCCGTGGACTGGCCTCGCCGTGCTGGGGGGGTACGTAGCGCTCACGCTGATCGCCGGTGCGTACCGGATGGTTCGCCGCGAACCGTGATGCTCGCGGCGAACCATCGCTTCAGCAGCCATGCGACAGCGCTATGCGACGCTGACGCTTACTGGCGTTGGTGAGTGACTCGGCGTGGTCGAGACGCGGCGAGCGGTGACAACTGAGGCAGCGATCAGCCACAGCGGCAACAGCAGGTAGATGGCGAACGCCAGCGGGCCGAGGACACCAACGACGCCGAGGACGATCGTCGTGATGGCGAACCAACGCGGCAGGGTGGCGGTGCGCAGACCGCCTAGCCCGAGACCCCAAAAAGCGGCCACCAAGCCGACCAGAGCGGGCAACCAACCGATCATCACGAGCTGTCCGACCGCGTCGGTTGCGCCCGCGTCATGTGCCTTCGCGGCGTTGACGAGCGCGATCTGCAAGATGCCGAGCATTCCGAAACCCGCGGCTGCCATTACGAAGCCGCCGTGCGCAACGGATGAGTACGTCGATTCGCCGGCCTCTCCCGAGCGCAGGGACTTGCGGGCCTGTGCGGCGAAGAAGAGCAGCATCAACGCGCCGAACAGCAGCGCGAAGCCGGCGACGTAGTTGCGCCCGGCTGCGTGGTTGACGAGGGCGGCGGCTCCGGCGGCGGCCGGGTGGTCTGGCGTCTTGGCGGCGAACAGATGGACGGCCCACAGAATGCCAGCCACGCCTCCTGTCCACGGCAGGAACCTTTCGAACTTCGAGACGGTCATGGCCGACTCCTTCTGTATGAGATGCCGGTGCCTCTCACCGGCACGTCGAGCCTCAGTGGCGGAGTGGCCCGGGCGCCTGATCTAGCTATCCCGGGACGGCCGGGAACAGTTCCCGGGAAAGCTGACATCGGGAGTCGGGCACGCCACACTTGCGGCGTGCAAACCGTTATTGCTTTCATCGGCGCCGCCGTTGCGATTGCCGTGGGCGTACTCGTCGTCAGGCGCAAGCCGCGGCACCGCGTTGGCTGGCTGTTAATCGCCCATGGGGCGTTCTTCGTCACACTCGCGTTCAGCGGGACAAGTACCAGTCACACCGGGATGATCCTCGATCAACTCTTCGCGGGTGCGTGGGTTTTCCTGTTCATCTTCCTCGTTCTGATCGCCTATTTGCTGCCCGACGGTCACCTCCCGAACCGGTTTTGGCGTCGCTGGGTCAAGGTGGGCCTCGTCGGTGTGGTGCTCTTCGTCGTCGGCGCGGCGGGCGACCGTCAAGGGTTCGCCGACAGCCACCACGGGGCTACCCTGCCGGTCGCGTGGCTGCCCGAGGGTGTGTCGGGAATTTTTGGTGGCGTCGGTTTGCTGCTTGTTGTGCTGTTGTTCTTCGGCAGTCTCGCCGCTGTCTGGCGAAGGCTGCGTCGCTCGCGCGGTGACGAAAGGCTTCAGCTGCTCTGGCTGGTCTGGGGTGCGCTTTCCGTACCGGTAGCGCTCCTGGTCGGGTGGGCGAACTACTTCCTCGCCAACAATGGGCCATGGTTCACGCCGGCGCTTGGGCTGGTGGCTGTCGCGCTGCCCGTCACGATCGGCATTGCGATTCTGCGGTACCGGCTGTTCGACATCCGGCTCGTGCTGTCGCGCACCCTGACCTATCTGTTCCTCGTCGTCGCGGTCGTTGCGGTCTACGCAGCGTTGCTGTTCGTCACAGGTCGGTCGTTCGGCAATCGCACAGTGGGCGGGCTCCTTGCGGTCGGAATCGTTGCGGTCGCCGTGCATCCGGCTTACTTGTTCTTGCGACGCTGGAGCGAGCGGTGGGTCTACGGTCTGCGCTCTGATCCGCGCACCGCGATACGTCTGATGGCCGATCGCGCCGAGGCCGCCGACCCCGATGGCCTGATCGCGGCCGTCACCGACACCGTCGCGGTCGCCTTGAAAGTGAACCGGGTCTGGGTCGAACTTTCCGATGCCCAGCCCGACGAGGCGCTGCGCACGCGGATGGTTCATCGCGGCGAGCACATCGGATACCTCGCAGTCGAGGTTCCGGCCGGGCACGACTTCTCCGAGTCGGACCTAAACCTGCTTGCTGACCTGGCCCGCTACGCCGCGATCCTGGTGCGTTCCGAGCAACTCAATGACGCGCTCCGCGATTCGCGCAGCCGGATCATCGCCGGGCGCGAAGAAGAGCGACGCCGGTTGCGCCGCGACCTGCACGATGGCCTCGGCCCGACGCTGGCTGCCACCGTTCTCAAGCTCCAGGCGGCCCAGTCCCGAACCGATGCACACGAGCGCGACTCGCTGATCGCCGAGACGCGCGACGAGGTAAAGGAAGCGATCACCGAGGTGCGGCGCCTTGTCGACGACCTACGCCCACCGGCGATCGACGAGGTGGGCTTGCTCGATGCGATCCGCCAGCGTGCGTCGGCGCTCTCCGGCGCCGTCACGTTCGAGGTGACCGGCTCCGATCGTCTCGCCGACCGGAGCGCTCCGCTGCCTGCTGCGGTCGAGGTCGCCGCGTTCCGAATTGCGTCCGAGGCGATGACGAATGTCGTGCGTCACTCTGGCGCGACCCGCTGTCTTGTCATTGTCCAGCTGAACGGTTCGTTTCAACTAACCGTGTCCGACAACGGGCACGGCACGGACCGAACCACGTCGAACGGGGTTGGCTGGACGTCGATGCGCGAGCGAGCTGCCGAACTGGGCGGCAGTTGCACCATCACCAGCCAGCCGAACGGCGGACTCATCGTGCGCGCAGTTCTGCCTCTGGACGACAAGCTGAATAACAACGAGCCGGTCGAGGCGGACGCATGATTGCCCTGCTCGTGGCCGACGATCACCCCGCGTATCGGCGCGGACTCGAGCTCATGCTGGCTAGTACCCCAGACATCACGATCGTGGGTGAGGCCGACACAGGGGAACGCGCCGTCGAGCTCGCGACGGCGCTGACGCCCGACGTGATTTTGATGGACCTACGCATGCCTGACCTCGACGGCATCGAGGCGACCCGCAGGCTGACTAAGTCCGGATCAACCGCAGCAGTCGTCGTCCTCACGATGTTCGAAGACGACGACTCGGTATTCGCCGCGATGCGGGCGGGAGCACGGGGTTACCTACTCAAAGGAGCCGAGCAGGAAGAAATCGAGCGGGCCATCAGGGCGGCCGCTGCGGGTGAGGCTATTTTCGGCGCGAAGATCGCACAGCGAGTCGTCGCACATTTCGCTAACGGTGCTGGTTCAAGCGCCGTCGCCTTTCCCTCTCTCACCGAGCGCGAACGAGAAGTGCTGGAGATGGTCGCGGCCGGCAAGGGCAACGCAACGATCGCTCACGAGCTGATGATCAGTCTCAAGACGGTCCGCAATCACGTGTCCAACGTCTTTACAAAACTGCAGGTCTCCGAACGTGCGCAGGCCATCGTCAAGGCGCGCGAGGCTGGCCTCGGCGGAGCCTAAGTCGGTCGACGGACGAGTGGCGTCCCCGACATGATTGAGCCATGACGACATCTTCGCCGCTGCTGCCGGCATTGCCAGACTCGCCGGCGGCTCTCGCTGCCCTCGACCTGGTTCGCGCCAACGAAAACGCCGCCATCGCCAACCACAGCGTCCGGGCCTTTCTCTTCGCGACACTGGTCGCGGAGCATCGGGGTGTGTCCGACTTCGACCCCTCGCTGTTGTTCTTCTCGTGCGTCTTGCATGACATTGGGCTCAGCGCGGTGGGCAACCGGACCCAGCGGTTCGAGGTCGACGGCGCCGACGTGGCCGCGGAATTCCTCGCAGGGCACGGATTCTCGGGCGCCGATCGCGACACGGTGTGGGAGGCCATCGCGTTGCACACGTCTGGCGGCATCGCCGAGCGCCGCGGTCCGGTCACTGATCTCACCCGGCGAGGCGTCGGTCTCGACTTCGGCCGCGACGCCGACTGTGTCAGCGACGATCAAGCCGCTGCTATCCACGCCGCATACCCTCGCCTTGACATGGCGCGGTCGCTGGTCGATGTGATTGTCGAGCAGGGACGAGCCAGACCGCAGAAGGCGCCGCGCTACACGTTCGCGGGAGAACTGCTGCGCGAGCGCGACACAGCCGGGACGACGGCCCTCGAGCAAGGTGCCGCACTTTCACGCTGGGGAGCGTGAGCTAGAGCCGTTCGTGCCCTGGCTCTAGGCTTCGCGGATGCGCGTAGTGATTGCTGGAGCAGGCTTCGGCGGGCTCGAAGTCGCGACCAGATTGTCGGAAGAATTCGGCGATGTCGCCGACGTCATATTGATCGATCATGCAGAAGGTTTCGTCTTCGGCTTTTCCAAGCTCGACGTGATGTTCGGTCGAGCTACTGCAGCGCACGTCCTGCACCGGTACGTCGATGTCGCGGGGCCTGGCGTGCAGTTCGTGCAGTCGACGATCCGTGCTCTGGATCCGGTCACGCACACGGTAGTCACCGACGACGGAACCTTCGAAGCCGACGTCCTGGTCGTCGCTCTCGGTGCCGACCTCGATCCAGCGGCGACGCCTGGTCTTGTCGAAGCAGGCTACGAGTTCTACACGGTCGCTGGCGCACACGCCGCACGCGACGCGTTGGCGCGGTTCAGTGGCGGACGCATCGTGATCGGTGTGACCTCGACGCCGTTCAAGTGCCCGCCTGCGCCGAGTGAAACGGCGCTGCTATCGCACGCCTTCCTGCGCGATCGAGGTCTGCTCGAGTCGTCTCGCGTGTCGTTAGTGATGCCGTTCGGCGTGCCCATCCCGCCGTCCCCTGACGCATCGCGGGCCGTTCTCGGAGCGTTCGCCGAACGCGGCATCTCGTGGCACCCGGGTCAGTTGGTGGTGGGGCTCGAACCTGCCCGCAAGGTCGCGATAACAAGCGGCGGCGAGGAGTTTCCCTATGACCTGTTCCTCGGCGTCCCGCGTCATCATGCACCGGCGGTGGTGGTCGAGGCCGGCATGACCGTCGACGGGTGGATCCCGGTCGACCCGCTCACGCTCGAGACGACGTTCCCGGGCGTGTATGCGGTCGGAGACGTGACAAGCGTCGGGACGCCGAAAGCGGGCGTGTTTGCCGAAGGTCAAGGGGCCGTGGTCGCTGGGCAGATCAGCGCACACATTCGAGGTGTTGCTCCGTCCATGACGTATGACGGCCGCGGCATCTGCTACTTGGATTTCGGGCACGACACGATCGCCAAGGTCGACGTCACCTTCCTCAGCGGCCAGCGACCTGCGGGTGTGCTCGAAGGTCCTTCCGTTGCCTTGGCCGCCGACAAGACAGCGTTCGGCTCCGAGCGCATTCGGCGCTGGTTTCATCGAGACTGGACTCCGTGAGCAACCGCGCGCATCGCCGACCGCTTGCGACCGCTGTCGCGTTCGAGCAGCCGCCCGGCTTCTGGCGGCGACTGCGCCACAACGTCGCATGGTTCCTCGGAGCGGGGTCGGGCCGCGCCATTCCGGCAGCCTGGGCGATCCGGCCATATGAGCGGGCAGCCCGCGGCCGGCCACCTGGGAGTGGCCGCCGCACCTGAGACACCACGATTCTCTGCGTCCGACACCACAATGACTTGACGTGACACCACAATGGTGTCACGATGGTGACATGGAACTTGGACCGTACGTCAGTGATCTTCGGCGGCAGCTGGTCGATGCCGCGGACAACGGGGCGCAGGACACCCGCGCCGTCGCGGAGCGGCTCGCCGCCGGACTCGATGCCGCCGCGCGCCTGGTGCTCCTCGACGTTCTCTCGGCCGCGGCCGGCGAGATCACCCGCGACCTTGCACCCGGGTCGGTTGACCTGCGGCTGCGCGGGCGCGACGTCGACTTCGTTGTGAGCCAGCCGAACAGTGACGCGGACACCGAGGACGCCCCCGCGGCGAACGTCGACGCCGACGACGCGAGCACCTCGCGCACGACGCTTCGACTGCCCGACGCGCTCAAGGCGCGGGTCGACGAGGCGGCGGCGACCGACGGGGTGTCGGTCAACACCTGGCTGGTCCGTGCGATTGCGGCGGCCGTGCAACCGAAACAGCGACGATCTGAGCAGCGCACGCTGCGACGAGGCGACAACTTCGCGGGCTGGGCGCGCTAGCTCCCGCTCAGCCACCACCACTCCACACCGATCCCAAAAAGAAAGGCAGGCGTCAGCATGCCCACCTACCAGACCCCCACCCCCATCGACCTCGCCATCAACGTGCAGGTTGGCGCGATCGAGGTCATTGCCAGTGAGCGCGCCGACACGGTTGTGACCGTGTCGCCGACCAACCCGACAAAGGCCGTTGACCGCCGAGGCGCCGAGGAGACCAAGGTCGAGTTCGACGGCGAGCGGGTCACTGTTGTGGGGCCGCGGCCACGCATCAGCTGGTTCGGCCCAAGCGAATCGATCGACGTGAAAGTTGAACTGCCAAAGGGTTCGCGGCTCACTGCCGAGACTGCGGTCGGCGGCTTGCGTACCGTTGGCCAACTCGGAGCCACCCGTATCAAGAGCTCGATGGGCGCCGTCGATATCGACACCACGGGCGATCTGTGGCTGCACACCTCGCACGGCAACGCGACCGTGGGAACCGCAGAGGGCGGCATCGAGATCACGACCGACTTCGGCCGGATTAGCGTCGGCACGGTTACTGGCGACGCCACTCTCAAGGCGTCGCATGGCTCCATCGCCGTCGAGGAGTCCGGCGGCGATGTCGACGTCAAACTGTCCTTCGGCGACCTCGACATCACCAAAGCGCGCGCGTCCGTCGCGGCGAAGACCGCCTACGGCAGCATCCGGTTGGGCGAGGTTTCCAGCGGTTCGATCCAGGTTGAGAGCGGCCTCGGCGAGGTCACCGTCGGCGTTCGGTCCGGCGTCCCTGCGTGGCTCGACCTGTCGTCGAAGAACGGGCATGTGCGCAACGACCTCGTCAGCGATCGTGCTCCCGACCCGTCGGAGCAGACCGTCGCCGTACGTGCCCGCACTGCGCTCGGCGACATCAACATCCAGCGCGCTTCATGAATGCTGGTCGTCGATGTTAGGAATCTTCTGCCAAGCTGCGCGTGCGCGCGGCTTGGCGAACCAAGTGGTCGCGCTCGGCGACGTTCGTAGCGACTCGAGCCGCCGCGGCATACGCCGTGGCGGCCGCGGGAAAGTCGCCGTCCATCTCGTACAAGTGGCCGCGGACGGCGTGCCATCGGTGTCGGTCGCCGATCACGTCACGCAGCCGGTCGGTTTCGCGCAACCCGGCCGCGGCACCGAGAACGTGACCGACGGCAACTGCGCGACCCAGTACTGCTGCAGGGTCTTGGCGCACCGGATTATCGGTAAGGGCGACGAGGTCGTCGTACCACGCGAGGATCTGCGACCAGTCGGTCTCCTCGGATCTTGCCGCGTCGGCGTGCAGAGCCGCGATCGCGGCCTCGATCTGATAGCGGCCGAATCGCTGCACGGCTAGCGCGGACTGCAGGATACGCACGCCCTCCGCAATCTCTCGGGCGTTCCAAAGGCTGCGGTCCTGCCGGTCGAGCGTGACGATCCGTTCCTCAGGGTCGAGTCGCGCTGCGCGCCGGGCATGGTTGAGCAGCATCAGTGCGAGTAGCCCGCGAGCCTCGGGTTCATCGGTCGCGAGAGTGAGTTGGCGCGCGAGTCGGATCGCTTCACCGGCAAGGTCGACGCGGCCCGTGTGGCCTGCCGTGTAGACGAGGTAAAGCACGCGGAGCACGACGGCGAGGTCGCCGGGCTGGTCGAGTCGGCGACCCCGGACAGCGCTCTTGGCTCGGCTGATCCGCTGAGCCATCGTCGTTTCGGGGACGTAGAACGCGTCGGCGATCTCGGCGGTCGTGAGGCCGCCGACGGCGCGCAGCGTCAGCGCCACCTGTGATGCCGGCGTGAGGTCTGGGTGGCAGCAGCAGAAGAGCAGGAAGAGGGTGTCGTCGCCCTCTTCGGTCGCGGCCGGCAGCGGTTCGCCGAGGGCCGACTCTTCGCGGCGGACGCGGGCGGCGTCGCTACGGCGGCCGTCGATGAGCCGCCGCGTTGCCACCGTGAGGAGCCACGCACGCGGGTCCAGTGGCGGGCTCTCGGGCCACACTCGCAACGCCTCGAGTAGCGCCTCCTGGAGCGCGTCCTCGGCGGCGTCGAAGTCTTCGCCGCGACGGACGAGGCTCGCGAGCACGCCCGGGACGAGGGCACGCAGTGCGCCCTCGTCCAGCGGTCGCGTCGGCACGTCGATGTGCCGGGGTCAGTCGTTCGCGGGCGCGTGGGACATGACCTCACGGATGTCGATCCATTCGTACAACGGTGTGCCACCGGGGCCGGGCTCCGAAGAGACGTAGGCCGCGAGCTCGACCGCGCGTTCGTAGGATGCGACGTCGATCATGTACCAGCCCGCGACGAGATCACTGGTCTCGGGCAGCGGGCCGTCGGTGATCACCGGCGCAGCATCTGGGCCGCCGTAACGCACCCAGGTGCGGTCGGGCGTGAGTGCCTGTGCGTCAACGAACTCGCCGTGTTCCTTGAGCAGTTCGCCGACATGCCTGAGGAATGCCATGTGTGCCTCGACGTCCTCGGGAGCCCACTGGTCCATCGGCGGGACAGGACGGTACGGCGTCGGGGTGCCGCGGTAGTGCTTGAGAAGCAGGTACTTCGGCATGGTGTCTCCTGTGTCGTGGGCCGCGCCTGTCGTGGCCCTTCACCTGTTGAGCGGAGCCGATCGGCGCTTCTCGACATCGAATCACTGACCATCTTCTGATGGTCGCGTCGGCCTGCTACTTGCCTTTATGGGCGAGTAGGAGGAGGGCAACCATACGGGTTGGTCTGAATCTGTTTCTCAACGACGACGCCGTCGAGCAAGGCCACATATGCCGAGCCTCCCAGGCAGTTCGTATCCAGGGGCTCCGCATCGAGTTGTAGATACCGGCCGGTCGTGTCGATGTGCAGGTCTTCCGTGATCCAGCCGCCGGTGAGTTCGGGTAACGACGCAAAGCTGGAGACCTGACCGTTATGAACGCGGTCGATGGTTAACGCGGCCTCCTGGCAATAAGGGACGAAGTACACGTCCCCGTTCGGGCCCATCGCATTCGCGTACGGGCTGTCGGGGCAAGGGCTTTGTGGTGCGGCGGGCTGAACGATCGATTTCGACGAGATCGGATGGCCCGCCGCATCGAGAGTCAAGACTCGCAACTCACGAGACGGGCCGCCGAAGTAATACAGCTCTCGGTCATCCGGTGACCACCCGACGACTTGATACCCGTCGAACACATCCGACAGTTCTGGTCCGGTCATCGTCGACGGGACGACGAGTGGTGCGGTCGCTCCCTTGCCGACATCAAGAATCAGGATGTTCGTGCCTAGCGGCGCGAGGGTTCCGGTAGGTGCGGGGATCGCCGAGCTCGGAAGATTGATCTTCCCGATCGTGATGGCGTAGGCGAGAAAGCGACCGTCTGGTGATATCTGGGGCGAACCGAGGCCGACGCCCTCGTCGGCGTTCTGCCCTGGTGCAGTAGCCACCGTTGTCGACGGACCGCCATGGACCGACACGCGCTGGATCGTCTCGATTTCTGAGGTTGCGGTTTGCTCGCTCTGTCGGAAGTACACAGTGCCTGCGCTCACGCTCAGCGTCGGGTCAAAGTCGGTCACGCCGCTCGTGGGAGTTACGTTGACGTCCTCGCCGCTCGTGAGTGTGGTGGCGGTTGCCTCCCCACCTTGATCGCGACAGATTGCGATCGCCTTCGACACGCACATGTACTCGCCATCGGCCGGCAACGAAACTCCGGTGGCGCTCGAACTCTCCGACAGGTAGGAGCTTGCGGGCGCGGCGGTGAGCCATGGCGGATACGACCCGGCCGCTGGGACGGGCGGCGGCACCGACGGCAGACCTGACGTCGGAGCGAACGTCGGCGGTGGGGGTGGATTCCGCCCGGTGGACGTGGGCGCGCCGGAACCACAGGCCGCCACCAAGAAGAGGACGGCGAACAGAGTGGCAGCTCGGCGATTCATCGACGCTCAGACGCCCTGTACGCGTCCAGGGTTCCGCACAGTGCGTGTTTCGGGTCGACACGAGGTCTTGCCTATCGGCGATAGTTTTCCTATCATCGATAGGTAAGGTCGCAGTCGACTGGGTGACCGCCATCCGGTCGCCGACCACAAAACAACCCGGCGCGAAGTCCTTTCGGCCGGATCAAACTAGGAGGTACGTATGGCCGCGGTGATCATGCAAACATGGGCCGGCTTCACGCCCGAGCAGTACGACGCGGTTCGCGACATCGTGGGCTGGGATCGGCAAACGCCGGACGGGATGCGCTTACATGTGGCCGCGTTCGACAGTGGGGTGCTCAACATGACGGATGTGTGGGATTCCGAGGCGCAGTTCATGACTTTCGTGCAGACGCAGATCATGCCGGCCGTCACACAGCTCGGTATCTCCGGCCAGCCGGAGATCGTGATTGCTTCGCTGTACGAGCTCAATGACACCCCAGCGCAGATTGCATCCGCCAACGGATGACACGGTATTGCCGAGTTGACCGATGATGGCGGCTGGACCAGACCGCAGGAAAGTCCGGCATGAGGCAAAGCGTGCCGAGATCCTTGCGCAGGCGTGGCTGCTGGCGCAGCGCGACGGTCTCGCGGCGATCTCGCTGCGAGACCTCGCCGACAGCGTCGGTCTTCGGCAACCCTCGCTGTATGTGTACTTCGAATCGAAGCTGCACCTTTATGACGCGATGTTCGCCGACGGCTACCGTCAACTTCTGAGCCTTGTTGCGGAACGCAGTTACGGCGCTGACCCGCGACGAGCGTTGGCACGCTTCCTCGGCGACCTCGTCCAGTTTTCCAGCGACGACATCGTGCGGCACCAGATGCTGTTCCAGCGCACGATCCCTGGCTTTGAGCCATCGGCTGAGACCTTCGGTTTGGCGCTGGAGTTCTACGACGTCGCCCGGCAGTTGCTCGCCGCGGCCGGCGTCACCGACCAACGCAACATCGACATATTCAGCGCCATGGCCAACGGGTTGGCCCACCAACAGGTAGCCAACGAACCAGGTGGCCAGCGCTGGGTCCGGTTGGCTGGCCGGGTCACCGACATGTATCTCGCCGACATCGATCGACGGCGCGGCACGCCACCACCCACGAAGGGACCTCGACGCTCATGACCACCGCAATTGACGTGAGCACGATCCCGCGGATCAAGCACGCAGAGGCGATGCAGATCGCTGACGTCGAGGCCGGGAAGGTGGCCGCGACGCTACGCAACCTGGAGCCGGACGACTGGGCCAAGCCGACCGACTGCCCCCGCTGGGATGTGCGCGGTCTTGTCGCGCACATGGTCGGGTCTGCCGCAGGCCAGGCCTCGCCACGCGAGTTCCTGCGCCAGGTTCGGGCCGGTCGCCCGATCGTCGCCGAAATAGGCGCAAAGTACTGGTGGGATGGGATGAACGAGATCCAGGTCCGTGAACGAAACGACTACAGCACCCAGCAGCTCATTGCTGAATGGGACCACATAGCGCCGCGCGCGTTGAAGGCGCGCCGGAAGCTGCCCCGCCCTGTTGCGAAGTTGCCCCTCCTCAAACTCCCCGCGCCTGTCGGACGACAACCCCTTGGCTATCTGTTCGACGTCGGGTTCACCCGCGATGCATGGATGCACCGCATTGACCTTGCCGAGGCCACCGGCAAGGCCTTCGATGCGGACGAGGGCCACGACGGTCGCATCGTCGCTGATCTGGTCGCCGAATGGGCCATCACCCACCACCTGCCATTCGACCTCGAGTTGGCCGGACCCGCAGGCGGCCACTACACCCAAGGCGACGCGGGCGAACACGTGACCATCGATGCCATCCAGTTCGCCCGAACCCTGGCCGAACGCGCCCACGGGGACGGCGTTCTTTCTCATTCCCTCCCACTCTGAACACGCGGTCTGACGGGCTAAGTGTTGGATCGCGTAGGAAGGGATTTGTCAACCGATGGTTGACAAACGCAACCAGTGGTTGACACACTTGGTGCATGGCATACACAGCGAAGCAAGAAGAAGCACTCGCCGAAATCAAAGAGGCTCGGGCACAGGCGGTCGAGCACTACTTCAAAGCGAAAGAAGCGAGCACGCGACGAAGTGATCTGATGCTTGCCCTGATCAAAGACGGTGTCAGCCAATCGGACATCGCCCGCGAACTCGGCGTCAGTCGCCAGGCGATCAAGAAAATGATCAAAGCCCGGTAACAGTGCACTTGGGTCATGCCAATGGCACTCGCGGCGGTGGCGGCCGTTGCGGCCGTTGTCGGATACCTAGGCGTCGTGGCCGAGGCTGCTGGACAACTCGCGATACGCGTTCGCTTGGGCGAGAAGACTTTGTGCTTTCTGCTCGAACGTGGCTACTGCGTCTGCGCCTGCTGGAAAGCGCAGCGGCGGCTCGCCCTGGCCGACGAGGTGGACCAACGCGGCCGCGAGCTTGGCAGGATCACCACCTTGCCGGCCGTCCATGCTCTTCCACCCAGCGACTGTCGTCTCGGTGCGCTCGGCGTAGTCGTCGATGGTCGAAGTCGCGTAATGGGTGGACTCGGGGGTCAGCAGTTGGGTGCGGAAAAAGCCGGGCTCGACGAGCATCGTGCGGATACCGAACGGCGCGACCTCCGGCGTCAGTGATTCCATCCATCCCTCGACCGCGAACTTCGATGCCGCGTACGCCGTGCAGAACTCCTGGCCCGCGATGCCCGCCGTGGAAGAGATCGTGACGAGCAGCCCTGAACGCTGAGCCCGCATGACCGGCAGCGCCGCCCTGACCATGTTGACCGGCCCGAAAAAGGTCGTCTCGATCTGCGCCCGGAAGTCCTCGGGCGTGATCTCCTCGAAGAAGCCGGCATTGAAGTTTCCGGCGTTGTTGACCACGACATCGAGCCGGCCGAACCGGTCTACGGCGGTCCGCACGGCCTCCCGTGCTGCCACCGAATCGGTCACATCGAGCGAGACCGCGAGCAGGTCATCGTGCTCGCCCAGAGCGCCAGTGACACTGGCGACCCGCCGTGCTGTAGCTACCACCGCGTGACCGGCCGCCAGCGCTGCCTGGGCAATGTCGACGCCCATCCCGCGACCGGCGCCTGTGACGAACCAAACCTGCTTATCTGTCATCTGCCCAAGCTAAGGCATCCGCGATGTCCGAGATGTCCGACAGGTAGTCGGCCGACGTGGGGGGAAGCCCGTCGTAGCCTCACCCGATTGCTAGGCACTGCGCGGGCAGGTCGAACCACCTGAGGTGCTCGAAGTCTTCGGACAATGCGCCTGATGGCCGATCACGTTCGGACGTGCCATCCGCGGCGCTCGCCGCGAACAGTGCAACGGCTTCGGTGAGGTAGTTCGCGAGGTCAGACTCCGCGGCGCGATCGTCGTGATGCGGGTAACCCATCCCGCCGTCCGCCTCGTAGCTGACTTGGCTCAGTCGAAGCGGCGGTTCGACCAGTCCGCGCCGGTGCCGCCACAAGCCCGTGGCCGGGTCGAAGACGTAGTCAGTCAGGAGCCGCCAGCCGTCGCGCGCGACCAGCGCAACGGCGTCCACGATGTAGGTGAAAACCGGCTCGGAGATGAAGTAGTTGAAGTTGACGCGAACCCAGCCAGGTTTGATTCCTTCGCACCCGCCTGCGATCTCGCGTTCGAACTCGTGTGATCGGTCGAGGTCGATTCCGAGTAGCCGATGCCCGTACGGTCCAGCGCACGAGCAGCCGCCGCGCGACTGGATGCCGAACAGGTCGTTCAGCAACGCGACGACGAAGTTGTGATGCAGGTAGCGGCCGCTCGGCGCCCGTACGACGAACGAGACGATCGACAACCTTTCGGCGTCGAGATCGCCGAGAATCTCGATCGCCGGCTCCGCTCGCCAAGCCTCCACCGCACGACGCAAATAGTGCTCCTCGTGCGCGCGGATCACATCGATGCCGACAGCCTGCTTCAGCTGAAAGACAAGACCGGCGCGGATAGATTCGACGATTGCGGGAGTACCGCCCTCCTCGCGTTGCGCTGGGTCCGTGAGGTAGCGGTGCTCGGTCGGATTCACGTATGCAACGGTGCCACCGCCGGGGACATCAGGCACCCGGTTGCGCATCAGGTCACGCCGAACCACCAGCACCCCCGGCGTACTCGGGCCGCCGATGAACTTATGCGGGCTCAGGAAAATCGCATCTTTGTAGGCAAGTGGATCGTCGCCGCCGTACATGTTGATGTCTACGTAGGGTGCGGCGGCAGCGAAGTCCCAGAACGAGAGTGCGCCGTGTCGGTGCAGAAGTGCTGAGATCGCGTACGTGTCACTGACGATTCCGGTGACGTTGCTCGCCGCGGAGAACGATCCGATCTTCACCGTGCGATCGCCGTAGCGGACGAGTTCCTCTTCCAACGCCGCCGCGTCGATGTGACCATCGGCGTCCTGCTGGATGACGACGACGTCGACGATCGACTCGCGCCACGGCAACTCGTTGGAGTGATGCTCGAACGGTCCGATGAACACCACCGGCCGTTCTGCCGGGGGAATGACGTCGCTGAGGTGATAGCGGTCGTCAAGCCCGGCGGGGATGCGAAGACCGAGGATGCCGATGAGCTTGTCGACCGCCCCAGTGCAGCCGGAGCCCGCAAAGATCACGACCGTCTCGTCGTCGCCGCCGACCGCGTCGCGAATGATCCGCCGGGCGTCCTCCCGCAGCCGAGTTGTCTGCAGGCCGGTGCCACTCGACTCGGTGTGGGTGTTCGCGTAGCGCGGCAACACCTCGTCGCGGATGAAGTCTTCGATGAAACTCAGAGCACGGCCGGACGCCGTGTAGTCGGCGTAGGTGACGCGGCGCGGCCCGTATGGCCCCGGCATGACCTGGTCGTCGCCGATGACGGACTCGCGGACACGGCGCAGCAACGCCGTCTCCTTCAGGACCGGCTCACTCATGCGCGCCTCCATGCCCCTGACGGTACCTGTGGCCGGGCCGAGCGGGGCCCGGACTGCGTCCGCTAGGCGGTCGACTACCGGAGTCGTTCGCGTTAGCGTTCGCTCGTGAGGCGGGATGGGGGAGGGATGGTCGGGTTGGCCCGATCACTCCGGGGAAACCCCGGGGTCATCACGCAGAGCAGCTCATCGCATCGCACGCCGGCTCGTTCACTTCGTGAACCGCTCGGCGCGCACGGCATGGAATGGCCGCTCCCATCCCGATCTCACGTCGCATGACCCGCGACCCGACTGCGGCTCGTGGAGTGGCGATGACGTTGCTCGCCGGAACGTGGGATGCACCGGGCATGCGCCGCAGCGTGACCTCCGCGCTTGGTCGGGACAGGCAGCCGCGGTGGGTGCATCGACTTGTCACGCAGATTCTCGATGTCTACCCGACCGCCCCGCGCGACAGCCCCCGTGAGCTCGCTGAGGTCGTGGAGGGGCTGCCCGCCTGGCTCGTGGGGGAGCAGTCGAGTCGCCCGCCGCATGTGAGGCATTGGGTGACCGAACCGACGGCCATGGGCACCATGCTGTGGCCGGTCATCGAGCTTCCACACATTGGTGCACTGTCTAGGTTGCTCGATGTCGACGCTGGCGAGTTGGAGTGGTTCGCCGATACTCGCGGTCTTGAGAGACACGTCGGTGTGCCGCTGCGCCATTACCGGTGGGCGGTGCTGCCGAAGCGCTCCGGTGTGCGCGTAGTGGCCGCACCCAAGCCGCGATTGAAAGAGATTCAGCGTCGCCTGTTGCGCCACGTCCTGGCGAAGGTTCCGGTGCATCCGCTGGCACACGGTGGCGTGCCGGGACGATCGGTGCGGACGGCGCTCCTGCCGCACGCGGACTCGCGCGTGGTGATCCGCGCGGATCTGGAAGCCTTCTTCAGTTCGATCAGCGCGTCGCGGATCTACGGCGTCTTGCGCATAGCGGGATACCCCGAGGCGGTGGCGTATACGATTACCGGTTTGTGCACGACCGTTGTTCCCCGCTCCGTGTGGTCGGCGATTCCCGTACCGGACGACTTCGCTCGCCATCGCAGACTCGGCCAACTGCTCGCCGTCCCTCACCTTCCGCAAGGGGCGCCGACGTCTCCTGCGCTCGCGAACCTGGTCGCCTTCTCGTTGGACCGCCGCCTTGCCGGCCTCGCCCGCGCGTTCGACGCGAAGTACACCCGCTACGTCGACGACCTGACATTCAGCGGGGGTGGCAGGCTGCGCAACGCGCGC
The DNA here is from genome assembly GCA_963737705.1 of uncultured Actinomycetes bacterium. Lineage (GTDB taxonomy): Bacteria > Actinomycetota > Actinomycetes > Acidothermales > Acidothermaceae > PALSA-607. The sequence continues at coordinate 460,027 of CAVTTP010000003.1, forward strand.
AGCGTGTTCCTGGACGCAGTAGCGGACATCGTGCGAGACGAAGGATTCAAGCTCGTTGAAGCTAAGACGTCGGTGCTCGGATCCGCAGGTAGACAACAGCTACTCGGAGCGGTCATCAACGACCACCCAACATTAAGTCGACCGGAGCGGGATGCCTTGCGCGCACTTCTGCACAATTGCGCGACGCTCGGTTGGCGTTCGCAGGCTCGCGGCCGCGAGCAATTTGCCGAACACGTTCTCGGCCGTATCGGTCACGTCGCGGGCCTGGACCCGGCATTCGGACGGAAGCTTCGCGCCTCGTACGACGCGATCGACTGGAGCTAGTGCCGCCGGTCACCGCCGACGTCCGACCTTGACACCGATCGCTACCCCGATGGCGACGACAACAAGACCGGCGATGATGACAGTGAGGTCGTCTGCGTTTCCGAGACCACCGACAATCATGAGCACGCCTGCACCGACGAACGTGGCGGCGAGAAGGTAGCCCAACCATCGCCATTGCGAGAGTGGTCGGACGAGCGGTGCGGCGAGGCCGGGCAGCTTTCGCCGGAACTCCACGGCTAGTGCGACCCGCGACAGAATGGCGCCGCTTATGGCGACCGGCACTGTCGATGGTCGCGCCGTGGTGGGCACGAATGCGCCGACGATGATCACTGTCACTGCGACCACTTCGCACAGCACTGCAACGCCGATGAGCCCGCGGCGGATCGTCCTGAAGAGATGTGTTCGGACGTCGCGATCTAGCGTCGACACGAATCGAGCCACGAAGACTGCTGGCAACGCGAGAAGTACCACGGGGACGAATCGAGCGGCTGGGTTGCCTGAGTGCGCTGTCGCGCGAAGCACGGTGACGCACAGGATGCAAACGGCGTACGCGGTTCGCGCAAGGAAGATCCGCAGGACCGCGTCGATGCCCTGACGATGCGCCTGCGATCGAGGGTCGACGCGGGTCGCAGTCGCAAGGCCCGATGCGGCGGCAGAAAGCCCGGCGGGATTCAGAAGGTTCGAGCGTTTCAGCTCGCTACGAGCCAGGCCAGCGTGGGCTTCCGCGTCCTGGGGATTCAGCGCGAGCGCACGCCGATAGCGATGCGTGGCAAGGTCTTGATTGCCTTTCGACGCTGCAACGCCCGCCGCGATCACCCAGGCGCGACTGTCGTTCGGCCCCAACTCCAAAGTGCGCGACGCTGCGGCCTCAGCTTGATCGTGCAACTTGACAGCGGAAGACGCGCCCGCGACACGGGCATGCGTCTGCCAAGCGAACGGCTCACATCGAACGCACTCGATGGCCGCATCAAGAGCCTGCGGGTGCCGGCCCAGGGACGTGAGTGCGATGCTCCGCAACCGATGAGGCCACTCGCTGTCCGGCGCCAGGGCGACCGCGCGGCTGGCGGCGTCGAGTGCTTTTGCGTCATCGTCAAGGCCAAGGAGTGCCTGCGCGAGCAAACACCAGCTTTCGACATTGTCCGGCTCGTTGGCGGTGGTGCGGCGGGCAAGTGCTGCCGCCTCGTCGAACCTGCGCAGATCGCACAGCATGCGAATGTGCTCAAGTGCGTTCGCTTGCGTATCGGTCATCGACGTCGCCGGCGCAGGTACGCGAGGAGGTCGTCGTAGATGCCGCCCTCGTTCGCGAACTCCGCGACGTTGCGCGCGGTGTCTAACCACGGTCCGATCGAAGGCCGGACGTCGCGAACTGCGGCTTCGAGGTCCGCTTGGCCGATCATGCGGACGTGCCCGCTGCGAGCAGAGTCAATGAGGGCAGTTTCGGCCGCAGACTCGCACACGTAAGCCAGATCAGCACCGGAGTAGCCATCCGTCTGCTTGGCGAGCTTTCCCGGGTCGACGCCTGCAATCGGGCGTGAACGAAGGTGGTAGCGCAGGATCGATTCGCGGGCCGCTTCGTCAGGTGGGAGCACGAGCACCATGCGATCGAAGCGACCAGGCCTGCGCAGCGCGACGTCCACGTCCCAGGGGTGGTTTGTCGCACCGAGAACGTAGACGCCCTCGTTCGCCGCAGCCATGCCGTCCATCTCTGTAAGGAGCTGGTTGACGCTGCCGCGAGCCGCACTGTTTCGCATCTGGCTACGCTTCTGGCCGATCGCATCGACTTCGTCGAGAAACACCACGCACGGCGCGTTCGCACGAGCGACCTCGAACAGCGAATGGATATTCCGCTCGCTCTGTCCGATGTACATGTCGAGGATGTCCGCGAGAGACACTGAGATGAAGCGCGCATTGATCTCACCGGCAAGAGCGCGTGCGATGAAGGTCTTGCCGCACCCTGGCGGCCCGTACAAAAGCAGGCCGCCTCGCAACGACTTGCCGTACAGCTTCACAAGTTCAGGGTTACGAAGCGGTGCGAGTACGGCTGCTTCCAGCCGCGCTTTCACCTCAGTCATACCGCCGACGTCGGCGAGCCGGACACCGACCTGCTCCACGTCGAACAGGCCGGTTGACGAATCTTCGGCGCCCGAGTCGACGAACATTGGTGGAGCGATATCCGCGAGCTCTGCGTCGAGTTGCCGGAGGGTGTCGGACTCAGTCGCTGGCGCTGAGGGCGCTGGTTGAGCACCGCCGGTGATAATCGCGAGTGCTCCTGCGTGGGTGGGCTCTCGCTGCAAGACCGCCGCGGCTTGCCGCACTGCCTCGTCCCGCTCGCCCGCACGCCCGAGCATGTCGGCGTAGTGCATTCTCAGCGGGACGTCGTCGGGGGCGGCGTCGACCGCCGCCTTCAGGCTCTGCAGCAAAGGGTCCGTATCCACGGAGTCTCTATCGGAACCCTCGGTCGCATCCTTCAGGCAAAACTGGTCCCTGGCTAATAGTGGTGGTCGGGGTGCTTCGCTGTCCCGGTGGCGCCGAGGTCGTCGGAACGGCCGGCGTCGATGCGCGGCGCCTAGAACCTCAGCTCGGCACCAGCGGTTGCTGGCTCTCTTGTTGGAGCCGCACCGAGGCACTCGGCTCGTAGCCTGTCTTCCACAGGTTCGCCATCAAGATCAGCAGATCGCACGCATGCGCGTGATCGATGCTGACGAGATGCTTCCTCATCAAGTACTGCAAGAGCTCGCGCCGCATTGCGTTGCTACTGCTGAAAGTCATCGACTCCGCGTGCCTGCGATAACGGTGTGCCTCCAGCGGCAGGATGTCGGACGTGTAGCCGGCGAGTGCGAGTCGCACGTGCAGGTCCCAGTCTTCGAACGCGGGTAGCCCGACGTCGTAGCCGCCGATCGCCATCAATGCGTCGCGTCGGAACAGCGCAGTCGCGCGTACGTGCGTATTCACTACCAGGCTCAGATGCGGCACATACCCGGCCGGCACGTGGGTGTAGTCGAGGAGGCCGAAATAGCGGAGGTAGCCGGCGACGTATCCGAGGTCGGGGTTGCGTCTCAACGCATCGACCGCCTGAGCGAGAAATCCTTCGGACAGCAAGTCATCGGAATCCAGCGGCACGATGTAGCGGCCAGATGCGGCTGCGATGCCAGCGTTGCGTGCCGCAGACAAGCCCGCGTTAGTCTGCCGCACCTTTGTCACGCCGGTCAGCTTGTCGAAGATCTCGATCGTCTCCTGATCGGTCGAGCCGTCGTCGACGACCACGATCTCAACATGCGGGTATCCGGCGGAGTGCACCGACTCGATCGCACCGAGCACAAAACGCCCCTGGTTGAACAAGGGGATGACAATGGAGACGAGCTCGTCGGCCGCAACGAGTGGCAGCTCGGCAGGGGAGTTCCATGGAACATACGACGCATAGGTAAGTGCTATTGCGTCTGCCATCTGCCGTGGCTGGTAGTTCGCCCCGACCCGCATCGCACCGCCACGCGACAGCGCGGTGGCCAGTTGAGGATCGGCGATGTTGTCGAGCAATGCCGTCGCCAACGCAACAGCATCGTTCGCCGGCACGACAGCCGCGCTGACCTGTGGCTCGACGAATGCTGCGGCGGCACTTCCGTCACGTACCACCACCGCGCAGCTGTGCGCCATGGCGAGAACGACGCCGCCGACCGCATCAGCTGTCGCACTCGCGATCACGCACTGGTGCCCGGCCATCGGCACTGGATTGCGTGCGTCCGTCAACGGGCCGACGAACGTCACAGCATCGCGTAATTTACTGCCGAGCCGACGTTGACATGACTCCCAGTACGAACGACCGAACGGGTCGGACGGCGTGTCGTCACCAGCCACGATGAACCGGGCCTGCGGCTCGTTTGCCAGCACGATCTGCGCAGCTTCGAGGAACGTGTCGATCCCCGACTCCGGCGTCACCTCGCCGAGGTGCCAAATGGTCAGCACGGCGCCGACATTAGGGATGCGCAATGTCGGAATACCGCGCGGCCCGGGCACGAAGGGCGCTACCTGCACCGGAGCGCGTGTCACACCAAACGCCGCGTCACCCAAACCAAAGGCACGCGGTTTGGTGTCGGTGAGCAGCGCGTCGGCATGAGCGAGGACGTAGTCGCGAGCGAACGAATCAATCGAGTGTTCCAACGTCAACGACGCTTCACGCGGCATGCCTGGCGCAAGTTCGAACTCCGCGCCCATCCGCACGACGAGCGCGGTATTAACGAACTCACCGAGAAGTCGCTTCGCCCGGACGGCGGTGAGTGCCTCGCCGTTGACCGAGCTGAACTCGACGACATCGAACGGCTCGTTCGCGCTGAGCCGTTGCAAGGTGTCGTACACGAGGTCGGAATAGGCATGTTGATCTGTGAAGTACCGATGCGCGGGCCGGCTGTCTCGCACCCGCGTCCACTGCGGCCCGTGGCCGGCAGCAAGAGCGCGAGCCCAATGCGCGGCGAGGCTCTCGCTGATGAGGTGTACGTCGTGTCCCGCTTCGCTTAGCGCACACGCGATTGAGAACGCTCGAGCTCCTGGACCGGTTAGTCGGCTGTGTGCGAGGTCTCGGCACACAAAGGCGACCCGCACCGACACCTCCCGTCGCGATGTCCACACCAGCGAGCAAATGTCGCGTTTGACATAGAACCGCCGGTGGTATTTGTTTGCATGATCGCCGGTTTCTGCCTCGGTGCACAGCAATATGTACAGCTGCTGACTTTGGTACCCGCGGCGTGGTCCATCCACGCGCATTTGGCCCCCGCAATTCTGACCGTCGCCTGAGTGGCTCTGGCTACGTGTGCCTAGTCACCCGTATCTCCGGCGATCGGCAGCAGCGTCGTTGGCGGGCACGAAAGGACATGAAAGGACGCCGGCAGTGGTACGGGGGAGAACCTCTGCCGGCGTCTCTTTCCACGATATCGCGCGGAATCGACGGCGGGAGGCGTTCCGAAATGTCCGTCCTTTCGGGCTCGGGACGTTCGGTGCAGTTCCGCTTCCACCCTCAGGTGTCGCCAGGCGTCACTAGGCTCAGGTTTCGTGTCGAACCCGCTTCCCTGGCCGTCCGGATCAGCCACCGGCGTGGGGTCCTTGCCGGGCGTCGATCCTGACGAGGCGATGCGCGTCGTGACGGGCGAGCTCGACACGTTTCCGCACCTCATCGAGCTGCCGGCGGCCGGTGTGGGCGCCGACATGATCGGTCGTGGCGCGGCGCATCTGGTCGGCCTGCACGTCGACGTCCAGCCGTCGGGGTGGCGTTTCGCCGCACATGAGGGCGGCGACGAACGGCGGGCGCGCAGCATGCTCGCGCGCGATTTAGACGTCCTCGAAGAACACACGCAGGGCTACGTCGGTCCGCTGAAGCTGCAGGTGGTCGGGCCGTGGACGCTCGCCTCTTCCCTGGAGCTCCACTACGGCGACAAAGCCCTCGCCGATATCGGTGCCGTCCGCGACATCACCGAAGCACTGGCGGAAGGTATTGCTGACGTCGCGAGGGACGTCGGTAAGCGGGTCCCCGGCGCCGCAATCGTCGTCCAGTTTGATGAGCCCTTGATTGCCGCAGTGTTGCTTGGCCGCGTACCGACGGCGAGTGGCTTCGGCACCCTGCGCATCGTCGAACCGCCGACTGTGATCGAGCGCCTGAAAGTGGTGGTGGGTGCAGTGACGGCCGCGGGTGCAACAGCTATCGCGCACTGCTGTGACGCGTCACCACCAGTCGGGCTTTTCGTCGAAGCGGGCATGCGTGCGGTCAGCCTCGACGCGACTGTCCTGACCGAGCGCGACGACGATGAGCTCGGCCACGCGGTTGAGTCCGGCGTCGCGCTGTTCCTCGGTCTCGTGCCGTCCCTCGACGTCGATCCGGTGCCTCGCATTAGTGAGATCGTCGCGCCCGCGCGACGGCTGTGGTCGCGGCTTGGCTTCGTGCCAGAGAACCTGACTCGCGATGTCGTGGTGACGCCGACCTGCGGGCTCGCCGGTTCGTCACCGACATGGCCGCGCAGTGCTTACCGCATGTGCCGTGAAGCTGCGATCGTCCTGCTCGAGGCCCCGGAGGAGAACTCGTGAGCCGCCCGTCCGTGACGCGCCCATCCGTGAGCCAGCCAGAATCCGACGGTGTGCCGGTCGATGTCGCGCAACGCCACGCCGTCCTCGCTGCTGAACTCGACGATCATGCGTACCGGTATTACGTGCTCGATTCGCCGATCGTGTCTGATGCGCAGTACGACACCGCGATGCGCGAACTGACGGCGATCGAAGAGTCGTATCCGCAACTTCGCACTCCCGATTCGCCGACGCAGAAGGTTGCCGGCAGTTACTCGACGCAGTTCACTCCCGTCACCCACCTGCAGCGACTGCTCAGCCTCGACAACGTGTTCTCGTTCGATGAGCTCGAAACGTGGGCTGCCCGCACTGAACGAGATGCGGGCGAATCCGTCAGTTACTTGTGCGAGTTGAAGGTCGACGGGCTCGCGGTCGACCTCGTTTACGAGAAGGGTGTGCTGGTGCGCGGCGCTACGCGCGGCGATGGTTACACCGGCGAAGACATCACCCCGAACATCCGCACGATCGCCGACATACCTCAAACTCTCATTGCCGGCGCCGGGGTGCCGGTGCCAGACCTGCTCGAGGTTCGCGGCGAGGTGTACTTTCCGGTCGCGAAGTTCGCTGATCTCAATGCAAGCTTGGTCGAGGCGGGCAAGGCGCCGTTCGCGAATCCGCGGAACGCCGCAGCAGGATCGCTTCGCCAGAAGGACCCGCGGGTGTCGGCCGGTCGGCCGTTGCGGATGGTCGTGCACGGCTTCGGTGCGGTGGGCGGGTTCACCCCCATCCGCCAATCGCAGGCGTATGAGGCATTCGCCGCATGGGGTCTCCCGACGAGTGATCGCGTTCGAGTTGTGCCCACGCTCGCCAAGGTCGAGGAGTTCATCGCCCACTACGGCGAACACCGTCACGACGTCGAGCACGAAATCGACGGGGTTGTGGTGAAGGTCGACGAGGTCTCGTTGCAACGCCGCCTCGGCACGACGTCCAGGGCGCCGCGATGGGCGATCGCGTACAAGTACCCGCCGGAAGAAGTCACCACCAAACTGCTCGAGATCCGGGTGAATGTCGGCCGCACCGGCCGGGTCACCCCGTTTGGCGTCATGGAGCCCGTGAAGGTCTCCGGATCGACGGTCGAGAACGCCACGCTGCACAACGAGGACGAGATCAAGCGCAAGGGCGTGCTGATCGGCGACACCGTCGTGCTGCGCAAGGCCGGCGACGTCATCCCCGAGATCGTGGGTCCCGTGGTCGACCTGCGCGACGGCACCGAACGCGCGTTCATATTTCCGACCGTGTGCCCTGAGTGCGGCACACCGTTGTCTCGACCTGAGGGTGAGGCCGATACGCGTTGCCCGAATCAGCGCTCGTGCCCGGCGCAACTGCGCGAGCGGCTCTTCCACCTCGCTGGCCGCGGCGCGTTCGACATCGAAGTGCTCGGCTATGAAGCAGCCGCGGCACTGCTCGAGTCGGGTGTGATCGTCGACGAGGGCGATCTCTTTTCGTTGACCAGCGCACAGCTCGCCGGCGTGCCGTTCTTCACCAAGCAGGACGGCACCCTAAAGGCGAACGCCGAGAAGCTGATCGAGAACCTCGACGCTGCGAAGGCCCGACCGCTGTGGCGAGTGCTCGTCGCACTGTCGATCCGACACGTCGGCCCGACTGCCGCGCAGGCGTTGGCCCGCGAGTTCGGTTCGCTCGACGCGATTCGGGCAGCATCGCCCGGCGATTTGGCCGCCGCTGACGGGGTGGGTATGACGATCGCGCAATCAATCGGTGAGTGGTTCGGTGTCGACTGGCACGCGGACATCGTTCGCAAGTGGGCGGCTGCAGGCGTTCGGATGGCCGACGAGCGCACCGATGAAGGCCCGCTGCCACTTGCCGGCCTGACCCTTGTCGTTACGGGATCGTTGACCGAGTGGAGTCGTGACTCCGCGACGGAGGCCATCCAGAACGCCGGTGGCAAGGTGGCCGGCTCGGTGTCGAAGAAGACCGACTTCGTGGTCGTTGGTGATAATCCGGGCTCTAAGTACGACAAGGCGCTGAGTCTCGCGGTGCCGGTGCTCGACGAAGCCGGCTTCCGGATCTTGCTCGACGATGGGCCGGACGCCGCCCGTGCGGCCGCGGAGATTGCGCCGCCGGGCTAGCACGCACGGGCGCGGGCGCACCGGAATGGGCCACCTGCCGTATCCATTCGGCCACCCGTATTGACGATGCTCGAAGAAATGAGCGAGCAGACCGACCATCGCAACTCGACGCCAGCGCTTGGGTCGGCGTTGTGGTGGTATCTGTGGTCGGTCATCGTCCTTGCGGCCGCGATCCTCGTGGTCGCAGCATGGGGCTTGCATCACGGGGACATCTCGGCGATCGTGCGCCGGCCCGCATTCTGGCTGGTCGCTGCTCCGATGGTGGTCACGACCTTGCGGCCGATCGTGCCCAAGAACCGCGCGGGCGACGGAACATTTGCCTTGGTCGTGTTTCTCTTCGCGCTGCTGCTGTATGTCGGGTTACCGGCGGCCGTGCTCTTGTGCTCCGTCACGATGCTGCTGCGCGGCGCCATGTACAAGCAGTCATTTCTTCGCAACGTCTTCAATGCCGCGCAGCATGTCGTGACGCTCGGCACATCGTGGTTGGTGTTGCGCGCGTTCGGGATCGATCCGACGCCGCTCCACACGTGGACGTTCACCGAGTCGTCGATCCGGGTCAGCGAGCTCCTCGCGGTCGGCCTCGCGGGCATTGCCTACCTGGTAGTGAACAACGGCACTGTCTACATCGCCGTGGCCATCAGCGAAGGCACGTCGCTCGTCTCTATTATTCGCGAGGACGTGCGGCACCTGGCGATCGTCGGCGTCGCGATGGTCAGCCTGTCGCCACTCGTGTTGATCGTGATGGTGCACATGTGGCCGCTCGTGCCGCTCTTCTACCCGGCGCTCGTTTCGCTGTACCAGAACGCGACATTGTCGGTGGCGCGCGAGCACGACGCGCTGCACGACTCACTCACCGGTCTCGGCAACCGCGAGATGCTGCATCGCGAAGCGTCGAAGGTGTTCGACGGCTCCGCGCGTCAGCACGTCGGAATCGCAGTGCTCGTGCTCGACCTTGACGGGTTCAAGGGTGTCAACGACCAACTCGGCCACGCCGCGGGGGATCGGTTGCTCCAGGTCGTGGCTGAACGACTCACGGCCGTCGTGCGTCCGAACGATGTTGTCGCCCGTTTGGGCGGTGACGAGTTCGTGGTGATCGTGCAAGACGTGCCAAGCATCGCTCTGGCGCGCACAACCGCCGTCCGCCTTCTTGATCGGGTGAACGGACCCTGTCAGATCGACGGCAACTCACTTGAACTGAGAGCCAGCTTGGGTGTTGCACTCGCGCCGGACCACGGTGTCGATTTCGACTCGCTGTTGCGCCGGGCCGACCGCGCGATGTACGTCGCGAAGGGTGCCGGCTGCGGTGTCGCGGTCTTCGATCCTGCCCAAGACGGCGATCGCGGCCGGATCCCGGTGCAGTTCGACGCTACCGGCACCGACCACTAGCAGCCTTGCCCCTTCTTCGCATCCCTGGTGGTCGTGCGGCCGCGCGTTTTGGGCGTTGTCGGCAACCACACGGGATGCGAAGTCGGGGGGTGCGGCGAACTCAGGTGTTGGTCGAGCTGGTGCCCTTGGCGCCCTGGCGGATAGTCTTGACGTCGCCGCGCAACTGCTTCACGTCGCTGCGCAGCGTCTTGATCGCCGGCCGCACTGACTTCAGGTCGCGCAAGGTGGTGGCGCCGTCGACGTCCGACTTGATCGTCCCCAGGTCGGTGACCATGGTCGCGATGTCGCCGTCGATCGTCGTCTTCTGTGTCGCCGTCAGCTTCGTGCTCGCGTCGACCTTTGTCTGAGCCGCGGTCAGTGTGCTGGTCACTTTCGCGACGCGGGCATCAACGCGAGCTTGGATAGCTGACAGCGAACGGCCGCCCGCAACTGAAACGCCGCCAGTCGATCCGCCGGACGATACCGAGGCAAGCAGCGCCGAGGCGTCGAAGGTCGAGGGGCTGGACGTCGAGGGGCTGGACGTCGAGGGTGACGTGTTGCCGGTCGCGGCCGCAGCCACCCCCGCCCCCCCGACGAGTAGGCCGGCGGCAGTGACACCGGCGATGAGGGACTTGCGGGTGACATTCATGGAGATCTCCAAAGTCGTTGTCTGGTTGTCTCCAGCAATGTCGGCCCGGCACGTCAGGCGACGACGCGGCGTCATGTACGAGGGAGGTAAATCTCGCCGCGTCGGTATTAGTGTTCGGGAGTGCCCACCTTCGACGACGTGCGCCGGATTGCGCTGTCGCTGCCCGAGACGACCGAGGCGGTGTCGTGGGGCAACGCTCATTGGCGGGTCAAAAACAAGGGATTTGTGTGGGAGCGCCCACTGAATCAAAGCGACCGGGTGGCTCTGGAGGCGCTCGGCGAAGACGCCCCGGATGGCGCCCTTCTGGGTGTGCGGATCGCCGACATCGGGGTGCGCGAGGCGATGATCGCCGACGACCCGAGCATCTTCTCCACCATTCCGCATTTCGATGACTTCCCGGCGATCTTGGTCCGGCTCGATGCGATCGGCCTCCCGGAACTCGAGGAGCTGATCGTCGAAGCCTGGCTCGACCGGGCACCGAAGAAGCTGGCCCAGCAGTACCTCGACGCACAGCAGTGACTTCGTAGCGTTCCCGGAACGATCGGGCATTACCGTCGCGCTGTGATAAGGGCTTCGCTGTGATGAGGGCTGCGCTGTGACGTGGGCTTTGCGGGACGGCGGGAGGTGCGGGTGACGACCGAGGCTGGCGGCGTCGATGCGGCGATACCGCGGTTCCGCTGGGCGTCGCCGGGATCCGCAACCGTCGTGGGTGTGCTGACGCTCGTCTTGCTGATCGCCGGCTTCCCGCTCGCGGAACTGGCCAAGCAGGGCTTGGTCAACCAGGACATCTTGATGCTGCCGTTCGCCATCGTGGGTTTCGTGGTGGCCCGAAAGCAGCCGCGCAACCCGATCGGCTGGATCATGCTGCTCCTCGCTCCGATCTTCATGCTGAGCAGCGATGCGGGCATGTACTCGGTGCTGATTTACCAACGCGGTCATCTGACACTCCCGCTGGGACGGCTGGCAGTTGCGTTGACCCAGCTGTGGATCGCGTTGCTCGTCTTGTTGCCGCTTCCGATCCTGCTCTTCCCTGATGGACGGCTTGATTCGCGCCGTTGGCGATGGGCGCTCTGGGCTTTCCTCGCGGTTTGCGCGCTCATCTTGATCTCGGCAGGCGTGGCAGACCTGAAGGCGTTCACCGTTCGCCACGTCCGGGTCGACTCCACCGGAGAACTGGTCTCGAGCGGCAATAGCAACAACGTCGGCGCAGGCGCATTTCCGGTCTACGCAGCGTTCGCGCTGGCCTTCGTGATTCGCCAGCTGGTCGTCTACCGTCGCTCGGCGGGAGAGCGGCGCCAGCAATTGAAATGGCTGATGGCCGGCGGCACGATTGGCATTCTGGCGATCGCCACGACGCTCACCCTGGGCGGTGGATTCGGATTCGCCGGAATCATCGCAGTTCCGGTGGCGATCGGCATCGGGATCTTGAAGTACCGGCTCTACGACATCGACCGATTGATCAGCCGCACCCTGTCGTACGCGATCGTCACCGGACTGCTGGTGGGGATTTACATCGGGCTGGTGACGCTTGCCACCAGGGCGCTGCCGTTGTCGTCACCGATCGGTGTTGCCGCGGCGACGTTGACGGTTGCCGCTTTGTTCACGCCGGTGCGCCGCCGCGCTCAGCGCGTCGTCGATCGCCGTTTCAATCGGGCCCGTTACGACGCCGACGCGACCATCGCAGCGTTCGCCGCAGCGCTACGCGACGAGGTCGACCTCGAGCGAGTGCAACTCGACCTGCTCGAGGTCGTCCGCCGATCGGTCGAGCCGAGTCACGTCGCCGTGTGGGTCCGCTCGGCCTCGTGAGCCGTTCGCCTGCCGGACTGCAGCGCGCACCAGATCAGCGGGATCTGCAATGGCAGCCTGACCCAGTCTTCGACCTTCGTCACCACGTCGTCGCCGCGCTGGGCATTGATCGCCATCTGCAAGTTCGCCGGCCAGATCGCCAGCAAGAGTGCCGCGGCGGCCAGCCCGGCCCAGCGGTCGCGTCGCCACAGGCCGAGCGCACACACCAACTCGGCCACGCCGCTCACGTAGACCAGCGCGGTCTTGGCCGGTAGGAAGGTTGGCACGATCCGGGTGAACGTCGCCGGGTGCACGAGATGGACGACACCACTGGCGGTGAATGCGGCTGCGACAACGAAGGGAGCGCGGCGTCGCCAGCGCTCCCTTAGGTCAGGGCTGCTCACGTCGGTGCTGGCCTCGACCGCCGGGTAATCCACGTTTGCACCATACGGCCGCCCTCTAGGATGGCGGCTATGCCGTCGATCACCCGCGCCGACGTTGCCCACCTGGCGCGATTGTCCCGCCTTGCATTGAGCGATGACGAACTCGATCAGATGGCTGGGCAGCTTGAGGTCATCATCAGCTCGGTGGCCAGGGTCAGCGAAGTGGCGGACGCCGATGTGCCGCCCACGTCCCATTCGGTGCCGTTGACGAATGTGTTCCGCCCCGACGAACTGCAGCCGTGCCTGACGCCCGAAGCCGCACTCTCGGGTGCACCAGCGCAAGAAGACCAGCGTTTCCGGGTGCCTCGGATCCTGGACGAGGAGTAGTCCGGTGACCGAGCTCACCAGGCTCAGTGCTGCCCAGGCCGCGGGCCTGATCGCGTCGGGCGAAGTGTCCGCAGTGGAGTTGACGGCCGCTCACCTCGACCGGATCGCCGCGGTCGACGGCAGCCTGCACGCATTCCTGCACGTCGACACGGAAGGCGCGTTGGCTGCCGCCGCCGCCGTTGACGCAAAGCGAGCGGCAGGCCATCACCTCGGCCCGCTGGCCGGCGTCCCGCTGGCATTGAAAGACGTGCTGACGATGGAGGGCGTACCGACGACGTGCGGTTCGAAGATCCTCGAAGGATGGCGGCCGCCGTACGACTCGACCGTCGTGAAGAGGTTGCGCGCCGCGGATGTCGTCATCCTCGGCAAGACGAATATGGACGAGTTCGCGATGGGCTCCTCGACGGAGAACTCCGCGTACGGCGTGACGCACAATCCGTGGGATCTGGATCGGATTCCGGGCGGATCGTCGGGCGGATCGAGCGCGGCTGTTGCCTCATACGAAGCGCCGCTTGCCATCGGCACCGACACCGGTGGTTCGATTCGCCAGCCCGCCGCTGTCACGGGCATCGTCGGAGTCAAGCCGACGTACGGGGGAGTGTCGCGCTACGGACTCATCGCGTTCTCCTCGTCGCTCGACCAGGCCGGCCCCTTCGCACGCAACGTCTATGACGCGGCGCTGTTGCACGCGGCTATCGCGGGCCACGACCCGATGGATTCGACGTCGATCGACGCGCCGGTACCCGACGTCGTTGCGGCCGCGTTGCAGGCTGACATCCGCGGGCTTCGGATCGGTGTTGTTCGTGAACTGAATGGCGAGGGCTACGACAACGGCGTCCGCCAAAGATTCTCTGAAGCTGTCGCGCTACTTGGAGAACTCGGCGCATCGGTCGGTGAAGTGAGCTGCCCGCACTTCGACTATGCGATGCCTGCGTATTACTTGATCGCACCCAGCGAGTGCTCGTCGAACCTCGCTCGCTTCGATGCGATGCGCTACGGCCTGCGGCTCGGCGACGACGGCACTCGAAGCGCCGAGGAAGTCATGGCAATAACGCGTGCCGCAGGCTTCGGGCCTGAGGTGAAGCGTCGCATCATGATCGGCACGTACGCGCTGTCGAGCGGCTACTACGACGCGTACTACGGGTCGGCCCAGAAGGTACGCACGCTGATCACTCGCGACTTCACCGCCGCCTTCGAACAGTTCGACGTGCTGATCTCGCCGACCACCCCGACCACCGCGTTTCGCATCGGTGAGCGCACCGACGACCCGTTGAAGATGTACCTCGCCGACCTCGACACGATTCCGTCGAACCTCGCCGGAAACGCGTCGATGTCGGTGCCGTGCGGGCTTTCACCGGACGACGGGTTGCCGGTCGGTCTGCAGGTGATGGCGCCGGCGATGGCTGACGACCGCCTCTACCGTGTTGGCGCCGCACTCGAGGCGGCGTTGAACGAACGCCGAGGCCACCTCCTCCTCGAGGAGGCACCGGCGCTATGACGCCTGCATATGAAGAGGCGCTGGCCAAGTTCGAGCCGGTATTCGGCCTCGAGACTCACGTCGAACTCGGTACGCGTTCGAAAATGTTCTGCGGTTGTTCAACGACGTTCGGTGCAGCGCCCAATACGCACACCTGCCCGACCTGCCTGGGCCTGCCCGGCTCGTTACCGGTCACGAATGCGGTGGCGATCGAGTCGACGATCAGGATCGGCCTCGCGCTGCACTGCACGATCGCGTCGTGGTGTCGGTTCGCTCGTAAGAATTACTTCTACCCCGACATGCCGAAGAACTTCCAGATCTCGCAGTACGACGAACCGCTGTGCATCGAGGGATATCTCGACGTCGAGGTTGAGGGCGAAGTCGTTCGGGTCGGAATCGAGCGCGTACACCTCGAGGAAGACACCGGAAAGTCTTTGCACGTCGGCGGTTCTACGGGTCGTATTCATGGCGCAACGCACTCGCTCGTCGACTACAACAGGGCCGGTATTCCGCTGGTTGAGATCGTCACGAAGCCGGTGCCTGGTACGGGAGCGCTCGCTCCTGAAGTCGCACGTGCTTATGTGACCGAGTTGCGCGAGACATTGCGCGCGTTGAACGTTTCTGACGTTCGCATGGAAGAGGGCTCGCTTCGCTGTGACGTGAACCTGTCGCTCAACGCGATCGGCGCGACGGAGTGGGGTACGCGAAGCGAGACGAAGAACGTGAACTCGCTGCGGTCGGTCGAACGCGCGGTTCGCTCGGAGATCGAACGGCAGGCCGACGTGCTGTCGAGCGGTGGCCGCGTGAAGCAAGAGACCCGCCACTTCCACGAAGACAGCGGCCTCACGACGTCCGGTCGAAGCAAGGAGCAGGCGGAGGACTACCGCTACTTCCCCGAGCCCGACCTGGTGCCGATTGCACCTCCTGTTGAGTGGGTTGAAGAGTTGCGTGCGACGCTGCCCGAACTGCCGTTCGACCGGCGCCGGCGACTGCGCGACGAGTGGGCTATATCCGTGCTCGAGATGCAGGCTGCGCTTAATGCGGGTGCGGTCGGCTCGATCGAGGCGACGGTCGCCCTCGGCGTCCCGGCCCGTGATGCATATAAGTGGTGGATGGGTGAGCTTGCCCGCCAAGCCAATGAGCGGTCGGTCGAGGTTTCTGAGCTGCCGGTGACTCCTGAGCAGGTCGCACGCATCGTTGCGTTGATCGCGGAGGGCAAGGTCAACGACAAGCTGGCGCGGCAAGTGCTCGATCTCGTCATCGCCGGTGAAGGCTCGCCCGATGAGGTGATCGCCGCGCGTGGTCTGGCGGTCGTGTCGGACGACGGGGCGCTCGGTGCTGCAGTCGACGAAGCCATCGCGGCCGACCCGGACGCGGCGCAGAAGGTGCGCGACGGCAAGGTCGCGGCGGCCGGCGCTTTGGTAGGTGCGGTCATGAAGATTACCCGCGGCCAAGCGGATGCCGCGAGGGTTCGCGAACTCGTCCTGGAGAAGCTCGGGGCGGCCGGGTGACCGGGTCGCGTGGGCTGCGTAGGTGACGGCGGAGCTCGAATGCGGGGCGCGTTCACTAACGCCGAGATCGAGACGCTTCACGCTGAGGGCTTCGATCACGAGCCGGTCGAGGGCTTTGATTGGCAGGACCAGCTCGACAACCACAGGCGCGAGCCACGCTTTCATCTTGGATACCGTCGTGGCGCGTACCCATCGCTCCGGCGGTCTCGGCACCGAGCTCGTCGCGATCGCCCGTCGCCAGGCCTGTCGAGCTGACTTCGTCCTGCCTGGCGCTCACCTCCGAACCGCGACGGCCCCGGCCACGTGTCATAGACAACGTGAACCGAACCAGCCTGGCGCCGCGAACGCTCCTGGGCGGGGGACAATCGCCGAGTGCGGTCCGTTCCCTCGCCCGAGGGCCACGACGTCCGCGGCCGGGTGGAGGAAACGTGCGCGTGTGGGTCCCGTACTCCGATTGGGTAGCGGACGTCGAGAAGCTGAGCCCTGAGATAACCGTCGACGTCTACACCGGTGAAGGAGCACCACCCGACACTGTGGGTGAGGTCGAGTTCTACGTCGCGCCGTACTCGTTCTCGGTGGCATCGCTCGAGCTGGCTCGCGACATGAAGTCGCTGCGAGTGTTACAGCTGTTGACCGCTGGCTACGAGCATGTGTTGCAGTACGTGCCGGACGGCGTCACCGTCTGCAACGCAGGCGGCGTGCACAACTCAAGTACCGCCGAGCTTGCACTGACATTGACGCTGTCGTCGCTGCGCGGCATTCCGGACTTCGTCCGCGCTCAGCAGCACGGGCAGTGGGTGCACGCGGACTATCCCGCGCTGGCCGACAAGACGGTGCTGATCTTGGGCTACGGCTCGATCGGGGAGTCGATCGAGGCGCGCCTCATCCCGTTCGAGGTCAACGTGATCCGAGTTGCGAGTCGGGCTCGGCCCGATGGCGTGCACGGCGTCGACGAACTGCCCGAATTACTTCCGCAAGCCGATGTGGTCATCGTGATCACGCCACTGACGCCGACGACGCGACACCTGGTCGACCGTCGGGTCTTGGCCTCGATGCGGGACGGCGCGTTGCTGGTCAATGTTTCGCGGGGCGGCGTCGTCGACACCGACGCACTACTGGCCGAGCTGCAAAGTGGTCGGCTCCGCGCGGCGCTCGACGTCACTGATCCCGAACCGCTGCCCAGCGACCATCCGCTCTGGAGCGCGCCCGGCGTTCTCATCTCGCCGCACGTCGGTGGTAACACGTCTGCGTTCCTGCCACGGGCTGCCCGCCTTGTCCGCGCGCAGGTCGCGAGGTTTGTCGCCGGGCAGCCCCTCGACAGCGTCGTGGCCGGCCCCGGCTCGACGATCGCCGTCGGGGCTTAGTCGCATCGTGACGAGCTCGGAGCAGGAGTTCAGCGACTTCGTCGCTGGCTTTGCTGACCCGCTCGCGCGGCTCGCTTTCCTGCTGAGTGCGGGCACCGGCCTCGATTCCGCAGACATGACCATTGCGGCACTCGCATCTGTTCGCCGGCGATGGGCCGATGTCGAGGCAACAGGAGCGCCTGAACCGCTAGCGATCGAAGAGCTGGTGTCGGCGCTGCCGCGTCGCGATGTCGCGCGACCGGTAGCCCCCGCCGTCCCCGCATCAAGTTCTGACGCTGACTTTGACGCACGCCGGCTGCGCGCGGCGGCGTGGACCGCATGGAAATCGTTGGCCCCACGCCAACGGATCCCGTTGCTGCTCGACGACATGTCGGTCGCGGCACGGCGGTTGGACGGCATTGAGGTCGCGCAGTCGTCGCGGTCGGCACGACGAGCGTCGGTTCTCGCCGCCGGCGCATGGCGAATTCTGCGGCAAACGATGACGGCCGATCCGGTTACGCGCCGCCATGTCGACTCGATTGACGATGCGCACTTCGCCGCAGTTGTGCGTGACGCATTGCGCGAGCAGGCGGCGGCTCAGCCTGCATTGCTCGAGCCGCATCCGCGGATCCGGCAGCGGGCATCACAGCTGCGGTTACGCGCGGTCGGTGCGGTTGCAGCCTCGTTGATCCTCGTGATCGGTGTGGGTGCGGTCGCGGTATATGCGTCGGCGCCGAAGAAGCACAGCGTTCCGCCGGTCTCTGCCTCGACGCTTGCCGACTCGGTCAGTGACAGAGGGCCTGTCGTTGCATGGCCGACACGGGGTACAGCCGCAAAAAACGTCACGCTGATCACGAAACTGAAAGCGGCCTTCCTGCATGCGCATCCGGAAACCACGGGTCAGGTGCAGGTGCTGCTGGTCACCGACACCTCGAGCTACCGAATCGCCTACGTGACGGCTAAGTCGCCGACCGGCGTGCTTGAGTCGTGGTTCTACGGTCCAGTCGGCTCGAACGATCTTGTCGAAGGCGTCGTGCAGTACGGCGGCGGCCTGGACGCCCATACCGAGATCCTCGCGACCGGGCTCGCCGACGCGGAGGGTCACACCCAGCTTGTCGTGCTCGCGCCGCCTGGGACGCGCACGATGTCAGTGACCACCGCCGACACCGCAACCACGACATCCGCGTCATCGGCCTTGCGTGATTCGGACGGCGTCGCAGTCAAGGCGGTACCCACCGGTTCGATCGGGTCGCTCAGTGTGGTCGCGCGGGTTGGACAGTCCGATGTGGTGAGTCAAGGGATGCAAACCCTCGCACTCAGCCCCACGTTCGAAGGTGCGAGCGCACCCTTTGAACCGCAGGGGGTGCCGTCGTTCGCCGCCGAGCGGGGCAGCCCAGATCCGCAGGTGCTCGCGCAGGCGGCGAACGACGCCGGGCTGATGGCTAGGCAAGACGGCCCGGCCAACTACGTGCAGATGAAAGTCCTGTGGGGCGGCACAGATCAAGCCGCAAACCGCATCGTGGTCGTCCGGATGAAGATGGAGCTGTCTGACGTGTTGTTGGTCAGCTGGGAAGACCGAGCCGGTGTGCCCCGCCAGGAGACCGAAGCCATCGCCGATCCGAGCACGCCGGATGCGCCGCTGGCGTTCAGCTACGCGGGCTCTGGAAGTCCTCGGGTTGCGGTTCTGGGCGCGCCCGGTGACTCGAGTGCCGCTCTCGTCTTTGCGGGCAAGCAGCAGCCCGCGGTGCCATTGGACAGCACCGGCTTCACCAGCTTCCGGCTCACCGATGACACTTGGTTGACGTCGTCTGGCCTGGCCGTGAACCTGCTCGGCCCAGCTGGCAACGTTGTCAAAACCATTCCGATCCCGGCCTTGTAGAGAGACGCTGTAGTGATGGCGCGCGTCGAGAACGAGTTCCGGGAGTTCGTGGTCGGCTTCGCCGACCCACTCGCGCGGCTCGCGTTCTTGCTGACTGCGGGCGCGTCGGGGGATCCGGCTGCGTTGTGTGCCGATGCGCTTGCTCGCGTCCGGCGGCAGTGGCGAGACGCCGAGGTGACCGGCGCTCCGGAGCCCCTCGCCGTCGAAGCACTGGTGTCAGCACTGCCGCATCGTCGGCAATTCCACCTGCGCGGGCCTGTTGCGGCCGATGAGGTGGAGGACGACTACGTTCTGGCAACGGCTGGCGCAGCGACCGTGAATCACGATGCGTTTCGGCGTCCCGTTGCCGGCGACGAACGCGCACCCGAGAATTTCGCCGACGTCGGCGCCGGAGTTGACGAGGCGGTCGACCTGGACGTGCTGCACGACGCATTCTGGAAGGCGTGGCAAGGCCTGACCCCACGCCAGCGAGTGCCGGTTGTGCTCGCGGATCCGTCAGTTGCGTCTCGGAGATTGGTCGGCGTCGGCGTCCCCGAATCGTTTGGTTCGCCGAGACGGGTTGACCTGATCGCCTCCGGCGCGCTCGCACAGTTACGGGCGACCCTCGCGGCCGATCCGACGGTCGCTGCGACGGTCGGCAAACTGCAAGGCCGCTTTTTCACGGACGCACTTGCCGACACATTGCGTGAGCACGCATCGACGCCCCCGCGTGTTATTGATCCTTATCCCGCGGTCGTGCATCGGGCACAGCGGCTGGGGCGGCGAGCACTTGTCGCGGGCGCTGTTGTGCTGGTCGTTCTTGCCACCGGATTCGTGGTTGCCGTTCAGGCATCGCAGCCGACGAAGAAGACGTCGGTCGCTGCGGCCGCGTCCGCCTCGCGAGGTAGTTCGCCGGCGCTGGTGCGGACCGGACCATCGCCGACCTTTACTGGCAGTCTTTCCCCGCAGGGGCCGTTCGCCCCGGCCGCAGCTCCGGGGGCGCCGGTTCTCGTCGTGCCGTGGTCGACGCGAGGAACCGCCGCCAAGGACAGCGTCTTGATCTCGCACCTGAAGTCGTACTTCGCCACGGTGCACGCGGACGCCACCGGGCAGATTCAGGTGTTACTCGCTACCGACACATCGACGCTGCGGATCGCGTACGTGACGTCGAACTCGCGCAACGGCGTCATCCAGTCATGGTTTTACGGTCCCGTCGGCTCCGACAACCTGGTCGAGGGTGCCACGAGTTACGGCGGCAGCCTGCTGCCCGACAGCATCCTCGCGGACGGCCTGATCGACACCAACGGGCACGAGCAGTACGTCGTGATCGCGCCGCCCGACACGACCGGAATCCAGATCGCCGACTTCGACTTCGACGACCCGAGCGTTGGCACCGGGTTCACTGCGTTGCCGTATCAGAACGGGATCGCGGTGAAAGAGATGTCGGCGGGTGCGACGGCGGCCAGCTTCGTTATCGACGTGAGCATCGGGTCATCGACCTACACGATCAAGGATGCACCCGACATCCAGCTACGGCCACAGTTCGTCGGCGCGGTCACGAGTGATGGACCGCCGTCGGCGCCGTTGCCCACGCCGCCGGTCGAGAACGGCCACCCTGACGGGACATTGCTGACGGAGGCGCTTCAGGACGCAGCCGTCTGGGAAGGCTCGAACCCGATCGTTGCCGCCCGCCCGGTGGTGCTGTGGGCCGGTACCGACGCCGCGAAGACCAAGGTCGTGGTGCTCCGGGTGAAGACGAAGGCGTACGACTTGCTGCTCGTCGAATGGAGTGGTGGCGCGCCGGGAGATCACGCCGAATACCTCGTCGACTCCGGCGCGCCCGACGTCCCGATTGCGTTCGCCTACCGCGCGCTCGACGGGACGCGGCTGGGCGTGATCGCATCGAACGGCGCGGCAAGCGCGGAGTTGGTTGGCGACGGTGCCACCTCGAAGCCGGTCGCGTTCAGTTCGACGGGGTTCGCCAGCTTCCGGGTCCCGAGCCCGCCCGCGGATCCGAATGACGATGGCGCTGGTGCGCTAGGCATCGTCGCCAAGGTGCAACTGCTCGACTCGTCTGGCCACCCGCTCACTGCACTGTCGGTACCACCAGCGCTCGGCGGGTGAAACTCCGCGTGGCGTAGTGCGGGTGAAACTCCGCGTGGCGTAGTGCGGGTAGTGACGTAAGGTTTCGCGTCATGACGACGACACACGATCCGGACATCAAGCCACGCAGCCGCGTGGTGACCGATGGCATCGAGGCCACCGCTTCGCGAGGGATGCTGCGCGCCGTAGGGATGGGCGACGACGACTGGGTCAAGCCGCAGATCGGGGTCGCCAGTTCGTGGAACGAGATCACCCCGTGCAACCTGTCGCTCGACCGACTGGCGAAGTCGGCGAAAGAGGGTGTGCACGCCGCCGGGGGATACCCGCTCGAGTTCGGCACGATCTCGGTGTCCGACGGGATCTCGATGGGCCATGAGGGCATGCACTTCTCGCTGGTGTCGCGCGAGGTGATTGCCGACTCGGTCGAAACCGTCATGATGGCCGAGCGGCTCGACGGATCGGTGCTACTCGCCGGCTGTGACAAGTCGTTGCCCGGCATGTTGATGGCGGCGGCGCGGCTCGACCTCGCTTCGGTGTTCCTGTACGCGGGCACCACGCTGGCCGGCAAGATCGGCGACCGCGACAACATCACCATCATCGATGCGTTCGAGGCTGTCGGTGGTTGCGTGCGCGGCTTGGTCACCCGCGAAGAGGTCGACGCGATTGAGAGGGTGTTCTGCCAGGTCGAAGGTGCCTGCGCCGGCATGTACACCGCCAACACCATGGCCTGTGCGGCAGAGGCGCTCGGCATGTCACTGCCCGGATCCGCCGCACCTCCTGCTCCCGACCGGCGGCGCGACGGATTCGCGCGCGCATCGGGCGAGGCCGTCGTCGGCTTGCTGCGGCTGGGAATCACCGCCCGGCAGATCCTGACGAAGACGGCGTTCGACAACGCGATCGCCGTCGTCATGGCCCTCGGCGGCTCGACGAATGCCGTTCTGCACCTGCTCGCGATCGCCCGCGAGGCTGGGGTTGGCCTTGACCTCGACGACTTCAACCGCATCGGCGACCGGGTTCCGCACCTGGCCGACGTCAAGCCGTTCGGGCGCTATGTCATGAGCGACGTCGACCACGTGGGCGGTGTTCCGGTCGTGATGAAGGCGCTGCTTGATGCAGGGCTGATCGACGGCTCCGCTCTTACGGTCACCGGCCGCACGGTGGCCGAGAATCTCGCCGAAGTGCGACCCGTCGACCCCGACGGCAAGGTCATTCACGCGATGAACGACCCGATCCACCGCACCGGCGGGCTGACGATCCTGCGCGGATCGCTGGCTCCTGACGGCGCGGTCGTGAAGACCGCCGGTCTCGACCGTGCCGTGTTCGAGGGCACCGCGCGGGTGTTCGACGGCGAGCGAGCCGCGATGGACGCCGTCGAGAACGGGTCGTTGCAGGCCGGCGACGTCGTGGTCATTCGCAACGAGGGACCCAAGGGCGGGCCGGGCATGCGGGAGATGCTCGCTGTGACGGGCGCGATCAAGGGCGCCGGTCTCGGCAAGGACGTCTTGCTGCTGACCGACGGCCGGTTCTCCGGCGGAACGACCGGCCTCTGCATCGCGCACGTCGCTCCCGAGGCGGTCGACGGCGGCCCGATCGCGTTCGTGCGCGACGGCGACGTGATCAAGCTCGACGTCGCCACCCGCACGCTCGATCTCGTGGTGGACGACGAGGAGCTGGCGAAGAGGCGGATCGGCTGGGAGCCGATGGCGCCGAAGTACACGACGGGTGTGCTGTCGAAGTACCGCAAGCTCGTCGGCTCCGCGGCTTACGGCGCCGTCTGCAGTTAGCACCCCAACCCCACGCCGTCCGCCCGGAGTTGGAAGCTCGAGGACGCGCTCTATAGCGTCCCGGGCCTTCCAAGTTGGTGGTGTGACGGTGGGAGGTAGTAGGAAGTCCTTGTATTTATGGGTTTCCGGGTCCATTAGCGACCTGTGGGTGTTTGACATATCCGGACGCGTAAGACAATCTTGAACGCGTGCAGACCCTTCTTGTAGTAAGTGAGCGCGCAGGCTGACCTCCAGGTCCGCTAGCGCGCCGCCCCTCTGTGCTTCACGGCACGAGGGGCTTTTTGTTGCCCGAGTGTGAACCGTGTTGGCCGAGTGTGAATCGCCGCAGTGAGATGGAGAGCTGAGATGAGTGAGCAGATAACTGGCGCGAAGTCGCTGGTGCTCGCGCTGGAACGTGCCGGCGCCGAAATCGCGTTCGGGATCCCCGGCGGTGCGATCCTGCCGCTGTACGACCCGCTCTTCGACTCCGTGAAGCTGCGGCACGTCCTTGTCCGCCACGAGCAGGGTGCCGGACACGCGGCCGAGGGCTACGCGATGGCGACCGGCAAGGTCGGCGTGTGCATGGCCACGTCGGGGCCGGGCGCGACGAACCTCGTCACCCCGATCTCGAACGCGTACATGGACTCCACGCCCATCGTCGCGATCACCGGCCAGGTTCCGTCGTCCGCCATTGGGTCTGACGCGTTCCAAGAGGCCGACATCCGCGGCATCACGATGCCGATCACGAAGCACAACTTCCTCGTCACCAACCCCGACGAGATTGCACGGACTGTGGCAGAGGCGTTCTACATCGCGTCGACGGGCCGGCCTGGGCCGGTGCTCGTCGACGTTGCGAAAGACGCGCTTCAGGCGATGACGACCTTCGACTACCCCGACAAGGTCGATCTCCCGGGCTACCGCCCGGCCGCCAAGCCGCACAGCAAGCAGATCCGTGAAGCTGCGAAGCTGATCGTGTCGTCCAAGAGGCCGGTGCTGTATGTCGGCGGCGGCGTGCAGATCGCCCGCGCGACCAGTGAGTTGAAGCAGCTCGCAGAGTTGACCGGGATACCGGTCGTCACCACGCTGATGGCGCGCGGCGCATTCCCCGACAACCACCCGCAGCACATGGGGATGCCGGGCATGCACGGCACGGTCGGTGCGGTCGGCGCGTTGCAGAAGGCCGACCTGCTGATCGCCCTGGGTGCCCGGTTCGACGACCGCGTCACAGGCAAGCTGTCGAGTTTCGCCCCCGACGCAACGATCATTCACGCCGACATCGACCCGGCCGAGATCTCGAAGAACCGCACCGCCGACGTCCCGATCGTTGGTGACGCACGCGAGGTGATCGCCGATCTCATCGTCGCGGTGAAGTCCGAACTCGAAGCGGGCAATCAGGCCGACCTCACGGCCTGGTGGCGCCAGCTCGACCAGTGGCGCACGGTCTATCCGCTCGGCTACGACACGCCGTCCGATGGAACGCTGTCGCCGCAATACGTGATCGAGCGGCTTGGCAACATCGTCGGTCCTGACGCGGTCTACGTCGCGGGCGTCGGTCAGCACCAGATGTGGGCTGCGCACTACCTGCCACACGAAAAACCGCACACGTGGATCAACTCGGGTGGCGCAGGCACGATGGGCTTTGCGGTGCCGGCGGCAATGGGCGCGAAGTTCGGTCGGCCCGACTCGACGGTGTGGGCGATCGACGGCGACGGGTGCTTCCAGATGACCAACCAGGAGTTGGTGACCTGCGCACTCGAAGGCGCGCCGATCAAGGTTGCGCTGATCAACAACGGCGCGCTCGGCATGGTGCGGCAATGGCAGACGCTCTTCTACAACTCGCGCTACTCCAATACCGACCTGCACTCACGTCGGATCCCGGACTTCGTGAAGCTGGCCGACGCAATGGGCTGCATCGGTCTGCGCTGCGACAGTGCGGACGATGTCGACGCGACGATCGAGAAGGCGATGGGCATCAACGATGCTCCTGTCGTCATCGACTTCGGCGTGCACAAGGACGCCATGGTGTGGCCGATGGTGGCCGCCGGTACCAGCAACGACGACATCAAGGTGGCCCGCGACCTCGCGCCCGCCTGGGACGGCGAGGAGCTCTAATGTCCAAACACACGCTCTCGGTGCTCGTCGAGAACAAACCCGGCGTCCTTGCCCGGATCGCCAGCCTGTTCGCGCGACGTGGATTCAACATCGACTCGCTCGCGGTCGGGCCGACTGAGTACGCGGACGTCTCGCGCATGACGATCGTGGTTAACGTCGAGGACAACCCGCTCGAGCAGGTCACCAAGCAGCTCAACAAGCTCATCAACGTGCTCAAGATTGTCGAGCTCGAGCCGGCCTCTTCGGTGTCGCGCGAGTTGCTGCTCGTGAAGGTGAAGGCCGACCCGCAGATCCGGTCGCAGGTGCTGGAGATCGTGCAACTGTTCCGCGCGAAGGTCATCGATGTCGCGGTCGACGCCGTGACGATCGAGGCGACCGGCGGCGCAGACAAGATCGAGGCGCTGCTGCGAGTGCTAGAACCGTTCGGCGTGAAGGAGCTCGCGCAATCGGGCATGGTCGCGATGGGCCGCGGTACGCGGTCGATCACCGACCGGACGCTGCGCCCTGTCGACCGCATCGCTTAATACGCCCTAACAAACCCAACTAAGGAGCGCACGTCCCGTGCCTGTTGAGATCTTCTACGACGACGACACCGACCTGTCGATCATCCAGAACCGCCACGTCGCTGTGCTCGGATACGGCAGCCAGGGGCATGCGCACGCACTGTCGCTTCGCGACTCCGGTGTCGACGTGCGCGTCGGCCTGCTCGAGGGCTCGAAGAGCCGGGAAAAGGCAGAGTCGGAAGGCTTGCGCGTGCTCACTCCCGCGGCTGCTTGCGAGGAGGCCGACCTGATCATGGTGCTCGCACCTGACCCGGTGCAGCGTCACCTCTACAAGGACGCGATCGAGCCGAACCTCGTCGACGGCGATGCGATGTTCTTCGGGCACGGCCTGAACATCCGTTACGGCCTCATCACCCCGCCGTCCGGTATCGACGTTTGCATGGTGGCGCCGAAGGGGCCTGGGCACTTGGTGCGGCGGCAGTTCGAAGAGGGCCGTGGAGTGCCGGTGCTGCTCGCCGTCGAGCAGGACGCGACGGGCAAGGCGTGGGACCTCGTGAAGTCGTACGCGAAGGGCATCGGTGGCACCCGCGCCGGCGCATTGAAGACCACGTTCAAGGAAGAGACCGAGACGGACTTGTTCGGTGAGCAGGTCGTGTTGTGTGGCGGACTTTCCGAGCTCATCAAGGCGGGCTTCGACACCCTCGTCGCCGCCGGCTACCAGCCCGAGGTTGCCTACTTCGAGTGCCTGCACGAGGTGAAGTTGATCGTCGACCTGATGTATGAGGGCGGCATCTCGAAGATGTACTGGTCGGTCTCGGAGACCGCTGAGTACGGCGGCTACACCCGCGGTCCGCGCATCGTCACCGACGCGACCAAGGCCGAGATGAAGAACATTCTCGGCGAGATCCAGAACGGCGAGTTCGCCCGCGAGTGGATGGCCGAGTACGACGCCGGGCTGCCGAACTACAAGCAGTACTACAAGGAGAACACCGAGCACCCGATCGAGGTCACCGGCCGCGCCCTGCGCCCGATGATGAGCTGGATCACCGACGCCGAGTAGCCGGTTGCCGCCCGGGCCCTCCGTGTGCCCGGGGTGCCGGAAGTTGATCACGTTAAGCAGCCGTATAGGGCCTGAGGCAGGTGTACAGACCTGCTTCGGCTACATCTCGGCTGCCTCAGGCTCGGCCGGACGGCGAGTGGTGCGGGACGGCGAGTGGTGCGGGACGGCGAGTGGTGCGGGACGGCGAGTGGTGCGGGACGGCGAGTGGTGCGGGACGGCGAGTGGTGCGGGACGGCGAGCGGTTGGACGGCTGCGGACCGTGATCAGCTGCGGCGCACTCGACTGCGACCGCGGTGGGAGCCGTCGAACGGCAGCAGCCGGTCGACGTAGCGCTTGCCCTCCCAGAGCACGGTTGCGGCCGCCCAGAAGATGAGGGCGCCGATCAGCCCGGCCGGCTTCGACATGAAGATCAGGAGGATCCAGCCGACCCCTGCGCACAAGAGGCCGTTGAAGAACATCAGCGTCTCGAAGACCATGAGCGTGCGCACGCGGTTGGATCCCACGTCCTCATGGTGCGCCAAGATCGCCGCTAGGCGCCAGAGTGGCGCGACCGCCGGGTGAAACCTGCCGGAAACGTTCGCGCTAGAATCCCGCCATTAGGCGCGTGCTACAGCGTGGTGGCCCAACGCCGACGACCGAACCGTGACGTCGGAGGATTGCCCCACCATGAGCAAGCCCATTGTTCTGATCGCCGAAGAGCTTTCGCCCGCCGGTATCGACCTACTGAGCGGCGACTTCGAGATCCGTGAAGTCGACGGCGCCGATCGCGCCGCCCTGCTCCCCGCGCTGGCGACCGCCGACGCCGTGATCATCCGCAGCGCGACCAAGATCGACGCCGAGGCCATCGCGGCCGCGCCGAATCTGAAGGTCGTCGCGCGGGCGGGCGTCGGCCTGGACAACGTCGACGTGAAGGCTGCGACCAACGCCGGCGTCATGGTGGTCAATGCGCCGCAGTCGAACATCGTCAGCGCCGCCGAGCAGGCGATCGCGCTGCTGTTCGCGGTCGCTCGCCGCACGCCGGTCGCGAACGCGTCGCTGAAGTCGGGTCAGTGGAAGCGCTCGAAGTTCACCGGCGTCGAAATCCTCGACAAGACCGTCGGTGTGGTCGGGCTCGGCAAAATTGGGCAACTCGTCGCGCAGCGGCTCGCAGCGTTCGGCACCCACCTGATCGCCTACGACCCCTACGTACAGCCGGCCCGCGCCGCGCAGTACGGGGTGCGGCTCGTCACTCTCGAGGAGTTGCTGCGAGAGGCCGACATCATCACGATCCACCTGCCGAAGACTCCCGAAACCCTCGACCTCATCAGCGAGCGTGAACTCGCCATGGTCAAGCCCGGCGTCATCATCGTGAACGCCGCTCGCGGTGGCCTCATCAACGAGGACGCTCTCGCGATCGCCCTCAAGGAGGGTCGCATCGGGGGCGTTGGTCTCGACGTCTTCGCGACCGAGCCGACGACGTCCAGCCCCTTGTTCGAGTTCGACAACGTCGTCGTCACTCCGCACCTTGGCGCGAGCACCGACGAGGCCCAGGAGAAGGCAGGCACGGCAGTCGCGCGATCGGTCAAGCTCGCGTTGTCCGGCGAGTTCGTTCCCGACGCGGTCAACGTGCAGGGTGGGGCGATCGCCGAGGACGTTCGGCCCGGGTTGCCGTTGGCCGAGAAGCTGGGCCGCGTTTTCACCGCACTGGCTGGTGGCATCGCGACCCGCATCGAGGTCGAGGTCCGCGGCGAGATCGCCGCGTACGACGTCAAGGTCCTCGAGCTTGCGGTGCTGAAGGGCGTGTTCACCGACGTCGTCGAGAAGTCCGTCACCTACGTCAACGCGCCACTGTTCGCGCAGGATCGTGGCGTTGAAGTCAGCCTCACGACTAGCGATGACAGCCCCGACTTCCGCAACCTGATCACGGTTCGGGGCACGCTGCCCAACGGTCACCAGCTCTCGATCGGCGGCACCCTCGCGCGGCCGAAGTTCGTCGAGAAGCTCGTCAAGGTCGACGACTTCGACGTTGACCTCACGTTGTCGGAGCACCTCGCCTTTTTCCGCTACGACGACCGGCCCGGTGTCGTCGGCGTCGTCGGTCGCATCCTCGGCGAGCACGGCATCAACATTGCCGGCATGCAGGTCGCTCGAGACACCCGCGGTGGTCACGCACTCGTGGCGCTGACCGTCGACTCGGCACTGCCGGTCGCAGTTCTCGAGACGATCGTTACTGAGATCGGCGCAGACTCGGGCCGCGCGGTCGACCTCGTCGAAGTCTGAGCGGACGACGGCGGTGCAGGCCGCAGGTGAGCTCGTCACCGAGACGCTGGACTACGACGGCGGTCGAGACGTCACGGTGTACGTACCCGCAGATCCGCCCGAGGCGATCGTGTTCGCCGGTGACGGTCAGTTGATCGCGCCGTGGGGCAGGTTGCTCGAGACGTCAGCCGTCCCGTCGACCATGGTCGTCGGTACACACCGGGTGGACGACGAGATGCTGCGCTTGCATGAGTACTCGCCGGTCTTCGACGCGCAACGGTTCGCGGCCCACGAGAAGTTCTTCGTTGAGGAAGTGCGCCAATGGGTGCGGTCACGATTCGGTGTTGCATTGCCTGCCGACCGCGCCGCTGTGTTTGGTGTGTCGGCGAGTGCGGAGCTCGCGCTCGCGATGGGCGTTCGGCATCCTGACGTCTATGGCGCAGTTTTCTGCGCTTCGCCGGGTGCAGGCTTTCGTCCGCTAGAGCCGATGCCGAGCTCGATCGGGCGCGCGTATTTCGTGGCCGGCACGCAGGAGCCGTTCTTCCGCGAGAACGCGACCAGGTGGGCGATTGCGCTGCGCGACGCAGACGTAGACGTCGTCATGACGGAGCGCGTTGGGACTCACGGCGGCGCATTCTGGCAAGAGGAGTTTCCGCTAATGGTCGCGTGGGCGTTTGACGGAGCCGCCCACTGAACCTCGCGGCAGGACGTGCTTGGCCTGACACACTGCATCCATGTCGGTAATCGCCAGCGGGTACTCAGTTGACGGGGATGTCTGGCATCTCGACGCCGCTGTCGATCGGGACACCGGCGACCTAGAAACCGCGGTCACGATTGAGCTTCCCGATGGGTCGCGTCCTTGGGGCGGGGGTTGTGCCGGTCCGCCAGTACCGGCTGGTCGGTACATTGCCACCTATGTCGCCGCTTCCGACTTCGGGCCGAGAACATTCATTGCGCGCGTGAGCGCCGAGGTACGTGCGCTAGTTGTCACCTTGTCCGACGGCACCCGCGAAGACGTGCAACTGCACGGCGATATCAGTGAGTTCGGCGCACGCATCGGTGTATTGGTTTATCCCCGCCGCCTCGACATTCACCGTGTTGACCTCGTCGGAACCAACGGGGCGATGCTCGAGCGCCACCACTGACGGCGGCGGCTCTGCCAACCGGCACGTGAGCTCGCGAGGGGGTTCTTCAGCCCGCGGAGATCTGTTCTGGCGTCGGAGACACCCTTGCAGATGCCGCGACCATCTCGGCGACGGCTGCAGCGGCCCTGGACGGACGACCCCCGGTGACGCGATGGACCAGATACGGCGACGCGTGTCTCGCATCCTGAGATCTGCTGACCTCTTTCTGAGACGGCCGGTAACCTTGCAACATGACTCGCAGCGTGCGTCTCGCCGTCATTGCTGGTGACGGCATCGGCCCGGAGGTGGTCGACGAGGGTCTGAAGGTCCTCGATGCGGTCACGCCCGCCTACGACGTCAAGATCGAGCGCACCGAGTACGACCTCGGTGCACGCCGCTGGCACGCGACCGGTGAAACGCTTCCCGACTCGGTGCTCGACGAACTACGCGGTCACGACGCGATCCTGCTCGGTGCGGTCGGGGATCCTGGAGTGCCCAGCGGGGTGCTCGAGCGCGGCCTACTTCTACGCCTGCGCTTCGAGCTTGACCACTTCGTGAACCTGCGCCCGGTGAAGCTCTTCCCCGGTGTGGCAAGCCCGCTCGCCGGTGTCGGGCCGGCCGACATCGACTTCGTGGTGATCCGCGAAGGCACCGAAGGTGCGTACGCGGGAGCCGGTGGCTTTCTGCGCAAGGGCACGCCGCACGAGGTCGCTACCGAAGAGAGCGTCAACACTGCGTATGGCGTCGAGCGTGTCGTGCGCGACGCCTTTGCCCGCGCAGCCGCCCGCCCACGCCGCAAGCTCACGTTGGTGCACAAGAACAACGTGCTCGTGCACTCCGGTGATTTGTGGACGCGTACGGTCAAGGCCGTCGGCGCCGAGTACCCGAGCGTCAATGTCGACTACTGCCACGTCGACGCCGCAACCATCTACTTCGTCACCGATCCGCAGCGCTTCGACGTCATCGTGACCGACAACCTGTTCGGCGACATCCTCACGGACCTCGGCGCGGCGATCGCCGGTGGCATTGGGCTCGCCGCGAGCGGCAATATCAATCCGGCCCGTACGACGCCCAGCATGTTCGAGCCGGTCCACGGCAGTGCTCCCGACATTGCAGGCAAGGCGATCGCCGACCCGACCGCGACCGTGCTGTCTGTCGCGATGCTGCTCGACCACCTGGGTCTCCCCGAAGCAGCCGCCACCGTCGAAGCCGCCGTCGCTGCAGACCTCGCAGAGCTCGCCAACCGAGTCGCTACGTCTGACTCAGCCTCCGGCCGAGTACCGAAGCCGGTCCGCCGCGCGACCCACGAGGTCGGCGACGCACTGGCCGCCCGCGTCGCCGGCTGACCCGGCACCGGGCACCAAGCCCGACAGCCGAGGGCACACGCGTCGACGAACCGGGAAACGCCAGCTGACCGGCGTCCGACCGCAGTCTTAGCGACCCACCTCGCGCGGTGATCATGGAGAAATGGGCCAGTCAGATCGACTGAACACCCCCATTCCTCCATGATCACGAAGCAGTGAGGCGAGCGGGTCATCCAGCCCCCACTCAACGCGGTGGGCTAGCGTCGCAACCACATCAGCCGTGAGGATTGACCAATGACCATCGAATTCACCCGCACCGACCCGACCGAACCGGTGCCGGCCGCTCAACGCGACGAGCTACTTGCGAATCCCGGCTTCGGCCGCGTCTTCACTGACCACATGGTCACGATCACGTGGACCCCTGACGAAGGCTGGCACAACGCGAGCCTGCGGCCTTACGGTCCGCTGGCGCTCGACCCGGCGACCGCCGTTTTCCACTATGGGCAGTCGATCTTCGAGGGCTTCAAGGCCTATGTGCAGCCGGACGGTTCGATCAAGACGTTCCGGCCGGACGCGAACGGACGACGGTTCCAGCGGTCTGCGGCAAGGCTTGCGTTGCCTGAGCTGCCGGTCGACGACTTCGTGACGGCAGCCGACCTGCTGATCGAGGCGGATCGCTCATGGGTGTCGCCCGAGGAGGAAAAGAGCCTGTACGTCAGGCCGTTCATGATGGCGACGGAGGCTTTTCTCGGCGTCCGGCCTGCCAATCATGTGACGTTCCTGATCATCGCGTCGCCCGCTGGCGCGTATTTCGCGGGTGGGCTGCATCCGGTGTCGATCTGGTTGTCGGAGGAGTACACGCGGGCAGCCCCTGGCGGCACCGGCGCGGCGAAGTGCGCGGGTAACTACGCGGCCAGCCTCGTCGCACAGCAAGAGGCCAGCGCGAACGGGTGCGACCAAGTCGTTTTCCTCGACGCAGTCGAGAAGAAGTGGGTCGAAGAGCTCGGCGGCATGAATGTCTACTTCGTGTTCGACGACGGAACCCTGGTGACGCCGCCGGTCTCCGGCACGATCCTCGAGGGCGTCACCCGCGATGCGATCCTGACGATCGCAGCGGAGCACGGGCACGCAACGCAGCAACGTCCGATCGACATCGACGAGTGGCGATCCGGCGTGACGTCGGGCCGCATCACCGAGGTTTTCGCGTGCGGCACCGCGGCGGTCGTGACGCCGCTTGGCCGACTCGCCTGGCGTGGGGGAGAGCTCACGATGGGCGACGGCCACCCAGGCAAGGTGACCCAGGATCTCCGCGACTCACTGCTCGCCATCCAGTACGGCACCGCCCCCGACCCGCACGGCTGGATGCACCGGGTCTGCTAACCCTGGCAGGTGCCAGCGCGTGCACGCTCAAGAACGCGTGCAGGGACTGGCACCCGCAGACTCGGGACCCGGATGGAACCGAACGGCGGGGTGGGGTGTCTTGATGGCATGTACAGCCTGACGCAGGACGCGAGTGACCCCCGGCTCGCCGACCCGCTCATGACCAGGGCGGACGGCGACAGCCTCGAGGACCTGTACCGCCGGTGTCGTCCCGGGTTGGTGCGTCTAGCGCACTTGCTGACCGGTTCGGCGACCGCGGCCGAGGACGTCGTGCACGACGCCTTCATCGGGTTCGCGCGCAGCAAGTCGCAGGTGAGCGATCCGCCCGCGTACCTGCGGCGATCTGTCGTGAACCTGAGCACGAACATCCATCGCCGCACGGCCCGCGAACGCCGGCATCTCGCCAGCGTGACCGAGTCGGTTGTCGACCCCGCGGAGGTCGACGAGACGTGGCAACTCGTCAGGCAACTGCCGCCGCGCCAACGTGCGGTGTTGGTGCTGCGGTTCTACCTCGACCTTTCCGAAACCGAGACGGCGCGGTTGCTCGGCTGCAAGCCCGGCACCGTCAAGTCGTCGACCGCCCGCGCGCTTGCCAAGCTCAAGGAGAAGATGCAATGACCCCCAGGACCCCCAACGATGACGAAGCGCTTGCCCGGTTGCGAGCTGCTCTTCACACCATTGCCGATCGGACGCCGATCAGTGGCGGTCGCCTGAATGAGGTGTCGGTCGCGGCCAGCGAAAAGCGCAACCGTCCGGTCGTCACGATCGTGTCGGCTGCGGCCGCGGTTGCGGCGATTGCGGCTGTGTCGGCCGTCGTGGTGGGTGCGCACTCGGACGCGTCTCGCTCAATACAGCCAGGCGCCGGGGGCGCGGAGTCCTCGACGCCAACGCCTGTCCCTTCGCCGGTTGCGTCCCCGACGCCGACTGTCACCGTGACCCCGAGCCCATCTCCTGTTGGCACGCCAACCATCACGGCAACGCCGTCGCCAGGCCTGGTGCTGCCACAAACGAGCTGCGTGCCGGAGAACTACTACGTCATCGCCACGCAGTCCGAAGTTGCTGGGCTGACGTACATGCTGCCCGCGACGCCCGCTGGCTACGTGCTCCACGGCGCCTGGGGAACGATCTCGCGTAATCAATGTGCCGACAGCGTCACGTGGTACGTCGAATACGACCCGGCATCGGGCACCCCTGGCGATGGCACTAATGAGTACCAGGTGACGGTCACCAAAGTCGGCGGCGATTCGATGGATGGCGATTTCGCGAGCGCGCGTCCTGTCGCTTCGACACCGATCGTGGTGAACGGCATCGAGGGAGTCGTCTTCAACAAGGACGACACCTACGCCAGCATCGGCTGGACCACCGGTGGAGCAGCGATCACCTTCTCCGGTCCCAGCGCCGATGGTGTTCAGTCGCTGGTCAAGGTCGCCGACTCGTTGACGCTGCTAAGCCCCAGCGACCCGCGGATCGTCGCGCCCGCCGATTGCCAAGTGCCCCCCGGCAGCGTGTGCGGGAGCGACAGCCCGACGCCGATCGGGTCAGCAACCCCGAGCCCGAGCCCCACACCCGCCGGCTGACGCGTACCTTGCGCGAACCTGTCGGCCCGTCGGCGCTCACAGAAGGTGTCGATGCACCGACAGGTTCGCGGCTGCCGGAAGTCGCTACGTGACCAGGCCGCGCATCGTGTGGCACACTGAGCACGTGACCTACTCCGAGGCGATTATTGAGTAGGCGCGCCGGTCGATACAGACCAGCGCGCCAGACCTCCCGCATGCGCGGGGGGTCTTTTTGTTTGAGCGACACTGTGCTTTCTCAGGACCGATCCGTAGGACTTCCGACTAAGTAGAGGTAACCCGATGGCTCCGCAACCCGATGCCTTTCACGTCTACGACACAACTCTGCGCGACGGCGCACAGGGTGAGGGCATGGCCCTCACGGTCGCCGACAAACTGGCGATTGCGCAGAACCTCGACGATCTCGGCGTTGGTTTCATTGAGGGCGGTTGGCCGGGCGCGTTACCGAAGGACACCGAGTTCTTTCGCCGCGCCCGCACCGAGTTGAAGCTCAAGAACGCGACGCTCAGCGCATTCGGTGCGACTCGCAAGCCGAACGTGAAGGCAGCCGACGACCCGCAGGTGGCAGCGCTTCGCGATTCCGAGGCGCCAGTCGTGTGTCTGGTTGCCAAGAGTCATGACCGGCACGTGCTTGAGGCGTTGAAGACAACGCTCGACGAGAACCTCGCGATGATCCGCGACACGGTCGAGTACCTGCGCAGTGAAGGACGCCGGGTGTTCGTCGACGCAGAGCACTTCTTCGACGGCTACAAGGCGAATCCGGCCTACGCCGTTGAAGCGGTACGCGTCGCGGCCGAAGCCGGAGCTGACGTGATTGTGCTGTGCGACACGAACGGCGGAATGCTGCCCACGCAGCTCGCCGACGTCGTCCAGACCGTGTTGCAAAGCAGTGGCGCGCGGCTTGGCATCCACACCCACGATGACACCGGCTGCGCAGTCGCGAACACGCTCGCTGCGGTCGAGGCCGGCGTCACGCACGTGCAGGGTGTCATCAACGGATACGGCGAGCGTTGCGGTAACGCGAATCTCGTGACGGTCGTGGCAAATCTCGAACTGAAGCTCGGACGACGAGTGCTTCCCGACGATCGCGTCGTTGACCTCGGTCGAGTGAGCCACGTCGTCGCGGAAATCGCTAACCAGTCGCCGCGCACTCACCAGCCTTACGTCGGGCTGTCTGCATTCGCGCACAAGGGCGGCCTGCACGCGTCGGCAATCAAGGTGTCATCGGACCTGTACCAGCATGTCGATCCAGCGCTGGTTGGCAACGACATGCGGATGCTCGTATCCGAGATGGCCGGTCGCGCGAGCGTCGAGATGAAGAGCAAGGAGCTCGGCTTCGACTTATCGGACAACAAGGAGGTCGTCGGTCGAGTCGTTGATCGGGTGAAGGCACAAGAGGCCAAGGGATACATGTTCGAAGCGGCCGATGCGTCGTTCGAACTGCTGCTGCGCGCCGAGATCGACGGCGAGCCGTTGAGCTACTTCACCCTTGAATCGTGGCGAGTGATCGTCGAGCGGCGAGCCGACGGCCAGGTCGTCTCTGAAGCAACTGTCAAGGTCCAAGTCAAGGGCGAGCGCATCGTCTCGACGGGCGAAGGGAACGGTCCGGTCAACGCACTCGACCGGGCACTTCGGCTCGCCCTCGAGCGCCTTTATCCGCAGCTCGGCGAACTCGAGTTGGTCGACTACAAGGTGCGCATCCTCGACGGCGCGCACGGCACCGGCGCGGTCACGAGGGTGCTGATCGAGACCAGCGACGGCAAGACCGAGTGGGACACCATCGGGGTCGACGAGAACCTCATCGCGGCGTCATGGCAGGCCATGGAGGACGCTTACACCTACGGGCTGTTGCGCCAACACTCGTCCTGAGTCGCACTCCGACACCAGGTTCGCGCAACCGATAACCTCGGCTCGTGCGAATAGCGAGATTTTCCTACGGTGACCCTGACGTCGCGGGCTTTGCGTTCGGTGCGATCGGTGGCTCACCCGGTGCCGAGGAAGTCGCCGTCATCAACGGCCACCCCTTCGGCGAGGTCACGTTCAGCGGGTTGCGGTTGCCGCTGGCGGGCGTCCGGCTGCTACCCCCTGTGCTCCCGAGCAAGGTCGTGGCGATCGGCAAGAACTACGCCGACCACGCGCGAGAAATGGGCGGCGAGGCACCGGCCGAGCCGGTGCTGTTCCTCAAGCCATCGACGTCCGTCATTGGGCCTGGCGCTGCGATCAGCTACCCGAAGCTGTCGACGCACGTCGACTTCGAGGGCGAGCTTGCCGTCGTGATCGGCCGGCTGTGTCGCGAAGTGCCGGTCGAGCGGGTGCCCGAGGTGATCCTCGGTTACACGTGCGCGAACGACGTGACGGCGCGCGACTTGCAGAAGTCTGACGGTCAGTGGGCCAGGGCGAAGGGCTTCGACACCTTCTGTCCGCTCGGTCCGTGGATCGACACGGACGTCGACCCAAGCGATCTCGCGATCACGACCACCGTCAACGGTGCCGTGAAGCAGAACGCGCGCACGTCGCTGTTACTGCACGACGTGGTGAAGCTCGTCGCATTCGTCAGCGACGCGATGACATTGCTGCCCGGTGACGTCATTCTCACCGGGACGCCGGCCGGTGTCGGTCCGATCGTGCCTGGCGACGAGGTATCGGTGACCATCGAAGGGATCGGCACGTTGAGCAACACCGTGGTCGGAACAGTTGGCTCACGGTCGGTGGACCTGCGATGACTGTTCGCGTGCGCTTTGCGCCATCACCGACCGGCGACATTCACGTCGGCAACATTCGTACGGCCTTGTTCAACTGGGCGTACGCGCGCCACGAAGGCGGTAGCTTCGTGTTTCGCGTCGAGGACACGGATGTTGAGCGTTCGACCGAAGCCTCGTACCTCGGGGTTGTCGATGCACTGAACTGGCTCGGCCTCACATGGGATGAGGGTCCTGACGTCGGTGGGCCTTACGCGCCGTACAAGCAGTCGGAACGTGGTGCGATCTATGCCGACGTCGCCGCGAAGCTGGCAGCGTCGCCGCACGCGTACAACTGTTACTGCACGACCGAAGAGGTGGAAGCACGCAACAAGCTCAGTGGCCGCCAGCCTGGTTACGACAACCATTGCCGCTCTTTGACAGCCGAGCAGGTCGACGCGTTCGTGGCTTTGGGTCGCAAACCCGCACTGCGACTGCGAATGCCTGATCGTGCGATCACGTTCGACGACCTCATTCGCGGCCCGGTCACGTTCGAGCCCGAGTTCGTTCCTGACTACGTGCTGGTGCGTGCCGATGGCAATCCGTTGTACACGTTGGTGAATCCGGTCGATGACGCGCTCATGCGGATCACTCATGTGTTGCGCGGCGAGGATCTGCTCTCGTCGACTCCTCGGCAGATCGCTTTGTATGAGGCGCTCGGCGATATCGGCGTCACTGACGGGCAGATGCCGCTGTTCGGTCACCTGCCGTTCGTGATGGGCGAGGGAAACAAGAAGCTGTCGAAGCGTGATCCCGAATCGTCGCTGATGCTGTACCGCGAGCGCGGGTTCCTGCCTGAGGCGCTGCTCAATTATTTGGCGCTCGTCGGATGGTCGATGGGCGAAGATCGCGAACTGTTCAGCCTCCAGGAGATGGTCGACGCGTTCAGCCTGGAACGCGTGAGCCGCAATCCGGCGCGCTTCGACTTGAAGAAGTGCGAGGCCATTAACGGTGTGAAGATTCGCGAGTTGGCACCCGATGAAGCCGCTATTCGAATCCTCCCGTTCCTACAGAACGTCGGGATGATTGCTGAGCCTCCGACGTCCGATCAGCTCCGGCTTCTGGCCGGCGGCGCGCCGCTGGTGCAGGAACGCATCACCGTGTTGTCAGAGGCCGTCGGGATGCTCGGCTTCCTGTTCGTTGACGACGATCTTTTCGAACCGGACGCCGATGCGGCAGCTAAGAACTTGAACGCTGACGCCGCGCCGGTTCTGGTCGCTGCGGTGACGGTGCTCGAGCCGCTGGAGCACTGGCGCGCCGACGACATCAAGGACGTGCTCGAGGCATCGTTGATCGGCGAGCTCGGGCTGAAGCCGCGCAACGCCTACGCGCCGTTGCGGGTGGCGATCACCGGGCGCACCGTGTCGCCGCCGCTGTTCGAGTCGATGGAGTTGCTCGGCCGGGAGCGCAGCATGGGTCGGCTTCGGCGGGCTGCTGCATCGGTGCGCGAGGAGCGGTAGGAGCGGTCCCGAGCGCTTTGGGTGGGCCGTCCGGTGTCCGATACACTCGACCAGCGATCGGGGAGGCCTGTCCGATCAGATGGGGTATGGGGTAATTGGCAGCCCGGCTGATTCTGGTTCAGCTAGTCTAGGTTCGAGTCCTGGTACCCCAGCCACAAGGCCGAATGTAAGCGCACGGCCCCGTTGTCTAGCGGCCTAGGACGCCGCCCTCTCAAGGCGGTAGCGCGGGTTCGAATCCCGTCGGGGCTACACACATAACCGCAGGTCAGCGCCTTGTGGTGCCGGTTGCAGGCGCCGCTTGGGTGCCATTTCTTGCCCTCGGGCAACAGCTGAGCAACAAGCTTCGACTGGTCTCGCAGGTTGTCGGTCGGCGCAGCGCCTCCTCGTAAGAGAGCAAGGTGCTCTCACTAACTACAGGCACTTCCGGGGCGCGCGAAGCGGACACGTGGACCGACAGACTCTCAACGTCCCGCTCGGGTTTCGGAATGATTGTGATATCGGCGGAGCTGATGGTCCCGGCCTTCGCTAGGCCGCCGACGGAAGGTGTGCGGGGTGTGGAGCCTGACCCGGTTTCCCGGACACGTTTGGTTGGGTGATCATGCCGCGGTTTGGGCGGCGTTGTGAAGTGCTTCGAACTCCACCGGTGAGAGATGGCCGATGCTGGTGTGTCGCCGGATCGGGTTGTAGAACGCTTCGATCCATTCGAAGATCGCCGAGCCGAGTTGCTCCCCGGTGGTCCAGCGTTGGCGGTCGAGAAGTCCACGTTGCATGGTCGACCAAAACGATTCCGGATCTTTGCGTGAGCGGATCACGTCACGATTTTGCATCCATCAAGACGAGACCTGCGAGAGCTCTTGACAGCGTCCGATTTCCACGTAGTGTCCTCTCACAACCTAGACACGAGTGTCTGACTACGGGGATCGCACTCGTGATCGTGGAACCGAATCGTTGTGAGGGCGCCATGGATCAGACGATCGACATAACTAGTGATGCGACCGTTCCTACTCCAGTTCGTTTCGCTCTTGGTCAGGTCGCACCATCTTTCGCGCTTCCCGACACCAGCGGTACGGTCCGGTCGCTGTCAGTGGGGACAGCCGCCAGCATCGTGGTCTTCACGAGTAACCACTGTCCGTTCGCCCTCGCGTGGCATGACCGCATTGTTGCCGTTATGAACGACTACCGCGCCGTCGGAGTCGAATCCCTCTTTATTAGCAGCAATGACGCGGAGCGCAGTCCCGATGATGGGCTTGCCGGAATGCGCCGGCGCGTGGCCGAAGGTGATTTCGGTGGCATTCCCTTTTTGCGCGACGAGTCGCAGGAAGTGGCCCGGAGCTTCGGTGCGACCAATACGCCAGACGTCTTCGTCTTGGACTCGACATTCATTCTCCGGTGGCGCGGCGCACCAGATTCGGACTGTGAAGATCCATCAGAGAACGCTCGTTCGCTTCGGATGGCACTCGATTCGGTTCTCGCTGGTCGGCAGCTGGCTGAGACGACGACGTTCGCCGTTGGCTGTCCCATCAAGTGGCGGGGGCTGGTCGATCCATTCGGTCCGCCGCCACCCCGATCAACAACTTAGGTTCCCTCAAAGTTTTAGTGCCGCTTTTTGTCGATGCTTGCTTCGATCCGTCATGTCGTCAAAGGAGACCGCATGCATCCCATTCGTCGGGATTTCGAATCTTCACTCGTGCAGGATCGCCGTCGCGCTCGTTGGAAGATGCTGTCTGGCTGCGCTGGCCTCGCGTCGATGGCGCTAGTCGTCGCTGGTTGTTCGTCGTCCAGCAAGTCGGCTTCGAGCCAGACCATCAAGGTAGGTGTCGCCATCGGCGACACCGCGTCGCTCGCTTCAGCAGG
The DNA here is from genome assembly GCA_963737705.1 of uncultured Actinomycetes bacterium. GTDB lineage: Bacteria > Actinomycetota > Actinomycetes > Acidothermales > Acidothermaceae > PALSA-607. Next base: position 500,511 of record CAVTTP010000003.1, read on the forward strand.
CTTGTCCCTTAAGGGAGCGCCCAGCGCCGACGCGACAAAGCTCATGTGGACCAGCGCGATTGACGCGGTCAATGCGAGCGACAAGCTGAAACTGACCCCGGACTTCCAGGTTTTCAATCTTGTGCAGCCGGGCGCTCCTCAGACCGCCTGCGCGCACTTTGTCCAAGACAGTAAGGACTTCGTTGTCCTGTCAGCCCAGTTTGTCAACGGCGGCGACCAGTGTGTCGCGCAGCGCGGCGGCATCATGATTCAGGCGGTTGCTGCGCCTCAGACGGCGTACGACCTGAAGACGGGAGCCGTGTATACGGCAGATTTGGAACCAAACCAAGCGGCGACCGAGTTCGCCAATCATCTCGTAGCTACCGGTGAGCTCAAAGGGCAAAAGGTGGGGGTGCTCACCGACGCGTTAGGCGGAGACGCCGCACCGGTCAACAACACTCTCGTCCCTGCACTGAAGAAGGCCGGGATCGATGTCGTTCATGTCACTCAGTTGACGGCCGACCTCACCCAAGTAGCACAGCAGGTTCCGATTGAGGTCAACGCGATGCGCTCGGCTGGCGTGACGGATATCGTCGATGCGACTCCGGCGCCGAACCTGTTGCAGTTCCTGGGCGGGATGATGAAGCAGGGCTGGACGTCCAAGTTCGTCACCAGTGATCTCAACGATTCCAATGACGAGATCTTCGCAGGGCTTTACCCGCCGTCGTTTAGCGGAAGTACAACACTGACAAGTCGCGTCTACGGCACGACACAAAGTGCCTCTGCTGCCACCTGCGCCGCGAACTACGCCAAGGCTGGCGGCCAGACCTACCCGGTCGGCTCGACGAACGCCAGCGAGGTTCTGTCGGCTTGTACGGTCGTCGACATGCTCGCCGCCGGCCTCAGGAAGACGAAAGGGGCACTAAACCTGAAGAACTTCGAGGCAGGCATGTCCGCGGTCGGATCACTCGATCTGCCCAACTACGGGCCAAGTTCGTTGAGCGTTAACTCACGATCGACGGCGGCAGCGGTGCGGGTAGAAACGTGGTCCAGCGGCGGATGGCAGGTCGTGGCGGGCCAGGACTGGATCAAAATCGCCGCCGGCAGCTGACACGGGTCGGGGTGATTCAGATGGGAGCGCCAGCACCGCCCGCGGTCAGCGAACTGTGCGTGCGGGACGTCGATGTGCACTACGGCAATATCCAGGTGCTGTTCGGCGTCAGTTTGATTGTTCACGCCGGCGAGGTACTGGCACTCGTAGGAACGAACGGCGCCGGTAAGTCGACACTCCTTCGCGCCATCTGCGGCGTGGTCCCACTTTCAGCAGGCGAGATCACCTACGGAGGAGCAACGTTACCGCCGCTTGGCAGCCGGTCGCGTGCGCGTGATGAGATCTCGTTGGTCTGTGGCGGGCGGGCAGTCTTCCGCGACCTCACCGTGGAGGACAACCTCAAAGCAGGCGGCTACCTCCTGCGCCGCGATCGCAACCTACTGAATGACCGCATCGGTGAGGTCCTAGCGCTCTTTCCTGCGCTGACTCCGCTTCTGGGGCGCAAAGCTGGGCTGCTGTCCGGCGGTGAGCAGCAAATGCTGGCGCTCGGCAAGGGACTGCTCGTGCACCCCCGGCTGCTCCTTATCGATGAGCTCTCGTTGGGGTTGGCACCCGTCGTCGTCGGTGAGCTTCTCGCAGCTGTGGACGTCCTTCGGGCTAACGGGATCAGCATGTTGATCGTCGAACAATCGCTAAATATTGCCCTTCACCTGTCCGATCGCGCTGTCTTCCTCGAGAAAGGAGCCGTCCGGTTCGAGGGCTCCTCTCATGAGATGCTCGAACGCGATGACATAGCCCGGGCCGTCTTCTTAGGCGCCTCCGCACGATGATCACCATCTTGGGCATCGAGCTTTCGCAAAGCGCAATCGCCGTCGGGATTATCACCGGTCTGGGCTACGCGTTGCTCGGCTGCGGAATTGTATTGGTCTACCGAGCCACGCGCGTTTTGAACTTTGCCCACGCGGGCATCGGGGCTTTCGCTGCCGCCGTCATGGCCAAGGTCGTCCTCGACGAGGCGATCCCGTTCTGGCTCGGATTCCTCGTTGCTCTCGTGGTCGGTGGACTGATCGCCGTTCTGTTCGACGTTTTCGTTGTCCGGCCTTTGGCCGAAAAGCCCCGCGTCGTTTTGCTTGTCGCCACGCTCGGGCTCTCGCAACTCATCTCAGCAGCCGCGAACCTGTTGCCACGAATGCGGCACGCCGGCAGCTTTCCGTCAGCGTGGAACGTGCGTGTCCACGCGTTCGGTACTGTCTTGGACGGCGCCGATCTCGCCATGCTGATCGCTGTCCCCGTCGTTGCAGCCATTCTCGCCGTCGTCCTCGGGCATACCAACTTTGGCTTGGCGCTACGTGCCTCCTCAGATAACTCGGAGGCGGCCAGACTGGCTGGAATCCCGGTTCGTCGGTTATCGACCATCGTGCTTGCCATTGCCGGAGTGCTTGCTGCCTTAACGCTCGTCCTGTACAACCCCGTGCGCGGTATCTCGGCGGGCGCGAGCGTGTCGAGCGAAGGTACCGCGCTCCTGCTCAGAGCTCTGATCGCCGCCATGGCCGGCGGGTTCTGGTCGCTGCCGAGGACGGCGGCCGCCGGTGTAGCCCTCGGGGCGGCCGAAGCGGTGATGTACGCCAACACAAGTTCGCCCGGCAACGTCGAACTGATGATGTTCATCGTCCTCGCCGTCGTCATGCTGTTGACCGCCGGCAAGTCCCATCTCGGTGGCGGATCCGCAGCCCTGTCGCCGGCGACAGCGCCGGTTTCTCGCCGGCTGCTGCGGAGCCGCTGGGCTCCTCGGCTCTCATGGACGTCCCGGTTGCTGGTTACCTGCGTGGCGGTGGCGGCGCCGTTGGTGATCTCTACAGCTGCGGGGCAGCTCACACTCGTCCAAATCGTCTGTTACGCCTTAGCGGCACTCTCGGTTTGCGTTGTCACAGGCTGGGCCGGGCAACTCTCGCTCACGCAATTCGGCTTCGTCGGCATTGGCGCGTTCCTGGCCGCGCGCCTGGTCGCGAGTGGATGGAACTTCTTCATCGCGCTGGCTGCCTGTGCCGTCGTAGGTGCCGCCCTTGCAGCGCTCTTGGGCATTCCTGCACTGCGCGCAAGAGGGATGTACCTCGCAGTTCTCACCCTGGGCTTCGCGGATGCTGTCGAGGGTTGGCTGTTGCCCAGTGGCCTGCTCAACCCCCACCACTTGACACTTGTTTACCTTCCCCAGCCTCACGTGGGACCGATCGACCTCACCAACATGCGTAACTATTATTGGCTCTGCTTGGCCGTGCTCGGCGTCGTACTGGCCATCTTGACGGGCGTGCGAAACTCCGCCGCCGGCCGCGCGACCATTGCGGTGCGCGACAACCAGACCGCGGCTGAGACATTCACCATCTGGGGCGCGGTCGTCAAGCTTAAGGCGTTCGCGCTCGCGGGAAGCATCGCAGCAGTCGCGGGAGCTTTGCTCGGTGGCGGCCTCGGCGACTTTCAGTCAACACAGTTCACAGCCGACGTTTCCATTTCTCTGGTATTCATGGTCGTCATTGGTGGTATCTCGACGCTTAGCGGGCCAGTTCTTGCCGCCGTGGGATTGATCGGTGTGCCCGTTCTGCTCGGCACCTTCCTCAACTCGCTGTCAGCGCAGGTCCAAGACATCGAGTCGGTGCTGGGTGGGCTCGGCGTGCTGCTGGTCCTCCGCAAGCATCCTGCGGGAATCGGGCAGCAGCTGGTCGACACCAAAGTGAGATGGCTTGAGCGCCTCGCGATGTGGAGGAGTAGCGATCCCGCGCCAGCCGAGGTTCCACGATCCGTCGCTGCGGCGCAGGTGGATCCCCGGCGAGCGACTCGGGCTGTCGGCCAGCCCACACAGCCGGTCTTGTCCGTGGTCGGCGTGACCGTTCGGTTCGGGGGCATCGTGGCTAATCGCGATGTCTCATTACAGGTCGGCAGAGGCGAGATCCTCGGGTTGATCGGCGCAAACGGTGCCGGAAAGTCAACGCTGATGAACGCCATCAGCGGACTCGTCGTGGCGCAGTCGGGCCGCATCGACATTGCCGGGTGCGATAGCTCACGGCTGCCCGCGCGAAAGCGGGCCGCGCTGGGGCTAGCGCGCAGCTTCCAGGGTGCTGAGCTATTTGCCGGCCTAAGCGTCAGCGAGACTGTGGCAACCGCGGTTGAATCGGGGAAACGTGTATCCACCCTCGGTGCCATCTGCCGTCTGCCCTCGACGAAGCGTCGAGATGACCGGCACCGCGAAGAGGCCGACCAGCTAGCCCAAGCCGTGGGCTTGGAACAGTGGCTTGACTACTTGACGTCGGACCTCTCGACCGGCGTACGCCGGATGGTGGAGATCGCGTGCGTGCTCGCCCGTCAGCCGCGACTCATCCTCCTTGATGAGCCCACGGCGGGAGTGGCACAGCGGGAGATCGAACAGTTCGCCGCGGTCATTCGTGACCTCCGAGACTCCACGGGAGCCGGCATCATCCTGATCGAGCACGACCTTCCGCTCGTCATGGCGGTGTGTGACCGGGTCATCGTGCTGGCCGCCGGCAGCGTGATCGCCGACGGTCCACCCGAGCAGGTGCGTCAAAATCCGGCCGTGATCGCCACCTACCTGGGCGCAGATGAACGTGCGGTCAACCGAAGCAGCCATGGCTCAACGCATCGCGGCACCAGCCGCGCCAACCAAGGAACCCAAGCCCATGAATCTGTCTAGCGACCGCACCGAGGAACCAGGTTCGGATCGACCTGCCGTGACTGGACTCGCCAATATCGTCGTACATGTCCGCGACGTCGAGGCTTCAACGGCTTTCTATCGCGATCTACTGGGGTTCGAGGTCATGTTCGATTCGGGCTGGACCACGAATCCCGACATGCTGGCATTGAGTGGAACCGCACCAGGCACTCGCATGCGACTTTCGCGCCTTGGTATATCAGGAACGCCTGACGGGATCACCCTGTGCGCGTTTGAGGGTTTCGGCGAGACTGTTCCGTCGCCGTTCGAGCAGTCAGGTACGGTGCATTTCGGCGTCGTCGTGGCCGATCTTAGGAACCATCTGGAGAGATTAGCTTCGCGCGGAGTGACCGTGCTCGGCCCGCCAACCGAGCTCGGTCCACCAGATCGACGCTCGTTACTTGCTCTAGTGCGCGACCCCGACGGGGTCGTCGTCGAGCTAGTCCAACACGGCGTCGGAGCTCCTCGGCCTCACGAAGCGTCCCCTGCTCGGGGGGCGTCCGCATGAACTGTGGTGTTGAGGGAAGAGTCGCGTTTATCAGCGGTGCCTCGAAAGGGATCGGGCAGGCAACTGCGCTTGCTTTCGCGGCCGAGGGCGCGCGCGTCATTGTGGGCTATCGCGTCGATGCCGACGCGGCTGCCAATGTGGTTGAGTCGGTGGTGAATGCTGGCGGTGAGGCGTGGGCTGTTCAACTCGACCTTCTTGACGACGTCTCCATTGACGAGGCCGCACAGCGGGCGCTCGCCCAGTGGGGCCGGATCGACATCGTGGTTGGAAATGCCGGGCCTATGCCAATCCCTGGTCCCTTTGCCGATCAGGTCACCGGCCAATGGGCGGCTGCGCTGCGAGGGCAGCTGGAAGGGCCAGGCCGTCTCATCCAGCGGCTGATACCCCCGATGGTTGATCAGAAATGGGGCCGCGTCGTCAGCGTCTCGACGGTCCATGCGGCCACCGGCTGGCCCGGCGTCGTCGCACACACAGCGGCAAAGTCTGGCTTGCACGGCCTGACAAAATCGCTAGCCAAGGAACTCGGGCCTCACGGGGTGCTCGTCAACCTGGTCATGCCTGGTCTGACTCTGACGGATAATGTACGCACCCGCTTCGGCCCGGATCACATCGAACGCGCCGAGGCGTCGATCCCCACCGGGCATGTGTCGACCCCTACTGACGTCGCTCGGCTGATTCTGTTCCTCGGCTCCGGTGCGAACGGAAATATCACCGGCGAACTCGTCCGCAGTGCCGGCGGCCTCTAATCCTTGACCCAACCCTGGGAGCGCTGATGCCCAGCACCACCGCCGATTTCGATTTCGTTCTCCTTGACACCGAGAACGTCCCGCACCGTCCCCACGGTGACGTCGCTACCGTCGTCATTTTCGTCAGCAATAGGTCACCGGATTGGTTGGCCTGGCAGGAGCGCGTCGTGGCAATTGCTGCGGACTACCAAGAGAAGGGAGTCTCGTTCATCGCGATCAACACGCCAATATCCTTTCCGACGCGCGTGAGCGGCCTGCGATTCCCGACGGATGACTTGGACGGAATGCGATCCGTTCTGCGGGCACGGGACTGGGGCCCGATCGCCTATGTGCTGGATCCAGGGCAAGCCACAGCCCGTCGATACGGTGCCGTGGTGGCGCCCGACGTGTTCGTCCTCGACGGCTCGTTGAACCTTTGCTACCGCGGATCGATTGGGGAACATTACGAGGAAAAGAGCGACGACGGGATCTGGCTTCGAGCAGCACTCGACGCCCTTCTGGATGGGCGTAAGCCGACAAATCCGGGCGGCCATTCCGTCGGAGTGCCGATCAAGTGGTTGCCGTTGGCTCCCTGATGCCGTCTCGCTTAGGGTCGGTGCCATGAGACGGGATGCGCAACGAAACGAGACCGCCATCCTGCTTCACGCCGGGCGGCTGATGGCGCTCGATCCGAACGTCTCAATGCTGACCATCGCTCGCAGTGCTGGGGTGTCGAGGGCCACGTTGTACGCCCGCTATCCCGACCGTGAGGCGTTGGCACAGGCGACCCTTGAAGCCGCGTTCACCGAACTCAAGGCCGCGTTCGCCAGGTTGGCTGATGACGCTAGGCGACCAATCGAGGCCTTGCGCACCTTGATCGTCGAACTGGCCGTGAATGCCCACCATTACCCGATGATCGTGGGGGCAATAGGACAGAACATCGACGATCGGGATGTACAGTCAACGATTCGCGCTTTGCGCGACTTGGTCGCGCGAGGCCAGGCCGATGGTGAACTTCGCAACGATGTGCCGACAGACCTTGTGCTCGACGTCATCATGGGATCGCTTGCTCAAGTCGGGCGGCGCCAGGACGCCGCACAGGCAGATGACGCTGGGAACGCTCTCGCGAACCTGCTACTCGAGGGTATCGCTGCACCACACAGTGTTTCGGTGACCAAGCCGAAATCGGCAACATCCAGAGCAGCGTCATCCCGCTCCCGTCAGAGGCTAGCGCGGCGGTAGGACCGCCTTACGCAACGCGCGCCGCAGATCGTCGGGATCGGGTAGTGGTGTTGGGCGGCCGTCGCGTCGGCGATAAAGCCGACAGGCCAGCGCCGGTGGCTGATCGGTAGGCACGACGTCTTGTCCATCAAGCCGGATAGTTGGCGACCCCGGGAAGCCGGCCGATACAGCCTCTTCATACGTCGTGACGACCGTGATGTCGACGGACGCCGGATCCAATCCCGCCTCTGCCATCTCGATCGACAGCCGCTGGAGTGCTTTGACGTGTGAAGGACAGTCAGTCCAGTACAGGAACTCGACATGGGGAACGTGACCGGCGACCATTCCTGCCTCCGTTGCGTACCGAGACGCCGCGCTACCGATGTAAGTCAGACACGGTTGTCAACTATATCAGGATAACCCGAGGCTCGGTTTGACCGTGCTGGTCGGCTCGGGTCCGGTGGTGGGGGTCATTTCTGCTCCACGGGTCGTAGCCGTCGCGTTGACGGGAGAGGGGGGTGTTCGGCGAGCGGTCGCCGCGGTTGCCGGCCGCGAGCTGAGGAAGACCGTGCCTGAGTTCGATGGCAGACCCGTTCGTGGTGATGTCATCGGCCGACACCGACGAGGCGGGACGAAACGCGCGACGAGCAGGATCTCGGTCGCATCTCGTTCCGCGCGCGTGGCGCGGTCCGATTCGGCCGACTGGCCACGCGCGAGCGGATCCGCCGTGACTGGGGCGCTGTCGCGTCGGTGTCCAGAAGCTGTGTACCGTCGGGCAACAATGGGCAACACTCTGTTCAAGGCCAGCCACTATCGGTCAACGATGACAAGCACCGAAACCCTGTGAAATAAGGGTTTTCAATGGTTGTCAATAACAGTCAATCATGCTCGGATGGCACTCTCAAGGCGGTAGCGCGGGTTCGAATCCCGTCGGGGCTACACACAACCGCAGGTCAGCGCCGTGTGGCGCCGGTTGCGGGCCCCGGTGGGGGTGCCATTTCTTGCCCTTGGGCAACAGCTGAGCAACAACAGCTTCGACTGGTACCGCAAAGTTATCGGTCGGCGCGGCGCCTCCTCGTAAGAGAGCAAGGTGCTCTCGCTACCTACAGGCACTTCTGGGGCGCGCGAAGCGGACACGTGGACCGACAAAATCTCAACGTCGCGCTCGGGTTTCGGAAAGATTGTGTCATTGGCGTGGCCTGATGGTCCCGGCCTGCTAGGCCGCCGACGGAAGGTGTGCAGGGTGTCGATTGACTCGGCGTCGGTGCTTGATTGGAGCGATCCAGATGTCGCGCGGGCCGCGCTCGAAGACGGCCGGGTCGTGGTGCGGGTGTCGGCCGAGTGGGGCGTAGAAACCCCACTGTGGGTATCCGGCCGAGAAGGCGTGCTGGAGCCCACCGATCCAGGCGAGCTGCCCTTGTCAGCGGGTCTGGTCTCGGACCTGTGGAACTGGTTCAACCTGTGGAACGACACCTACCGTGCTGGCGATCCGGGCGAAGGCGGGTTTCGGGATCCTGAAGACCTCGTCGCATTCGAGTACCACGGTTACCGGCTAGCACGGGCGGTGCGGACCGAGCTCCCCGAGCGCTACCTCGTCGCCTACACCAGGCGACCGGAGCCGGACCGCAAGGCGTGGCCGGTGATTGCGTCCCGGTATCCGGCGCTGGCTGGGCTTCGCTCGTATCTCCACGCAGACTGGCACCACCTCTACGAAACGGTGCAGGAGGCGATCGAATGCTGGTGCGCGTTCGATCCGGGCACGGCGCGCGATGCGCCGGCCGACATACGGCGGCTGTTGGACGCAGCAGATGACGCCGAGCTGCACCGCGAGTTGGAACGCGTCGGCGTTGCGTACTGGCCCGGGTCGGATGGCTTGACCGACCGGCAGTGGCTGACGCAGGTCGCCGACTGGATTCCCACGACGATCAATCGATTGGAAGGACGCCGGGAGCTGCCTCTGTCCGGCGAACGCTTCGAGGCAGTCTGGTTGTTGCTGGAGCCGCTGCTTCGCGACCGACGGCCGGTCTCGACCGCAACGTTGATCGCTTCGGGCCGTCAGCGGATCGCCACCGGCAATGCGCTGCGGGCCGAGCTCAAGTCGCTGCTGGCCGAGTGCGCCGCCACGGTGGATCCGGGCGCGACTGCGCGTTCGGTCCTCGTCGATGGCTTGGGCCTCGACATCGACATCGTCGGCGACGGTGAGACTTCCCCAAGCTGGCTGCGATCCCTGCTGACCTCCCTCGAAGTCAGCGACACCTCTGCTGGCTAGTTTCCGGCGACCATCTGCGGGCCCTGCCCGATGCCGAACAGCACCCGCATCCCGGTCGGGGTGTAGCCGGTGGGGAACGGCCCGGCGTACAGGTTCAGCACCGCCGTCCCGGAGGCCGGAATCATCGGTTGTTCTCCGTCGGCGCTGGGGTTGGTGCCGGAGCTGACCACGTACCCGTCGGGCAGAGTTAGGTCGACCCCGACCGAGGACACGCCGGGAAAGATGGCTCCGGTGACCTGGCACAGACCGCTCGGCGCGGTGTAGCCGTTCTCGCTGTTTTGGCAGTCGAATCCGGCGGGCAGCCGTGACGATGGCAGCCCGACCGTGACCGAGCCGGAACCGCCGCCGGCCACCAGCGAATCCAGCGGTGCAACAGTCGTTTGCCGGTTCGTCACTGTCAGCACGAAGTGTGCGTAGTAGTAGGAAGCAGGCACAGCCAGCGTGGTCTTATCGGACCCACCGACGACAATGGTGTTCGTGCGTGTCGGCGCCGTCGCCGCAACCGTGAACACCAGGAGGTCGCCGTCAGTGATGGTCGTCGCCGTCAAGCCAGACGTGCTGGACGAGTCGGTGGGCAAGGTGCTGGTGGGTGCGGTGGTGGGACCGGAGCATTCTGGTCCGGAACTCGCGCCGCAGGCGATCGGGGATGAGGAGCTGATAGGCGGATGCGCTGTCGCCGCCGACGTGTGGCATGCGCACAGCGATGCGGCTAACAAGGCCGCGGTGGCCATTGGCAGCGCGATCGACCTCGCCTGTGCACCGCGCCGCACGCACTTCTGCGCGGTACCGCGAGCATTGAACTCTGCTCCAGACATGACGTTTCCTCCAACTCCGCCGACCTGACGTCAGCCCCAACGGCTGAACCCGGCGCCGACCTCAGAGTCTCCGAATTCGGAAGACCTGCCATCGGGCACGCATACGCGAGTTCGCCTGCCGCGCGCCCTAAGTCGGGCAGCTCTGTTGGCTGCAGCGCACGGCGTATAGGGAGGGTGACCTACAAACGGCTTCTTGGAATGCTCATGGTGCGCGGTGCCCGCGAGGTGCAGGATGCACGGTGGTGGAGGTGGTGTCGTAACCCGCGATCCTCTGCGCGGTGGGACGGCGAACACATGCAGAATCGAACGGTATGGCTTGTTGGTTCGGCCGTGGTGACGGTTGCCGTCGTCGTCGGCGCCATCGCCGTCGTGGCCAACTCGGATGGCGCATCGAAGGCAAAGCCGGTCGCGCCGAGCAGTGTCGCGCAGGCAGTGACGGCCACCGCTAAAGCAAAGGCGCGCAAGTTCACGATCGAGGGCAAACTGACGCCAGCGATGGCTGCCTACTTCGGCGGATCCACTCTGTCGGGCTCAGGAGTCGCCGACTTTACGACGGATACCGCGCGGTGGAGCGTGACGGTTCCCAAGCAGGTCGGCGGCACGATCAACGTGGTTGCGCGCGGCAACATGACATGGGTAGATGTCGGCGCCCGAGGCGAGTATGTCGAGCTCGCCACTGCGGCCGACTATGTCGCATACGACAGGGTGCCGCTTGTGCGTGATTTGGTCGAGGTGACTAACCCGTTCCGCGACCTGAACCTTGCTGATTCGACGGCTGCGCCGGTTGAACACAAACCCGTCGCACAGGGCGATGCCGGTGGCAGCCCGCTCGTGCGAGCGCAGCTGGCGGCGTTCGTGTCGGTTGCCAAGGTTGGCGACTCTTTACCGGCCGACACGTCTGTCAACCTCTCGGGCGACTGCAGCGGCAACAACACGACGCTCTCGGTGGAGGATGAAGAGGTCGGTACGCCGGACCCCAAGGCCGTTACAAGTGACTTCGACATCACGCAGGTCGCGACCGAGGACGATGTTTTGACCAGCTGGAACACGACGGTCACCACGCAGGATGTCGACTCCGGGGTTTGTTCGGTCGGGGTTTCGCTCACGGACACTGGCGACAACGGTTTCGATGTCGTCACCAGCCTCGATAACCCGATTCCGCCGGTCCAGCTGAGTACACCAAACGAACTCAAGACGGTCAGTGTGACGACCACCCAGCACTTCGAGATTGCCTGTGATGAAGGCACGTGGGCGGGGTCCAGTGAGACCGAGTTTGCCGGATACGACACCACGAACACCGTCGGTACAGCCGAGTCGACAGTGACTCAAACGCCACCCACGGGCGGCGGACACGTCACGATTGAACTCGCCAAGGGCTCAGCAGTAGTGACCTCTGACGAGATCTTCGGTTCGACGGAGACCGTTGCTACGGTGGCGAGCCTTGGTGATGGCAATGCTCCCTTAACGACGTCGCAGAGCGAGAAAGTCACCTACTCACGCCACATCGACGCGACGGGAACCAGCGAAGCGGACCCGAGCGACGACGACTCCGAGGTGTCTTTGATCCTCGACGTCGCGGGTTCGGTAGGGCTGACCGAGACCGGCAGCTTTATCGGCCCGCGAAGCACCACCGATGACGCGAGTTACGAACTGCCTGCAACGATCAACTGCGATGACCACACCCTGACCTTCGGTACCGACGTGCCGTTCGGGGCGATAGCTCTGGAGCGGACTCAGGCCGCTGCGCCCCAACTCGCAAGTACGACCACCGTCACGGACTGGCGCACCCAGATCCTGGTCGATGCGACCAGCGCGGCAGCGACACAGACCCCAACCCCCTCGCCTAGCGGATCAACACTGCCCGTACCGGTCACATCGCCGGCCGGAACGGCAGCGCCGGAGTCGAGCCCCCCGGCGTCCGCCATCGCGTCTTCCGCAAGTCCGACGACGCCGCCGGCACCACTTACGGCCAACGTCCTCGGGGCGACGCAAGCGCAGTGGGGGAGCAAGCATCGGCCCGACCCGAACATCCCCGGCAACTACGATCCGAGCAGCACCGACGCCTACCCAGGGGCGCCCGTCCAGGACCAAATCCAAACAGTGACGGTGGCGAACGACCGCGTCCAAGGCTACTTGCAGCTCTTCACACCGCACACCACTCAGTCGCAGGCGGACGATCAAATCAGGGCCAACCTGCCCGCGGACGCGATCCTTGCCGGGTCAGTCGTCAATCTCGGCGCCTGTGCGGTCGAGCAGTGGACGAGCCGATCCCTCGCGGCCGCGGACCCGGGCCGGACCAGCGGACTCATCACGGTGAGCTTCACCGACAGCTACGACATCGACGTCAACGCCTACAACGCCGCCGACGTCCGCCTCGCATTTGTGAACGTGTCCGCTGGCCAACCATTAACACTGACCTCCGCCGACCAACAGATCTGCGGGTGAGACGCCACGGGTCATCCTTGCAGCGGACGATCCTCCCGCCACATCGTCGCGAACCGCTCGGCGTCATCGCGCCCGGCCCACTGTCGGGGCACCGTCGGATAGCGATCCTGTGGTGCCACGAGTGCGCGAAGCAACGCGGGACTGTAGATCGCTTGGACCCGAAAGTTCGTCAGGTGCCGTCGCGGTATCACGATCCTGGAGTATCCGCGACCTCGGCTTCCTCGATGGTGACCCACCACGATCAACTGGTCTCCGCCGTCACCCCACTGCGGCGGCAGCACCCAGACTTTGGATCCGGCCGAGAAATGCTGGACACCGCTTCGGATGTCCACGCCTTCGATCCCGTGCGCCGTCTCGGCAGCGACGTTCGCCACTACGCAGAACCCCAGCAACTCCTCATCCGCAACGTCGTCAGCGTGGGTGTCTGCCATTCACCAATTATCGAGGAAGGTCCGGGACATGTCGGCGGATGCGATGCGGGCTGACTTCCTTCTCGACCAGGTGGACGACCTGCTGTGGTTCGCGCCGGACCGAGAGAGCCAGCCGGTTGTATGAGATTCGGTCGTGCGAGAGGCATTAGCCCGTACCGGGTAGGTTGCCGTGGTCCAGATTGCGCTCGTCGTTGATCTCCCAGCTGGCGCCGAGTTCGGCGCGGAGTCGAATCAGCAACTCGTCTCCGCTCTGGCGCCAGCGCTGCCACTGCTCGGCTGACCAGGGACTGGGATCGGGCGGGTAGTCCCAGTCGATCGAGGTGTTGAAGATCGCGATCAGGGCGTCGAGTGCGTAGCGGAGGTTATCGGTGAGTGGCAGTCGGCGAGTGTCTATCGGATAGTTGAACGCTTCGACGGTGGCCGTATCGGCTCCCCACAGGCAGACTCCCGATCCGGGATCGAACCAGAAGCGCG
>CAVTTP010000004.1:0-680000 GCA_963737705.1 uncultured Actinomycetes bacterium
CCCAAGCTGGCTGCGATCCCTGCTGACCTCCCTCGAAGTCAGCGACACCTCTGCTGGCTAGTTTCCGGCGACCATCTGCGGGCCCTGCCCGATGCCGAACAGCACCCGCATCCCGGTCGGGGTGTAGCCGGTGGGGAACGGCCGGCGTACAGGTTCAGCACCGCCGTCCCGGAGGCCGGAATCATCGGTTGTTCTCCGTCGGCGCTGGGGTTGGTGCCGGAGCTGACCACGTACCCGTCGGGCAGAGTTAGGTCGACCCCGACCGAGGACACGCCGGGAAAGATGGCTCCGGTGACCTGGCACAGACCGCTCGGCGCGGTGTAGCCGTTCTCGCTGTTTTGGCAGTCGAATCCGGCGGGCAGCCGTGACGATGGCAGCCCGACCGTGACCGAACCGGAATCGCCGCCGGCAACCAGCGAATCCAGCGGTGCAACAGTCGTTTGCCGGTTCGTCACTGTCAGCACGAAGTGTGCGTAGTAGTAGGAAGCAGGCACAGCCAGCGTGGTCTTATCGGACCCACCGACGACAATGGTGTTCGTGCGTGTCGGCGCCGTCGCCGCAACCGTGAACACCAGGAGGTCGCCGTCAGTGATGGTCGTCGCCGTCAAGCCAGACGTGCTGGACGAGTCGGTGGGCAAGGTGCTGGTGGGTGCGGTGGTGGGACCGGAGCATTCTGGTCCGGAACTCGCGCCGCAGGCGATCGGGGATGAGGAGCTGATAGGCGGATGCGCTGTCGCCGCCGACGTGTGGCATGCGCACAGCGATGCGGCTAACAAGGCCGCGGTGGCCATTGGCAGCGCGATCGACCTCGCCTGTGCACCGCGCCGCACGCACTTCTGCGCGGTACCGCGAGCATTGAACTCTGCTCCAGACATGACGTTTCCTCCAACTCCGCCGACCTGACGTCAGCCCCAACGGCTGAACCCGGCGCCGACCTCAGAGTCTCCGAATTCGGAAGACCTGCCATCGGGCACGCATACGCGAGTTCGCCTGCCGCGCGCCCTAAGTCGGGCAGCTCTGTTGGCTGCAGCGCACGGCGTATAGGGAGGGTGACCTACAAACGGCTTCTTGGAATGCTCATCGTGCGCGGTGCCCGCGAGGTGCAGGATGCACGGTGGTGGAGGTGGTGTCGTAACCCGCGATCCTCTGCGCGGTGGGACGGCGAACACATGCAGAATCGAACGGTATGGCTTGTTGGTTCGGCCGTGGTGACGGTTGCCGTCGTCGTCGGCGCCATCGCCGTCGTGGCCAACTCGGATGGCGCATCGAAGGCAAAGCCGGTCGCGCCGAGCAGTGTCGCGCAGGCAGTGACGGCCACCGCTAAAGCAAAGGCGCGCAAGTTCACGATCGAGGGCAAACTGACGCCAGCGATGGCTGCCTACTTCGGCGGATCCACTCTGTCGGGCTCAGGAGTCGCCGACTTTACGACGGATACCGCGCGGTGGAGCGTGACGGTTCCCAAGCAGGTCGGCGGCACGATCAACGTGGTTGCGCGCGGCAACATGACATGGGTAGATGTCGGCGCCCGAGGCGAGTATGTCGAGCTCGCCACTGCGGCCGACTATGTCGCATACGACAGGGTGCCGCTTGTGCGTGATTTGGTCGAGGTGACTAACCCGTTCCGCGACCTGAACCTTGCTGATTCGACGGCTGCGCCGGTTGAACACAAACCCGTCGCACAGGGCGACGCCGGTGGCAGCCCGCTCGTGCGAGCGCAGCTGGCGGCGTTCGTGTCGGTTGCCAAGGTTGGCGACTCTTTACCGGCCGACACGTCTGTCAACCTCTCGGGCGACTGCAGCGGCAACAACACGACGCTCTCGGTGGAGGATGAAGAGGTCGGTACGCCGGACCCCAAGGCCGTTACAAGTGACTTCGACATCACGCAGGTCGCGACCGAGGACGATGTTTTGACCAGCTGGAACACGACGGTCACCACGCAGGATGTCGACTCCGGGGTTTGTTCGGTCGGGGTTTCGCTCACGGACACTGGCGACAACGGTTTCGATGTCGTCACCAGCCTCGATAACCCGATTCCGCCGGTCCAGCTGAGTACACCAAACGAACTCAAGACGGTCAGTGTGACGACCACCCAGCACTTCGAGATTGCCTGTGATGAAGGCACGTGGGCGGGGTCCAGTGAGACCGAGTTTGCCGGATACGACACCACGAACACCGTCGGTACAGCCGAGTCGACAGTGACTCAAACGCCACCCACGGGCGGCGGACACGTCACGATTGAACTCGCCAAGGGCTCAGCAGTAGTGACCTCTGACGAGATCTTCGGTTCGACGGAGACCGTTGCTACGGTGGCGAGCCTTGGTGATGGCAATGCTCCCTTAACGACGTCGCAGAGCGAGAAAGTCACCTACTCACGCCACATCGACGCGACGGGAACCAGCGAAGCGGACCCGAGCGACGACGACTCCGAGGTGTCTTTGATCCTCGACGTCGCGGGTTCGGTAGGGCTGACCGAGACCGGCAGCTTTATCGGCCCGCGAAGCACCACCGATGACGCGAGTTACGAACTGCCTGCAACGATCAACTGCGATGACCACACCCTGACCTTCGGTACCGACGTGCCGTTCGGGGCGATAGCTCTGGAGCGGACTCAGGCCGCTGCGCCCCAACTCGCAAGTACGACCACCGTCACGGACTGGCGCACCCAGATCCTGGTCGATGCGACCAGCGCGGCAGCGACACAGACCCCAACCCCCTCGCCTAGCGGATCAACACTGCCCGTACCGGTCACATCGCCGGCCGGAACGGCAGCGCCGGAGTCGAGCCCCCCGGCGTCCGCCATCGCGTCTTCCGCAACTCCGACGACGCCGCCGGCACCACTTACGGCCAACGTCCTCGGGGCGACGCAAGCGCAGTGGGGGAGCACGCATCGGCCCGACCCGAACATCCCGGGCAACTACGACCCGAGCAGCACCGACGCCTACCCAGGGGCGCCCGTCCAGGACCAAATCCAAACAGTGACGGTGGCGAACGACCGCGTCCAAGGCTACTTGCAGCTCTTCACACCGCACACCACTCAGTCGCAGGCGGACGATCAAATCAGGGCCAACCTGCCCGCGGACGCGATCCTTGCCGGGTCAGTCGTCAATCTCGGCGCCTGTGCGGTCGAGCAGTGGACGAGCCGATCCCTCGCGGCCGCGGACCCGGGCCGGACCAGCGGACTCATCACGGTGAGCTTCACCGACAGCTACGACATCGACGTCAACGCCTACAACGCCGCCGACGTCCGCCTCGCATTTGTGAACGTGTCCGCTGGCCAACCATTAACACTGACCTCCGCCGACCAACAGATCTGCGGGTGAGACGCCACGGGTCATCCTTGCAGCGGAAGATCCTCCCGCCACATCGTCGCGAACCGCTCGGCGTCATCGCGCCCGGCCCACTGTCGGGGCACCGTCGGATAGCGATCCTGTGGTGCCACGAGTGCGCGAAGCAACGCGGGACTGTAGATCGCTTGGACCCGAAAGTTCGTCAGGTGCCGTCGCGGTATCACGATCCTGGAGTATCCGCGACCTCGGCTTCCTCGATGGTGACCCACCACGATCAACTGGTCTCCGCCGTCACCCCACTGCGGCGGCAGCACCCAGACTTTGGATCCGGCCGAGAAATGCTGGACACCGCTTCGGATGTCCACGCCTTCGATCCCGTGCGCCGTCTCGGCAGCGACGTTCGCCACTACGCAGAACCCCAGCAACTCCTCATCCGCAACGTCGTCAGCGTCGGTGTCTGCCATTCACCAATTATCGAGGAAGGTCCGGGACATGTCGGCGGATGCGATGCGGGCTGACTTCCTTCTCGACCAGGTGGACGACCTGCTGTGGTTCGCGCCGGACCGAGAGAGCCAGCCGGTTGTATGAGATTCGGTCGTGCGAGAGGCATTACCCCGTACCGGGTAGGTTGCCGTGGTCCAGATTGCGCTCGTCGTTGATCTCCCAGCTGGCGCCGAGTTCGGCGCGGAGTCGAATCAGCAACTCGTCTCTGCTCTGGCGCCAGCGCTGCCACTGCTCGGCTGACCAGGGACTGGGATCGGGCGGGTAGTCCCAGTCGATCGAGGTGTTGAAGATCGCGATCAGGGCGTCGAGTGCGTAGCGGAGGTTATCGGTGAGTGGCAGTCGGCGAGTGTCTATCGGATAGTTGAACGCTTCGACGGTGGCCGTATCGGCTCCCCACAGGCAGACTCCCGATCCGGGATCGAACCAGAAGCGCGCGCGATAGATGACTTCGGTTAGCGCGTCATCCACGGCTCACCAAGCCGTGCTGGACTGCGAGCGTGGCGGCCTCGACTCTGCCTTTGACGCCGAGCTTGTCGAGGATGTGAGAGACGTGGATGCCGGCGGTCTTCGGACTGATGTAGAGCGCCGCTGCGATCTCCTTGTTGGTCTGGCCCTGAGCAATCAGCGCTAGTACTTGCCGCTCGCGATCGGTGAGCCCGAACCGGTCGCCCGGCGCGTCGGTCTCGAACGCGGGCGCAGCAACGGGGTCGTCGTCCAAGGGGATTCGGGCGCGTCGAGCCAGCCCGGTGAAGTCGTCGACCAACGGTTGCGCACCGAGACGCTTCGCGATGCCAAGACCTTCGTGCAATGCGTCGGCGGCGCGGTCGCGGTGCCCCGCGGCGCGTTGCGTCTCGGCGACGCGAAGGAGGCAGTACCCCGTCATGAGCGGCTCCGCGAGCTCACGCCATGCCGCCAACGCGTGCTGCCAGGACTGGGCAGCCGGAGCGTCGTCAGCTCGTGTCCTCTCGGCATCGGCCAACGCGCGGTAGGCCTGCGCAAGCGGACCACGTCCGGGGAGGCTGCTGGTGATCGCGGACAGCATCTCGAGCTTGTCGCCCTGCTGGGAGTTTCGTGAACCGGCGCAGTCGGCGGTGGCACGCAGTCCCTGCCAAACCAACGGCCATACGTAGCGTTCTTCCCACTCAGGCTGAACGGCTTGCAGCGCATCGATGACGATGCGCTGTGCGTGTTCAACCTCCCCGGTGAGCCGCGCTACTTCGCTGTTGACGAATGCAGCGTCGAGGTCAATGTCGTAGACGCCGACGTCAAGATCCAGGGCGCGCTGGACGTTGCTGGCCGCGGATGCACCGTTGCCGCGAGCAACAGCCAGCTGCCCGGCGAGCACCAGCAATGCGGCGCCCGCATACGGGGCGCTTTCTCGCCCACCATGCTCGGCCAGCAGCGCATCTGCCTCAGGCCAGCGTCCCAGCCGGATCAACGCTTCGACGAGATTGCACACGGCCAAGCCCGCTCTCGCCGAGTGCAGGACGCCGCTGCGTCGCGCAGCCTCCAACGCTTCGTGCGCGCCGGATACCGCGTCGTTATGGCGGCCGAGCATGCCAAGCACATCGGAGCTGGCCAGCTGAGCCAGCACAAGGGTGTCGACGCTGCCCGTGGTTTTGGCGATCCGGATCGCGGTGGCGAGGGAAGTCATCCCTTCCTCGAGATCGCCGAGCCGAATGTGCACGGCGCCCAACATGGCAAAGGCGTCGGCGAGGCGCCGATCCGAGGGCCCTTGCGCTAACTCCTTGATGGCCTCTTCGAGCAGCGGCAGTGCTGCGGCGGTGTCCGAGGCGACGAGGTTGGCACCTAATGCACTTAATACGATTCCTCGCTCTCGATGACAGTGGGCCGGAACGAGGTCCAGGGCCTCGGCGAGAACCTGCGCCCGTTCATCGACGCGACTGAGATCGCGCAGCGCGGCCGCCTTTTGTTCGAGCAACATCGCTCGTCGCGCCGGCTGATCTGGGGGCAGCGCAGCCAGCGCCTGATCGGCGAGGGTCAGTGCCTTCGCGGGTGCGCCGGCGACGATCGCGAGATCGCTCGCTGTCACCAGCAGATCGATCAGAGTGGTGCCGCTCAGCTGTGAGGCATCAGGCACCCGGGGCCACAGTCCGACCGCGCGCTCCAGGTGGGCGAGTGCCTGGTCTGGTGCGAACGACATCGACACTGAGCCGGCTGCCCGCACCGACGCCACGAACGCTCGTGGCAGATCCCGCGCGGCGTCCCAGTGGTAGGCGAGCAACGCATCGACTGGCGCGCCGTCACCGGCGAGGCGCGGATTGCCGTCGAGAGCTTCGCCGAACGCCGCATGCAGTTGCGAGCGTTCGCCGGGCAACATGTCGTCGTAGACCGCTTCGCGGGTCAGTGCGTGACGGAACACAAATCCGCCGCTGTCATCGACGGCCAACAATTGGTGCTCGACTGCCGCACGTAAGGATTCTTGCCGCGTCGCCCGATCCTGCCCCGTCACCATCGCGAGAAGCTCATCGCTAGTGGGGCGGCCAGCCGCGGCCGACACTGCTCGCAGCAGCGCCTGAACGTCTGGCGTGGCTGCGGTCAGCCGCGCGAGGAGCAGTTCGCGGATCGAGTCGGGCAGCCGGTCCGGGTCGGAGCCATCGCGCATCACTCCGATGAACTCCTCGGCGAGGAACGGGTTGCCTTCCGATCGCCGCAGCACCCGGTCGACCAGCTCAGCGCTTGGCTCCACGCCCATAATCGCTGCCAGCAGCGACGCGACCTCAGCCCTGGTCAGCGGCAACAGCTCGATCTGGCGTACCTGGCGGGCGCGGCTCCATCCGGACAGCACTGCTCGCAGCGGGTGCGACCGGTGCATCTCATCGGAGCGGTAGGTCAACACCGACAGCAACGGCGCACCGCGTAACTCGGCAACCAGGAACGACATCAGGGCCAGTGTCGAGGGGTCCGCCCAGTGCAGGTCCTCGATGATCAGCATGAGCGGCTGAAGAGCCGCCGCACGCTCCAGCACGCCGAGCACCAACTCGAACAACCGAGCCGCCTGCGCTGGGGCCGACTGATCCACACCCACGGACGGGTCGAGTTCGGGGAGCAACCGTGCCAGCTCCTGTCGGGCGTGTCCCAGGACAGCCTCGAGCTGCTCAGAGTCGAGCGCGCGCGTCAACGAGCGAAGCGCACCTACCAGCGGGGCGTAGCTGACACCCTCCTGACTCAGCTCGACACACCGGCCGCTGGCCACCGCCATGCCGGCGGCGGTTGCGAGCTGCTGGGACTCAGTGAGGAAGCGGGTCTTGCCGACGCCTGCTTCGCCAGCCACCACGACGGCGACCGACGAACCCGCCAACGCGTCACGCTGCGCCGCACCGATCGACGCCAACTCATCACGACGACCGATGAAGACCGAACTGACCAAACCGTCTACCACGCGCAGAGCGTCCCACCTCAGCGGCTTCTGCACTAGCACTAACGACGAAACCCGGTAGCCCTTCACGGTGGGCTGCCGGGTGTCGTACCTGCGGGCGGAAGCGTCGCGTTCAGTCAGCCGCATTTAGCAGACTCGAGGGGGATGATCACCCGGAAGATGTTGCTGGAGTAGTCAGTGGGAATCACTGTGTTCGTGACCGTGTGCGTCCTGCAACCGGACTCCCAGTACTCGTCGTAGTTCGTGACGATCGACACCGGTCCTGCCCACCACCAGCCTGCCGTCGTCTCCGAATCATTCGATGCGGGCGCGATCCCGTACCACGTCGCTTTGTGTGCGCCCTGGTTGTACCCCTTGATCGTGACCCCGGTAACGCTTGAGGCACCGGGACCGACGAAGGTGACCCTGATTTCCTGTCCGTTGGTCCCGGCTATGGCCGAGCTCGTCGGAACGACGAAACCCGCAACGGACAATCCAGCGACAAGTGCGACGCACGAAGCCAGCTTTGCTCCAGACATGATGTTTCCTCCAGCTCCGCCGATCTGGTAGCGACCCCAGTGGCCGACCTCGGCGCTGACCCCAGAGTCTCCGAAACCCAGCACCGCCGACATCGGGCGCACACACCCGAGTTCGCTCGCCACGCGCCCTATATCTGGCGGGGCCCGATGACCCGAACCCATGGCCTATACAGAGGTTGACCTATACCTCACGCGCGGTCAGCTTTGGTCGTCGACGCTTTGGAAGGCCATGCTTTCGTGGTCGCCTAGCCCCAGGCAGTATTGGTGGCTATACTTCTGGTATGTCTAAGGTGATGGTGTCGATGGCGGATGAACTGCTGGCCGAAATCGACGCGGAAGCCAAGCGGCGGGCGACGAGTCGCAGCGCGTTGCTGGCGGTGGCGGCTCGCCGGGAGCTTGATCGTCGTGACCCGGTGCAGGTGGCGGAGGCGATTGCCCGTTCTGAGCAACGCTTCCGTGAAGCCGGCAAGTTCGAGGCTGCCCAGCTTGTTCGTAGGGATCGCGACACCCGTCGGTGACTCGGCTGCTCATCGACACGTCGGTGCTTATCAAGTGGTTCCACAGTCACGGCGAGACTGAAGTCCCACAAGCCCGTGCGCTGCGCACCGCCCACCTCAACGGTGGCGTTGATGGGCATGTGCTGGACTTGGCGTACTACGAGCTAGGCAATGTGTTGATTCGGGCCTTGGGGTGGACGGCGGACAATGTCGCCGATCAACTTGATGACCTGACCACGATCCTCGGGCCGCCGCTGGTGATGACCGCTCCATGGTTTCGCCGAGCGGCCGAGCTTGCCCAGGCCCATGCGCTGTCGTTTTACGACGGGGCGTGGGCAGCGGCGGCGCACGAACTCGCGGTCCCGCTGGTCAGCGCTGACCGGAAATTGTTGGCGGCGGGGCTGGCCCAAACACCGACGGATATCGCCGCCAGATTGAATCTGCAAACCGGCTGACTCCGGCGAGCTGCGCGAGGCCGCTTCGGATAGCGACCGGATTGTGTTGGTCGAGAAGTTGATCACTGTTGGGCAACAAACGGGCAACACCACTGTCAAAACCAGCCAATGGTTATCAACGATGACAAGCGATGAAAATGCTGTGAACTAAGGTTTTCGACAACTTCCAACTATGTTCAGTCACTGTGGGATGGCACTCTCAAGGCGGTAGCGCGGGTTCGAATCCCGTCGGGGCTACACACCATAACCGCAGGTCAGCGCCGGTGTGGCGCCGGTTGCGGGCACCGCTGGGGGGTGCCATTTTTGCCCTTGGGCAACAGCTGCGCAACAGCAGCTTCGACTGGTCTCGCAAAAGTTGGCGATCGGTGCGGGTGGCCTCCTCGTGAGAGAGCAAGGTGCTCTCACTACCTACAGGCGCTGATGGGGGAGCCGAAGCGGACACGTGGCCCGACAAAATCGAAACAGCACGCTCGGGACCTCGCAGGCGGGCACACTCACATCCGCCTTCCCCACGCGTAGCCGAGATCCGGAATGTATTCCGCCCCACTTGTCGCGAACCACGGGATTTGGCCCTCAGGGCTAGCTCCTGAGACCTAGAAGGAGGGTCTTGGCAGTGGCCCCGCCCATCGGCTACTGCAGGTGCAGGCCAATGGCACAAGCGGCGCAAGAAGGCTTCTTACCGCCAGGTCTCCTGCCGATCAAGGTAGCGCGCGAGATCGTACACCCCGCGACGCACTTCGCGGTCCAGCCGATGTTCGGCGAGTAGGGATTGGATCTCCTCGTCATTCATACCCGCATTAGCTGCACCTGCGGCCGACAACCAGTAGATTGCCCATCCCCACAGCCAGGAACAGATGAGGGTCCAGATCCGATGACGAGTTAGCATCGGTCCTGAGTTCCTCTCTTGGACCGAGAGACCGTACGAGTGCGGCCTGTGAATGGGCACGTGTGCGTCTTTGTCGATTTGCGCGCGGACGTCCTAGGTGCGTGGATCGGACGTGGCGTGCGATGGTGCTGCGTCGCTTTGGTCGTCTTCACTGGCCGTCGAGGAAACGGCGGACGTCGGCGTAGGCTTCTTTAAACGATTCGTGGAAGCTGATCACGTCGGGTGCGTACTTCGCGGTGGCGTTAAGGCGTTTGGTTTGCATTGACGCGACGGCACGTCCGGTAACCACTGATACCCGTCGCGCGCTTGAGCTTGCGGTGTACTCCATTTGTTCTTGAAGGACGGCGGTTACCTCCTCGCCTTGCGCAGCTGATTCGCTGGTGTCCACGACCAATCCCCATCTGATGGGCGCCTTACGGATTTCCCGTTTTACTTCGGCGAAGTAGGCTTCTGCTTGTTCGAGAGTCAAGAAGCCGCGGCGACGGATCACGAGAATGTCAATGGCGGCCCACTCGACCTCGTACGGCTCGGGCATTCGGCCTCTCTCCAAGTTGTTGTTCAACATGTGCATACACGTGGCTACTTGCTGTCCCGCTTTTCTGCGTGGGTCAAGTTGTCACACTCGCCGATCCCGTCGATGGCCGTTACGATCCGCTGGCCTGCGGTCAAGTACTGCGGTGGCAGCCGCGCGTGACCGACACCGCCTGGAGTTCCTGTTGCGATGATGTCGCCGGGTATGAGTGTGATCATCGTGGAGACGTAGGAGATGATCTCTGCCGGCGTAAATACGAGATCGCTGGTATCGCTGAGCTGCACGGTAATCCCGTCCACAGTGCAACTAAGCTGACGAGATCCAACCTCGATGTCTGTGACGAGCCATGGTCCGACCGGTGTAGTCGCCTCAAACGTTTTCCCTTGTAGCCATTGTGGAGTCCGGTACTGCCAATCGCGCGCAGTGATGTCGTTGATCACGGTGTAGCCGGCGATCGCGTCGTGCGCCTGATCGACAGATGCATGCCGCACCGGGGCCCCGATAACCACGCCGAGCTCGGCTTCCCAGTCGATTGCTACCGAGGCGGCGGGAAGCACGATTTCGTCGCGTGCACCGATGAGGCAGCGTTGAAACTTGGCGAACAGGGTGGGGTACTCGGGAAGGTCGCGGCCCATCTCCAGAATGTGTGCTCGGTAGTTGAGTCCGACGCAGATGATCTTTTCCGGGCGCACCACCAATGGCGCGTAGTCGAGCGTGTGGATGCGGTGGCAGCGGCCGTCAGCGGCGCGCACAAGCTGGCGCCAAGCGGCGTTTTGCAGTAGCTCGCCGATGTCGGTTGGGCCGATCTCGACCGCGTCGTCTTCGTCTAGGCGAACGGCCCTCGTGCCGTCGGGCGTGCGGATTGTTGCCAGCTTCACGCAGAGGACTCCGTGCGGCTTAGTCCGAGCGCCCGGTAGACGGGTTCGTCACTGAATCGGAACAAGTCGAGGTCAGTTGCGGCGTCAAGTGAGACCGGTGCCCACGAGGGCACCGCGAATAGGTCGCCCTTCGTCAGCTCGAACTCCTCGTCGCCAATCGCCACGGATCCGCGACCGCTGAACACCTGCCACACCGAGGAGCCGACGGCCCGCACGCTTCGCGTCGTCGTGCCGGCAACCACGCGGTGCATCTCCGTTCCTATGGTGGACAGTGGATCGCGACCGGTCACGGGATTAATGAAGCGCACCGCGGCGTGCCCCTGCTCGACTGTGGCACGAACGCCCTCTTGCTCACACGCAAGCTGTTCGGTTAGGGCCGCGTCGGTGTGGGTCCAACGAAAGGCCATCAGCGGGGAGGCGGCGCTGGGCGGATCAACGACCGGCCTGACGCCGGGATTTCCCCACAAGCGCTCGCCGTAGGACCGATCCGGCGTTGCGGTCGTGGCTAATGTCGTCGGGCCAAACTCAAAAAATCCCGCGTCGAGTTGGTCGATGAGCGGAATGTCCAGCCCGTCGATCCAGGCCATTGGGTGATCGGAGGTGTTGTGGTGTTCATGCATGTGCCAGCTTGGCGTGAGCAGCAGATCGCCCCGGCGCATGGCAACTGCGTCTCCCTCGACGTTGGTCCAGACGCCTTCGCCTTCTACGACGAAGCGGAACGCCGTTTGGGTGTGCCGGTGGGCGGGCGCGGTTTCGTGTGGCCCTAGGTATTGGATGGCCGCCCATAACGTGGCCGTGGTGTAAGGGAGTCCCGGCAGGCCTGGATTGGCGAGGGCAATTGCGCGGCGTTCCCCACCTCGGCCCACCGGGACGAGGTGGCCAGCCCGTTCGGCGAGTGGGTACAGCGTCGCCCATGACCACTTCGCTGGTACAGCGGCTGGTTGGGGACTGTGTGGTTGCAAGTCGTCGCGTTGGGTCCACAACGGTGTCATGCCCGCGGCATCGAAGTCGCGGTAAAGCTGGGCAAGTGCTGCGTCGTCGTTTTCAGTCGCTGCCGGACCAGTCAGAGGAGCTTCGTTCACCACAGACATGTCAATGACCTCGCTTCGCCGTCTGCCGTGGTTGATGTGCGGTGCCGTGACTACTCATGGGGTTGATCCCTTCATTGGCTCTGCCGCCGTCGACGACATGTGTCGGGCATGGCTGTCGCTGAACGTGGGCTACGTGTTGGTCTTCGCGTGTTCGCGTGGCAGCGAGTCGCGTGTGGTGCTGGCGGCCGCCACGGAACCGATCTGGTCTGCGTCATGTTCGTCCGCCTGGTCTGGGACGACGACAACGCAGTGCCGAGGGTCGAAGTGCACGCTCGCTTGGCTTCCCGGCGTGAGTACCGCGTGTTCGCGCGTGGCGTCGTCCGCGACGCGGACCAGCACGGATTGCGAGCCAATGTCCACGACGTACTCGGTGTGCTGGCCCGTGTATGAACGCGTCCGGACTGTTCCTGGCACCGCGCCAACTTGTGTGCTGCCGCCCGACTGATCCGCGTGGATCGTCAGGTCCTCCGCGCGGACGGCGAGCACAGCGGAGGCGCCGCCGTCGGCGCGTTGCCCAAGGTCGGCCCAGACCGGTTGAATGGTGCCGCTCAACTGAATGGCGCAGGACTTGTCGCGGCTTTCGGTTGCATGACCGGTGAGCAAGTTGTCGAAGCCGACGAAGTCGGCGACGAAGGAGTTAGCGGGTTCGCGATAGATTTCGCGTGGGGTGCCCATCTGCTGGATCTCTCCGTCGCGAAGCACGACGACTCGGTCGGACAACATGATCGCTTCCTCCTGATCATGTGTGACGTAGATGGACGTAGCGCCCGAGATATCGTGGGCCTGCCGGATCTGCCGACGCGTCGAACGACGTAGTTTGGCATCGAGATTGGACAGCGGTTCGTCGAACAGCAGTAGCTTCGGATGAGACACCATGGCCCGCGCCAAGGCGACCCGTTGCTGTTGACCGCCGGATAGTTCGGTGACATGAGATTGCGCAAAGCGCTCCATCTCAACTGCTTCCAGCATCTCCATGACGCGGTTCCGCCGCTGGGCACGGTCGGAGCCGTGCATCCGGAGCGGGTAGGCGACGTTGCCGAAGACTGTCATATGTGGCCACAGGGCGTAGCTTTGGAACACCATCCCGATGTCGCGTTTGTTCGGCGGCACGAACGTGCGCGCGGCCGGATCCGCAACAACTCGGCCACCGATTGAGATGCGTCCGCCGTCCGCTTTCTCCAGGCCAGCGACGCAACGCAGGGTGGTCGTCTTGCCGCATCCGCTCGGCCCCAGCAGAGTCAGAATTCGCCGTCGTGTGCGTTCATCGTCAGGTCGTGGAGAACGGAAGTTCCGCCGAAGGATTTGTACAGGGCCGTGATTTCGACAGTCACTCGGTCATCCTTCGGTCCGATGAAAACGTGGACGGTTGCGGTTCGATGGCTGCGGTAGGAGTGAGTGCTGCGACGCCGCCAACCGTGCGCGGCGTTTTGCGGTGCCTTCGGCCGCGGAGTAGAACGCGCAGGATCGCCGCGACTAGGAGAACGCACGCGATCGCACCGATCAAGAGACAGAACGTGGCCGCGGCTTGCGCTAAGTAGCCCTGGTTGTATTGGTTATAAGCCAGGAGTGGCACCGTCTGGTTATTGGAGGACGCGAGCAGCAGCGGAATGTCGAGGTTGCCAGACGACACAATCCCGGCGAGGAACCAGGAGACCAGGAAGCTCGGGGCGATCAAACGTACGAGGATGCCAAGGGTAGTTCGCGTTGCGCTCGCCCCCGCCGTGCGCGCTGCCTCCTCAAGCTCACGGCTTATCTGCCCAATAGGGCCGGCTACGGCGCGGCTCGCTATCGGTGTAGATCCAACGATGAGTGCGATGAGCACGATCCATTGCGTTCCGTAGAGCGATTTGACTCCCGGCACCGACAGGTAGGCCCACAAAATTCCCAGGCTCAGCGTGATTCCGGGGATCGACCACAACAGCCACACACATAAATCTGGCAATCGTCGCAACCACGACGGCGACCGTTGTGCGACCAGAGCGATCCACACTCCCAAGCCGGTCGCCACGAAGCCTGCGACGACGGCCACCACAACGGTGGTAGTAAACGACTCGGTGGCCGCGGGATTGTTCAACACCAATCGATAATTGTTTAGCGTCAAATGTTTGTATACGCCGAAGTAGGGTTCGAGGGATCCGAGCACGAACTGACCGAGTGGCAGAACCATGGCGAATAGGCCGTACAGCACGATGGTGGTGGTGCCGAGCCACTTCCAAGCACCAATATCCGCAGGCTCGAGCCGATTCAACTTGCCGGTAACTGTGGTGAACTGCCGTCGGCCTAGCAGTCGCGCTTGGCCGACAACCAGCGCGAGCACGACGATTACCAGCAGCAGGGACATGGCGCTGGCTCCGGCGTAATCCGGTGGCGTACGACCGTATATCGAGCGGTAAATCTCTGTCGGCAAGGTGTATATGCCAGCTGGCTGGCCGAGCAACAGCGGGGTCGTGAGGACGCCCATTCCGAAGACGAAACCAAGAATTCCGACCCCGAGAATCGAAGGAGCCAGCGCCGGAAGGACGATCCGAAAAAAAGTGGCGACCCGACCTGCCCCGGATACTTGCGAGGCTTCCTCCACGGCGGGGTTGAGCGCGCGGAATGGCCCCAGAAGCAGGAGATATTCGGCGGCTGTCGCCCCCATGACACTGACCGCGATGAGCCCGAACCACGACTGGATGTTCAAAGGCGTGGCACCAATCATCGCGTGCAGCGCTTTGTCGATGAGGCCGCTCGGCTGCTGCCCGAGCATCGACCAACTGAGAGCGAAGAACAGCGGGGGCATGGCGAAGATGAGCACCGCGATCGGCGTAACTAACTGTCTGAGCGGCGTCCGCGTCCGGGTCACTAGCCACGCGAAGTAGACGGCCAACCCGGTCGCGAGGACGACGGTGACACCCGACAGCATGATCGAGTTCGCAAACGCCTGCCACAGCGGGCCTCGGGTCAGAGCAGCTGTCAGCCCCGAGGTCGACCAACGGCCTCCTTGACCGGGTGCGGAGGTACGGAGCGTCCCCCACGCCAGCATGGCGACCGGCCATACAAACAGCAGCAGGCACAGGACACTAAGCGCGATCAGAAGAAGGCTGGGACGCCGCTTGCGTCGTCTGGCCCGACGCAACTCCGCCGAGTCCGGGAGCCGGTTAACTCGGTCTAGCGCAGGGCGCGGTGGCACCGTCGTGGTCACCGACGTGCTCCTACATCAGAGCCGATCAACACCGTGCCCCATTCCTCGACCCGTCCCGCCGGGTACGGATCCAGGTCGCTTGCTACTCGGAACGTAAGTCGATCTTCCGCTGCACGCAAGCTCGAGGGCGCCAACTTCCGATAAGAAGAAATGGCCTCGTGAAGCCGAGCGGCACGCTCGTCCAGCAGTTAGTCAGGGGGCGTCAGCAACCTTCGCAGGCCGTAGATGTCAAGGCTCCACTCGCCGGCGCGTAGACGGGCGAGGTACCCACCCTCGTTTCGCGCGCGATGCCTTGCGGCCTCGACGACTCGGTCGAGGTCGCTGCGTGCGACGACGATCACACCGTCGGCATCTGCGAGGAGTAGATCACCACGGTGAATACTCACGGCGTCGACCGCGATGGCGCTCCCGGGCGTCCCTGACCACCGCTTGTCGGTGCCGCGAAGGGCGATGCAGCTGGAGAACACCGGGAAACTCAAGGCTTCCAGGCGATCGACGTCTCGGACCCCCCCGTCAATGATGAGACCGGCGACGCCTCGCGTCTGTGCGGCAACGGTGAGCACTTCACCCCAATAGCCGTAAGCGTGCGCCCCAGCATCAACGATCATCACCTCGCCGGCGTCGATGAGTTCAAGCGCAGCGTGCAGCGCGAGGTTGTCGCCTTCAGCAGCGCGCACCGGGAACGCGGGCCCGCACACCGCAGCCCCGCGCCATGCGGGTCGTAATCGGCCGGGTAGGACACAGTCGATCGCCGGAAGCCTCATAAACGGTTGCCGCACCAAGCTCAAGCAGTTCGGTGAGCAGCTCGGCATCAATGGGGCCTGCGTCAGGCACCGCCGTCACGTCGCCTCGCGCTGAAGGGTGTGGTAGCCGTGCCGAGCCCTTGCTTCGGCCAGCGACATTCCTGACAACACATCAGTGACGATGTCGGTCTCACGGGCATGGATACGGTGAGAGATTTTAAGCACCTCCGACTCGCGATCGAGTGGGATGGTCACGACACCGTCGGCATCACCGACGACGAGCTGGCCCGGCGTGACTTGCACGCCACCGATGTTCACGGCGCCGCCGACGTCCGAGACCTCCACGCGGTCCTTACCCGTCCGCATGAACCGGCCGCGGCTATAGATCGGGTAGTCAATATTCAGCGCGCGCACGACGTCGCGGCAGACCCCATCGATGACGGTGCCGGCGATGTCCCGATCATTCGCCATGGCCGTCAGAATGTCCCCCCACACCGTGCAATCGGTGCGCCCGCCGTTATCCAAGACGACGACTTGACCCGAGGCGACATCGTCGAGGTAATCACCGACGGTGCCCGGGGGACTGCCCGCAGGGGTATAGCGCACCGTGAATGCACGGCCTACAACTCGAGCACGATCAAAGAGTGGGGCAATACCCAACATGCTGCCGGGTAGGCGGAGGCGATCGAGTGCGTCGGAGATTGTTGCGGTGGACAACGTCATCCAGTCATCAGCGGCGGTGCTCCCGGCGGTCATCCGTGAGCCACGATGACAGAATCATCAATGCTCGGAAACCTGCTGTCGTGCATGACAGCGCGAACGGGACGGCCGGCAGTGACCTCCTCCGACATCGCTGCTTCGCGCTTCGCGATCAGCTCGGCGAGTTGCAGTACGCGATCAATCCGCTCAGCGGAGACGAATGCCACCCCAGTCCGGTCAGCAATAACGTAGTCCCCGCCAACTATGAGCAGTCCCGCGAAGTCGACGGGCTCGTCCATGCTGATCTGCACGATGCGGCCGCGAGCGCTGACTGGAACGGCCCGGCGTGCAAGGACCGGGAATCCAAGGGCTTCGCTCTCGGCGATGTCGCGACATGCGCCATCGATGACGACGCCGGCGATGCCATTTCGCTGCGCTGCCTGGCTGAGTAGGCCGCCCCAGCAAGACACGTCGCGCCGGCCGCCATTGGCGATGATCAACACGTGCTCGGGGCCGCTCGCGTCCACAGCGGCGGCACCGATGTGGTCGGCAGGCCCACCCGGCGACGAGGGGCCAGCCTGCACAGTGCGCACGACACCGGCGACGACACCAGTTATCGGCCACATCGGTGCCACGACAGTGGTTACGCCGCTGCTATTCAGCATGTCCAACGCGTCTGAGACGGCGCACACGTCCAGCTTTCGCAGGTGTGCCACCCGAGTCACGACAGAGGGCTCAATCGCCGGCATGGTCACGTGTGGTCCGGCCTCGACTCCCACGCGACGAATCCCATCGCATTGCCTGTTCCGGCTTCCGAGCGATAACACGGCTGATAGTCCACAATCTCGGCCCGCAGCGTGGAACGGCTTGCGGCCACCGCTCCGGCAACTGCGATCCAGTTCCGCAACTCGGACGTTCCTGAAGTTAGCCACGCCGCGGAGAGGCCGGACAGGTAGTCGTGGTCGTCGTCGATGAGTGCCTGTAGGAATTTGTGGTCGAGTTCTTCGTCGACGACGAAGTGCGACAGGCCGCCCGATGCGGCGATCCCTACCTTGATGTCAGACGGGAATGAGTCGACCGCTGCGCCTAGTGCCCGACCGAACTCGTAACACCGCTTCGCCGATGGTGGATTGGGCTCCCAAAAGGTGTTCACGAACAGCGGCACGAACGGAAGCGCCCCACTGCCGCCCAGGATTTGCTGGTAAATGAATCCCCAGCCATGGGGAATGCCGTAGTCGTGGTACTTGCCGTCCGGCAGCTCGCGTGACGCGGCGGGGTCGAAACCGGCGTCGCCAACTTCACGAAGGATGTGCAGAGCGAGCGCTGGATGGCACGTGCGAACGGTGCTTTCGGACGGCGCGTTCGCGACCTCGGCGATAGCGAGTCCTGGCGGCATTGCATCCAGCGCTTCCTGCGTGAAGGGCTCGTGCTGCACGGTGTCGCCCCAATAGACGGTGAATGGTGCCAGCAGTCGGTCGTCAAACGTCTCCTTGTGGTCGCTGCTCAGTACGATCAACACATCAAGCTCGGCTGCCCAGACGCGGCTTGACAACGTGTCGATTGCAGCGCGGCATGCGCTGTGCCGTCGTTCCCACACAGCCGAAGTGCATTCATCCGCGAATCCCGGCGCGCGTAGTTCTGCGAGTTCATCGAACGAGTACTGGTTCCCTCGAAAAGCTAGCGCCGGGTTCATCCGATCGGCTTTGGCGCGTTGCCCCCACTCTGCGGGTGGTGTGTTCAGCATTGGGCCGTGCGAGGTGCCAAAACAGAACGCCAGCTCAGCCATCTCAGTCGCCTTCCTGCGCTTTATCGTGCATTCGACCCTACGGAGTTGGTGCCGCCCTGCGGAAGAACGTGCCGTCAACTTTTGCATGAAAGAAATCCGCAGCGGGCGAGCTCGCGTCGGCAGTCCGCTCTACATCTGAGTGACGAGCTTGGAGTACAGGAAGTCATCCAACCCCTCGGTGCCGCCTTCGGAGCCGTAGCCGCTTTCCTTGACCCCGCCGAACGGCGTCTCGGGGCCGATGAGGTGGAAATGATTGATGCCGAGCATTCCGCTCTCGATTCGTTCCGAGACCTCGTAGGCCGTCGACGCCGAACTGGTGAACGCGTACGCGGCGAGACCGGCTCGAAGGTGGTTGGCTTCCCCGAGTCCGTCGGCGAGGGAAGTGAACCGCGAGAACAGCGCAACCGGACCGAAAGGCTCCTCCGTCATGGCCCGAGCGTCCCGATCGAGGCCGGCGAGGACCGTCGGCTCCCAGAAGTAGCCACTACCGTCACCCGGGTGGCCGCCAGCGCGAAGTTCGGCGCCTCGCTCGACCGCGTCTTGAACGAGCAGTTCCATCGCAGGTGGTCGACGTTGATTGGCAAGCGGCCCCATTCGCACCGCCGCGTCGAGGCCGTTGCCGATTCGTAGCTGCTTTGCTGCGTCTGCGAAACGGCCGACGACTTCGTCGTAGACGCCGTCCTGTACGAAGAATCGCGTGGGTGCGATGCAGACTTGGCCCGCGTTGCGGTACTTAGCGTCGACGCCAAGTGTGACGGCCTTGTCCAGGTCGGCGTCGTCGAAGATCAGCACCGGCGCGTGGCCGCCTAGCTCCAGCGTGAGCCGCTTCACCCCTTGCGCCGCAAGGACTGCGATCCGCTTTCCGATCGCCGTCGAACCAGTGAAGGTGACCTTCGCAATGACATCGGACGTAATCAAATGCTCGGAGATGGCGGCGGGGTCGCCGAACACGACCGACAGCACGCCGTCCGGCAAGCCCGCATCAATCAACGCTTGCGCGAGGGCCAAGGCCGTGGCGGGGGTCTCCTCGGCAGGCTTGATGACGCAGGTGCATCCGGACGCAAGCGCGGCGCCGATCTTGCGAGCCGGGATGGTGATGGGGAAGTTCCACGGGGTAAATGCAGCGACCGGGCCGACGGGTTGGCGCAACACGAGGTCGCGTCGCCCTGTCACTCGCGCGGGCACGATCCGGCCGTAGCTGCGGCGTGCCTCCTCGCCGAACCACTCGAGAATGGTTGCGGCGCCATGAACCTCACCAACCGCCTCAGCGTGCGGCTTTCCCTGTTCGAGTGTCGTGATCCGACCGATGTCGACGGCACGCGCGCGTAGTAGGTCGGCCGCCCGGTGCAGCACCGCCGCGCGATCGGCTGCCGGGGTGTCCCGCCAGGATTTGAATGTTCGACCGGCCAGCAGCAGTGCCTCGTTCAGGTCATCCGCGGTGGCGACTGGCAGTGCTGCGAGCACGGATCCGTCTGCTGGGTTGCGGACGTCGAGAGTGTCGCGTTCTTGAGCTTCGACGCGGCGCGAACCGATGTATAGAGCTAGCTCTGGGTAATCCACGGACCATTCCTACCGGGTGCTGTTCGATGATCAACACATTCAGTCGCACCTTTCCGCTTATCAGAAGTATTTGAAACAGATGTTCTGCTGTGGCGCGCCCGGGCGTTACGGTGCGAAGGACTGCTCTGCACCTGAAGGGACGCCCTTGTGAGGATCGACGTGCACGCGCATCTGACCGCGCCTGAGAGCCTGTACGCATACAAGGCTGGCCTGGTTTCGCACCGTGGGGCGCACGGTCGAGGGTCCGCCGGTCTAACCGCACCGGCAGCCGACGCCGCGCTCGACGCTCCGAACGGCAGCTTCGGAAACATGTCGCATCGCGGCCACCTCGATGAGGCGGGCGTCGATATCCAGCTGATTTCCCCGCGTCCTTACCAGATGATGCACAGCGAGACCGCGCGTCTGGTCGAGTGGTTCACAGCCGAGACCAATGAAGCTATCGCGTTGTCGTGTCAGGTCGAGCCTCGGTTCCGCGGCGTCGCCGGGCTGCCGCAATCTATGGATCTTGACGTGACTGCGTGGACTGGCGAGTTGCGACGATGCGTCACCGAACTCGGGTTTGTCGGAGCGTTGCTGAATCCAGATCCGTATGAAGGTCTACAACAACCGCCGTCTCTTGGGGAGCGCTTCTGGTACCCGTTGTACGAAGTTCTGTGCGAGTTGGACGTCCCCGCTCTGGTTCATTCCGCCGGCTGCCGTCCACCAGCCCGTGAGTCGTACTCTGTCCACTTTATTCAGGAAGAGACGCTAGCGATCGCGGGGCTAGTGCAATCGGATGTCTTCACCGACTTCCCTGATCTCAAACTCATCGTGTCGCACGGTGGGGGAGCAGTTCCCTACCAACGTGGCCGGTGGGAACCGCAAGCGATCCGCCAAGGCAAGTCATTCCGGGACATGCTCCGCAACCTCTATTTCGACACTTGCCTGTACACCACCGATTCGATCGAACTCCTTGTGGGTTCGGTCGGTGCCGACCGCTGCCTGTTCGGTACCGAGAAGCCGGGCGTTGGTTCAACACGAAATCCGAGTACGGGCCGGTGGGTTGACGACATTCATCTGCTGATCGACGACAGCGTGGTGCTCGACTCCGACGAAAAAGAACTGATCTTCGCCGGCAACGCGCAACGGCTTTTCAAGCTGTGAATGGCCGTTTGTTCGCCCGGACTCGTGGCGCGACGGTCAACGGGGAGAGGCATACATAATGGCGACGGCGTCTGAACCAAACACGACACGCCCATTGCGTCCAGCACTGTTGCCGGCTCTCGACACTGAGCAGTGGCCCGAGCGGGTGCAGGTGCTCATAGTCGGCGGTGGTCCGGTCGGGCTCTCCTCCGCACTGTTGCTCGCCCAGCGAGGCATCGACGTGCTGCTGGTCGAGCGTCGCGGTTTCAGCTCGCACTACCCTCGGGCGCACCTGCTCAACGTACGGACGATGGAGATCTTCCAAGAGATGGGAGTCGCCGACGACATCTACGCGCTCGGGCCGTCAGATGAACGGTGGCGCAAAGTCGTCTGGTACACGTCAATCGCAGGCCCGAGGCCGGTACAAGGACTCAAACTCGGTGAGGTGCCGGCGTGGGGTGGCGGCCCTGATGCTGAGCGTTATGCACAGGCCAGCCCGCAAAAATTCTCAATTTGCCCCAGATCAGGCTCGATCAACTTCTCTGGCGCCACGCCGATGCAGCCTGCCCTGGACGCGTACGCGGACACGTGGAACTCACTGCGCTTGAACAAGAAGACGGAATGGCACTGGCGACGGTCACCGAACGCGTCACCGGAATGGCTCATCGGGTACGCGCTGACTACGTGATTTTAGCGGACGGGGGGCGTGTGAGCGCCTCACTGCTGGGGGTCGAACTGGAGGGTCCGCGAGCGATCCGCGAAGTCGTAAGCCACTACGTGAGTACCGACCTGAGTATGTGGTCGGAGCCCGACGCCTTACTTGCGCACTTCATCCAGCCCTATGGCAACGGCCGACCCGTCGGTGCGGTGCAAGCGTTAGGTCCCGGGCGCTACGGGCGTGAATCGCCGGAATGGATCATCGCATTCATGCGTCGGCCCACTGACCCGCCCGATATGGACGAGGACGCCCTGCTAGGTCGGGCCCGCGAGATGCTCGGGTTGCCAGCGGACCATCCGATCACGCTACATGCGGTTAGTCACTGGCAATACGAAGGCGTGGTGGCGCGGCGCTATCGCGTCGGTTCAGCGTTTCTCGCCGGGGACGCAGCGCACCGGCATCCGCCGACGGGCGGACTTGGCCTCAATTGCGGCGTGCAGGACGCTCACAACCTGGCGTGGAAGCTTGCGGCCGTACTCACCGGCCGAGCGAACGACGGTTTGCTTGACAGCTACGAAACCGAACGTCGGCCCATTGCCGCTTACTACACGGCCCACGCGCTGGAGAACGCTGGCCGGCACGCTCCGATCGGCACGGCTCTCGGCCTTCGACCGGGCCAATCCGAGGACGAAGGCTGGCGTGAGATCGATATCTTTGCGAACGGCAGCGAGGAGGGCGCAGAGCGCCGCCGGAGAGTTGCCGAAGCCGTCGCTGAGAATGCCAAGGACTACAGCCAGCTCAACGTCGAGGCGGGATATGCGTACGGCGCTGGAGCGCTCATAGCCGAAAGTGGGCCGGAGTCAATTGAGCCGACCTCGCCGATCGACTTCAAACCCACCACCCGGCCGGGCCATCATCTGCCACACGTATGGCTTCAGCACACAGGTCCTGGAGACCTTCCACTGTCTACGCTTGACCTGGTTTCGACGATGTCGTTCACCCTCTTCGTCGGGCCTCACGCCGCTGCGGCGTGGCGAAGCGCGGCGAGCACGGCGTCGGACGCGCTGCAGTACGGCGTCGGTGTTGTGGAGATATCCGACCTAGACCGTGCTTGGGCGGCTGTGCGCGAGGTAGGCGAGGACGGCGCCGTCCTTGTCCGACCCGATCGAAAGGTTGCGTGGCGAACGTTCCACCTGGGTGCCTCGCCCGAGGCGGAGTTGACGACCGTTGTTCGCACCGTTCTGGACGGGGGCGTCGAGCGCGATCCGAGCGCGGGTGACGCGGCTGAACCTTTTCTTCGACGCATTCGGCGCGCAGCAGATGCACTGTAGGGATTGCATCAGCGCTCGACTGCGTCAGCGGTTGCTACAACTGGGTTTCGACTGCGGTTGCCACATCGATCAGCACCGTGGCGAGGTCACCCAGGCGGCGGCGATCGCATCGCGCGCTCGGTGCCGCCACGACCAACGCTCCCAGTACCGATCCGGCGTCATCGGCTACGTGTCGACCGACCGCGCTGATGCCGCGCGTGCTTTCGTTGAGGTTGATGCCATAGCCGCGGCGCCGTGTCGCCATCAAATCTCGGCGCAGGGTTGCCAACGACGACGCCGCGGAGGACGCGGGGGCTTCGGGCAGCCCACGTGGGTACAACGCGCGCACTTGCACCTCAGTGAGTCGCGCCAACATCGCCTTGCCACCCGAATTCGTGTGTGCGGGCAGCAGCATCCCCGTTCGCGAGCTGACTCGCAGGATTTGAGTCCCTTCGACGCAGTCGATGAACCGTGTGCCGTTACCTTCAAGGACGACCAGATGAGCCGTTTCCTCGGTTCGGTCGCTCAGCTGTTGAAGGTATGGTCCAGCGACCTGCCGCAGGTAGGCGCTCGCGTCGGCCTGCGCAAGCGGGGTCAATGTTGGACCGCATCGGTACACACGTGACCGGTCTTGGACGACGTAGCCGTGATACGCGAGCGTCGCGAGCAGCCGGTGTGCCGTGGAGTTTGCGACTCCGAGCTCGCTCGCGGCGTCGGAGAGCCGCACTTCCTGGTGCTCACGAACGTAATCCAGCAAGCGCAGCGCGTTATCAACAGAGTTAAGCGAGTAGGCCGGGCGATTCTGCGAAGCGGAAACCATAGTCACAGACTGTACTGCAACTTCCGGCAGTAGGAATC
This sequence comes from uncultured Actinomycetes bacterium, assembly GCA_963737705.1. Lineage (GTDB taxonomy): Bacteria > Actinomycetota > Actinomycetes > Acidothermales > Acidothermaceae > PALSA-607. Next base: position 23,969 of record CAVTTP010000004.1, read on the forward strand.
TTTTTACCGTACTGCTGACGAGAGGGTGTCGACATGGCCATCGGACGGTCTGCGCATATATCGGCCGACGAATCGGACGTGTTCATCGTCGGTGCAGGCATTGGTGGTCTCACCGCGGCACTCGAACTCCATCGGGTGGGCATCGCGTGCCGTGTCGTTGAAGCCGTCGATACCTTCGCTCCTGTCGGGGTTGGCATCAACATCCTCCCGCACGGGGCCAAGCTGCTCGGCGAGCTCGGCCTCGAGGCCGAGCTGACCGCACGAGCGGTGCTTACGCAGGAGTCGATCTTCTTCAACCGATTTGGACAACTCATCTACCGCGAACCTTGCGGGCGCTACGCCGGTTACACGGACCCGCAGTACTCCATTCATCGCGCCGATCTGCACGACGTTCTGCTCACCGCGGTCATCTCTCGGCTCGGACCAGATGCTGTGCTGACAGGGCACCGAGTCGAATCGGTCGTCGATGATGGCGACCGGGTCCACCTCGACATCAGCCGCATCGACTCCACTCGTACGACACTTCGCGGCCGTGCCGTCGTCGCGGCGGACGGTATAAATTCCGTCGTACGCAAGCAACTGTTCCCCGAGGAGGGGCCGCCGCGCTACTCCGGGGTGATGATGTGGCGCGGCGTCACCGTTTGGCCTTCGCTGCTGACCGGCGCCAGCATGATCCGCGCGGGCTGGCTCAACGGCGGCAAGATGGTGATCTACCCGATTCGCAACGACGTTGACGAGCATGGTCGCCAACTCGTGAACTGGGTCGCCGAGGTCGAAACCATCCAGCGTGCCCCACGGGATTGGACACGGGCGGGGCGTCTCGAAGACTTCGCCGCTCACTTCGCCGAGTGGCGTTTCGATTGGCTGGACGTTCCGGCCATGCTGGCGGCGACTGAAGGCGTGCTCGAGTATCCGATGGTGGACCAGGATCCGTTGCCTCGCTGGAGTCATGGACGAATCACCCTTCTAGGCGACGCCGCGCACCCAATGGTGCCTCGCGGATCCAACGGGGCGGGCCAGGCGATCCTCGACGCGCGAGCGATTGCCGAAGCTCTGATCGCTGATCCGCACGACCCGGCCGCCGCATTCATCGCATATGAAGGACAACGGCGCCCCGCGACCGAAGCGGTCGTGCTGACCAACCGCACCAGCCCACCGGACGCAATTTTGCGCGAAGTGTACGAACGTACTGGGGACAAGCCATTCGATAACCTTGCGGACATCGTGAGCGTCGAGGAGCTTCGCGACATCGCCGAGGCCTACAACCAGGTCGCTGGAGTTGTTCGCGCCGAGCGAGGGGACCGAACTTGATCGCTTCGGATCGAGTCGTTGACGCACGTCCGGACTCCCGACATGTCGTATGACCCGGCCGGTCCGTCTAATCCCGTCGTAGCAACGCGGATCGAGTGGGTGCGCCATGGAAGTCAGTTCTTCACCGATACGCTTGATCGGGTACCGGATCCCGGATTCGTGCTTGACTCTCTGCTGCAGGGATGGACCCGAGCGCACGTCGCCGGGCATCTCGCGCGTAATGCCGACGCATTGCTCAATCTATTGACCTGGGCGCGGACGGGTCACGAAACCCCTATGTACGGCTCGGCAGCCGATCGGATCGCCGGTATCAATACAGCAGCGGCTCGGCCGGCTTCCGAGATCCGACAAGACGTCATCGCCAGCAACGCCCGGTTGGCTTCCGCCCTCGAACTGTTGCCCGATCGTGCATGGGCTAACGCTGTACGTACGGCTCGCGGAAGACACGTGCAGGCGGCGGAAATTGTTTGGATGCGCGCGAGAGAAGTGTGGGTCCACGCGGTCGACCTCAACGCCGAAGCGACGTTCGCCGATATCCCAGCCGACGTTCGCATCGCGCTTCTTTCTGATGCGTTGAGCGCGGCGGCGTCGCATCCCGACACGCCAAGAGTCCATGTGACAGCGACCGACGCCGAAATCGACAAGAAGCTCGGGTCAGACGGCCCGTCGATCACAATCGTTGCGCCCGTCGTCGACCTGCTCCCTTGGGTTCTCGGCCGTACCCAGATGTGTCCCCCAGAAGCCGCCGACTGGGTGTCCCTGCCAGCTTGGCTGTGACGGCTGGCCGAGCGAACCACGGTCGAGGGACGCGGGCCGGTAGGCGGGGGATTTTAGGCGTCGGAGAGCCGTCGACGCGCCGGACTACGGCGTCCGCCGCGCGCTACGGCGCGTTGACGCTTCCAGACCTCATGGCGGCGTTTCGTCCCGCGATCTGTCCGAACACAAGGGCGTCTGTAAGGCCCCCACCGTGATCGATGAGATGCCCCCAGACCATGCTGACGCCACCCGCCGCGTGAAGCCCGAGGATCGGCAGTCCGCCTGGGCGCAGCACGCGCGCCGCCGAGTCGTGACGTGGGCCTCCGGTAGTGCCCGCGACGGCGGGCCAGGTCTTAATTGCATAGAGGCGAGCGGTATCTAGCGGTACCAATGTGTCCGGCGACCGCGCGAAGCGGGAGTCGGCCCCGCCTCGCGCCGCCGCGTTGTACTCGTCCATCGTCTCGGTGAGGACGCGGGGATCGACGCCAATGCGATGGGCTAGTTCGGCGACATTGCTCGCCGAGACGATCCAGCCGCGCTCGACCTCGGCCGAGTTGTCCCTGCTCCAGCTGTAGTTGTTGGGCGTGCCCAGCAGCCCATTGAGAGGGCCGGCGAGGCGTGCTGGCTCGTCGAAAACAGCCCATGCCGGCAAACACGGCCGGTTGCTGTTGCGGGGCAGATACGTACCGAGTGCCCGAAGTCGGTCGTGGACCTCGTACCCGGTCTCATCGGCGAACCGCCTACCTTCCGCGTCGACATAGAGATGGCTCGCCCCGAAGAAGTCGATGGCGAACGAACTCGCGAACTCCGGCGTCTGGAATGCGAACCAGCCGAAGAACCCGTACATATGCCAGAGGTCCGCGTCTACGGACTGGGCCAGACGCAACCCCGCACCGGTATTTCCGAGGTGACCGACGGGCGCAGTCGTGGCGAGTGGGAGATAGCTGTCTGCGAGGCCAGCGTCCGCCTCGAATCCACCGCATGCGAGAACCACTCCGCCACGGGCAAGCACAGCGTCACCCTCTGCGGTGACAACGCCGGTCACCCCGCCATCGGCGAGTATTAGCTGTGTGACGGGCGTCCTGCAGCGCACCGGGACGTTCCGCTCGCTGACCGCCGCATCGAGTTGTCGCCACAACGCCGCCCCGCGCCGACCCTCGCCGCCGGACACCACCCGGTAAGTGATCGACGCTCCACCGGGAAACGACGGCCAGGATGGGAAAGACGCGGGCAGCCTGCCCGTCCGCGGGCTGAAGACGTGCGTCTCGGCGCCGATGCTCTCGAGCCATGCCGGTAGCACGTGCAATCCACTCGCGTATGTTTCCAGCACGTCAGGGTCTGTTCGCCCAAAGCACAGTGCCCGGAGGTGCTCGACGCACGCAGCACCGGGCACGTCCAAGAGGAATCCCCCGCTGTAGAGGGCGTTTCCACCGCCGGAGTCCGTGGATTCGAGCACGACAACTTCGGCGCCAGCGTCGTGTGCGGCGATTGCGGCTGCGGCGCCGGCCGGACCGTAGCCCACGACGACGACGTCAGTGGTCTCTGTCATTGCTGCTCCTGTGCTCGGCTGGGCCGTGCGCGTTTGGACCCCTGATGGGGATGGGACGTCGATGCGCTCTCGGCTGCGAGGGCGCAAAGGATACGAGACTGCGCACATTTAGCGACCGTGGTTGTGCAGCACGCGCAAGGGTTGCTCTTGGTATCGCCAAGCCGGGCCATCAGGGTGCAGCCACTGCATCGAGTCTGCCTCGGCAGGAGCCTGCGCGTCAGGTCGAACGTCACGCGTCGTCGGCGTCGTCCTCGCCGAAGATGGGGACGCAGACGTCGTCCCCTGCTCACCACCGCCTGATGCGAAGCCGACACCCGCTAGTCACTACTCAAGCGCGAACGCTGTCGCAGAGGAAGCGCACCGAGCGCTCGACGAGGTCCAACAGCGCAGCGGCGTCGAGTTGGGGGAACATGTGGGTCGCGCCGGGGACCAGTTCAACGCTCGCTCGGCCCCCGGCCGCAGTCAACGCTTCGGCCAAACGCGCGCTCTGTCGCGGAGGCACAGCGACGTCGGCCGTGCCGTGCACGAAAAGGAACGGCGGCGCGAACATGGAGACAGCCGAGACCGGACTCGCGGCGCGCGCCAGATCGAGCCGGTCGTCGATCGCGCCGCCGAGCAGCATGCCCTCGCGCGAGTCAGCCGTTCGATCCGGTGTCCCGCCGACGGCGAGGATGTCAGCGGCCAGCGCGTCTAAGTCGGTCGGTGCATACCAACACACGGCGGCCGCGACAGGGGTGTCGGTGCCGACCGACTGCAGGGCATGGAGCGCGCCGAGGTGGCCGCCCGCCGACACGCCCCAGACGACCGATGTCTCGGGCAGCCCGTAGTCGTCCGCATGTATCGCAAGGAAGGCTGCAGCGGCGCGCACGTCCTCGCATGCCGCCGGGAACCTGGCCTCGCCGCTGAGTCGGTAGTCGATGCTCGCGAGGGCCAGCCCACGCGCCGCGACCTGCTCGAAGAATGATGGGGACCAATCGGCTGAGGGGCCGGGACCGTCCCTTCGGCTGCCGACTCGCCAACCGCCACCGTGCAGGTACATGCACACCGCCGGCGCCCCGCCGGCTGGCACGTACAGGTCCAGCGCGAGCGGTCGGAATCCGACTGGGCGTGAGTACACCACGTCGCGATACACGGCTACGTTCATGCAGCGGATGGCACCGGCTGCTTGTAGAACCGGCCGCTTTGCATGATCGCGATCAGGTTGGACTTGTCTTGCAGGATCGTCACGTCGTCGGCCGGATTTCCGCGAACCATCAGCACGTCGGCGATGTAGCCAGGTGACAGCAGGCCGAGTTCGTCGCCCATTCCCATCACTTGTCCGCCGAGCTTAGTAGCCGCGGTGAGCGCCTCCAGCGCGGTGAAGCCCAGGAGCTCGACGAACAGTTGCAGGTCGCGAGCGTTACGGCCAATTGGATTGTTCGGGAATCCATAATCGCCTCCGGGCAGGACGCGGATCCCGCGCTTGCGAATCTCGGGATAGACGGTCGCCATGCCTTCGAGCGCTGCGACCGACCCCATGGAGGTCGCCACCTCGCGGGTAATGCCGAACTCCTCGCCCTCGTACACATTGGCGTAGATGATGCCGGGAGCGGGCGACACGAAGGCGAAGTCTTTGACCGACTCAAGCAGATCAAGTGCCTCCTCGTCGGCGTACGTGCAGTGGTAGATCGACCGGAAGCCGGCCCGCACCGCGACCTTGACCGACTCGGCCGACTGGGCGTGGCAGTTCAGCCAGACACCGGACTCGCGCGCCTGCTCACCGGCGGCGTCTGCTTCTTCCTGTGTGTATTGGGTTATCTGCGACCCGCCAGGGGTGAACACATCGTCGCTGCTGAGCAAAAACTTCACGCTGTCGAAACCCATGGCGGCTTGCTCCGCCACGAAAGCGCGGCACGCGTCTGGGCCCTGCCAGTCCGGCTCGATATGACCGTCTCGCCGCTTCGGATTGTTGTCGCGCTCCATGCTGGCAGCTAGCAGTCGCGGCCCTGGTACGACGCCGGCGCGCAGCTTGTCGCGAAGGATCACCTCGGTAGGCATCGGCATCAGCGAGCTGGCCGAATAGGCGGAGGTGAACCCGGCGTCCAGCAGAATCTTCGCGTTGCGCTCCGCGCGGGCGAGTTCGGCCGGCAGGCCCTCGACGTGTCGGAAGAAGCTGACGTCCAAAGGGGGATTGAAGCTTGGGTCGATGAAGTCGACGGCGGACGGGAACGTCAGGTGCGCGTGCGACTCGATCATGCCAGGCATCACGGTGCACCCGCTCGCGTCGACAACCACGGCACCCTCGGCGCTGTCGGCGTCGTGGTCACCGCGCGGGCGGACGGCGACGATACGGCCGTCGTCTACGACAACCTCGCCTGGCACCGGCGCGCTGCCGGATCCGTCGAATACGAGTCCGTTCACAAAGATGGTTCGGGTCATGGCAACTCCCACATTCCAGCGACCTCGATTTAGCGATTCTCACTGGTCGATAGCAGGTTTCGACCGCCTCATTTTGAAGCTAGCCATCGGGTTTGCGGCGGTCAACGACGACAGCTGGGAGTTCTTCCATGCGGAAGGTGGAACTTGAATCTTTGCGAGGGCGCATTTGAGGAAGACGCGAACGGGCTCCGACAGGGCGCTGCAGGTTGAATCAGGGACTCGTGGTCGACCCATCCACGGTGTGCCGACGGCGCGCGGCGCACCCCACGAAAACTTGGCTCCGCCGGCGCCTTCCGGTCCCCGTTGGCACGCCACGCTTGTGTGACGTTTGCTCGCAAGATCAGCGCGTCGGCACCCGGTCCTGGTCTGTCGCACCGAAGCGCAAACAGGGACGCCAGAACAGGGGCGTTCGCGAGGTGTGCCATTCGAGCCGGCATGCGCTGAGGCTGAACAGCGCAGAGTGCGAGAGCTGATCAGTCAATCGCTTTGCGCGCGTTGATCCGCCTTCGATGCTCGGCAACCGACGGGACAGCCGTCGGTCGCCCAACTGGCATCACTGGACACCGTCTGCGCGGCAAAGCGGTGCCGGACGGTCGAAGCACACTGAGTGGTTTCTTGTAGCCGGAAGTTCCAATCGGCCGTCTTGCGCGCAGCGGAACGCCAAATTACGGTCTGGCTACCTGGAGTGGTCCAAGTGAGCGGGTTGCGTCGCCGCCGCGTCGAATACCGCGACTGACACCTGAGCCATGACACGACATGACGGCAAAATTCGCGGAGGAGCGCTTAGTGGGCATGGCACGGGTCGGCGATAGTCCGTCGACGCGGGTGTGGCTTCCGGCACGGGTGTAGCGAACCGCGACCCATTGAGGGCGCTTCGGCAATTGGTCTGCGCCGAGCTTCCCCAAGCCTCTAGCTGACGGCAGGACAAGAGTGCCAGGACCGGAAGGCCCACCGGGAGTTGGCAGAAACACAAGTAGGGCTCCACTCACCAATCGTCGCTTATATCGACGTTGCGACAAACGAAGGGACCCACATGTATCAGCGAAGTGCGACGGCCATTGCCTGTGCGGTGTTGCTGACTGCTGGACTGGCATCCGCATGCAGTTCGAGTTCGAAGAAGGCGAACAGCGTTACGTCCAGCACTGCGAGCGCCCCGACCAGTGCTGCGAGTTCTTCGAGCGCCCCGGCAAGTGCTGCGAGTTCTTCGAGCGCCCCGGCAAGTCCCGCGAGTTCGTCGAGCGCCCCGGCAAGTCCCGCGGGTTCGTCTAGCGCCCCGGCAAGTGCTACGCCTTCGGGCAATGCATCCGCGGATGCGGCGGTCCTCAGCGCCTTGTACAACAAGGCAATAGCAGGCGGACAGTCATCGGTCGTCATCTACGGACCGACCGCGGGAACCGACGCGAAGATCTACGCTGCGTTTGAGCAGTCCTATCCCAAGGTCAAAGTAAGCGGGGTCTCGATCGTCGGCCCACCCATGGACGCAAAGCTAAGTGCTGAGGCGTCAAGCGGGAAGCACATCGCGGACATCGCGTTTACTGCCGTGCCAAACATTCTCACCTACGCGACAAACGGCTGGACTGTCCCGTTCGTGCCAGCCACGGCGCCGCCGGCATCTCAGCTGACTCCAGGAGCCATCGGACCCAACAACGCCTTCTACTCGGTGGCCGTGGGGCTAGATGGCATCGTCACTCACACTGGGAGCACCCTTCCAGTACCCAAGACTTGGGCTGACCTGGAAAATCCACAGTACAAGGGCAAGCTGGTCATGTACGACCCGACTGCTATCGGGGCTTCCGCAGATAACTTCGCTCACCTAGCGTCAAATCCCGCGTATGCCGGCCTAATGCAAGGGCTGAAGAACAACGGCATCGCGTTGACTCCCGGCACGAGCCTGACCCAACCGATGGACGATGTCGCGCAAGGCAGCAAGAGCATGGCGCTTCTGATGGGCTACCCGTTCGTCCTCGCTGCTATGAGCCAGTCAGCACCGATCAAGTTCTCACTGCTCGACAAGGACAACTACATCGTCCAGCTCTACGTGTCCCAGATTAAAAACGCACCACATCCGCTTGCAGCGGAGCTCTACGAGGATTGGCTGTTCACGCCCCAGGCCCAACAAGCTCTTGCGGCCGAGGGTGAATATTCCCCAGTTATAGGCGCTCCGGCACCTGCCGGCCTGCCTGCACTTAACACGGTATCCACCGAGACCCCTCTGGGATTCCAGGAGACCGCAACAAAGGTCAACGCCGCAATCGCGATGGCTAAGCAGGTATTCGGTGGATAACGGTCGTCCGAGCGATCGCGGAATTCACTGGTAGATGAGGGTCTGACCGCACGCTTGTATCCGTACTGACAGCACGAAAGGGGTGTCCAGGATCGGCGTCGCGAAGGCTACGTCGAACCCGCGACTCTCGGTCGACGCCGACCTGGACATCCCAAACACCGTCTTGAGAAGGTCGATGTCTGGTGAACGCACTCAGTGACTACGCGACGACCCGCGCCGGACGGACCCCGGGCCACTCCGAGCGAATCGGTAATGCGTCGGCTGATGCAGACGTTGCTCGCCGTACATCGTTCCGTGAACTCCGCGGTCGAGAGGCCTACGAGCGGGCGGCGCAACCGACTGGATGTCTTTGGCGGGCAGTCCGCGACATTTCGAGGATCCGCGCTCGGGCACGAGTGTTGACCATTCGTCTTCGCGTACTCGGCATCGCTTCGAGCCTCTGGGCCTGCCGATGACTCGGCGAGCGTCTCCTCGCTGCGGTTGACCTTTCTGTTTCCAAACCAAAGTCGTCAGCGCAGCGCTCAGGACCTTTCGAGAAGGCTGACCGGCCGATGTCACACCGTGCGGGCGCCTGTCGCATTTACGCAACTCGGACGGTGGTCGGGTTGGACACGAGTTATTCTGACCCAAGCCCCAGGACGGCGCCGCCGACAACGCTGATCGTCGTTTCGTTCATACGAAAGGGCGACGAGACCGCGGCGATCAGCAACACTCAGGGCGGCGACCGCAACTGACGCTGCAGTACTAGCCGCACGTGAACTCGATACGACGGACTAGTGGACGAACTGCGAGTGACATTATCCGGGACGCGTTGGCGGCGTACCCTGCCAGCGCAGGGAGTCCGAGGGAGAAAGGCGCGTCACGAACTCGCGCCTCCCGGACCACGGTTCCTGCCAGGCTGCCCGTGCCGGGACGCCGGCGAAGGCTGTTCCGGCGGTTGCCGCGAAGCGTGTGTCGGCGAGTGCGAAGACGGCCCGGACGCGGAGCGGTGTCGCAGCCAAGAGGCCCGCCAAGTGAACCGCCGAGACCGTGTAGCTGCGACAGGGTCGGTTAGGTCGGTGGGAGAGAAGTTGATCACTGTTGGGCAACAGATGGGCAACACGACAGTCAAAACCAGCCAACGCTATTCAACGATGACATGCGATGAAAATGCTGGGAACTAAGGGTTTTCAACGACTTCCAACTATGTTCAATCACTGTGGGATGGCACTCTCAAGGCGGTAGCGCGGGTTCGAATCCCGTCGGGGCTACACAAACACAATTCAGGACGCCGATCGGCTAGTGAACGGGTCGCCGACGTCGGCACCGACCCCGTCGACGACAAGCCGGCTATCGGCAGCGCACGCCTCGTGTCGCTTCGTGCTCCCAGGTCCGCACCCCGCGCAGGAGAGTCACACGTTCAGCGATGGTTGCCCGCCGCCGAAGCAGATCAAGGACGCCACACGTGCGGCGCCGCCAACTTCCCCACCCACTCTTAGAGGCGGTAGCGCCGGTTCGGGTCCTGTCGGTGCTAGACACAAAACCTCAGGTCAAATGGGCTGGACCTCGCTTCTCACGCTGCTGCTTCGCGATCTTGACCACACCTTGACCACACCAAATCGTCGCCACGGACGGCGCCGTCCCCACCACGAGCCAGACTTGCGGTGCTGAGAAACCGTAGTCATGCAGTCATGAGCGGGCGGCCGGCGTCGTGAATGCTGGGCCGTCCCGTGGACCTGAACGCTCGGCGGGTTTGTCCTCGACCGTGCTGTCGCGCCAAGTTGCCCGGCGTGCCCCGGCTCGGCGACCTGGCACCGCGCACGGCATGGCGCGCAACGGGAGCCCTTCCAGCACCAGCGACGTCACGAGTTTGTAACGCACGCGTGATTGGTCTTGTGCCATCCGTAAGACGGCTCCTACTATCTGGCTCTCACCTCATCGATACGTATCGATGATCGGACGCGCGGGAGGTGCTCCAGTGGCCCGGTCTCACACCAGCCGCGATGTGGCGCGCCTTGCCGGGGTTTCTCAGAGCACCGTGTCCTACGTCATGTCGGGACGTCGGCCGATCTCGGAAGAGACCCGCCAGCGCGTCGAGGCAGCGATTGCGCAGCTCACCTATGAACGGCACGCGGGGGCTCGGGCACTTGCTAGCCAGCGCAGCCGGGTGGTTGGCCTGTTCATGCCGTTCGGCGACGGCAATGACACGGTCGGGAAGCTGCCGTTCATCGAAAACATCGCTGCGTCTGCGCGCGCACACGATCACGAGTTGCTCCTAGTAACGGCGGACGAGGGATCGTCGGGGCTGCGCCGGCTGGCCGGCCGGTCGCTGTGTGACGCAATGATCATCATGGACATTGAGCTCGACGATGAGCGAGTCGCGGTCGCGGCGGAGCTGCCCGTACCGGTGATATTGATCGGTGTGCCGCGCAACCCGCGCGGCTTGCATTGTGTTGACCTCGATTTTGTGCAGGCGGCACAAATCTCGATCGGCGAACTCAGCGCCACCGGTCACGATCGGATTGCGTTGCTGGGTCACCCCGCGGATCTCACCCGTCGGCGATTGAACTACGTGACCAGGTTCATCGATGCGGCGCGCGAGCATGCCGATGCACTGGGGATTCGCCTTGAAGTGATTGCGCCAGTGGAGCTTGGCCGCGCTGCGGCCGCGGCTGCCGTCGATCAAGCGGTGGCCTTCGGTGCGGGGGGCCGGCTCGGCCTGTTGGTGCCCGAGTCGGGGAACGTTCAAGCCGTGCTGCACGCACTCAACTCGCGCGGATGTCTGCCCGGGAGAGATGTATCGGTGGCGGCGGTGTGTACCGACGCCATGGCACAAGACTCTGAGCCACCGGTGACCAACGTGTCGCTGGAGCGGCGCGACGTCTCGCAACGCGCGATGGAGACGTTGTTCTGGCTCCTTGAGCCTGATCTGCGAGAGCCGCCTCCCGACATCGCCCTCGTGCCGGCACGACTCACGCGACGTCAAACCGTGATGCCGCCGCCGTAATTCGCCACTCGGCCACCTGTTTCATCGCACGCCGCCTAGCCCTACACCGCTACACCCCGCACCAGGCCATCGTCGATACGTATCGACGCGAGCATTCTCGAGCGACCCACTCGGGTCGTCCGACCAGAGTCGCCGGTGCGCCGGCGTCGATGAAAGGAATTCCATGCACCGATCTCGGTTCGGAATGACCCGGCCGCGACTGGCCATCGGCACTTCCGCGCTCTTGTCCGTCGCCTTAGTCGGCTGTTCCAGTTCGAGCAAGACCGCGTCGTCGCCGAGTTCGTCTGCGCTTGCCCCGGCGGCCACCACAAGTGCATCCGCGCCGTCGGCACCCGCGGCTAGCACCCCGGCCGTAAGCAGCCCTGCGGCGAGTTCGTCCGTGGCGAGCGCGCCACCAGCTAAGAGCACAGTGACCTCGGTGACCGTGCAGGACTACTACAACTACGAACCCGACCAGAGCATCTACGGCGACGTTCTGAATGCGTGTGGTGCTTCCATAGGCGTCAAGATCCAGCGCGACATCGTGCCAGGCGCCTCCTACATACCCAAGGTTCTCCAAGAAGGCTCGTCGCATACCCTGCCGGACGTGTTGATGCTCGATAACCCCGACGTCCAGCACATTGCCAGCACCGGTGCGCTCACACCGCTCAGTCAGTTCGGCCTTTCCGCTTCGGGCTCGGTCGCCGGCGTCGTCGCAGCGTCGACCTACCAAGGCCAGCTGTACGGTTTCCAGCCAGTGGCGAACACAATCGCCCTTTTCTACAAGAAGGACGCACTCAGCAAGGCTGGTGTGACGCCTCCGACGACGTCGGCAACTGCAAACCGCAGCAAAAGCTCGTCTCCGGCAGCCAGTACGGCATCGCCTTCGCCGGCCGGGCAACCAGTGAAGCCACCTGGACGTCCTGCCGTTCATGTGGTCAAACGGCGGCGACGAAAAGGACATCGCCACGCAACAGAACAGCCGACGCGCTGCAGCAGTGGGTCGACCTCGTCAAGAACGGTGCCGCGACGAAGTCCGTATTCACATGGACGCAGGGCGACGTGCTCGACCAGTTCAAGGCCGGCAAGGCAGCGATGATGATCAACGGGCCTTGGCGGCTCCCGCATGAACGCAGTCAAGGGACTGAACTACGGCGTCGTCCCGATTCCAGCGCGCTGCCGGTAAGTCGACATCGGTCCTCTCGGTGGTGAGACGTGGACTGTCCCGATACCGGCGACGCGATCGCGAAGCGGCTGCCGCCAAGATCGTCGCATGCCTGTACTCCGACCAGACCAACTGTCGCTGGCATCGAAGCGCGACGGTACCCACCAAGACCGCGCTCCAGGCGCAGTTCATCGCAGCAAACCCCGCGATGACAACCTCAGTGGCCTGGTCACCGCAGCCCGGTCCCGTACCGGTGAACTCGGTGCCGACTGGCCGGCGACCGAAACGCAGATCGCCAACGCGATCCAGAGCGCATTGACAGGACAAGCGACGCCGCTCAAGGCGTTGCAGACTGCGCAGCATGGCTGATCTACAGAAGCGGGCTCATGGGCGCGCGGACCGCGCCCATGAGCCAGCTTCGGACGCAGCTCCGCGACGCCCCCGCGCAAGCAAAGCGTGGGCGCGTCGCGGGGCGACGGCGACAACGCGCCGTCCAGCTCGCGTTCTTGCTTCCTGCAGCGGTCTACCTCGTGCCGTTCTTCGGATTCCCCGTAGTCAAGAACATCCTCATGGGTTTCCAGCACTACACAACCAAGACCTTCTTCACGGGTTCGGCGCCGTGGGCCGGGTGGGCGAACTACGCGACGGTCATCCATGCCTCGGTGTTCCGCCGGACTGTAACCGACACAGTGTTGCTCACGGTCGGGTCCATCGTCGGGCAATTCACGATCGGACTGGCGATTGCGTGCTTCTTCAATCGACGCTTCCCACTCAGCGGCGTGCTGCGCTCTCTGCTCCTACTGCCCTGGCTGATTCCGCTCATTGCATCGAGTGCGGTTTGGCGCTGGATCCTCGATCAAGACAACGGTGCTCTCAACCGGTTTCTCGGATCCGTGCATTTGAGTCACGGGCATCTGGGCTGGCTGACCGGAACGTCGTTGGCGTTGGTGGCGGTAATCATGGTCAACATCTGGATCGGGATTCCGTTCAATACGGCGCTCTTATTCGGCGGACTTCGCAATATCCCGCAAGAGCTTTATGACGCAGCCGACCTTGACGGGGCGACTGGCTGGCGCGGGTTTCGTTACATCACGTGGCCTCTCCTGCGGCCCGTTGTCAACGTGACGCTCGTACTCGGAGTGGTCTACACCCTCAAGGTGCTCGATCTGATCCTCGGCCTGACCGGCGGCGGCCCCGCCAACGCCACGCAGACGCTGGCCACTGAGTCGTACCACCTGTCGTTCGTGAACTTCGACTTCGGCGCTGGCGCCGCGATGAGCAACATCCTGATCGCGGTGTCGCTGGTGTTCGCGTTCATCTACCTGCATGCCATTCGACGCGGCAATGAGGAGTAAGCCATGACGACGTTGTCCCGTCCGACGACCCGCACATCGGCGGCGCCACAGCCTCGCCGTGCACGCGCACGACACGAGGGCGGCCTGGGCTCCACCGCCATCGGCATCGCGATCCTCGCCGTCATGTTGTTCCCGATCTACTGGATGCTCAACGTCTCACTGCAGAAGAGCGGCGATGCGGTCGGCACGCCCTGGCTGCCCTTGCACATCACCCTGCACGGTTACTCCCAAGCGCTGCACCAACAGGGGCACTACCTCCTCACGAGCCTAGAAATCGCGATCGGCAGCGTGATTTTCAGCCTTCTCGTCGCTGCGCCGGGAGCGTACGCACTTGCGCACTTCCGCATTCGGCGCGCTGGCGTGGTCTTGCTCGCGATCCTTGTCAGCCAGATGGTGCCGGGCATCGTTCTCGCGAACGCCCTCTACACCGCCTACAACGACGTCGGACTACTGAACAGCATCTGGGGTCTCATCCTCGCTGACTCGACGGCGGGTGTGCCGTTCGCCCTCCTCATCTTGCGGGCATTCATGAAGTCGATCCCGACCGAAGTGATCGAAGCTGCGTACGTCGACGGTGCCGGCCCCGTGCGCACCTTCTTCTCGATCGTGCTACCGCTCAGTCGCAACGCACTTGTCAGCGCCGGACTGTTCACCTTCCTCTTCGCATGGGGCGACTTCCTCTTCGCCCTCACGCTCACCACAAGCAACCACGTCCGGCCCGTGACGCTCGGCATCTACACGTACATCGGGGCCTACGTACATGACTGGAGTTCGGTCATGGCCACCGCAGTGCTCGCGTCGCTGCCTGCGCTCGTCTTGCTGGCCTGGGCGCAGCGGTACATCACGGCGGGCACGAACGCGGGCGCGTTGAAGTGAGCGCTGGTTAACGCACCGGATTCATCGAGCACCGTGAGTTCCGAAACGCATGCCCTTCGACTAGGAGAACAATGACGACATTCAGTCGTGACGCTGACGCCTTCGAGGTCAGACACCTGCACGAAGTGCTGCGGGTCGAGGCTTGGGGAGTCGACGGGGCGCGCGTTCGAGCGGCTCAGCGACACCTTCCCGACCATGATGTCGGAGCTCTCCAGCTTCGGCCGGCTACTCCCGACGACGTGCAGATCAGCTTCGGTGAGAACACGGCGACGCTAGTCAACGGTGCCCTCACGGTCTATGTCGAACTCTGCGATGAGGAAGACAACGCCACGCCGACAGTTCGCTTCGTCCACTCGACCGATGGTCGCGAACTCCTCGCCGAGGAGCGCGAGCATTCGTGGTGGCCGGGCGCGCGGGTGTTCTATGGCAATCGGTCGGGCGCGGGCGAGATTCACCAACAGTTCCGGGCCTACGACGGCGAGCGGATCTATGGCATGGGGCAGCGCACCCACGGTCGCCTCAACCACAAGGGCCTGTCCCTCGATCTGGTACAGCGCAACGCCGAGGTGTCCATTCCGTTCCTGCTGAGCAGCAGGGGATATGGGTTCTTGTGGAACAACCCGGCCATCGGTCGCGTCGAGTTCGCCGACAACGCAACCCGCTGGACGGCGACGCAGTCCAGAGCAATCGACTACTTCGTGACTGTTGGCTCACCGAACGAAATCATGGCCCGTTACGCCGACGCGACGGGCCACGCTCCCCGACTTCCGGCTTGGGCTAGCGGATTTTGGCAGTGCAAGCTTCGCTACCGCACCCAGGAAGAGCTACTTGAAGTCGCTCGGGAGTATCGCCGCAGAGGGCTGCCCCTATCAGTCATCGTGTGCGACTTCTTTCATTGGACGGCGATGGGTGACTACAAGTTTGACCCCGCCGAGTATCCCGATCCAAAGGCCATGGTCGATGAACTCGACGAGCTCGGAGTTCGGCTGATGGTTTCGGTGTGGCCAACGATCTCGCCGTTGTCGGAGAACTACAACCACCTTCGCGACGAGGGCATGTTGATCGGCGTCGACCAAGGCATCGAGTTCCAGTCGACCATGCGCGACAAGGGCATGGATGTCCCGCTGCCAGTCGCCGTGTACGACGCGACGAACCCGCGTACACGCGAGTGGGTGTGGTCGGTCATTAAGGACAACTACTTCGACGTCGGTATCCGAGCGTGGTGGCTTGACGCGTGCGAGCCGGAACTCAATCCGGGGCACGTGGCGAACCTCTCCATGTTCGCGGGTCCAGGTAGCGAGGTCGCATGCATCTACCCGCGCGACAACGCCCGTATCTTCGCCGACGGAATGGCGGCTGCTGCAGCATCAACCGGCAATCCCGCGGACGCCGAGACAGTTCTGCTGTGCCGCTCGGCATGGGCCGGTCAGCAGCAGTACCCGGCCGCGGTGTGGTCGGGCGACATTCCCGCGACCTGGGACTCTCTGAGCACGCAAGTCCGCGCGGGCCTCAGCATCGCCATTGCGGGAATCCCTTGGTGGACAACGGATATCGGCGGATTCCACGGCGGCGACCCCGACGACGACAACTACCGAGAACTCATGATTCGGTGGTTTCAGTTCGGCGCATTCTGCCCCCTGTTCCGGCGCACGGCAATCGCGAGCCACGCACCAGGACGACTGGTTGGGACATGACTGGCGGCCCGAACGAGGTATGGAGCTACGGCCCACAAGCGCTCGAGATCATCACCGCGGTCTTGGAAATGCGAGAGCGACTTCGGCCCTACCTTCATGAACAACTCGACATGGCGTCGACCGACGGTCTTCCTGCGATGCGGCCGCTGTTCCTGGACTTCCCTGACGACGAGCAAGTCATGGCTCGTCGAGGACCAGATGATGTTCGGGCCTGATGTTCTGGTCGCTCCCGTGCTTGAACACGGAGCCCGCAGCCGCAAGGTTTATCTGCCCACAGGCTCACAGTGGACGCACGCGTGGAGTGGCCGCGTCTACTCAGGTGGTGCGTTCGTCGAAGAGGACGCACCGCTTCATGAAATCCCGGTCTATCTGCGCGACGGAGCCGCTGTGCCCGTGCTCGCGCCAATGGGAGGCATCTGCATGTCAAGAATAGTTGAGATGGTGACCAGCGATGTTCGATTCCCGACCTCGCTGGAGCTCGCCGGCTCAGACGCGGTCAACACCGATCCTGACTACTCCGCCGCCTACCTTGAGTTGACGACCGATGCTGGTGACGGACATCGGGTTGCGGATTCGTCTTTACTACCGGCCGCGGGAACGACGTGCAGCTGGCGGCGATCGACGCGCTGCGAGACCACATCGTGGGGCGTGATGTCGAAGAGTTGCTCGAGCATCTTGGCGCCTTCGGAATCGAGCTGAGTTCCGACAGCCAGCTGCGATGGCTTGGCCCGGAGAAGGGCGTCATTCACATGGCGTGCGGCGCGGTCGTCAATGCGCTGTGGGACTTGAAGGCGAAGCGCGCGGGTAAGCCGCTGTGGCTGTTGTTGAGCGAGCTTACAACGGACCAAATCCTTGATCTGGTCGACTTCCAGTACATCAGCGATGCACTCTCGCGCGACGAGGCAGCTGCCTTGTTGGATGCACAGCTGCCAACTCGCGGTGAACGCATCGCGACGCTGAAGGAACGCGGATACCCCGCGTACACCACATCGCCGGGCTGGCTCGGGTATGACGACGAAAAGGTAGGCCGGCTCAGCATCGAGGCCGTGCTAGAGGGCTTCTCGATGATCAAGCTGAAGGTTGGACGCAACGTACTGGAGGACAGGCACAGATTCGCACTCGTGCGAAACCTCCTCGGTCCCACGTTCCCGATCGCCGTCGACGCGAATCAACGTTGGGGAGTAGACGAGGCCGTTAGCTGGATGCGGCAGCTGGCCGAGTTCAGCCCCGCATGGATCGAAGAGCCCACCAACCCCGATGACATCCTCGGACATGCTGCGATCCGTCAGCGGATCACTCCGATTCCAGTGGCCACGGGCGAGCACACCCACAACCGGATCATGTTCAAGCAGCTCCTGCAGGCAGGAGCGGTCGATGTCGTGCAGATCGACGCTTGCCGGGTCGGCGGGGTCAACGAAATCCTGGCGATCCTCCTGCTCGCAGCCAAATTCGGCGTTCGGGTTTGTCCGCATGCAGGTGGCGTCGGTCTTTGCGAGCTGGTACAGCACTTCGCCATGTTCGACTACGTCGCCGTGACCGGCGACATGTCTGGTCGAGCAATCGAATACGTCGACCACTTGCACGAACACTTTGTGACGCCCGTGCACATCCGAACCGGACGCTACGTCGCGCCCCACGAGCCGGGCTCCGGTGCCCAGATGCTCTCGGCGTCGGTCACCGAATACAGCTTCCCGGAAGGTGACGCGTGGACGTTCCCCAAGTCCGCTGTCTACTCACAATGAGCCGCTTCCCCAGATCAGCCGTACGGAATTCCGGGAGCGTTACCAGACAGTGCCGTCTCACCCAACCTCTGGAAGGGAAACCAGTGAAGCCCACTTTTGCGCGACGCCGTCTACTGTGCGGCGGCCTCGCCGCACTGCTCATGACCTCCGTGCTTGCGGCTGTGGCAGCGCAACCGGCCGTGGCCGACAGCATCACCGCCACGCAGGCCATGCGAATCGTCTCGCAGTACACTGGTGTCTGGAATTCTCCACCCGCCTACGTGCCGTCGAGCGAAGGCTCCCGCGGCCCAGAGATGGGCAACGGTGATGTCGGTGTCCTCGAGGGCGGCTCCATAGACAACCAGACGTTCTACGTCGGCAAGAACGACTTCTTCTCCTCCACGACATCCGCCATCAAGCCGCTCGGACGGATTGTCGTGTCAGCGGCTGGCCTTGCGGGCTCTTCGTACAACGTCATCCAAGACATCGCGGATGCCGAAGTGCGCGGAACGTACAGCCTCGGTGGCCAGACACTCGCGACGACCAGTTGGGTCGATGCCAACTGGAACATGTTCGTGACATCGTTCACGCTCACCGGCGGCAACGCCCAGAGCATCGGCATCACCCTCCAAAACGGCACGGGTGGCACACCGACGGTGTCGAATGACGGGAACGTCTTGAGCGCCGACGTGCAGGCTGACACCGGCGGCAGCGGCGACCCGCGTGCGCGCATGGCGGCGCGGACGATCGGCGGAACGCAGTCGATCTCCGGTAACACGCTGACCGTCACCGTCCAGCCGAATACGACGTCGACGCTCGTCGTCGGGATCCAGTCCAGCATCGACACGTCGAACTACCAAAGCAGTGCAGTTTCGATCGTGGCGAACCTGAGCCAACAAGATGTCGCGAGTCACAACGCATCGCACCGCAGTTGGTGGCAGGGCTACTGGCAGCAGTCGTTCATTGAAATCCCGGACAAGGCCATCGAGAAGAGCTGGTACGGCTCGCTGTACCTCTTGGGCTGCGTAAGCCGGACCGGCAAATACGCGCCAGGCCTGTGGGGCAACTGGATCCCCGAGGACATGAACTGGGGCGGCGACTATCACACCAACTACAACTACGAGGCGCCCTTCTACGCGGCGTTGGCCACCAATCACATTGATCAGATCGGCTCATACGATCAGGCCGTACTCGACTACCAGTCGGCAGGCGCGATGCTCGCACAGAACAACCATGACGCGGGCGTGTTGTACCCCGTCGGCATCTCGCCGAAGGGGACTAGCATGGACGCGAAGCTGCTGCATAACCAGGTGTCGGACGCGGCCTACTTGGCCAGTGACATGGTGATGCGCTTCGAATACACGTACGACACGTCCTATGCCAACACTGTCTACCCTTGGCTGAAGCAGGTCGGCCTGTTCTGGCAGAGCTACCTGGCCTGGGACGCCACCAATAACCGCTATGTGATCAACAACGACGCCCAGCACGAGGATCAGACCGGCACGCAGATGAACGGCAGCATGTCGCTTGGACTGGTGAACCTTCTCTTTCATGGTCTTGTGGACATGAGCACGGCCTTGAACGTCGACGCCAGCACGCGCTCGACTGGCAGTACATCCTGGACCACTTGAGCAAGCCAGCCACGTTTACCCGCAACGGGCAGACGGTCGTTCGCGAGACGGAGACTGGCGCCGATTTCAACGATGACGGCACCGCGGTCGACAGCATGTACATCTATCCGGGCAATCTGGTCGGGCTGGATAGCACGTCGACGGACTTGCAGAACGCGCAAAACACGATCGGTCAGCTGACCATGGCATGGAACGGCGGCAACGCACCGAGCACCTTCTACGCGGCCGCGGCCCAAGTGGGCTATAGCCCGGTCACCCTGTTGTCGAACCTGCACGACGAGGCTACCAACCAGAGCTTCAACAACATGGCGATCCATCACAACGGTGGCGGCATCGAGAACCTCAACGTCACGACATCTGGCCTCGACGCGATGCTGCTCCAGTCATCCCAAAATGATGTGCACGTGTTCGCCGACTGGCCCACGAACACCAACGCGAAGTTCGGCGACCAGCTGGCGTACGGCGGCTTCCTGGTCTCGAGCGACCTAGAGAACGGCACGGTCCAGTACATTCGCGCCATCAGTCAAAAGGGCCGGAACTTCACCTTCACGAATCCGTGGCCAAACCAAACGCTTGTGCTCTACCGCAACGGAACCGCGGTAGGAACCCTCTCGGGGTCGAGGATCACCGTTACGACGTCTGTCAACGACACCTTGCATATCGCCCCGAACGGGACCTCGTACTCGACAATCCTCACCCAAATGGCCCTGCCACTCGGAAGCGGCGCGGAGGCGCCGTTTAATGGGACGGCGGCGCCGGTTCCTGGCACGGTGCAAGGGGAGAACTATGACACTGGTGGTGCCGGTGTTGGTTACAACGTTAACTCCGCCAACGGCACAGCGAACAGTTACCGCGGCGACGGTGTGGACCTGGAAATGACAATGGATACCGGCGGCGGTTACGACCTGGGTTGGACCGCGGCCGGGCAGTGGTTCCGCTACACCGTCAACGTGGCCACCGCCGGCACGTACACGGTCAGTTTCCGGGTCGCAGCTCCCTCCGCGGTCACCGGCGCGTTCCACCTGTCCAACGCATCCGGGCAAAACTTGACCGGCGCCGTCAATGCCCCAGCTACCGGCAACTTCCAAGCCTGGACAACCGTCACAGCCAACGTCACCCTGCCCGCCGGGCAACAAACCCTGACCCTGAACGAAGACAACGGCGGATGGAACATCAACAACCTGTCGTTCACGACCAGCGGGGGCGGCACCGAGGCGCCGTTTAATGGGACGGCGGCGCCGGTTCCTGGCACGGTGCAAGGGGAGAACTATGACACTGGTGGTGCCGGTGTTGGTTACAACGTTAACTCCGCCAACGGCACAGCGAACAGTTACCGCGGCGACGGTGTGGACCTGGAAATGACAATGGATACCGGCGGCGGTTACGACCTGGGTTGGACCGCGGCCGGGCAGTGGTTCCGCTACACCGTCAACGTGGCCACCGCCGGCACGTACACGGTCAGTTTCCGGGTCGCAGCTCCCTCCGCGGTCACCGGCGCGTTCCACCTGTCCAACGCATCCGGGCAAAACTTGACCGGCGCCGTCAACATCCCAGCTACCGGCAACTTCCAAAACTGGACAACCGTCACAGCCAACGTCACCCTGCCCGCTGGCCAACAAACGCTGACCCTGAACGAAGACAACGGCGGATGGAACGTCAACTACCTGTCGTTCACGACCAGCGGCGGCGGCACCATCAGCTCCTCCGCTTGGTATGAAGTGATCAATCAAAACAGCAACTCCTGCGTCGACGACGCCGGAGCGAGCACCGCCAACGGCACCGCCGTTCAACAGTGGACATGCGGCGGGGCCGCCAACCAGCAATGGCAGTTCCAGCCCACCGGCGGCGGCTACTACTCCGTGCTCAACCGCAACGCCGCAACACAAAATGAGGTCTGGGACATCTCCGGCGGCCCATCTGCCACCAGCCCCGGCATCGGCATCCAAACCTGGTCCAACGGCGGCGGCACCAACCAGCAATGGCAACCGGTGTCACTCGGCGGCGGCTATTACAAATTCGTCGCACTCAACGACGGCCTCTGCCTCGACGTCCCTGGAGCATCCACTGCCAACGGCGTCCAACTCCAACAAAACACCTGCAACGGCGCAACCGAACAAGGCTTCCGACTACTACAGCAATAGCCCCAACACCGGGCCACCGGTCGCCAACCAGACGGCGACCGGTGGCCAGCAGTTGCGGTGGACCCGATCCGCGATATCCGGCCGGCCGGATTCATTCGGACTCCGATCCCTCAGCGGCCACCAACTCCTACATTCCTGCGTCCGGCCCGGCTGGGTATCAGCCGGGCTCGAGTTGGGAGATCGGTTGGTGTGATGGGGGAGTGTGGCTTCTGTTTTCGCGCATGTAGATCTCGAGCTTCTCGCGGCCTTCTTCGTAGCGTTCGCGCATCAGGTGGGTGTAGATGTTCGCGGTCAGCGTCGGGCTCTTGTGCCCTAAGCGCTGTTGGACCTCGAACAGGGTGAGGCCGGCGTCGAACATCAACGAGGCAGCAGTGTGCCGCAGCGTCAGCCACGTGACACGCCGACCGTTCAGGCCGGCGCGGATGACCGCTGGTCTTAGTGCGTCGCGGCTGAAGTTGCCGCGCAGGATGTGACCCCCGCGGTTGTTGGTGAACACGAGGTCGTCACGGCCGGCGTCGGGTCGATAGCGAGCGAGGTGTTCGAGGAGCACGTCCATCACTGCGGCGGGTGCGGGCAGCGTGCGGCAGTCCTCGGTTTTGTTGAAGCGTTCCTCGAACGTGCGGCTGCCGTTCTGGTTGACCACGATCCGCCCGAACGTCACCTCCTTGCGCAACGGGTTGAGGTCGCATACCCGCAGTCCGATCGCTTCGTTCCACCGTGGACCTAGCCAGGCGCCCATGAACACCAACGCTTGATAGCGGTGGTTGGTACGCAGCCGTGCGTAGCGCACGTCGTCGTCGACGAATCCAGCCACCAGGCGGTCGACTTCTTCAGCGGTCAGCACGTCGTCGAACGTCTTGCGCATGTCCGGCAGCTTCGGCAACACCACGTCGATACACGGATTGTCGATCACCCGATCCTTTGCCGCTCGGCGCAACGGCCCGCGCAGCAACGCGTAACAATGCCGCACCGAATGCGGGCCCATCTTGCGTGACAGGTCGGCCACCCAGTCGTCGATGTCGGAGGGCCGGATCTGTCCGATCTCCCACTTCGACCAGTACGGCAACACGTGCTTGGCGGCTCGCTGCGCGTCGGTAAAGACACGCGTCTCACTGACCTGCCGCGACCCTAGCCAGCGCTGGTAGTACGTCTCGAACAGCGCTTCGCGTTCCTCCCGCGGCACATACGTGCCGCGATGCAACCCGGTTTCGACCTCGGCCTTGCGTTCGAACGCCGGGCGCGGTGCACGGCGCGCAGTCCCACCCTTGAATCGCTCGGTTCGTTCTTTGCCGCCGCGCTCCCGATACCGCAGATCCCAGCCACCAGCCCGATACCGCAAACTCGCCACGTGTCCGCCCCGCGCTCTTGACCACATTTTGACCACACCACGCTGCGAATTGGCTGACATCGGGTGACACACGAGATCACCCGATATCATCAAACCCGCAGGTCAGCGGCCCTGCACGTCATGATGCACGCTGGGTGCGGCAAGTAATCGGGTCTTCTCTCAAGGCGGTAGCGCGGGTTCGAATCCCGTCGGGGCTACACAAAACCGCAGGTCAAAGGCCGGGTTGTCAGACCCGCAAACCGTTCTTTCTACAGCCGTCGCTTAGGGTGCGGAACGTGGAAACTCGAACGTTGGGCCGCACGCACCGGCCGGTCTCGGTGGTCGGCCTCGGTTGCTGGCAGCTTGGCGCGGATTGGGGCGCCGTCAGCGATAACGACGCGCTGGCCGTGCTGCACGCCGCCATCGATGCCGGGGTTAGCTTTCTTGATACCGCCGATGTTTACGGCGACGGCCGCAGTGAGCAACTGGTCGGCCGAGTCCTCCGGGACCGCGATGAGGTTCTCACCGTGGCGACGAAGATGGGCCGCCGCGCGGACCCGCACATCGCGGAGGCGTACACCTTGGAGGCGTTCCGCGCATGGGTCGACCGCAGTCGTGTCAACCTCGGGGTCGACACACTTGACCTGGTGCAGTTGCACTGCCCGCCGACGTCGGTTTACGCCAACGACCGGGTCTTCGACGCGCTCGACACACGGGTCGCCCAGGGACGCGTCGCCGCGTACGGCGTCTCCGTCGAGACTTGCGACGAAGCGCTAAGGGCCATCGCGCGCCCAGGAGTTGCGACCGTGCAGATCATCCTCAATCTCTTCCGCCGCAAGCCCCTCGAGCGGGTGTTGCCGGCCGCCGCAGCCGCGGGTGTCGGGATCATCGCCAGGGTGCCGTTGGCGAGCGGACTGCTGTCTGGAAAGTACGACGAGAACACCCGGTTCGCCGCGGACGATCACCGCAATTACAACAGGCACGGGGAAGCGTTCGACGTCGGCGAGACCTTCAGCGGCGTGCCGTACGACGTAGGCGTCGCTGCCGCCCGCGAGGTCGCGGGCCTTACCCCCACGGGGGCCTCGACCGCACAGCTAGCCCTGCGGTGGATCGTGGACCAGCCTAGTGTTTCGACGGTGATACCGGGAGCCCGGAACGTCGAGCAAGTCCGAGCGAATGCGGCGGCGGCCGATCTGGCGCCTCTCGACCCCGACCTGCACGATTGTTTACGCGAGATCTACGACCGAGACATCCGCGAACACGTGCACGACCGATGGTGAAGCAGGACGAGCGTGCTCCGTTCGTCGAGGCACTGCAGCGAGCCCGCGTGTCGGCGTACGCCCGCGGCGAGTTCGTCGAGCAGGAGAGCTTCATGCGCGCCAGCGAGATCCGGGCAATGGCGGCTAAGGCCGGCGTCGCACCCGGAGTATCCGTACTCGACCTCTGCTGCGGAGTTGCCGGGCCCGGGCGGTTCATCACTGCAGAGTTGGGGTGCAGCTACCTCGGCGTTGATGTGAGCGAAAGCGCCATCGACATTGCACGCCAACGCGCCGCAGATCTTCCTTGTCGCTTCGAGGTCGCGCAGATCCCGCCGGTGCCCGCGGGGTCGTTCGACGTGGTGCTCCTGCTGGAGACGATGCTCGCCTTCTCCCACAAGGAGACGCTCCTGCAGGAGATCGCAACGGCGCTCCCGACCGGAGGGCGGTTCGCCTTCACGATGGAGGAGGGCTTACCCCTCACAGCTGCAGAGCGAGACAGCATGCCGGACGCCGACACGGTCTGGCTCACACCAATGCCGGAGATGCTGGCGCTCTTGGAGAGGGTCGGGCTGGTTGTTCAGTGGCAAGAGGACTGCAGCCGCGCGCACCGCGAGGTGGCTGATTCGTTGATCAGTGCATTTGTCGCCGACGCCGCCAACATTGCAGAGCAGATCGGACAGCGCGCACTGGACGAGCTGCTCGCTGCCCACCGACTGTGGAGCTACTGGCTAAACGATGGCCGGGTCCGCAAGTTCGCTTTCGTTGCCCAGAAAACGTAGTCAGTGCGGCGATGCGAGCACCCCGCCCAGCGTGCTCGGCGGGTGCGGCCCGTAGGAGGTAAGGAAGCGGCCGCGGAACGTATCCATCGACCACACCGGTGCTTGTGGGCTTGGTAGCAGACCGTCTCTGCCAACCCCAGGCAGAGATTCGATCCATCACCTTCGGGTCTTGGCTGATGATCGAGATCGGCACGTCGTGAGTCGGCGAGTTGCCGCTCACGATCGTCGCGGGCTGATGGTCGCCGAGCGCGATCACTACGAGGTTCTTGTCGTTGACCGTCTGCAGCCATGAGATAAGTGCCGTCATCGAGTACTGGACCGATTGACCGTAAGAAGCCTGCACGTCGTGAGCGCTGCGCCAGACCACGGCAGGCTGTTGTCCCTGCTCGGGCATCCCGTCGTAGATCGAGCCGTTCCCCAGAGCGTTCTCGGGGACCATGTGCGGCAGCGGCGCCCAAGGCGTGTGTGACGAGTCAAGATCGATCTCTGCAAACACCGGGGCATGCCCAGGCGCCAACTCCAACTGCTGGAACTTCGCAAGCGTGTACTGATCAGGCACTTTTGCGTAGCTGAAATTTGGCCCGGCATAGCCGACGTTGAACTGGTTGTACAGCTGGTCGTAGTGGTAGAAGGTCTTTCCTTCAGGCCAGCTCTTCTCATTCGACGGGACGTCGGCGACGGTCCGCCAGCCGGCCTTGTTGAACGCGTCGCTCAGGGTTAGGCGGTTGCTTGCGGTGAGCTGGGCGTAGCGCTGCACGTTGTCGACCCACAGCCCCGTCTGCAGCGTCGAGTGCGCGAGCCAGCTGATGCCGCCAAAGGTCGGCGACGTCATGAACGCGCTCTTTGTCGAGTACCCGGCCGCTTGCAGCGAAGCTGTACCTGATTTGAGTATCGCGTCGATCGGCGGTGAGAAGAACGTGCCTTGCACGGCGACCTGGCCGTAGCTCTCGACGAAAACGACCAACACGTCTTTGCCGCGAAGACCTGTCAGCAAGTCCTTGCCCGGCGTGATGGCGAACGGATCGGGCGACTTCAGGTCGGCGGCGAACGTGTGCTGGTCGTTGATGTCCGCACTGACCAGATGCACCTCACTGTCAGCCAGCCTGGCCGTTGTCGCTGACGCGACACTTGCACCGCCAATGGCCTGGACGCCGAAGGCCGCGCACAGTGCCCAGACCACGGCGAGTGCGGTGACCGCACGAGCGGAGCCAGTGCGATGCCGCGCCGCGAACGTCGTCACGTGGATCGCCGACATCGTCACGAAGACGAGTAAGAACAGGACCAGGAGTATCGCGCCGACCACAGCGACGACCGTCCAGAATTCGCCGGCTGAATCGCGCAGCACGCCGGCCGCAGGCCCGAAACTCGCCCAGTCACCTATGGGATTGAACGGCCGGTCGAGTTCGTAGAAGAACCCCAGGTTGAGCAGCTTGACGATGGCGAGCACCGCGAACACGGCCCCGGCAGCCCCGGCCAGGATCCGCCTCCATCGCGGCGGCAGCAGCAGACCGACGGCAACAATGACGAGCAGTTCGAGGGGGATCCGCAGGAACGTGCCAGCAGTGACATAGCTTGGCTGGTTCGGCGAGACGAGTGCCGCCCACAGCAACACGATCGCAAGCACGGTCGCGGTCCGCGAAAGGACGATCCGCAATCGCCTTCGCCGACTCGGGGCGACCGGCGTCTGAACATCGGACGTCGGTGCGTCGGCGTCGGCGTCGGCGTCGTTGGTGGACGGACGTAGCCGCGACAACGGCCATGCGGTGCGCGGAAACAACGACACTGCGTCTACTCCTGACTCGCGTAGGCCGGGACTCGTATTTCGCTCGGAACGCTTTGTCGCCGCAGCCACCACACGTCGCGCCCGAACGACTCGGTGAGTAGGGCGAGGGCGACTACCAAGCCGGCCTCAGTGCCGCGCCGCGGCAACACGTCCGCCGCCGCTACCGTGAGGGTGATGCCTTGGATCGCCGCCACGGTTTTCCGCCAGTAGCGCGGCGGCAGCTCCTCGCGCATCCAAGGCAGCAGCCAACCGGCGACTAGAAACACGTACCGCGCGGCGCCGATCACGAGTACCCACGGGCCTATCGAGGCCGAGACGTACACACTCAAGATCAGAATGAGCAGCGCATCGACCTCCCCGTCGAAACGCGCGCCCAGTGGCGATGCTGTTCCGGTGCGCCGGGCCACCCATCCGTCGACAGCGTCGAGCACCAAGGCGACGACGCAGAACGTCACCAGCGCGGGCACCGCTACCGGCCGCACGAGCGCGTCCGCCATCAACGCGGCCACCGCGCCGACGAGAGTGGCTCGCACGAGGGTCACCCGGTCAGCCGGGCCAAGGGCGCTCGCGCCAAAGTGGTCAAGTCCGCGCGCCAGTGCAACGAACGTGGCGATGCCGCACGCCATCCCGAGCAGCCAACCGCTGACGGTCAACCCAACGGTGCCGGCGACGGCTACCAACAACATCACCTGCGCGAGCAGCCCGAGGGACGGGCCTAATCGAACCGCCGACACCTTGCCTCCGTCCACCATGGGGACAGCTGTGGGGACACCCCGTCACACGCAAGATCTGGCATTACGGTTCAGTCGGGACCAGGGAAGAGGTGACGCTCGTGCCGCGCGACGCGCTTGCGTTCTGGGTCCGTGAGCCGGGCGTGGGAGAAATCCGACCAGTGCCGCTTCCCCATCCGGAGCCAGACGACGTCCTCGTCAAGACGCTGCATTCGGGAATCAGTCGCGGGACGGAAGCGCTCGTGTTCCGCGGCGGCGTCCCCGCGAGCCAGTACGCCGCAATGCGGGCACCGTTCCAGGACGGCGACTTCCCCGGACCGGTCAAGTACGGCTACCTCAACGTTGGCTTTGTCGAGAGTGGACCAGCACACCTCGAGGGCCGCACCGTGTTCTGCCTGTACCCGCACCAGACCAGCTACGTCGTGCCCGCCAGTTCGGTTGTCGTCGTTCCCGACGATGTGCCGCCAGCGCGCGCAGTGCTGGCCGGCACGCTGGAGACCGCGGTCAACGCGTTGTGGGACGCGGCCCCGCTTGTCGGCGATCGGATAACGGTCGTCGGTGCGGGCATGGTGGGCTGCTGCGTTGCGCGTCTACTCGCACGTTTCCCCGGCGCCGACGTGACTCTCGTCGACGTGGACGCCGACCGGGCCAAGGTCGCGGCGGCGCTTGGCGTCGACTTCGCGCTGCCGTCCGACGCAACCGGTGGTCGCGACCTCGTCGTCCACACCAGCGCGACATCGGCTGGGCTCCAGCAATCACTCGACCTGCTTGCGCCCGAAGGCACGGTCATCGACATCAGTTGGTACGGCGATCGCGACGTCACGCTGTCGCTCGGTGGCGCATTTCACTCCAGCCGGCTGAGCATCCGCGCCAGCCAGGTCGGCGTTGTCGCACCAGCTCGGCGCGCGAGCCGGACGACGTCCGATCGGCTTGCGCTGGCGCTCGACCTGCTGCGCGATCCCACCTTCGACGCGTTGCTGACGGGAACATCGCGCTTCGACGAACTACCCGACGTCATGGCGCGTCTCGCGGCCGGGACTCTGCCGGCCATCTGCCACTCCATCACCTACGGCACCACCAACGAAGGGTGAGGACGTGTTCAGCGTGACGGTTCGCGATCACATCATGATCGCCCACAGTTTTCGAGGCGAGGTGTTCGGACCGGCGCAGCAACTGCACGGCGCGACGTACGTCGTCGATGCCACGTTCGAAGAGAGGAGCTCGACGACGACTTCATCGTGGTCGACATCGGACGCGCCACCGACGAGTTGAAGGCGGTCACCGGCGAACTGAACTACCGCAACCTCGACGACGAGCCAGCCTTTGCCGGTGTGAATACCTCGACCGAGTTGCTGGCCAAGGTGATCGCTGATCGCCTCGCCGAGCGGGTCCACGCCGGCACGCTGGGTGAGGGAGCGCGTGGACTCTCTGGCATCGCGGTCACCCTGCATGAGTCGCATATCGCCTGGGCGCGTTACGAACGACGGCTGTGAGAACCGTGCGCGTCGTCGTCCCGGGCGGCATCGATGACCCGACCAGGCCGAGCGGCGGAAATGTGTACGACCGCCGGGTCTGCAACGGACTCGCGGCCCTCGGTTGGGACGTAATAGAACACCAGAGTGGACGGCGGGTGGCCCCGGCCCGACGACGAGGCGCACCGTGCGTTAGCGCGCGTTGTCGCAGATATGCCGGACGGCGCTGTCGTGCTCATCGACGGGCTAATCGCCTCGACCGTTCCGGAAGTGTTGGTGCCACACGCGAATCGGCTGGTGCTCGTCGTCCTCGTCCACCTGCCACTCGGCGACGGTCCGCCAGGACACGAGGTCGCCGATGCCCGCAATCGTGAGTGCGCCGTGCTGGCTGCGGCCAGCGCAATCGTCACGACGAGTGAGTGGACGCGCGACCTGCTGCTCGACCGGTACTCGCTGCGGCCGGAGAACGTGACGGTTGCCGAGCCCGGCACCGATGCCGCCCAACTCGCGTCAGGTACGGCTGGCGGTGGTCAGTTGCTCTGCGTTGCGGCTGTCACTCCGCACAAGGGCCACGATGTCCTGCTCGCGGCACTTGCCGCCGTCCCCGATCTGCCTTGGCGTTGCGTAGTTGTGGGAGCTCTCGATCGGTGATCCTGACTTCGCCGATCTCATGCGACGTCGGGCGGACGACGCGGGAATCGGCGATCGGATCTGGTTCGTAGGCCCGCGCACGGGTGATGATCTCGACCGGGCCTATGCCGCCGCGGACCTGCTCGTCGTTCCCTCGCTTGGCGAGACCTACGGGATGGTCGTCACCGAGGCGCTCGCACGTGGCCTGCCGGTGATCGCGACGGACGTTGGTGGGCTGCCGCACACGCTTGGCCGCACAGCCGATGGGCGCCGTCCTGGTCTGCTCGTCGCGCCGGGCGACGCATCCGCACTCTCCGGAGCGCTGTCGAACTGGCTGCGCGATACGGAGTTGCGGCGGAAGCTGCGGCTGGCCGCGCAGGAGCGTCGCGGGTCGTTGTCCGACTGGTCCGCGACCGTCGAGCGGATCGCGCAGGTACTCACCGCGGCCGCATCGTGAACTCGGTCGGATCGCGAGTGGTGACGGTGAGCCCCGGCTGGCTCGCGTTGCGCGAGCCAGCCGACGCCGCGGCGCGCGCCATCGATTTGGTCGCGCAGGTTCGGCAACTCTTGCCGACGCGCGGGCCGCTCGTGGTGCACGATCTGGGCTGCGGCACGGGCTCGATGGCACGTTGGCTTGCGCCGCAGCTTGTCGGGCCGCAGCACTGGGTGATGTACGACAGGGATGCCGACCTGCTCGCACGCGCGGCTGCCGATGTCCCACCGCGAGCTGTCGACGGATCGCGGGTAACGGTCGAGACGCGGCAATGCGACATCACCCGTCTTGACCAGCGCGACCTTTCTGGCGCGTCGCTCATCACCGCGTCGGCATTGCTCGACATGCTGACCGCTGCCGAGGTCGAGCGGATCGTCCGGTGTTGCTTCGAAGCAGCTTGCGTGTCGCTGCTGACCATCTCCGTGACCGGGCGCGTCAGCCTCACGCCGTCCGACCCACTTGATGACGTCATTGCGTCGGCTTTCAACGATCACCAACGCCGGGCCGGGAGTGAGGGCCGGCTGCTTGGCCCGGACGCCGTCGATGTCGCGGCGGACGTGTTTGCGAGGTTGGGTGCCGAGGTGGTGCGCGCGCCAAGCCCCTGGCGGCTTGGCGCCAGCAGTGCCGCACTCACGATCGAGTGGTTGACGGGCTGGGTCGGGGCGGCCTGCGAGCAGCGGCCCGAGCTGGCCGCCCCGACGCGCGCCTACATCCAGCAGCGGCTCGCCGATGCGGCCGCAGGGCGCCTGCGCGTGACCGTGCACCACAACGACTTACTGGCGGTGCCGCGCCACGAACCAGCCGACCGTTGAACGGGATCCGCGACGCGCGCGTATGTACTCACAGGGAACTCCCAGACGCGTAGCCATGCCGGTCGGCGTCGGGCGGCCCCGGAGGAGGCGGCATCGGTGACCGATCGTCCGTACACCCTGCTGAGTTGCGGCATGTCGATCGACGGCTACCTCGGTAGCGCGAACATGAAGCCGCTCCAGCTGTCCAACGACGCCGATTTCGATCGCGTCGACGCGGT
The DNA here is from genome assembly GCA_963737705.1 of uncultured Actinomycetes bacterium. Classification (GTDB taxonomy): domain Bacteria; phylum Actinomycetota; class Actinomycetes; order Acidothermales; family Acidothermaceae; genus PALSA-607. The sequence goes on from CAVTTP010000004.1 coordinate 55,339, forward strand.
GCGCGCCCGGTGCGATGCGATCCTCGTCGGCGCGGAAACGGTCCGCAATGACAACCCGCGACTCCTGATTCGGTCACGGTCACGTCAGGACGAGCGGCTCGCTCGCGGACAAGCGCCGACGCCGATGAAGGTCACCGTCACCGGGCGTGGACAGCTCGACCCGTCGTGCTGACTTCTTCGCTACCGGCGACATCGAGAAGCTGGTCTATTGCGCGAGCGCGACGGTGCACGAGGCGCGAGCCAGGCTCGGCGCGGTGGCAACGGTCGTTGACGGTGGAGAGCCCGTCGACATGCACGCGGTCAGCGAGGACCTGCACGCACGCGGCGTCCAGCGATTGATGGTTGAGGGTGGTGGCACGGTACATACGCAGTTCCTCACCGCCGACCTGGCCGACGAGCTGCATCTGGTCGTCGCACCGTTCTTTGTGGGTGACTCACGGGCTCGGCGGTTCGTGAGTGACGGGCTGTTCCCATGGAATTCACGTCGCCGGGCAACGCTCGCCGAAGTGCGGCAAATCGGCGACGTGGTGCTGTTGCGTTACGCGCTCTCGTCGCGCTTCTGCGCGGACTGACACCCGAGGAGGCCAGGTGCACTTATCTCCGCCCAAGGCGACGATCCGTACGCAAGTGACGCTGCCCCTGCGGTTCGCCGATGGGTACGCCACGCCCGCACGTGTCTACACCTTCAACAATCTGGTCGACGGGCGAGAGCATCTGGCATTGGGCCTCGGTACCAGGGCGCGGGCGTGCACGAGCGATACGGGCGCGACAACAGTGCCTCTCGTCCGGCCGCACAGCGAGTGCCTCACCGGTGAAGTCTTCGGCAGCCAGCGATGCGACTGCGGGCCGCAACTGCGCGAAGCGGTCGAGCGGATCGCAGACGTTGGCGGCTACCTGCTTTACCTGCGGCAGGAAGGGCGTGGGATCGGTCTCTACGCCAAGCTCGATGCGTACGTACTTCAGGATGGGGGTCTCGACACGTACGAGGCGAACCTCGCTCTCGGGCACGCCGCTGACGAGCGCGACTACACGGTTGCTGCCCAGATGCTGGGCGCCCTCGCAGTGCCGACCGTGGTGCTACTGAGCAGTAACCCGGATAAGGCCGCACAACTCACCGCGCTCGGAGTGACCGTGACCGCGCAACTGCCGACGCACGTGCACTTGTCTGACGCGAATGCGAGCTACTTGGCAGCGAAGGCGCGGTGGGGCGCAGACCTGCTGGAAACCCCAGTCGGAATCAATACGAGGGCCGCCCGATGACGTTTCGAACCGAGAGCCGCTTGACAATCGCCAGCACGGTCGACGAGGTGTGGGCGTACATGTGCGATGTCCGGCGGTGGCAAGAGTGGGCGCCGACCGTGCTTGAGTGCCATGTTCGCGGTGGTGGTCCGTTTCAACTCGGCGCGCAGCTGGATCAGCGCGCGAAGGGTCTGTTCGGGTCGTCTCGCAGTCGCAGCCAGCGGGTGACGGTTGTCGAGGCGCCACATCGCATGGCATTCGCTGGGCCGCTGGGTACTTCGGCGGGGCGCTGGGGAATGGAGCTCGAGCCGGTCGACGATCGGCGGACCGACACGATGATGTGGGTCGAGGTCGACTTCGCGGGAATCATGCGCGCGATACCCGCCGGCGCATTCAAACGCCGAGTTCAACGCGTCAGCGACCTCGAGATGGTCTTGATCAAGGCGGCGCTCGAGCCCTCGATGTCGGCGGCCACGTCGTGACCGAGATCGACCATACGCAAGAACACCTGATCGAGACGTACCGCAAGAAGGCGAAGCACTACGACATCACCTCTCGGCTCTACCCTGCGCCCGGCTACCCCCAGCGCGCGCAACGCGTCCGGGCCGTAGAGGCACTCCGGCTTCAGCCAGGCGACACGGTGGTCGACGTCGCATGCGGAACCGGCCTGAACTTCCAGCTCCTCCAGAAGGTAATCGGTCCCTCCGGTCGTATCGTCGGCGTCGATCTGACCGACGCGATGCTTGACCGGGCTTACGACCGCATAGCGACGAACGGCTGGAGCAACGTCAGCCTCGTGCAATCCGACGCAGTCGAATTCGAGTTCCCCACCGAGGTCGACGCGATCCTCTCCACCTACGCACTGACACAGGTTCCCGACAGCGCCGCGGTGATCGCCCGGGGCGCCGCCGCCCTCTCCGAAGGCGGCCGTTGGGTCGTGCTCGATCTCAAGGTTCCCGCGGGCCTTCCTCGCCGGGTGGCGCAAGTTGGTACCGCGGCGGTGCGGCCCTTTGCATCCATCGATCAGTGGATCGCGCGCCGCCCCTGGGAGGTGATTCGGGCAGCCATGCAGGACAGAGCTAGTCGGCTTCTCCTGGGCCGAGTTGTTGTTCGGGACAGCATTCCTCGCTGCCGGGACCCGCGCCCCCAATCCTGTGGAGTAAGGGCGAATACGCTCGCTGGTCATGAGGCCGCGGCTGCTGCTCTTCACCCGCACTACTGATTACCGCCATGACTCGATACCAGCCGGGGTTGCGATGGTCGAGGCCATCGGCGCAGCGGTCGGGGTCGACGTCGATGCGCACGAAGACCCCACCGCATTCGAACGGGCGAACCTCGATCGCTACGACCTCATCGTCTGGCTGTCGACCTGCGGCACGGTCCTCACCGAACCCCAACGCGACGCGTTCGAGAGCTGGCTGAAAGCCGGCGGAGGTTTCGCAGGCATCCACAGTGCCACGGCGTCCGAATACGATTGGCCCGCGTTCGAGACCATCATCGGTGCGCGCTTCGACAGCCACCCCGAGCCGCAGCGCGCCACGATCGTTGTTGAGGATCGCAATCATCCGTCGACGGCTCACATAGATGCGACATGGCAATGGGACGACGAGTGGTACAACTTCCGCGCGAACCCGCGAGGCCGGGTGCGGGTGCTGGCCACGGTTGACGAGGCGACATACACCGGTGGCACGATGGGCCGCGATCACCCGATCGCTTGGAGCGGGCGTTATGGCGATGGACGCACCTGGTATTCGGCACTCGGGCATGCGAGCGCTGCGTATCGCGACCCGGTGTTTATCAAGCACGTGGGCGGCGGCATAAACAGCCTGTTGCGTGGAGGGAGCTGGTCATGAGCGAGGCCGAGGTTGCTCGACTCAGCACCGACGCGATGATGAGCGGCGATGCCGCTAGCAGGATGCTCGGCATGGAGGTCATCTCTGCTGGCTCCGGGAACCGCTGTGGTTTCGATGCGGGTACGCGCTGACATGGTCAACGGCTGGGAGCTGTGTCACGGCGGGCTGATTGCCTCGCTCGCCGATACCGCCTTCGCGATCGCCTGCAACTCCCGTGGGAGAGTCACCGTTGCCGCAGGCTTCGACGTGACGTTCTTGGAGTCCGGCCGCACCGGTGACCTACTTATCGCCACGGCGTCGGAGACCGCCCTGCGAGGGCGCTCCGGACTCTATGACGTGACGGTGAAACGCGACGCTGATGGTGTCGTCATCGCGGAGTTCCGCGGCCGTAGCCGAGCGACGGGTCGAACCAATCCTGCCGTCGGTTCACTGGAGTGAGTATGGAAGACCTCAGTCCTCGGCCCGGTGATCTCGAGCCGATCGAGACGGCCTCGGTCGACGAACTTCGCGGCCTGCAAGAAGAGCGCTTGCGGTGGTCCGTTCGGCACGCATACGAGAACGTGCAGCACTACAAGAACAGCTTCGACGCAGCGGGCATCCATCCTGATGACGTCCGGGGCATCGGCGATCTCAGCAAGTTGCCCTTTACGTCTAAGGCCGACCTGCGTGCGAACTATCCGTTCGGCATGTTCGCGGTGCCGCGCGAGAAGGTAGCACGAATCCACGCATCTTCTGGTACCACCGGCAAGCCGACAGTGGTTGGTTACACCAAAGACGACCTTGACATGTGGGCCACGGTGATGGCCCGCAGCATCCGGGCATCGGGCGGTCGGCCCGGCCACGTTCTGCACAATGCCTATGGCTACGGACTTTTCACCGGCGGCCTCGGCGCGCACTACGGCGCGGAGAAGCTCGGGTGCACCGTCGTTCCGGTCTCCGGCGGGATGACCGAGCGGCAAGTTCAGCTCATCAACGACTTCAAGCCCGACATCATCATGGTCACACCGTCCTACATGCTCTCGATCGTTGACGAGATGGAACGACAGGGCATCGATCCGAGATCCACCTCGCTTAAGGTGGGCATCTTCGGTGCTGAGCCGTGGAGCAACGAACTGCGCCGCGAGATGGAGAACCGCCTTGACATGCACGCGGTCGATATTTACGGGCTCTCGGAGGTGATCGGCCCCGGGGTGGCGAACGAGTGCGTGGAAACAAAGGACGGACTCACCGTATGGGAGGACCACTTCTACCCCGAGATCATCGATCCGGTGACGGGCGAGGTACTGCCCGAAGGCGACGAGGGTGAGCTCGTCTTTACGTCGTTGACCAAGCAGGCGATGCCGACGATCCGTTACCGCACCGGGGACCTAACACGGCTACTCCCGGGCTCCGCTCGGACGATGCGGCGGATGGAGAAGATCACCGGCCGTACCGACGACATGATGATCCTGAGGGGAGTCAACGTCTTCCCAACCCAGATCGAAGAGCTCATTTTGGCGACACCGCAACTCTCGCCGCACTTCCAATGTGTTCTCGACCGATCTGGAAACCTGGATTCACTGAAGGTGGTTGTCGAGCGTCGCGATGCCGTTGCGTTGGATGCCGCCATCGAAGCCGGGTTATTGCTGGAGCGATCGGTGAAGAACTGGATCGGTGTCACGATCAGCGTCGACGTGGTCAGCCCGAACACGGTCGAACGGTCAGTGGGAAAGATGAAGCGGATCATCGATAACCGCCCGGCTCGGTGACTGTGCCCGCCAAGGTGGCCGTCTTCGCGCTTGGAGGGACGATCGCGAGCACTGCCGAGCCCGGGGGCGCCGCGATCGTGGGTCTGCACGGAGGCGAGTTGCTGGAGACGGTGCCCGGAATAACGGCAGTCGCCGATGTCGAGGTAGTCACCGTGGCCATGGTGCCCTCTGGCGACCTGCGCCTTCACCACTTGCTCGACCTGCGAGACCAGGTCGTGCGGGCGATCCTCGACGGCGCGCAAGGCGTTGTCGTGACGCAGGGGACAGACACGCTCGAGGAAACGGCCTATGCGTTCGAGTTGTTGACGTCGTTTGACGAACCAGTTGTCTTCACGGCTGCGATGCGCAGTGCAGACGCGCTTGGTGCAGATGGTCCGGCGAACCTGATGGCCGCGGTCCGCGTGGCGAGTTGTCTCGACGCTCGCGGAGCAGGCGTACTCGTCGTCCTCAACGACGAGATTCACAGTGCTACTGACGTGCGCAAGATGCACACCAGCTCGACTGCTGCCTTCGCGTCGCCGCTCGTCGGACCGGTCGGCTATCTGAGCGAGGGTCGGGTGCGAATGATGCGTCGACCCGCCGGTCGGATCACGATCGACGTGCCAAGAGACGCCGGAGAAGCGCGGGTCGCGCTAGTGACAGTCGGTTTCGACGACGATGATGCGCTGATCAGTGCGGTGATCGAGCTTGGGTATGACGGGCTGGTTCTTGCCGCGCTTGGTGGTGGGCACGTTCCGAGCTGGATGGTGCCGGCCATCGAGCGTGTCGCCGCACAGATCCCGACGGTGCTCGCGTCGCGTACGGCGGGCGGCGAGCTGTTACGTCACAGCTATGGATACGCCGGATCGGAAACTGATCTGCTCGCGCGTGGCTTGATATCGGCGGTGGGACTCAGTGCCACAAAGGCGCGCGTTCTGCTTCGGCTGCTGCTCGTTGCGGGCGTGCCGCGCGACCAAGTCGCGCGTTGTTTTGAAGAGGCGGCGCAGCCGGCTACCGACACCGATCGGAGCTTCCCATGATGACGACCCGGCCCGAACTGGTCGGCGATTTCGGCATGGTCACGAGCACCCACTGGCTGGCGTCAGCTGCCGGCATGTCTGTGCTCGAGCGGGGAGGTAACGCAGCTGATGCGGCTGCGGCAACTGCATTCGTTCTCCAGATCGTCGAGCCGCATCTGAACGGGCCAGGGGGAGAAGTACCGATCATGGTGTCGGTCAACAATGCGGCTGAGGTCGAAGTTATTTGCGGTCAGGGCGTCGCACCGCAAGCCGCCACTACCGCCCACTTTGCCGATCTAGGACTCGACATCGTGCCTGGTACAGGCTTGCTGCCGGCAGTGGTACCGGGCGCATTCGGCGCATGGATGCTGCTCGTCGAACGCTACGGCAGCTGGAGCCTGCGCGACGTCATGGAGCCTGCTGTCTCCCTGGCCGAGAAAGGCCACCCGCTGTTGGCCAATGTCGTGACTACCGTCAACTCGGTAGCCGAACTGTTTCGCCGCCATTGGCCAACATCCGCGGCGACGTGGCTGCCAGGAGATCACCTGCCCCAGGCAGGCGAGCGCTTCCGGCGTCCAGCGATCGCGTCGACCTACCGGCGGATCGTCGCAGAAGCCGAAGCGCGGACGTCGGACCGTGCGGCTCAGTTCGAAGCAGCGCGCGACGTGTGGTACCGCGGTTTCGTCGCCGAGGAAATCGAGCGTTTCTGCGCAGGTAACGACGTCTATGACACCTCAGGCCGCACTCACCGCGGGCTGCTTACGGCCGATGACATGGCCGCCTGGGAGCCGTCGGTTGAAAGCGCCGTTACCTTCGACTACGGCGAGTACACCGTGTGCAAGCCCGGTCCGTGGTGTCAGGGTCCGGTCTTCCTGCAACAGCTCGCGCTGCTGGCCCAGACCGATCTCGCGAGCACCGAGCAGCTATCCGCTGACTGGGTCCACACCATTGTCGAGGCAAGCAAGCTCGCGTTCGCCGATCGCGAAGCGTGGTACGGCGACCCGCGATTCACCGACGTTCCGATGACCGAGCTCCTCGCGCCCGCGTACAACCGCGACCGCGCAAAACTCATTGGCGCGCACGCAAGTTATGAGCAGCGACCGGGATCTCCAGGTGGTCGCGCTCCCGCCACGCAGAAATCAGAAGTCGTCGCTGCGGACCTAGGCTCATCGGCTGGCGTCGGTGAACCAACAACAGCCACCGACGGCGACACCTGCCACCTCGACGTCGTCGACCGCGCGGGCCTGATGATTTCCGCAACCCCCAGCGGTGGGTGGCTACAAAGCTCACCGACCATTCCGAGTCTGGGATTCTGCATGACTAATCGCGGCCAGATGTTCTGGCTCGAGGATGGCCTGCCGGACAGCTTGCGGCCCGGCACGCGGCCACGGACCACCCTGTCTCCGTCGATCGCGCTGCGCGACGGCAAGCCCTATCTCGCCTTTGGGACTCCGGGCGGTGACATGCAGGACCAGTGGTCGCTGCACTTCTTCCTCAACGTCGTCCATGGCGGACACGCCAACCTGCAGCGGGCGATTGATTCGCCGGACTTCCACTCGCTGCACATGCGCAGCTCGTTTTACCCTCGAATCGCCGAGCCGGGACGGCTGGTGATCGAGGATCGTTACGGCGCGTCGACTATTGCGGAACTCGACCGACGCGGTCACGACATCGCCACAGTCGGCGGCTGGTCGCTCGGCCGAGTGAGCGCAGTAGCGCGCGACGGCGAGTGGCTGAAGGCGGCCGCAAATGCCAGGGGTGAGCAGGGCTATGCGTGTGGTCGCTGAACCGCAGCAGCCGTGCGATTACGCTACCGGCCATGGCATCAGGCCAAGACAGACCGGACCGCGGCAGGCGAGATCCGGCGCGAGGCCGGGAACCAGTGGTCGACCTTCGCGCAGTCGCCCGGTCGAGCGGCGTGTCGGCAGCGACGGTGTCTCGTGCACTCAACGGTCGGCCCGAGGTCAGCGAGGCCACTCGCGCGCACGTTACCGAGACTGCGCGACGACTTGGTTATCAGCCGAATCAGCAGGCTCGCACGCTTGCTCGGCGCCGGTCAGACACCATCGGATTGATCTGGGATAGCAGCTACGTCGAGACCCAGGGTCGGCAGCCGTTCCTTCAGGACCTTCTCGTTGGGCTCAAAATGGCGCTCGCCGAAACGGGCTACCACCTGATGCTGCTGTCGCCCCAGATCGACGATCACACTCCTGACAAGTTCATCAGAGCTGTTGTGCAGCACAGCTTGGACGGCGTCGCACTCATGGCGATCAATGAGCACGTCGCCGTCGACGCTTTGGTGGCCTCAGGTCGCCCATGCGTTGGCCTCGACCTGCCGGTGTTTGGCCCACGCAGCAGTTACGTGAGCTCGGACAACCGCGGAGGTGCAGCTGCGGCGGTCACTCACTTGTATGAGTTAGGGCATCGCCGCATTGCGATGATCAGCGGCCCACTTTGGATGTTGCCCGGTGCCGAACGAGTTGATGGCTTCCAAACAACGATGGCGAGCCTTGGTCTTGACGTGCCGGCCGAATACATCCAGGAGGGCGACTTCTTCTTGCCGTCTGGCCTTGAGTGCATGCGTCGATTGCTCAGCCTCGATGACGCGCCAACAGCCGTCTTCGTGGCGGGCGACGAGATGGCCGTAGGTGCGATGCACGTGGCTATCGACGCGGGTCTGGACGTCCCCGGTGACATCTCGATCGTCGGGTACGACGACGTCGAGATCGCCGCACTTGTGCGCCCGTCGCTCACGACTGTGAGACAGGACTATCTCGGTATGGGCAGGGCCGCGGTTGCCATGCTGTCGCACTTCATGGACTACGAAATTCCTGACAGCGATTCCTCAACCGGGGAAGCTCCGTTGCAGTTTCAGTTTCCACCGCGGCTCTTGCCCGGCACACTGACGGTTCGCGACTCAACAGGCCCGGTGCCAGCTACCTCGTAATCGCCCAAACCGTCGCCCAGCCCCAGCGAATTACACCCCTCGGAGGTCTGGACGGAAACGCTTCCGGCGAATAGTCTCCGAGCGCCGGAAGCGTTTCCGGCGGTCGCTTTCTCGGCGAAAGGCAGGCGCGCTCATGCCCTCAACGACGACGAACCCGTCAATGGCGAACCTGTCAATGGCGAACCGAGCCCGCCGCCGGGTACGGCGTCTCCCGCTTCTTGCGACCGTGCTGGTCGTTGGCGCGGGATTTGGCATTGCGCCTGTCACCACAGCGCTGGCGACGCCCACGCAGACGCCGACACCTGCCGCCGTCCCCTCGCTTTGTCCGGACGCAAGCAGTGCAACCTTTGGGCCCAACGTGTGTGTCTTCAACGACACGATGGCGCAGACGGCCATTCAAGCCGACCTCGACGCAATCTCCACCGTGCAGGTGCCGATCACCTCGCAGTTCGACACCGGTCGCTACGCGATCTTCTTCGAGCCAGGCACCTACGGCAGCACGACCGATCCGCTGATCTTCCAGGTCGGGTATTACACCGAGGTCGCCGGCCTCGGATACCTGCCGAGTGACACGACGATCAACGGCCTCATCGAGTCGTTCGCCAACGACTGCGGAAACCGGCCGAACGGCAATCCACCGGTGACTCAGTTCTGGTGCAACTCGACGACGAACTTCTGGCGTTCGCTATCGAACCTGACACTCAACACCGTGACTAACGACGACACCCCTGGGCCGCCGAACTACGCACCACCTGTGGTCGACCCTTACGGGCCTTACTGCACCAACAGCGAAGAGGCGTGGTCAGTGTCGCAGGCTGCACCGATCAGGCGCGCAATCATCAACGGCAGCGTCGTTTTCCAGGACTACTGTGCTCAAGGTTCGAGCAGCAATCCTTCACGGGACGACGCCAGCGGCGGTTTCATCGCCGACAGCGTGATCAACGGTGACCTCGATTTCTATGGCCAGCAGCAGTACATCACCCGGAACAGCACGATTGAGGGTGCCAACGGCTGCGGTGCCGACAACGGCGGCTTGTGGAACATGGTGTACGCCGGGGTGACCGGCGCGACGATTACGCCGGAGTTCAGTGGGCAGTGCGCGCAGAACACTGTGCAGGCTACGAATCCGGTGACCGAAGAGTCGCCATTCCTCTACCAGGACGCCAATGGCCGCTGGCAGGCCTTTGTGCCTTCTGTGCTGCACAACTCGTCAGGCACGTCGTGGTCGAGCGGCACTGAAGCCGGGTCGTCGATTCCGCTGAACCGGTTCTTCATTGCCAACCCGACGACACCTGTCCTGCAGATCGATCTGGCGTTGGCGCTTGGTCAGAACCTGATCCTCGAGCCGGGCATCTACAACCTGACCACTCCGATCGTGGTGAGTCGCCCAGACACTGTTGTACTCGGGCTCGGATTCGCCACGCTGATACCGCAACGAGGCAATGCCGCGCTTATCGCGCTCGCGAACAACGGCGTGAAGATCTCTGGTCTCATCATTGACGCCGGCGCGGCCAACTCACCGGTGCTGCTCTCACTCGGCACCGGCGGACGCGGTGTGGCCACCGATCCCGACCTCGTTTCCGATGTCTCGTTCGCGATCGGTGGAGCTCAGCTCGGAAAGGCCGACGTGAGCTTCCTCGACCTTGCACCGAACTCGATCATCGACGACGTGTGGGCGTGGCGCGCTGACCACGGCAACCCCGGCACCGTGGGCTGGACGACGAACACTGCAGCAACTGGCGTCGTTGTCAGTGCTGACAACGTGACGGCGTACGGACTCGCGGTTGAGCACTTCCAGAAGAACGAAGTCATCTGGTCGGGCCAAGGCGGCAACGTCACGTTCTTCCAGAATGAATTGCCTTACGACCCACCGACGCAGTCGGCCTGGATGGCGACACGCACGCAGAACGGCTACCCCGCATTTGACCTAGCTCCAAACGTCAAGACGTTCAACGGGCTCGGGATGGGTAGCTACGTCGTCTTCACCCAAACCCCCGCGACCATCTATGACGCCGAGGCATTCGAAGCGCCGAAGACACCCGGAGTGCGGTTCACGAACACCTTTGGGGTCTGGATCGGCGGCTCGGGAGGCCTCACGTCGATCATCGATGGTGTCGGCGGCCCGGTCACATCAACCAACCCTGGGCTCGTCCTGCCGGTCGACGTTGCGTCGTTCCCGTAAATCAGCGGCGGGCTAACCTGCTAGCGAGACATCGTCGAAGCGGCGGCCTTGTTGTCGTCGATTTCGACACCGTCGACCCACGCACGAAGCGGCTGCAGTTCGTCACTCCACCAGACGATGTCTGCCTGCGCGCCGGGAGCAAGACGGCCGAGGTCGTAACGCCTCAGCGCGTCGGCGGGCACGGTCGACGCGGCAGAAAGGACCTCGGCAATATCGCGTCCGAAGCTGACGAGATTGCGCACCGCCTGATCGAGGAAGGTGGCGGCACCGGCAACGGTGCCGTCGAGATTGCGCGCTACCGGCTCGTCGATGGATACCGCGATCTGTTGGCCGCCGAGTTCATAGCTGCCAGGCGGCATACCGGCGGCAGCCACGGCATCGGTCACGAGGGCGACCCGACCCGGCGCCGCGTTCATCGTGATCGCACACGCTTCGGGCGACACGTGTTCGAAGTCGGCGATCAAGCCGATGGTCACTGCCTCTTCGTAGAGTGCCTGGCCTGCCACACCGGGTTCGCGATGGTCGAACCCACGTTGCGCATTGAAGATGTGAGTGACCATGCGGGCGCCCGCAACGACCGCGTCGTGCACCTGCGCGCCCGTTGCGTCGGAGTGGCCGACAGAGACCACGATGCCCGCAGCGGCAAGTCTGCGGATCGCCTCGAGTGCATAGGGAAGTTCGGGAGCCAAAGTGACCATGGTGATCTGTGCGGTCGCCAGGGAGTCGGCGAGCAATTCATCGAGGTTCTCGCCACTTGGTTCGAGCAAGTAGCGGACATCATGCACACCCGGTCTCGCGGCTGACAGGAACGGACCTTCAAGATGCACACCGAGGGCGCGCGCCCCGCCGTCCGCCGTTAGTTGTGGCCGTACTGCGGCGAATCGGCGCAAGCCGGCGACGAGCGCAGGGATCGGGTTGCTGATGTATGTCGGCTGGAACGCGGTGACGCCGAAGCTGGGCAACGCCAGCGCGAGTCGCTGCCAGTCATCGTCGCTCGCTTGCACGAAGTCGACGCCCAGACATCCGTTGATCTGCAAGTCGATAAGACCAGGCGACAGGATGCCGCTATCGAAAGCGACGTGATCGTGCGCGGGCGCTGGCCTGCCCTCAACGATGTCGACGATGCGAGCGTTGTCAATCACAACGCCACCTGGACCGCGTAGGGATCCGTCGACCAAGAGCCTCGGGGCAGAGATGATGGTCACCCGGGTCCTTTCAGCGGCGACTGGCTTGCCCGATTGTGGACTAGACCAATCTCGGTGTCCAGCAATTCGGAATGATTGGTCCAGACCACTGGACAGGTCCGATTGGTCTAGTCCAGAATCGAGCACCAAAGCCAGACGTAACCCGCTGGCCCCCTGGCACTCGAGAAAGCGGTATGCACATGAAGCGGCAACTCGTCGCTCCACTGACGATCGGTCTGGTCGCAGCGCTGGCGCTCAGCGCGTGCTCGTCAAGCAAAAAGTCCGCAGCCACGTCGCCGAGTTCCGCCGCGCCCTCAACGGCCGCGGCATCTGTGCCGGCTGGCTCCGCAGCTCCAGCCAGCATCCCTGCAGCGACGCTCAAGCTGGTCGCGGCCGACTACGGAAACGGCCCGACAGCGGCCAACAGCGGCCAGACGTTTTGGCAGGGCATTGTCACCGACTTCAACAAGGTGTATCCGCAGATCAAGGTCAATGTTCAAGTCATCAACTGGAACGACGTCGACAACAACATCGCGACCATGGTGCAAAACGGCCAGGAGCCCGACATCGCCCAGGGGAGTGCCGACTATGCAGGAGTGACCGACAAGGTCTACCCAACGAGTCAGATCCTGTCGCCTGAGACTCAGGCCAACCTGTTGAAGGGATTCGCCGACCAGGGCAAGGTCAACGGGGTCGAGTACGGGATCCCCTACACCTCAAGTGCCCGGGCACTCTTCTACAACAAGGACTTGTTCGCGAAGGCAGGTATTGCGAGCCCGCCTGCAACGTGGGCCGACTTGAAGGCCGACGCCGACAAGCTCAAGGCGGCTGGCGTGCCGGAGCCCTTCGGGTTGCCACTCGGTTCTGAAGAGGCACAGGCAGAGACGCTGCTATGGGAACTCGGCGGTGGTGGCGGTTTCGTCGACTCCAGCGGCAAGTTCGCGTTGAACAGCCAGGCGGACGTCGACACGTTCAGCTTCTTGCAGAGTTTGGTGAAGGCTGGAGACACCGAGCCGAACCCCGGCACGGTCGATCGCACGAAGGGCTCGTGGGCTGACTTCGCCGCAGGCAAGGTTGGCATGGTCAACGGGTCGCCTGGTTTCTTGCCGCAGGTCAAGGGCAAGGTGAACTACGGTGTCGCTCCCATCGCGGGCAAGAGCGGCGCTCTTGCGACGACGCTCGGCGTGTGTGACTGGCTATGGGCGTTCAAGACGAACGGCCAGCACCAGCAGCAGATCAAGGCGTTCCTCGACTTCGCGCTGCAGGACAAGTACCAGGAGGCGTTCGACAACTTGTACGACTTGCTTCCGGTGACCACGAGCGCAACCGCTGCTCTCTCGTCGAATGCCGACTTCAAGCCGTTCCTCGCCGCGCTCCCAACGGCGACGTTCTACCCGACCAGCAATCCCGCGTGGCCGGCCGTCAATACCGCGATGAAGCAGACGATCGGCACCGCGTTGACGGGTGACCCGAAGACGGTTCTGGATGCGCTACAGGCGGTCGCTACGAAATGATGCGACCTCTTGAAACACTCGGGTCGCACTGCTTGAACTAGTACTGCTTGAACTAGTAGGGCCAAGTGTCCCGGCGCCAGGCGATCTCGCCTGGTGCCGGGCGCTTGTACAACCGGTAGGGAGAGCTTCGATGTCAGACGCCTCGGTCGCGCAGCGGGCGGCCGGATCGGCGCAGCGCTCGGGGCCCATCGGCCGCCGCAAAGTCAGTAGGCGGCAGCGAACTGCACGCATCCTCGCACCGTTGGTGTGGATCGGCCCGGCGACCGCCCTCATCGGCCTCGTGGTCGTGTGGCCCGTCGTCGTCATGATCCGCACGTCGATGCAGAAGGTCAGCAGCTTCGGCGAGATCACCGGCGGGGCGGGCTGGAACAACTTCAGGCACTTGTTCCACGAGCTCGCATTCAAAGGGGTTGTCGAGCGGACCATCGTCTGGGTGATCGTGGTTGTCACAGTCACGATGCTTGCTTCCCTGGCGCTGGCTCAGTTGTTCAATCAATCGTTTCCCGGCCGGCGGATCACTCGCTGGGCGCTAATCGCGCCATGGGCCGCGTCGGTGCTGATGACAGCGATCGTGTTCAAGTGGATGCTCACACCGGGATACGGCCTGATCGACATCCTGAAGCACCACCTCGGACTGTTGCCCAACCTCAACGGATCAGCAGCAGATCCGCTCGGGCAGGCGAAGTCGGCGATGCCGTGGCTGATGTTCGTCGCGGTGTTCGTGTCGTTGCCCTTCACTACCTACACGATCTTGGCCGGTCTTTCGACGATCCCCGGTGAGGTCTACGAAGCTGCCCGCGTCGACGGTGCCAGCAGGTGGCACACGTATCGCTCGATCACGATCCCGCTGCTGCGGCCTGCACTGACCGTCGCAACCTTGATCAATGTAATGAACGTGTTCAACTCGTTTCCGATCATCTGGGCAATGACCCATGGCCAACCGGGTTACACCACGACGACGACCACGGTTTACATGTACATCCTCAAGGGTTCGGACCTCGGAGAATCGGCGGCTATGTCGGTCGTGAACTTCGGGCTCATCATCGTGATCGTGGGCCTGTTCTTGCGGTTCAGCCGGTGGAAGTCGGAGGTCGAATAGATGTCGGCCATTGCTACGCCGTCGTTCGCACTCGATTCGCCGCCGGCTCGCAGAAAGAGGCGTGCAGGGGAGGGGCGTCCGACCTGGAAGACGATCGTGATCGTCACCGCGGCCTACCTGATCGCGTTTGTGTTCGTATTCCCGTATCTCGACATGATCGTGACCGCGTTGCGGCCGCAAAGCGAACTGCAGTCGACGAGCATTCTGCCGCATCACTACACGTTCTCTGCCTTCAGCAGCCTCTGGAAGACCGGGCTTGGCCAAAATCTGAAGATCACCTTGATGGTGGCCGGCGGGGCGACTGTGCTGGTCTTGTTGGTGGCGCTTCCCGCCGCGTACTACACGGCGCGGCACAGGTTCCGGGGTCGGCTGGCGTTCCTGCTGCTGGTGCTAGTGACTCAGATGTTCCAGCCGACCGCCATGCTCGTGGGCATCTACCGCGAGTTCTTCAGCTTCCATCTGTTGAACACGTTGTGGTCGTTGATCCTGGTGAATGCGGGTTTCAACCTGGCTTTCGCAGTCTGGATCCTTAACGCGTACATCTCCTCGATTCCGCGGGAACTCGAAGAAGCCGCGATGGTCGAGGGCACCGGCCGGCTTGGCGCGCTGTTCCGCGTGACGTTGCCGCTCGCGATGCCCGGGGTTGTGACCGCGCTGATCTTCACCTTCATTGCCGCCTGGAACGAGTTCATCGTCGCGCTGACGCTCACCCAGACTCCGAGCCGAATGCCGCTCACCGTCGCGATCAACGGCTTCATCGGTGCTTACAGCATCGAGTGGCAGCATCTCTTCGCGGCGTCCGTCGTTGCCACGATCCCGGTTATCATCTTGTTTGCGCTCATCGAGCGAAGGGTGATCAACGGCCTCACCGCGGGCTCGATCAAATAGCAGTCGGGACCTTATCCAGTTGCGCCCTACGAGCACGGCGGCTGAATTGGTGATCATGACTCCCGACGAGCGACTGCTCGACAAGCCCGTCTGGGCGTCCTTGACCGGAGCTCACGCGCATCTCGCCGAGCGCAACCACAGTGCTGTTCGCTATCCGTGCGACGTGGCGCCTTTCGCGGCCCTCGCCGACGTCGCAGACCCCGGGAATTGGCTGGATCTTGCCCGGCTGTTCGAGCCAGGGGCCGTGGCCGTATTGCCCAGCGTGTCGCAGGCCCCAGCCGGTTGGGAGGTCGTCGACACTGTGCACGGCGTGCAACTTGTCGGCACGTCGCTGCGTGCGGAGACAGACAACGAGGCTATCCGGCTCGACGAAGCCGATGTGCCGGAGATACTCGAGTTGATCACGCGTACCCGGCCGGGACCGTTCTTGTCGCGGACGATCGAACTCGGCGACTATTTCGGGATCCGCCGAGACGGCGCTTTGATTGCGATGGCCGGCGAACGGTTGCATCCGGCTGGCTGGACCGAAATCAGCGCCGTATGTACCGACGCGGCCTATCGCGGACAAGGGCTCGGTACCCGTCTCATACGTCACGTCGCGGCTGGCATTCGCGACCGCGGCGAAGCTCCTTTCCTGCACGCGGCCGCGAAGAACGCAAACGCGATCCGTCTGTACGAGTCGATCGGCTTCGCGCATCGGCGCGAGATCCGATTCCTGCTGGTTCGCGTGCCGCCACCGTTGACCGGCTAGTTTGCCGTCATGCCAGAATCGGGTCGTGCCGCTGTCATCTGAGCCGTTGCAGAAGTTGGGCTTTCTCACGATCGGCCTCTTCGATGGCGCGAACCCGCGCCCTGGGCATGAGACCACATTGGAGATCATCGAGCTCGGCGAGCAACTGGGCTTCGACAGTGCGTGGGTGCGACATCGGCACTTCCAGTACGGCATCTCCTCACCGGTAGCGGTACTGGCGGCCGCCTCGCAGCGCACCCGCCGCATTGGCTTGGGTACCGCCGTGATTCCGCTCGGTTGGGAGAACCCGCTTCGACTAGCCGAAGACCTGGCTACCGTCGACATCTTGTCCGGTGGCCGTCTCAATCCCGGCGTGAGTGTCGGTCCGCCGATCCACTGGGACTTCGTGAAGGAAGCGCTGTACCCGCAGACCTACAACCAACAAGACTTCAGCTACGAGCGGGTGCGCCGGCTGCTCGACATGCTGCGCGGCGAGCCAACAAGTACGTTCAGTGGGACTGAGGGATTCGAGGTCTACTCCGACCGTGTTCAGCCACAAGCACCGGGCCTCGCGACTCGCATGTGGTACGGCGGCGGGAGTGTTCGCTCGGCGCAGTGGGCGGGGGAGAACGGGATGAACTTCCTAACGAGCAACGTGACGAAAGCCGAAGAGTCTGAGGATTTCGTCACGACGCAGCTCTCGCACATCAACGCGTTCCGTGCTCACCATCCCGACGGCAGTCGCGCCCGCGTTTCCCAGGGGCTGGTCGTCATTCCCACTGACAGCGCATCGGCTGAGCAGCGTGAGAAATATTCGAGCTACACGCAATCCCGGACCGCACGCACCTCAACTCCGCAGGGGCCGGCACGATTGATGTTCGCGCTCGATCTCGTCGGCACATCGGACCAGATCGCCGAGCAGCTCTACGCGAACGCGGCCTTCCAACAGATCAGCGAGGTTGCGTTTGCGCTGCCGTTCAACTTCGACCATGACGACTACGTGCAGATCCTGACGGACATCGCCACCAAGCTCGGGCCTGCTCTCGGCTGGCGCGCGGCAAACTAGTGCTACGACGTCGTGCTCGCAGTGACGTCCAGGTGGCTGCTGTCGTCCTTTTCGCACAGCAAGTCTTCGTCCGCCAACAGATGCTGTAGGACATCGTCGTGAGGCTGCCAGCCGGCGTTGAGCCGGTCGAGCACCAGGGCATTGCGGCCGCGAATTACTTGCTCGGCAAGCCGCACGATTTCGGCGTGCGGGGCACCCCGGTGTTCTGCCTCTCGAAGCGCCGCGGTGGCGCGTTGCCAGGCGTTGAAAGGTGCCGACGGATTCGGTTGTGCGCTGCTCTGGGCTGGGGCCACGTCGGTTCGCCACCTTCGCTGCGTACCCGGGGAATTGAGGCGCGACAGGGCTTCTGCGCGGAGCCCACGGGAATGCTATCCACGACGGATTCCGTAGGGCAATCCCCCAACCGGACCAACGGATGGCACTCAGGTTGCCTTTGGGTGAACGGCGGGCATCATGAACAGGTGATCACCCCCGCGGGCCACGACAAGCCTGCCGATGCCGACGATGTCGTGTTCGAGCCTGGTCCGATCCAAGTCCTTGAGCGTTGGCAGGAGTTCGGTGCGACGTGGCGCGTGGTGTCGCGCGGCGAAGGGTGGGTCACCCTCTCGTTGTGCCGCTGCGACGGTGGTGAAGAGCTGCAGCGGGTGACGTCCACCATCCCCGAGCTACTGGTCTGGCTTGGCAACAGAACGAGCAGCGAGGAGTAGCGGCCCCGTGGTCACATCCGAGACATTCATCATCGTCGGCGGCGGCCTCGCCGGTGCCAAAGCAGCGGAAGCCCTGCGCAGTCAGGGTTTCGACGGCCGGCTTGTCTTGCTCGGTGGCGAGCACCACGCGCCGTATGAGCGGCCACCGCTCTCGAAGGATTACTTGCAAGGCAAGACCCCACGCGAGAAGGTCTTCGCCCATCCCCACCATTGGTACGCCGAACACGACGTCGACCTGAGGTCTGGGCAGTTCGTCACTCGTCTCGACCGCGGCTCGCACGGCGTCCACCTCGCCGATGGGTCAGTTGTCGGCTACGACAAGCTGTTGCTGGCCACTGGGGCGAGCCCGCGCGTGCTTGCGGTGCCCGGCGCCGATGCCCGCGGCGTGCACTACCTACGAACGCTCGACGACTCTGATGCGTTGCGGGCGACGCTCGCGACCAGCTCGCGGTTGGTTGTGATCGGTGCGGGCTGGATCGGCTTGGAGGTCGCCGCCGCGGCCCGTCTCGCGGGCGTTGAAGTCACCGTCATTGAAACTGCCGAACTACCACTGCTGCGGGTGCTCGGCCGCGAGGTGGCGCAGGTTTTTGCTGACCTCCACCTCGAGCACGGGGTCGACTTCCGCTTCAATGCGACGCTCGCCGAGATCATCATTGAGAACGGGGCGGCGACTGGCGTGCGTCTGGGCGATGGCACGCAGATCGCGGCAGACGCGGTGCTCGTCGCGGTGGGCGCTGCCCCCAACGTGCAACTCGGCGAGGCCGCGGGTCTTCGCGTTGACAACGGCATTGTCGTCGATGCCGCCCTGCGAACCGCCGACCCCAGCATCTTCGCCGCCGGTGACGTCGCGAACGCCTTCCATCCGTTCTTCCAGCGGCAGATCCGCGTCGAGCACTGGGCCAACGCGCGGCAGCAACCGAAGGCGGCGGCCTCGTCGATGCTGGGCAAAGATGTTTCGTATGAGGAGTTGCCGTACTTCTATACCGACCAGTACGACCTCGGAATGGAATACGTCGGCTACGTCGAGCCCGGCAGCTACGACCGAGTTGTTTTCCGCGGTGACGTTGCGGGTCGCGAATTCATCGCTTTCTGGGTCTCGGACGACCGCGTTGTCGCCGGCATGAACGTCAACGTGTGGGACGTCGTCGAGCCGATCAAGGCGATCGTCCGTTCCCGGCTCGCCATACCACCGACCCAGCTCGCTGACGCCGGACTTGCTCTGACCGATCTCGTTCCCAAGAACTAACCGGCTTGCCACGTCGCAGGTCGCCGGCTGAGTACAGCCGCGGCGGCTGCTACGACGGCGAGCAGGAACAGCGCTAACGCCAACGCCCATGCGAGGCGGGTGTGCAGGACCAATAAGGCGCCAGCCACTGCGCCGGCAAACATCGTCAACACCGCGAGTACGCGTCGTGTAATGCTGGCGACTCCGCTTCGGCGCACATCAGCGGCGATGCCCGTCAACGTCATGGTCAACACCGTCGTAGTGAGGTCGGGCACGGCGATCCGTCGAGCCGCAGTGTTCTGGATGCCCATGGCTACCGCGCACAGGGCCGCCACGGCGACCTTCGCGCCACGGCCTTTGTCGTCGTCGGCCATCAGTGTGACGATGAGCGCTACCGCGACGAGCACAAATTCAAGACCACAGGCGTTGCGTAGTAGCAGAGCTCGATGCTTGCCGAACGCATCGACCATCATGCCCCCGATGAACGCGCCGATCAGGAAACCGCCGAGTGCCGCCACGGAGGCAGCGAGCGAGAATCCAGGCACGCGCGCGATCGCGAAGCCAATGAACACGATGTTGCCCACGGCGATTTCGTGCTCGTCGACGTTACATCGGTCACAGTGTTCGATTCTGTCAGGTTGCCGTAACTCCCCGTTTGCATTGTGCCGTTATCCTTGACAGTGACCAATAGCAATATGGAAGGTCATGTATGCCTGGCGAACAACGCCACATTGCGCTCGTTGCGCACGACAACAAGAAGTTGGATCTGCTGAATTGGGCGGACTTCAACCGGCTCACCCTGTCCAAGCACGTGCTGTACGCCACCGGTACCACCGGCACGATGTTGGAGCACGAACTGGGACTGCACGTCCATAGGTTCCTGTCAGGTCCTGTTGGTGGCGATCAACAAATCGGTTCGAAGATTGCCGAGGGTCTTATCGACCTGCTGGTGTTCTTTTGGGATCCCCTCGAGCCGCAGCCGCACGATCCCGACGTGAAGGCACTGCTGCGGATTGCCGCAGTGTGGAACATCGGTGTCGCGTGCAACCTCGCGAGTGCCGACCTGATGATCTCCTCGCCACTGTTGGACGGCCCGTACGAACGGTTCCGGCCCGACTACGGCGATGTGCCGTCGTCCATTCTGGCTACGGTCAGCTGAACACGCCGGCTGCTCATCGGTCCGCGATCGTCGCCTTGTTGCGCGGAGCGGGTTGTGTGTTTGCCGAGGACGAAGCGGAACTGCTGATCGCCGCCGCGCCGACGGCATCCGACCTTGCACGGCTCGTCGATCAGCGCGTCGCTGGCCTGCCACTTGAACAGGTGCTCGGCTGGGCAGAGTTTTGTGGCCATCGCATCGTGATTGATCCCGGCGTGTTCGTGCCACGTCGTCGCAGTGAGTTCCTGGTCGCGCAGGCGGCCGTCGTAACGCAGCCGGGCGCAATTGTGGTCGACATGTGCTGCGGCTCAGGAGCGATCGGCGCCGCCCTCGCCGCCGTCCGAACTATCGAGCTCTACGCGGTCGACATCGATCCGGCCGCTGTTGCCTGCGCCCGCCGCAATATCGACGGTCACGTTTATCGAGGCGATCTGTTCGAGCCGTTGCCCGCGGCGTTGCGAGGGCGCGTTGATGTGCTCCTCGTCAACGCACCGTACGTCCCGACCGACGAGCTAGCGTTCATGCCGTCAGAGGCCCGCCTCTACGAAGCGCGAATAGCGTTGGACGGCGGGGTCGACGGACTCGATATCCAGCGCCGGGTTGTCGCAAGCGCCCTGATATGGCTCGCACGTACAGGCACGCTGCTGATCGAGACGAGCGACCGACAAGCAGCCCAGACGGCCGACATAGTGTCGAACGCTGGCTTGCAGCCGCGTGTGCTCAGCATGGCTGAACTCGACGCCACAATCGTCATAGGCATTAGGTGAGCGCGGGGTCTCCTGGCAAGCAGCGGATCACATGCACGTTGCCGCGCAGCGTCGTCGGGCCAGCGGAATAGGGAATCAACACCGTCGAACCCCGGTGTACTTCGAGCTCTGATATCGGCGTGGTCACCGTGCCCTCGCCGTCGAGCACGATCAATACGGAGTACTGCGCGTCCAGCTCGGTTGCGTCCCTCACGACAATGTCGTGGGCTTGAAAGAACGGCTCAGCCTGCTTGGGGAAAAGCGCAGCTACACCGCCGTCGTTGGGTGCGGCATGTCGGTAAGCGGTCGCAATATCGGCGTCAGCGAACTTGTGCCGGTTGAAACACTGAAGCGACACGTCGGCGCTCATGCCGAGTTGCTCTTCGCGACGATCTGGCATGCCGAAGTCGCGCCATTCGAGCATGACGGAGAAATCTGTGGGTTCCTGAAGTTCGACGATAAAGGCGCCGGCCCCGATTGCGTGCGGGGTCCCCGCCGGCACGAAAATCGCATCGCCAGTCTGCACGGTGATGCGGTTCATCGACCCGAGAATCTCGGCGCTGTTCTGATTGACGAACCAGTCGTTCAGTTCGGCTGCCGAGACATCGCGGTTGAAGCCGAGGTAGACGTGGGGGTCGGCATCCGACGTCCCGATGATGATCCAGGCCTCAGTTTTCCCGAACACGGATTGCAGGTGCGCACCGGCAAAGGCGCGATCGGGATGGCAGTGCACCGGAAGGCGCTCACCCGCGTCGAGCAGCTTGACCAGCAGCGCGGGGTTGGCGCCGAAGCGGGCGATGTGCGCGGGGCTGAAGAACTCTTCCGGGTGGGCAGTCACTGCGTCGCTGAGCAACTCGCCGTCGGGCAGCCGGGTGGCGCCGTCGAGGCTGCCGAACTTCGACAGGGTTGACGCGATCCAATCTTCGGGCGTGCGAGCCGGGTCGGCCGCGAACACCGAGCCCGAGTGCGGGCGTGCATCGGACGGCTCGCCGCGGAAGGCCTCGATCTGCGGGCCGCCGAGATAGAACTGCTGAGGCTGGTTTGCGGGCAAGCTCACTGGCTGCATCAGGTAGCGCTCCTGGCTAGGCTCAACTCAGGTCGCCGCCCACCGTAGCGGCAGCGAGTGCGGTGTACCGGCTCGGCCGAGCAAACGCATGCCAAGGAACCGAGCACGAAGGAGCAAGATGACCCGATCCTTTCCGGCCGACTTCACGTGGGGCACCGCAACGGCGGCGTACCAGATTGAGGGTGCGGTTGCCGAGGATGGCCGGACGCCCTCGATCTGGGACACCTTCAGTCATACGCCGGGCAAGACTCTTGGCGGCGACAACGGTGACGTCGCTGCTGACCACTATCACCGATACGTGGCCGACGTCGATCTCATGTCGGACCTCGGTATGGGCTCCTATCGCTTCTCCGTGTCGTGGCCGCGGGTCATCCCGACCGGGGCCGCCGTAGTGAACCCGAAAGGGCTCGATTTCTACTCACGCCTCGTTGATCGGCTGCTCGCCAAAGGAATCTCGCCCGCGCTGACGCTCTACCACTGGGACCTTCCGCAGGAGCTGCAGGACGCCGGTGGTTGGACGGCCCGCGACACCGCCTACCGTTTTGCCGACTACGCGGCCGCGGTCTCGGCGGCGCTCGGCGACCGAGTACCGCTCTGGACGACGCTGAACGAGCCGTGGTGCTCGGCGTTTCTCGGCTACGCAGGTGGCGTGCACGCGCCCGGGCACACGAGCGGTGCAGAGGCGCTCGCTGCAGTGCACCATCTCCTGCTCGGACATGGCCTCGCGCTCCAGCAATTGCGGGCGGCAATGCCGTCGTCCGCCAAACTTGCGATCACCCTGAATCCGGCGATGGCGAGACCCGCGACGCCATCGGCAGAAGATGCGGCAGCCTGTCGCAAAATCGACGGACTACAGAACAGGGTCTGGCTCGATCCGCTGTTCCACGCGCGCTACCCCGACGACGTTGTCGAGTTCACCTCCGGGCTTTGCGACTGGGCGTTTGTGCGTGACGGTGACCTCGCGACGATCGCTACACCCTTCGACGTCCTCGGGGTGAATTACTACAGCCCGGTGATCGTCGGGCACTTCGCGGGGGACGGCGAGCGGGCTCGCGCCGACGGCCACGGAAACACCACCGGCAATACCTGGCCAGGGTGTGAGGACACCCAGTTCTTTGACCTGCCAGGACGGCACACCGCGATGGGTTGGCCAGTCGATGCCGCCGGATT
The DNA here is from genome assembly GCA_963737705.1 of uncultured Actinomycetes bacterium. GTDB lineage: Bacteria > Actinomycetota > Actinomycetes > Acidothermales > Acidothermaceae > PALSA-607. The sequence continues at coordinate 78,857 of CAVTTP010000004.1, forward strand.
CCACGACCTTTTGACCAGGCTCTGGGCCGATTACCCCAAGCCGATGCTGATCACCGAGAACGGCGCGGCATATGAAGACGAGGTGTCGGCCGATGGCGCGGTGCACGATCCCGAGCGCGTTCGTTACATCCATGAGCATCTCGTTGCATTACATGACGCCATTGCTGATGGCATCGACGTGCGCGGCTACTACTTGTGGTCCCTCCTGGACAATTTCGAGTGGTCGTACGGGTATTCGAAGCGGTTTGGTGTTGTCCGTGTCGACTACCAAACTCAACTGCGGACGCCGAAGGACAGTGCGCATTTCTATTCAGGGGTCGTCGGTAGTAACGCCGTGCCGTCGCTATAGCCGACAGGCTCCAATGTGGGGGAGCGGGACCCGTCCTGCGTAGGCTGCAATCCAAGCAACCGCCCACCAACACCCTGCGCCGCGGATCGACACCTTGGAGCCCTCATGACCGAAACGGCTGACACCACGCAGCGCTGGTGGCGCGATGCCGTGATCTATGAGGTCTACGTGCGGAGTTTTGCCGACTCCGACGGAAACGGGGTGGGCGATCTACGCGGCATTACCGCGCGACTGCCGCAACTCGCTGAGCTTGGTATTGACGCGGTGTGGCTGACGCCGTTCTACCGGTCGCCGATGGCCGACGGTGGGTACGACGTAGCCGATTACGAGGACGTCGATCCAACTCTTGGAACGCTCGATGATTTCGATGCGTTGCTCAACAGCGCGCATGATCTCGGTCTGAAGGTCATCGTCGATCTGGTACCGAACCACACGTCTGACATGCACCCGTGGTTCCAGGCGGCACTCGCGGCAGGCCCCGGATCGCAGGAGCGCGCGCGATACATCTTTCGTGACGGCCGCGGCCCTGGTGGCAATGAGCCGCCGGCCGACTGGCACGCGAACTTTGGTGGTCCCGCGTGGACCCGCGTCGCCGACGGCCAGTGGTACCTCCACATGTTCGCGCCCGAGCAGCCCGATCTCGACTGGTCGAACCCGATCGTCGGCAAGGCGTTCGAGTCGATTCTGCGGTTCTGGCTCGACAGGGGCGTCGACGGGTTCCGCATCGACGTCGCTCACGGAATGGCCAAGAAGCTGACCGAGCCATTTCCCGCTCTCGGCGCCAAGTCGGTCGACAAGCAGTTGCGTTATGAGGTCGTCGACCATCCGCTGTGGGACCGCGACGAAGTGCACGACATCTTCCGTGTTTGGCGGCGAATCCTCGATGAGTACAGCCCGCCGCGCATCGCTGTTGCCGAAGCCTGGGTAATGCCAGGTCGGCGCGCGCGCTACGTGCGGCCTGATGAGCTACACCAGGCGTTCAACTTCGATTTTCTGCAAGCACCGTGGGATTGTGCGGCGCTGGTCGACGTCATCGAGGCGTCGCTTCGTGAAGCCGGCGGCGTCGGTGCTGCTGCCACCTGGGTGCTCTCCAACCACGACGTGGTGCGGCATCTGAGTCGCTACGCGTTGCCTTCATCGACCGACCTTCGGTCGTGGCTGCTGAGCAACGGCACCGAGCCCGCGCCTGACCTACATAGAGGGCTTCGTCGGGCCAGGGCGGCAGCCCTGTTGATGCTCGCGTTGCCCGGCTCCGCCTACCTGTATCAGGGTGAAGAACTGGCACTGCCCGAGGTCGCCGACATCGCACCTATCTACCTGCAAGACCCGACCTGGGAGCGATCAGAGCACCACGACAAGGGCCGCGACGGCTGCCGGGTGCCGTTGCCATGGGAGCCGAGCGGACCGTCATTTGGCTTCAGTTCGGTCACCGGCTGGATTCCCCAGCCGGCAGACTGGGCTGAGCTTTCCTGGGGAGCGGAAGACGGCGACCCGACATCGACCCTCGAGCTCTATCGCAGCGCTCTGGCGTTGCGCCGAAAGTTCGGCGCTGACGAGACCGTGACCTGGCTCACCAAAGGCCCGGCCACGCTCTCCTTCTCGCGCTCGAACGGTCTGGTCTGCATCGTCAACTTCGGCGCTGAGGCGGTCACGATTCCCGCGGGGCAGCTGTTACTGACAAGTGGCGAACTCGTAGACGGCGGGTTGCTGCCCACTGATGCGGCGGCGTGGGTTCTTACGAACTAGAGAACGGCACCCGTGGCGCCGAGGGTTAGCCCGATGCGGATCTAGGCTGAATGTCATGACGACATCAATGCCGGACGCCGACGAGCCGGCGTTTGGGCGGATCCTCGTCGTCGACGACGACCCGACCGTTAGTGATGTGGTCGCGCGCTACCTGCGACGCGAGGGCTACGAGGTCACCCTTGTCGGTGACGGGCTGGCCGCTCTCGAATCAGCAGCGGCGGACTCACCCGATCTCGTCGTGCTCGACATCATGTTGCCAGGCCTTGATGGCCTCGCCGTTTGTCGCACATTGCGTGAGCGCAGCCCGGTCCCGGTCATCCTGCTGACGGCGCTAGGCACCGAAACCGACCGCATCGTGGGTCTTGAGGTGGGCGCCGACGACTACGTCACGAAGCCGTTCAGCCCGCGCGAACTCGTGTTGCGTGTCGCGTCGGTGTTGCGGCGGGCTCGCACGCCGGCCCCGTTGCGGGCCGCGGCGCGTACGGGGCTTGTCGACGGTCCGCTGCATGTCGACTTGGCCGCACATGAGGTCGAATACGGTGGCGCGCCACTGATGTTGACGGTGCGAGAGTTCGATCTGCTTGCGCATCTCATGGGCCATCCGCGGCAGACATTTAGTCGCGAGGAGTTGATGCGCGACGTCTGGGGTTGGTCGTTCGGCGACCAGTCGACCGTGACCGTGCACGTGCGCCGGCTGCGGCAGAAGCTTGAAGCTGCGTCTGGCGGCAAGTGGTCGCCGATCTCGACAGTGTGGGGCGTCGGATACCGCTACGACCCCAGCACCGTTGTGGCGCAATGATGGTGCTGCAGGCGCACGACGTCGGCGTACTGGTCGCGGTGTCGGCGGCCAGTTCGGTGGTGGTCACCGGAGCCGGACTCTTTTTGCTGAAGGCAGCGCGTCGACGGCCGCTTCGTGACGCAGCGTTGATCGTGGCCCTCACGCCGGTATTTACCGTGGTGGTCGCGGCGATCGCCGCCACGATGTGGATGTTCTTGTCGAAGAGGCAGTTCGGCGTCCTCATTGCGACGGTGGTGTTCGCGGGTATCGGCGGCGTCGTCACCTCGATGGTGCTGGCTCGCACGTTGATGCGAGGAAGCGATGCGCTGCGGGCGGCGGCGAACGCGTTGACCCGAGGCGAGCCTTACGTGGGGCCGATAGGGACGCCGAGTGCTGAGCTCGAGGCGCTTGCAACCGAACTCGAAGCAGCGCACGCAAGGCTTGACGAGGCCAGGCGGCACGATCGCGCTGTGGAAGACAGTCGGCGCGAGCTGATCGCCTGGGTGAGCCATGACCTGCGCACGCCGCTGGCCGGGATTCGGGCGATGGCCGAGGCCCTTGAAGACAACGTGGTGTCCACCGACGAGGACCGTGCGCTCTATCACCGCAGGATCAGAGTGGAGGTCGACCGGCTCGCAAGGATGGTCGACGACTTGTTCGAGTTGAGCCGAATCCACGCCGGCGCATTGCAGCTTTCGCCGCGTCCGATGGCGCTGACCGACATCGTTCGCGAGGCGGTCGCCAGCGCAACGCCGGTCGCCAGCGCGAAAGGGATTCACCTCAACGAGTCGGGCATCGAGACGGACGCTCCGCTCGTGGACGCCGATCCCTACGCACTGACACGGGTCGTCGGGAACCTCTTGGGTAACGCGATCCGACATACCCCCCATGACGGTTCGGTCGATATCGCCATGGTTCATGACGACGACACCGTGTATCTGTCGATCAGCGACGAATGTGGAGGTATCGCAGAGGTCGACATTGATCGGGTGTTCGAGGTTGCGTTCCGTGGGACGCCGGCCCGAACCCCAGCCCCGGACGGCGGCGCAGGCCTCGGACTTGCGATCGCGCGCGGCATCGTCGACGCACACAACGGACGAATAGGTGCGACAAATGTCGGAGCGGGATGCCGGTTCACCATCGCGCTGCCCCGCACTTCTGAGGTGCGTACGTTCGATCCTGGAGACCAACCGAACGGACGTATCCGGGGGGATGCCGAGTCGCTAACTTGAACGTGTCACTTAGAGGGGGGTGGCCCGTGGGGGGCTTTACGTGGTGGGCGCGTGTTGAGTGGATTCAAGGGCAACGTCCGATGTGGCGTGAGCACGACGCGAAGCTTGCGTCCGTGTGGCGTCGTGGCGCGGACGAGGCACCAATGGATGCCGCTGTTTCCGCTGACACCGTGATCGTGCTGCCTGAACCTTCGGAGTCGGTCGCACAGAGCGCATAGGCAAATAGTTGCGGATGTAGGGCTGATACCGGCTCATGTCGCCGGTGACCGCGCTGGGGGGCAACGGTCACCGGCGACAGCCATGTTCGGAGTGTCAGCGCCTGCCGCGAGAATGAGCGGGTGCTGCTTGCTGAGTTGGTCGCCGTATCTGGCGCGGTCGCCGCGACCCGTTCGCGATCCGCGAAGATCGCACTTGTGGCCGGTTGTCTTCGGTCGGCCCACGGCGACAAGGGCGCTAGCGACCTCGGCGCGGCGGACGCCGACGAAGTCGAGATCGCGGCCGCGTTCCTGTCGGGGGAGTTGCGGCAGCGCCGTACCGGTGTTGGCTGGGCTGCGCTGCGCGGCGCGCGCGACCTTCCCGGACAGAACACCCCGCCGTCCGATCCGACACTTTCGCTCCCCGACGTCGACGCCGCGTTCGCTCGCATCGCCGCCGACTCAGGCTCGGGCTCGCAGGCCCGTCGCGGTGCCGAACTCGCACGGCTGTTCGCGGCGGCGACCGAACCCGAACGCTCGTTTCTGATCGCACTCGTCGGCGGTGAGCTGCGGCAGGGCGCGCAAGACGGCGTCATGGTCGAGGCGATCGCCGCTGCTGCCGAGCTTCCGGTGGCCGACGTGCGGCGCGCATTCATGCTGCGCGGGTCGTTGCCGCCGATCGCCGGGGCCGCGCTACACGACGGCGTCGAGGCCCTTCGCGCCATTGGTCTCGAGGTGGGTCGACCGGTGCTGCCGATGCTTGCGCAGTCGGCACCTGATGTCTCGGCTGCCCTCGCACAGATCTCGCAGGGCGCACGCGTCGCCCTGGAATGGAAGCTCGACGGGATTCGGGTTCAGCTGCACCGCGCTGGCGATGAGGTGCGAGTGTTCACCCGCACTCTTGACGACATCACCACCCGCGTACCCGAGCTCGTCGAAGAGGTGCGCGCCCTCGACGTCCGCGACGTAGTTCTCGATGGTGAGGCAATCGCGCTCGACGGTAACGGGCGACCGCGGCCGTTCCAGGAGACTGCCGCGCGCACGAGCAGCCGTCTCGACGTCACCGCCCTGCGGTCGTCCGTTCCGGTTGCCCTGTTCGTTTTCGACGTGCTTCACCACGATGGGCGCGACCTGCTTGACGCTCCCGCGGCCGACCGGCAGGAAGTGCTCGAGGCGGTCCTGCCTGAGCGCCTGCGGGTGCCGCGGATTGTCACCGACGATGCGCAGGAGGCAGCGCGGTTCTTCGCGGATGCGATCGTGCACGGCCACGAGGGTGTAGTCGTGAAGTCCTTGGTAGCGCCCTACGAAGCGGGCCGCCGGGGCGTGGGTTGGGTGAAGGTCAAACCGCGGCACACGCTCGACCTCGTCGTCCTGGCGGCCGAATGGGGACACGGCCGACGGGCCGGCGTCTTGTCGAATCTGCACCTCGGAGCTCGCGACGGTAACGGCGGTTTCGTCATGCTCGGCAAGACTTTCAAGGGCCTCACCGACGAACTGCTCGCGTGGCAGACGGAGCTCTTCCTGCGGCTCGAGACTCACCGCGACAACTACACCGTTTATGTCGCCCCAGAAGCCGTCGTCGAGATCGCGTTCGACGGGGTCCAGACCAGCCCGCGCTACCCGGGCGGGGTGGCACTTCGGTTCGCCCGTGTCCTGCGCTACCGCCCAGACAAGCGCGCGAGCGACGCCGATGACCTCGACGCCGTCCTCGCGATTCACGGCGGCGCGACAGCCGGCTAGCTCGGCTTTCAGCATTCATTCAGCCATCGCAGGCACACTTGTGCTGTGCGCATTCTCGTTGTCGACGACGACCCCGGGGTTCGGGAGTCGCTTCGCCGATCGCTGATCTTCAACGGATACGACGTCGAGCTCGCTGAGGACGGCCAGCGCGCGCTGTCCTCGATCGCTTTGCGCCGGCCCGATGCTGTCGTCCTTGACGTGATGATGCCGGGCCTTGACGGGCTCGAGACGTGTCGCCGGTTGCGTGCTGCGGGGGAGGACTTGCCTGTTCTCATGCTCACTGCACGTGAGGCAGTCACCGACCGCGTCAGCGGACTCGACGCGGGCGCCGACGACTACATGGTCAAGCCGTTCGCTCTCGACGAACTGCTCGCACGCTTGCGTGCGTTGCTGCGACGCACCCTTGCCGGGCCTGACGCCGCGCAGCAGCTGAAGTTTTCCGATCTGGTGCTCGACCTGGGCACCCGCGAAGTTTGGCGTGGCACGAGGCCAATCTCTTTGACGCGCACTGAGTTCCACCTGCTTGAGTTGCTCATGCGGCACCCGCGGCAAGTGCTCGAACGCAATCAGATTCTCGAGGAGGTTTGGGGTTACGACTTCCCGACCACCGCGAATTCGCTGGAGGTCTACGTCGGCTACCTGCGGCGCAAGCTCGAAACCGATGGCGAGTCGCGGCTGATCCATACGGTTCGCGGCGTGGGCTACTCGCTTCGCGAGCTGCCCACGTGACCGACGCAGTCAGGGATGTGGTCAGCACCAGGGACGTGGTCAGCGCTCCAGGCGGATTGACACTTCGTGCCCGAGTTTCGCTGCTCGCCGCGATGACAGCGGGATTCGCCGTCGCGGCCGTTTCGTTGGCCGCTTACTTCACGATGCGGATGGAGCTGTTCCACGAACTCGATAGCTCACTGGTGTCGCGGGCACAGAAGGTTGCAGCGCTGCAGCAGGAACTTCCCGAGACACTGCAGACCCAGCCCTCGTTGTCACTGTTGGCATCAGAAGTCGACTTGTGTCTGGTCAGCAATGCAGGCGACGCGGAATGCACGACCCCTGGGCTGACCAAGCTGGTGCAGGCCGGCCCCGAGCTTGCCGTTGCACGCGGATCTTCGAGCCAATCCCTGCGCACCTTGACCATCAGCGGCGTCCGCTATCGCGTCGTCGCTGTGCCAGTTAGCTCCGATGTTGCGCTGGTGCTCGCCAGTTCGACGAAGGACACCCAGACGACGCTGAACGATCTGGGTCTGGTCCTGCTCTTCGTCGGGGCCGGCGGGATCATCATCGCGGCCGTCGCTGGGCTCCTGGTTGCCCGCGCGGGACTGCGACCTGTTGAACGACTGACGCAAGCCGCCGAACGGGTCGGACGCACCGGCGACCTCACCCCTATCGAGGTCGAGAGCGCCGATGAACTCGGTCGACTCGCCAGGAGCTTCAACGAAATGCTGTCTGCAGTTGCCACCTCGCGAGCACTGCAACGACAACTGGTGGCCGATGCCGGACACGAGTTGCGCACGCCGCTGACGAGTCTGCGCACCAATCTCGACCTGCTTGCGCAGAGCAACGCTGCTGGAGATCGGGGTCTTGCGGTCGCCGACCGTGAAGCGCTGCTTGTCGACGTCCGGGCTCAGGTTGAAGAGTTGTCGGGCCTCGTTGCCGACCTCGTCGAACTCGCCCGCGACGATCGGCCGGCGGCGAGCGCCGAAGAACTCGACCTGGCCGTGATCGTCGAGCGCGCAATTGAACGGGTTCGCAGGCGCGCCCCGGGCATCGCTTTCACCGTTGACCTGCACGGTTGGCTGGTGATGGGTGAAGCGACCGCGTTGGAGCGAGCCGTGACGAACCTGCTCGACAATGCCGTCAAGTGGAGCCCTCCAGGGGGCGATGTGATGGTCAGTCTCGACAACGGAAGGTTGAAGGTGGCTGACTCAGGACCAGGCATTGCGGACGCCGACCTGCCGCACGTCTTCGATCGCTTCTACCGATCGACCGACGCCCGAGGCATGCCCGGTTCGGGGCTCGGACTCGCGATCGTTCGCCAGGCAGCACAACGCCATGGCGGTAGCGTGTCTGCAGGACGTGCGCCTGCCGGTGGCGCGCTGATGACCCTTGATCTTCCGGGCCGGCACGGGCCGGAACGCGTCGAGCATTCAGGAATCCTTCAGCAGAACTGGGGATCGTCAACACATGACTGAGGACGGCGGGCAGCAGCGTCCCTGGTGGGCATCTCCGAGCGATCAACTGCAGGAGCCCCCAGAGACGCCAGAGCCGCCGCCTCCTCCGGCGGCGGATTCGGCGGCGGCGGAATCGGCTGCGGGGTCGGAGTCTGCGGGGTCGGGGTCTGCGGGGTCGGGGTCTGCGGGGTCCGATGCAGGCGCACCTGAATCCTCCAAGGCGCCGGCGTCCCCACGCTATGGGGCCGACCCGTACCTCGGTCCTTTCCCTTACGCGAAGCCGGAGAACGGCGCTCCCACGTATACCCCGCCGCCCGTCTACACCGTGCCTGAGCCGCCTGCGCCGTCATACGGCGCCCCGAACTTCGCAGCGCCGATCAACCCGCCGTCCGGTTACGGAACACCACCGGCCTACGGAACTCAGCCCAGCTATGGCGCCCGGCCCGCTTACGGTTCACCGCCTCCATACGGAGCGCCGGCCGCCTACTCGCCACCCACCTACACGCCCCCGGCCTACGCTCCGACGAATCCGACCCCGCCGCCTTACAACCCACCGCCGAGCGACCCGCGGGTGACCCGCGAAGGTCGACGGTCGGGATGGCTGTCGTTGTTGGTGGTCGCCGCGATCGCTGCCCTCGTAGGCGCACTTGTCGCAGGCGGTGTTGTCGCCGCCACGAAGAAGAATCCCACGCAGGCAGCGGTCACCACGACGCCCACGCAGCCAGTGGTGGCACCGCAGGCGGTCGTGAGTCTGCCCGCAGGATCGGTTGCTCAGATCGCTGCGACGCTGCTGCCGTCGGTCGTCTCGATCATCGTCACCACAACGGATGCGGGCGATGAGGGTACCGGCATCATCTTGACGTCCGACGGTGAGATTCTGACCAACAACCACGTAGTCGAGGACGCAGCCACGTCCGGTGTCATCGCGGTCACCCTCAACGACGGCCGGACCGTAAAGGCGAGCATTATCGGGCGTGATCCAACAACAGACCTTGCCGTCATCAAGGCAGCAGGAGTTACCGGCCTGCATCCGGCGAGTCTTGGCAGTGATTCGGCGCTCGTGGTCGGCCAGCAGGTGATTGCGATCGGCTCACCGTTGGGGCTCTCGAACACGGTGACGTCGGGCATTGTGAGTTCGCTGAACCGCCCCGTGTGTACCCAAAGCTGCGACGGCACCGGTGGTACGAGTGGCGCCACTCCGACGGTGCTCGACGCGATCCAAACCGACGCGGCCATCAACCCCGGCAACTCCGGCGGGCCGCTCGTCGACATGAGCGGTCACGTCGTCGGTGTCAACTCTGCCATCGCGACGCTTGACCAAGGTCAGGGCAGCCCGGACGAGCAGTCAGGGAGCATCGGCGTCGGGTTCTCGATTCCGATCGACGAAGCGCAGCGGGTCGTCGGCGAACTCGAGAAGACCGGCCATGCGAGCCACGCGGTTCTCGGTATCGGCCTTCAGGACTCCGAAGACGCGAACCTGCACACGCCCAATGGTGCCAAGGTTGTGAGTGTCACCGCTGGCGGTCCGTCATCGAAGGCGGGCGTGCAGGTGAACGACATCATCACCAAGTTCGGCAACCGGACCATCGTCGACGCCGACTCCCTCATCGCGGCCACTCACGCGGCCGTGCCGAACTCGACGATCACCATCACGTACTTCCGCAACGGTCAGACCGCAACGACGTCGATCACCCTGGGATCGGCTGCATCCAGCTAGTCGTTGCGCTCGCACTCGTCAGGGTCGGAGCAGGGCGCGGCTAATGGCTTCGCCCGCCGCCACTACCGCGCGGGCGTGCAGCCGGCCTGGGTTGCGGGAGAGCCGCTCGATGGGTCCTGAGACCGACACCGCCGCGACCACGCGACCGTTAGCTGCACGGACCGGCGCTGAGACCGACGCGACTCCGGGTTGCCGTTCGGCGACGCTGGCGGCCCAACCCTGCCGTCGAACTCGAGCCAGCGTTTGCGCACTGAACACCGCCGTGGCGACGCCACGATGCAAGCGCTCGGCGTCCTCCCACGCCAGGAGCACCTGCGCGGCCGATCCTGCGGTGAGCGGCAGGCGGGTTCCGATCGGCACAGTGTTGCGAAGGCCGGCCGGAAGCTCGGCCGCGGCGACGCACACTCTGACGTCGCCCTGCCGGCGGTAGAGCTGCGTGCTCTCGCCAGTAGCGTCACGCAGTTTCGCAAGCACTGGCCCGCTGACCGCGATGAGCCGATCCTCGCCGCCCGCGGCCGCCAGCTCCGCGAGCCGTGGGCCGAGCACAAATCTGCCTTCACTGTCTCGGGCTACAAGGCGGTGTCGCTCGAGGGCAACGGCGAGGCGATGCGCGGTCGGTCGCGGCAAGCCGGTGAGTGCGACAAGGCTGGCCAGCGAGGCAGGGCCGGCCTCGAGAGCAGAAAGTACGGCTACTGACTTGTCCAAAACGCCAACGCCGCTAGACTCGTCCATGTACTGATACTGCCGTCTCAGCATGCGAGACGCAAGTTCTGAAAGACGCAAGTCCTGGAACGCAAGTTCTGCGACGGAGTGGAGCGACTTATGGGCGCGACGATGGCTGAGAAGGTCTGGGACGAGCACGTGGTGCGGCACGCCGACGGCGAGCCCGACCTCGTGTACGTCGACATGCACCTCGTGCATGAGGTAACGAGCCCGCAGGCGTTCGACGGCTTGCGACTTGCCGGGCGCACTGTTCGGCGTCCCGACCTCACGATTGCGACCGAAGACCACAACGTGCCGACCACCAACATCGATCAGCCGATCGCGGATCCGGTGTCGCGCACGCAGGTCGACACGTTGCGCCGCAACTGTGCGGAGTTCGGTATCCGGCTGTACCCGATGGGCGACGTGTCGCAAGGGATCGTGCACGTCATCGGGCCGCAGCTCGGTCTCACGCAACCCGGCATGACCATCGTGTGCGGCGATTCACACACCTCGACCCACGGCGCCTTCGGTGCGCTGGCATTCGGCATCGGTACCAGCGAAGTCGAGCACGTTCTTGCGACGCAAACGTTGCCGATCTACCGCCCGAAGACGATGGGGATCACGGTGAACGGCGTTCTCCCCGACGGCGTGACGAGCAAGGACATCATTCTTGCGGTGATCGCGAAGATCGGCACTGGTGGCGGGCAAGGGTACGTCATCGAGTACCGCGGCGAGGCGATCCGCGCGCTGTCGATGGAAGCGCGCATGACGGTTTGCAACATGTCCATCGAAGCAGGAGCACGGGCCGGCATGATCGCGCCCGATGAGACGACGTTCGCCTACTTGAAGGGTCGCCCGCATGCTCCGAGCGGCGCCGACTGGGATGCCGCCGTGGCTCACTGGCGAAGCTTGGTCACCGATGACGATGCGACATTCGACGTCGATGTCGTGCTCGACGCAGCAGAGCTGACGCCGTTCGTCACCTGGGGCACCAACCCCGGCCAGGGAGCGCCACTCGGCTCCAGCGTTCCCGACCCGTCAGCGATTGCCGACGCCGGCGAGCGGGGCAGCGTCGAACGGGCACTGGAGTACATGGGCCTGCAGGCCGGCACGAAATTGCGCGACATCAAGGTCGACACCGTCTTTCTCGGGTCGTGTACGAACGGGCGCATCGAAGACCTTCGCGCTGCGGCTGCGGTCCTGAAGGGTCGCAAGGTGGCTGACACCGTCCGCGTGCTCGTGGTCCCCGGCTCGATGGCAGTCAAGGCGCAGGCGGAATCCGAAGGGCTCGACAAGATCTTCACCGAGTCTGGGGCGGAATGGCGGAGCGCGGGCTGCTCGATGTGCCTAGGGATGAACCCCGATCAACTCGCCCCCGGTGAGCGGTCGGCGTCGACATCGAACCGCAACTTCGAAGGGCGCCAGGGCAAGGGTGGCCGCACCCATCTGGTGTCGCCACTGGTTGCCGCGGCCACTGCGGTGACGGGGCACTTGTCCGCGCCGTCCGATCTCGACTGACGCACCGCTTGCTTGCGTCTATCACGCCTCTAGTTCGGGAGACTCCCATGGAGAAGTTCACGACACACACGGGCCGCGGCCTGCCACTGCGTCGCAGCAATGTCGACACTGACCAGATCATTCCGGCCGTGTACTTGAAGCGGGTCACCCGCACGGGTTTCGAGGACGGCTTGTTCGCGGCATGGCGGGCCGATCCTGAGTTCGTCCTGAATCAGCCGCAGTACGCGGGCGCCGACGTTCTTGTGGCGGGGCCTGACTTTGGCACCGGATCATCGCGTGAGCATGCGGTGTGGGCCCTGCAGAACTACGGGTTCAAGGCCGTGATCTCACCGAGGTTTGCCGACATCTTCAGAGGAAACTCGCTCAAAGGCGGCCTGCTCACGGTGTTGATCAACGAAGCCGACGTTGAAGTGCTCTGGGCGGCGATCGAGGCCGATCCACAGACACAGATCACCGTCGATCTGGTCGGTCGAGAGGTTCGTTACGGCACTGTCGTGTTGCCTTTCGAGATCGACGACTACACGCGGTGGCGGCTCATGGAGGGCCTCGACGACATCGGGCTGACGCTGCGTCATGTCGACGATGTCGACGAATTCGAGTCGCATCGGCCTTCATGGAAACCGCGCACGGTGCCAACATCTGTGTGACGCATGGGTCTGGGGCCGGGTTTTTGCCCAGATTTTCCGCGACACAAGGAAATTCTTCGTCGCGGTCGTTGTTTTGAGCGCGCGCGGGGCCTAGGTTCACCCCGAGTCGGGTGTGCACTCGACAACATCATTCGGAGGGGCACGTGAACAAGGCGGAGCTGATCGACTCCATCTCCACTCGCCTGGGAGATAACAAAAAAGCAGCAAGCGATGCGGTTGAGGCCGTCATCGACACCATCACCAGAACCGTGGCTAAGGGCGAGAAGGTCGCCATCACTGGCTTCGGCATCTTCGAGAAGGTCGAGCGGGCTGCGCGTCTTGCCCGCAACCCAGCCACTGGCGCACGGGTCAAGGTCAAGAAGACCTCCGTACCGAAGTTCCGGCCGGGCACCCACCTCAAGGGCGTCGTTAGCGGAACGGTGAAGTTGGCTGCGCCGGCGAAGGCCGCGCCTGCCAAGGCCGCACCGGCGAAGGCTGCGGTCAAGAAGGCTGCACCTGCTCGCGCAGCTGTGAAGAAGGCAGCGCCGGCAAAGGCTGCGGTCAAGAAGGCCGCACCTGCACGGGCAGCTGTGAAGAAGGCAGCGCCGGCAAAGGCTGCGGTCAAGAAGGCCGCACCAGCCAAGAAGGCTCCGGCAAAGAAGGCTCCCGCGAAGCGGCCAGCCAAGAAGGCCTGACGCTTTAGGACGGGCTGGGATCCGTTGTCCTTCGGGCCAACGGATCCCAGCCTTTCTTCATGCCGGCCCCACGTGCGGCGCCGAATCTGGGACGTTCACTGCCCTCCTGGGGCAGCAAACGTCCACGATTTCAGTCCGGATCGGCCGAGGATGCTACGACGGCGGCGGTTCGGCGGCCGACGCCCAGCGCGTTTGCTGCCCGAAGACCATCCGAGTCGTCGACGTCGCTTCGCAAGCCCGCGAGTCCGGCGTCCTCCAACGCGACCGCACCTAGCCCGCGATGTCGCGCGAACGATCCCACACCGAACGCGGGCCGCAACTGCGCGGCTGAACGCGACGCCAGCATGGTCGTGCCGAGCCCTTCTCGGTCGGCGACCGCGACCAAGCCGGTCGATGATGCGGCCAGCAGGAGCGCGGCTTCCAGTTCGGGAGCCCGCAGTGCGGGAAGGTCGCCTGCGAGCAGCGCCACGCCAGCCCCGGGGTACTGCGCGGCGGCGATTTCGATGCCGTATCGAAAAGCGGCGTTGAGGCCTTCACCCGGCACATCTGCGACCACGATTGCGCCGAGTTCTGACGCCGCCGAACAGATCACGTCATCGTCGGTAACGACCACTACTGCCACTACATGGGGAGCACCCAGCGTCGCGTCGATCGTGTCGAGCAGCATCGCCAGGGCCAGTTCAGCGCGGCGGGTGCCCGCGGCGTCCGCCAGCCTTGATTTGGCCGTGGCCAGGGGCTTTGCCGGGATAACGGCGACCCACGCCACGCCGTCCGGCATCGATGTGTTCATTGGTGCGGACGCTACCGGCCGGTCCGACTCGACACTGCTGAGGCCTGCACGGGACACTGATCTCGAGGGGTACTGATAGAGCGACACCGTCGGCCGGTGTCACCGGTCGATGACGGGAGCGCAGCGAGTGCGATCAGGCGAACACCTGCGGTGGTTTCGCGTGTGCGCGGTCCTCGCGAAGCCATTCCTCTGGATGTCGACGAAGCCGACGTGGCGTGGCTTGGAGAACATCCCACGGGACGGCGGGGTGCTCATCGTCGCCAACCACGTGACGATTCTCGACCCAGTTACCCTGTCCCACGCGATCTATGACGGCGTGCGCCGGACGCCGAGTTTTCTCGCGAAGTCCGAGCTGTTCAAAGTGCCAGTGATCGGGGCGCTCTTGCGCAACGCGGGCCAGATCCCGGTCTATCGCCGCACGCGCGACGCGGTGAACTCCTTGCGCGATGCCGAGGCCGCGTTGGTGGCGGGTGAGTGCGTGGTGATCTACCCCGAAGGCACCTGCACGCGCGATCCGCGCGGCTGGCCGATGCTTGCCAAGACAGGGGTCGCCCGCCTCGTGCTCGACTGCGATGTGCCCGTCATTCCACTCGCCCACTGGGGGACGCAGGCAATCCTGCGGTACGGCTCGAAGCGACCGCACCCGTTCCCTCGCAAGCCGGTCTATGTACTGGCCGGTGAGCCGCTGGATCTGTCGCGATTCAAGGGCGTCGAGCCCACTCCTGATGTACTGCGCGAGATCACCGATCTGCTGATGACGCGGGTGACCGAACTGCTCGCCGACATCCGCGATGAGACGCCGCCGGCGACGTTCTTCGAGGCCAAGCCGGTGAGCGCGGCGTGACCCGAGCCGCGGTATTCGGTACAGGCACGTGGGGGACAGCCTTCGGCATGGTGCTGTCCGACGCCGGTACCGACACGATGCTGTGCGGTCGACGTCCCGAGATCGTCGAGTCGATCAACAGCGATCATCACAATCCTTGGTACCAAGAGGGTATTGAGCTCCCAGACACGCTGCGAGCCACGCTCGACCCTGCCGAGGCACTGGCCGGTGCCGACCTCGTCGTGCTCGCAATCCCGGCGCAGACGCTGCGCGAGAATCTCGCAGTCTGGACCCCGCTGTTCCCGGTGGATGCTCTGCTCGTCAGCCTCATCAAGGGCGTTGAGCTCGGCACTACCAAGCGGATGAGTGAGGTGATCAGCGAGGTTGCCGATGCGCCGGCGGAACGCGTCGCGATTGTCACTGGGCCCAACCTGGCCAGGGAAATCGCCGAGCGACAGCCAGGGGCGTCGGTCGTTGCCTGCACGGACGTCGAGAATGCCGAGCGCCTGCAACTGGCGTGCCAGACTGGCTACTTCAGGCCGTACACCAACACCGACGTCGTGGGCTGCGAGCTGGCTGGCGCGGTGAAGAACGTGATCGCGCTTGCCGTCGGGATTGCCGACGGCATGGGATTCGGCGACAACTCCAAGGCATCCCTGATTACTCGCGGTCTGGCTGAAACGGCGCGTCTCGGCGTTGCCTTGGGCGCTGATCCACACACGTTCTCCGGGTTGGCAGGCTTGGGTGACCTCGTCGCCACCTGCTCGAGCCCGTTGTCACGCAACCACAGCGTCGGTGTGCACCTTGGCCGCGGCATGAGTGTCGACGACGCGCTTGCGGCGACCACCACAACGGCCGAAGGCGTCATGTCGTGCAAGTCGATCCTCGAGCTCGCCCACAAGCACGACATCGAGGTGCCCATCATCGAGGTTGTCGTCTCGGTCCTTTACGAGCAGATGCAGCCGGGCGACGGCGTCGCGCGGCTGATGGGTCGAACTGCAAAGGCAGAGCGGCATCCGCAGTAGGGTCGGCGTCGTGGAAGCGACAGAGCCCGAGCAGCCAGGTGAGCGCAAAGTACGAGTAGCTGTGTTGTTTGGCGGTCGCAGCACCGAACACTCCATCTCGTGCATAACCGCTGGCAGCGTTCTCGCCGCTCTCGACCCGCAGCGCTACGACGTGGTGCCGATCGGCATCACTCGCGAGGGTCGCTGGGTATTGGCATCCGACGATCCGGCTAAGTTCCAGATTCAGGGCGACTCGCTGCCGGAGGTCGCGACCTCCGACGCCTCGGTCGTGCTTGCCGCCGACCCGACCGCACCCGAGCTTGTGGTCTGCGAACCGGGCGCAGTTCCGCGCGTTCTCGCCGATGTCGACGTCGTGTTCCCGCTGCTGCACGGACCCTACGGCGAGGACGGCACGATTCAAGGATTGCTCGAGCTCGCCGGGATCCCGTACGTCGGTGCTGGGGTGCTGTCATCCGCCGCTGCCATGGACAAGCAATACATGAAACTGGTGCTGCACGGTGGCGGACTGCCTGACATCCCCCATGTCGTGGTGCGGCCTCGTGAATGGGACGCCGACAAGTCGGCGGTGCGTGAATCGGTCACCAGTTTGGGGTTTCCGGTCTTCGTGAAGCCGGCGCGAGGTGGCTCGAGCATTGGGATCAGCAAGGTGCACGACGTCGGCGAACTCGACGACGCCATTGAACTGGCCCGGCGCAGCGACCCGAAAGTGATCGTCGAAGCGATGGTCGAGGGCCGGGAGATCGAGGTCGGCGTGCTCGAAGGTATCGACGGCGGTCCACCGGAGGTCAGCCTCCCCGCCGAGATCACGGTGCGAGATCGCGAGTTCTATGACTTCGACGCGAAGTACATCAACGCTGACACCGACATCGCGATCCCTGCATCGCTGACCGCCGAGGTCGAAGCACAGATTCGGCACTTCGCGGCTGTCGCATTCGAGGCATTGTCCTGCGAAGGACTCGCGAGGGTCGACTTCTTCGTGACGCCAGCACAGCGGGTGCTCGTCAACGAGGTCAACACCATGCCGGGGTTCACGCCGACCTCGGTGTTCCCGCGGGTCTGGGCGGCGAGCGGTCTTGACTACCCGGCGTTGCTCGACCGGTTGATTCAGACTGCGTTGCGGCGACCAGCCGGTTTGCGCTGAGCCCGCGGGCTCGGATGCCTAGAGGTGGACGACCGGGCAGGTCAGCGTGCGGGTGATCCCGTCGACGCTTTGGACCTGCGCCACCACCATGCGGCCCATCTCGTCGATGTTGC
Organism: uncultured Actinomycetes bacterium; assembly: GCA_963737705.1. GTDB lineage: Bacteria > Actinomycetota > Actinomycetes > Acidothermales > Acidothermaceae > PALSA-607. Next base: position 96,217 of record CAVTTP010000004.1, read on the forward strand.
GCGCCTCGGCGCGCACGATGACGTCGTAAGGGCCGGTCACGTCTTCGGCGAGGGTGACACCCTTGAAGCCGGAGATTTCACGAGCCACCGAGGCTGCCTTGCCGACCTCGGTCTGGATGAGGATGTAGGCCTGCACCACCATGGCGCGTTCCTCCGAGATCGTTGCCGGGATGCTGGACGTTCAACCGGGCTGCGCGAGCACGCCTGATACGAGGATGTCCAACAATGTCGGTGACACCGTAGCAACTGAAGGCCGGAGGTGAGAGATCAGTATCGGCGACCTTGGCGAGTTCGGCCTGATCGATCGGGTCACCGCACGCCTGCCGGCAGGTCAACACACGCTGCTAGGCCCAGGCGACGACGCGGCGGTCATCACGGCTCCCGACGGGCGCGTGGTGGCGACGACGGACCTGCTCGTCGACGGACGCCACTTCCGCCGGGACTGGTCGACGCCCTATGACATCGGACGAAAGGCGGCCGCGCAAAACCTTGCCGACATCGCTGCGATGGGCGCCGTCACGACCTCGCTACTCGTCGGTCTCGCCGCACCCGCCGACCTCGCGGCCTTCTGGGCGGAGCGCTTCGCCGACGGACTGCGCGACGAATGCGACGTCGTCGGAGCCGGAGTCGTCGGAGGAGACGTCGTACGCAGCGACGTACTCGTGATCGCCGTTACCGCGCTCGGAGATCTTGAGGGCCGGACGCCGGTCACCCGGTCCGGTGCGCAGCCAGGCGACGTCGTCGCACTCGCAGGCCGCCTGGGCTGGGCCGCGGCCGGACTCGCCACGTTGAGCAGGGGCTTCCGGTCGCCACGGCTCGTGGTCGATGCCCACCGGCGTCCGCAACCGCCGTATCAAGCCGGCCCCGAGGCGGCGAAAGCGGGAGCCACGTCGATGATCGACGTGAGTGACGGCCTGGTCGCCGACCTCGGGCACGTGGCAGCCGCAAGTGGCGTGCTCATCGATCTGCAGTCCGCCGCGTTCGCGATCCCTGATGTGTTGAGTCAGGTCGCGTCGGCGCTGAGCGTCGACCCGTTGAGCTGGATCCTGCGCGGCGGCGAAGACCACGCCTTGGTGGCGACCTTTGGCCCCGCATCAGAACTGCCGTCGGGGTGGCAGATCGTCGGATCGGTCCTCGACGTGGCTGCCGAAAGTGCGGTTACCGTCGACGGGAAGCCCTACGCCGCCGGGGGTTTCGACCACTTCCGCTAGGCTAACTATTAGCTCTGTGACAGAGGCTTATACTTGGCCCGTGAATGAAGCCGGTCGCGTCGCCGAGGCCGACACCACGATGGCCGACGACCTCCTCGACGCCGTCGGGTTACTGCGAAGGCGCACGCGCAGAGTGGTGGGTCGGCCGTGGCCGATGGAGACCCTGTCGAACGCGCAGGTCGAACTGGTTCGACTGGTTCGCCGCCGGCCGGGCGTTTCGGTCGCTGAGGCCGCCACCGACCTGGGGCTCGCTGCCAACACCGTCTCCACTCTCGTCCGCCAGCTCACTGACGCCGGTCTGCTGCGCCGGCTCGCGGACGCCGATGACCGGCGAGTCGCGCGACTGCAGCTGACCGCGCCCGCGCAGCGTCGCGTGGAGCAATGGCGCGACCGCCGCGCCGGCTTGGTCGCCGAGGCCATCGCCGGTCTGCCCGCCGCTGACCAGCGCGCTCTTGCGCGCGCCGTTCCGGTGATAACCCAGCTTGCAGCGATGCTCGACGCGCAAGCGACGCCGCATACAGAGACCGACGACCGGTGACCAGTGCCGTCACGTTGCAGGGCGTGAGCTACCGGTTCGGCGATCACCTCGCCGTCAGCGATCTCGACCTGAGTGTCGAAGCAGGTGAGTGCTTCGGTCTACTCGGCCCCAACGGCGCAGGCAAGACCACCACAATCCGCTTGCTGAACACGCTGCTTCCCTTGCAGGACGGCGAGGTGCGGGTGTTCGGCCTGGATGTGCGGCACGAGGCAATGGCGGTTCGACGACTGCTCGGCTACGTGCCTCAGCAGGTGTCCATCGAGGGTGCGCTCACTGGCCGCGAGAACGTCAGCTGGTTCGCTCGGCTCTTCGACGTCCCGAGGCGCGAGCGAGCCGCGCGAGTGGCCGAGGCACTAGAGCTGGTCGATCTGTCCGATGCCGCGGACCGCATGGCGGGCACGTATTCAGGTGGCATGGTCCGGCGACTCGAGCTTGCGCAGGCGCTCGTCAACCGACCGGCATTGTTGGTGCTCGACGAGCCGACGGTAGGCCTCGACCCGATCGCGCGCGACAGCGTGTGGGGGCGGGTGCGCGATATGCAAGACCAGTACGGCATGACGGTTCTGCTGACCACGCACTACATGGAAGAGGCCGACGTGTTGTGCGACCGCGTCGCGATGATGCACCTCGGCACGCTGCGCACGGTGGGGAGTCCGAGCGCGCTGAAGGAGTCGTTGGGTCCCGACGCGAGCCTCGAGGACGCCTTCAGGCACTACACCGGAAGCGGTCTGATCGATGAGGAGAAGGGAGGGTTGCGCAGTGTCCGCTCCGCCCGTCGTACGGCCCGCCGTATGGGCTGACGCCCGTGCTGTCCGCGGCCTGCCCTTGCTGCTCTCGCGCATCGGCACGTTCTGTCTCGTCGAGTTGCAGAAGCTTCGCCACGACCGCACCGAGTTACTCACGCGCGCGATCCAGCCGATTCTGTGGCTAGTGATTTTCGGGAAGACGTTCAGCCGGATTCGGGCCATCCCCACCGGGAAGGTGCCCTATCTCGACTACCTCGCGCCGGGCATCATCGCGCAGTCGGCACTGTTCGTCGCGATCTTCTACGGCATCCAGATCATCTGGGAACGCGATGCCGGCGTCCTCACGAAGTTGCTGGTCACCCCGACACCTCGGGCGGCACTCGTCGCGGGCAAGGCATTCGCCGCCGGCATTCGTGCAATCGCCCAGGCGATCGTCGTCGTGATCGTGGCTGCCTTGCTCGGAGTTGCGCTGTCATGGAACCCGCTCCGGTTGGCGGGCGTCGTCGTGGTCGTGGTCCTCGGTGCGGCCTTCTTCTCTTGCCTATCGGTGTCGATCGCAGGTCTCGTCTTGAAGCGCGACCGGCTGATGGGCATCGGCCAGGCGATCACGATGCCGCTGTTCTTCGCGTCGAACGCGCTATACCCGGTGAGCATCATGCCGGCCTGGCTTCGAGTGATCAGCCACGGCAACCCGCTCAGCTACGAAGTCGCGGCGCTGCGTGGACTGTTGCTGGGTCTGCCCACGAACTACTGGCTTGATTTCGGCGTCCTTACAGGTACTGCCGTTCTTGGCATCTGTACGGCCGCGGCGTTGCTCGGACGCCTGTCGCGTTAACCAGCCGCAGTGAGCATCGCGACGATCGGAACCACGACGAACACGCACACCACGAAGACGAGTCCGATGCTCGCCCGGCGAACTGCCGCCCGACTCCAGTCGGGGCGCACGGCGCGCGCGTCAGGCCCGTCGGTCGACTCCGGAGCCTCGGGTGCCATGGGGACAGTATGGTCCGGCGACGCCCGAAAAGACCGGCTGGTATTGGCTTAAAGCGTCTTGATCAACCCCGCCGCGCAACCTTGCTGGCATCATGATCCGAATGCGCGAGGGCGAGACCACACCCGGGCCGGCGCACGAATTGGCGTTGCCGTCGCGAACCGACCTCACGCTGATCGCGGTCGCCGTGACCGCGGTCTCGACGTCCGGGCCCTTGATCGTGGCCACCGCGGCGCCCGCTCTTGCGCTTGCGTTCTGGCGTAATGGACTTGGCGCGATCGCCATGATGTCCGTCGCCGTGACTCGGCACCGCGCTGAGCTTCGAAGCCTGACGCGCCGCGAATGGCGTCTGATCGTCACGGCGGGGATACTCCTGGCTGCGCACTTCGCTACCTGGATTCCCAGTCTGCGCTACACATCGGTGGCATCGTCGACCGCGCTCGTCGCGTCTCAACCCGTCTGGGCAGCGCTCCTTGCTCGCACCCAAGGTGCGGTGATCCGTCGCTCGGCATGGGTCGGGATCGTCATCGCCGTGCTGGCGGCTGCGCTCCTGACCGGGCTCGACGTTCGCGTGTCGGGACGCGCATTGACCGGTGACCTGCTGGCACTGATCGGCGGCATGTTGGCAGCCGGCTACGTGACCGCGGGCGCGGCGGTTCGGCGAACGGTGACGACCACGAGCTATACGTCGCTGTGCTATTCGGTGACCGCTGTGTTGCTGCTCGTCGTCTGCCTCATCGGAGGGCAAAGCCTGCACGGATATAGCGGCGCCGATTGGGCTCGCATCGTGGCGCTCACTGCCGGTGCACAGTTGCTCGGCCACTCGGTTTTCAATCGGGTGCTGAAGACGACGAGCGCCACCATCGTCAGCCTCTCGATCTTGTTCGAAGTGCCGGGCGCGACGCTGATCGCGGCGATCTTCTTGCACCAGCACGTCCGGCTCGAGCAGATCCCGGCCGCACTGCTGCTGCTCGGCGGCCTCGCGCTGGTCATCAGGTCAGGCACGCGTTCGATGCCGGCCGAGTAACCGGGGAGAATGGACGCATGACCTTGCCACGCGTGCTGACGATCGCGGGCTCCGATTCCGGTGGCGGCGCGGGCATTCAAGCCGATCTAAAGACGATGCTGGCGTGTGGCGTGCATGGCATGAGCGTGGTGACCGCCGTGACCGCCCAGAACTCACTCGGCGTCCAGGGCTACTGGGAGTTGCCACCTGACGCGGTTCAGGCACAGCTCGATTCGGTGCTTAGCGACATCGGCGTCGACGCGGTCAAGACCGGGATGCTCGCGTCGTCCGGCCTGGTTTCGCTTGTGTCCAAGGCTCTTGGCGGCCTCGATGTCCCCGTCGTCGTCGATCCCGTCGGTGTTTCCAAGCACGGCGATTCGCTGCTGGCACCAGATGCGGTCGGTGCGATCAAGTCCGAACTGCTGCCGGTCGCCACCGTGGTGACGCCGAACCTGTATGAGGTCGCGCAGCTGACCGGCATCAAGGTTGATGACGAGGCAGGGCTTCGTGACGCCGCCGAAGCGGTGCACGCGCTCGGGCCGAAGTGGGTGCTGATCAAGGGCGGCCATCTCGACGGTGATGCCACCGACCTGTTGTTCGACGGCACGACGCAATACCTCTACCGCGCGCCTCGATTCGACAACCGGCACACTCACGGAACCGGCTGCACGTTGGCGAGTGCGATCGCCTCGTTCCTCGCGCTGGGCCATGAGGTTCCAGACGCCGTACAGCTCGCGAAGGACTACGTCACCGGTGCGATCGCTGCCGGCTTCGCTCTCGGTCGCGGAATCGGTCCGGTCGATCACGGCTGGCGGCTGCGTCCGTGACAGACATCGAATTCGCCACCGAAGCGCTCGATGCACCCGATTCGATCGAGCTCATTGAGGCCGTGCAACAGGAGTACATCGTGCGGTACGGCGGCCGCGATGTTACGGAGCTCGCGGTCGCAGAATTCGCACCGCCACAAGGGATATTCGTGATCGGGCGGGACGCCGGGCGGCCGGTCGCGTGCGGTGGGGTGCGGCTCGTCGACACGAACGTTGGCGAGCTCAAGCGCATGTACGTCGTCCCGACTGCTCGTCGTCGGGGTATCGCCCGAGCGCTGCTCGAACGCCTCGAGCACGAGGCGCGGCAACTCGGTGCGACGAGGCTGCGGCTGGAAACCGGGCTGCACCAACCCGAGGCGATTGCGCTGTACGCGAGTGCCGGTTACCAAGACGCCGAGCCGTTCGGCCACTACGCGGGCGCACCGCTCGCCCGGCATCTGGCCAAGAACCTGATTGAGTCGGGGGTGGCGTGGTCGTGATTGTCGAGCCGATCGGGCGGGTCGAGTCGTCGCGCACGCAGGCGATCGACGACGACTGGGGCGGTGTTGTCGCCACGATCGCGCTCGACGGCGAGCAGTTCAACCCGGATTCGCTGGCGGGCCTTACGGAGTTCTCCCACGTCGAGGTCGTCTTCGTGTTCGACGCGGTCAGCCCCGACGACATCGAACATGGTGCTCGTCACCCACGGGGGAACACGGATTGGCCGAGGGTCGGGATTTTCGCGCAGCGGGCGAAGATGCGTCCGAACCGAATAGGCGTCACGGTGTGCGCACTGCTCGAGATCGACGGACTCACCTTGACCGTGCAGGGTCTCGACGCGATCGATGGCACGCCGGTGCTCGACATCAAGCCGTACATGGCGGAGTTCGGACCGCGTGGCGACGTGCATCAGCCGATGTGGTCTCAAGAACTGATGGCCGGCTACTGGACGCGGCCCGTCTGAGGCGCCGAGCTTGATCATCGACAGCGGCGCTGGCCGCAGGTACCCTCTGCGAAATCGCCGATAGTCCCAGTGCTTCGCCAGCGTTGAGGGTTGGTGACATGAGTGCCACTGAGGGTGTGCGGGCTTCGTCGCCGATGCCCCGCGCATTCGCGTGTTTCGTGGCCGCCGACCCAGCCCGTGTCTGGGCGGCGTTGACCGATGCCCAGAACACAGCTGCCTTCATGTACGGATTGTCGGCGAGCTCGACGTGGGAGATCGATGCGCCCATCGAGTTTCAGTCGGTAGGCGATAGCGCCCTCACCGGCCGAGTCGTCTGCGTTCAGCCGCAACGCCGACTGTCCTACCTCGTCCAGGCTGGTCCTGACGATCCGCCGGTCTACCTCACCTGGTTGATCAGGCCGAGCCAGGGCGGCGTGACGATCCGGCTCCACGTCGACGAAATCGAATATCCGGACGACGACGAAGAGGCCGAGGACATCTGGCTGCCGATGTTAGCGGCGCTGCAGCGGACGCTTAGCGAGTGATGCTGAGCGAGTGATGCTGCGCGAGTGACCCTGCGCGAGTGACGCTCAGCGGGTGATGCTTACCCTCGGGTTACTTTGCCGGCCTTGATGCAGGAGGTGCAGACATTTAGGCGCTTCCGGGTGCCGCGGCCGACGATGGCGCGCACGGTCTGGATGTTCGGGTTGAAGCGACGGCGGGCGCGGTGGTGCGAGAACGACACGGCCATGCCGAAGCCCGGACCCTTGCCGCAGACATCGCAGACAGCAGACACGGGAGACTCTCCAAGCGCGAGGTGGGCGGGCAGTTGCCACAGATCTGAGATTTGGGCAACCGCACGAGAGTATCCGACGCGGCGCGGGTCGCGCCAACCGGCGAGGTGTCAGGGCCGCTTGCGGCAGGGTGTGAGGGCCGCTTGCGGCAGGTGTGATGGCCGCTTGCGGCGAGGTGTCAGGGAGGCTGGTTAGCCTCGTTCCGGTAGGGCGGACAGCGAAGCCGGACAAGCACCGCCAATCCAGACAAGCACAGGAGGGGACGCCGGGGTGTTGCAGGTCCTCGATGCTGACGCGGTCCGCCGGTGGTACCGGTCAGGGCTCGCCGCGCTCGAGGCGACGCGCGCCGAGATCGACTCCCTCAACGTGTTCCCGGTCGCTGATGCGGACACCGGGACGAACTTGCTGATGACCCTCCGAGGCGCAGCCGGGGATGACGAGAAAGTTGAGGCTTTCGAGACCGCCGACCTCGCGGACACCGTGACCACGATCGCTCGGCGGTCTCTTCGCGGCGCCCGGGGGAGTTCAGGGGTCATCTTGAGCCAGCTACTGCGGGGGATCGCGGAGGTACTCGCCGCGCCAACGCGTCCGGCCGATGGTCGGGCGCTCGCGGCTGGCCTCGAGCGGGCCGTGATTCTCGCCTACGCCGCGGTCGCCCAACCGGTCGAGGGAACGATGCTGACCGTCGCGCGAGAGGCTGCGGAGGCGGCCCGCGCCGCGGCGTCCGACTCACTTGTCGTCGTTGTGCAGGCAGCTGCGCAAGGTGCGCGCGATGCGTTGGCCCGGACCCCGGCGCAGCTTGATGTCCTCGGTCGAGCGGGGGTCGTCGACGCTGGCGGTCGAGGACTTGTCGTGCTGCTCGATGTCCTCGACGCGGTGGTCGCCGAGCGCACGGTCGTGCTACCGGAGTCGCGGCTGGCATCGCCGCGTCTCGACGCCTGCGAGTCGGTCGACGGGCTGTCCCCGGCGTTTGAAGTCATGTATCTGATCGACACCGACGATGCCCGCGTGCCCGCTCTGCGCGCCGCGCTCGACGAGATCGGGGAGGCCGTCGTCGTGTCGGGGGGAGACGGTCTCTGGAACGTTCACGTCCACACCGACGATGCGCCCGCCGCGGTCGCGCTCGGTGCGGCCGCCGGCCGCCCGCACGACGTACGCGTTACCGAGATCGGCGACCACCGCGACCGAATGGGGTCGCCCGACGCCGCCGACAGCGCCGTCGCTGGTCGTGCCGTAGCGGTGGTGCTCGCACCGGAGTCAGGGGCGCTGCCGATCTGCGACCTACTGACCCGTTCGGGTGCGTACATCGTCGAGGCAACGGAGCTGGTCGAGCTCGGGGCGTCCGAGCTCGTGATCCTTGTTGAGGAGCAGGGATCGCTCCTCGAACGCGTGCGCGGTTTGGTCGAGACGTCGGGCCTACCGGCCCACGCTTTCGGTGTCGCGGCGCCGGTTGAGTTTCTATCCGCCATGGCGGTTCATGATCCGCACCGGGCCTTGGCCGACGATGCGGCCGCGATGCAGGCGGCTGCCGCCAGCACGCGCAGTGCAGTCGTTGGTCCAGCGACCGATGATCGTTTGACCGCCGATGCAGTGTGGGCGATTTCGCAGTTACTCGTCGCTGGCGGCGACCTGGTGACCGTTGTGAGTGCGGAGGAGGTTGGCGGGCGCATCGCCCAAGAGATGGCCGTCATCCGGCCCGACATCGACGTGAATCACCTGAGCGTCGAAACCCTGCCAGCGGTGGTCTGGCTCGGGGTGGAGTGATGGCCGGCCTCGATGCACCGCTGCGTCCGGTGGTCGGCGCGATCGCCGCTGTTCTCGGTGACAAGCTGGATTTGCATACGGTCGGCGACCTCGTGCGGCACTATCCCAGGCGTTGGGATAAGCGCGGGGAACTGACCGACTTCCGCGATCTGATTCAAGGCGAATACGCGACGATCTTCGCGGTCATTTCGAGGGTGACCAGCAAGCACATCGTGACGAAGACCAATAAGCGCATGAACAAGACCGACGTGACGGTGACGGACGGCACCCGAAAGCTCGTGCTGACGTTCTTCAATCAAAGGGTCTGGCAGCAGAACCGTTTCCCAGAAGGGGCTCCGGCGTTCTTCTCGGGCAAGGTCGAAATGTTCAACGGCAAGCTGCAACTCGTCAATCCCGAAGTCGACATCGTCGATGACGACGACGTTGTCGGTCGATCCGACTTCGCCGGCGGGATCCTCGCGGTCTACCCGGGTGTCAAAGACGCCGACACGGTGAAGATTCGCCGCTGCATGAGGCTCGTCCTCGACACGCTGGATCTGCCCGAAGATCCAGTGCCGCAAGAGATTCGCGACACGCTCGGGTTCATCGGATACCGAGAGGCGCTCGAAGGGATCCACCGACCGAAGACCTTCGATGAGAGAGACCGGGCTCGCGATCGGCTCGCATGGGACGAAGCTTTCATCCTGCAGATCGTCCTTGCACAACGCCGGGTCGCCGCCGCGGGACTGCCGGCCACCGCACGACGTCCCGTCAATGACGGATTGCTCGCCGCCTTCGACGCGCGATTGCCGTTCGAACTCACCAACGGGCAGCGCAGCATCGGCGAGTTGATCGCCGAAGAGATCGCGGCTAACCATCCGATGCACCGCTTGCTCCAGGGCGAGGTCGGCTCGGGCAAGACGGTCATCGCGCTACGCGCGATGTTGGCGGTCATCGATGCCGGGGGGCAGGCTGCGCTGCTCGCACCGACCGAAGTTCTTGCCCAGCAGCATTTTCGATCGATCACCAACATGCTCGGTGACCTTGCACTGGGTGGCCAACTTGGCGGGGCCGAGAAGGCAACGACCGTCACGTTGCTGACCGGCTCGCTGTCTCAGGCGGCTCGACGCAAAGCCATGCTTGATGCCGCGTCAGGTACGGCGGGCATCGTGATCGGCACGCACGCGTTGCTCGAAGAGAAGGTGCAGTTCGCCGACCTTGGCCTCGTCGTCGTCGACGAGCAACACAAGTTCGGCGTAGAGCAACGTGACGCGCTGCGTGCGAAGGCGCGCGACGACCGGCGGCCACACGTGCTCGTGATGACGGCAACACCGATTCCGCGCACTGTCGCGATGACCGTCTACGGCGACCTCGACGTCTCCACCCTCGAGGAGTTGCCGAAGGGTCGTGCGCCGATCACCACGGCGGTGGCGCCGCTCGCAGGTAAACCTGAGTGGGCCGAGCGGGTCTGGCAGCGAGTGCGCGATGAGGTGGCTGCCGGCCACCAGGCGTACGTCGTGTGCCCGCGCATCGGGGGCGACGAACCCGACGACGATTCAGACCTCCCCGACGCGGAATCGCTCGCCGCGTCTGACGCGGCGGTCGGCATCCTCGAATTTCCCATCGCCGAAGGATCGCCGGGTGGGACCGTCAACAGTGGCACCGTCAACAGTGGCACGGTCAACAGCGGCAGCGTCAACAGTGGTGAACGAGCCAGCGCGACGCCGCTGCGCCCGCCGATCGGGGTGCTCGAACTCGGGCCACAACTTGCCGACGGCTACCTCAGCAGCGTTCGCGTCGAGATATTGCATGGGCGCATGCCCAGTGAGGCCAAGGACGCCACCATGCGCGCGTTCGCCGATGGCGCCGTTGACGTGTTGGTCGCGACGACCGTGATCGAGGTTGGGGTAGACGTCGCGAACGCCACGATCATGGTGATCATGGACGCTGAGCGGTTCGGGGTGTCGCAACTTCACCAGCTTCGTGGCCGAGTCGGTCGTGGGTCCGCGGCGAGCCGGTGCTTACTTGTCACCGAACTTCCACCTGGCCATCCGGGCCGTGCCCGACTCGACGCCGTGGCGGCGACCTCCGATGGGTTCGAGCTGTCCGAGCTCGATCTTTCGCTTCGTCGCGAGGGCACCATTCTCGGCAGCGACCAACACGGCAGGAGCGATCTGAAGCTCCTCTCGCTGGTGCGCGACCGCGACCTCATCGGCACCGCGCGAGAGCAGGCGACTCAGATCGTCGGCGCCGACCCCGAACTTGCCGGGCACCCGCGTCTAGCGGCTGCGGTCAAGCGACTGGTCGCCACGGAAGACGCTGAGTTCCTCGAGAAAGCGTGAGACGAGCGCCGCTGCGATGATGGCGACGTGACTCGGATTGTGGCCGGGCAAGCGGGCGGCCGACGGCTCGCTGTACCACCGTCCGGCACCCGCCCGACGTCCGATCGTGCTCGCGAGGCGCTGTTCTCGAGCCTCGACGCAACGTTGCACGGCCTGACCGGCGTCAGGTTCCTCGATCTGTACGCCGGCTCGGGTGCCGTTGGGCTCGAGGCCTGGTCGCGTGGGGCCGCGCGCGTGGTCCTGGTCGAGTCGGCGGCCGCCGCTGTGAAGGTGCTGCGGACGAACGTGACGAACCTGCGCTCGTCGCACGCGGTCGGGCCCACGGGCAAGATCGACGTGGTGGCGGCGAAAGCGGAGCGAACGGCGGCCGACCTCCCGGCGTCCGCCTTCGATGTCGTCTTTGCCGATCCGCCCTACGAGCTGCCAGCACAACAGGTCGCCGGAGTGCTTGCGACGCTGGCTCAGCGCGGCGTTCCGCGGCCGGGCGCGATCATGGTCGTGGAGCGGGCAACGCGGGATAAGTGGGCCTGGCCTCTCGGCTACGAGGCGACCCACGATCGCAAATACGGGGACGCGACCTTGCACTACGCGACGTTCGACCCCACTCTGCTCTAGTGGCCATAGTGGCTGCCGGGGCCATAGAGGCAACTTTCGGAGGTTCAGGCGTGCACAAGGCGGTGTGTCCCGGCTCGTTCGACCCGGTCACGAACGGGCATCTCGACATTCTCGGCAGGGCTTCGAAGCTCTACGACGAGGTCTACGTCGCCGTGCTTGTGAACAAGTCCAAGCAGGGGATGTTCACCCTCGAGGAGCGCATGGAGATGGTGCGCGAGACCACCCTCGACTACGGCAACGTGGTGGTGGAGTCCTTCGGTGGGCTACTGGTCGACTTCTGCCGTGAGCGCGGGATCCAGGTCATCGTCAAGGGTCTGCGGGCGGTCAGCGACTTCGACTACGAGCTGCAGATGGCACAGATGAACCACAGCCTCGACGGCGTCGAAACCCTGTTCTTATCGACCAACCCGCTCTACAGCTTCCTGTCGTCCAGCCTCGTCAAGGAGGTTGCGACGTACGGTGGAGATGTGTCCGGCCTGGTGCCGCCGACGGTGCTGAAGCGCCTGACCGAGCGGCTCCAAGGCGACTAGTTCTTCCAAGACCATCGTTTAACCGGCTGGAGAGACCCGCACCGTGGAACTCAAGGACAAGCTCGACGAAGTCGTCACGCACGTCGAATCGGCGCGCGCGATGCCGATGTCGGCGTCATGCATCGTCAACCGCGGCCAAGTGCTCGCGATGCTCGACGAGATGCGCGACCTGATTCCGGCCGAGGTCCAGCGGGCTGAGTCCCTGTTGCATGAGCGCGACGACGTCGTCGAGGCCGGCCGGCGCGAGGCCGAGGAGATCATCGCCGCGGCCCACGCCGAGCGTGACCGCCTGGTGACCGAGACCGAGGTCCACCGCGAGGCCCTTGCCGAGGCCGAACGGGTGCTGCACGACGCCGACCGCGAGGCCCGGCAGATGCGCCAGGAGGTCGACGACTACGTCGACACCAAGCTGGCGAACTTCGAGATTGTGCTGAACAAGACGCTGACGGCGGTACTCCGCGGCCGCGAGAAGCTTCAGGGACGCAACGAGATGGAACAGCTGGCCGACGTCCACGGCGAAGAGCTGCCGCTGCCAGGCGGCTGACGCCTGCGCGACGCCCCCTCCACAGGGCTGGAATCGCGCTGTTCCGGTTCGCGGGGTATCCTCGTCACGGTTTCGCCGGGAAGGATCGGCGTTGATCAGTTCGAAGCGGTTTCGGCATGCCCGAAGGGAGCAGGAGACCTGACTCGCCTTGACCCCCGCGCTCCGCTCGTCGTGGATACCCGCGACCTGCCGCGGCGCCCGGGATCGATGCGCACGGTCACCCGCACCGTTCCGGCACCCCCCGATGTCCGTGGTGAGCTGATCGGCCCCATTCCTGGCAGCGACCTCGTTCTCGACCTGCGACTCGAGTCGGTGAGCGAGGGCGTTTTGGTCTCCGGCACGATCCAGGTCATGCTGACTGGTGAGTGCGCACGGTGTCTGGATCCGCTGACTTCGCACCTTGAGGTCGACATCCAGCAGCTGTTCGTCTATCCCGGCAACGAGATCGACGAGGACGACGAAGACGACGAGATCGGGCAACTGGTCGACGACTACGTCGATCTGGAGCCGGTACTACGTGACGCGGTGGTGCTCGCACTGCCGCTCGCGCCAGTGTGCCGGGAAGACTGCCCGGGCCTGTGCCCCCAATGTGGGGCGCGGCTCGCGGAGGTCGACCCTGGGCATCGGCACGACGAGGTCGACCCCCGGTGGGCCGTCCTGCGAGCAGTGAGTACCACTCGAACGTCAGGTAAGACCGAAGACCGCCAACGCATCGACGAAGACCAGGAGAACTAGCCGTGCCGGTTCCGAAGCGGAGAATGTCGCGCAGCAACACGCGCAGCCGCCGATCCCAGTGGAAGACCGCCGCAGTCACGCTGGCGGCTTGCAGCAACCCGGCCTGTCGGCAGCCGAAGCTGCCGCACGTCGCGTGCCAGAACTGCGGCACCTACAACCGGCGTCCGGTCGCCACGAGCTGATTTCCCATCGTGGCACGGGGGTGCAGATGACCGACAACAGCGATGCGCTCGAGCAGCTCGAGCGGATTGCCGGAGTCGAGCTTGACCACGACCTGCTCGAACGCGCGCTGACGCATCGCTCCTACGCCTACGAAAACGGCGGCCTGCCGACCAACGAGCGCCTGGAGTTTCTCGGCGACTCGGTGCTCGGCGTGATCGTCACCGAGACGCTTTACCGCCGCTACCCCGACCTCGCCGAGGGGCAGCTGGCGAAGCTGCGCGCTGCTGTCGTGAACATGCGGGCGCTGGCCGACGTGAGCCGCACGCTCGGCCTTGGCGAGTTCATCAGGCTTGGTCGCGGCGAAGAATCGACCGGTGGCCGTGACAAGTCTTCGATCCTGGCCGACGGCCTCGAGGCTCTCATCGGCGCCGTGTACATCGACGGAGGGTTACCCGGCGCGACCGGGCTCGTGCACCGGCTCTTCGACGACATGATCGACGACGCCGCACGCCTCGGTGCCGGTCTCGACTGGAAGACCTCGTTGCAAGAACTGACTGCGAGCCAACTGCTCGGCGTGCCCTACTACGAGGTCACTGAAAGTGGTCCTGACCACGAGAAGACCTTCGAGGCGGGCGTTCGGCTCGGCGGCACGGTCTTCGGCACAGGCTCGGGCCGCAGCAAGAAAGAGGCCGAGCAGCAGGCCGCCGAGGAGGCCTGGAACCGGATTCGTCAGGCGATCGAGGCGACGCTCACCGCGGCCGAAGGTTCGCTCGACGCCGCCCAGGGCTCGCCCGCGGACGTGGCCGATGGCGCACGCCTCGACGTGGCTGACTAGCACCGCTCCACATTTCCGACGACTCCAGCTGACGAGACCGAGTGCCCGAACTTCCTGAGGTCGAGACGGTCCGGCGCGGGCTCGAGGCCTGGGTGGTCGGCCGCCGAATCAGCGCAGCCGACGTGTTGCATCCGCGCGCAATCAGGCGTCACGTGCCTGGCGCTGCGGACTTCAAAGATGCCTTGATCGGACGGCGGGTGGTTGGCGCCTGTCGTCGCGGAAAATACCTGTGGTTGCCGCTCGATTCCGGTGACGCCGTGCTCGCCCATCTCGGGATGAGCGGTCAGCTGCTGATGCTCGAGGCATCCGCACCGAGTGGGCCGCACCTTCGGGTGCGGATCGCGTTCGACGACGACGGACCTGAGTTGCGCTTCGTCGACCAGCGCACGTTCGGAGGGCTGTCGGTCTCGATCGGTGGCGCCGACTTGCCCCCTGAGATCGCGCACATCGCGCGCGACATCTTCGATGCCCAGTTCGACGAAGCGGCCTTTCACGACGCGCTTCGTCGTCGACGGACCGGCCTCAAACGCGCGTTGCTCGATCAGGGTCTGATCTCCGGAGTCGGCAACATCTACGCCGACGAAGCCCTCTGGCGGGCGAAGCTGCACTACGCGCGCGCGACCGAAACGATGCGCCGGCCAGACACGACCCGGCTCCTCGACGGCGTCCGCTCGGTGATGGCAAGTGCTCTCGAGCAAGGCGGGACGTCGTTCGACAGCTTGTACGTGAACGTCAACGGTGAGAGCGGCTACTTCGACCGGTCGCTCGCCGTTTACGGGCGCCGCGGCGAACCGTGCCCGCGATGCGGGACACCGATCCGGCGCGAGTCGTTCATGAACCGGTCGTCGTACTTCTGCCCGCATTGCCAGCCTCGACCGCGGCATCCGCATTGGTGAGTGCGGCCGCCGCTGGCGATCAGGTCCGGCTGACGGCGTGGCTGCGCGGCCGCGTCCAGGGCGTCGGCATGCGGTGGTGGGTGCGCTCGCGCGCGCTCGAACTCGGTCTGGTCGGGACCGCGACGAACCTGGACGACGGGCGGGTCGAGGTTGTCGCAGAAGGCAGCCGCGAGGCCTGCGAGGCCTTGCTCGCTGCACTTCGAGGCGCAGGGACGCCTGGCCAGGTGACCGGGGTCACAGATAGGTGGGGGATGGCGCGTGGTGGGGTCGTCGGCTTCAGCGAGCGCTAACCTGGGAATTGGGTGAATCACTCGACTGCCGCGCCTGATTTGCCCGTTTTATATGGTATTAAGTAGTGGTTTGCCCTGGTATGGCGTCGTAACCGGATCGTAACGCAGGCCTTGACCGGGGGCCTACCGGATGCGACCCTTGAGGTAACCACCAACGCACACCGCTGAAGCGGCAACCCCGAGCGGATTTGCGCCCGGCGACCGCGTCCGGCATCCAGTGGAGGACCTCCATGGCAAAGGCGCTACTCGGTCACCTCGGTGGTCCGGACCCTCGCATGTTGTCGGAAATGCGCCGACTGCAGCAGCGTGTCCAGGACCTCGAGACTGAGTGCATGCGTCTCCAGGCGGCCAACGACGCTCTTAGCGCCGAGGTCTCGGGAGATGCGCTGCTCACCCTGTCGGTAACTGACTCAACGTCGGACAGGGAGCACGTGTACAGCTAGTTAGACCGGCATTCGAACTTTGTTCGTCAAGAGGGGCGCCCTGAGCATCGGGCGTCCCTTTTTCGTGCCCGCCGAGGCCACCGCGGACCGGTTCCGACGGCCCCCTCACCAACCCGGATAGGCTGCCGCGCGTGTACTTGAAGAGCCTCACGCTTCGCGGGTTCAAGTCGTTCGCCTCGGCCACGACCCTGCGCCTCGAACCGGGCATCACTTGCGTGGTCGGCCCTAATGGCTCAGGCAAATCCAACGTCGTCGACGCGCTGGCGTGGGTCATGGGTGAGCAAGGCCCGAAGAGCCTGCGCGGCGGCAAGATGGAAGACGTCATCTTCGCCGGCACCGCCGGCCGGCCGCCGCTGGGTCGTGCCGAGGTCTCGTTGACGATCGACAACACCGACGGCGCATTGCCGGTCGAGTACACCGAGGTCACGATCAGCCGGATCATGTTCCGCAGCGGCGGCTCCGAGTACTCGATCAACGGCCAAAGTTGCCGGCTGCTCGACGTACAGGAGTTGTTGTCTGACTCCGGCATCGGCCGCGAGATGCACGTGATCGTCGGTCAGGGCCAACTCGAGGCTGTGTTGCACGCGACTCCCGAGGAGCGCCGCGGCTTCATCGAAGAGGCCGCGGGAGTGCTGAAGCACCGCAAGCGCAAGGAAAAGGCGCTGCGCAAGCTCGAGGCGATGCAGGCGAACATGACCCGCGTGCAGGACCTCACGACCGAACTCCGTCGGCAGCTTGGCCCGCTGGGCAAGCAAGCCGAAGTCGCCCGCCGCGCCGCCGTCGTCCAGGCTGATCTGCGTGATTCGAAGCTACGGCTGCTGGCCGATGACCTCGTGCGATTGCGCGGCACTTTGCAGCAGGAAGTCGCCGACGAAACGGCACTTACGCGAGCGACGCGCGCAGCTCGACGCCGAACTCCATGAAGCAAAGACCCGCGAGGCCTTTCTCGAGTCGGCGATGAGCAGCGAAGCGCGTGAACTGACCCGCGCGCAGGAAACCTGGTACCGCCTGTCGTCGTTGCGAGAGCGACTACGCGGGACGGCGAGCATCGCCGCCGAGCGCCAGCGCCACGTGAGAGCAAGCGAGGAAGAAACGCGCGAAGGGCGCGACCCTGAGGAGCTCGCGAACGATGCATCAGCGGCGCGTCTTGAGCAGGAGGAGATCGCCGCCGGACTCGAGGCCTACCGTGCCGACTTGGCCGCAGCAACTGCGGCGCGCGTCGAGGCCGAGGCCGCGTACGAGGAGGAACAGCATCGCCTTGCTGCGGCAGTGCGTGCGGCTGCCGACCGCCGCGAGGGCTTGGCCCGACTCGCGGGCCAGGTCGCTGCCCAACGCAGCCGAGTCAGTGCCGGCGAGGACGAGATCGGCCGACTGACGACGGCGGTCGATGAGGCGCGCGCACGTTCGGAGCACGCGCAGAGCGAGTTTCACGCACTCGAATCGCGAATCGCCGGTCTTGACGAGGGCGAACTGAATCTCGACAACGACTACGAGCTCGCGTCGGAGGCACTTGCCGCGGCCGAGGCGACTTTGGAGAAGCTGCGCGACCAAGACCGCGAGGTCGAGCGCGAACGCGCGTCGCTGGTCGCGCGTGCCGAAGCACTGGAGCTCGGTCTCGCGCGCAAGGACGGCACGGGTGCACTGCTGGCTGCGTCGGAGCGGATCTCCGGGCTGCTGGGATCGGTGGCCGCAGTTGTCGACGTCGAGCGCGGTTACGAGCAGGCGGTGGCTGCTGCGCTTGGCACCGCGGCTGACGCGGTTGCGGTGTCATCACTGGACGATGCGATTGCCGCGCTCGGATTGTTGAAGTCTGACGATGCCGGCCGCGCAGGCATGGTCATCGGTTCGGGTCCGCGCCCCGAAGTGTTCGGCGCAGAGTTGCCGCAGCTTCCGCCCGGCGCGCGCTGGGTCCGCGACCTCGTGCACGCGCCTGAGGAGCTGCGGCTCGCACTGGCCGCTCTCACGTATCGCGTTGCGGTCCTTGACGATCTCGGTTCCGCGCTGACGTTCGTGCGCGCGCTGCCCGACGTCCGCGTTGTTACTCGCGACGGTGATGTGCTCGGTCGTGATTGGGCTTACGGCGGTTCAGCGAGCACGCCGAGCCTGCTTGAAGTTCAAGCGGCGCTCGACGAAGCGCGTCGGGGGCTGGTCGACGCGACGCATCGTGCCGAACGGTTGCGCTTCACCATCACCGGTGTCGAGGCCGAACTCGCCGACGCATCAGCGCGGGCTGCTGCCGCGCTCGCCCAACTGCATGAGTCGGACGCCGCGATGGCGGCCGTTGCCGAACAGCTCGGGCACTTGGGATCGGCTGCTCGAGCCGCCCTCGCCGAAGCTGATCGCATGGCCGGCTCGATCGCGCAGGCACGCGAAGCAGGAGATCGCGATCGGGCGCTGCTGAGCGAACTCGAGGCTCGGCTTGTCGCAGCAGAAGCATCTCCTGATGAGGAGCCGTCAACGTCGGAGCGCGATCGACTTGCGGCTGTTGCCGCGGCGGCCCGCGATGCCGAGACGGAGGCGCGGCTGACCGTCGGCACTGGTGAGGAACGGGTGCGCGCGATCGGTGCGCGCGCTGATGAGTTGGACGCCGCTGCTGCAGCTGAACGTGACGCGCGCGAACGTGCCGTTGCGCGGCGTATCCGGCGCGAGCGCGAAGCCGTGATCGCAGAGGCGGTTGCCATAGGTGCGGCCGCCGTCCTGGATCGGCTCGAGTTGTCGCTGGCTGCTGCGACGACTGAACGGGCAGGCGCCGAGGCCATGCGCACGGAGCGCGACAGTGAGCTCGTCGGGCTACGCACGCGCGAGCGCGAGTTGATGGCCGAGATCGAACAGCTGACCGATGTCGTGCATCGCGATGAACTTGCACGCGCCGAGCAGCGACTGCGTATCGAGCAGCTCGAGCAGCGCGCGATGGACGAGTTCGGAGTCGAGAGTGAGGCGTTGAGCTCGGAGTACGGGCCTGACTCGCTAGTGCCGGTTTTCCCTGAGCCCGACGCGGCCGCAGACGCGCCGATGCCAGAGCCCCTGCCATTTGTGCGGGCCGAGCAGGAGAAGCGGGCCCGCACGGCCGAACGTGCGCTGGCGTTGTTGGGACGCGTCAATCCCCTGGCGCTCGAGGAGTTCTCGGCACTCGAAGAACGGCACCGATTCCTCAGCGAGCAGCTCGAGGATCTCAAGCGCACCCGCAAGGATCTGATGGAGATCATTCGCGAGGTCGACGAGCGGGTACAGCAGGTGTTCGCGGCTGCGTACGCCGACACCGAGCGCGAGTTCGAGGGCATCTTTTCGCGACTGTTCCCAGGCGGCGAAGGTCGTCTGGTGCTGACCGATCCTGACGACATGTTGAACACCGGTATCGACGTTGAGGCGCGACCGCCGGGCAAGAAGGTCAAGCGCCTGTCACTGCTGTCGGGTGGCGAGCGATCGTTGACAGCGCTGGCCTTGCTGGTCGCCATCTTCAAGGCCCGGCCGAGCCCGTTCTACGTCATGGACGAAGTCGAGGCCGCGCTCGACGACACGAACCTGCGTCGCATGCTGAGCATCTTCGAAGAGTTGCGCGAGTCGAGCCAGCTCATCATCATTACGCACCAGAAGCCGACGATGGAGGTCGCCGACGCGCTGTACGGCGTCTCGATGCGCGGCGACGGTGTCACCACAGTCATCAGTCAGCGACTGCGCGAGCCAACTCCCGCATAGTCGGTGGCTGCGCGGTCGAGGTTCTGATCGGCCTCGATCAGCTTCGCTGCCTCTGTTGCGGTTCGGTGCGCCCACGCGCTCGTTGTGACAACGCCGAGGATGAACACCGCAACTCCGCAGCCGGTCATGATGTCCCAGCCAAGGTGGCTTGCCGATGAGAATCCGTTGGCGAATGTGCCTTTGATTCGCGACGTGACAACTGCACCGAGGACGGCGACGCCGAGCGCCGCGCCAGTCTGACGGCTCGTTGACGCGATCGCTGCAGCCACTCCAGCCTGTGATCGTGGCATGCCCGAGGCAGCCGAGTTGGTGATCGGCGCGTTGAGGATGCCAAAACCGAAGCCGAATATGGCGTAGGCGACGATGAGAAACCAGATCGCAGTGTGGGCAGTCACTTGCGACAGCATGAGGCCACACCCGGCGATGCCGATGCCAGCCAAGACCAGCGGTAGCCGAGGACCTCGAGCAGCGACGATGCGCCCCGAGATGGGCGAGAAAACCGCTGCCATGAAAGCCATCGGAAGGGTCAGCAGACCCGCGTGCAGCGGCGAGAAGTGGCGAACGGACTGCAGGTAGAGCGTGTTCAGAAACAAGAAGCCACCCAACGCCGCGAAGCCGCAGACTGCGGTCACAATCGCGCCGGTGAACGGCACGCTGTGGAAGAAGCGAATGTCGAGCAATGGCTCGTCGCGATGCCGCTCGTAGAGCACAAGGCAGGGGACGGCGACGAGCACGGTCGCGAACGACGCGAGAATGCCGGCCGCTGTCCAGCCGAGACGTGGGCCTTCGATGATTCCGAATGTCAGGCTCGCAAGGATGATCATCACGAGGATCTGGCCGGCAGGGTCGAGCCGTCGTGCTCGTGCAGCTTTCGACTCCGGCACGAACAACGCCGTGAGGATGAACGCAGCTACGCCGATCGGAACGTTGAGCCAGAAGATCGATCGCCAGCCGATGCTGTCAACCAGTGCGCCTCCCACGACCGGGCCGAGCGCAAGGCTGAGTCCGACGACGCCACCCCAGACGCCGATCGCCTTCGCGCGTTCCTTCGGGTCGGTGAAGGTGTTGATGATGATGGACATCGCGACTGGGTTCAGCATCGACCCGCCCACGGCTTGCACGACTCGGAAGATGATGAGCATCTTCGTGTCGGGCGCCACGCTGCACAGCAACGAGCCCGCGGTGAAGATGACGAGTCCGGTCATGAAGACCCGCTTGCGGCCGATCCGGTCGCCCATCGATGCCGACAGCATGAGCAGGCTCGCGAGCGCGAGCGTGTACGCGTCGATCGTCCACTGCAGGCCATCGAAGGCAGTGCCGAGATCCTTTTGGATCGACGGCAGTGCGACGTTCACGATTGTGACGTCGATCCCGACGATGAACAGGCTCAGGCAGCAGATCGCGAGCACTGAGAATCGACGACGTCGATCAAGCATGAGGACCTGACTTTCTCCGAACGGGTGCGTTGCGCGCGGGCTCCGTCAGTTGCTCGACAACCCCCGCGAGAGTGCGAAGGTCGGCGGCTGACAGTGCGGCGAGGGCGCGTGGTGGCTTGTCGGCAACCGACATTGCGGCGTCGAGTGTGCGCCGTCCCGCTGGTGTGAGCTCAACGAGTTTGGCTCGGGTGTTCGTCGGGTGCGGGGTGCGCGCGACGAGACCCGCCTTCTCGAGGCTGTTGACGGCGACGGTCGCGGCGGGGGCGTCGACGGTCATCGAGTCTGCGAGCGCCGCCAGTGTCAACGGCCCGGCGCCGATGCGCTTCAAGGCGCGGATCTGGTTGAACGGGAGCCCGGTGACACGGCAGGCCTCGCGGCGCCAGTCAGTGCGGCTGTCCATCACGAGGGAGACAAGGGCATCCCACACGTCGTCCGCAATCGTCTTCATTTTGATCATTGTGCTACTACAACCGTTGTAAGTCAACAACTATCTCAGACGGACAGAGAGTGCCCCTGCGGCATGCTGATGGGATGCCGACGTCCCTGATGCTGATTCACAGTCCGTTTCTCGGACCGGCGACGTGGCAGTCAACCGCCCGCGCCTTGGAGAGCGGACAACGGTCCGTGCGTGTGCCCAGCTTGCTCGCCGTGGCGGAGAGTGCGCCGCCGTATTGGCCGGCAGGCGTTGAATCGATAATTCGGTCGGCGGCTGACGACCCAGTCATCCTGGTTCCGCATAGCAATGCGGGGCTGTACATGCCAGCGGTCGTCGACGCGCTTGGCGAGCAGGTCCGCGGTGTCGTGTTCGTCGATGCTGCGCTGCCGGGCGCCGGTCACCACACCACTCCAGATTTCCTGCGCAAGCTTGCGACTGTCGATGGCTTGTTGCCCCCTTGGACGTCATGGTGGGCTGAGGCTGACGTGGCTGCGCTGTTTCCGGACGCGCACACTCGGGCCGAGGTGGAAGCTGAGCAACCGCGAATGCCTCTGGCGTACTACGACCACCTCCCGCCGGCGCCGCAAGACTGGACCTCGTCTTCGGCCGGCTACATCTGGTTTGACCTGCCCTACGACAAGGGAGCCGAACAGGCCGCCAGGCGAGGCTGGCCGACCGCGCATCTGGCAGGCAACCACCTGCACATGCTTACCGACCCGAACGCCGTAGCCGCAGCAGTATTAGACATGGCCAGCAACTGGCTTTGAGCGCAGTCGGCAACTGCGCATGTCAACCCAGTCCGACAAACGACCACCGACTGCTCTAGCCTTCAGCCCATGGATTCTGGCGGTCACTCAGCTCGGCAGGCGGTCGCGACCGACGCCGCTCCTGCCGCCATTGGTCCTTACAGTCAGGCGATCGTCGCGGGCGGCTTCGTCTTCTGCTCGGGGACCGTCGGCATCGACCCGCAGACTGGTCAAGTGGCCGACGGTATCGAGGCGCAAACTGAACAAGCCCTGCGCAACATTGCGGCGATTCTGGGTGCGGCCGGCGCGTCGATGTCCGACCTGGTGAAGACGACGATCTTCTACGCCGACGTCGACGATTTCGCGAAGCTGAATGAGGTGTACGCGCGGCACATGCCCGACCCGCCGCCTGCTCGGTCGGCGCCAGCGAACGTCAAATTGCCGCGAGGCCTGCTCGTCTCGATCGAAGCCATCGCGCTGCTGCCGAACTGAACGTGACTGCCGACCTGTGCGCGTAAAGCACCAGCGCCAGCGATGGCGACGTTGGGGATGCGGCGTCATCTGGCGGCGAGTTGTCGGCGTTGGGCGAGGACGCTGATGGCGTAGGGGCGGTTGAGTCGTTGTCCGTCCCATTGTGTGGTGGCGGCGTCGGGGGCGAGTCCTGTGTGTTCGTCTTCAAGGGGTCTGGTGTCGCCGCCAGTTGGGTGTCGGCGGGGGGTGCTGAGGTTGTGGCCGTCGTGGCTGATGAATCGGAGCGTGCTGTTGCTGTCGAGGAGGATGTGGAACTGTCCGGCGTGATGGGCGACGTGGTGGCGTTCACATAGCAGCAGCAGGTTGGCCATCCATTGCTAGTGTGACCCCTTATGAAACCGATCGTCCGTGCCGCGATCTACGCCCGCATCTCGAGTGACCAAGACGGACGCGGCCTGGGAGTGAAACGCCAGATTGAGGAGTGCGGCAAGGTCGCTGAGGAGCAAGGCTGGGAGGTCGTCGGCACCTACGCCGACAACGATATTTCCGCTTATAGCGGCCGGGTCCGTCCCGAGTATCGGCGGATGCTCGCCGACATTGAGGCTGGCGTCGTGACAGGCGTGGTCGCATGGCACCTCGATCGCATCTACCGCCGTCTAGATGACTTGGCCGAGTTTGCCGACTTGTGCAAGGACCGCAAGGTTGCCGTTAGTACCGCGCAGAGCGGGCACATCGATCTCTCGACACCATCGGGACGGATGGTCGCTGGTCTGCTCGGCGTCGCTGCACGCTACGAGAGTGAGCACAAGGCGGAGCGGGTGAAAAGCAAGATGCGGCAAAACGCAGAAGCGGGCTTGCCGCACGGGGGAAGCAACCGACCGTTCGGCTATGCCGATGACCGGATCACGATCGTCGAGTCAGAAGCTGTCATCATCCGCACGCTGGTCGAGCGCTTGGTCTCTGGGGAGAGTCTGCAAAGTCTCGCGACGTGGCTAGACGATACGGGCGTCAAGACGATCAGAGGCAAGACGTGGCGCACGCCGACCCTGCGCGACATGCTGAGTTCGGCACGCATCGCGGGCTTACGCGCCGTGAACGGCGAAGTGGTCGCGAAAGCAGTATGGGAGCCGATCATCACACCTGCTCAGCGCGATCGAGTGCTTGCGAACCTTGATTCCCGCAGGGTCGAGGGGCGGCGCGCGGCGCGAAGCTACCTGCTGACCGGTCTTCTGCGATGCGGCGTATGTGGCAACAAGCTATTCAGCTCTCGACGTGAGTACTCGCGCCGCTACGTGTGCAAGCGCGGGCCCGATCACGGCGGTTGCGGCCGGCTAACGATCGTCGCCGGGCCAGTTGAAGAGTTGATCGCCCATGGCGTGCTGTACCGACTCGACACCCCCGAGCTTGCGGACGCGCTCGCGGGTCGCCACGCCCTCGATGACCTATCGGCGTCCCTAGCGGCTGCGATCGCGGCCGACGAGGAGAAGCTAGACGAGCTCGCAATTGCCTGGGCTGACGGGGAGATCCGGCGCCCGCAATGGATCAAGGCCAGCAATCACATCGAGACCCGGCTCCGCGAGAACAAACGGCGACTCGCTCGCCAAAGCACGGACAACACCATGGCATCGCTCGTCGGTACCGGCGAGCAGCTACGCGGTCAGTGGTCGAACCTGAACCTCACCCGGCAAGCTGCGATTGTCCGTGCGGTCCTCGATCACGCTGTCATCAAGCCCGGGGCACGTGGAGCCCGCACCGTCGACTCGTCCAGAGTCGATCCGCGCTGGCGTCTGTAGGCGTTCACCCACCGAGCCCCTGCGCGCGCTTCGCGCCTGCGCAGGGATCTCGGTGGGCGTTCCGCCCAACAGCACCCGCACCTGATCCACCGTGCCCGGGTCTGTCACCTTCACCGGCACACCCTGCGCCTGGCATGAAGCCGTGACCCACGCCGCGAGCGCCTCCGGACTCAGTCCCACGACAACCACACGGCGGGTGGGGCTTTCCATTCGGTCGCCTCGTCCGACGTCCATTGCCGTGCAGGCGGACCGCCCATCAGCGCACACGCCTGCGCGGTGACGTCCGCAAGACTCACTCCGCCAAGTCGAGTCACGCGCGGCGCGAACCCCTGCCCGACCTCGTAGCGGTGTAACCCGGTCGAGGTACCGCGTTCGAACGCCTTACCCACGTACTTGCCTAGGTAGCGGGCGGCCACCCGTGCTTGTTCTCGCGTACCAGACCCGACGGGCAAATCACCGAGCAGCTTGATATGCACCAGACCGCGGCCCCACGCGTCGACAATCAGCGAACGCCTGACGTAGCGACCGACAGCGAAGTGCGCATGCAAGCCGTGTGTCTTGTGCCACTCCGGCACCCACAGGTAGGCCAGCGGCGCACCACCCAATCCGCGGCGCAAGCAGCGAAAGAAATCTGCGACGTGCACACGAAGCTGACGCTCGTCGAAGCAGCCCGCACCAGCAAACGTCAATGTGCCGAAGCGGTTCAGCCCATTCGCAGCGCAATAGCGGCGCACCTGTCCGCGCGCACGGCGAGCCGCCTCCGCTCGCGACCGTTCAGGATCAACGGCTGCCCCGGCAACGCCGCGATAGCCGCTGCCCCGAGCAGCTGGAACAAAACACCCGCCAGCCTCACCAGCATCGCGGTACAGCGACAACGACCAACGCGCCCGACTCGGCCGAGCAAACAATTGCGAAACAGGTGAGCCCGACATCAACGACTCCGAAGGCATCCGACAACAAGGGCCGGACCTGCGGGGTGAGCCTGAACAGCAGGAACACCCGACGCGGGTCCTGCCGTCTGCGGGTGTTGGCTCAGTCCCGCTTACAGATCGGAGTCTCCGGCTCCAGCGCGACGGCGCGCGTGACCGGGTGCCCTAGCGACCGCCCTAGACGGCCGATGCCACCAGCACGGAAAGGGGGCTTCCCCATGCCTCGGAAAAGGGATATCAGCAGCCGCCGACAACACGCGCCCACGACACCCACGGACGGGCACATTCACCCGAACGGAGTAACGCCCAAGTAGCCACCCGCACGGCCTGGCGTTCAGACGCAACCGTCATCGCGGCAGTTGCGGATGTTTGTTTGTTGGTTCGGGCATCACCGAGCCGGCTCGCTAACGCCGCTTCTGGAAGTAGAAGATGACGAGGACCAGGATGACGCCCGCTACGAAAATCGCGATGCCCGCGGCGTTCATTGGAAGGCCTTTGCCGGTGTTGCTTCCGGCTGGTGTGAAGGGTGTGCCGATCAAAGGGTTTCTCCCGTAGCGGGTGTGGGCGGGCTCGCTTCACCGATTGTGTCCGCCAGAGCGTACGTGCCTTTCTCATACGACCGACAGCCCGCGCCCCACCGGGCGTGTAGCGCGCCATGCCTACCAATGCCACCGCGTTTGGATCGGGCAGATCTAACTTTCGGTACAAAAGTACCCGCGTCATCGCGGCAAGTGAGTGCGGTTCCGCAGATCAGGCTTCGTCGGTGGGTTCTACTCGGTCACCACGAGAAATCGTCAGGTAACGCCCCGGAAGGGCTAGTTGGTAGAACTGCCACGGGCCCCCGCCTGGCTCGACTACCACGTTGACTTCATCACCCGCGTGAAGCTCAACGTCGATGGTCCGGCTTTTCACGCCGTCAATACGCGCGTTGACGCGGTGCGTGCCGGGTGCGACTGATGCGTCTATCTGCCCACCGGCACGAACGGTGCCGACTCGGTGGCCATCTACAAAGATCGAATAGCCGCGTAGTCGATCACGCCGGGAAACTTTAGGTCGCCGGACAATCAGGCGGCCCGGACTGTCTGCCACGTCCGATCCCTTCGACGCGAGATAGATATACCGAATCTAAGCAGGCGAACCTCTACATCCGACTTTCGGCATGAGAGCGCGGGCAACCTAGGCACAGGGCCACGGCCCAGCTGGCGCTGGGTCGGTCTGCTTAGGGCGGCTCCTCTCCCCGTCAAGGGCGACTCCGGCACAGCCGCCCGGGTGAACTGCTGCGCAGTCCACGCCGTCCGGCCGACCATCGCAACCCTTGACCGCGAGCCTCTAGAGCCGCCCAGGTCAGCAGAAGCGGGCAGGCAAGAGCCTGCCCCGCTGGAGACCGACCTGGAGGACACCATGAACCATCAACCAACGAAGCCCGTCACCGCACAGCGACTCATCGCCACCGCAACAGCCTGCGGATACCTCGAGGGCATCAACCCGCGAACCAAGGCGCAGGCAATGCGGCTTGCTCAAAGCCTGGCCGGGATCGAACTCGCCCAGGTCCACGTCCACACGCTCGCCTGGACACTTGCAGGCCGACGCGCCGACGCACTCGCCGCAATCATTGAACTCGCGCGAACCGACGGGCAACCGCAAGAACAGTGAGGTCCCCGAGTTTCGTTGCTAATTCAAGTCAAGAGGGCGGTGGCTTCGCGTCTGCGCGATCCGGCTCGACCGGTACCCAGCCCTCGCCGTCGACTAAACGGCGCTGCTCGAAATCCCATTCGAACTCGCAAGCGCCGCACACCTTGTTTTGATGGGAGATGTCCTCTTCGGCGTCGTAGTCGTAATCGGTATCGACCTTGTACGAGTTGCACCGCGGGCAGCGCGGAGGTCGACCGTGCTCGTGGCGACTAACTGCAACACCGAAGGAGCCGATCACATGAGCGGTGGCCTCGAGGACCAGATCTGCGTCCCAAACGTTTGCGTCTGCGTAGTGTTCGAGCCACGTGGCAAGATTCCAAACCGAATCTGCGAGGGACTTTAGGTAAGCACGTACCCTATCCGTCGCCAACACTTCGGACGCCTGTCCTACCCACGTTTTGAAGTCTGATGCCTTCGGTTGTGAATCAGAGGGCGGAACGACTCGGGCTAGCTCGCGTCCCAGAGCTATCAGTGCCTCACGGCAATGGATGCCGACGGCTTGGAATGCTTCTGCCTCGTCCGCAAGGTTGAACGCATCGACCGCCTGTTCATATTTGCGCCACGACACGTCAACATGACCTTGGGCTTCCTCGTCGAGTTCAGTGCGCTGACGGTCGGTCATTCGCAGCATTAGCCCAATGTGAAATGACAGCGTTTCGTCGTAGCTACGAAACCGCTTTTGGTCGTACAGGTTCGTCATGTTGGTGATTACCCAATACCGGTTCTCCTCTGTGTGAACGTCCCAGACCTCATGATCCTGTCCGAGAATCTTCGTGCTCGTTATCCGCTGCACCAGCGTGACCACGGCCCCGCGATCTTGACTCTCAACGTATTGCTGAATCGCGCGCTTCTCATGCTCCGTCTCACGCATGTTGCTCCGACGCAGTTGGGGACCAGATCTCTGGCGGGCATCATAGAGAGGACGTCTTAGGAATGGACGAGGTTGTTCAGGTCGGTGCGGCCGCCGTGGACCCAGTGGATGCGGTGATGGGCGTGCAGGTTTTTGGTGTTGGGGCAGCCGGGGTGGGCGCAGTGACCGTGTTGGCGGGCGAGGAGCGCCCGGTATTGGCGGTCGGTGACCAGGCGGTGGGAGCGTCCGACGTCGAGCACGTTGGTGGCGCTGTCGTGCAGGACGGTGCGGATCCGGCCTTCGCACAGCAGTCGCAGCACGACCCGGTCGGGAAGTCCCGGTCCGCCGGCGATCCGCGCGCACGGACGCGCAACGCTCGGCACGTCCTCGGAATCGAACGACCCATCGTCGGGGTCGCGTTCCGCAGAACGCGGGACAGGCACCTTGTTTGGGTCGCACGACGCTTGGTTGGGGTCGCGTTCCGCGGAACGTGGGGGGACTCGTGCGGCATCCATGTGGATGATGACGGCGGCGCGTTCGTCACCGCGTAACTCCCGGATCGGCTTGGTCGCATCAGCCAGTGAAGCGAGGCCGATCTCCGCCACGCGCGCGAGTGCGTCGGCGGGGGTGCAGCCGTCGCGGGCCATGATCGCCTCGATCACCGCAGCGACCGAGGCGCCGCTTTCAGGATCGAGCCGTGCGGTCAGGTGCCAGCGGCTGTCATCGGTCCAGGAGTAGGTGAGGTATTCGCCGGGGTCGGTGTTCTTGTCGTTGTGGTCAACGGTGCGCACGCCGCGCACCAGGATCTCCAACTGGGATGCGGTGCCGTGTTGGGCGACCTGGATGAGGTCCTCAACCAACTCGTCCTCACCCGCGCCGCCGTCGAGGCGGCTGATCGCGCGGGCTTGGGAGAACGACAGCCGGCCGGCGCCCATTTCCTCGGCTAGCCGCGGATAGTGGGCAAGGGCCCGGGCGACCCGGACGTGTTCGAGTGCGGTGCGGTGCGTGATGCCACAGGTGTGCGTTAGCCATTGGGCGGTGGACGCCAACCCGAACGACAGATAACCCTCCCGGGCGTCGAACTGCGCGACCAGCAGCAGAAATCGTGACGTCGATGCGGCGATTCGACCAGCGAGATCGACGATGCGTTTGCCGAGCTCATCGACCGGCATCTCATGAAGGCAACGATTAGGTGCATCAGACGAATCAACAAGTTCCATCCCCGCACGCTACCCACCGCCACCGACACTTTCCGGCCGACGCAATCCACGTCGCCGCGTACGGCTTAGGCGGTCCAAACGTCGACACGTGCGAACTCAGTGGCAATGCGGTGGCAGTCCTGGTGGTGAAATCCGACTGCTCGCTGCGGACGCACTAGCGAGATTCTGTTGCCAGCTTCGCGCCGAGGGCTACGAACGAGATTGCGAACGCTCGTCGAATGCGCTGAATGATGTGTGGACGCGCGATCAAGTGCTCGCGCGCGCCGGCGGCGAAGATCCCGTACACCGCGAACACGACGAACGTCATCGCCATGAAGACCCCACTGAGCATCAGCATGGTGAGCACCGTGTGCGAGCTGTGGCTCGGCACGAATTGTGGCAGAAAAGCGAAGAAGAAGATTGTCAGCTTCGGGTTCAGCAGGTTGACGAGTACTGCAGAGCGAACGACGCGAATGGCTGATTTCGGTTCGTCTTGTGCGGTGACCGTGAGCACGCCCTTGTCTCTCCAGGTCGACCACGCCATGTAGAGCAGATAGCCGACGCCCAGGATCTTGACGGTCTCAAAGGCCACACCGCTGGCGTGCAAGAGCGCTGCAGTCCCGGTGATCGCAGCTGCCAGGTGCGGCACAATCCCGAGCGTGCAGCCGAAGGCGGCCACGATGCTCGCGCGCCTGCCACGGGCCAAACCTGCGGCGATCGTGTACAGCGCACCCGTACCAGGCGTGGCGACGATGATCAGCGACGTCAGCAGAAACGCGGTGCTCATGTCTACAGCCCCCAAAATGCGCCGGTGAGTCCGACACTTCGAAAGTAGTCCGTGGCCGCGGCCGGCTCGCGGCGGACATATCCGTGATCGAGTCGGCCGTCGTACCAATGCTCCGCAAGTCTCCACAATGTCGTGAGGTCCATGACGTAGCCGCGGGTCTGTCCTGTTCGCTCGAGCCACTGGTCGATGCAGGTGCTCGAGCAGAAGATGCGCTGGTTGCCGCACGTGTGCACGACGTCATCCCACATGTGTGCAGCTGGCACCAGAAAGTGTGCGACCTCGTTACCTGCCGGTGGTTGACTCGAACCGACGTTCCACGCGAGCGGTGCGTTGCAGGCAGGACACCTCGTCGCGACGAGCATCGGCTCCGCTTCATGCACGAGCTGCGGCAGCGCGAAGGAGTCCCATGCGCAGCCGCCCCACCACAACGTCGTTTGACCCATCACCGCGAACCCGAGAGGCACCGCTGAGAACGGATGCGCCATCACAATGTTGTCGTCACTGCTCAGCGCGATGTGGCGGTTGAACGCAAGCATCTCGAGCCCGGAGCTGACTTCGGCAACGCTCGTACCTAGCTGCTCCGCGAGCAGCGCCGCGGTCGGCCCTTGGCCCGTTGCGGCAAAAGAGCGATACACCGCCAGCCGCAGATCTTCGAGTTCCATGACCTGATCCTCGTTCATCGGCGCAAGCGAGTTTCGATCGCGGGTAGCTGGACGTTCTTAGCCCGTGACGAGGACGCTGCGTGCCTCGTGAACCTCTAACGGGAACGGCGGGCTGGCTCGCGGAATCGGGCCGCCTGGAATCACCGCAGCTGGACCACCGGCCATCGAGAACGTGCCCGTCCAGTTGGTGGTCAGTCCGACCACGTAGCTGCCCGAATCGAGATAGACGTGGCTCAACGAGGCGATCGGGTACGCGCCGCCGGGATCGTTGCTGACGAGTGCCGTTCCATCACCGAACTCCCAGGTCCATGACGCCTCAACGTTCAATGTGACCTGCACGCCGAGCAACGTCTCGTTGAACACTTGGACGACGGGTGTATTGGTCGAGAAGAGGGTGGGCAGATTGACGACTCCGCTACCAGCAGGTTGTTGGCTTGGATGCGCCGTGGTCAGCAGTTGTGAGAACTCGTCGAATGCCGCGAGCCGCACCTGCGCCGGAGTTGCGCCGCTTGGCGATCGACATTCCGTGCCACCGGCGATGGGCGCAGGCAGCCGAGGGTCGGTAATCATCAGCGTTTCCAGCAGGAACCCCGCAGGGCACCCATTCGCACCGCAGCCCGCGTTTGCGAGGGCTGGGTCACAGAACGCGACCCAGCGATAGGTGCAGCCAATGCAGTTGTTCGCTCCGCCCGAGCCCGAGGCGCCATTTCCCGCGCCTCCATCTTGGCTCCCGGTGCCGTTGACAGTGCCCGTGCCCCCGTCGCCACCCACGCCGGTCGTGCCGACCGGTCCAGCCTCAGCTGCGGGGGCGACTGCGGCGCCATCCGTCGCGTTGACCGTCACAGCTCCGTGCAACTCTGCCGGTGCGAGGCTGGCCGACGGCTGCGCCATCGCGCTCGTGCTTGCGGCTACCGAGGTGCACGCGAACGCCACGCACGCGAATATCGCGAGCACAGCAGCTAGAACTCTGCGACTCATCGGTCGTCGCCGCCCAACAGATAACTCTGTTGAACAGTCCAGTGGCCATTTGAGTTGGTCATGAAGAGATCGTTCTCTTCGTCGGGCCTCGGGAGTGTTGCGCGCACCTCTGTGCCGGCGGCATCGAGAACGCGACCCGCTGAGATCGCGTACTTCACGTCGCCACTCGCGCCGGCAGCAAGGTCAGTAACGTCGATCGATTTGACGGTGAAGACCACACCGTCGTATCGCTCGCCCTTCGCTGCCATCTGCTTGATTTCATTGACGAGTGACCGGCATCCGCACGTACTTGAGGTCAACGCTTCGATCCTTGTGACGTCGCCGGTCGCCAACGCGATGTTGAAGTCGGCGATGTACGCCTGTGCAGTGGCGCGGACGTTCGTCGCAATGACGTCGGCTGATGTCGGCGGCGAAGCGTCGACTGCGGCCGCACTGGTCGGCGTCCCGCTCATTGGTCGGTTTGGGCTTTCGACCGGTGTGGTCAGGCTCGGAGATGGCGGAGCCGGTGCGCTGACAGCGACTGGCGAGCGTGGCGCGGCGGCCGGGGGAGCTCCGATTGCGCTCCCGAGGGCGCTCGGATGGCTCACGTCGGCCGAGCAGCCGGCCAACGACACGGCGCCAAGCAGCACGAAGAGCAGGGTCCCCCGGCGATATCCCACCGGCGGAGGGTACGGCCGCTTAGTCGCCCAACCGGAGTTATCCACAGGGTGAACGTCCGGCCGGCGACCGCCGCAGCCTCAACGAATGCGAGCCAATGCGAGACTTGGCGCCGTGCAGACGCTGCTGGAGATCCTGATTCCGATCGTCGTCCTCCTGGGGGTGGGCGGCGCTTTCTTCGTGCGCACCACCCGTCGGCGAGAGATTTCGCCGCCGGCAACGCCGCTGACCAGCCGCCCGGCTCCGGCCGAGCGCTCGTCAGCCAGTACCCCCACCGCACCAACTACGCAGGCGCCCACGGAGCCCGACGCAGCGGAGAGTGTCCTCGGACCCGACCTCACCGAAACTCCGGAACCTGCGGCCGGACGTCTCGTCAGGCTGCGCGCCCGGCTGGCGCGATCGGAATCCACGCTTGGTCGAGGTCTGCTCGCGTTGTTGTCGCGCGACACGCTCGACGACGAGACCTGGCAGGAGGTCGAGGATCTCCTGCTGACGGCCGACGTCGGCGTCAGTGCGAGCAACGAACTCGTCGATTCCCTCAAGACCAAGGCCAAGGTGCTCGGCACCAGATCCGCGGCCGATGCAAAGGCCTTCCTGCGCGAAGGATTGCTCGAGCTCGTCGACCCAGACCTCGACCGTTCGTTGGCGACTCAGCGCGCGCCGGGTGAAGGTCCCGCGGTTGTGCTCGTGGTCGGTGTCAACGGCACCGGCAAGACGACGACGTGCGGCAAGATCGCGCGACTACTCGTCGCGGAAGGACACACCGTGGTACTCGGTGCCGCGGACACATTCAGAGCAGCAGCGGCTGACCAGCTCGAGACCTGGGGACGTCGAGTTGGCGCGCAGACCGTTCGCGGACCCGAGGGCGGTGACCCGGCCTCGGTCGCGTTCGATGCGGTGAAGACTGGCATCAATCTCGGCGTCGACACCGTGCTCGTCGACACAGCCGGACGCCTGCACACCAAGGCGGGTCTGATGGACGAGCTCGGCAAGGTCAAGCGGGTCATCGAGAAGCAAACTCCGGTTGATGAAGTGCTGCTAATCCTTGACGCGACGACCGGGCAGAACGGTCTCGTGCAGGCACGGGTCTTTGCTGAGGTGGTCGACATCACCGGTGTGGTGCTGACCAAGCTCGACGGCACCGCAAAGGGCGGCATTGTGATCTCTGTACAGCGCGAACTCGGCGTCCCGGTCAAGCTTGTGGGTCTAGGTGAAGGCGCGGACGATCTCGCGCCATTCGAGCCCGACGCGTTCGTCGACGCGTTGCTGGGGTCGTAGTCGGCAACCGTCCGTGCTGGCTCCTGTTACACGTCTGTAATGCGCGTGCGGCGAACTTCATGCCTGTGAAACACCCTGGTGCCATTCCGGAAATCGCGGTCCGCGAACTTACTGCCGACTGAGCGACAACGAGGTCGTCCGTAGCGCCCTACCGACGAGTGGAGTGACATGGACAGCAAGACCGGTCTTAACTGGGGCAATACCGCGTGGATGCTTGCCGCCACCGCGCTAGTGCTGCTGATGACTCCGGGCCTCGCCTTCTTTTACGGGGGTATGGTCCGCTCGAAGAACGTGCTAGCGATTTTGATGCAGAACTTCGTGTGTATGGGCATCGTGAGCGTGCTCTGGGTTCTCGACCTCTTCAGCTTGGCGTTCGGCACGGACAAGCTCGGCGGCTTCATCGGTAGCGCGTCGACATTCGTCGGCATGCACCACGGCGCAGATATGTGGGGCTCTGGTGACGGAGTGCCGACGACGGTCATCGCGACGTTCCAGATCACCTTCGCCATCATCACCGCCGCGCTGATCACCGGCGCAGTCGCTGACCGGCTGAAGTTCGCACCTTTCGTTGTGTTCGTTACAGCGTGGTCGATCTGCGTGTACGCACCGATTGCCCACTGGGTGTGGGGCGGCGGCTGGTTGGCGCAGCACCACGTCGAAGACTTTGCGGGCGGCACCGTCGTGCACATCAACGCAGGTGTGGCCGGGATTGCGCTGACACTTGTACTCGGGAAGAGAATCGGCTGGCCCAAGGAGCGGATGCGTCCGCACAACGTGCCGTTCGTACTTCTCGGTGCGGGCTTGCTCTGGTTCGGCTGGATCGGATTCAACGCGGGTAGTGAACTCGCTGCTGACCCGGTCGCCGGATGGGCACTTATCAACTCCGTCGTTGCAACCGCGGCCGCGATGCTCGGATGGCTCGTCGTCGAGAAGATCAGAGACGGGCACTCGACGACACTCGGTGCCGCATCAGGCCTCGTAGCCGGTCTGGTCGCCATTACGCCGGCCTGTGGATTCATCACGCCGATCGGCGCGATCGGCCTAGGTGTCGTCGCTGGTGCCGTATGCGCACTGGCCGTCGGTCTTAAGTTCAAGGCTCGGGTCGACGACTCGCTCGACGTCTTCGCCGTTCACGTTGTCGGTGGCATCATCGGCGCACTGTCGATCGGCATCATCGGTGACGCGACGATCGGTGGCAACAACGGTCTGTTCAATGGCGGTGGGTTTACCCAACTGGGCCGACAAGCTCTCGGCGTCGGCTCGGTCATCGTCTACGACTTCATCGTCACGCTGGTGATCGCCCTGGTCATCGACAAGACCATGGGTCTGCGGGTGTCTCGCGACGTCGAACTCGAGGGTCTCGACATCAACCTGCATGCGGAGTCCGCATACGACACGCTTGTTTCATCCGGGTCTGGCGAATCGCACACGTCTATAACCCTCCCGTCAGTCGCATCGAGTGAGAAGGTGAGTACATGAAGTTGATTACCGCGATCGTCAAGCCGTTCAAGCTGGACGACGTCAAGGCTGCACTGGAGACCTTCGGTGTGACTGGCATGACGGTCAGCGAAGCCAATGGATATGGTCGCCAGCGTGGTCATACCGAGGTGTATCGCGGTGCCGAGTACGAGGTCGATCTTGTACCGAAGGTACGCATCGAGGTGCTCGTCGACGAGGGCGACGCCGATGACGTTCTCGACGTCATCGTCAAGTCGGCCCAGACCGGGAAGATCGGTGACGGCAAGGTCTGGTCCGTGCCGATCGACGACGTTATCCGGGTTCGAACCGGCGAGCGCGGAATCAGTGCGCTCTAAGTTCAGTGCCATCGCTTGACGATGCGGAGGCGACGCGTTTAGAACGTGTCGCCTCTGCATCCAAGAGCGACGAAAGTACAGAGTCGACGGTGGACTCGGCCCGTGACCTCAGTGCATTGCGGGCTGAGCGAACCGCACAGGCAGACGCGTGGTTGCGCGAGTTGCTTGGCACTGCCGATGGCGTGGCCCTCGTGGCGGTCGGGGGTTACGGGCGCGGCGAACTCGGCCCGGGCAGCGACCTCGACGTCATGATGCTGCACGACGGTCGCTCCGACGTCGTGCAGATCGCGGACCAGGTCTGGTACCCGATCTGGGACGCCGGGTGGCAGCTCGACCACTCGGTACGCACGGTCGCCGACGCGGTGTCTGTCGCCAACTCCGACATGAAGGCCGCCCTGGGAATGCTCCATGCTCGCCACATTGCGGGCGTGCCCGATCTCACGGCTCGCCTGCGCGAGCACGCGTTCGGCCAATGGCGTTCGCGTGCGTCGAAGCGGTTGCCAGAGTTGCACGAGATGGTGCGCGAGCGAGCCGAACGACTCGGTGAGGTGGCGTTCCTGCTCGAGCCCGACCTGAAGGAAGCGCGCGGCGGACTTCGCGATGTGCACGCGCTCGAGGCGATCGCGGCGGCGTGGGTTGCCGCTGGCCCAGGACCGCCGGTGCGGGCGGCATATCGCCGGCTGATCGACGTCCGCGACACCTTGCAGGAAGTCGCGGGCAGACCGACGACCCGCATGGTCGCACAGGAGCAAGAGGCGATTGCGGCTCGTCTCGGCATGGCCGATGCCGACGAGTTGTTGCGCGCCATCAGCGAAGCTGCGCGCACGGTGTCGTATGCGAGCGACGTGACGTGGCGCTCGGTTGAGGGCAGCTTGCGGCGGCGTCCGAAAGCGGAACGCAAGCCAGTCGCCGAAGGTGTCGTCGAGCAGGACGGCGAGGTGGTGCTCGCGCGCGGAGTCGATCCGACTCCTGACCCGACTCTGGTCGTGCGCGCTGCTGCCGCCGCTGCGCAAGTTGGGTTGCCGCTCTCGCCACCGACCATCGACCTGTTAGCCAACAAGTGCCCGCCGATGCCGAACCCCTGGCCGTCGTCGGCGCGCGATGCGTTCGTCGCCTTGCTCGGTGCAGGCCGGCCTGCGCTGGTCGTGTTCGAAGCGCTCGATCAGGCCGGCCTCATGGCGCGATTGATCCCTGAGTGGGAAAGCGTCCGCTACCGCAGGCAGCACAATCCCTTGCATCGCTACACGGTCGATCGCCACCTGGTCGAAACCGCGATTGAAGCGGCCGCCCTGACCCGTCGAGTTGCACGACCAGACCTGCTGTTGCTGGGTTCCTTGTTCCATGACATCGGCAAAGGCAGCGACGGCGACCACTCGATCGCCGGTGCTGCATTGATGCCTGGGATCGCGGCCAGGCTTGGCATGAACGAGCGCGACAGCGTGGTGTTGACGACGCTGGTCCGCCACCACTTGCTGCTGTCGCAAACGGCGACACGACGCGACCTCGACGACCCAGCCACGGTGTCGGCCGTTGCGCAGGCTGTGGGCTCGCCGCTTGTCCTGGAGTTGCTGCACGCGTTGACCGAAGCTGATGCGCGCGCCACTGGCACACCGATGTGGGACGACTGGCGTGCTCGCCTCGTTGCCGACCTCGTCAGCCGGACGGCGGCCATGCTCGCCGGTGAAGTGGTTCCGCCACCGGTTGCCGAGTTGCCGCCCGCGATCGTGAAGCTCGCCGAGGCCGGCCAACTGGCAGTCATCTCTGAGGGCACCCCTGACCACAGCCGCATCACCGTGATCGCTCCTGATCAACCGGGCTTGCTCTGGAGGTCGGCCGGGGTGCTGGCTCTGCACAGACTCGGCGTGCGGGCAGCGGTAGCGACATCCGTCGGACCTACGGCAGTCACCGTGTTCGATGTCGAACCGACCTACTTCTCCGAGGTCGAGCCGGCGCGGATCCAAGACGACATGCGACGGGCCATCGAGGGCGGTCTCGACGTCGCACAGAAGCTCGCCCGACGCGAAGCCAGTGCGGCGACGCGAAAGTCGATCGCGTTGCCCCCGGCCACGGTGCTGCTGCCGGGTGGTGCGTCAGACAAGGCGACGGTGCTCGAGGTGCGGGCCCACGACCGGCCGGGCTTGCTGTTCACGGTGACTCGCGTGTTGGCCGCAGAAGGTCTCGACGTGCAATCTGCTCGGGTCGAGACGCTCGGGGCTGAGGTCGTCGACGCGTTCTACGTCACCGACCGGGGCGGTCGCCCGCTCTCAGCGGAGCGCGCCGAAGCGGTTCGCCGGGCTGTCGAAGAGGCGCTACGGGGCAGCGCGCCGCGGAGCTGACGCAGGCTCGGTAGGCTGGCCCGCGTGTTCGACACCCTCTCCGACCGGCTCGAGTCGGTCTTCAAGACCCTGCGCGGCAAGGGTCGATTGTCGGATGCCGACATCGACGCGACGACCCGCGAGATCCGGATCGCGCTTCTCGAGGCCGACGTCGCCTTGTCGGTCGTCAGGGACTTCGTCGATGCAGTCAAGGAGCGTTCGCGCGGGGCCGCGGTTTCGCAGGCGCTGAACCCCGCGCAGCAGGTCATCTCGATCGTCAACGAAGAACTGGTCCAGATCCTCGGCGGCCAGACCAGGCGGCTCCGCTACGCGAAGAACCCGCCCACCGTGATCATGCTCGCGGGTCTTCAGGGTTCAGGTAAGACGACGCTGGCCGGCAAGCTCGCGAAGTGGCTTTCGGGGCAGGGCCACGCACCCCTCCTGGTGGCCGCCGACTTGCAGCGGCCCAACGCCGTCCAGCAACTGCAAGTACTCGGCAAGCAGGCCGGCGTCCCCGTCTTCGCCCCTGAACCGGGCAGCGGCGTCGGCGATCCGGTCGCGGTGTCGAAGGCCGCGATCGAGCATGCCAAGCGGATGGGTCACGACATCGTGGTCGTCGACACGGCCGGCCGCCTCGGCGTCGACGCCGAGATGATGCAGCAGGCGATCGACATCCGCGATGCGGTCGACCCGAACGAGATCCTGTTCGTCGTCGACGCAATGCTCGGCCAGGACGCCGTCAACACTGCTCAGGCCTTCCTCGACGGCGTCGGCTTCGATGGTGTCGTGCTCACCAAGCTCGACGGTGATGCGCGGGGTGGCGCCGCGTTGTCGGTCGCGTCGCTGACCGGCCGTCAGATCATGTTCGCCAGCACGGGGGAGAAGCTCGAGGACTTCGACACTTTCCACCCCGAGCGCATGGCGTCGCGCATTCTCGGTATGGGCGACATCCTCACGTTGATCGAGCAGACCCAGAGTGCATACGACGCTGGCGAAGCCGAAGAGACTGCGCGCAAGCTCACCGAAGGTGAGCTGACGCTCGAAGACTTCCTTGAGCAGATGATGATGCTGCGCAAGATGGGCCCGATCGG
The DNA here is from genome assembly GCA_963737705.1 of uncultured Actinomycetes bacterium. Lineage (GTDB taxonomy): Bacteria > Actinomycetota > Actinomycetes > Acidothermales > Acidothermaceae > PALSA-607. The sequence continues at coordinate 135,217 of CAVTTP010000004.1, forward strand.
CAACCTGCTCGGCATGCTGCCGGGCATGGGCCAGATGAAGGAGCAGATCGCGCAGGTCGACGACAAGGACGTCGACCGCATCGCGGCGATCATCCGATCGATGACACCGATCGAGCGCGAAGACCCGAAGATCATCAACGGCTCGCGACGGGTGCGTATCGCCAAGGGTTCGGGAGTCACGGTTGCCGAGGTGAACAGCCTCGTCGACCGCTTCTTTGAAGCCCGCAAGATGATGAAGCAGATGGCCGGCATGGGTGGCCTCCCCGGCATGGGCGCGCGACGCGCGACGAAGGCCGTGAAGAAGGGCAAGAAGGGCAAGGGTGGCCGCCCCGGCGGACGTCCCGGAGGTGCACCTCCTGCAGCACTGCCACCCGGCCTCGCTCGCTCGTTACCGGGCGCTGACGGTGGCCTCGGTCTGCCCGCACAGCTGCCGCCAGGCATGAAGATGCCGGATCTGTCGAAGTTCCGTTTCCCGCCGACCGGTGGCAATCCCGGCAATCAGGGTCCGGCTGGTCCGAGGCCGCGCTGAGCGCGACCCCATCGGCGCTTCGTTTCCGATCCAGCGTGCTGCCCGACGCCGAGGTCGGCGAGTTCTTCGTCGTCGACGGACGCATCACCTTCGACCGGCCGGGCGACAGCACCACCGATCACCGACCACGGGTTTGTGCTGCCTGGTCTGGTCGACGCTCATTGCCACGTTGGTTTGGCGGCTGAGGGCGGTGTCCCGCTCGAGGAGGCGCGTGCACACGCGATCAGCGATCGCGACGTCGGTGCATTGCTGCTGCGCGATGCTGGCGTGCCGCACACCTACCTTGAACTCGATGACGAACCCGACCTGCCGCGCATCGTGCACGCCGGACGCCATCTCGCACGCACCCGCCGCTACATTCGCGGTTACGGCATCGAACTCGAGCCAGAACAATTGCCGGACGCCGCCGAAGCGCAGGCTCGCCGCCCAGGTGGTCACAGCACCCCGTGGGTGAAGCTGGTCGGTGACTGGATCGACCGCGACCTCGGTGACCTCGCGCCGTGTTGGCCAGGCGACGTTCTCGCCGAAGCCGTGCGACGCGCGCACGAGGCGGGCGCGCGAGTCGCGGTTCACGTGTTCGGCGAGGAGGCACTCCCCGACCTGATCGCGGCTGGCGTCGACTCGATCGAACACGGCACCGGCCTTGATGAGCAGACTCTCGCAGCTGTCCTAGAGCGCGGCATCGCCGTCGTGCCAACGCTGGTCAACGTCGCCAACTTCGAGAAGTTCGCGAGTCAAGCGACCAAATATCCTTTGTACGCAGCGAGAATGCGCAGGCTGCAACGCAGTGCTGACGCAAGAATCGCAGCCGCACATGAAGCCGGAGTGCCGATCTACGTCGGTACCGATGCGGGCGGAAACCTGCCGCACGGACTCGTCGTCGACGAGATGCTGGCGTTGCGCACAGCTGGCTTGTCAAACATCGACGTGCTTGGCGCGGGGTCATGGAAGGCACGCGCGTGGCTCGGACTACCCGGCCTGGCAGAAGGTGCTCCCGCGGACTTCGTCGTCTACGACGACGACCCCCGTGCAGACCTCAACGTGTTACGAAATCCCCGGCACATCGTCGTCCGCGGCACCGTCGTTCGTTAAGCGCTATTTCGCAGTGCTGAGTGCAGTCATGACGGGACTCCCAGGTACACCCAGGGCTGCGACGGTTTCCTGCGTGGCGGCGATCACGCGCACGGGGGCGTTCGCGAACATCGCCACAATTGCGTCGAGCTCGTCGTCGGTGCGGTCGGGCGCGTGGTGGAAGAGCATCAGCGACTTGGCGCCCGCGCGCACAGCCAGCCCGATGGCGTACTCGACCGCAGAATGCCCGAGGTAGGTCACGCCAGGAAATTGGGCCGCCAGGAACTGTGCGTCGTGCAGCAGCACGTCGACGTCGCGGGCAAGTGCGAGTGCCGCCTCGTGATAGGCACCCAGCCCGTCTGGTCCGGCGCCTTCACCTAGTGGGAAATGGTCGCCGAGGTAGGCCATCGACCCGGCTTCATCGGAGACGCGGAACCCGAATGTCCGGCCGCCCTTGTGTGGGATCTCGCGCACGAGGACGTCGAATCCTTCGAGCTCGTGCGGTCCTTCGACGAGCGGGTCGAAAGTCCACCCGGCGCCTAGTTGTGTCGGGCCGATCGGGAAGTGCGGCGGCGAGAGGCCGCGTGCGAGCGTGCCGACCGCATCGCCGTCGATCGCCGGCAACAAGACGTTGACCCGGTGTCCTTCTCTCGCGCCGCCCTGGAAGAACGGCAAGCCATGTACGTGATCCCAGTGCAGGTGGCTCAAGACGATGGTGCCTTGAAAGGCCGCGCCGTCGAGCAGGTTCGTGACGCGGCGCAACCCGGTGCCCGCGTCGATGACCAGGCTCGGGCGCTCACCGTCGTGCGCGAGAGCTACGGACGACGTGTGGCCGCCGTACCGAACGAAGTCAGGCCCGGGTGCGGGTGTCGAGCCGCGCACACCGCACAGGAATGCGCGCACGTTAGTCCTGCACCTCGGATTGGCCAGGAGTGCGGGCAAGCCGGACGCCCGCAAGCGTCTTCAGCGACACGCTCGGTGGTGCCGCCTCGAGTGCGTCGAGGAACTCCTTGCCCTCGATACGCAGCAACGTGGAACCCTGCTTGGCCGTGACCGTGGCACTGCGCGGTCGGCTGTGCAGCAGGCCAAGCTCGCCGACGTACGAGGGAGCCTCGACGTCCGGCAACTCGACCGTGTGACCGTCGGGGCCAGTGGCCTCGATGCCGAGTGTTCCGCCGACGAGGATCCATAGCGCATCGGCCTCGTCGCCCTCGCGGATGATGACCGTGCCAGCAGGCACTTCTTCCTCCACCGCCGCCTTCGCCAGACGTTCGAGCACCGAGTTGCTTGCACCGGTAAAGAGATCGAGAGCCCCGAGCAACCGCACCCGCGGAGCGAGCCTCGCGACCGCTGCTGCCGATTCTCGATCGGCTTTCAGTACTGCGGGCAGGCCGATCAACGCCAGTATCGGGAACGCAAATCCGATCACCAACAGCGTCGTATGCAGCCCGGTCGACGTGAGCAGCGCAGCGCCGACGAAGCTGGCGCCGGCGATAAACCCGAGCACGACCGCGTCGAAAACGCCGAGGACGCGACCGAGAACTTCGCGCGGCAGATCGCGTTGTAGGGCGGTGTAGGCGAGCACGTCGACGACGATCATTCCGGCGCCCGAAATCACCTGCAGGATGAAGGCCAGCACAGGCGCGTGGACCGTTGCTGTCACCGCGAACGGGAGTGCCTGCAACAGGATGCTGCCAAGAATCACTGGAGCAAGGCGGCTGGAGCGGCCGAGTCTGTTCGCCAGACCGGCAGCAAGCACGCCGCCGAGAGCGGCCCCGGCAAGCAGGTAGCTGTATCCGTTGGCGCCTGTTCCCAGATGTTCGGAGAGCGGCACGTAGATGACGGTGCTTGCGCCGTAGACCGCCGAGTCAAGGCCACAAAAAAGGACGAGAACCAGCGCGACCCGCTCGCGACCAAGCGCTTTGATCCCGACCAGCCACTGTTTGAAGGCGTTCTCGCCGGGGGCGGCGTCCCCGGTAGCCCGAACACGCAGTCGCGCGACTATGCCGGCCGCGATGACGAAGCTCGCCGCGTTGACGATGACGCCAGTCACGGGCTCGCCGGTGAGCAGCAGGAGACCGCCGGCGGCAGGGCCGAGCACGACGGTCAAGCTCTCCAAGGTCGAGAACAGCCCGTTCGCAGCGGCCAGGTCTCGTTCACCAACGATCTCAGGCGTCAGGGCACCCGAGGCGGGTCGGTAGGGCGATCCGGCCACCGCAGAAAGAACCCGCAGGACGAGAAGCAGCACCAACGGCGAGTTGGTACCGACGACCACGGCAATCACACACATGATCGCTGCGTTCGCGAGCGCCGAGCTGATCATCACGCGGGTGCGCTCGTAACGGTCGGCCAGCACCCCGGCGTACCCGCCGACGAGCAGGGCCGTCAGCCAGCCGGCTGACGCCATCGCCGCCAGCCACTGGGTCGAGTGCGTGCGATCCCATACGTAGACGGCCAGGACGACCGAGTAGGCCCAACCGCCGAGCGCGTCGACGACGTACGCGACGACCATGAGTCGAAAGTCGCGCTGCCGCAATGCGTCGCGGTAGCGACCACCTGTCGAACCGGCCACGCTGCTCTCCTCGCCGTCCGGCCTTCGCCTGCGTCGGGGAAGCGTTGCATATCGACGCCTCGAGTGGTGAGTCCTCCTCCATGCCGATTCAAACAACCCCGGGCGTACCCTTTCCGTGTCCCGATCACGGGCTGGCTGTGGCCGGCCGTGTCGCGGCGTAGTTCGAAGGAGGCACTCGTGCCGGGCGCCGGGTCGGAGACCACCTGCAGCAGGTGTGGTGCGGCGAATCGAGCGGGCGCGAAATTCTGCAGCGAATGTGGCCTGCCGTTGTCGCAGGTCTGTGCTGCGTGCGGTGCGCTCCTCGGCGGTGGCCGGTTCTGCAGTGAATGCGGGACGCCGATACCTGGGCGCGAGAGCGGAGCCGCAGTCCCTGCGCAAGCCGTCCACGGCGACCGGTTGCCGTCCGATCCCGTATCGGAAAGGCGGACGGCGTCGCTGCTGTTCGCCGACATGGTCGGCTTCACGCCGATCGCCGAGGCTCGCGATCCCGAGGCCGTTCGCGACCTGCTCTCGACTTACTTCGAGCGAGCGCGGGCGATCATCGAGCGTTACAACGGCACGGTCGAGAAGTTCATCGGCGACGCCGTGTTCGCCGTGTGGGGCGTGCCCGCCGCTCGCGAAGACGACGCCGAGCGAGCCGTACGAGCCGGCCTCGACCTGGTGGCGACCGCACGCGTACTCGGCGAGGAGTTCGGCATCGAGGCATTGCAGATGCGGGTGGGTGTCAGCACTGGGCAGGTTGCCGTCACCCTCGGAGCGATCGCTTCCGAGGGCCAGGGCGTTGTCGCAGGTGACGCGGTCAACACTGCGGCTCGAATTCAGGCTGTGGCCGCACCCGGTGAGGTCTGGGTCGACGACACGACGCGGTCGCTGACGACCGCGTCGCTTGCGTATGTCTCGACGGGCAGCCACGAGCTGAAGGGCAAGTCATTTCCGGTCGAGCTCTTCCACGCCGTGCGGACGACGGCGGCCGCGGGCGGTGCGCAACGGGTCGACGGACTCGAGGCGCCCTTTGTCGGTCGCGACCGCGAGTTGCGGCTCGTGAAGGAGCTGTTTCATGCAACCGCTGAAGAGCGGCGCGCGCGTCTCGTTCTCGTCGCGGGCGAGCCCGGCATCGGAAAATCGCGGCTGGCTTGGGAATTTGAGAAGTACGCGGACGCGATTACCCAGCGCACGCATTGGTTGCGTGGTCGCTGTCTTTCCTATGGCCAGGGTGTGGCAGGCCGCGTTGTCGCGGAGATGGTGCGCTCGCTGCTGCGCGTCACCGAAACCGACGACGCCTCGACGGTTGCAACCGCGCTCGACGAACGGCTCGCCCGGCACGTAACAGACGACCAGGAGCGCGTCGTCCTTCGCCCGCGGCTGGCGAGCCTGCTTGGGCTGTCGGACGCAGTGTTTGAGCAGGCAGACCTTTTCGCATGCTGGCGTGCGTTCTTCGAGTCGCTGTGCACGACCGACGAGTCGGTCACCGTCATTGTTGAAGACCTCCAGTGGGCCGACGATGGCTTTCTCGACTTCCTTGATTACCTGCTCGACGCGAGTCGCGCGCCGATCATGGTGATCGGACTGGCACGTCCTGAAGTGACGGCACGGCGTGCGGGCATCGGAGGAGGTCGGCGGTCCACGACGGTCTTCCTCGAGCCGTTGCCGGACGCCGTCATGGCGCGCCTGCTCGACGGGCTCGTGGCTGACCTGCCGGCCGACCTTCGAAACGAGTTGGTAGCTCGCGCGGACGGCGTTCCGCTCTACGCAGTCGAGACGGTACGGGCGTTGATCGACAGAGACGTCGTCGTTGCGTCGGGCGGCCGATACGTCGTCGACCCCGCTGCGGCGGGGGCTCTTGATCTCTCTGCGTTGGGGCCACCCGCAAGCCTGCAGGCATTGCTCGCAGCGCGGCTCGACGCCTTGCCGGCCGCAGAGCGCCGCGTCCTGCAGGACGCCAGCGTGCTCGGGCTGAGTTTCAGCCGGGCCGGCATCGGTGCGTTGGCCCCGTCGGATATCGATCTCGATGTCGCTCTGGAGAGCCTGCGGCGCAAGGAAATTTTGATCGTCGACGACGATCCGCGTTCGCCCGAGCGAGGGCAATATCGATTCGTTCAGGCACTCCTTCGCGCGAGCGCGTACGACACCTTGTCGCGCCGTGACCGTTATTCGCGGCACCTTGCCGCCGCACATCATTTGGCGTCGCTTCCCGATGCGGACACGATCGCGGGCGTACTAGCTGCGCACTACCTCGACGCGCTCGGTGCCATGCCCGAGGCGCCGGACGCCGATGCGCTGCGTAGTCGAGCCGCAGAACTCCTCGAGCAGGCGGCGGTTCACGCAGCCGGCGTCGGGGCCCCGACGGATGCGATCGCGTACTACGCGCGGCTGCTCGAGCTGCCGCTGCCGGATGAGACCGTCGTGCGTCTCACGCTCGCCGCCACGACGCTCGCGATCGACAGCGCGGCGCAACTCGATCAGAGCCAACGGTGGCTGTCTGAGGCTCTGCTGGTAGCTCAACGAATCGCCGACGAGGACGCCGTGCTCGGGCTGACCATGAACCGGGCGCGCGTATTGCAGGTCCGAGGACTTGTGGCTGAGGGCGTCGTACTCGCTCAGGAAGTGTTCGCGGCGTCCCTTGGGCGCCCCGAGCGCGTCGGACTGCTCGCGATCGCGGCCCGTTCGATCGCGATATCGGCAGCCCAGAGCACCGGAGAAATCGCGCTGGCGGAACAAACCGTGCTGCAAGCGTTGCCGGAGATCGAGCGCTACGGCGATCAGAACCAGTTCGACGCGTTCATGGAGGGCGTTGCGGCGTGGGCCGGCGTGGCTGGTTACCGGCGCTTTTCGATGCTGATCCATCGCGGCGCGGCCGGCCACGCTGACGGCCGCAACCCGCGCAGTGTGCTTCGGATGATCAACGAAGCTGCGTTGCTCGGGCCCGAGGATGTTGTCGCGACCATTCGAATTGGCAGCACCGCGTTGCAGGGCAGCGAGGATCTCGGACTGATCGGTACCCGTGTGGCTGCACGCGCGCACCTCCTGATCGCGTACCTCGAGGCCGGGCGTTGGGACGAAGCAGTGGAGATCCTGCAGCGCCACGCGGGCGATGGACGCACCGACCGGCTCGACTGGGAGACCTACCTGAGCACGGGTTCGGCGATGTACGCATATGGGCGCGGCGACCCCACCCTGATAGGTGCGTCAGTCGAGGAGGCCCGCGACTCCATCGATCCCGTTGTGGCGGGCTGGCTGCTCATGCGCGACGCCATCGAGGCATATTTCGCGGGAGATCGCCCACGTGCCGCTGAGCTAGCAGTCGGCGCCGTCGAGCGAATGTCGGCGTTAGGAAACACGGGTGAAGACCTGGCGCTCGCTTACGGTCTCGCCGTCGATCTGCTGCTCGAGGCCCGTGATGCCGAGCGATTAGCTCAGCTCACGGCGTCGCTCGAACAGGTTCCCCTGGGCCAGCGCTACCGATTGCTGCACGGGAATCTGCTGCGTGCTCGTGCGCACCTGTCGCCCAATCCGGTCCCGGGGTTACGTGCGGCGGCCGAGGTCTTCAGCGCGATGGGCGCGGCGTATCCGGCAGCACGGGTACGCGTCGAGCTCGCGACTCGGCTCGCGGACGACGGCGACATGCGCGGCGCGGCTGACGCGCTTGCTGGTGCGCGCCCGCTCCTTGAGCAGGTCGGCGCGGCACCGCTGTTGCAAGTGGCGGATCGGGTTGCTGCCACGATCGCCCTCGTCGTCCCGGTGTCGCCTTAGTCCGAACCGGTTCAGCCGGTGCAGTCGCCCGTCAGACTCAGTTGGTCGAGCGAGCCGTCGCTAGCCGCGAAGGCGTGCCCTCGCACCGAGAACACCGGACCCTGGACTGCATCCCATTGTTCAAGCAGCGCGCCTGACTGCGGGTCGATGCAGGCGAGGCCCTCGCTGCCACCGGATCGCACCCACACCACCGATGCGCCCGGCCAGACAATCGCCCCTGGGCCGAGGGCGAGCGCGTCTTGCCCGGTGGTCGGAATGGATTGCAGCGACGCACCATCGAGGTGGAACAACCTGGGCGTGGAGTCTGAGCCGTAGCCGCCGACCCAGATCTGGTCACCGACAATCGCGATCGACTCCTTGCCGATCGGAAGTGCGCTCCCGACGCCGATCACCGCGTGCGTGAATGCATCGATCTCGTGGACGGCGACGCTGCCCAGCGAGTTCGCGCCGCCCATCGGTGCACTGACCTCCGCGCCGTAGAGCACTCGGTGTCGTACTGCGTCGACGGCGACGGAGAACACCATGCCGTTGATCACCTTCGTGGCCGTAAAACCGTTTGCGGCGGTCGTCACGACATAGAGGCCGTCGTTCGTCGCGAGCCAGAGCTGACCGTCCAGTGCGGCCGCATCGAAGGTGTACGTCGCAAGCGTGATGGCACCGTCAATAGCGAAACTTGAGGTGGAGTACGCGTGGATGCTCGTCGAATCGCTGCCTGTCGATTTGCCCGAGTTGTCGACGAAGGCTTGCCCGGTCGACCACGTCCATACCCGCCCCGCCGCCGCGTCGACGGCCAGGTCGTCAACTGCGTCCGGTGTCGCAACCCGTTTGGTGACCGAAAGACCCGAGGTCGATACCTGCAGGAGTTCATTGGGTTGCTGGCGTGCAACGAAGACTTCTGATGACGTGACGGCCATCGCACTCGTGCTGCCCTTCCCAAGATCGACCGACGTCGCCTGGCCTGTTTGCGGCGAGGGTGTGATCGACGGCGCCGCGACCTGCGCGCCGCCGCGATGCCCTGCGTTGACGCCGATCGCGGTAGCAACGGCGGCAATAACGACGACCGCGGTGAACGCGCTGGCGACCTGCACCACGCGCCGCTGTCGTTGACGCGCACGGTCGCGCACGGTGTCGTACATCCCGGGACCAGGGTCAAGTCGGTGACGTGGATCAGCCAACGTCTCCCGCAGCAACTGCTCGACGTCCGTCATGTTGACGCGTCCTCTCTCGCAACGATCCGCCTCAGATGGAGGAGCCCTTTGGCGGCCTGGCTCTTGACGGTGCCTCGACTGCAGCCGAGCACGTCGGCGATGTCGGACTCAGAAAGGTCCTCGTAGTAGCGCAGCACCAACACTGCGCGCTGCCGCGGGGGCAATCCGGCGAGCGCATGCCACATGGCGTCGCGGTCGTCGAGTTCGTGCTCACGGCGGCGCGAGTCGACGGCCTCGGGGATGTGCTCGCGCGGTTGTTCGCGCCAGGGTCGGCGCCGCATCGCGTTCAGGTGCGTGTTCACGATGGCCCGGCGGACGTAACCCTCCGGGTTCTCCTTGCGCCGCACCCGCGACCAGCCCGCGGCCGTCTTGGCGAGCGCCGTCTGGACGATGTCTTCGGCCGCGTGGCGATCGCCGGTCAGCAGGTGGGCGAACCACAGCAGGGAGGGCGACCGCGCGGCGACAAACGACCTGAAGTCGTCTTCGTCGGCGCGATTCACTGGCTCGCTCCTGTCGCCGCGGCGGTCATGCCCCTAAGGACACGGTCTCGCGTGCGAGGGTTGCCCACCAGCCGGTTCGTAAAGGGGAACGCGGGACGCCGTCGGTGACGGACGGGGGCGCCGGAAGTTCGCCGATGTGCGTCTCTGGCGTTCGGTCTGGCAGAATGGCCGGTCGAACACCGAACGGTGCGGGCCCTCTACCCTTCGCCGATCGTGTCCCGAGACGTCGCGACCGGGTCCCCACCATGTCGACCGACGACTCACCGAAGTCACAGCAGAGCTGGAGTACCCGAGTCCCGTGGCAGTCAAGATCAAGCTCATGCGCCTGGGCAAGATGCGCGCGCCTTACTACCGGATCGTCGTCGCCGACTCGCGCACCAAGCGCGACGGGCGGGCGATCGAGGAGATCGGCAAGTACCACCCGAAGGAGGACCCGTCCTTCATCGAGGTGAAGGCCGACCGCGCCGCGTACTGGCTTAGCGTCGGCGCGCAGCCGACCGAGGCAGTAACCGCGATCCTCAAGGTCAGTGGCGACTGGCAGAAGTTCAAGGGCCTGCCCGCCCCGCCGCCGATGCTGGTCGCGAAGCCCAAGGCGGACAAGCGTGTCGCGTTCGAAGTGGCCGCCAAGGAAGGCGCCGGCACCGAGCCGAGCGCAGACGCCACGACTCCGAAGTCGCGGCGGGCACCGGCGAAGAAGACTCCCGACCCGAGTTCACCCGAGTCGTCGGATGCGGCCGCAGTTGCGGTTGAGGCCGAGGAAGCGGACGGCGGCATCGAGGCCATCACGGCGGTCCAGAGTGGCGGCGAGGAGTCCCCTCGCGCCGCTGCATCGCTTGCCGACGAAGTCTCCGACGCCTCGGCACCCGAGACGACTGAGGTAGCTGCGGCCGACGCCGAAGCCCCCGCCGCCGACGCTGTCGAGAGCTGATCGTGCCGACCGCTGACACCGAGGTTCTCGAAGAGGCGCTGGAACACCTGGTCAAGGGGATCGTGCAACACCCCGACGACGTCGAGGTGCGCGCTCGCGAACAACGCCGCGGCAAGGTGCTTGAGGTGCGCGTTCACCCTGAGGACCTGGGCAAGGTCATCGGCCGGATGGGTCGTACCGCCAGGGCGCTGCGCACCGTGATGTCCGCGCTCGGCGGCACGTCGGTCCGCGTCGACCTCGTCGACGTCGACGGCGGCCGCTAACCATCGGCCGCCTCGCCGTGAACTCCGGCTGAGATCGCGGCGGGAGCACCATGCAACTCGTCATCGGACGCATCGGCCGGGCGCACGGGATCCAGGGCCAGGTCGGTGTCGAGGTTCGCACCGACGACCCCGACGGGCGCTTTGCGGTTGGCAACGTCGTCGCAACCGATCCACCAGAGCGCGGGCCGTTGACGATTGTCGGTTCGCGCTGGCATTCGGGGCGCCTGCTCGTGCGGTTCGCCGGCACTGATGACCGCACGGCCGCAGAAGCGCTGCGCGGCACCGTGCTGGTCATCGACGTCGATGAAGCCGACCGAGCCGCCGAGCCGGACGAGTACTACGACCATCACCTCGTGGGGTTGCGCGCGCTGACGCCGGCAGGCGTTGAGGTCGGGACGGTCACCGAGGTGCTGCACCTTCCGGCGCAGGACGTTCTCGCGATCTCGCGCGTCGACGGAGTCGAGGTTCTGGTGCCCTTCGTCGCCGAACTCGTCCCGGTCGTCGACCTCGACGCGGGCACCTTGGTCGTCGAGCCGCTTCCAGGCCTGCTCGATCCCGACGCGATCGACGCGGACTGACGCGATGCGCGTCGATATCGTCACGATCTTTCCTGACTACCTTTCGCCCCTCAGGCTGTCGCTCGTTGGCAAGGCGCGCGAGCGTGGGCTGCTCGACGTCCGGGTGCACGACCTTCGAGACTTCGCGGGCGGCGTCCATCGCAGCGTCGACGACACGCCTTATGGCGGCGGCCCTGGCATGGTCATGCGCCCAGAGCCTTGGGGCTCGTGCTTAGACGCGATCACAGCGGACGCCGATGTGTTGCCGTTGTTGATCGTGCCGACCCCGGCGGGGGCGCCGTTCACGCAGGCACGCGCGGAGGCGTACGCGCAGGAACCATGGCTGGCCTTTGCATGCGGGCGGTATGAGGGCATCGACTACCGAGTGGTCGACGACGCGCGGCAACGGATGCGGGTCGACGAGCTTTCCATCGGCGACTACGTCTTGGGCGGGGGAGAGGCGGCCGCCCTCGTCGTCCTGGAAGCCGTTGTTCGGCTCTTGCCAGGGGTGGTTGGCAACGCCGAGTCATTGGTCGACGAGTCGCACGTCGCTGGGCTCCTCGAAGGTCCGGCGTACACGAAGCCACCCAGCTGGCGCGGCCTCGATGTGCCGGACGTTCTCACGTCCGGCAACCACGCCGAGATCGCCCGCTGGCGGCGTGACCAGGCACTCGCCCGGACGGCGCAGCGGCGACCCGATCTGCTCGCCGCGCTCGACCCAGACCTGGTCTCCGACCGGGACGCCGCGGTGATCGAGGAGACGATTCGGTCGCATCCGCGACCTGTGGCAGACTAGGGCGGTTGCCCGAGGCTGGCTCGTCTTGATCATTGACGCCCCGGCCGGGCACGCACACCACTGACCGGCCCCCATCAGGCAGGACGACACCGCCATGCACACCTTGGACTCGCTCGACGCCGCCTCGTTGCGCTCGGACGTCCCCGACTTCCGGCCCGGCGACACCTTGAAGGTGCACGTCCGAGTCGTTGAAGGCACCCGGTCGCGTGTCCAGGTTTTCCAGGGCGTCGTGATCCGTCGTCAGGGCAACGGCGTGCGCGAGACGTTCACGGTCCGCAAGGTCAGCTTCGGCGTCGGCGTCGAGCGCACCTTCCCGGTACACACACCGGTGCTCGACAAGATCGAGGTCGTCACTCGCGGCGATGTTCGCCGGGCGAAGCTGTACTACCTGCGCGAGCTTCGGGGCAAGAAGGCCAAGATCCGCGAGAAGCGCGACACCACCCCGGCGCGCTGACCTCCGCGACGCCAGCGACCTCACAACCTCCCGATCCTGTGGTCGACGAGTCGGTCGGATTCGACCCCAGCGCTTCTGAACAGTCGATCGGGTCTCCGATACCGCCGGCGATGTCACCCAGGCCACCTGGTGCGCACCGCAAGCCGAAGCGCGGCAAGGCACCCAAGCCGCCGAAGGCCGCCAAAGCACTCAAGCCGCCGAAGGCCCCGAAGCCGCCCAAAGCAGTTAAGAGCAACGTCGCAGCGGCCGACATTGCGGGTGTGGACGACACTCTTGGCGCACCCGGGTCGGCTGGCGTAGTCGGACTAAGCGGCGCCGCGGACCCTGAAGCTCCGGAGACGGTCGCCGCACAGAGCGTCAAGCCTGCCAAGCCACCGCGGCCATTTTGGGTCGAAGCGGTGGTCTTGCTGGTCATCGCGGCCGCGATCGCTGTCGGCGTCCATAGCTTCTTGTTCCAGGCGTTCTTCATTCCCTCGGGATCAATGGAGAACACCCTGCTCAAGGGCGACCGGGTGGTCGTCAACCGGTTGTCCTACAAGGTCGGCCACGTCCAGCGAGGCCAGGTCGTCGTCTTCAGCGGCGTCGACTCATGGACGCCGGAAGGCAGCGTCACGCAGCCCAGCAACCCGGTCTTGCGCGGGTTCAGCAAGGTCGGCAGCTACCTCGGCTTTGCGCCGTCCGGCGAGCAGGACTTCATCAAGCGCGTTATCGGGGTTCCGGGCGACCACGTCGTCTGCTGTAACGAGCAGGGCCAGATCACCGTCAACGGCAAGGCCCTTACGGAGCACTATCTGTATCCGGGCAGCGACAACCGCACCCTGCCTTTCGACATCGTGGTGCCGCCGGGCCGGCTGTGGGTCGAAGGCGACCATCGCAACGACTCAGCAGACTCGCGTTCGCACACGGGCTTGCCTGGGGGCGGGACGATCCCGATCAACAAGGTCATCGGGCGGGCGTTCGTGATCGTATGGCCGTTCTCTCGGCTGCACCGCCTCGAGATCCCGGCGTCCTACGGCGCGTTGTCCAGCACGAACGCGTCTTCGGTGTCGAACATGACGGCGTCCGCGCTGCCCTCAGCCATCGGCTTGGCGGCGGTTCTACCGCTCGGTGCGATTCGGCTGCGGCGCCGTCGGCGGCAGCGCCGGCGTTGGCGACAGCAGCAACCGCGCCCGCAGAGATCGAGCCCAGATAGCGATTTGGCCTCCGACACGACGTAAGGTTCCTGCGATGGGGAACCTGTACGCCTTCGAGCGCAGCCTCGCCAAAGCGGGCCTCGTGCCGGTCGCGGGCGCTGACGAGGCAGGTCGTGGGGCATGTGCCGGCCCGCTCGTCGTGGGCGCGGTGATCCTCTCGAACGAGCGCCGCGGCCAAGTGCCTGGTCTCGCCGACTCCAAGCTGCTGACCCCCGCTGCCCGTGAACGGGTTTACGCCCAGGTTGTTGCGAGGGCGCTGGCCTGGACCGCGGTCGTGATCCCTGCTCCAGACGTCGACCGCATCGGTCTGCACAAGGCCAACATCGAGGGAATGCGCCGCGCGGTGGCCGCCCTCGGCGTCCGCCCGGCTTATGTCCTGACAGACGGTTTCGCCGTCGCAGGCTTCGGAGCTCGGGGCCTGGGTGTCTGGAAGGGCGATCGAGTCGCCGCCTGTATCGCTGCGGCCTCGGTGATTGCCAAGGTGACGCGAGACCGGCTCATGGTGGCGATGCACGACGTCTTCCCGGTGTACGGCTTCGCCGACCACAAGGGCTACATCACGCCAGAGCACCAGGAGGCGCTCGCCGAGCACGGACCATGTGCTGAGCACCGGCGGTCATTCATCAACGTCAGGCGCGTTGACGCCGATTGTGGCCGCGGGGCGCCGCGCTTGGTCGATCTGGGCGACAATGATGCAGTGGAACTGGATCTGTCAGGCGCGACCGCGGTTGCGGAGCTTCGATGAGCGCGGAAGACCTCGAGAACTACGAGACCGATATGGAGCTTCAGCTCTATCGGGAGTACCGCGACGTCGTCGGTCTCTTCAAGTACGTCATCGAAACTGAGCGCCGGTTCTATCTCACCAACGAATACGTGCTCGACGTGCGTAACGCAGGCGGTGAGGTGTTCTTCGAGGTGAGCATGTCCGACGCTTGGGTGTGGGACATGTACCGACCGGCGCGGTTCGTGAAGAACGTCAAGGTCGTCACGTTCAAAGACGTCAACGTCGAAGAGCTCGCGAAAAGCGATCTGCAGGTTCCCGAGTCTTAGGACCGGGTTGCTGACGCTTTTGTGCGTCGTCCACAACATGTCTTGCTGATCTGGCTACGCACATTCGTGTTCGCCGGGTCTCCGCTGGCGTGCGCTCACCACCAGAGTTCGCACTGGAGGTGGTGTGCGTGGTTCGCAGTTCGGACGTCGCGCGTACGAAGGCACGTGCCAGTGATCGTGGCGGGCTTGGTCGCTACGGCGAGGAGGTTGCCGCAGCGCATTTGGTTGCCGCAGGTCTGACGATCGTGGAGCGCAACTGGCGTTGTCGGGACGGCGAAGTCGACATCATCGCGCTCGAGGGGGACGTCCTGGTGATGTGCGAGGTCAAGACGCGACGCGGAGTTGGATTCGGCACGCCTCTCGATGCGGTCACGCCTGCGAAAGCTGCCCGGCTGCGCCGACTCGCGTTGCGCTGGCTCGACGACCAACGCACTGACGGGGTGCCGGCGGTCGCGGCCGAGTTCGCTCGCTACACCGAGGTGCGGTTCGACGTGGTGTCGGTGTTGCGGCCGCTCGCCGGTGCCACGTCGGTCGAGCACCTGCGCGGCGCGTTCTAATGGCTGGTTTCTGATGGCGCTCGCGCGTGCGTGGTCGGTCGCCCTTGCTGGCGTGCAGGGAACGGTGGTGGAGGTCGAAGCCGATCTCGCACCCGGGCTTCCGGGCCTGACGATCATCGGCTTGCCCGACGCCGCGCTGTCGGAGTCTCGCGACCGGGTGCGCGCCGCGGTGCTCAACTCAGGCGAGCCCTGGCCGCAACGCCGCATCACGCTGGGGTTGTCGCCGGCCACGTTGCCCAAGCATGGCAGCGGGTTCGACATATCCATGGCTGTTGCCGTGTTGTCGGCGGCCGGCGGGTTGCCAACGCAGGCATTGGAGCGGGTGGTGTTCTTCGGAGAACTCGGTCTTGACGGTCGGGTGCGCCCGATTCGTGGGGTGTTGCCGGCAGCGATGGCGGCTTCGGCGGCTGGATTTACCCGTGTCGTGGTGCCTGTCGCCAACGCGGCAGAGGCGGCATTGGTGCCTGGCCTCGACGTCTGGCCGGTCGCGTCGTTGCGCGAACTCGTCGCTGCGCTGCGCAGCGGGCAGCGACCTGAGGCATTTCTCGATGAGCCAGCCGTCGAGGTGGCATCGCGCGACGCGGCATCGCCGGCTCGCGAGCACTTCGACGTTGAGCTGGATCTGTCCGACGTTCTCGGTCAACCATCGGGCCGGCGAGCCGTGGAGGTCGCCGCCGCTGGCGGCCATCACGCGCTGCTGCTCGGTGACCCGGGCACCGGCAAGACGATGCTTGCTGCTCGCTTGCCAGGTCTGTTGCCGGAACTCGATCGGGCGGCGGCGCTCGAGGTCACTGCTGTGCACTCGATCGCGGGCGTGCTGCCGGCGGACTGCCCGCTGGTGACGCGACCCCCGTTTCGCGATCCGCACCATACGACGTCGGTCGCCGCGCTCGTCGGAGGTGGCAGCGGGATGGCACGTCCCGGTGTTGCTTCGTTGGCGCACCACGGGGTGCTCTTTTTGGACGAGGCACCCGAGTTCGCGTCCGGCGTGCTCGATGCCTTGCGCCAGCCGCTCGAATCCGGACACGTAACAATCGCCCGATCTGGAGGCATCGCGCGCTATCCGGCACGTTTCCTGCTGGTGCTCGCGGCCAACCCGTGCGGCTGCTCGACCTCGAGCGCGTCGACGGGCTCATGTACGTGCACATCGTTGATCCGACGGCGATATCTCAACCGGCTGTCTGGTCCGCTGCTTGACCGCGTCGATCTTCAGGTGCGAATGGATCCGGTCAGCCGTACCGAGTTGATGGCCGACCGCGCGTACGTCGAACAAAGCTCGACTGTCGCGGCGCGGGTTCTGGTCGCGAGATCGAGAGCCACCGAACGTCTAGCCGGTAGTCCGTGGCGAACGAACAGCGACGTGCCCGGCCGTGAATTGCGCGACAGGTGGGCACCCGCCCGCACCGCGCTGGCTGCTGCTGAACGCGCACTCGATGCTGGCCGGTTGTCCGCGCGCGGCCTGGACCGCGTGCTACGGGTCGCGTGGACGCTCGCCGACCTTGCTGACCGCACCCGACCCACTGCCGACGACATCGACGAGGCGCTGTACCTGCGTACGGGTGTGGCCGCATGACTGACGAGCCGGTGCAGCAGGCCGCTGCGAACATCTCGGCGCAGTCGGGCAACCACGATGACCGCATCGCTCGGCTGCTCCTCGGTCGCATTGGCGAGCCCGGTGATATCGCGTTGGCGAAGGCCATCGACGACCTCGGCGCGGTCGCGACGGTGCAGCGACTGCGCGCAGGCACGCTGACCCACCGAGGGCTGGTGAACCTGCGCGCTCGCCTCGATGTCGCCCGTCCAGATCGCGATCTCTTCGCCGGTGCGTCGGTCGGCGCGCGCTTTGTCATCCCGGGCGACGAAGAGTGGCCTGATCAGGTCAATGACCTCGTGCGGCTAGGGCGTCGCGATGCCAGCGTGCCGCTCGGGCTTTGGGTCCGCGGACCGCTCGATCTTCGGGTCGCGTGCCAGCGGTCAGTGGCCGTTGTGGGTGCTCGAGCGTCAACCGCGTATGGCGACTACGTGGCGAGCGAGTTCGGCATCGGCCTCGCCGAGCGGAACTGGACTGTGGTCTCGGGCGGCGCGTTCGGTATCGACGGCGCCGCACATCGTGGCGCTCTCGCGGGCGACGGACCGACCGTGGCAGTACTCGCCTGCGGCGTTGATGTTGCGTATCCGCGCGCGCACGCGGCACTGATCGACAGGATCGCGCAGACCGGGCTCGTGGTCAGCGAGTGGCCACCGGGGTGCGCTCCGATGCGCTATCGGTTCCTGGTCCGCAACCGCGTCATCGCTGCGCTGACGCTCGGCACCGTCGTCGTCGAAGCAGCGATCCGTAGCGGCGCTCTGAGCACCGCGAACAGAGCCCGTGAACTCGACCGGCACATCATGGCGGTGCCCGGGCCCATCACTTCGACAATGTCAAAGGGCACCAACCAGCTGTTGCGCGAGCCCGACGTCGTGTGCGTCACGAGTGTCGCCGACGTGATCGACCTCGTGGGGCGGATGGGCTCAGATCTCGCTCCGCAGTTGATGATGCCGGTCGACCCGCGCGACGACCTCGATGACGTGTCGAGGCGGGTGCTCGAGTCGGTGCCCGTGCGACGGGCAGTTGGCCCCGCGAGCATTGCCGTGACTGCGGGGATTGCGCCTCAGCAGGTCCTGCGGTGTCTTGGCGGCTTGGCCGCCCGCGGTTTCGTCGAACGGGTCGACGCCGGCTGGCGGCTGCGGCGCGACACCTAGTCCTTCACCCGCGGTCTTCACCCGCCCAGTCGTTCGCCGTCGGTACGAGGGTTCGGCCGCCACCTTCGGCGCGTCCGGTTGTCGGTGCTTGACCCGGCGGCTGTGGCCAGCGACGGTGCAGAGATGGGCGTGCAGGTGGGGATCGACGAACATGCCGCGCTCGCCCTCGGTCCCGAGCCACCTGACGCGCCTGATGCGCCTGACGTTCTGGCGGCCTTCGTGCGGCACCTCCGGCTGGAGCGCGGACTGTCCGAACACACGATCCGGGCATATACCGCCGACATCGGGAGTTTGCTAGACCATGCGGACCGGATGGGCAGATCACTCGTGGGCGATCTCGACATCGGGGTCTTGCGCAGCTGGCTGGCCAAGCTGACCACCACCGGCAAGGCGAGAACGACGATCGCCAGGCACGCGGCCTCCGCCCGAGTTTTTACCGCGTTCTGCGCGCGACGCGGCTGGCTGACACCAGACCCCGGCTTGATCCTGGCCACCCCGAAGGCTCAGCGGCTCTTGCCAGGTGTGCTGTCGCAGGCCCAAGCAGTAGCCCTACTTGATACCCCTGCTGACGCCTCGGACGAAGTTAACCCCGAGCAATTGCGTGACGATGCGGTACTCGAACTTCTCTACGCCACGGGCATTCGGGTGGGTGAGCTGGTGGGACTAGACGTCGACGACATCGACCAGGCGCGCCATGTCGTCCGGGTGCTCGGCAAGGGCAACAAGCAGCGGACCGTGCCCCTCGGCGTCCCGGCCGTCAAGGCAGTTGAGCGATGGCATCGGGCCGGCCGACCGGCCCTGGTGACAGCCGACAGCGGGCCTGCGCTCTTCCTCGGCGCCCGTGGCCGTCGCCTCGATCAGCGCGCCGTTCGTCGAATGGTGCACGCCCGGATCGCGTTGGTTCCGGACGCACCGGACATCGGCCCGCACGGACTTCGACACAGCGCGGCCACCCATCTTCTTGAGGGTGGCGCTGACCTAAGAACCGTTCAGGAGATACTTGGTCACGCTACGCTCGCAACAACACAGGTCTATACGCACGTTTCCGTCGAGCGACTGAGGGCTACTTATGACCGCGCGCACCCCAGAGCCTGAGCGCTCGGGCGTGCTAGCCCCGGCAGCACCCGAAGAAGATCCCGCAGTCGCCAAGCTGAACGCCGAGGCGGCCCTGCGCGAGTTGTGGATCGAGTTCAAGGCGAGCGGTGAGAGCCGGCTCCGTGAGCGGCTGATCCTGCACTACTCACCGCTGGTCAAGTACGTCGCCGGCCGGGTTGGCGTTGGGTTGCCGCCCAACATCGAGCAGGCCGACCTCGTCTCCTATGGCATCTTCGGGCTCATCGACGCGATCGAGAAGTTCGACCTCGAGCGGGCCATCAAGTTCGAGACCTACGCGATCAGCCGCATCAAGGGCGCGATCATCGACGAGTTGCGCGCGATCGACTGGATCCCGCGGTCGGTCCGCTACAAGGCCCGAGAGGTCGAGAAGGCCTACGCGGCGCTCGAAGCGAAACTGCACCGCACCCCGACGGAGTCGGAGGTCGCCGGCGAGCTCGGGATCAGCCTCGACGAGCTGCACACGATCTTCAGCCAGGTCTCGTTCGTCAACGTCATCGCGCTCGACGAGTTGCTGAACGTGGGCGGCGAGCGCGGCGACAAGCTGTCACTGGTTGACACCCTCGAAGACACCCGTGCCGAAGACCCGGTCGAGGTCTTCGAGACCGAGGAGACCAAGTACCTGCTGTCGCGGGCAATCAACACGTTGCCAGAGCGCGAGAAGATCGTCGTGACCTTGTACTACTACGAGGGCCTGACGCTGGCTGAGATCGGCCAGGTGCTCGGCGTCACGGAGAGCCGCATCTGTCAGATGCACACGAAGGCCGTTCTCCAGCTGCGCGCCAAGCTCGCCGAGCAATCCGCCTAGCTGGAGCCCGGCCAGCTGCACCTTTGCCGGGCCCTCCTGCCTAACCTCTCCAAATCGGCAACAGCCTGACTCGTGGCGCGGGTAGCAAACCCATCGGATCGACGTAGCGATCTGACTCCAGCGCGCCCCAATGCAGGCAGCTTCCGGGTGGCCCGCAGGCGTCGGCTGCGGCAGACACGTATCCGATGACTTGACCGGCCACCACGCTGTCGCCTGCGCGGACGACGGGATCGACCGGCTCGTAGGTGGTGCGCAGGCTGCCGTCGCGTATCGAGATCACGCCGCGACCCGCGAGCAACCCGGCGTAGATCACCAAGCCAGCGGTCGCGGAGTGCACCTGCTCACTGACGTGGGCGACCAGGTCGACGCCACGGTTGCCAGCGGCCCAAGGGTGCAGCGGCGGGTCGAATGACCGGAGGACCTTAAGGGGCGCCGGTAACGGCGGCCGGAGCGCAGCGCTGGCTCCGGGCGGTTGGGCGGCTGCTGTCACGCCAGAGCGGACGCCTAGCAGCGCGGTGCCCAGGGTCAGCCAGGAAACGATCCACTTCGTCATGTCCCGATCGTGCTCGTCGGCAATGGTTGGTGGCTTTCCACGCGGCGATCAGTGGACGCATCTGCACGCCTGTGGACGACGGATTGGTCACGCTCCGCGACGCTCGCGTAGACTGCTCATCGAGGTCAGGCTCGCCTGACTTACATCGCACGTCCTAACCACCGGCCCCGCTGCTTCACGACGGGCAGGGTCGGCCGCCACTCGGTGCCTTCGATCTCCGATCGAGGTGTCACGGCGACCAGGGCGTCAGGCGTGGCCGCCGACCGGCGTCCGCGAAGAACCGAGGATCGACGCCCGGCGACATCCGCGACTGCGCGATGTGGGGTGTCAGAAGGAGTACGCGGCCATGGCCGTCGTCACCATGAAAGAGCTGCTCGCGAGCGGCGTCCATTTCGGGCATCAGACCCGGCGCTGGAACCCGAAGATGAAGCGATTCATCTTCACCGAGCGCAACGGCATCTACATCATCGACCTTCAGCAGTCGCTGACCTACATCGACCGCGCGTACGAGTTCGTCAAGGACACCGTGGCGCACGGCGGCTCGGTGTTGTTCGTCGGCACCAAGAAGCAGGCGCAGGAGGCCGTGGCCGAGCAGGCCACCCGGGTGGGCATGCCCTACGTCAACCAGCGCTGGCTCGGCGGCATGCTGACCAACTTCCAGACAGTCTTCAAGCGTCTTCAGCGGCTCAAGGAACTTGAGATCCTCGAGCAGGGCGGCGCGAGCTACGGCCAGCGCACCAAGAAGGAAGCACTGGTCCTGCAGCGCGAGAAGGACAAGCTGCTCAAGACCCTGGGCGGCATCCGCGAGATGTCGCGCGTGCCGAGCGCGGTCTGGATCGTCGACACCAAGAAGGAGCACATCGCCGTCGGCGAGGCCCGCAAGCTGGGCATCCCGGTCGTCGCGATCCTCGACACCAACTGTGACCCTGACGAAGTCGACTACAAGATCCCCGGCAATGACGACGCGATCCGTTCGGTCGCACTGCTCACCAGAGTGGTCGCCGACGCGGTTGCCGAAGGTTTGATGGCACGCGTGGCCGCACGGGTCGGGGACGCCAAGCCGGACGTCGACGCTGGCAGTGAACTCGGTGGTGGCGAACCGCTCGCCGACTGGGAGCGCGAGCTCCTGGTCCGTAACACCGCCGCGGCCGACGCTGCTGCGGAAGCGGCCGCCGGCACCGAGGCTCCTGCCACCACCGAGGCAGCGGCGGACACCGCACCGGCAGACGCGGCACCCGCAGCAGCGGCGCCGGCAGCGGCGACAACGGCAGAAGCGGCACCCCCGGCAGCCACCGCGGCCCCTGCTGCAGATGAAGCTGCCGCACCCGCGGCCGACGCCTAAGACTGAACCACTACTAGCGATACACCGACCTGAAGGACGTTAAAGCGATCATGGCGAACTACACCACGGCCGACGTCAAGCGGCTTCGTGAGCTCACCGCCGCCGGCATGATGGACTGCAAGAAGGCTCTCGACGAGACCGACGGCGACTTCGACAAGGCCGTCGAGTTGCTGCGCATCAAGGGTGCAAAGGACGTCGGCAAGCGAGCCGAACGCACCACCCAGAACGGTCTCATCGCCGCACAGGCAAGCGGCAATTCGGGCGTGATCATCGAGCTCAAGTGCGAGACCGACTTCGTCGCCAAGGGTGACCGGTTCCAGCAGCTTGGCGCCGCACTCGTGAAGGCGTTCGTCGACTCGGACGCCACCGACCCGGCCGGCCTGCTCGACGTCGTGGTCGACGGTCGCAAGGTCAGCGAGCTGATCGACGAGAACAGCGCGGCGCTCGGCGAGAAGATCGAGCTCGGCCGGGTTGCGAAGTTCACCGGCGGCGGCCACGTCGTGAGCTACCTGCACAAGACGAGTCCCGACCTGCCGCCACAACTCGGCGTCCTGATTGAACTCGACAGCGAGCACCCCGAGGTCGGCAAGGACGTCGCTCAGCACATCGCGGCCTTCTCGCCGTCGTACCTGAACCGTGACGAGATCCCGGCGGACGTCGTCGAGAACGAGCGCCGCATTGCCGAGGCGACTGCCCGTGAAGAGGGCAAGCCTGAGGCTGCGCTCCCCAAGATCGTCGAGGGTCGGGTGAGCGGCTTCTACAAGGACGCCGTGCTGATCGAGCAGGCGTTTGCCAAGGACAGCAAGAAGTCGGTCAAGCAGGTTCTCGACGAGGCGGGCGTTCAGGCAGTGCGGTTCGTGAGGTTTCGCGTCGGGCAATCCTGAGGCAGACTGCCGAGCAGTACGCAGGACGGACGTCGACCCAACGCAGGTGATCGATGGCGGCGAACACCCGCCATCGATGCCGGCTCACCGCAGATGAGGGGCTCTGAGTTGACCAATCCTGACGAGGTCGAGTTCGGCGGAGTGGTAGCGCGCGGCGACGGCATCCAGCCGTATCTGGGTTATCAACGGGTCGTGCTCAAGTTGTCTGGAGAGGCGTTTGCGGGCGACGGCACGCTCGGCGTCGACCCCGATGTCGTCCTTTCGATCGCCCAGCAGATCGGTGTGGTTGTCGCCGAAGGCGTTCAGGTTGCGGTCGTCATCGGCGGCGGAAACTTCTTTCGTGGCGCCGAGCTTTCGGTGCGCGGCATGGACCGCGCCCGCTCCGACTACATGGGCATGCTCGGTACCGTCATGAACTGCCTCGCGCTGCAGGACTTTCTCGAGAAGCAGCACGTCGAGACGCGCGTGCAGACCGCTATCACGATGGGGCAGGTCGCCGAGCCGTACATCCCGCGCCGTGCGATCCGGCACCTGCAGAAGGGCCGCGTCGTCATCTTCGGCGCGGGGCTTGGTGCGCCATTCTTCTCGACCGACACGACGGCAGCCCAACGTGCGCTGGAGATCGGCGCCCAGGTCGTGTTGATGGCCAAGAGCGTCGACGGCGTCTACGACAGTGACCCCAAGACCAACCCGGACGCCGTCAGATTCGACACCTTGGACTACGACGAGGTCCTGGCGCGCGACCTGAAGTTCGCGGACGCGACGGCCATCAGCCTGTGTCGCGACAACGCGATGCCGATCCTGGTCTTCAACCTGCTCGAGGACGGCAACATCCGCAGGGCCGTGCACGGTGAGAAGATCGGAACGATGGTGACCGGCGCCCGCTGATCGGCGTCCGGCATGGTCTTTGCGCATGTGACCAGATGGTGCCTTTGTAGCAAGGAGCTCAGGTGATCGACGACACCCTCTTCGAAGCCGAAGAGAAGATGGACAAGGCCGTGAGCGTCGCCAAAGACAGCTTCGCGGCGATCCGGACCGGCCGCGCCCACCCAGGGATGTTCGCGCGCGTCGTCGTGGAGTACTACGGGACGATCACGCCGCTGAACCAGCTCGCCGGCTTCACCGTCGCCGACGCCCGCATGATCGTCATCAGCCCCTACGACAAAAGCGCGCTGCGCGCGATTGAGAAGGCGATCCGCGACTCTGACCTCGGTGTGAACCCGACGGATGACGGCAACGTGATCCGCGTCAGCGTCCCGCAGCTCACCGAAGAACGCCGGCGCGACTACATCAAACTGGCGCGCACCGAGGCAGAGGACGCGAGGGTCTCGATCCGCAACATCCGCCGCCACGCCAAGGAGGCGCTCGACAAGCTCGAGAAGGGCGGCGAGGCCGGCGAGGACGACGTCCACCGTGCGGAGAAGGAACTCGACGAAATGACGCACCGCTATGTAGCGGCGATCGACGAAGTCCTGCGGCACAAGGAAGTCGAACTGCTAGAGGTCTGATGTGAACACCGAGCTGGTCGACGATCCGCCTGCTGCTGCGGGCCCGAAGGCTGGCCGTAATCTGCGCGCGGCGATCACGATGGGTGTGCTGCTTGGCGGTGTCGCGGCCGCGTCGCTGTTCATCGTGAAGTGGATATTCGTCGTCTTTACGGTCGTGATCATCATGGCGGCCGTGTTTGAACTGAGCAGGGCCTTGCGCGGCCGAGCAGTGGCAGTGCCGGCGATCCCGCTCGCGGTCGGGGCGGCAGCAGTCTTGGTGGCGACCTACAAAGGCGGCACCGAGAAGCTCGTTGTCGCCAGCCTCTTGCTCGTTGTCGCTGCCGTTGCATGGGGTGCGGTAACCGACGGCATCGACAAGCTGGCCGGTATCGCGGCCAGCATGTTCGTCGCGTGCTACGTGGCGTTGCTCGGCGGCTTCGTGGTGTTGATGGTCGTGCCGGGCGATGGTCCGCGCCGTGTCGCCGCCTTCGTCGCGACCGTCGTCTGTAGTGACACCGGTGGTTACGCAGTCGGGGTATTTCTCGGCAAGCACCCGATGGCTCCGAGCGTGAGTCCGAAGAAGTCATGGGAGGGCTTCGGTGGATCAGCGACTGCGTGTGCATTGTGTGGTGGGCTGCTGTTTCCGTTGACCCTGCACGCTACGTGGTGGCAGGGCGTTGTGTTCGGTCTCGCCATTGTGGTGACAGCGACCATCGGCGATCTCAGTGAGTCGCTCATCAAACGCGATCTCGGCATCAAGGACATGGGCAACCTGCTGCCAGGGCACGGTGGTGTCATGGATCGCTTCGACTCGGTGCTGTTAGCGGCGCCGGTCGCGTGGGCACTGCTGACGCTTTTCGTCCCCTGGCCGACCTGACGTAGGGTCGAAGCCGTTGACGGTACTGGCTGCGATTGGCGGAGTGTCATGTCTGATCTCGAAGAGAACAAGCGAGTCGTCGTCGATTACTACACGACGGCGTTCGGGGGCAATCCGGAGAAGGCCGTGGCAGATCATTTCGGCGACCGTTACGTCCAGCACAATCCCGCGGCTGCTGACGGCCCGGACGCATTCATCGGCTTCGTGCACTGGCTGCGCAGTGAGTATCCCGACGTGCAGTTAGACATCAAGCGGGTGATCGCCGAGGGCGACATGGTTGTGACCCATGCACATCTGATCCTCAAGCCCGGTGAGCCGGGCCAAGCACTCGCGGATTTCTTCCGCGTGGAAAACGGCAAGGTCGTCGAGCACTGGGATGTCATCCAGGACGTGCCGGCGACGTCAGCCAACAGCAACACCATGTTTTAGGCATCCGATGCAGTATGTGCGGCTGGGCGGTACAGGACTGCAGGTCAGTCGCCTTGCGCTGGGATGCATGAGTTATGGCGACCCGACGGTTGCTGGTGCGCACAAGTGGGCTCTCGACGCAGATGCTGCGCAGCCGTTCTTTCGGCAAGCTGTCGAGCTGGGGATCACGTTCTGGGACACCGCGAACTCCTACCAACACGGCACGTCGGAGATCCTGGTCGGCAGGGCAATCAGGCAGTACTCGCGGCGAGAAGGCATCGTGTTGGCGACCAAGGTGTTCGGCAAGATGCACGATGGCCCTGGTGGTCGGGGGCTCTCCCGCAAGGCGATCCTCGAGCAGGTCGACGCGTCGCTCGCGCGGCTCGGGACCGACTACATCGACCTGTACCAGATCCACCGCTTCGACCCCGACGTTCCGGTCGAGGAGACCATGGAAGCGCTGCACGACATCGTCAAAGCGGGCAAGGTCCGCTACATCGGTGCGTCGTCGATGTACGCCTGGCAGTTCGGGAAGCTGCAACAAGCCGCACGGTTGCACGGCTGGACCAGATTCGTGTCGATGCAGAACCAGTACAACCTGCTGCGGCGACAGGATGAGCCGGAGTTGATGGCGATGTGCGCCGACATGGGCGTCGGCCTTGTGCCCTATTCGCCACAGGGCAAAGGGCGGCTGGCGCGTCCGTGGGGAGAACAATCTCAACGATCGTCGGTCGACCACGTTGTGCAGTCATTCGACTCGCCGTTGGATCAGCCCGTAGTCGACGCCGTCGAACGTGTTGCGGCAGCGCAGGGTGCCACGATGGCGCAAGTTGCCCTGGCCTGGGTGCTGACTAATCCTGCCGTATCAGCGCCCATCGTCGGTGCGACCAAGCCCCACCACCTACCCGAAGCGGTCGCGGCGTTAGACCTGCGCCTCACGGACGACGAGATCCAATCTATGGAGCGGCCCTATACGGCGCATGGCCCTTCGTGGTTCTGAGGGCGCGCTAGCCGGCGATCACTGGACCGATGAAGCTGCCGGGGTGGGTCGCGCCGGTCTGACAGTCGTCAACGCTGCCGCCCGGCCACGGGATCTGTACCGATGTCGTGTTGTCGGGCGGCGTCACTGTGAGCGTCGACGGTATCCAAGGGCCGCCGGCATCACACGTTGGATCAGGGCCAGTCAGAAAAGTGAGGACGGCGTGTGCCTGGCCTCCGGGGACGAGGTTGACGCGAGCAGGCTTCGCAGAGGTCCGGACCAAGTCGACCGGAAGGGCGCCTGCAGCGCCGAACTCGGTGCCGGGGAAACCGAGCAACGAACACGGTTGCGTCGACGCATTCGTGAAGACGATCGGTACTTGATACTGCGTGTTGATGGTCTGCTGAATTGCGCCGAGTGCGACATCCAACGCCGTCGTCGCGCAGCGTGGTGCGGTCGTCGAAGTGCTCGGCGACCCGGCACCGATGACAACGGAGACGGCCGGCGCAGGCTCGGCCAGGCGAGCACCGACGTTGCTGAGCTGCGACTGTAACGCTGTCCATGGGACTGCGAGATCGACCGTGCCGCAGGCCTCTGCTGCGACCTGCCCCTGCGACAGGCCAATCAGCAGCCCTGACCGCCCGACGGCCGTTCCGACATAGTTGTCGGCCGTTGGTGCGACGCCGTCAGTGAACTCGTCGCTGCAGCCGATCGCATCGAGTTTTGCCGTCGTGGCGGTTGCCGTTGCCGCAGCGAGCGCCTTCAGGGATGAGCCGATGAACAACTCGGACGGCGAGATGCTGGAGGCAGTCGCCGCATCCACGATCACCGCAGTGAGTTGCGTTGTCGGATGCGCTCCACCGGGGAGGAACGTCGAGATCGTCCACGTGCCCGACACGACCACAGTGTCGGCGCGACTCGTGGTGAAGTCAGCCTGGAAGTCGCCGCTCCCGCAGGCCGGCCCTTTGCATGGCTCCAGAGACACCACACTCTTTGTGTAGTCGGTAAGTGCCGCCGTGACGGGAGCTTGCAGCGCGGCGGCGATGGCCCCGCCGTTCGGCAGGCCAACGACCGCCAACTGATCAGTGTCGATCGTGCCCGCGCCACCAGTTCCGGTTCGATGTGAGCGGGCGAGTTCGACGACGACGTGTGTCGGCGCAACTGGCGCCGTGCTAGCGGCAGCACTCGATAGAGCAGCCGAGGTTGTACTAGAGATCGCCGGTGACGCAGGGGCACTCGATGCTTGCGCCGCACTGCTCGACGTCCCCGCTGGTGCGCTCGTGGCAGAGGGTGACGCCACGGGCGCCGACGTCGATGTGCTCGCGTGCTTGGAGCTCGAGTTGCATGCGGTTGCCAACGCTGCAACTGCCACGAATGTCGCGGCTCGTACATACCTACGGGATGACGTCAGCACGGGTCTCCTCTATTGCGGTCGCCTATGAGACGCCTACTGAGCCCAACAGGTTGTGCTTGTCGGTCGTTGTTGCGGAATGGGCTAGACGCGGAGGCCGGGCGCGGGGAAGTCGGCGGTCAACTCGCGCACCTCGGCTTCGACGCGGTCGGTCGTGGCGTTCACGGTGTCCTCGTCGTTCTTCGCCACGGCTGCGACAACCTCGTCGAACCACGCGCCGATCTGGCGCATCTCGCCGACACCCATGCCCCGACTAGTCACTGCGGGCGTCCCGATGCGAATGCCCGACGGGTCGAAAGGCTTGCGTGGGTCGTAGGGCACGGTGTTGTAGTTGACGACGAGACCCGCACGGTCGAGCGCCTTTGCGACCGGCTTGCCCGCGACGCCCTGAGGAGTCAGGTCGATCAGGATGAGGTGGTTGTCCGTGCCGCCAGACACCAAGTCATAGCCACGCGACGACAACTCTTCCGCGAGTGCTTTCGCATTGGTGACGATCGCCGCCGCGTAGTCGCGAAAGCCTGGTTGCTGCGCCTCATGCAAGGCCACCGCGATCGCGGCTGTCGTGTGGTTGTGCGGACCGCCTTGCAGGCCAGGAAAAACTGCCTTGTCGATGGCCTTGGCGTATTGCTCGTCGCACATCAGCATCGCGCCGCGAGGGCCGCGCAGCGTCTTGTGTGTCGTCGTCGAGATGACACCCGCGTAGCCCACCGGAGTCGGATGGGCACCTCCGGCGATGAGTCCCGCGATGTGTGCGATGTCGGCGACCAGCACCGCGTCGACTTCGCGAGCGATCTCGCCGAACGCCGGAAAGTCGATCGTGCGCGGGATCGCCGTGCCGCCGCAAAAGATGATCTTCGGCCGCTCGCGAACTGCAATCTCGCGAACCTCGTCCATGTCGACGAGTCCGCTCTCGCGACCAACGCCATACTGCACGGCGCGAAACCAGATGCCGGTTGCGGAGACCGACCAACCGTGCGTGAGGTGTCCGCCCATCGGCAGTGCCATGCCCATGACGGTGTCGCCGGCGTTGGCCAGAGCGAGATAGACCGCGAGATTGGCAGGGGAGCCGGAGTACGGCTGCACGTTGGCGTGGTCGACGCCGAACACGGCCTTTGCGCGATTGATCGCGAGTGTCTCGACCTGGTCGATGACCTGTTGACCCTCGTAGTACCGCTTGCTGGGGTAACCCTCGGAGTACTTGTTTGTCAGCACGGAGCCGGTGGCTTCGAGTACCGCCTCCGACACGTAGTTCTCCGACGCGATCAGCCGGACTTTCTCAGACTGCAGCGTCTCTTCGGCGCGCACGAGTGCAGCGACCTCAGGGTCGGTCGCGGTCAGCGCAGCAAGGTGATCAGACACGGTGTCTCCTCGGTGGACACCCAGGCGCACGGCGTCCGCGTCGATCGCTCCCCGGTGGTTGATCCACCATCTATGCGCCAGTCGCGACGCCCCGATCCTAGCCGGAACGAGCCCGATACGGCCGGACGGCGAGGGGTTGACCGGGCTGCCTTAGCCCATGCACTCGATGTGCTCGACCTTGAACTGCGCGGTCGCGTCGACGAGCAGCGTGTGGCAGTAGGCGCAGTGGGTCTCACCCGTCGCCGGGGCGCCACACGACGGGCAGGTCGCGGGCAGCGGGGGACTCGTCAGGCCAGCCGGCCGGGTCAGGCGCCAGGTCTCAAACCAGGGGCGCTCCGGCATCGCTGCGAGCTGGGTCGCCGGCGGCACGCTGGCACCAAGAGCGACCAGGCCCATCCGCCCAACCACGTCGTACTTGACCAGGCAGACGATGTTGCCTGCACTGTCGGCCTCGACGCCGCGCAACGTTGCCGTCACCTGGTCGATCGAGCTCATCGACAGCTGATGGCCCGAGTTCAGGGCATATTGCAACTGGTTGCCGAACATCGAAGTGAGTTCGGGTGAGAGCCGACCGGCGACCGGATCGATAGTGCCCGCGCTCAGGGCTGCTCGGACGTCGAGTGAAAAGCGATGTCGCACCCGCAAGGAAGAGCTTGGGATCAAAGGTCGCGTCGACCCGCTGGATGGCCGCGACGTCGACGTCACCGGCGATGCCGATGGTGCTGGGTGCGCCCGTCGCGGCGGGATCCAACACGAACGACTGCAGTCGCGCAGCTTCCTTGTCTCGCGACTTGAACAGGCTCACGGCTTGCCCGCGCCTTCGAACATCACTGCGCAGACGGGACGGCGGTGCCGCAAGCCGAGCAGAACAGTGCGCCGGCCGCGAGCGAGTGCCCACAGTGCGCACAGAACGCGGGCGCGACGACCGGTGCCGCGGTCGCTGTCGCAGTAGGTGCAGCCGCGGCTGCTGGGACCGCCACAGCTGGTACCGCAGCTGGGGCCGGAGCGGCAGACTGCTGCGCGCCGGCGAATGCGCCGAGAACACCGGCACCAAGACCGAGCGAGGCGATGCCGAGGGCTTCGTTGCCCCCACCCTGGCCGTTGGCCATCCCCTTACCGGCTCCGAGGAGTGCCTCACCTTGCGCGTAGGCGCCGAATGAGCCGGTCATGGCGGTGTAGGCGGTGTCACGAGCCAGTGTGCGGAGCTGTTCGGCGTCCTCGTCAGACACGCTGACGGTGACGTTGCCGAGCCTGTTCACCCGGATGCCGTAGGTGGCCAGCGCCTGGTTCGCAGCCAAAACAGTGCCGGCCTCGATGTCGGGAGTGCGGCTCGCGAGACCAAGAACGGGCCATGCGTCGTTGACAACGTGCCCGACGACGACGGTTCTGACCGCCTTGAGCACCTGGTCGGAAGCCCAGGCGACGACCGCCGAGGGATCGGCAAGATCAACGCTGCCGGTCAGTTTCGTGATGAGCGCGGCCGGGTCGACGACCTGAAGAGAGAAGTCGCCGTACGCCCGCAGCTGCACGACGAGCCGGGTCTCAGGGTCGCGCACGGAGTCGACCGGGCCGCCGAACGTGAGGTCGGGGAACTCGTGCGTGCTGACGAAGAACAGCTCGGAGTCGTAGGCATTTCCGCCGCTCAGCTTGTCGGCGACGTCGCCGAGGAAGGGCAACTCGGTCGCGTCGATCTGGTGCCGACCCGGTTGTAGCAGTCCGATGACGCGACCTTGCGAAATAAAGATGGCCAGCTCATCGACGTCCACGATTGCGCTCGTGAAACGACGGATCTGGTGGTCGGGCCACTTGAAAAGCAGCTGCCCTTTGGCGCCGTCGGGCACTGCGATGAACTCGCGACTGATGTCGTGGCCGAGACCCATCAACACTCCTGTGGTCGGGTGGGCGGACAGGCGCCGCTCTCCTCCCTTGTCGGAGTGCGCGCCCCGGGCCTTGAGGCGCTGTTCTTGATGAGGCGCTGTTCCTTGATGCGGCGCTGTTCCTTGATGACGCGCTGGTCCTTGATGTAGGGGAGACTGGACAGACCATGCCTGCCCCCGGAGAACTGCTTTTCGTCGCACCCCGCCGTGCCAAGCCGCCGCGGCACCTGGCCGATCTGTCGCCTGCCGATCGCCGGTCGGCTGTCGGCGAACTCGGGCAACCGCCATTTCGGGCGTCTCAGCTGTCGAATCACTACTTCAGCAGGCTGGTCGACGACCCGCAGGCGATGACCGACGTCCCGGCTGCGTCGCGTGAGGCGCTGGTCGGCGCCCTGATGCCGACCCTGCTCACGCCGGTGCGCGAGATCACCTGCGACGACGGCGCCACCCGCAAGACGGTCTGGCGGCTCTTCGACGGCACGCTCGTCGAGTCGGTGCTGATGCGCTACTTCGGACCAGTGGCCCCGAGCCTGGCCGAGCTAGGCGATGAGTCGGACGACGAGTTGTCGCCGTCGGATTCGCCCGCTCGCCCCGCGCCAACGACGCGTGGACGCGACCGGGTGACCATCTGCGTATCGAGCCAGGCAGGCTGCGGGATGAACTGCCCGTTCTGTGCGACTGGCCAGGCCGGCTTGACCCGCAATCTGTCGACGGGCGAGATCGTCGAGCAGGTTGTCTCCGGTGCTCGGGCGATGGCACGGGGTGAGATTCCCGGTGGCGCCGGCCGCATCTCCAACGTGGTGTTCATGGGTATGGGCGAGCCCCTTGCCAACTACAACGCGGTGCTCGGCGCGGTTCGGCGGCTGACCGATCCGGCGCCCGACGGTCTGGGCATTTCCCAACGCGGAATCACCGTGTCGACGGTCGGTCTGGTACCCGCGATCGACAAGCTCACGGCCGAGGGCCTCAACGTTACGCTGGCCGTGTCATTGCACGCACCGGACGACGAGTTGCGCGACACGTTGGTCCCGATCAACACCCGCTGGAAAGTCGCCGAGGTCCTCGACGCGGCAGCCCGTTATGTCGATGCGACGGGGCGGCGGGTGTCGATCGAGTACGCGTTGATCCGCGACATCAACGATCAGGCGTGGCGCGCTGACATGCTTGGTCAGCTGCTACGGGAAAAGCTTGGCCATCTCGTGCACGTCAATCTCATTCCGCTCAATCCCACGCCGGGCTCGATTTGGACGGCGTCGCGCAGCAAGGACGAGAAGGCTTTCGTTCGTGGGCTGGAGAACCAGGGCGTGACGGTGACGGTTCGTGACACTCGAGGCCGCGAAATCGAAGGAGCCTGTGGCCAGCTGGCCACCGACACCCAGCCGGCCGCATCGTCGTCCGCTGAAGGTGCGTGACTTGCCTTAGCCGCCAAGTAGCCGCTCGAACGCCTTAGCGCGCAGCGATGTCTTGCCGGTGCGACTCTCTACACCGTCTGCCGAACTCATCACACGAACGCCTGCGTTGACGCCGAGCCAGCGAAAAGGTTCAGGTTCCCATTGCCTGCTGCGGTGGTTGACCCATGGCAGTGAGGTCAACTCGGTGTCGCTTTCGGTGATCAGATCGGCGAGGGTGCGTCCAGCGAGATTCGATGTTGCAACACCATCGCCGACGTAGCCGCCAGCCCAGGCGAGCCCGGTCGTGCGGTCAAGACCAACGGATGCAAACCAATCACGCGGGACGCCGAGTGGGCCGCCCCACGTGTGAGTCACCGTGACGTCGGCAAGCGCGGGAAACATCTCGACCACGATGCGCCGCAGTGCGTCGAACACCGCGGGCTCGCGGTCGTAGGAGGGTTCGACGCGTGAGCCGAAATGGTATGGCGCGCCACGCCCGCCGAACGCGAGCCGATCATCCGCCGTGCGCTGGCCGTAGATGATGAGATTGCGCAGATCGTTGAAAGTCTCGCGATGACGCAAGCCCACGTCATCCCAGAAAGTGTTTGGCAACGGCTCGGTGGCCATCATCAAGGAATAGACCGGCGCTAACGCGCGACGGTATCCGCGGATCGTCGGCGTGTAGCCCTCCGTCGCACGCACGACGACTCCGGCCCG
The DNA here is from genome assembly GCA_963737705.1 of uncultured Actinomycetes bacterium. Classification (GTDB taxonomy): domain Bacteria; phylum Actinomycetota; class Actinomycetes; order Acidothermales; family Acidothermaceae; genus PALSA-607. The sequence continues at coordinate 168,593 of CAVTTP010000004.1, forward strand.
CACGACTCCCTGCCGCGTGTCAACGCGATGCGGCGACATTGCGGTGACCGTCGTGCGTTCATGGATCGTGGCGCCCTTGCGTTCGACGACCTCCGCGAGCCCTCGCACGAGTTTCGCCGGATGTATTGCGGCGCAGTGCGGGGTGAACAATGCGCCGATGACGTCGGTGGCATTCAACCGCGCGCGTGCCTCGTCAGCATCGAGTAGGGAGATGTCGGTACTGTCTTCGCCCCATGAGCGCGCGTGTTCGAGTTTCTCTCGTGCCCGCTCAATCTGGGCGCGGCTGCGGATCAGGGAGAGCGTCCCGCCCTTGGCGTATCCACAGTCGATTCCGTTGTGGTCGGCAACTACCCCGACCTCATCGACGCTGTGTCGCATTGCCCGCCGAAGAGCAAGTGCGGCATTTCGCGACGACTGCGCTGCGATCTTCTCCATCGATGCGGGAAAGAGCGCGCTGCACCAGCCACCGTTGCGGCCCGATGCGCCGAACCCGGCAATTTCTTTCTCCAAGAGCACAACACGAATGGAGGGGTCGCATTCAAGGAGGTAGTAGGCGGTCCACAGGCCGGTGAATCCTGCCCCGACGATCGCGACATCGACATCGCGCGCGCCCGGCAGCGACGGCCGTGGAGTGAGGTTGCCACTCGACGAAGCGATGTCGTCGAGCCAGAAACTGCGCGACCGGTAGTCGACGTCGGCTTTCACGGCGTCCAGCGCGCGAGGTAGGTCGGCGGTTCGTAGGGCTGCTGCAGATCAGGCGTTGGCACCGGCGCTCCGAACGCCGACTCGATCGGAAGCACGCCAGCCCACACGGGCTCTTTCAAGTCTTCGACCGGATCATCGGGCCAGCCGTCGCTGACTTTCACCGACCATTCGCGCAGCGGCATCCGGAGCAAGGTCGTCGCCGCCAATTCCTTCGCCGTGGGTGGTCGCAGTTCCGCCCAGCGGCCGGGCATCAGATGCTCTGTGAGTCGCTCGAGACATCGTTCGACGTCGTCAGCAGCGACAACTTCGCACGTGCCCAACATCATCGCGCTGCGGTAATGCATCGAGGATTCAAATGCCGAGCGGGCGAGCACCATGCCGTCGAGCAGCGTCACGGTCACGCAGGTGAGCGCACCGGTAGCTAGTGAGCGAAAGAGCCTGCTCCCCGTGGAGCCGTGCATGAGCAGGTCGTCACCGTCGCGAGCAAACGCGACGGGCAGGACGTACGGCTGGCCATCGGCAGCTGCTAGCCCGACGTGTGCGACGCGAGCTGCGTCGAGAATCGCGTTCAGAGTGGAACGCTCGGTCACTTGCTTCTCGGGCAGCCGCCGCACTTTCGTCCGCTCGAAGCCGTCGCTCCGCGGAGCTGTCACAGGATCGGAACTGTCACAGGATCGACCAGGCCTCCGTCAGCACCGATCGCAGGGTCTGCTCGATGAAGTCGAACTCAGGCTGGTCGATTATCAGCGGCGGCGCGAGCTGGATAACCGGGTCGCCCCGATCGTCCGCGCGACAGATCAGGCCGGCCTCGAAGAGTGCGCCGGACAGGAAACCGCGAAGCAGCCGCTCCGACTCCGCGTCGTTGAAGGTCTCTCGCGTGGCTTTGTCCTTCACGAGTTCGATGCCGTAGAAGTACCCGTCACCACGGACCTCACCGACGATCGGCAGGTCGTTGAGCTTGTTCAGCGTGGCGCGGAACTTGTCCTCGGTCGAAAGCACGTGTCCGAGCAGATCTTCCTTCTCGAAGACGTCGAGATTCGCGAGGGCGACCGCGCAGCTGACCGGGTGTCCGCCGAACGTGATGCCGTGCAAGAACGTCGAGGTGTCCTTCAGGAACGGCTCCATGATGCGGTCCGACGCGATCATCGCGCCGATCGGTGCGTACCCCGAGGTCATGCCCTTTGCGACGGTGATGATGTCGGGCTGGTAACCGTAGCGGTCCGCGGCGAAGTAATAGCCGAGCCGACCGAATGCGCAGATGGTTTCGTCCGAGACCAACAGCACTCCGTGTCGGTCGCAAATCTCGCGCACGCGCTGGAAGTAGCCGGGCGGGGGAGGGAAACAGCCGCCGGAGTTCTGCACCGGCTCGAGATAGACCGCGGCGACCGACTCAGGACCCTCACGAAGGATCGCGCGTTCGATCTCGTCCGCGGCCCAACGGCCGAACGCGACGAGATCGTCGCCATGTTCGGGCGCACGGTAGAAGTTTGTGTTCGGAACTCGCACCGAACCTGGGACCAGCGGTTCGAACACGTTCTTGATGGCGGGCAGGCCGGTAATCGAGAGCGCGCCCATGGTCGCACCGTGGTAGGCGATGTCGCGGCTGATGACCTTGTACCGGCTCGGCTGGCCGATCGCGCGGAAGTACTGGCGAGCCAGCTTCCATGCCGACTCGACTGCCTCGGACCCACCCGTGGTGAAGAAGACGCGGTTCAGATCGCCTGGCGCAAGATTCGCGAGCCGCTCGGCCAGTTCGATCGCGCGCGGGTGGGCGTAACTCCACAAAGGGAAATAGGCGAGCTCCTTCGACTGCCGCGCGGCAGCCTCGGCGATCTCGTCGCGGCCGTGGCCGACCATGCTGACGAAAAGACCGGCGAGTCCGTCAAGGTAGCGGCGACCCTTGCTGTCGTACACATAGGCACCTTCGCCGCGCACGATGATGGGCACGTCGTTGTGTGCGTACGAAGACATGCGAGTGAAGTGCATCCAAAGGTGACGGCGAGCCGCCTCCTGCAAAGCTCCGGCGTTGGCGATGTCGGCGCTGTGGACGTCTTGTGGCGTGGTCATCTGGTCCCCCAGGTGTATGTCTGCTTACGTAGCTTGAGATAGACGAACGTCTCGGTACTGCGGACGGCCGGGATGGCCCGAATCCGACCGTTCAGGAGCTCGAGCAGGTGGTCGTCGTCTTCGCAGACGGTTTCGACCAGCAGGTCGAACGAGCCCGCGGTGACCACGACGTAGTCGACCTCGGGAAACTTTTCCAACTCGTCGGCCACCGCTTCGATGTCGCCCTCGACGCGCAAACCGATCATCGCCTGGCGCGGGAACCCCAGTTGGAGCGGATCGGTCACTGCCACGATCTGGATGACACCGCTCTTGAGCAACCGTTGAACGCGTTGCCGCACTGCCGCTTCGGACAAGCCGACGGCTTGCGCGATGTTTGCGTAAGACCGGCGTCCGTCTTGCTGCAGTTGTTCGATAATCGCCTTCGAGACCTCATCGAGGACACCGGCCGACGCCACCGGTCGTTCGCGAGGGGTCATTTGGCAATCATGGCCCCGACCCTGACGGGGTGCAAGCGATTCCGCAGTCGGGGGCCCCGTGTACCCACGGAATCAATGGCCGATCCTCGATATCACTGATGTTCTCGTCTCCCGCAAGCGCTCTCGCACAGCTACGCTGTCGGCACCTTCGTCGTAAGGAGACTTCAGATGGCCGCGGAACCCCAAGTGCTGCGCAATTTCGTCGATGGCGCGTACGTCGACACTGAGGCGGGCGTGACCAGCGGCATCGTCGACCCGAGCACCGGGGAGGTGTTCGCGACCGCTCCGGTGTCGGAGGCGCCCGACGTCGATCTTGCGATGCGCGCGGCGGAGCGGGGATTCGAGGTGTGGCGCGATGCCACACCGTCCGCCAGGCAGCGTGCGCTGCTGCACATTGCGGATGCCATCGAGGCGCGAGCCGATGAGATCGTCGCGGCCGAGTCGCAGAACACGGGGAAGCCGCTTGCGCTGACGCTGTCGGAAGAACTGCCGCCGATGGTTGACCAGATCCGCTTCTTCGCGGGAGCGGCGCGAGTGCTCGAAGGCAAGGCGGCGGGGGAGTACATGGCCGGCTTCACCTCGTTCATCAGGCGTGAACCGGTCGGTGTCTGCGCGCAGGTCACACCTTGGAACTACCCGATGATGATGGCCGTCTGGAAGTGGGCCCCGGCGATCGCTGCAGGCAACGCAGTGGTGCTCAAGCCGTCCGACACGACGCCCCTGACGGCGCTGTTGATGGCCGAGATCGCCGCGGAGTTCTTGCCGCCGGGCGTGCTCAACGTGGTGTGCGGCGAACGTGACACGGGCCGGTTGCTCGTCGAGCACCGCACGCCGAGCATGGTCTCGATCACCGGCAGCGTGCGCGCGGGTATGGAGGTTGCGGGGGCGGCTGCCCGCGATCTCAAGCGCGTGCACCTCGAGCTCGGGGGCAAGGCTCCAGTCGTCGTCTTCGATGACGCCGACCTCGAAAAGACTGCCGAAGGTATTGCCATGGCGGGCTACTTCAATGCTGGCCAGGACTGCACAGCAGCGACGCGGGTGCTCGCGGCACCCGGCATCTATGGCGACTTCGTCGCTGCACTGACAGAGCAAGCACGTGGCACCGTCGTCGGGCCGCCGTCCAACACTGATGCCACCTATGGACCGGTCAACAACGCGAACCAGCTCGCACGGGTCAGCGGATTCGTTGACCGGTTGCCAGACCACGCGCAGTTGCTCGCAGGTGGTCACCGAGTCGGGGACCGTGGCTACTTCTACGAGCCGACCGTGGTTGCCGGTCTACAGCAGGGCGACGAGATCGTGACCGACGAGGTCTTCGGGCCGGTCATCACAGTCCAGAAGTTCAGCGACGAAGACGAAGCGGTGCGTTGGGCCAACAGCGTCGAGTACGGCTTGTCGTCGTCGGTCTGGACCCGCGATCACGGCCGAGCAATGCGCATGGCTAAGCGGCTCGACTTCGGTTGCGTGTGGATCAACACGCATATCCCGCTCGTCGCCGAGATGCCGCACGGCGGCTTCAAGCACAGCGGCTACGGCAAGGACCTGTCGATGTACGGCTTCGAGGACTACACGCGCATCAAGCACGTCATGACCAACCTCGACGCGTAGCCCCCGGTGGTTCGGCGAGAGCCGCCCGCTCCCGCCGAACCACCCGCTCCTTTAGTCGTTCTTCAAGTGCTAGTCGTTCTTCAAGTGCTAGTCGTTCTTCAAGTGCTCTGCGAGCTCCGGCTCGGGTGACATGACCTCGCCGCGGAAGAACGGCCGGAAGATCGGGATCGAAATTCCCATCAGCACGAGGCCGACGACAAACGACAGCACGCCGATGATGAACACACCGCCGATGTCCCAGTGCGGTGAGAACTGCATCGACCAACTCGTGTAGCTCTCGACCGGGTTCCAGTCGAGCCAGATGTCGTAGATCAGGAACGCGAACAGGAGGATGCCGCCAATGAGCGGGATGATGCCCTTCACCCACAGGTCGCGGGCGCTGTTTCGTAGATCCCTGCGGTAGTACCAGACGCATTCAAATCCGGTGAGGCCGTAGTAGAAGGCGATCATCCAGCCAAGTGCCGTGACCGAGTCGGGGATGATGTTGCCCGCCGCAAGGGAGTTGAACACGAGGTACAGCACAATCGAGACGCCGCCCATGGCCAGCGTCGAGACGCTCGGAGTCAGGTAACGCGGATGGATCTTTGCGAACGCCCGCGGGATCGCCTTGTAGGCCGCCATCGCCAGCGATGTGCGTGCAGTCGGCAGGATCGTCGTCTGCGTTGATGCGGCAGCCGAGGTGAGCACCATGAGCACGAGCAGCTTCGAGAAGAACAGGCCTGCACCGTGTGCGCCGAACGCGGCGCTGCCGAGGATGCTGATGACGTCGCTGGAGTTGTCGGGGTTTGTCAAGCCATACCCCGTAGCACCCACACCGGCGAAGCCGACGACCGCGATCGCCACGACCGTGTAGATCGCGACCAGCAGGACAGTCGAGATGACTGCGGCGCGACCCGGCGTCTTCTCCTTGTCGGCAGTCTCCTCGTTAACGGAGACGGCGCTGTCCCAGCCCCAGTAGATGAACAGCATCAGCAAGATGGCCTGAACGAAGTGGCTGAAGCTCATGTGTGTCGGGTTGAACCACGCAGCGCTGATGTGGCTGGAGCCGGCAGGAGCGTTGTTGCCGTACGTCTTGACGATCGCCGTGATCGAGAACACGGCGAGCATGACGACTTCGATCGCCAGCAACACCTTCTGGATGTTCGCTGAAATCTCGATACCGACGTAGCAGATCCAGGTCATCAAGACGATCCAGATGATGCCGACGATCAACACCCAGCCACTCGTCGCGTCGCCACCAATGCCGTGGGCGCCGACGAGAAGGAAGAAGTACTGCCCAGCCACCTGGGCGAGGCTGGCCATGACCAGGATGTCGGCGGCGAGGATGCCCCAGCCACCCATCCAGCCGGTCTTTGGCCCGAAGGCCTTCGTACCCCAAGTGAACGTGGTGCCGCAGTCAGGTTCGCGCCGGTTCAGTTCCTTGTAACCGAAGGAGATCAAGAAGATCGGGACGAACGCGAGGATGACGACGATGACCGTCTGCGTGCCGGCAAGGACCGCCACAAAGCCCAGCGTCGCCGCGAGGCTGTAGGCCGGCGCGGTTGACGCGACACCGATGACAATGCTCGATACGAGGTTGAGCGCACCGCCCTTAAGCCCCTTGTCGAGCACTTCCCCGTTGTCGTAATGGACCTGCGTCGACTCGGCGACCATGAGCACCTCTGGGAGCGATGTGGGCGGATTGATGGCACCAGCGGTTTTGAACCCTCCGGTTATCGCACTGATTTCGTCGGATGACAAGGGATTCCGTGGTCTTGTTCTGATCGCGCGACCGTTTCGGTGGTAGCGTCCCGCCATGCGAGCGTTGCCCGTCGGTCGGCTACCGGTGTGAAGTGACCCGGTATGGGGCGATGTTCGGCCCGGACGTCACCTTCTTGGGCGTCGATCGGTGCGATCTCGCAGACCCGGCATCGTTTGCGGGAGCCGATGTCGTCATCGTCGGGGCGCCGTTTGATGGCGGAACGTCGCATCGCCCAGGCACCCGGTTCGGTCCGCAGGCGATCCGTTCGACTGATTACTTGCCGCACGACGGATCGCGGCCGCACCTTGCGTTACGCGTCGATGCTCTTCGCGATCTGCGGGTTGTCGACGCTGGCGACGTGGAGATGCCGCCTGGCGAGATCGAGCGCTCGCTAGCAAGCCTCGAGCAGGCTGTTGCGACGGTTGCGGCCGCCGGAGCGATTCCGGTCGTGCTCGGGGGAGACCACTCGATCGCACTTGCCGACGTCACGGGCGTCGCCCGCCACCACGGATTCGGTCGCGTCGCCGTTTTGCACTTCGATGCGCACGCAGACACCGGCGATATCACCTTCGGATCGCTCTACGGCCACGGCCAACCGATGCGCCGGCTCATCGAGTCTGGTGCCGCGCGCGGTGACCGCTTTCTGCAGATCGGACTGCGCGGGTACTGGCCCGAGCCGGAGACGCTCGACTGGATGGCGGCGCAACGAATGCGGTCGTATGAGATGACCGAGATCGGAGCGCGCGGGCTGCCCGTGGTCCTGGACGAAGCATTCGAGATCGCGCTTGACGACTGCGACGCCGTGTTCCTCTCCGTCGACATCGACGTCTGCGACCCCGGTCACGCTCCCGGTACCGGCACACCGGAACCGGGCGGCTTGACGGCGCGCGAACTGCTCGACGCCGTTCGCCGGATCTGTTGTGAGCTGCCCGTGGCGGGCGTCGACGTAGTCGAGGTTTCACCGCCCTACGACCACGCCGAGATCACCGCGATGCTCGCGAATCGGGTCGTGTTAGAGGCCTTGTCCGGCATCGCGGCCAAGCGGCGCGATTCATCAACAGCAGTGACGATTGATCCGGCGATGCCCTTGCTCTCCGGCCGGCCCGACGGTCCTGGAAGGACATTGTTATGAAGATCCTGCTCGTAGGTGCAGGCGGTGTCGGTGGGGCGATCACCGGGATCGCTGCGAGACGGCAGTTTTTCGACGCGATGGTGGTGGCTGACTACAACGAGGCAAGCGCGCAACGGGCCGCGCAACGAACAGGCGACCCGCGGTTTTCTGCGATTCACATCGACGCGTCGGACGAAGCGGCCGTTGCGGCTGCATTGCGCGAGCACGGGTGCGACGTCCTGCTCAATGCGACGGACCCACGTTTCGTCATGCCGTTGTTCCGCGCCGCACTCTCGGCCGGTGCGAACTACCTCGACATGGCGATGTCTTTGTCGCAACCGAACGCCGAGCAGCCCTACGCGCTGACCGGTGTGAAGCTCGGAGACGAGCAGTTCGAACTCTCCAGCCAATGGGACGACGGGGGGCGGCTCGCTCTCGTCGGCATCGGCGTCGAGCCTGGGCTCTCAGACATCTTCGCCCGCTACGCGGCCGACCATCTCTTCTCCCACATCGACGAGGTCGGGATCCGCGACGGCGCGAACCTCTCTGTTGAGGGCTACGAGTTCGCGCCCACCTTCTCTATCTGGACCACGATCGAGGAGTGCCTCAACCCGCCGGTCGTGTGGGAGCGCGACCGTGGCTGGTTCACGACCGAGCCATTCAGCGAGCCCGAGGTGTTCGACTTCCCCGAAGGAATCGGGCCCGTCGAATGCGTGAACGTCGAGCACGAGGAGGTGCTGCTCGTCCCGCGCTGGGTCGATGCCGACCGGGTCACCTTCAAGTACGGCCTGGGTGACGAGTTCATTGGCGTTCTCAAGGCTCTTCACAAGATCGGTCTCGATCGCGTCGACAAGATCAAGGTCGGCGACATTGAAGTCTCGCCGCGCGATGTCGTGGCCGCTTGCCTGCCGAACCCGGCCACCCTCGGTGACCGCATGCGGGGCAAGACCTGCGCAGGCACATATGTGACCGGCACTGGCAAGGACGGCAAGCCACGGGCGACTTACCTCTACCACGTGGTCGACAACGAGTGGTCGATGCGCGAATACGGTGCGCAGGCGGTCGTCTGGCAGACCGCGATCAACCCCGTCGTCGCCCTCGAACTCCTCGCCACCGGCGCCTGGAAGGGTGCCGGCGTCCTGGGGCCTGAGGCGTTCGACGCACAGCCCTACCTCGACTTGCTCGTCGCCTACGGTTCACCATGGGGAATGCGCGACCAATAGAAGACGTACTGTCGAACCAGCCGACCGAAGGACCGATACAGATGTCGAACACCACCGATTCCGCGCACGCCGAGCTGGTCGCGCGCCACCGCTACGTGATGCCGTCGTGGATGGCCCTGTACTACGACGACCCCATTGAGATCGCGTCCGGCGAGGGTCGCAGGGTCACCGACGGTCAGGGTCGTGAATACCTCGACTTCTTCGCCGGGATCCTCACCAACATGCTCGGGTACAACGTCCCCGAAGTGCGCGACGCGATCAAGGCGCAGGCCGACACAGGCATCTTGCACACCTCGACGCTCTATCTGATCCGCTCTCAGATCGAACTGGCCGAGAAGATCGCGAGGCTGTCGGGCATTCCCGACGCGAAGGTCTTCTTCACCTCCTCCGGAACCGAGGCGAACGAGGCTGCGCTGTTACTCGCCACGCAGTACCGCCGCAGTAACCAGGTGCTGGCCTTGCGCAACAGTTACCACGGGCGCTCCTTTGCCAGCGTCGCCATCACCGGCAACCGCGGCTGGAGCGCATCGAGCCTCTCCCCGCTCAACGTCAGTTACGTGCAGAGCGGCTACCGCTATCGCAGTCCGTTCGGGCACATGTCCGACGCCGACTACATCGCCGCGTGTGCCGATGACCTGCGCGACGTCATCATCACGACGACATCGGGGGATGTCGCGTGCATGATCGCGGAGCCGATTCAAGGCGTCGGCGGTTTCGCGACGCCGCCCGACGGCATGTTCGCCGCGTTCAAGGAAATCCTCGACTCCTACGGCATCTTGTTCATCTCCGACGAGGTGCAGACCGGTTGGGGCCGTACCGGCGAACACTTCTGGGGTATCCAGGCACACGGCGTGGTGCCCGATGCGATGACTTTCGCGAAGGGACTCGGTAACGGGACGTCGATTGGCGGCGTCGTTGCGCGCGCCGAGGTCATGGACTGCCTGAACGCCAATTCCATTTCGACCTTCGGCGGCAACCCGCTCGTCACTGCAGCCGCGAATGCGACCCTCGACTACGTGCTGTCGCACGACCTGCAAGCAAACGCGGCCAAGGTCGGCACGGTCTTGTTCGAGGGCCTCCGTGGTCTTCAAGACAGGCATCCGTTCATCGGCGACGTCCGTGGCAAGGGACTCATGATCGGCGTCGAGCTCGTCGTGCCTGGCTCGAAGACGCCCGACCCCGCCGCCGCAACGCGAATGATGGAACAGACCCGCGAGCGTGGGCTGTTGATCGGCAAGGGTGGCCTGCACGGCAACGTGTTGCGCATCGCACCTGCGCTGACCATCACCGAGGCCGAGGCCGCCGAAGGGCTCGAGGTTTTGGCGCAATCCTTCGCAGCACTCGACGCTGCCAGCACGTCAGGCGCGGTGATCGTCCGATGAGCGAGGTCCGCCGCATCACTCACTGGATAGGCGGGAAGCCCCACACGGGCGAGTCGACTCGCCACGGTGACGTCTTCGACCCGGCGACCGGCCAGGTCACAGGGCACGTCGACTTCGCGTCGTCCGACGACGTCGATCTTGCCGTCGCCGCCGCATCCGACGCGTGGCAGGACTGGCGGTCGGCGTCGCTGTCGAAGCGAACGTCTGTCATGTTTGCGATGCGCGAGTTGCTGCGCCAGCGCAGTAGCGAGGTCGCGGCAGCGATCACCGCGGAACACGGCAAGGTGCTCTCCGATGCTGCGGGAGAGGTCGCCCGAGGGCTAGAGGTCGTCGAGTTCGCGTGTGGCATTCCGCAACTACTCAAGGGCGGCTTCTCCGAGAACGTGTCGACGAAGGTCGACGTGTACTCGATCCGTCAGCCGGTGGGCGTCGTCGGCGTCATCTCGCCGTTCAACTTTCCGGCGATGGTGCCGTTGTGGTTCGTACCGATCGCCATCGCGTGTGGCAACGCCGTTGTGCTGAAGCCGAGTGAGAAGGACCCGTCGGCGGCGAACCTGCTCGCCGAGCTCTTCGCCGAGGCCGGGTTGCCCGACGGGGTGCTTAACGTCGTCCATGGCGACAAGGAAGCGGTCGACGCGCTGCTGAACCACCCCGACGTCGGCTCGATCTCGTTCGTCGGGTCGACCCCGGTGGCCCGCTACGTCTACGAGACCGGCACCAAGAACGGCAAGCGAGTGCAAGCGCTCGGCGGCGCGAAGAACCACATGGTGGTGTTGCCAGACGCGGATCTCGATCTCGCGGCCGACGCCGCCGTCAACGCCGGCTTCGGGTCGGCTGGTGAGCGGTGCATGGCGATCTCCGCGCTGGTGGCCGTCGATCCCGTCGGTGACGAGCTCGTTGAGCGGATTCGCACCCGGATGGCGACCCTGCGCATCGGCGATGGCCGGCGCGGCTGCGACATGGGACCGCTGGTGACCCGACCGCACCGCGACAAGGTCGCGTCGTACCTCGATGCGGGCGCCTCCGCCGGTGCGACCCTGGTCGTCGACGGGCGCGAGACCGCTATCGACGGCGATCCTGATGGCTTCTGGCTCGGGCCTTCGTTGCTCGATCATGTGACGCCATCTATGTCGTGCTACACCGACGAGATCTTCGGGCCGGTCCTGTCGGTCTTGCGTTCGCCGAGCTACGACGCTGCGCTCGCGTTGGTCAACGCGAGCCCGTACGGCAACGGCACCGCGATCTTCACCAACGACGGTGGAGCGGCTCGCCGGTTCCAGAACGAGGTATCCGTCGGCATGGTTGGCATCAACGTGCCGATCCCGGTCCCGATGGCCTACTACTCGTTCGGTGGCTGGAAGTCGTCTTTGTTCGGCGACACCCACGCGCATGGCCTCGAGGGCGTGCACTTCTTCACGAGGGGCAAGGTTGTGACATCGCGGTGGCTCGATCCAAGTCACGGTGGTCTCAACCTCGGGTTCCCGACGAACGGCTAAGAGGGCAGCGTCACCCGTTTGGGCTAGCGGTCGATGAGACCTATTGGCCCATATGGGGCATTCTGCGTAACTGCCTACATCTTTATCGGCTCGGCAGTCGCGCTTTTCGGAGTCCAGTTGGCACGATGGAACGCGGCGCACCCACTTGCCGGCGATCGGAGGAGTGCCCTATGGCAATAGACGATGTGGTGGCACGGCTCACCATTTACCTGGGCGCAGCAGACCGCACGGGGGCGCGACTGATGCCCGAAGAGATCGTCCTTCGCGCGCACGCGGCCGGCATCACGGGGGCAACCGTCTCCCGCGCGTCGCAGTTGGACGCTGACGGCAACGGTCCACGCACGATCTCGTTGTCCCACCCAGCCGCGGTGACGGTCACGATCTTTGCGGCTGAGCCGGTGCTGCGTACGTTCCTGGCTGGCCTCGACGACCTTCGCGAAGCGGGCGCCACGATGCTGCTCGAGGGTGCCGACGAGTTGCACGAAGCCAACACCCAGCTCGCCGGCCCGTAAGCACCCATCGTTGGGGTTAGGCCAGCCTCTCTAATTGCTGCGAGTCTCTAACTACTCCCGGTCTCTAACTGCTCCCGGTCTCTAACTGCTCCCGGTCTCTAGTTGCTGTAGGTCACGCAAGGCGTATCGGTTGTGCCAGAACTCTTCCTCGAAGACCGTCCAGATGCAGTCCTGTAGCGGGTTCACGCCGTTTTCCAGCACGTCGATGGGTCGGCTGAGATCGCTCGCGTCTACCGATGCGAGGTAATCCCTGAAGCGCGTTGCGCGATCCGCACCGACGGCGAGTGCATCCGAGACCGACGGTGTCAGGTCGTAGTCGAGCCCCGGCCATGGAAAACCGAGGGAGCCGGTATTCGGCAGCCCAATCGGATCGAAGGGCTCGCCGAGCACCGGCGACGTGAACCACTTGTCGACCGCGAAGACCAGATGCCTCAGTGTCTGGACGAACGTGAACTCGCCGTTGACGGAGTCGTGCAGCTTTGCCTCCGGCAGGGCTTGCGCGCGCGACACGGTCTTCGCCCATTCGTCCTCGAGCATCGCCCACGCGGCTCGCATGTCCTGCGGGCTCGACGCGCGTAGCAACGATCGCAATGGTTGCCACCGGTCACGTTCGTTCACGTACGCAGTGACGTCGACGCCGTTGACGACAAGTTTGTCGACCATCGCGTCGATCTCGACGTCAAACAGCAAGGCGTGGCTGATTCTCACGCCGGTGAGATCGACGTCGCGGAAACGAGCCCCGCGCAGATCCGCGCCCCAGAACACGGCGCCCGACAGATCACCCTCGAACTCCTCAGGCATGCTGTCTCCTCCTAGGTGGTTTGGTCGTATCAAACTCTGGCCGAGCCGGAAAGGCGGAACCGGCTGACCTGGCAGGCCGTCCGACCATCGTGAAGGCACGTGTCGCTATCCGTCGCGCTGCCGCCCCCATCGGCACCGCGATGGTGTCGATCTCGCTGGGGCGCGGGTAATCGACTCGTCCGACCTCGACCCTCTCAGCGGCGTCCCTCTCGTCGCGCCACCCTCGTTCTCGGGCGCCGATTTGGATGCGAGTGACGGGTCCACGGGCGCTGCGGGAATCGGGCTCGCGGATGAAGCAGGACCAGTCATCGGTCGGACATCGCAAGGATCGACGGGGTTCGAGTGGCACGACGGAATCGGTGTTGGTCCCGAGTGTGAGTCGGCGTTGCCTATATCTGCCGCAGCACCGGTGGTGAGCGGCGGCAGCGTCATCGTCAAAATCGGGTCGACAAAGACGCTGGAGAAGGGCGATGTCTTCGGTCCGGTACGACTCTGCTTCGCAGTTGCAGGACCTGTCGACCAACAACTCAGCGTTGTCTGGGCGCCAGCACCTTTCACGCAGGGGTCTTCGCAGCCGCCCCCGCAATACGTCGTCCTGACGCCTTGATCGTTTAGAGCGCGGCGAAGGCTTGCTCCACGACGTCAAGGCCTTCGTGCAGGAGGTGCTCTGGAATCACCAACGGTGGCAGAAAGCGCAACACGTTGCTGTAGGTGCCCGCGGTCAGCACGACGACGCCGGCCGCATGACACGCCTTGGCCACGGCCGACGTGGTAGCTGCGTCCGGCTCGATCGTGCCCGGCTTGACGATCTCGACGGCGATCATCGCGCCGCGCCCGCGTACGTCGCCGATGCAGTCAAATTTCTCGGCCATCGCACGAAGTCGAGGCAACATGATGGCTTCGATGTCACGCGCACGTGCCACCAAGTCGAGTTCGTCGATCGTGCGCATCGCACCGAGTGCGGCAGCGCAGGCCACCGGGTTGCCTCCATACGTACCGCCGAGCCCACCAACGTGCGCAGCGTCCATGATCTCGGCGCGGCCAGTGACCGCCGAGAGCGGCATGCCGCCAGCGATGCCTTTCGCCGTCGTGATCACATCGGGCACGACGCCTTCGTGGGTCGACGCCCACATCTCGCCGGTGCGAGCAAAGCCGGTCTGAATCTCGTCGGCTATGAAGACGATGCCGTTGGAGGTACAGAACTCCGACAACGCCGTAAGGAATCCGGCACCAGGGACGATGAAGCCGCCCTCGCCCTGAATGGGCTCGATCAGAACCGCGGCGATGTTGTCGGCGCCGAGCTGCGTTTTCATCAGCGAGATGGCGAGAGCGGCGGCTTCTGGGCCGCAGTTCTCCGGCCCAGTCGGCCATCGGTACGGGTAGGCCATCGGCAACCGATAGACCTCCGGCGCGAACGGACCGAAAGAGTTCTTGTAGGGCATGTTCTTTGCGGTCAGCGCCATCGTCATGTTGGTGCGGCCGTGGTAGGCGTGGTCGAACACGACGATGGCTGATCGGCCGGTGAACGCCCGCGCGATCTTGACGGCGTTCTCAACGGCCTCGGCGCCAGAGTTGAACAGCGCCGACTTCTTCGCGTGATCGCCCGGCGTACGCGCGTTGAGTTGCTCACACACCGCGACGTATCCCTCGTATGGCGTCACCATGAAACAGGTGTGCGTGAACGCCGCGACCTGATCGCGCACAGCAGTCACGACATGGTCGGCAGCGTTGCCGACGCCGACAACCGCAATGCCCGAGCCGAGATCGATCAGCGAGTTGCCATCGACGTCGACGACGACGCCACCGCCGGCCGCTTCGATGAAGACCGGGAACGCGATGCTGACCCCGCGAGCGACCGCGTCGGTGCGCCTGGCGAGGAGTTCTACCGACCGCGGACCCGGAATCGCGGTCACGAGACGGCGCTCCTGGGGCAACCCTGGTCCACCGCGAGCCGGGACGACCGCGGGTACGTCGGAGTCGGCCATGACGCCTCCAAGCTAGCCGGGCATTTTGGGGCCACCGAAGAGGCATGTCCGGGAAGATGTACTGTATCCGACTAACGCCCTGGCTGAGCCTGACGGTAACAACCGTTGGTGATGACTTAGGCGACGGAATCCGTCGCCCGGTTGGCGTGAATGGTGAGGGCGGCGTCGCAGATCCGACGCCGTCCTCTCTCAATTCCGCAGGCGGTCGTTCAGGTCTCCGCAGGCAGTCGTTCCGGTCGGCCGCTCGCACGGAGACCCGCTCGTCACCCGCACTTCACCTGCCGGAAACCTGCACCTGGCATCCTGTACCTGCCGTAGCAGTAGCGCTAAGACGGCGGCGGCTCTAAACGGCGAGAGCTCTCAACGATGGGAGATGGGCGATGCTGATGCACCTGCGGATAAGCGTGCCCGATCGTCCCGGCATGCTGGCCCAAATCACGGCCGCGCTTGCTGACGTCGGCGCCGACATCCGGACCATCGCGGTTCTCGAGCGCGAATCCGGTCGGGCGATCGACGACATCTATCTCAGCTGGCCAGAGGCCCGGTCGGCGGACGTGCTGTCGCAGCGCGTGGCAAGCGTGCGCGGAGTCACGGTGCTCGGACTTCGACCGTCACGCCAGGTGCCCGGTGCCTTTCCCGACATCGACCTCCTGAGCCAAGTTCTCGCCACGGCGTCGCGTGGTCTCGACACGCTTGTCGACATGGCAGCGCTTGCGTTTGGTGCCGACTGGGCGGCCAGCGTCACCTACGCGTCCGGCGCACCCGTCGTGCTGTACGCGAGCGCGCGGCCCGATGACGTGATCGTGCTGCCGGAGATCGCGGTCATCCGGTCTGCGGCGATCGAAGTCGACGGCGTGCAACTGGCGGCGACCCCGCTGTCCCCGTTCGATGCGGTACTGGTCTGCGGACGCGCCGACAAGCCATCATTCCACCAGGCGGAGCTTGAGCGGATCCGGCGAGTGACCGAGCTCGCCGTTGGCCTGGTGCGCTCCGACGTGTCGCTCGCGGGATAGCAGTACCACCTCTTTCCTGGGTGCGACTTTCCCGTTGGGACGACCCCGTTTAGCCTGAGCGCATGTTCGAGCGTCTCGGCGTGCGGGTGTTCGCACATCGCAAGCGGGTGCTCATTGTCGGCCTGCTGCTGCTGATTCTCGGCGGCCTGTGGGGCGGCTCGGTAAGCAAGCACCTGTCGAGCGGCGGCTACTACGACCCGCACAGCGAGTCGGTCAAGGCCGGCGACGACATCAACCACAAACTCGATGTGCCGACTCAAGACGCGATCGTGTTGTTCACCAGCCAGCAACCGATCTCAGATCCGACCGTCCAGCGCAACATCGAGACCGCGCTGGCCTCGTTGCCGAGTGCGCAGGTTCCCAGCTACACGACGTACTGGGCGAGCCATCAACGGCAGCAGCTGTCGACGGACGGCCGGGCGACTTATGTCGGGCTCTCGCTGACCGGCAAGACGGATGCGACCCAGGAGCACTCGCTCGCCGTCGCGCGCGACACGTTGGCGAAGGCGAGCCTTCCCGGCATCACCGTGCAGTACGGCGGCACGGTAACGCTGAACAAGGAAATCAGCGGGCAGGTGAGCACTGACTTGCGTCGCGCGGAACTCGTCTCGCTACCGATCGTGCTCGTGTTGCTCATCATCATCTTCGGCAGTCTCGTCTCGGCGGGACTGCCGCTCGCTGTCGGGATTTTCGCCATCGTCGGTGCGTCCGCCGTCCTGCGGCTCCTGACGACGTTCGTCAGCGTCTCGGTGTTCGCGCTGAACCTGGTGACCGTGCTCGGCCTTGGGCTCGCCGTCGACTACGCCCTGTTCATCGTGAGCCGATTCCGCGAAGAGCTCGATCGGCAGCCGACGGTGCAGCGCGCGCTGACCCGCACGATGGCGACTGCGGGTCGAACGATCGCGTTCTCCGGTGTGACGATCGCTGCGTCGCTCGCGTCGCTGATTCTCTATCCCGAGACATTCCTGCGGTCTATGGGCTACGGCGGAGTTGCCGTCGTCCTGCTCGACGTTGTCGCCTCGACCACAGTTCTGCCTGCCCTGCTCGCGATTCTCGGCCATCGAGTCAACTCCCTGCGACTGCCCGTGCCATGGGTAAAGAGCAACACGAAGACGGACGTCGACCACCCGGCGTCCGGTCAAGAAGGCGAGGTCGCGGAGACCGGCGGTTGGTACCGGCTCGCACATAGCGTGATGCGGCGGCCGCTCGTGTACACCATCGCGATCGTCGCGGTTCTCGCCGTCATGGCGGCTCCGTTCGCGAATGTGATCTTCGGCGGCTACACGTCGAGGGTGTTGCCGGTCAGTGCGCCTGGTCGGGTAGTCAGCGACACGCTGGCGCGTGACTTTCCATCGAACGCAACGAATCCGATCCAGGTTGTCGTCGAGGGTGTCCAGAATCCGGCTGTCATCCCCGCCTATGTGACGCAGCTTGGTTCGGTGCAGGGGGCTGCAGGGGCGACGGTCGCCGCCACCCACGGTGACAACGTGCTGGTGCAGGTTGCGTTCAACGGTGACCCGATTTCGAGCGCGGCACGCGGCACGCTCGCGCGAGTGCGCGCGGTGCCGCCACCTGCAGGTGCGACTGTTCTCGTCGGCGGCTTCACCGCATTCTTGGTCGACCAACTGCACAGCATCGGGCACGTCTTGCCGTGGATGCTCGGCGTCATGATCGTGGCGATGCTCGTGCTGCTGTTCCTCGCGTTCGGTTCGTTCGTGCTGCCGTTCAAGGCGGTCGCGATGAACGCGCTGTCGATCGGTGCGTCATTCGGCGCGGTCACCTGGATCTTCCAGAGCGGTCACCTCTCGAACTTGTTCGGATTCACCAAACTCGGCTATCTCGACGCGACCGATCCGATCCTGATGCTCGCTGTGGTGTTCGGGTTGTCGATGGACTACGAGGTGTTCCTGCTCAGCCGGATCCGGGAGGAGTGGGATGCGCAGGCCGCCATAGCGGGCGGTGGCGATTCGCCGGACGCCCGCAACCGCCTCGCGGTCGCGCACGGACTCCAGCGCAGCGGCCGCATCATCACCAGCGCCGCGCTGCTGCTGGTCATCGTGGTCGGTGCGTTTGCCACCTCGCAGGTGACGACGCTCAAGCTGCTCGGCTTCGGCATGGCGTTGGCGATCTTCGTCGATGCCACGATCGTGCGGGCGATGCTGGTGCCGGCCGTCATGCGGCTCCTGGGCGCGACGAACTGGTGGGCGCCGGCACCGCTCGCCCGATGGTGGCGCACCCATGGGGTGGGCGAGTCGAGCAACGCGGGGGCCGATCCGAGTCAGGGGACGGGCCGGTACGAGACACTGGTGAAGTGAGCCAGCGCCGGGACATCGTGATCCTGGGGTCTACCGGATCGATCGGTACCCAGGCGCTTGACGTCATTCGGCGCAATCCCGATCTCTTCCGGGTGGTCGGGCTGGGCAGTGGCGGCGACCGGCTCGCCCTGCTCGCTGACCAGGCAGTCGAGTTCAACGTCGAGGTCATCGGCGTCGCGCGCGGGTCGGCGTCCGACCTGGAGGCAGCGCTCGCGGCGGCTGCGACCCGGGCCGGCGTCGCAAAGCCAGTACCGAAGCTGCTGATCGGTCCGGACGCCGCGGCGAGCGTCGCGAGCTGGCCGATGGCCGACGGATCGCCGACCGGCGGCACGGTGCTCAACGGCATGACCGGCTCTATTGGCCTGGCCCCCACCCTGGCGGCGTTGAGCGCCGGCTACACCCTCGCGCTCGCGAACAAGGAGTCGCTCATCGTCGGCGGCCCGCTGGTGAAGGCGGCAGCGAAGCCCGGGCAGATTGTGCCCGTCGACAGCGAGCATTCCGCGCTGGCCCAGTGCCTGCGCGGCGGTCGGTCAGCCGAGGTGCGCCGGCTGATCCTGACCGCCAGCGGGGGTCCGTTTCGCGGCCGCGCGGCTGCCGATCTCGCCGCCGTCACACCGGCACAGGCCCTCGCCCACCCGACGTGGCGGATGGGTCCTGTCGTCACCATCAACTCAGCCACCCTGGTGAACAAGGGCCTCGAGCTGATCGAGGCGCATCTACTTTTTGACCTTCCCCTGACGGCGATCGACGTGGTCGTGCACCCGCAGTCAGTCGTGCATTCGATGGTCGAGTTCACCGACGGTTCGACCCTGGCCCAGTGCTCGCCGCCCGACATGCGCCTGCCGATCGCGATGGCGCTCGCGTGGCCACAGCGCGTGCCCGACGCCGTCCCCGCTTGTGATTGGACGACTGCCCAGACCTGGACCTTCGAGCCGCTCGACCACGCGGCGTTTCCGGCCGTCGCGCTGGCCAGGCAGGTGGGCACCGCGGGCGGCGTTGCTCCGGCGATCTACAACGCCGCCAACGAGGAGGCGGTGGCCGCGTTTCTGGGCGGTGATCTGGCATTCACGGGCATCGTCGAAACGGTCTCTCGGGTTCTCGACGAATCTGCCGAAGAAGGAACAGGGAACGTCAAGCAGCTCTCGGATGTTCTCCGTGCGGAGTCCCTCGCTCGCGTGCGGGCCCGCGCCTTGATTTACGGCACAGGTATTTCCGCGCCTGCGGCGGGGTTCGCAGGACGGACGACGGGAGAACTCGCACCATGATGACCATCGGCGTCCTGGCCTTTGTGGTCGCTCTGCTGACTTCGGTAATGCTTCACGAGGCGGGCCACTTCGTGACGGCGAAGCTCTTCGGAATGAAGGCCACCCAGTTCTTCGTCGGCTTCGGCACGACCCTGTGGTCGCGCCAAAAGGGCGAGACCGAGTACGGAGTCAAGGCCATCCCGGCCGGCGGCTTCGTGAAGATCATCGGCATGACGCCGCTCGAAGAGATCGCCGTCGAGGACGAGCCTCGCGCGTTCATCAACAAGCCGGGCTGGCAACGGTTCATCGTGCTGGTCGCCGGTTCGACGATGCACTTCATCATCGCCCTGGCGCTGCTGTTCATTGTCTTGCTGAGCTGGCCAAGTGTTGTTCACGGCGCATCGCGAGTCGAGAAGGTCGAGGACTGCATAACCACGACGACCGATCAGCCGTGCCCCGCCGGCGCCACTCCCGCGCCAGCCGTGGGCAAGTTCAAGCCCAACGACGTCATCACCGCAGTCAATGGCCAACCGGTCGTGCACGGCACGCAGCAGCTCATTTCGTTGATCAGCAACGCGCCGCAAGGTCCGGTCGCGTTCACGGTGCAGCGCGCGGGCGACACGATCAACCTGGTCGTCACGCCGGCGATCGTCGACGGCAAGGCGAAGGTCGGTCTTGAGCTCAACGACGCCAGGAACACCAAGTACGTGCGCGTCGGCTTCCTCGGTGCGGTGACCGGGAGCTTCCACGGGTTCGGCAGCCTGTTTGTCGACAGCTTCAAAGCGCTCGGCGTCGTGCCGCACGAGATCGGTCAGCTCATCAGCCACCCGAGCGAGAAGCGCCAAGCCACCACCGGCAGCAGCGGGGGGCAGGTCACCAGCGTCTTCGGCGTCGGCCGCTACGCCGGTGAAGCCTTCACGGCGTACGGGGTCTCCGGCGGTGCTGAGACGGTGATCGAGATCGTCGCGTCGGTGAACATCTTCGTCGGGATCTTCAACCTCTTCCCGTTCTTGCCCCTCGATGGCGGCCACGTCGCGATCCTCGGTTACGAGAAGATCCGGAACGCGTGGCGGCGGCGTCGGCACCTGATTCCGGCCGGTCCCGTCGATTTGAACAAGCTGATGCCATTTACCTACGGCGTGCTGGCCATAATTGTGGCCGTGTCAGCGTTGATCCTGGTGGCGGACATCGCCAACCCCGTCGCCAACCCGTTCAACCAATAGCTGTTCAACCCGCAAGTACCGATCGAGAGGCTCGCCGTGACCACCGTCAACTTGGGGCTCCCTGAGATGCCACCTGTGAGCCCCCTGGCGCCGCGACGGGTCTCGCGGCAGCTGAATGTCGGCGGGGTTCTCGTCGGTGGCGACGCTCCTGTTTCGGTGCAGTCGATGTGCATCACGCTGACGGCCGACGTCAACGCCACCTTGCAGCAGATCGCCGAGCTCACGGCGTCCGGCTGCCAGATCGTGCGAGTCGCCGTGCCCAGCCAGGACGACGCCGACGCGCTGCCCATGATCGCGAAGAAGTCGCAGATCCCGGTGATCGCCGACATCCACTTTCAGCCGAAGTACGTGTTCGCCGCGATCGAGGCCGGCTGTGCGGCGGTTCGGGTGAACCCCGGCAACATCAAGAAGTTCGACGACCAGGTCAAGGAGATCGCGCTCGCCGCGAAGGACCACGGCACGCCGATCCGGATCGGTGTGAACGCCGGCTCCCTCGACCCACGGATGCTCGCGAAGTACGGCGGCAAAGCAACGCCCGAGGCCCTCGTCGAGTCGGCGAAATGGGAGGCGAGCTTGTTTGAGGAGCACGGCTTCCACGACATCAAGATCTCCGTGAAGCACCACGACCCGCTGATCATGATCGAGGCCTACCGCCAGCTCGCGGCCGAGACCGACTACCCGTTGCACCTCGGCGTGACCGAGGCCGGCCCGCTGATGCAGGGAACGATCAAGTCGGCGGTCGCGTTCGGCATCCTGCTCTCCGAGGGCATCGGCGACACGATCCGCGTGTCGCTGTCCGCCCCGCCGGTCGAGGAAGTCAAGGTCGGCATCGGCATCCTTGAGTCGCTCGGCCTGCGCCAGCGCAAGCTCGAGATCGTGTCGTGTCCGTCCTGTGGGCGGGCGCAGGTCGACGTGTACAAGCTGGCCGAAGAGGTCACCGCGGGTCTTGAGGGCATGACCGTGCCGTTGCGCGTCGCCGTCATGGGCTGCGTCGTCAACGGTCCTGGCGAGGCTCGCGAGGCCGACCTCGGCGTGGCGTCGGGCAATGGCAAGGGTCAGATTTTCGTCCGTGGCGAGGTCGTCAAGACGGTACCTGAGGCTCAGATTGTGGAAACTCTGATCGAAGAAGCGATGCGGCTGGCTGACGAGATGGCGTCGGACGGCGTAGCCTCCGGCGAGCCACAGGTCACCGTCGTCTAGGAACCACTTCCCGGGCGGCCGCGCCGACGTAGAAGCGAGGGCAGTTCGTGCTGCGTGGTACGCCTGTACGGGTCCTCGACGATCGTGAACTCGATTCGGTCAGGGACCTGCTGGATCGCGATCCCGTGGCGAACGTGTTCGTCAGTTCCCGCATCGAAAGCGCCGGGCTCGATCCCTGGCGCTTGGGCGCCGAGGTGTGGGGCTTCGTTGCCGGTGGTCGGCTCGCAGCGCTCTGCTACGCGGGCGCCAACCTGGTTCCGGTCGGGGCGAGCGCCGACGCGTGCCGTGGGTTCGCCGAGAAAGCCCGTCGCCAGGGCCGCCGCTGCTCATCGATCGTCGGCCCCCGCGAGCAGGTCGCGCTGTTGTGGTCGCTGCTCGAACCGGCATGGGGCACGCCCCGCGACGTCCGGCCCCACCAGCCGTTGATGGCGATCAGCGACGCACCCAAGATCACCCCCGACCCGCTGGTACGCCGAGTGCGGCCCGACGAGCTCGACATCCTCTACCCGGCCTGCGTCGCCATGTTCACCGAAGAGGTCGGCATCTCACCGGCGAATGGTGACGGCGGCTCGTTGTACCGGGCCAGGGTGGGGGAGTTGATCAGTCAGGGCCGAGCATTCGCCCGGATCGAAGATGGTCGGGTGGTCTTCAAGGCAGAGGTCGGCGCCGCGACGCAGGAGGCGTGCCAGATCCAGGGTGTCTGGGTCGACCCGGCGTTGCGCGGCCGCGGCTATGCGAATGGCGGGATGGCGGCCGTCGTCGCCCAGGCCCAAGCGAGCGTCGCGCCGGTCGTCAGCCTCTACGTCAACGACTACAACACCGCCGCACGGGCGGCCTACACGAGAGTCGGCTTCGTCGAGGTCGGCAGCTTCATGTCCGTGCTCTTCTAGCGCGTGGCCGTCTAGATTCGGCAGAGCGCGTAGCCCGATAGGCTCCATCACGTGATCTTGCGGATGTCGAAGCTGTTCCTGCGCACGTTGCGTGAGGACCCTGCCGACGCCGAGGTTGTAAGCCACCGGCTGTTGGTGCGTGCCGGCTACGTCCGCCGCGTCGCACCTGGCGTCTACTCCTGGCTGCCGCTCGGCTACCGCGTACTCCGCAAGGTCGAGGCGATCGTGCGCGAGGAAATGGAGCGCATGGGTGCGCAGGAGGTCCATTTCCCGGCGCTCGTGCCACGAGAGATCTACGAGACGAGCGGTCGCTGGACCGATTACGGCGACCTGCTGTTTCGCCTGAAGGACCGCAAGGGCGCCGACTACTTGCTCGCGCCGACCCACGAGGAGCTCTTCACGATGCTCGTGAAGGGTGAGTACTCGTCCTACAAGGACTACCCGGTCACGCTGTTCCAGATCCAGACGAAGTACCGCGACGAAGCCCGCCCGCGCGCCGGCATCCTGCGCGGTCGCGAGTTCGTCATGAAGGACAGTTACAGCTTTGACCTGGACGACGAGGGGCTGGCGAAGTCGTACGCCGACCACCGCGTGACCTACCAGCGAATGTTCGAGCGGCTCGGTCTCGACTACCGCATCGTCTACGCGGTCTCGGGTGCGATGGGCGGCTCGGCATCGGAGGAGTTTCTGGCGCCGACACCATCAGGCGAAGACTCTTTCGTGCAGTGTGAGAACTGCGACTACGCGGCGAACACCGAGGCGGTTGAGATCGCCGTACCGCCGCCCGTCGACCCCGCAGCGCATCCGGAGATGCAGGTTCTCGACACTCCCGACACGCCGACGATTGCGACCCTTGTCGATCATCTGAACTCCCTCGACCTTGGTCGGACGTTCACCGGCGCCGACACCTTGAAGAACCTCGTGGTGAAGACGCTCGCGCCCGGCACCACGAAATGGGAGCTCCTCGTGATCGGCGTCCCGGGCGACCGTGACGTCGACATGAAGCGGCTGCAAGGCCAGCTTGAACCCGCCGAAGTCGCGCAGGCCGAGCCCGCCGACCTTGCGACGCAACCAGGGCTGGTCAAGGGCTACATCGGGCCGCAGATCTTGAAGGAACTCGGCATCCGCTACCTGGTCGACCCACTCGTGGTGCCGGGCAGTGCGTGGGTCACCGGCGCGAACGCCGAGGGCAGACATGCCGCGGCTGTCGTGCGTGGTCGAGACTTCGAACCGGACGGCGAGATCGGCGCAGTCGAGATCCGCGACGGTGACTTGTGCGCGCAATGCGGCGGCCGGTTGTCGATCGCGCGCGGCATCGAGATCGGCCACATTTTCCAGCTGGGCCGCAAGTACGCGACCGCGTTCGGGCTCGATGCGCTCGGTCCCGACGCCAAGCCGATCCGCATCACGATGGGTTCGTACGGCGTCGGGGTGTCCCGTGCGGTCGCTGCGCTGGCCGAGCAACATGCCGACGAACTCGGGCTGGTGTGGCCGTCATCGGTCGCGCCGGCCGACGTCCACCTCGTTGCTGCCGGCAAGGAGGATCAGCTTGTTGCCGCCGAGAAGCTCGCGAGGGAGTTCGCGGCTGCGGGCGTGAGTGTGCTGCTCGACGACCGTGCTGGCGTGTCTGTTGGGGTCAAGTTCAAGGACGCCGAGCTGATCGGCGTCCCCTGGATCGTTGTGGTGGGCCGTGGCCTGGTCGACGGGCTGGTCGAGGTCCGCAACCGAGCGAGTGGGGAGCGCGAAGACGTCGCGCTGCACGCCGTTGTCGCCCAAGTGGCACGGCAGATAACGATTTGACCAGTTGATCGTATAGAGACCTTCCTAAGAAGGTCCGCGCCGAGTTAGCTAGCCTGCATCCTGCCGCCGACCGCGGCGGGCATTCAACCGCGGCTGCCGCCACCCAGGCGTCGCGATGAGCTGGAGGAATCAATGCGTCGACAGCAGCTGTTCGCCACCGTGGCCGTCGTGGCCACCCTGAGCCTCGCCGCCGCGGCGTGCAGCTCGAGCAAACCGAAGGCAGCGTCGCCCGGCAGCGGTACCGCGGCCGCGAGCGCGCCGGCCGCTGGCGGCAAGCTCCAGCAGGTCGTGCTCGGCACCACCGACAAGGTCATCTCGATCGACCCGGCCGGTGCTTACGACGAAGGCTCGTGGGTTCTGCAGTGGAACATCTACCAGGCGCTGTTGAAGATCAAGGCAGGCACGGCGGACGTCGTTCCAGACGCTGCGAGCGGCTGCTCGTGGACCAACACGACGACCTACACCTGCAAGCTGGTGCCCGGCTTGACGTTCAGCAATGGTGACCCGCTCGACGCGAACGCAGTGGTGTACTCGATCAACCGGGTCATCAAGATCAACGATCCGAACGGGCCGTCGAGCCTGCTCTCGTCGATGAAGAGCGTCGCGGCTCAGGGCACCGACACCGTCGTGTTCACACTCAACGCGCCGAACTCGGTGTTCCCGTACATCCTCACGACGGGCGCCGGCAACATCGTCGACCCGAAGGTCTTCCCAGCCGACAAGCTGCTGCCAGACGGCCCCGGCGACATCGGGTCGGGCGTCTACACGCTGAGCAAGTACACGGCGAACCAGCAGGCAGTCTTGACGCCGAACCCGAAGTACAAGGGTGACGACGTGCTCGCCAACAAGGGGTTCATCGTGCACTACGAGCAGACCCCGGCAACGCTGAAGCTCGACGTCGAGCAGGGCAACGTTGACGTCGCGTGGCGCAGCCTCAGCCCGACCGACATCGCGTCGCTGCAGACCGAGACGAGCAAGGTCAAGGTCGTCAAGGGCAACGGCATCGAGATCCGCTACCTGGTGTTCAACACCTCGTTGCCTCCGGCCAAGGACCTTGCAACTCGCCAGGCAGTCGCGTACTCCATCGACCGCAACGCGATCGCCAACAACGTCTACAACGGCACTGTCACGCCGCTGTACTCGATGGTTCCCGCCGGTCTCACGGGTGCCACCCAGGCGTACAAGGACATGTACGGTGCAACTCCTGACCCGGCCAAGGCGAAGGCCGTGTTGGCAGCCGCAGGTATCACGACGCCGGTCAACATCACGATCTGGTGGACGCCGTCGCACTACGGTGCGGTGTCGGGTGACGAATACACCGAGATCAAGCGCGAGCTCGAAGCGACCGGCTTGTTCAAGGTGACCTTGCAGAGTGCGGAGTGGGACGCGTACAGCAAGGCCTACCCGAAGGACCAGTACGAAGCGTTCGAGCTGGGCTGGTTCCCGGACTACCCGGACGCTGACGACTACCTGGCGCCCTTCTATCTCAAGGGCGGTTTCTACAACAACCACTACGACAACCCCGCGATCGACACTCTCCTCACGCAGGAAGAGGGCGAGACCGACGCCACCAAGCGGTTGGGTGAACTCCAGCAGATCCAGACGCTGGCGGCCAAGGACGTTCCGACGATTCCGATCTGGCAGGGTAATCAAGTCGCGGCCACCGGCCTCACGGTGACCGGCGTCGACAAGACGTTCGACCCGTCGTACATCTTCCGGATGTGGCTCATCGGCAAGAGTTAGTCGTTGGACGCCGAGGGGCCGCGTATCAGCGGCCCCTCGGCGCAGCGACAGTTAGCTCAAAACCGAAAGAGGTATCCGGCTCTTGGCAACATCTAGTGGGTCGCTGCGCCGATACGCGCTGACGCGACTCGCGCTTGTCATTCCGATGGTGCTGATCCTGCTCACCGTCGTCTTCCTGCTGATGCGGGTCGCGCCCGGCGACCCGATTCAGGCCGCGCTCGGCGGCAAGTTGTCGCCGGCTCAACTCGAGGAAAAGCGGCGAGCCGCGGGCTTCACGAAGCCGCTGATCGTGCAATACGTCGACTACCTCAAGCAAGTCTTCTCACTGAACCTGGGCACGTCGATCACCGACAATCAGGCGATCACCACCGTGTTGAAGGTGAACGGTGCGGCAACGCTCGAGCTGTCGGTTGCCGCGAGCATTATCGCGTTGGTGATCGGTGTGCCGATCGGATTGCGCGCAGGCCGTTTACGCGACAGCGCATTCGATGCCGGTGGCCGGCTGTTCGGCATCATCACCTACGCGGCGCCGGTCTTCTTCGTCGGCCTGTTGTTCCAGTTGGTGTTCAGCAAGTGGCTGAACTGGCTGCCCAACTCGGGGATGCTCAGCCCGATCGACCAAGCGGAGCTGCCCACGCACACACACTTGTCCGTGGTCGACGCGATTTGGGACCACAACATGAGTGCGTTCGTCGATGCACTGAAACATCTGGCCATGCCTTCGTTCACCCTCGGGCTGCTGCTGTGCGGCGTGGTCATCAGGCTGATCCGCACCAACTTGATCCAGACCTTGAAGGGCGACTACGTCGAGGCCGCCCGCGCGCGTGGCGTGCCCGAGCACAAGGTCGTGATGCGCCACGCGTTTCGGAACGCGTTGGTGCCGGTGGTCACTGTGATGGGGCTGCAAGCGGCGTTGCTGCTGTCTGGGGCGGTGCTCACCGAAGAGACGTTCAACTGGCCTGGCATCGGCAACCAGCTCGTCACGTATCTCAACAACCGTGACTACACCGCCGTCCAAGGCATCATCACGATCTTTGCGCTGGCGGTCGTCTTCATCAGCTTGCTGATCGACTTCGTGAACGCCGCCATCGACCCGAGGGTGCGTTACTGATGACCGCTGCCAGCATCGCGGAGCCGGGTGGCGAGTCAATCCTCGACACACCGCCTCCGGAGAACTCGCGCCCGCGCGGACCGTTCGGCCGGTTGTGGCAACAGGTCAAGCAGGCTCAGGGCTTCTCGAAGTGGTTGCTCTGGGTTGGTGCGGGGATCACCGCGGTCTTCATCGTGCTCGCGGTGTTCGCGCCATTGATCGCGCCGTACGGCTTCGATCAGTACATGTCGCACGGGGTGCGCTTCGCCAAGCAAGGTTCGCCGAACGGCTCGCACTGGTTCGGCACCAACGTGCGGTCGGTCGACGTGTTGTCGGTGGTCATCTACGGCTCGCGCACTGCTATTGAAGTCGTTGTGCTTGCTGTGGTCTTCAGTCTGTTCGTCGGCGTGCCGCTCGGGCTGATTTCTGGTTACTACGGCGGCTGGCTCGACCGCATCCTCGTGCTCATCATGGATGCGCTGTTTGCGTTCCCCTACCTGCTGCTCGCGATCATCATTGCGTTCCTGTTGCAGAACAGCGTCGGCAGCGGTGTGTTGACCGCGGCCATCGCGATCACGGTCATCTACGTGCCGCAATACTTCCGCGTCGTCCGTGGCCAAGTGCTGTCTGCCCGAGAAGAGCCCTACGTCGAAGCCGCGCGAGCATTGGGCGCGCGACCGCGCACGATCATGGGCCGCTACCTGTTCTTCAACGTGATCCAGTCAGTGCCCGTCATCGCCACGTTGAATGCAGCCGACGCGATTCTCACACTTGCCGGCTTGGGATTCCTCGGCTTCGGCATCCAGCCAACGCAGGCCGCCGAGTGGGGCTATGAACTGCAGCGCGGCGTTGCCGACATGGGTGCAGGTCTGTGGTGGACCAGTGTGTTTCCCGGCATCGCGATCGTTTCGCTGGTGACCGGTCTCACGCTCGTCGGCGAAGGCCTGAACGACGTGTTGAACCCGGTGCTTCGCAAGAGATCGGGACGCCGGGTGCTGCTACCTCGGCGAGACGCGTCTGCATCGGGCACGACGTTGCCGACCAGGCACGTCGACCCGAACGGTCACGGGGAGGAGCTCGCATGACGGTCGCTCCGGTGTTGTCGGTGCGAGACCTGCGGGTCTGGTACGGCACCGAGCGAGGGCCGGTGCGTGCGGTCGACGGCGTGTCGTTCGACGTAGGTGCAGGCGAGACTCTCGGTCTTGTCGGCGAATCCGGCTGCGGAAAGTCGACTCTTGGTCGCGGCATCCTCGGCCTGCTTCCAAGCGGGTCTGCCGTCGACGGCAGCGTGCGCTTCCGCGATCGCGAGCTGGTCGGCGTGAAGCAGAGCGACATGCGCGAAATGCGCGGCGCCGAGCTCGGACTCATCTTTCAAGAACCGATGACCCGTCTCGATCCGCTGATGCGCATCAGCGAGCACTTCGCCGAGACGTTGCGTGCACACGAGCCTGAGCTGAACTCCGAGGAGATCGACGCCCGATCGATCGACACGCTGCGGCGCATGGGCATCCCGCCGACGCGTTTCCGGCACTACCCGCACGAGTTCTCCGGCGGTATGCGGCAGCGCATCATGATTGCGCTCGCTCTTGTACTCAATCCTGCGTTCGTCGTTGCCGACGAGCCGACGACCGCACTCGACGTACTTGTCGAGGCCCAGATCCTGTCGATCCTGGCCGACCTGAAGCGCAACTTCGACACGTCGCTGCTGCTGATCACCCACAACCTCGGCATCGTCGCCGAGGCCTGCGAGCGGGTAGCCGTCATGTATGCCGGCCGCATCGTCGAAGAGGGCGACGCGCGCCAGGTGTTCTCCGACCCGTCGCATCCGTACACCCGCGAACTGCTGCGCTCGACGATCTCGCTGTCGACGACCGCCTTGCACTACATTCCCGGCTCGCCGCCTGATCTGGTCGAACCACCGTCGGGATGTCACTTCCACCCGCGCTGTCCGAGTGCGATGCAGGTCTGCGGCAGTCTCGACCCGGTCGAGGTGCGCGCGGCTAGTGGCCAGCGGGTGTCGTGCTGGTTGCACGGCCCCGACGAGCTGATCCCACCCGGGGGCACCGCCCCGTTGCAACGACAGGAGTTGGCCAGTGCCGACGAAGCCTGACGATCTCGAAGTCGCCGGCGACTCGACACCACTCGACGACCGGCCCGTCGTGCTCGACGTCCGTGATCTGCGAGTGCACTTCGCCTTGCGGGGCGGCTTCTTCGATCGCTTGCTCGGTCGTTCGTCGGGATCGGTGAAGGCAGTCGACGGCGTCTCCTTCACCCTTCGCAAGGGTGAGGTGCTTGGTCTCGTCGGTGAGTCGGGCAGCGGCAAGACCACGACGGCGCGCGCATTGCTTGGGCTCGCACCCATTACCGGTGGCACCGTGCGATTCGACGCCGGGCCCGAGTACGGCGGCCCGATCGAGTTGACCGGATTGCGCGAGCCCCAGTTTCGTGCGGTGCGGCAGGCGATCCAACTGGTGTTCCAGGATCCGCACGCCTCGCTGAACCCGGCCATGGATCTCGCTACCGCAGTTGCGCATCCGCTGAAGATCCACCACATCACCAAGGACCGTGTCGAGATCGATCGACGGGTGCGCGCCGCGTTCGAACGTGTCGGGTTGGCGCCGGTCGATCAGTACCTGCACAAGTACCCGGCCGATCTCTCCGGTGGGCAGAAACAACGGGCGGTGCTCGCCCGCGCGATCATGTTGAACCCTGCGCTGCTGGTTGCCGACGAACCGGTGTCGATGCTCGACATGAGTGTGCGCGCAAAGATCCTGCAGCTGATGCTCGACCTCAAGCGCGATCTCGGGCTCACGTACCTCTACGTGACCCACGACCTCGCAACCGCGAAGTTCTTCTGCGACACGATCGCCATCATGTATCTGGGTCGCATCGTCGAGATCGGTCCGGCCGCGCAGATTTACGCCGATCCCAAGCACCCATACACGCGTTCGTTGCTCGCGGCGATCCCGGAGCCTGACCCGCGTCGCGCAGTGCCACGCAACTTGCCGCGTGGCGAGATACCCGACGCCGCCCGGCCGCCGCTTGGTTGTTCGTTCCATCCGCGCTGTCCGGCCGCGTTCGCGCCGTGCGGCTGGGAAGCCCGCGACGTCAACGCACTACTGGAGCAAAGATGGACGGCGGTTGACGAGGGCGAGTACGAGCGTGAACGTGCGGTGGTGGGTGATCCAGTCGAGCTCGAGGCCGGGTTAGCGGCGTTGCTGCCGGACGCACGCGGGGGATCCGGCGCTGCGGCGGCGTTGCTCGACGAGATCAAGCGGGCCGACCCCGATGAGCCGTTCTGGCGGGGCGTGCGAGCGCAAGAACCTGAGCCCGGCGGCGTCAAGCTTGATTTCAACGAGCCTGTCGACCCGGCACTACGTGACGTCGGGCCGGTCCGCGTCGCCTGTCACCTGCACGACCCGCGCTTCGCTGCACTTGCGGTGACCACGCCAGAGGGGTAGTTGTACTGGTCAAGCAATCGTAAAGTCCGCCGCCGTATCAGCTACGCAAAGTGGGAGCGCATCGATGCACGTCACGCTGTTCGGCTTCGTTCTTTTCCTGCACATCCTGGTGGCGATCGTCGCGTTCATGATGGCGGCCGTCGTGCACGCCGGATTGCCGGCGATGGCGCGTGCCAGGGACGTGCGCGAGATGCGCTCGTGGGCCGCGATCCTGCACCGGCTCGAGCCGCTGTTCCCCATCGCGGCACTGCTGCTGCTCATCCTCGGCGCGTGGCTGATCCATCTGTCGAAGGGTCGCGTGCACTGGGGCGACGGCTGGCTCCTCACGAGCCTGATCACGTTGGTCGTGGTCGAGGGAATTGCGGGTGCGAAGCTCGCACCGAAGGCGAAAGCGGCGGTGAAGGCCGTCGAAGACACTCCTGACGGCCCGGTGCCCGACTCGCTGCGGCGGACTGCTGGTCTCGAGCCTTGGATCTGGTACCCCTCACACGTGGCGACGTTCGGATTCGCGGCCGTGGTGTTTTTGATGTCCGCCCGGCCATCGGGAGCATGGGCGGTCGTCATCGTGATCGTCGGTGCCTTGATCGGAGTTGCGGTGGCGAGATTGCAGTTGCGCGCGCTGTCGGGTCCGCCTGCGGTCGCGGGGGCGTCGCGGACAGCCGAGGCGCTCCAGTAGCGCCAAGACGTCCCGTCGAGCGCGTTCGCCGAACAACGCTGGTCGGGCGAACGGGGTTGCTTCGCCGATCCTCGCTGGTTGGTTGGTGTGCGGGTCTGTGTGCGGCCACGGCGGTGCTAGCGGGCTGCACCACGGCCCGAGCATCCAAGCCGCCAGTCGACTCTTCGGTTGCGGCGACACCCTCACCCACAACGACAGCGCCGGTGAGCACGGCAGCGGCGTCGACGCCGATCACAACGCCGCCAGCGTCGCCGACCGCGACGGCAGTCGCGAGCGTCCCGGCGACGCCGGCCGTGACCTCAGCTGCTGCCGACACGGGTCCGGCCGACCGTCTCGTGCCGTTGCCGGTCTCGTTGGTGGCGGACCCCTCGTCGTCCTTCGTGATCGGAGCGCACACCGCGATCGCAGTCAGTGGCGCGACCGCGCAACCAGTCGGGCTCGACCTCGCCGAGATGCTGCGTCCCGCGACCGGGTTCGCGTTGCCCGTCGTGGCCGGCCCAGGGGGTGCGGGCGACATCACGCTCGGGCTGGCGGCGAACGACGCGGCGTTAGGTGTCGAGGGATACACCCTCGTCGTTTCTGCTACTGGCGTGACAATCGAAGCCAACCAGCCCGAGGGTCTGTTCGATGGCATCCAGACGCTGCGGCAACTTTTGCCGTCGCAGGTTGCGGCGTCGTCGGCGCAGCCAGGCCCGTGGGTCGTACCTGGCGTGCGCATCAGCGACGATCCGCGTTACGCATACCGCGGCGCGATGCTCGACGTGGCGCGGCACTTCTTCCCGGTCGCGACGGTGGAGAAATACATCGATGAGCTGGCGATGTACAAGATCAACGTTTTGCATCTGCATCTGTCCGACGACCAGGGATGGCGCCTCGCGGTCGACGGTTGGCCCGCTCTCACCACGGTTGGTTCACGGACAGCGGTCGGTGGGGGTGCCGGTGGGTTCTACACGACGAGCGACTACACGACGATCGTGAAATACGCGCAAGCACACTTCATCACCGTGGTACCTGAGATCGACATGCCCGGTCATGTCGGGGCGGCGCTGTCGTCGTATGCCGCACTGAATTGCGATGGCGTCGCGCCGCCGATCAACACGACAGAAACCGTGGGCCACACTTCGCTGTGTGTCGGAAAGCCTGCGGTAAATCAGTTCTTGACCGCTGTTGTCGGTGAACTGGCCAAGCTCACTCCAGGGCCGTACATCCACATCGGTGGCGACGAGGCGGCCAGCACATCGGCGTCCGACTATGCGTCATTCATGACGAAGGCCGCGCAGGTCGTCAAGGCAGACGGCAAGATCCCGATGGGGTGGGAAGACTTCGCGACCGCGGCGCTCCCAACCGGGTCGATCGCTCAAGACTGGGATTACCGCAACGGCAGCGCGTTGGCGCATCAGGCAGTTGCTAAGGGCGCGCAGCTGGTGATGTCTCCGGCCGACCACACCTATCTCGACCAGAAGTACAACGCGGGCACGTCTTTGGGCTTGCAGTGGGCAGGCACGCATGAGGTTCCAGACGCGTACAACTGGGATCCG
Organism: uncultured Actinomycetes bacterium; assembly: GCA_963737705.1. Lineage (GTDB taxonomy): Bacteria > Actinomycetota > Actinomycetes > Acidothermales > Acidothermaceae > PALSA-607. The sequence goes on from CAVTTP010000004.1 coordinate 201,893, forward strand.
GCAACGGAAGTGCCCGGGCTTGCCGCTGACGTGATCGGTGTTGAGGGTCCGTTGTGGACTGAGACGCTGACATCTCTGCCGGACCTGCAATACATGGCCTGGCCGCGGATGGCTGAGCTCGCCGAAGTCGGCTGGACGCCGCAAGCGCAGCGCAACTGGTCGACGTTCGCACCGCGACTCGCTGCGCAAGGCGTTGCATGGAAGCTGCTCGGCATCAACTACTACGCCTCGCCGCTAGTGCCGTGGCCGGCGAACGCGGTGGGCTAGCAGGCGGTCGGCTAGCAGGCCGTGGGCTAGCAGGCGGTGTGCTGGTAGCTAGCCGGGCAGGCGACCGACGAGCCCCGGAAACGGCACCGTCGTCGTTCGCCATTGCGCTTCGCGGATCGCCGCAGCCTGCAACGCCAGCGCCGCATCCTGCCGCAGTTGCCCACTAGCGACCGCGACGACATCGGCGTACGCGGCCGCGGTCGACTCCTCGATGGCGGCAAGCAGGGCACGCGCAGTTGGGTTATCGACGACCGGGCTCGGCAATCGGTAGACCGGAGCAGCCGGTGCTGGCGTGGCACCAAGGCCGGCGAGCCACTGCGTCACGTTCTGTACCTGTGCGCGATGCGCGTCGTACGCCGTGCGCGCCGCGTTCTTGGCCTGGCCTGTTGCGAGTTTCGCTCCCGCTAGCGAATACCCATACACCGCAGCATTTTCTGCCGCCGCCGCTGCTAGCAGGGCCGTGACGACGGGACTGTCGCTCATGTGGCCACCGAGAGCAGCGCGGCGTGGGCTGCTTCGCAGCCACCGATTGAGGCGATCAACCGGGCGAGCGAACCGCTCGTCGTCGCGACGTCGCTGAGTCTCGCTGCCGCGGCAGCGCGTTCGAGGTCGGCGAGCTGATGCAAGATTGCGCTGGACGCCGGCGGGCTCGACAGCGGCGGCCCTGCAGAAGCGGTGCTGGACGGCGAGGTGCTGGACGGCGAGGTGCTCGCGGAGGCCGTACTCGCTGGGGTGGTGCTCGGTGGCGGACCGGAGGGCGTAGCTCCCGGCACAAGAGCCTGCAGATGCGCGACGTGGTCGGCGCGAAACGTGGCTAGTCTGCCGGCCAGCTCGGGATGCGCGACGGTGATCGCGTCGTAGGCCGCGAGCAGGTCCTGCTCTGCGGCAGCGATCCGCTGTGCATCGAGTTGCTCGGGGGACAGCGCAGATGCGGCCGGCTTCGGCGAGCTCGACGTCGTCGACGGCAGTGTCGACGTCGCTCCTGGCTGTGGCGAATGGATCGGTGAGGTCGTTGCGGTTCCGGGGCCTGCCGGTGCGGCCCGCTGCGTGCCCGAGCGGCAGCCGGCGACGACCCCGAGGGCGGCCACGCCGAGGAGCCGCAGCACGCTGCGCCTGCCCACCAGCGGCCGACTTCGTAGCGGCGCTTCGGACACCAGACCTCTCCTTGGGCTTACCCGCAGTAGCGACAGATGGCAATAGATGGCGATAGATAGGGACGCTGCGACAGCTTACGGACGAGCCATTACGGCTACGCTGGACCGAGCACTACCGCTTCGGATGGCGTTGGCCGTTCGTTCACTTGAGAAGTCTGACAACAGCAGAGCAACGAGGAGGTCGGCGATGACGAGCGCCTCCGCAGGCCGTGAGTTGGCCGCGTTGCTTAGCCGTGTGGTCGAAGAGACCGGGCTCGACCTCGAAGACGTCGCCGTGACAAGAGTTGGTCACCGCGCGGAGGTTCGGGTGCTGGTCGACAAGGACGGCGGCGTCAGCCTCGACGACGTGGCGGTCGTCAGCCAAGCGATCTCGACCGTGCTCGATCTCCCCGCTGCCGACGCGATCTTGGGGGAGCAGCCGTACGTGCTCGAGGTCAGTTCGCCGGGTGTCGATCGGCCGCTCGTCGACGCGCGCCAGTGGCGGCGGGCAATTGGGCGCCTCGTTCGAGTCCGGCTTGCCGCCGGTACCGAGATCAACGCTCGCATCATGGCTGCCGATGCCGACGGCGTCCGCCTTGCTGTTGTTGGCGCTAAGCCCGGCGCCCCTGCGCGCGAGCAGACCTACCGGCACGACGAGCTGGGCCCCGGCCGGGTGCAGGTGGAGTTCAACCGCCCGTCGCCCATCGATGACGCCGACGACATAGAGATCGACGACGGCACTGTGGCTATCGCGGATCTGTCCGCCCCCGACCGAGAGGGTGAGGACGCACGATGAATATCGACATGGCCGCGTTGCGCAGCCTCGAGCGCGAGAAGGACGTCTCCTTCGATCTGCTCGTCGAGGCGATCGAATCGGCGTTGCTGATTGCCTATCAGCGCACTGAGGGCGCGAACCCGCATGCGCGAGCAAGCGTCGATCGCAGCACCGGCGAGGTGACGGTCATCGCCATCGAGATGGATGACGACGGCAACCCAATTCGCGAATTCGAAGACACGCCCCACGACTTCAACCGCATCGCGGCGAGCACGGCCAAGCAGATCATCCTGCAGCGCCTGCGCGATGCCGAACACGAACTGACCTTTGGTGAGTACGCAGGCCGTGAGGGCGACATCGTCGGCGGCGTCATCCAGCAACAGCACGACTCGCGCAACGTGTTCGTCGACCTCGGCAAGGTCGAGGCCGTATTGCCCGCGGGCGAGCAGGTGCCGGGCGAGCGCTACGAACACGGCTCCCGGATCCGCTGCTACGTCGTGCAGGTGCATAAGGGTGTTCGCGGTCCGCAGATCACCCTGTCGCGGACCCACCCGGGCTGGTCCGCAAGCTGTTCGCCCTTGAGGTGCCGGAGATCGCCGACGGCTCTGTCGAGATCGCGGCGCTCGCTCGTGAGGCAGGTCATCGCTCGAAGATCGCCGTGCGCTCCAACGTGGCGGGGCTGAACGCCAAGGGTGCCTGCATCGGGCCCCTCGGGCAGCGGGTCCGGGCGGTGATGGCCGAGTTGCACGGCGAGAAGATCGACATCGTCGATTGGTCCGACGACCCCGCCGAGTTCGTCGGACATGCGCTCTCGCCGGCCCGTGTCAGTGCGGTCGAGGTCGTCGATCTGGCCAACCGGTCGGCGCGGGTCACCGTTCCTGACTACCAACTCTCGCTGGCGATCGGTCGCGAAGGACAGAACGCTCGGCTGGCGGCTCGGCTGACCGGCTGGCGCATCGACATCCGCTCTGACAACCCGGCAGCGCCAGAGACTGTCATTGCCCTCGATCCGGACTCTCCCGTCGACGGAGTTCTTCCCGATGGCGACGCCGTGCGCCGACGCTGCCTCTCGGGCCGGCGCCGACGCTGCCTCTCGGGCCGGCGCCGCGAGGTCCACGCGTGGCGAACCAAGCGCGCCGAGGGGGTAGACTCGGCGTGGCCGAACGCGTTGGGCCCATGCGATCGTGCGTGGGATGCAAGAAGCGGGCGGCCAAGTCCGACCTTCTGCGTCTCGCAGTGGTCCGGGTCGACGAGGAGTTCCGCGTCGTTCCCGATCCACGCGGGCAGCTTTCGGGCCGGGGCGCCTCGTTGCATCCCGATCCGCACTGCCTTGATCTCGCCGAGCGACGTCGGGCGTTCCCCAGGGCGTTTCGCCTGCCGGGCCCGCTCGATTCCACCGCTGTGCGGGAGCACCTGGAAGGCTCGGCAGCGTTGCAGTAGGAAGCGTTGCAGTAGGAGCAGTGCCGCACTAGTCGTTGAACAGGAAGCAGGTCGAGCGAGTCGATGAGCCGTCAATGAGTGCGCAGCGATGAGTAAGTAACAACGGCCCGGGTTCGACCAGATCGATCACCCGGGCCAGGAGACGGGAGTCACGTGGCCAAGGTTCGGGTGTATGAGCTCGCCAAAGAGCTCAATGTTGAAAGCAAGGCCGTTATGGCCAAGCTTCAGGAATTCGGGGAGTTCGTTCGATCGGCCTCCTCAACAATCGAGGCGCCAGTTGTCCGCAAGCTCAGGGAGTCTTTCCCCGCGCCTGCGGTAGTTGCCGCGCCCCCTGCCGCGCCTAAGGCTGCGGCTACGGCGCGAACGGCCGACAAGCCTCGCGCCGCCGAAGCAGCACCCGTTGCGGTCGCACCGGTGGCAGCGCCGCCGGCCCCTGCGGCACCGGCAGCAGACCGGGTGAGCCCCTCGACCGAGGTGTTCCGCGCGCCCGTGGCACCCGCCGCCCAGGCGGCAGCGCCCGCGGCCGAGCCCACCGTCAGCCGCCCTGGTGACGGAGGCGCACCGCGTCCGGCAGCTGGCCCGCGTCCGGGTCCCGCCGTCCCGCGTGCGACGTCCGGCCCGCCTCGGATGGGCAACAACCCCTTCACCTCGCAGGCGTCGACCGCGCCGCGTCCGCCGCTCGCTCCCGGCGCTGTTCCAGGCGTGCCGCGCCCTGTCGGTCCAAGTGCCGGTGCGCCGCGACCCGCAGGGATGCCACCGCGACCCGGTGGCGCCGGGGGCATCGGGGCCAATCGCCCGTCGCCCGCAGGCATGCCGCCACGCCCCGCGACCGGTGGTCCTGGTGGCTACGGCGCGCGAGGCCCCGCAACCGGGGGTCCCGGCGCTGGCCGTCCGGCCGGTCCCGGCGGCGCCCGCGGCGGCTTCACCTCGGCACGTCCCGGTGGTCCCAGTGTTGGTCGTGGCGGTCCCGGCGGCGGCCCTGGTGGTCCCGGCGGTCCCGGTGCTGGTCCTGGGGGTCCCCCCGGAGCCGGTGGCGGTCGTCCCGGTCCTGGTGGTCGCGGTCGTGGCGGCGGCACAGCCGGCGCGTTCGGTCGTGGCCCAGGTGGTCGACCCACCCGTGGCCGCAAGTCGAAGAAGCAGCGGCGCCAAGAGTTCGACAACATGCAAGCCCCGTCGATCGGTGGCGTGCAGGTCCCTCGTGGCAATGGTCAGGTGCTGCGGCTGCCGCGTGGCTCGTCGCTGTCTGACTTCGCCGACCGCATCGGCGCCAACCCGGCGTCGCTCGTCCAGGTGATGTTCCACCTCGGCGAGATGGTTACCGCGACCCAGTCGGTCAACGAGGAGACACTGCAACTTCTCGGTGCCGAGCTCGGCTATGACGTTCAGGTCGTCAGCCCCGAGGACGAAGACCGCGAACTGCTGGAGAGCTTCGACCTCGAATTCGGTGAGGACGAAGGCGGCGAGGGCGACCTCACCGCTCGTCCGCCGGTGGTCACCGTCATGGGTCACGTCGACCACGGCAAGACCAAGCTGCTCGACGCGATCCGTAACACCAACGTCGTTGCGCGCGAACACGGCGGCATCACGCAGCACATCGGTGCCTACCAGGTCATCGCTGATTCGATTGCGGGCAAGCGGGCGATCACGTTCATCGACACGCCGGGTCACGAAGCGTTCACCGCCATGCGTGCCCGTGGTGCGCAGGTGACCGACATTGCGGTGCTCGTGGTGGCGGCCGACGACGGCGTCATGCCGCAGACCATCGAGGCGCTTAACCACGCCCAGGCGGCCGGTGTCCCGATCGTCGTCGCCGTCAACAAGATCGACAAGGAAGACGCCGACCCGACGAAGGTGCGCGGGCAGCTGACCGAGTACGGGTTGGTCGCCGAGGAGTACGGCGGCGACACGATGTTCGTCGACGTGTCAGCGAAGTCGAACCTCAACATCGACAAGCTGCTCGAGGCGATCCTGCTGACCGCAGACGCAGCGCTCGACATGCGGGCAAACGCCGACCAGGACGCGCAAGGTGTCGCCATCGAGGCGCACCTCGACCGCGGCCGTGGTCCGGTAGCGACCGTGCTCGTGCAACGCGGAACGCTGCGAGTCGGCGACTCGATCGTTGCCGGTGAGGCGTTCGGCCGAGTGCGCGCGATGCTCGACGAGTTTGGCGAGACCGTCGCCGAGGCCGGGCCTTCGCGCCCGGTTCAGGTGCTCGGCTTCACCAGCGTCCCTGACGCCGGCGACAACTTCCTCGTCGTCCCCGAAGACCGGGTGGCGCGGCAGATCGCCGAGCGACGTTCGGCGCGTGAACGCAACGCGCAGCTCGCCGACAGTCGTGGCCGTCGAAGTCTCGAAGACATCCTCGCCCGCATGGAGAAGGGCGAAGTCGAAGAACTTCGCCTTATCCTCAAGGGTGACGTCTCCGGTTCCGTCGAGGCCCTCGAGGATGCGTTGCTCAACCTCGATGTCGGTGAGGACGTCGATCTGCGGGTCATCGACCGTGGCGTCGGTGCCATCACGCAGAACGACGTCAACCTGGCAGTTGCGTCCGACGCGGTCATCATCGGCTTCAACGTCCGGCCGGCCGAGCGGGTTAGCGAACTCATCGACCGCGAAGGCGTCGACGTCCGCTACTACTCGGTCATCTACCAGGCGATCGACGAGGTCGAGGCGGCACTCAAGGGTCTGCTGAAGCCCGAGTTCGAAGAGGCGCGACTTGGCACTGCCGAGATTCGCGACGTCTTCCGCTCGAGCAAGTTCGGCAACATCGCGGGTTGCCTCGTGCGCTCCGGTGTTATCACCCGAAACTCCAAGGCCCGCCTGATCCGCGATGGTGTGGTGATCAACGACCACCTCACGATCGAGTCGCTCAAACGGTTCAAGGACGACGCTACTGAGGTCCGCGAAGGATACGAGTGCGGCATCGGGCTCGGGTCGTTCAATGACATCAAGGTGGACGACGTGATCGAGACGTTCGAAATGAAGGAGAAGCCTCGGGGTTAGTGCGGTGGGTGGCCTTCGTGCCGATGCTCTTCCTTGGCCTGCTTCGCTTTATGGCCCTCGGAAGAGCATTGGCACTGCGGCCCCGCTCCGCACGGACCCGCGCCTTCCCTTTCGAACCGCTCAATCACTAAAGAGGCGGAAGAGCACATGTTTGCCGGCGTTCTGCAGATTGATTTGCTTCTGGGAGATGTGCACTCGCTCAAAGAGAAACGCAGCATCATCCGCCCGATCGTTGCTGACGTTCGGAAGCGGTTTGAGGTTTCTGTGGCGGAGACAGGGCATCTTGATTTGCATCGGCGGGCGCTCGTTGGGGTAGCTGTTGTTGGTTCTACGGCAGCGCATTGTGTTGAGGTTCTTGATGGTTGCGAGCGACTTGTTGCTTCGCGACCGGAAGTTGAAGTGCTGTCGGCCCGGCAGCGGCTCTTTGGACCGGAAGACTGACTGAAGAGGATGAGTGATGACTGACCACGCGCGCGCACGCAAGTTGGCCGACCGCATTCGGGTTGTCGTAGCCGAGACGCTCGAGCGGCAGGTGAAGGACCCACGCCTGGGCTTCATTACCATCACCGACGCTCGGGTTACCGGTGACCTGCACGACGCGACTGTGTTCTACACCGTGTTGGGTGACGACAGTGCCCGCGCCGAGACCGCCGCGGCTCTCGAGAGCGCTCGCGGGGTGTTGCGTTCTGAGGTCGGTAAGCAGACACAGGTGCGGTTCACACCGACACTCACGTTCGTGCTCGACGGAGTGCTCGACAACGTGCAGCACATTGACGAACTGCTCGCCAAAGCGCGCGAGGCTGACGCGGCGGTGCACGAGGCCGCGACGCACGCGGTCCCGGCGGGCGACGCCGATCCGTACCGCGTCACGCCGGGTGCGGCGGAGTAAGTGCCCGAGGGCACGGCCGGCGCACGGACTGAGCCGCAGCGCGGCGGAGTAGTGATTGTCGACAAGCCGGGCGGCCTCACTTCGCACGATGTGGTCGCCCGTGTCCGACGGTTGGCCGGGACGCGTCGCGTCGGGCACGCCGGCACGCTCGACCCGATGGCTACCGGCGTGTTGCTGGTCGGCGTCGGGAGGGCTACCCGGTTGCTTGGCCACTTGGCTGCGCACGACAAGGACTATCTGGCGACGATGCGCCTGGGCGTGACGACGTCGACCGACGACGCGCAGGGTGAGCCGCTCGTCCGCACACCGGCCGATCAACTGGCTGCCACGGACGTTGTCGCGGCGATGAAGTCCTTCACCGGCGAGGTCGAGCAGCGGCCGCCTGCCGTCAGCGCGATCAAGGTCGATGGCGTGCGTGCGTACACCCGGGCGCGATCGGGCGAGGACGTCGTGCTCGCTCTTCGCCGCGTGACGGTCAGCAGGTTCGAGGCGACTGCCTTCCGCCCAGACCTTGACCTGGGGGTGCTCGATGTCGACGTCGAAGTCACCTGCTCCTCAGGGACCTACATCCGCGCTCTCGCACGAGATGTCGGCGCCGCTCTCGGCGTCGGTGGCCATCTGAGCGCATTGCGCCGGACGAGAGTCGGAGCGTTCGACCTGACCGGTGCACGGACCCTCGGCGAACTCGAGGCGGACTTCACTCTGACGCCCCTCGACATCGTCGCGGCGAGCGCTTTCGTTCGGCGCGACCTTGACGCCGATCAGGCGCTCGCGCTCTCGCATGGGGCCAAGCTTCCGGCGTCCGGCATGAGTAGCGAACCGGTTGCCGCGTTCGGACCGGACGGCGCGCTGGTTGCGCTCTTGGAGGACCGCGGCGACATCGCACGCGCGCTCGCCGTCTTTGTTGGCTGACAAGATGGGACGCTGAACTCCCCAACGGGAGATTCGGAATGAGGGAGGTGCGGTCTCGGTGCAGGTTTGGCGGGACGGCACCGGCGGCGTGCCTGCCGATGCAGGCCGTACCGTCGTCACCATCGGCGTTTTCGACGGCGTGCACCGTGGCCATCAACGCATCGTCTACCGCGCGCTGGCCCGTGCGGCGGAGCTCCGGCTGCCGGGCGTCGCGGTCACCTTTGAGCCGATGCCCGAATCAGTCGTGCGGCCAGCCGACAAGCCGCCGCTGCTGACCACCCTGCCACGGCGCCTGGAGTTGCTCGGCGAGCTCGGCCTCGACGCTACTTACGTCATCGATTTCACCAAGGAGTTCTCAGAGCGTTCGCCCGAGGAGTTTGTGCAGACCGTTCTGGTCGACAAGCTGCGGGCGGTCGACATCGTGGTCGGTTCGAACTTTCGGTTCGGACGGCGGGCAGCGGGCGATGTGGCGACGCTCGCCGAAATTGGCAGCACGGCCGGGTTCATGGTCGACCCGATCCAGCTCGCCGGGCCGATCTCAGAACCCGACAGCGACGCAGCCTCGAAGGTGTTCTCGTCGAGCTGGATTCGCGAGCGGATCGCCGCGGGAGACGTCGAGGCCGCCGCAGAAGCGCTCGGCCGGCCGTACCGGTTGGAGGGCACCGTCATCCACGGCGACCATCGGGGGCGCGAACTGGGCTACCCGACCGCCAACCTTGAGGTGGCGAACGACCTCGCGATTCCGGCCGATGGGGTTTACGCCGGCTGGCTGAACGACATGCCGGCCGCTATCTCGATCGGGACCAACCCCACCTTTGGCGGTACCAGTCGGCGCGTCGAGGCCTACGCGATCGACCAGGTTGGGCTCGACCTCTACGGGGCGACCGTCACGCTCGACTTCGTCGCCAGGGTGCGGCCCATGGTGACCTTCGACAGCGTCGATGCCCTGGTGGCTCAGATGGGCAACGACGTCGAGGAGTCGCGGCGGCGCCTGGCTCGCGGCTGAGCGGCGCTGGGAGATTCGTAGCGCCGCGTGGTCCGGTGGTAACGTGACTGCAATGCCGGTCGCGTACCGGTGTGTGTCTTCCTGCCCTCGTGACTCGGACCGAGGGCGCACACAAAGCACTGAAAAGGAGTCCCGTGGCGCTCGACACCGCGACAAAGAACTCGATTCTGGCCGAATACGGCACCAGCGAGGGCGACACTGGATCTCCCGAGGCGCAGGTGGCGATGCTTTCCAAGCGGATCGCCGACCTGACCGAACACCTCAAGGTGCACAAGCACGACCACCACAGCCGCCGCGGCCTCTTGCTGCTCGTGGGCCGTCGTCGTCGCCTGCTCAAGTACCTCGCTGCCAAGGACATCACCCGCTACCGCACGCTGATCGAGCGTCTGGGTCTGCGTCGATAGTGGGACTGAAGCGATCGGGCCTCCGCTGGCCGATCGCTTCTTCGTAGTACCGCGCCAGCTGGAACCCCAGCTGCGCGCACGCTCTCACCGATATGGGAGCCCGAACGAGCGCCGCCTGGCCGGTCCTCGGTAGTGGTTTCCGGGCGTGAGCCGCACGGCGAAAGTGGCCGGAGCGCGCAGCCCCGGGAACTTCGATCGAAGACCGGCAAAGAATGCCGGGCTCGGCGGGTTCCACGACAACCCTTTGGAGGGTTCGTGGCTGACCACGAGATCACCGCCGCTGACGCTGTCATAGACAACGGCAAGTTCGGCACCCGCACGATTCGTTTCGAGACCGGCAAGCTGGCTCGCCAGGCCGCCGGTTCCGCTGTTGCCTACTTCGGCGACAGCATGTTGCTGTCGGCGACCACCGCCAGCAAGGCACCGAAAGACCAGTTCGACTTCTTCCCCTTGACGGTTGACGTCGAGGAGCGGATGTACGCCGTGGGTCGCATCCCCGGCTCGTTCTTCCGTCGCGAAGGACGTCCCAGCGAAGACGCGATCCTGACCTGTCGGCTAACCGACCGGCCGCTTCGCCCGAGCTTCGTCAAGGGCCTGCGTAACGAGGTGCAGGTCGTCATCACCGTCCTGGCGCTCGACCCCGACCACCTCTACGACGTCATCGCGATCAACGCAGCGTCGATGTCGACCCAGCTTGCCGGGCTGCCGTTCAGCGGTCCGATCGGTGCGGTGCGGGTCGCGCACATCGACGGCCAGTGGGTCGCCTTCCCGTACCACTCCGAGCTCGAGCGGGCTACCTTCGACATGGTCGTCGCCGGCCGGGTGCTGCCTGACGGTGACGTCGCGATCATGATGGTCGAAGCCGAGGCAACGGCTAACACGTTCGGCCTGGTGCGTGACGGCGCGACCGCCCCCACTGAGGAGGTCGTGGCTCAAGGCCTCGAGGCTTCGAAGGCGTTCATCAAGATCCTCTGCGAAGCCCAGCTGAAGGTCGCGGCAGGTGCGGCGAAGCCGACCGCCGACTTCCCGGTGTTCCTGGAGTACCAGGACGACGTCTACGCGGCGGTGTCGGCGGCAGTCAGCTCCGAGCTCGCACAGGCGATGACCATCGTGAGCAAGGCCGACCGCGAGGCCGAACTCGACCGCGTGAAGGCGTTGGCAACAGAGAAGGTGGCCGGCCAGTTCGAAGGTCGCGAGAAGGAGATCGGCGGCGCGTTCCGGTCGCTGACCAAGACGGTCGTGCGCGAGCGGGTCATCCGCGACAAGGTGCGCATCGACGGCCGCGGGCTCACCGACATCCGGCCGCTGTCAGCCGAGATCGACGTGCTGCCTCGGGTGCACGGTTCTGCGCTGTTCGAGCGCGGCGAGACGCAGATCCTTGGCGTCACGACACTGAACATGCTGCGCATGGAGCAGCAGCTCGACACGCTGGCTCCGGAGACTCGCAAGCGCTACATGCACAACTACAACTTCCCGCCGTACTCGACCGGTGAGACCGGTCGCGTCGGTTCACCGAAGCGGCGCGAGATCGGGCACGGCGCCCTCGCCGAGCGCGCGCTCGTCCCCGTGTTGCCGTCGCGTGAAGACTTCCCTTACGCGATCCGGCAGGTGTCCGAGGCGCTCGGCTCCAACGGTTCTACGTCAATGGGTTCGGTGTGTGCCTCGACCATGGCGCTGTACGCCTCCGGTGTGCCGTTGCGCGCACCGGTGGCCGGCATCGCGATGGGACTCATCTCCGACACCGTCGACGGGCAGACGCAGTACGTCACCCTGACCGACATCCTCGGTGCCGAGGACGCCTACGGCGACATGGACTTCAAGGTCGCCGGTACTCGCGAGTTCGTGACAGCGCTGCAGCTCGACACCAAGCTCGATGGCATCCCGGCGTCGGTTCTTGCCGGCGCTTTGACTCAGGCGCGCGAGGCTCGGTTCACGATCCTCGACGTGATGGCGAAGGCCATCAGCGGTCCTGCGGAGATGTCGAAGTTCGCGCCGCGGATCATCACCATCAAGATCCCGGTCGACCAGATCGGTGCGGTCATCGGTCCCAAGGGCAAGATGATCAACCAGATCCAGGACGAAACCGGCGCCGAGATCACCATCGAAGACGACGGCACGATCTACATCGGTGCGACCGATGGACCGAAGGCTGAAGCCGCTCGCGCGCAGATCAACGCGATCGCGAACCCGACGATGCCCGAGGTTGGCGAGCGCTACCTCGGCACCGTGGTGAAAACCACGGCGTTCGGTGCGTTCATCTCCCTCGTTCCTGGCAAGGACGGTTTGCTGCACATCTCCGAGCTCCGCAAGATCTCTGGGGGCAAGCGGGTCGAGAACGTCGACGACGTGGTCAAGGTCGGCGACAAGATCCAGGTCGAGATCAAGGAAATCGACCCGAGAGGCAAGCTGTCACTGGTGCCGGTCGTCGAGGGCGATGGTGCTGGTGCTGGCCAGGGTTCGGCCGATGCTTCGGTGGGCGCACACGAGTGAGCCCACGTCAGCTGACCGAACAGAAGCCCGGTAGTACCAAGACGCTCATTCCTGGCCTGGACGGCGCGGTGGTCCGCCGCACCGTCCTGCCAGGGGGTCTTCGGGTCATCACCGAGGCGATGCCGACCGTGCGTTCCGTCTCGTTCGGTGTGTGGGTCGGTGTCGGCTCGCGCGACGAGACACCCGCTCTGGCCGGCAGCTCGCACTATCTCGAGCACGTGTTGTTCAAGGGCACCAAGCGCCGCGACGCGTTGGAGATCTCGGCCGCGCTCGACGCGGTCGGTGGCGAGATGAACGCGTTCACGTCGAAGGAATACACCTGCTTCTATGCGCGTGTTCTCGACAACGATCTGCCGCTCGCTGTCGACGTCATCTCCGACATGATGACGTCGTCGGTCGTGCGCTCCTCAGATGTCGACTCTGAACGCGGCGTCATTCTCGAAGAGATCGCGATGCACGAAGACGACCCCGGCGACGTCGTCCACGACGCATTTGCAGAGGCGTTGTTCGGTGACACGCCGCTGGGTCGGCCGATCCTCGGCACGGTCGCATCGATCAACGCGCTGCAGCGCAGCGCTATTCACGGTTACTACCGGCGCAGGTACCGGCCCGAGAACATGGTCATCGCTGCCGCCGGCAACCTCGACCACGCCAAGGTCGTGCGCCTCGTGGCGAAGGCGTTCGGCGAGATGCTGAACGACGACGCGCAGATCGACCGCAAGCCGTCGCCGCCGCGCGTGGGTGGTCGGCCGCCGGCGTCGCGTTCTGGTGTGTCGGTGGTTCAGCGGCCGACAGAGCAAGCGCACCTGGTGCTCGGCGTTCCCGCGTTTTCGCGCGTCGACGAACGCCGCTTCGCCCTCGGGGTGTTGAACGGCGCTCTGGGTGGCGGCATGAGTTCGCGCTTGTTCCAAGAGATCCGCGAGAAGCGCGGCCTGGCCTACTCCGTGTACAGCTACGCAGCACATCACGCCGAGACCGGCATGTTCGGTGTGTACGCCGGTTGCCAGCCTGCGAAAGCGGCCGAAGTGCTCGATATCTGTCGCGTGCAGCTCGATCTTGTCGCCCGCGGCGGCATCACCGCCGAGGAGCTTTCCCGTGGCAAGGGACAGCTCGCCGGCGCGCTCGTACTCGGGCTCGAAGACACCGGTTCGCGCATGAGTCGTCTCGGAAAGGCCGAACTCGTCTATGGCGAGTTGCTCACGGTCGACGAGTTGCTCGCCCGCATCGATGCGGTGACGCTCGAGCAGGTGCGCGACGTGGCCGAGACGGTGCTGACGGCGAAGCAGACTCTTGCTGTCATCGGCCCGTTCGATGATGATGCGTTCGCGGACGCCGTTGCATGAGCGGCCTTAGGGGCACCGTCGCGTGAGCGGCCTTAGGGGCACCGTCGCGTGAGCGACATTAGAGGCACCGTCGCGTGAGCGACATTAGAGGCGGAGTTGCATGAGTACCGCGGTCGCAGTTCTTGGCGCTGACGGAAAGATGGGCGCGACCGTCTGCGACGCCGTCCGCGCTGCTTCAGATCTTGAACTAGCCGGAGCCTTCGATGTCGGCTATTCGGTTGACGCTCTTGCCGCTTCCGGTGCGCAGGTCGTCGTCGACTTCACGTCGCCTGGCGCGGTGATGGGCAATATCGAGACCTGCATCGGTCAGGGCAAGCACGTCGTGGTCGGCACAACCGGCTTCGACGCGAATCGACTTGCTGCGGTCGCGGCGTGGCTCAAAGCGACTCCCGACCTTGGCGTTGTGATCGCACCGAACTTCGGTATCGGCGCAGTGCTCATGATGGCGTTCGCCGAGAAGGCCGCGCGCTACTTCGAGTCGGCCGAGGTCGTCGAACTCCATCACCCGTTCAAGGTTGATGCGCCGTCCGGAACGTCGCGGCAGACCGCCGAGCGGATAGCCGCTGCCTGGCGCCACGCCGGCGTGACACCGATCGCCGACCCCACGACGTCCGGCCTTGACGGAGCGCGCGGGGCTGACGTCGACGGCGTGCATGTCCATTCGGTGCGACTGGGTGGGCTTGTCGCACATCAAGAGGTGTTGCTCGGTGGGCATGGTGAGACGCTGACGATTCGCCACGATTCACTCGACAGGTTCTCGTTCATGCCCGGAGTGCTGCTCGCGGTGCGAAGTGTTGCTGCACGTCCAGGTCTGACCGTCGGTCTTGAAAGCTTGCTCGACTTGGAGGGCAAACGATGACAGAAGAACACGAGCACGTTGACGGCGAGAGCACCCATCCTGACCCGGTAGCGTCGTTGCAGCTCGACGCAGTCATCCTGCCGATCTACGATCTCCAAGCGTTCAATGACGCTGACCTGCGCAGGGTCGAGAGTTTCGTTACCAGCTATGGGTCGTGGAAGCTGCCGGCCGAGGTGGCAACCGCCCTCGCGAGCGCTGACGGCACGAGCGTGCTGCTGTGGATTCATGACACGGGGGAGTTAGTGCTGGTCGGCGGTACCCCGCAGGAGGGCGAGCTTGCCGTCGAGGTGACCGGCGCCCTCGCGGTGGAGGCCGAACTCACCCCCGCGTGGTTGGGCGGCCAGGCGGCCGACGTCCATCGTGACACCGAGACCGGCATGACCAGCGAGTCGTTCAAGGCGGAGCTCCTTCCGCCTGGATCTCGAGTCGCTGTACTGGCGCACCTCGAGCACAGCACCGCCGTCCACGAACTGCTCTGGGGCTGGCACCGCGAGCAGCACGACGAGAGCGGCTGGACGTGGCTGGTCGAACGCTTGGCCCGCCTGGAGGACCAGACCGGCAAGTCGCACCTCGCCTGACATGAACGCGCTGCCTACGCGGGCTGACGTCGTCGTTGTCGGAGCTGGCCACAACGGTCTTGTTGCGGCGACGTTCCTTGCGCGCAGTGGGCTCGACGTTGTCGTCGTTGAGGCAGCTGACACGGTTGGCGGGGCAGCGAAGACCGAGCAGCCGTTCGCGCGCGTGCCCGGGCTTTCGCAGTCGACCGGCGCCTACCTGCTCGGATTGATGCCGCCCGAATTGCCGCGCAAGCTCGGCGTTGAGTTTCCGGTGCTGCGCCGCGATCCGCACTATTTCTTGCCGACAACTGGCGATCGGTATCTGCTGTTCGGCTCCGATCGCGAAGAAACCCGGCGCCAGTACGAAGACTTCTTCTCTGCCACTGACTGGAAAGCTGACGAAGCGCTGCAGGCCGAACTCGATCTGCTGCGCGCCGATCTTGCACCCGCTTGGCTGACCGAGCCCTTGACGCTCGACGAAACTGCGGAGCGCTACCTCCGCCCTGAGCTTCGCTCGACGTTCGTCGATTTGTGCCGGGGCAGTGTCGGTGACTACCTCGACCGCTTCGGCTTCACGAGCGACCTTGTCAAAGCGATGTATGCAGTTACAGATGGACTATCGGGGCTCGACGCCACGTGGGACACGCCTGGATCCGGACACAATTTCCTGGTGCACAACATGTGCCGGCTGCCTGGCTCCGATGGCACCTGGATGGTGGTGCGCGGCGGCATGGGCACCGTCACCGGGACGATCGCGAGGCTCGCTCTCGGAGCCGGCGCCACGATCGTCACGGGTCGCGCCGTCACAAGCATCGAAGTATCGGACGGCGCGGCGCGGGGCATCGTTGTCGACGACTCCGAGATCATCGCGACGGAGAACGTGGTGATCGCGACCGATCCGTTCCGGTTGCGCCAACTGGTCGGCACTTCGAACTTGCCTGTAGCGATCAACGACAAGCTCGACAGTTGGAAGCATTACGGCACCACGATGAAGGTCAACCTGGCACTCACCGACCTGCCCACATTTAGCTGCCTGCCCGAGCGGCGTGGCCAGCACGGGGCGACGATCCATCTGCTTCCGCAAGACGACGTGCTGGGCTCGTTGAAGAGCACGTATGCGGAGGTGAAGGCGGGCAAGCTCGCCGACTTCCCGACGATTGAGTGGTACATCCACACTACGATTGATCCGAGCTTGCAGGACGCTGGCGCCCACCACTCGTCTGCACTCTTCGTCGAGTGGGTGCCGTATGACATTGCCGGCTCATCGTGGGACGCGGAGCGCGCGGGCTATGTCGAGAAACTGCTCGGCATCTGCGATCAGTTCGCTCCGGGAACCTCAGATCTGGTCGCCGACACGTTCGCGCTGGCACCGCCGGACATCGAAGCCCATTTCGGCATGACTCGCGGTCACATCCATCACGTCGACAATGCCGTTGCGTTTGCCGACAGAATGCCTTATTTCACAGGAGTTTCCGGGCTCTACGCTGGGGGAGCGGGTTGCCACCCGGCCGGCTCGGTGATCGGCGCCGCGGGACACAACGTCGCGATGCGGGTACTCACCGACCTGGGCCGCACACTGCCGCCCGAGTCCGGCACTATGGACGTATGACGGCTTATTGGATCAGCATCTACACCGACGACATCGACCAGGAAAAGTTCGCGGCGTACGCGAAGTTGTCGAAACCAGCGCTCGAGGCGGCCGGTGGCACCTTCATCGCGCGCGGGCTCCCCGAGTTGGTCTACGAAGACGGCAAGATGACCCGCGTTGTGCTCATCGAATTCGCCTCCGTCGAGGCGGCCCGCGCCGCGCACGAGAGTGCCGCCTATCAGGAAGCTCTCGCTGCGCTCGATGGTGGCGCGGTGCGCGACCTGCGCATCGTCCCAGGCGACTAGCGGCTCCATGAGCACACCGAGTGCGCCGGTGGCCTTTGAGGTCTATCAGCCTGGCGTGTACTTACATGGCACGAAGGCGAACCTCGTGGTCGGGGACTTACTTGCGCCGGGCCGGGAGTCGAATTTCGAGCGGGGTCGGACGATGAACTACATCTACTTCACCGCTACGCTCGACGCGGCGACGTGGGGTGCAGAACTGGCGGCTGGCGACGGGCGAGGGCGTATCTACATCGTTGAGCCGACCGGCAGTTTTGAGAACGATCCGAACGTGACCGACAAGAAGTTCCCAGGAAATCCGACGCAGTCGTTCCGCAGCCTCGAGCCGATTCGAGTTGTCGGCGAGGTGCTGGATTGGATCGGGCATTCGGCCGCGGCCTTGAGCGCGATGCGCGAGGGCGTCGCCGCCGCCATCGCGGGGGGCGCCAGCGCAATCGAGGACTGAGCAATTGTCGTCGAGATCTGGCACGCTTCGCACATGACCGAGTCGTTGCAGCAACCACCGATGCCGCCGCTGCTGACCGCGCCGGTGCTTGTCGTCGTCCAGCGGGCCAAGGTCTTGTCGACTCGAGCTGAATACGACGTTTACGCACCCGACGGCACGCCCCTGGGTTCGGTACACCAGGTGCCCGGATCAGGCGCTGGCATCTTCGGGCAACTGGCGACGATCGACTACGACGTCGCTGATGCGGCCGGCGATGTGCTGATGCGCATGGTCAAGCCTGGCGCATTCGGGCGGGTGCACTTCGAGGTCAGCTGGGCCAATGGCGCCTCCATCGGTGAAATCGAGCAGGAGAACCTGCTGTTCGCGCCGCAGTTCGCGCTGAGCGCTGTGGACGGCAGTGCAGCACGACTGACCGGCGGCACGATGATGAGCTGGAGCTGGACCATCGAAGGCGCAAACGGGGAGGCACTCGGCAGTGTTTCCAAACAGTTCGCCGGGCTCGCCGAGATGTTCAGCACCGCCGATCGGTTCGTCGTCGAGCTGAGCACAGCTCTTGGCGGCATGTTGCGACCGCTCGCCGTCGTCGCCACGATTTGCCTCGATGAGGTACGCACCCAAAAGCAGCAGCGTCGGTAGAGCTTGTACCGTCGTTACGTGGCGATCGTGCGGTGCAGCCAAGGTGGTCTCTTCGAGACCAAGTGGATCCCTTTGGCGTCGTTCAAAGCAGTACGTCTCGGCAGTCGTCGCCTCCAGCGATGTCCCGTTCATCGCAAGTGGGAGCTCATTGAGCGAGTAGACCCCGCAACCCTCTCCGACGCGCAGCGGGCGGAGGCTGCTCGATATCCCGCAGGGTGGCTTCCCTAGGAGAGCGGCGGCCGGCCGTCTTCGTCGTCCTGCGGCCCTTCCGGTGAAGGGCCGGATATTGGCTTCTCGTACGCGTCCCGGTAGGCCGCTCGCATCGTCAGTTGGTTTGCGCCGCCGAGCGCGGCGACCCACGCGCGCCACCAATCCCGAAGCGTCCGGATCATCCTCACGGGGAAGACTCTGCACGGTCACCGGCGAAGCCAGCCTCGCGGCCACCCGCGGTCCACACGTCGGTGCCCATCCTGCGGCAGGTCATGGCCGATTCCTGTACGAACGCATCAAACGCTGCGACGACACGATGCTGCTCGACCTCGGTGAACTCAAACATCGGCCGCTCAGCCCCGAGCCGAACCCAGCCAGGCTCCGACCCGCCGACGCGATGCTCGGTCTCACTTGTGTAGTACCGACTGACCGCGAAGCCCGCGGCGGTTATCTGGCGGACGGCGTCGTCGACAGCGTCTTCCGGGACATCGAAGACGACCTTGACGCCGCCCTCGCGCGGATCAAACGCCTGCACAGTCATGAGGAGCAGTATCCGCCGCTGATCCGCGGGAATCGACCCATCCAGCGGCATGCTGGTGCGTTTGGTTTCGTGCCGAAGACCGTCTCCCCGGCGACCACGTCGGCGTGAGGTAGCGAGAAACAAACACGACCGGCGGAAGTTGAGCCCGCACGTATTCCAGTCATTGTCCGTAGGAGAAGCGCAGGTCGGCGCCCAGAGCTGGTTGAGGCGCTTCCGGAGATGGCCGAGCTTGCTCGAGTCAGGTTGCTCCTCGGGTCTGTAAAGTCCTGCCCGGCGGGCACCCGCACGGTGACAAGGTGTCCGTGTGAGCCGAATTCTGATCGACTACATCAGCTTGCCAGTACCGGACCGTCAATGGACGCCGAACGAGTGGGCCCCACTGTGACGACGAAACGGCTGCTAGTTGGGTTGCCCGGTGACAGTTCCTGCGGTGAGCTGTCCTTGGCAAACTCTGAGTTGCCGGAACTGTTGGGGCTCACCTTCTGCCGCGTTCGCCACCAGCACAGTTCCGCTTCGGTTGATGTCCAGGCGAAACATCGCGGGTACCACTTGGTCGGTCGGGGTGCAGTCCGCGCCGGGATTGGGTCCGATTGTTGTCGACGATGAGGAGTCGGGCACCAGGAACGCGACGTGCTCACCTGCTGGTGGCACCTTGTCCGCCGGGACGGGCGCGGCATGCGCCGTCAGGAGCAGCCCACCAGCGACAGGTGCGCTCACGCTGACCGTGTCAGGGGCGCCGGTCGAACCCAACCCCACGACGCCAATGTGGCCGACAAGCTGACAGTCGGTCGCGCTGGTATTGCGGATGATGATCCACCCGTAGGTTTGGTCGCCGGCAAACTCGATGTCCTCGAAGTTCGCCGTGAGCTGATGGGCCGAGCACGCTGGCCCGACCACGACCGAGGGCGGAGTCGATATGGCCGGGAGTCGGCTAACCGGCGATGACGCGACGATCGAAGAAGACACATCTGGGGCTGGCGCGGAAGCCGTGGCAGTCGAAACAGGCGTCGAGGCGGCTGGGCCAGCCATCACACTGGGCACGACCGATGACCGGTAGAGCAGTGTTGCGTCGGGCAGATCCGCTGGTGAGGTGACGCTGTCGAGGCCCGTGTCGGTACCTTGTCCGGTAGTCGCGTCGACCACGATCGTGGCGACGTTTCCGGTGACCGGCCCATGGCCGGGTGGACCTGTGGTAATCCAGCTGAAGTCCCCGACCAGCCGGATCACGAGGACAAGACGCGACCCGTCACCAGCTTCCGTGCCGTCCCCTACGTACTGCATCGCGTCCGTGTGCGTGGTCAAGATCGCCGACGCGCTCTCGATATCGCTCGGCCAGCTGCCAGGTGCGCTGGGATCGACAGAGGGCGGGTACTCGCCCGGGTCGGAAGGACGCGACCCCCACCCCTCGGCCTGCGAGACACGTACCGCCAACGCACGCTGCGCATGCGTCAAACCATCCGAGCCATCCGAGCCGCCAGCAGCAGACGGAGGGGAACTGTGGGACGCGCAGCCTGCGAGGGTGATCGCCGCACCGACCGCAGCAACCGCCGCCAGCTTCCGCAGCACCGCGCTACCTCCGCGTCTACCTGTCAACACAGCTGCCACGCTTCGTTTGACGCATAGATCTGTTTCCCCGTTGCCTGCAAACAGCAGGGCGTCGCTAGGTCAACCTCTGCACGTATTCATCGACAAGGACCTTGGTCGGCGAGCACACCACGGCCAGGTCTCCATCATGAGGTAGGTCGATTGCCAGCTCGACACCTTGACCGCGCATCGCGTCGGCCCGTCCCTGCGGATACTTGGGTAGGTAAAAGTCAGCTCGCGGTCTTTCGCGGAACTGATAGGACATGAAGCCGCGTCCTGACGCATGTAGATGGCGACCGATCTCTGCTGCCTCGATGGGATCGACCAATAGTTCGAACCTGTTGTGTCGCACCAGCCTCGGTCTCGACGTCTCATCCGGCGATACCGAGACAACGGCCTCGTGCCAGCCATCCCCGCCGTCATAGGTTTCGATCAAAACGAACCCGGCCGTGGGGTCCAAGGCAGCGAGCATCAGGTCGGCGCGCCCCGGATAGACCGTGCATCGCCACGAGCCGCCTGCGTTCAGACTGACCTCGCCAAGCTCCACACTGGCAAGCTAGCGCAGGAATCCGACAGCGGCGGGCGCCCCGGCTAGGCGATCAGGTCGGGCGCATCCTTGATGCCGGTATGCATACGCACTTGGTGTAGCAGCTCACCGACGTCGAGGTCGCGCGTCGATCCGTCGGGCTCCCAGCCGTTGTCCCGCAGGAACATCCGCATCGGGTCGTCGGCCGCGAAGACCCACATTACTAACCGGTTCACCCCGTCGTCGTGTGCATGATCGACGACCGCTGCCATCAGCCGGCTGCCGTGCCCCAGACGGGTGTGTCCGGGAGCTACGTGGAACGCCGGCAACTCGGCGTCCAGGTCGGGATTGAGGTCCGCATCCGCTGCTGGCGCGGAGGCAGCAAAACCGACCACGCCTACGAGATCGATCGCCACGAATACCCGATGGCTGGGTGACGGCGGACTGCTGATGGCGGTGGTCCAGCCGTTCGTTGCGGCCGCGAGGTCGAACTCGTCGATCGCCGCTTTGGGAAGTAGCGCCGAGTAGTTCTGCCGCAACGCGTCTGCCTGGATAGAGGCAATGCTGGCTGCGTCATCGGTCGTCGCGAGGCGCACGCTGCCGTCGGCGTGTGGCCGTGCAGGCGTGGACATCGCGCCATCTTCGCAGAGGCTAGGCACCACCTTTGGGGAGCCCAAGAAATGTCAGTGCCCGCGGATAGAACTGATGGTGAGCGATCGCACGAGCGGCGCTCAGAAGTCCGCAAAGGAGCAGGCGATGAACGGGTACGTGAGCCAGCGAATAGCCGAAGAGCACATTGCGGATTTGAGGGCCCAAGCGGCACAGAGCAGGCTCCGCGCACGGGCGGTCGCTGCTCCCGCGAGGCTGCCGTCGCGGCGGTTGCCGGCCTGGCCTGCACGGTTGCGGCTGGACGTCGGGGCCGCGCGCCGAGCTCAGCCCCTCGCCGCCCCGTCCGCGACTCGCGTGACGTCTGTCCGTGTCCGGCCAGCGGTCGACTGCTGACTATGGTGTCCGTCATGTCTGAGACAACAAGTGCGGGAGCGGCACCAGCTGCCGGGACGCTACTCCCGGAGACGGCCGCAGATGCGCTGCAACCGCGGTTTCGCAGCGACGTCACTGTCGAGCTGATCAAGCACGTGGCCAGCGACGCAGACGTGCTGTTCGCAGCCCGCGTTTCGACGAAGGGTGAGTCTTCGCTCGACGATGTGAACGCCGACCCGTCACGGTCGCAGGGTCTACTCAACTACTTGATGCGCGACCGCCACGGCACGCCGTTCGAGCACAACTCGATGACGTTCTTCGTCTCGGCGCCGATCTTCGTGTTCCGCGAGTTCATGCGGCATCGCATCGGCTTCAGCTACAACGAAGAAAGTGGTCGCTACCGGCAACTCGAGCCGGTGTTCTACGTGCCAGGGCCCGACCGCCTTCTCGTTCAGGAGGGCAAGCCCGGGCGTTACGTTTTCACGCCAGGCACCGCAGAGCAGCATGCGATCGCGGAGCGAGCCACGAAAGCGGCGTGCGAACAGGCCTACGCCGCCTACCTCGAAATGCTGTCGGCCGGTGTGGCGCGTGAAGTCGCGCGCGGCGTGCTGCCGGTGGCAACGTTCTCGTCGATGTATGTCACGTGCAACGCGAGGTCACTGATGGCACTCCTGTCACTTCGTACGAAGCATGAAGACAGCCGTTTCCCGAGCTTCCCGCAACGCGAGATCGAGATGGTCGCCGAGAAGATGGAAGCCGAGTGGGCGGCACTCATGCCGCTGACCCACGCCGCGTTTGAAGCCCACGGGCGGGTCAGCCCATAACGGGATTCGTCGCCGGGCGACCTACCGGTACCGTTGCAGCCATGGCCACCCCGGACTCGGGTACGACGACACTTCGAGCTACACCGCCATTTGGTCGTGTCATGACGGCGATGGTGACCCCGTTCACCGCCGACGGAGGGCTCGACCTCGACGGCGCCCAACAGTTGGCGAGCTATCTCGTCGAGCATGGCAACGACGGCCTCGTCATCAACGGCACCACCGGTGAATCACCGACGACCACCGATGAGGAGAAGGATCGGCTGCTGCGAGCGGTGCTCGAGGCCGTCGGTGACCGCGCCAAGGTCGTCGCCGGCGTCGGCACGAATGACACGCGGCACACGATCGAGCTCGCCCACGGTGCGGAGAAGGCGGGCGCGCACGGACTCCTCGTCGTGACCCCGTACTACTCCAGGCCGCCCCAGGCCGGCCTGCTGGCGCATTTTCGCCAGGTCGCTGACGCCACCGGGTTGCCGAACATGCTGTACGACATCCCAGTCCGCACGGGCGCGCCGATCGAGACAGAGACGCTTGTGCGGCTCGCCGAACACGACAAGATCGTTGCAGTCAAGGACGCCAAGGGCGACCTCGAGGCGACGTCCTGGGTGCTGCGCCGCACCGGCCTGGCCTTCTACTCCGGTGACGACAAGATGACCCTTCCGCTTTTGTCGGTCGGAGCGATCGGCGTTGTCGGCGTGCCGACTCATCTGTTCGGTACCGAGACGGGCTCGATGATCGACGCCTACCTGCGCGGCGACGTCGCAGGTGCGCTCGCGGCCCATCGGCAGCTGCTCCCGGTGTTCACCGGGTTCTTCCGCACGCAGGGCGTGATCCTGGCGAAAGCAGCGCTGCGGCTGGCCGGCCTGCCCGGTGGCCCGGTGCGGCCGCCACTGGTCGACGCCACCGATGAGCAGATCGAACAGTTGCGCCGCGACATCGCGGACGCTCGGACATCCGCGTGAGCTATCCGAACGCCGGCATGGCTGTGCCTGGCCCACTTGCCGACAACGGTCTTCGGATAGTCGCCCTCGGAGGTCTCGGCGAGGTCGGTCGCAACATGACCGTCTTCGAGTACGGCGGCCGGCTGCTCATCGTCGACTGCGGCGTGCTCTTCCCCGATCCCGAGCAGCCCGGCATCGACTTGATCCTTCCCGACTTCGACTACATCAGATCGCGGCTCGACAAGATCGAAGCGATCGTGTTGACGCACGCACACGAAGACCACATCGGTGCGATTCCCTACCTGCTGCGCGAGCGGCCAGACATTCCGCTCGTCGGTTCGAACCTCACGCTGGCGTTCATCGAAGCGAAGTTGGTCGAGCATCGCATCAAGCCGTACGTGCTTGCGGTCAAGGAAGGTCAGCGCGAACGACTCGGTGCTTTCGACTGCGAGTTCCTCGCCGTCAACCACTCGATTCCCGACGCGCTTGCCGTGGCGATTCGCACGCCGGCAGGCCTGGTGCTGCACACCGGCGACTTCAAGATGGACCAGCTGCCACTCGACGGTCGGCTCACCGACCTCGGCGGCTTCGCCCGGTTGGGCGCCGAGGGCATCGACTTGCTGATGTCCGACTCGACCAATGCCGAGGTGCCAGGGTTCGTCACCTCCGAGCGCGAGATCACGCCGGTTCTGCGGCGAGTCTTCGAAGCGGCGAAACGTCGCGTCATCGTCGCGTGTTTCGCCAGTCATGTGCATCGGGTGCAGCAGGTCCTCGATGTTGCCGTCGAGAACCGCCGCAAGGTGGCGTTCGTCGGCCGCTCGATGGTTCGCAACATGGGCGTCGCGCGCGACCTCGGCTACTTGCGTGTCCCCGCCGACCTCATCGTCGACGCTCGCGAGATCGACGCCTACCCGCCCGAGCAGGTCGTCCTCATCTCGACCGGCTCGCAAGGAGAGCCGCTGTCGGCGCTCTCACGCATGGCGGGTGGTGACCACCCGGTTCGCATCGAGCCCGGTGACACCGTTGTGCTGGCGAGCTCGCTCATCCCCGGCAACGAGACCTCGGTCTTTCGTGTCGTGAACGGCTTGACCAGGTGGGGCGCGACCGTCATCCACAAGAGCAACGCTCTGGTGCACGTCTCCGGGCATGCGGCTGCAGGCGAACTGCTCTACGTGCTGAACCTGACGCGGCCGAGCAACTTCATGCCGATCCACGGCGAGTGGCGACACCTGCAGGCGCACGCCGCGATCGCCAGGCTTTCGGGCGTCGACGCAGATCGCATCGTGATTGCCGATGACGGTCACGTGGTTGACCTGGTCGATGGTCGCGCGACGGTGACGGGCGCGGTGAGGTGCGGCTACGTGTATGTCGACGGCCTCTCGGTTGGCGAAGTGACCGAGACCTCGCTCAAAGACCGCCGGATTCTCGGCGAGGAGGGCTTCGTGACGGTCGTTGTCGTACTCGACTCGGCGACCGGCAAGCTCGCCAGTGGCCCCGAGATCCACGCCCGCGGGTCGGGCATCGACGACGCGGCACTCGACGGCGTCCGGTCGAAGGTCCAGGAGGCGCTGGAGAAGTCGGCAGCCGAAGGGATGAGCGACCCGCACCAGCTTGAACAGGTCGTACGTCGAGTCGTCGGGCGCTGGGTCAACGACGCCTACCGGCGCCGGCCGATGATCCTGCCGGTGGTCCTCGAGGTCTGAGTAGGTCAGCCGCTGAGCGCGACACGGCGGGCCAACCGGTGTGACTACTGAGGCTGGTGGGGTGTTCCCGATAGCCTGACCAGCATGGCGACCCGTGCCCCCAATCGGCCCCCCTCGAGCCCGGCTGCGCGCCCCCGCACCGGCGGGCGTCCTCCCGCTCGGCGGCCAGCCCCGCCCAAGCGCCGGCCCCGAGCACGCCGGCCTCGTAGCCACGGCCGCATCGCCGGGCTCATCGGCGGCCTGTTCCGCGCGGTCGGGCGACTGTTGCGCGGCGCGTGGATGATCTTCGCCCACCTCGTCGGTGCGACCTCACGAGCCATCGGCGCCAAGGCGCGCGACCTCGATCCCGCGCACCGCCGCGACGGAGCCGGTCTAGCCGCTCTAGGCGCCGCATTCGTCGTCGCAGGTGGGGTTTGGTGGCGGCTTCCTGGCCCGATCGGCACTGTCATCCTCGCTGTCGTACGCGGGGCCGTCGGTTCGGGTGCGGTGGTCGTGCCGCTGCTCCTGGCCGCACTCGCGTGGCGAACCCTGCGTCACCCAGAACGTGCGTCGGCCAGCGGGCGCATCGTGATCGGGTGGGGCGCCGTCACGCTCGGTGTCCTTGGCCTGTTGCACGTTGCGCACGGCAGCCCTGACCCGAGCCTGGGCGCGACCGCTGTGCGGCACGCCGGCGGCACCATCGGTTTCATGGTGGCCGCACCGCTCGAATCCGGTCTCACCGTGTGGTTGACGGTTCCGCTGCTCACTCTGCTTGGCCTCTTCGGCGTGCTCGTGGTCACCGGGACCCCCGTCAACGGGATCCCGCGACGGCTCGGGGAGTTGCGCGACTTCGTCCTTCGCCGCAAGCCCGCGACAGAGTCCGACGAGCTCCTGATCGATCTGAACACAGAACCACCCGCCGCCTTGCGTCGGAGCAGTCGTCGGCGCCGGGTTGGCGCATTCAGCGATGAATCGGCAGTGGGGGACCGCCCGTTCGACACCCCCCTGCTCGCTGACGGCACCTCGGCGCCCGCTACTGCGGATGTATCGACGGAAACCGACGGCGTCCAGATTGGTGGTACGGACACCAGCGCTGCGCGCAAGGCGCGACCCGAAGGTTTGCCCGCGCGTGCCGAGCAGTTGCTGCTGTCGGGCGACATCACGTACCACTTGCCGCCGCCCACGATGCTGCGCGAGGGATCACAGGCGCGCGCCCGGACGAAGGCGAACGATCTCGTCGTCGAGGCGTTGACGACGGTGCTCGATCAGTTCGAGATCGACGCGACCGTGACCGGATTCACTCGGGGGCCGACAGTGACCCGCTACGAGGTAGAGCTCGGGCCAGCAGTCAAGGTCGAGCGCATCACCGCGCTGTCGAAGAACATCGCGTACTCGGTCGCAAGTGCCGACGTGCGGATCCTGTCTCCGATCCCCGGCAAGTCGGCGGTCGGCATCGAAATACCCAACGCCGATCGGGACGTCGTGAGCCTCGGTGATGTGCTTCGCTCACCGGTGGCGACGGGCGATCACCACCCGATGGTGGTTGCGCTGGGCAAGGACGTCGAGGGTCGTTTCATCTGCGCCAACCTCGCGAAGATGCCGCACATCCTGGTTGCAGGTGCGACCGGTTCAGGCAAGTCGACATGCATCAACACGATCGTCACGTCGATCCTCACGCGCGCGACACCCGACGAGGTGCGCATGGTTCTCGTCGACCCCAAGCGGGTCGAATTAACGAGCTACGAGGGCATTCCGCACCTCGTGACGCCGATTATCACCAGCCCGAAGAAGGCCGCCGAGGCGTTGCAATGGGTCGTTCGCGAGATGGACATGCGCTATGACGACCTTGCGGCATCGGGCTACCGGCACATCGACGACTTCAATCGCGCGGTCAACACCGGAACGCTCGTGCCGCCACCCGGCAGCGAGCGCGTGTATCGGCCCTACCCGTATTTGCTGGTCATCGTCGACGAACTCGCCGACCTGATGATGGTTGCGCCGCGCGACGTCGAGGACTCGATCGTGCGCATCACGCAGCTTGCCCGCGCAGCGGGTATTCACCTCGTGCTCGCAACGCAACGTCCGAGTGTCGATGTTGTGACGGGTCTGATCAAGGCGAACGTGCCATCACGGTTGTCGTTCGCGACCTCGAGCCTCGCCGACAGTCGGGTGATCCTCGATCAGGCCGGCGCAGAGAAGCTGGTCGGTCTTGGCGATGCACTCTTCCTTCCGATGGGCGCGAGCAAGGCGATCCGCTTGCAGGGCGCGTTCGTCTCCGAGACGGAAATCGAAGCCGTCGTGGCGCATTGCAAGCAGCAATTGCAACCGACGTATCGCGAGGACGTCATGGTCCCTGCATCGACGAAGCGTGAGATTGACGACGACATCGGCGACGACCTCGATGTGTTGTGCCAGGCGATCGAGTTGGTCGTGACCACGCAGTTCGGGTCGACGTCGATGCTGCAGCGGAAGTTGCGGGTGGGCTTCGCGAAGGCGGGCCGCCTGATGGACCTCATGGAGAGTCGCGGCATCGTCGGCCCAAGTGAGGGCTCCAAGGCCCGCGACGTGCTGGTGAAAACGGACGAACTGGACGACATCGTCGCGACCCTTCGCGGCGAGTAAGCAGCACGTTTCACCTCTAGCCGGCCGATCCACGGCCGATACATGACTTTGTCGACTCGGGGGACAGGTCATAGACTCGGTGAACGCGCCGCCACGGCGCTGTTCGAGCCTGGTGGGGATGCTCGTGCGGTGCGGTTGTCCGGCCCGCCCAATCCCTAGGAGCGCGAAGTGTCGATCGGCCAGGCGCTTTCCAGCGCACGCCTCGACGCCGGGCTCTCGATCGACGACATCAGCGCCAAGACTCGCCTGCGGGCCACGGTCATCCGGGCCATCGAGGCTGACGACTTTTCCCTGTGCGGCGGCGACTTCTACGCCCGTGGGCACATCAGAACCCTCGCCGGACTCGTTGGCCTCGACCCGGTTCCGCTGCTCGCCGAGTACGACGCGACGATCGGCCCCAAGGACGACGGGCAAGCGACCAGTCAGCTCTACGAAACCGAAGTCAGCGGCCGCGCCATCACCAGGACCGCGCAGAAGCGGTCGCCGCACTGGGGTCTTGCAGCGGTAGGCACGACGCTGGTCGCCATCATCGTTTTTGCGACCATCGGTTTGCTGAACCACTCCAAGAAGACGCCTAACGTCGCGGCGCCTCCCGGCCCAGCGGCTGCGGTCGTCACGAGCGCGCCCCCGTCACATTCGCCGAGCCCGTCGCCTGTCGTCGTCCAGAGCCCGCCTGCGAGCCCACCGGCGAGCATCGCCACCGAGCCGACCCCGAGCAGCGTCGTTGCCGAAGCCGGCGTGCACGTGGTGTTGAGAATCACGACCGCGAAGTGCTGGGTGGCAGCGACCGCTTCTGACGGACAGTCGCTCTATACCGGCGTGCTCGCCCCAGGGGCGGAGCAGACTTTCGACGATCCCCAGCGCATCACGCTTCGGCTCGGGAACGCGCCCGCGACCGACATCACGGTCAACGGAGTTGACCTTGGCGCACCCGCGACCAAGAACAGCGTGACCTCCGTCAGCTTCGGTCCCGGCAACCCCTTGCTTGCACAGGGGTAACCGACCCTTTTGCCGGACGGCGTGAACGACCGACACGGGTACGCTCAGGGCGTGTCC
Organism: uncultured Actinomycetes bacterium; assembly: GCA_963737705.1. Classification (GTDB taxonomy): domain Bacteria; phylum Actinomycetota; class Actinomycetes; order Acidothermales; family Acidothermaceae; genus PALSA-607. The sequence continues at coordinate 230,906 of CAVTTP010000004.1, forward strand.
GCGACCCGATCAGTCCATTTGGTGACCCTGGGCTGCGCGCGCAACGACGTCGACTCCGAAGAACTCGCGGCCAGCATGGCGGAAGCTGGCTGGCAGCTAACTGACGCCGCGCGCGCTGACGTCACCGTCGTGAACACCTGCGGCTTCGTCGAGGCCGCGAAGAAGGACTCTGTCGACGCCCTGCTCGCGGCCGCCGATGCGACGCCGAGCGGCAAGGTGGTCGCCGTCGGCTGCCTCGCACAGCGCTACGGAGGCGAGCTGGCCGAGGCTCTCCCGGAAGCGGTCGTGCTGTCGTTCGACGATTACGCCACCATCGGCGACCGGCTCGACGATGTGCTGGCTGGCCGGCCGCTCGTGCCGCATGTGCCTTCCGATCGCCGAACCTTGCTGCCAGTCAGCCCCGTCAGCCGGCCCGCGATGGTTGCCGACGTCGGCATTCCCGGTCATGCCGGTGGCCCTCGGGTGTTGCGGCAGCGGCTCGACGACGGCCCGGTCGCGCCGCTCAAGCTTGCATCCGGCTGTGACCGCCGCTGCTCGTTCTGCGCGATCCCGTCGTTTCGCGGCGCGTTCGTGTCGCGCCCGCCGGCGGAGATCCTCGGCGAGGCGCGGTGGCTGGCTGCCCACGGCGTCCGCGAAATCGTTCTTGTCAGTGAGAACTCCACGTCGTACGGCAAGGATCTCGGCGACGTGCGGTTGCTCGAACAGCTGCTGCCGCAGGTGGCCGCGGTCGACGGCATTGAGCGGGTGCGGCTGACCTACCTGCAACCTGCTGAGATGCGGCCGTCGCTGATCGACACACTGACGTCGACCCCCGGCGTCGTCCCCTATTTCGATCTCTCGTTCCAGCACGCGAGCGCGACGGTGTTGCGGCGGATGCGGCGGTTCGGTGATCCCCAGCAGTTCCTCGACTTGCTGAGTCGAGTTCGTGCGCTCGCACCAGACGCTGGCGTGCGATCCAACGTCATTGTCGGTTTCCCCGGCGAGACCGATGCGGAGTTCGCCGAACTCGAGGACTTCCTGCTCGCCGCTCGCCTCGACGTCATCGGCGTGTTCGGCTACTCCGACGAGGACCGCACTGCGGCCGCCGACTTGCCCGACAAAGTCGATCCCGATCTGGTGGCAGACCGTGAAGCGCAGCTTGGCCGGATCGTGGAGCAACTGATCAGCGAGCGTGCCTACGAACGCATCGGGACTGTTGTCGACGTCCTCGTCGACCGGGTAATCGTCGTCGAAGACGACGCGCCAAGCACACAAGGGCCGGACGCCGAGGGGCGCGCCGATCACCAAGCCCCAGAGGTTGACGGCACGACGCTCCTGCCAGGCGTCGTGGTCGCGCCCGGAACGATTGTGCGAGCCAGGGTCGTGGATTCGGTGGGAGCCGATCTGGTGGCCGTTCCGCTCGATACCGAGTTGCTTGTGTCGTCGCTCGCAGGCAGTCTGGCGACCTGATGGCCGACATCACCGAGTCGTCGACGACGGCGCTCCCGCAGGCGGGCGTGCGGAATCTGGCGAACGCGCTCACCGTGGCGCGGTTGGTGATGGTTCCGATCTTCGTCGTGTTGCTGCTCAGTGCGAACGGTGACCACGACGGTTTGCGGCTCGCCGCGACGGCCGTCTTTGTTCTCGCATCACTTACTGACCGCTTCGACGGTGAGGTAGCGCGGCGGCGCGGCACGGTGACGGACTTCGGCAAGATCGCCGACCCGATCGCCGACAAAGCGCTGACCGGCGCAGCGCTGATCAGCTTGTCGAGCATCGGCGATCTGCCCTGGTGGGTGACAGTGGTCATCCTGGCGCGCGAGATCGGCATCACGCTGCTGCGGTTCTGGGTCATCCGCCGAGGTGTGCTCGCGGCCAGTCGCGGCGGCAAGGTCAAGACTCTCTTGCAAGTCGTGGCGATCGGCCTTTACCTGTTGCCGCTCACCGGGCCGTTGGCATCTCTTCGCGCCTACTTGATGGGCGCGGCCGTGATCATCACGTTGGTGACCGGCGTCGACTACGTCGCTCGGGCGATCCGGTTGCGTCGCGCCACGTCGGGCCGAGCTGCGAGCCGCGCGGGAGACGACCTGCTCGGCACCCGGGCGACGCCCGGCACGCATCAGTAGCGCGTGAAGGCGACCCTCCCGTGAAGGCCCACCGGTGAAGGCAGAGATCGTCGCGATCGGCACCGAACTGCTGCTCGGCGACATCGTCAACGGGAACGCGGCGTGGCTCGGCCGCGAACTGGCGGACATCGGCATCGACGTCGACCTCACCACTGCGGTCGGCGACAACATCGCCCGCATCAGCGCCGCGGTTGGCCGCGCGTGCGAGCGGGCCGATGTCGTGGTGCTCACCGGCGGTCTGGGGCCAACGCAAGACGACCTGACACGTGAGGCGCTGGCCGAGCTGGCCGGCGTCCGCCTTGTTCGTGATCCAGAACTTGAGGCGGCACTACGTGCGCGCTATGTCGAATCAGGTCGTGCCGACTTTCCGGAGAACAACCTGCGGATGACCGACCGCCCTGAGGGTGCCTCTGCATTGCCGAATCCGGCCGGCACCGCACCGGGGCTGCGGATGACGATCGGTTCGCGCGGCGCGACCGTGTATGCGCTGCCCGGGGTGCCGCGCGAAATGCAGGAGATCTTCACCGTATGGATGCGGGCCGAGCTCGCCGAACGCGCAGGGCCGGGCACGATCGTGCTGTCGCGGCGCTTGCACACCGTCGGCGTGTGGGAGTCGCAGGTTTCGCAAGCCCTCGCCGACATCGATGCCGCACTCGCCGTTGCGGCGAATCCGACGATCGCCTACCTCGCATCGCAAGGGCAAACGCTCGTGCGGATGACGGCGAAGGCGCCCACTGAGACAGCTGCGCGCGAGTTGATCGCTGACGTCGAGACACAGGTGCGAGCTGCGTTGGGCGACGTGGTCTACGGAGTCGACGACGAGACGCTGGAGTCCGTCGTTCATCAGCTGTTGCTGACGTCGGGCGCGACCGTAGCGACCGCAGAGTCACTGACCGGTGGGTTGCTTGGCGCGGCGCTCAGTTCGACACCCGGAGCCTCGGCGACCTACCGCGGCGGCGCGGTGCTGTACGCGACTGACACCAAAGCGGCGGTGGTCGACGTCCCTTCGGCATTGCTTGCCGAGCGTGGCCCGGTCGACCCCGACGTTGCCGTGGCCATGGCGGACGGCGCCCGGCGCGCGTTTGCCTCGACGTACGGGCTGTCGACGACGGGCGTCGCAGGCCCGACGGAACAGGACGGCAAGCCGGTGGGGACGGTCTACATCGCCCTGGTCGGCCCCGGCGATCTTCACGTCGTGCGGGAGCTGAGGCTCGCCGGTGGGCGCGACCGGGTACGGCAGGGGAGTGTCCTGACCGCGCTCGACGTGGTGCGCCGGCAGCTCGCCGGCCTGCCGCAGCGATAGCCGGTGCCGAGTCGGCCCTGGAAGAGCGGGCGTGCTTACACTGTTACTGCATAGGCACTACACCTGAGGCGGGGATCGGGACTCAAGATCGGTCGAGTTGCGCGTCCGGCATGCCGATGACACGAGGTACGGTAACTCTCACGGTTCTAGGACGGGACGAAAGGCGAGGAGGGCACGATGATTCTGCTGCGCAGACTGCTCGGCGACGCGTTGCGCCAGCAGCGCCTTGCCCAGGAGCGCACGTTGCGTGACGTATCCGCCGGCGCCCGCGTTTCACTCGGATACCTGTCCGAGGTCGAGCGCGGCCAGAAGGAAGCCTCCTCAGAACTGCTCTCGTCGATCTGCGACGCACTGGGAGTCCAGCTCTCGACCGTGTTGCGCGAAGTCAGCGACGAACTCCACGTACTTGAGTCCGCTGGTAACGACCCGGCCGTCGTCCCGATGTCGGGTGTCAGCCACGGTGCCACGGCTCACGCCAACCACCAGGTCGTGGCAGCCGCTTAAGCTGCGCCCGGCTCAAGCCGCACTCGAGGCCTAGACTTCGGCCGTGGCCACCTCTACCGCATCTACCGACCCGTCACCGGGCGATGGCGGTTCCGAAACTCCGAGCACCCGCGGCACCCGCAGCCGTGCCGGCAATGCCATGGGCCGAGGGCATGAGGCCGCATTGCGGGGCGCGCTGGCCGCGGTCGAGAAGTACGGAAGCCGCAAGGCCACGATGGGCGACATCGCGATGCTCGCCGGCATCGCTAAAGCAACTCTGTACAACCACTTCAGAACCCGCGACGACGTGTACGAGGCGGTCGTGGCGAGCGAGGTCGACAAGGTCGCTGCAGCTGCACGCGCGAAGCTCCGGGACGGGCTCGATGTTGCCGTCGCTGAAGCCGCCCAGTTGATCGGCGAGCATGCGGGCGTGCGCAAGATCGCCGTTGACGATCCGGCTGCACTTGCTGCGTTGGCGACGCCGGGCGATGGTCCGGCGTGGGTCGCGGCCAGGACGGCGATTGCGGCGGCGTTGTCGGAGAGCGGGTACGCCGATTCACCCGCTGCGGTCGACTTGGTACTGCGCTACCTCGCAAGTCAGCTGCTCGCGCCTTCGACGGCAGAAGACCGTACGAATGCAGCTACGTTACTTACGAGCGCGGTTGCTGACCAGTCGCCGATCGCGCAAATGCCGCCGGCGGAACAGACACCGGAACCGGACCAGGCTGACAGCGCGGACACCAGTAGCTGATTCGCGCCTCCGTGGTTGCTCTGCCTTGCGCATCGACGCCCTGTGACTCGACTCGGACAGTGGCGCCGCAGCGACGGCACGGTCGACCGGCCCGGTCGTAGACCCAGGTGCGCTTGCCCGCGCGAGGATCGCCCGTGGTGACGTGGTCGTAGCGTTCGCGGTTGGCAATCAGCAGCCGATGCGCGAGGTCGACAACGCCGTCGAGGTCCTTGACGTCACTGACCGGAGTCCAGGGCGAAATCCCACGCAGGAAACAGATTTCCGCCTTGTAGACATTGCCGGCGCCGGCGAGATTCCGCTGGTCAAGCAGCGCCTCACCGATCGCACGGTCGGGGGCGAGGCGCAGGCGTCGAAGAGCCTCGTCGGCGTCCCAGTCGGGCCCGAGCAGGTCGGGGCCGAGGTGGCCGACAAGGGTGGCTTCGGCGGATGTTGGCACCAGTGCTACGTCGTGAACACGCCAGCCCACCGCCGTCCCGCGCGCGTTGGCTAGAACGACGCGAACGTGGTCGTCGGGATCGTGCAAGAGATAGTCGGGCGGGTAGGTTCGCCACCGGCCGTCCATGCGCAGATGTGTATGCAGGGTGAGGGCTGCCGGCTCGAGACGCATCAGCAGGTGCTTGCCGCGCGCCACGACATCGACCACGCGCTGCCCGACGAGGTCGGTTGTCGCGAACTCGGCGAGCCGAAGCTCGGCGTGGGTGAGTACCTGGCCAGCCAGAGTCGTTCGAAGATTGCGTGCTGCGAGCCAGACGGTGTTGCCCTCAGGCATGGATCACCGATCCGCCAGCATGCTCACGAGCGCAGCCTCAGACCGCGCGGCGTTGCGCGAAAGCCCGCTGCCTCCAGCGCTGCGCCGAGTGGCGAGGCGAGCACCGATGCGCCGTCGGCTCGTTCAACATCGAGCCGGCCCAACCACCCGTCGTGCACGGCCAGTGCAAGCGCTTCGACGGCCGTGCGCATGAAGAGCTCGGGGGACGCCTCGGTGCCGTCGGGCTCGAACGACAGTAACGTTTTGCCACCGCGCTCGACGTAGACAGCGAGCGCACCATCGACCAGGACGACCAGCGCACCGGCTTTGCGACCGGGCCGATGGCCTTCGCGCTCGCCCTGCCGCGCGGGCCATGGCAACGCAGCGCCGTAAGGGTTCGCCGGATCGGTGGCGGCGAGGACGATCGCGCGCGGAGTGTCGTCTGCGTCCGAAGGCGTGCCGGTGCGCAGCCGATCAACTGCGCCCGGCGAGGCGAACTGCGCGGCGCCTAGGCCTTCGACGAAGTATCCCCGCCGGCACCGGCCGGCTTCCTCGAATGCGGTCAGCACCCGATAGACCGCCGCGAAGCCGCCGGGCACGCCTTCAGCTTGAACTGCGCCACGGGTGAGCACGCCGTAGCGATCGAGCAACGTCTCGGCCAGCGCATGCGAGCGTCTCGTCTCGTCCGTAACTGGCGTAGGCAGCAGGCTCCAGCGACCGCCGACGCTTGGCGGACCCGCGCGAGTCGGCATAACTGGCCTACCGCGACGGGCGGACGGTGGCCGGGAGTGACGCACGGCTCGGCTGGTGCCCATCAACACCCGCAGCGGGGCCAGCGAGTCGTTGGTCACCAGGCCTGCCCACACGAGGTCCCACAGCGCACTCGCCAGTTCGCGGTCGTCGGCCGAGCCGACCCGATTGGACAGCTCGCGGAAGAACATCGCGCCGCCGCCGCTCAGCACGTCGAGCAACTCGGTGTGCAGCGCTTTCGACGGCACGTCGGGGTCGCGAATCGGCATCAGTAGGGGAGCCGTCTCGGCGGGGTAGAGCGCGATCCAGCCGTCGTTGCCTGGCAGCGAACCGCGCCCGGCCCACACGACGTCGCCGCTCACCGTGAGCTCGTCGAGCATCGCTGGGGTGTAGTCAGCGACTCGTGACGGCAGCACGAGTTGTTCCAACGCGGACGCGGGGAGAATCGCGCCCTGGAGTTGTTCGACCGCACGCAACACACCGTCGACGCCACGCAGCGGATTGCGCGCGTGCTGCCACGCGGGCAGGAACCGGCCGAACGTCGTGGTCGGCACCGGCTCGACTTCTTTGCGAAGCTTGGCCATCGAGCGGCGCCGGATCGATCGCAGCACGCCGGCGTCACACCACTCGACGCCGGAGCCGCCGGGCCTGAACTCGCCGCGTTTGATCCGGCCGCTCGCCGTGAGCCGCTCGAGCACGCCCGTGACGATCGCCGTGCCAAGCCCGAAGCGCTGCGCGATGTCGGCGGAGGTGAACGGCCCGTGACCTCGTGCGTAGCGCGACACGAGATCGCCGAGCGGGTCATTGACAGACTCGGTGAAGGCGTCAGGAATGCCTACAGGCAAAGGACTTCCGAGCGCATCGCGGAGGCGGCCAGCGTCCTCGATCGCCGCCCATCGCTCTTCTGCGGTGATCCTGATCCGGATCGCGCGGCGGCTCTCTTCGAGTTCGGCGAGCCAGCGCGGGGTGGCCCCTCGCTCGACGGCTTCGGCGGTCGAGAGCGGACCAATCAGTCGAAGGAGATCCGCGACGCCTTCGACATCGCGAGCCAAACGATCGGGCGCGAGATGTTGGAGTTCTCGTTCGATCTCATCGATGGCGTCGGCATCGAGCATCTCGCGCAGCTCCGCTTGCCCCAGCAACTCACCGAGCAGCACGCTGTCGAGCGCGAGGGCCTGTGCGCGACGTTCTGCGAGCGGCGCATCACCTTCATAGATGAACGCCGCGATGTAGCCGAACAGCAGCGACCGTGCGAATGGTGATGCCGCAGGCGTTTCGACATCGACGAGACGCACCCGGCGCGCTTCGATATCGCGCATCAATTCCACGAGGCCTGGAACGTCGAACACATCCTGAAGACACTCGCGCATCGTCTCGAGCACGATCGGGAACGAGCCGTATTCGCTGGCCACGGTGAGGAGTTGGGCGGATCGCTGGCGCTGTTGCCACAACGGCGTCCGGCGGTCGGGACGTCGACGCGGTAGTAACAACGCACGCGCGGCACACTCGCGGAAACGGGCTGCGAACAGTGCCGAGCCACCGACCTCGCGGGTAACGGCGTCATCGACCTCGTCGGAGGCGAGCAGCGCGAGTTGGGCAGGCGGGGCCTCGTCGGTTTCGGGGATGCGCAGCACGATGCCGTCGTCGGCGTGCATCGTCTGGACGTCGACGCCGTACCGTTCGCGCAGCCGGGCGCCGATGGCGAGTGCCCACGGCGCATGCACCTGCGCGCCGAATGGTGAATGGACGACGACCCGCCAGTCGCCTAGTTCGTCGCGGAATCGCTCGACGACGATGGTGTGGTCGTCGGGCAGTTGGCCAGTCGCCTCGGTCTGTTCGGCCAGATAGGCGAGCAAATTCGACGCCGCCCAGTCGTCGAGGCCCGCGTCGAGCAACCGCGTGTGCGCGACAGGCCGCGGCAGCGTCGAGAGCTCGCGAACGAACGCACCAAGCGCGCGCCCCAGTTCGAGCGGCCGGCCCTGCGCGTCGCCATGCCAGAACGGCAGCTTGCCCGGCACACCGGGTGCGGGAACGACGAGCACTTGATCGTGAGTGATTTCGACGATGCGCCACGACGATGAGCCGAGGGTGAAAACCTCACCGACACGGGATTCGTAGACCATCTCCTCGTCGAGTTCGCCCACGCGGCGCGAAGCTCCCTCGCCCGCGAGGAACACGCCGAACAGGCCGCGGTCTGGGATCGTGCCGCCGCTGGTGACGGCCAATCGCTGCGCGCCCGGACGGCCGGTAATAGTGCCCGCAATGCGGTCCCATACGAGCCGCGGCCGTAGCTCGGCGAACTCGTCGCTCGGATAGCGACCGGCGAGCATGTCGAGCACTGCATCGAACGCCGACTGAGGAAGTGCCGCGAAGGGAGCTGCACGTCGCACGAGAGCGAGCGCATCGTCGACGTCCCACGTTTGCATCGCCGTCATGGAGACGAGGTGTTGCGCGAGCACATCCAGAGGGTTGCGTGGAATGCGGATCGACTCGATCGCGCCGACCTTCATGCGCTCGGCAACGACAGCGGTCTGCACAAGATCGCCGCGGTATTTCGGGAAGATCACGCCTCGCGAGATGGCACCAACTTGGTGACCGGCCCGGCCGATGCGCTGGAGCCCGCTGGCGACGCTCGGTGGGCTCTCAACCTGCACGACGAGGTCGACCGCGCCCATGTCGATGCCGAGTTCGAGGGTGCTTGTTGCGACAACCGCGGGCAGTTGCCCGGACTTCAACATTTCTTCGGTGATGCTGCGTTGCTCGCGACTGACCGAGCCGTGATGGGCCCGCGCAATCTCGGTTTCGCGACCGCGCTCGAACCCGATGTCGTTCAGTCGATGGGTGAGCCGTTCAGCCAGGCCTCGCGAGTTAGCGAACACGATTGTTGAACGGTGCGTGTCAATGAGGTCGGCGATGCGTTCTTCAACATGCGGCCAGATCGACTTGCGTGGCTCTTCATCGGTCGCCTCGTCGGGAGAGTCCATGTCTTCGACTGGCACAACCACAGAGATGTCGAACGTCTTCACCGACGGTGGCTGCACGACGGTTGCCTGCCGTGGACCGCTCAGGAATCGGGCGATCTCGTCGACAGGACGAACCGTCGCCGACAAGCCGATTCGTTGGGCCGGCTTCTCGAGCATGGCGTCGAGGCGTTCGAGCGAGAGCGCGAGATGCGCGCCCCGCTTGGTGCCGGCTACCGCATGCACCTCATCGACGATCACGGTGTCGACGCCAAGCAGTGACTCGCGGGCTGCAGAGGTAAGGATCAAGAACAGTGACTCAGGCGTGGTGATCAAGATGTCGGGCGGCTTGGTCGTCAGTCTGCGGCGTTCGACCGCTGGGGTATCGCCGGAACGCAACGCAACCTCGACGCTCGGCTCGGGTAACCCGAGGCGAGTGGCCGCGTGACGCATGCCGACCAGGGGAGCACGCAGGTTGCGCTCGACGTCGACGGCGAGTGCTTTCAGCGGGGAGATATAGAGAACGCGACAGCGCCGAGCTGGGTCGGCCGGGATCGGAGCGGCAGTGATGCGGTCGAGAGACCAGAGGAACGCGGCGAGCGTCTTGCCCGAACCCGTCGGTGCGACGACCAGCGTGTTCTCGCCCCGCCCGATGGCCTCCCACGCCTGCACCTGGGCAGGCGTCGGCGTCGCGAACGCCGAGCTGAACCAGGCTCGGGTGACTGCGGAGAAGCCCTCAGGCAGGTCGGACGCCGGTTGGTCGGCGTCCGGCGTCTTCTTCTGGCTCATACATCGATTCTGGACCTTGCCACCGACACTTGCCGAACGCACCATGTGCTCGTGAACGCGTGGGGCGTGAGTCGCTTCGGGCTTGGGGTGCTGCTGGCTGGGCTGACGCTGGTTGGCTGCAGCGGTGGTCGTTCGCAGCCGGCGGCTCAAGGTGCCACCGGTTCTCAAGGTACGGGTGCCGCTCCGGCTCAGCCGGTGATCAACGCGGCTGCTGGACAGACCGGCGCCGCTGGCGGAGCGGGCTCGGGAAATGGTGGCGGCGGCCCAACGGCCAGCGCCGGTCCGGCTGTGGCGGGCGGTGCGGTCGGTGGGAATGGGTCATCGGACGTCATCGGATTTCCAGTCGGCCCGTTGTTGCCTACGACCGTCGACAAGGGCCAGTGCCAGGCTGCCGAGTTCGCTGACAAGTCGGTGTATGCGCAGATCGCAGTCGCCCACGCAACGTGTGCACAGGTACCGGCGGTAGCCGCTGGCGCTGATCGTGCCCGCGGCAACTCGTATTCCGCTGCAGGCTTCGCATGCACTGCAAGTGCGCAGCAACCGAGCAACGGCTATTGGATCTCGACGTATGTCAGCTACAACTGCCGCAAAGGCGACGACCAGATCGCTTTCGATTGGGGAACGTCCTCATCGGCCTTCTAAAAGGTGACGACGGCCCAGGTCTTTCCCCCGTCGGTCGTACGCCATAGCCGATTTGGTGCTTGGCTGAGGGCGTATCCGACCTTGGCGTCAGTGAAGCCGAGGAATGAAAAGTGTGCGCCTACGCTGCTGATCGTTGCGGTTTTGGGCGTCCCGGTTGTCGAGACCACGACGAGACTTGATCCCTGGTCCACGACGGCTGTCGTCCCATCGATCCCACCGACGACTCCGAAAAGAACTTTCGATGGGGTAGCGGCCGTGTGCCATGTCACGCCGCCATCAGTCGAGACAGTGGCGCCCGTTGTGCAGCCGATCCACAGTGATCCAATGCCGGCAGAAAATCCTCCCGAATCCGCGCCGCACGGGACCGCGTGCGTCGTAGTCGCAACTCCTGCTGATGCGACGTACAGGTGCGCGACAAGCTTCGCATCGGACGCGAGCAAGTAGGCCGTCGCGCCTTTCACGACGAGGCTCGGAGCGGTGTCGCCGGGTGGATCAGCGCCCAGGTCGACCTGCTGCCAGGTGCCGGTGCCCGAGCCGGTGGTGTACGGCGCCTCCCACAACTGATATCCCGAGGTGAACGGGATCGGCTGAACGACGGCCCAGGCGGTCCCAGCGACCGCTCCTGGGTTGCGGGCCGCCTCGAGGTCTTTGACGCTTCCTGCGGGCAACGACGTGTCAACCCAGGTTGCGCCGCCGTCCGCTGTCGTCCATAGCGCGTCGCCGTACGCCCAGCCGTCCGAGCTGTCGGCGAATCGGAGATTGAAGACCGGTCGGGTGGAGTTGTCGATGCTGATCGTTGCCGCGTGCGGGGCAGCGATTTCGGTGAAGTGGGCGCCAGCATCAGTGGTGCTCACAATCGCCGTGCATGAGACGCCGCCGCATGGCTGTGTACCCATCACCCAATAGGTCTTGTCGTTGACCGCTGTGACCGACAGGGGTGCGAAGTCCGCGGGCACCGCAGAACCCGCGCTTGGGTACGGCGTTGGCGCCGCGGTAGTCGGCGATGTCGATGGAACGTGCGACGAAGCCGGTGACGACGGTAACGCCGATGACACCGGCGACGGGGCCGCTATTGGCGCGCTTGGTTGAACCGACGCGGGTGCCGGTGAGGGCGCAGCAGATGACGCGATCGGTGACGGACTTGCACTGCGCAGTTTGCCCGCGACAGTTGATCCCTGACCGTGCGGCCGTACTCCTATCGCGACGGCCGCGATCGCGATGACGGCAACAGCACCAAGAGCACTCGCGGCAGTACGTCGTTGCTGCCGGCGGCGTGCGCCGACATGGATTCGATCAATCGCATCAGGCGAAACGGGCAGGCCGAGACCGCGAGAGTTCAGGACGTCACGCAGTCGGCGCTCGAACTCGTCGTCTGGCGGCTGCTGCGTCATGGCTCAGAACGTCACAGTCGACCAGGTCAGGCCGCCGTCCGTCGTCCGCGCCAGCCACCCGTAGCCGTCGTCGCCGACTGCTACGGCAAATCCGACGGTGGTATTCGTGAACCCGGCGAAGGTCACAGAGCCAGTCGCGTCGAGGTTTGTATCGGTGGCGCTGCTTCCCGAAATCCTGACCAGACGTTGGCGCGCGGCGTCGTAGACGACGGCTGTCGTGTCATCGATGGCGCCGACCGCGGCTCCGCTCTCGACCGTGACCTGGGCGGTGGCGTTGGCCTTGCTGGGGGACCACGTTGCACCGGTGTTGGTGGAGACGTACAAACCAGCCCGGGTACCACTCGGACACTGCGCCCAGATGGCTTTCTTCGAGTTCGAGAGCGTGCCGCCGAGGTCCTGAGAGCAAGGCCCTGTGTGATCGACAAACGGCTTCCCGGCCGTTTCGATCAGCACGTGCCCCTGGTCGCCGGTACGCGTAGGACCTGATGCCATCAACGTGACAGTGCCGTCCTGGTCGACGATGCTCGGCGTTGTGGAGCCAAGGCTGATCGGCAGCGCAACGGGGGCCCACGCCTGCGCGCCCTTGCCGTAGCTCGTCGACCACAGCGCGTATTGATCGCTAGGCGCGGGACTGTTCACCGCAGTACTCGATGCAGTTTGGACGACTGCCCAGGCCGTATTGTTCGCGGCTACGAGATCGATCACGCCACCCGCGATTCCGTTCACTGCCGTCCACGACGCACCGCCATCTGTGGTCGAAAACAGCTTGTTGCCGAAGGCCCAACCATTCTGGGTGTCACCGAATCGGATGTCGGAGATCGTCGGGGTGCCGTCCGGATATGAAGTCGGTTCCTGAGCGACGATGACAGCAGGAACTGCATCGCTGGTGAAGTGTTGTCCGGCGTCGGTTGTCTGCTCGATTGTGGTCGAGATGTCGTAGCCGTCAGAGGTCTTCGTCGCGGTGTAACCCAGAACCCAGTAGTCGTTGACGCCGACGGCGCTCACCGACACGGGCGTGAACTGGTCCGGCTGGTTCGCGGCCGCACTGTCCGATGCCAACGGCTGGAGTCGCGAAGTGATCGGCGGCGCGCTGCTTACTGGTGCGGCCGACTCCGAAACCGGTGCCGATACCGGCGCCGAGGCGGCTCCGAACAGTCGCACAGGGGGCGACGCGCTGCTCGCCGCCGCCACCGTTGGCGTCGGGCTTGTGGTCCGCAGGTTCCCGGCCACGTTCGACGCATGCCCGTGCGGCCGCACCCCAATAGCGACCGCGGCGATCGCGATGATCGCGACCGCGCCAAGGGCACTTGCGCTGGTGCGTCGTTGCTGGCGTCGACGTGCACCGGCGTGGATCCGATCAATGGCATCGGGCGGAACTGGAACGCCGAGATTTCGAGAATGCAGGACGTCGCGCAGCCTGCGTTCGAAGTCGTCGGGCGGTTGCTGCGTCATCGGCCGACCCCCTCGGCCGGTCCGTCAGATTCGGCGAACTGGTACGCGTCGCGGCGAAGTGACGCCAGCGCCCGCGAGGCTTGGCTTTTCACGGTGCCCACCGACGAGCCCATGAGCGAGGCGATCTGTGCCTCTGACATGTCTTCGTAGTAGCGCAACACGATGACCGTTCGTTGCCGCGGGGGGAGCGCGCGGATTCGATCCCACAACGCGATATCGCGGACCACCTGTTCAGAGGGCCCTGCCCCCCGCCGTCCGGCATCTTCAGGCACGTCTAGCACCAGCGTCTCGCGACGATGCCGCCGCCAGATGCTGATGTTGCGGTTCACCATGATGCGCCGCACATACCCCTCCGGGTCGCCCTGGTTCTCTACCCGCCCCCAAGCGAGCATCGTTCGCTCTAGCGCGTCCTGGACGAGATCAGCCGCGGCATGAGGGCTACCGGTCAGGGCGTGACCAAAACGCAGTAGCTCCGGCATGCGGGCACGGGCGAACTCGTCGAAGACCTGTCGCCGCTCCTCGTCCACCATCACCCCGGGCTCTTGTACGCATTGACGACGCCGGACACCGCCGGCGGGTTGCATCGGTCGTCCCACAGGTTCCTGACCGAGCGTAGGGCTACCCGTCAGGTGGGCAGGCCCTGCGCAAATGCCAGCAGGTTGCTCGGGTCGGCCGCCGCTTTGACGCTTGTCAGGCGCTCGAGGTTCGCCCCGTAATAGGCGTGTTGCCAGTCAGGGAGCTTGGGGTCGATGTAGTTGAGGTAGGCATAGCCGCTGACGAAGGGCCGCAGCTGCCCGTACAGAGCATCGAGCCAGGCTTGATTCGCTGCCACGACGGACGACGACGCGCTGGGCGACCAGGGAGCGACATATTGCAGGCAGGCGAGCTTGTCGCGGTTAAAGAAGGCCGTGTCGCCGGGCGCGATCGAGTTGATCGCCCCGCCATAGGCATCGAATAGCACGCTGCCACCGGGCAGGTTGAGGGTCTTGCGCTTCTCGATGCCCGCAAGCAGGACGTCGACGCCGGCTGACGCCAGCGGGCTGTCGATGAAGTCGGACCGGGCGTAGGTCGCCTCCCTGCCGAGCTTGCCGCCCGGATCGATGTCGGCTCGGTGGCACTCGGTCGTCGTGAGGGTCGCGCAGCCGCCTTCGACGAACATCGTCGACAGGAAGTCGCCGGCCTGCACGTAACGGGTGGTCATCGGTGCTTTCGACGCCGACTGCAACGAGTCGAGCAAGGGCGAGAGGCCGGACGGTGAGCCGACAAAAACGCCGCTCGCGTAGACATGAGCTGTGTCGAGTGATGACCCGGCGCCGTCGATGTGCAGGCTCGACCACAGTTCGTTCGGAGTGGTCGGCAACCATTCCTGCCAGGCCGTCACAACGTCGTGCGCGTGCGACCAATCCCACCGCACCAGGAAGTGCGTAAGGCTCTGTGTCGCGTGCGTCTGAAACTCGATCGCGGTGACGATGCCGAAGTTACCGCCCCCGCCGCCTCGATGCGCCCAGAAAAGGTCGGCGTCGCTGTTTTCCGTGCAGCGAATGGCCTTTCCGTCGACAGTGACGAGGTCGATCGCGGTGACAGCGTCGCAGCTCAGGCCGTACTTGCGTGCCAGGACTCCGACGCCACCGCCGAGAGTCGATCCGGTGATTCCCACGGTCGGACATGAGCCACCTGGGATCGCTTGGTTCTGGTTCGCGAGCCCTGCATAGACGTCGACCAACGTGGCGCCGGCACCGACGATTGCGCTGTTTGCACCTGTGGTCTTGACCTGGTTCATCGGCGCGAGATTGATAACGAGGCCGGACGTCGTGGAGTAGCCCGCGTAACTATGGCCGCCGCTCCTTGCCGCAACGGGCATGCCGGTTGCGCGGATGAACGCGAGACATTTCTGCACGTCGTCTGTCGTTGCGCACTGTGCGACGGCGGCCGGTCGTACGCCGTCGTAGCGCGTCGAATACAGCCGAGCCGCCGTGAGGTAACCGGCGTCGTTTGGGCGCAGCAACTTGGAACCAAGGGCCTTGGCGAGGGCGTCGAGGTCGGCGATCTGTGCGGCCGATGAGACGGCAGGCGTCGCGGACGTCGCGGACGTCGTGGCGCTCGCTGGTGCGGAGCTGGCGGTCGTCGAAGTCGCCAGGGCGGACGACGGTTGGGTGGCCGAGGCTGACGGCGTCCCCGCTGGATTTGGGGTTCGAGTCGTGCAGCTCTCGAGAGCACCGACGAGGGCGGCGGCGCCAGCTAATCGAAGGAACTCGCGCCGGTCGATGGGATATTCCTCAGGGGTGTAGGGGCTCACAGATGTCTGGGCTCGATGGGGACGAGTCTCTACCTGGGGACGCCCGCACGCCCGGATTGGGTGCATGGCCGGCCACTCGGCGCTCGGGACTGGGTACAGGGCCGCACGCGCGTCTCGCATCGGCGAGGCATACTGCCGCCGTGCGATTGACAGATTTCTGGGGCCGGATGCGGCAGCATTTCGGTCCGGCTTACGCGGCCTCGTTCGCTCACGACTTCGTGATGAGCGAACTCGGAGGCCGGACGATCGACCAGGCGCTTGCCCAGGGCGTCGACGTCCAGGACATCTGGCGGGCCGTCTGCCGGACGGTCGAAGTGGCGCCGAAACTGCGCTGATCTGTGGCTTCTGGGACTGGTGGGTCCTCTGAGGCTCGGCAGCTTTTGATAGTCGGCGTGTCGCCGATCGTTCGAACAGGTGTTCGGTTAATGTCCACAGCTATCGGAGTGGTCCACAGCGGCCGTCCGGCGGCAGGAAAGTGGCACACCTGGCGCCTAACGTCGTCCACGACCCGGTGATTGACCGAGTGATTTGCGACCGCACACGGCGACTGAACGGATGGCGACCATGGCAGCACCCGACCGCGCGAAGGCTCTTGAGAACGCGCTGGCCCAGATCGAGCGCGCGCACGGGAAGGGCTCGGTAATGCGCCTAGGTGATGAGGTGCGGTCACCGATCGAAGTGATTTCGACCGGCTCCATTGCCCTCGATGTCGCACTCGGCATCGGCGGGTTGCCGCGGGGCCGGATCGTGGAGATCTACGGTCCTGAATCCAGCGGCAAGACCACGCTCGCGTTGCACGCAGTCGCCAACGCCCAGCGCAACGGCGGCATTGCGGCCTTCATCGACGCCGAGCACGCCCTTGACCCCGAGTACGCCGCCAAGCTCGGTGTCGACAGTGACGCGTTGCTGGTGTCGCAGCCCGACACCGGCGAACAGGCGCTCGAGATCGCCGACACCCTGATCCGCTCGGGTGCCATCGACATCATCGTGATCGACTCGGTCGCCGCACTCGTGCCCCGCGCCGAGATCGAAGGCGAGATGGGTGACAGTCACGTCGGTCTGCAAGCACGGTTGATGAGTCAAGCGCTTCGCAAGATCACCGGTGCCTTGAGCAACTCAGGTACAACGGCGATTTTTATCAACCAGCTAAGGGAAAAAATAGGCGTCTTCTTCGGTTCGCCAGAAACAACGACGGGCGGTAAGGCACTCAAGTTCTATGCGTCGATCCGCATTGACGTGCGGCGCATCGAGACCTTGAAAGACGGCCAAGAGGCAGTCGGTAACCGCACCCGCGCCAAGGTCGTCAAAAACAAGTGTGCTCCGCCGTTCCGCCAAGCGGAATTCGACATCATTTACAACCAAGGCATCAGTCGCGAAGGCAGTCTTATCGACATGGGTGTCGACAACGGCATCGTTCGCAAGTCCGGCGCCTGGTACACCTACGAAGGCGACCAGCTCGGTCAGGGCAAAGAGAACTCGCGCAACTTCCTCAAGGACAACCCTGACCTTGCGGACGAGATCGAGAAGAAGATCAAAGAGAAGCTCGGCATCGGTCCGCGCATCGACGTTCCGATTGATCTCACCGCACCTGTCCCCATCGACATGCCTGTCCCTGTCGACTTGTGAGCGGGAGCTTCGGCGGCCGGCGCAGCACTGCCGGCCGCCGGAATGAGGCTGGCCGCAACGACTCCGGCGGCCAGTACGGCACGGGTGAGCCGGTAGACCCCGCCGAGCCGATGGCCGATCCGACGTCCGTGGCCCGATCCATCGGGCTCAACCTGCTCGACGCCGCGCCAAAGACGCGCGCGCAGCTTGCTGAAGCGATGCGCAAGCGCGGAGTTCCTGCCGAAGCCGCGAACGAGGTCCTCGATCGATTCGAGGAGGTCGGGCTCCTCGACGACGCCGCCTTCGCCAATGCCTGGGTGGCGTCGCGACAGTCCGGCCGCGGCCTGGCGCCGCGCGCGCTGAGCAACGAGCTCCGCCAGCGCGGGATCGCCGAGCCGCTCATCGCAGAGGCGGTCGGTAGCGTCGACAGCGACGACGTCGAGGCGGCCGCGCGCGACTTGGTGACGCGTCGCGCTCGGGCTACCGCAGGCATGCCCAACGCCGTCCGAATGCGCCGGTTGGTCGCCATGCTGAACCGCAAGGGCTACTCAGGCGAGCTCGCAGTCAGGGTCGTTCGCGAGGTGCTCGCGGTCGACGCCGATGAGCTCGCCGACATCGAAGGCGGCGGGGGTGGCGCGGTGGGCATCCGGCCAGCCGGCGGCAACGATGTGGTCGGCGGCGGTCGCTATGACGGGCGCAACGATGTGGTCGGCGGCGGCCGCTATGACGGGCCAACTGACGTTGTCGTGGGGATTTTCGACCGGGGCCACTGACGCATCGCCCGGGCGCGTCGCGAGAGCACGAATCGTGGACGCTTTTTCACCCCGGAGGTGAAGAACCGTCACAGATTTGGCCGATGGCGCGGCCGGTTCCGCCGATGGCGCGGCCGGTTCGGCCGGTGGCCCGCCCGGTCGCTTGACCCCCGGTAGGCCCGCGCATAGCCTCGTGAACAGTGAGAACTGCCCCGCCACCGCGGGTTCACCACATCTGACATTCGCGACAATTGGTGCTGACGACACACAAGCTAACTCGGCCTTCGGGCCGTGATACGACTCATCCACCCGGCGCAGGCCGCGGCGGTTTCTTTGTAGGGGTTCGACGGCAGCTGGCAAAGCACGTGAGGCCGGTCGTCGTCCAGGCGTGAGGCTCCGATACGGGAGCGTCTACGCCTGGCTTGGTGTTTGTCGTCGTCATGCCGTTGTCGCTCGGTTCTGCGTCGGATGCAGCGTCGCCGCTGCGCCGACATAGGAAGGAGCCCGGCACATGCCCACGGCGGTCCTGGTCGGGCTGGTCATCGCGATGGCCTTGGTAACGGTTGCGGCGAGCGCGGTGGTCTTCGTCGTCCTGCGCCGGTCCGCAGCTAGTGAGGCCACGGCGGCCGGAGCACTCGGTCTTGACGCGACCTACGCCGAGCTTGCTGAGCTGCGAGCCCAGGCGCTCGCGGACGCGGCCGAGACCCGTCGTCGCGCTCAGGAGCAAGCCGACCTGGTCGAGGACGCCCGCCGGGCTCATGACGCCGAGGTGCTGTCGTTGAAGGGCGAGCTCAGGGAGCTGCGCTCCGACCTCGAACGGCGTGAGCACCGGCTGGCCGACCGTGAGGCTCGCATCGACGCCGAGCAGCGCGATGTCGAAGTGCGTGAACGCGACCTTGGCAAGCTCGAGGCCGAGGTCACCAGGCGTCGCGCTGAACTCGAAGATGTCGCCGAAGAACGCCGGCTGATCCTGGAGCGCACCGCCGGACTGACCGCCGAGGCGGCGAAGGCCGAGCTGGTCACCACGATGCAGAACCAGGCCAAGCGCGAGGCAGCGATCGTCGTCCGCGATATCGAACGCGCGGCCACCGAGGACGGCGACCGGCGAGCGCGCAACATCGTGACACTCGCCATCCAACGGGTCGCCAGCGAGCAGACGGCCGAATCCGTCGTGTCTGTCCTGCACCTGCCGAGCGATGACATGAAGGGCCGCATCATCGGCCGCGAGGGCCGCAACATTCGGGCGTTCGAGACGGTGACCGGTGTCAATCTGATCATCGACGACACCCCTGAGGCCGTGCTGCTCTCCTGCTTCGATCCGGTGCGGCGCGAAGTGGGCCGCATCACGCTGGAGAAGCTCGTTCTCGACGGTCGCATCCACCCGCACCGGATCGAGGAGATCTACGAGCGCAGCGTTGCCGAGGTCGAGCAGCTGTGTGCGCGTGCTGGCGAAGACGCGCTCGTCGAGGTCGGGATCACGTCTATCCACCCAGAGCTCGTCGCCTTGCTTGGCCAGCTGCGCTACCGAACCTCGTACGGTCAGAACGTCCTTAAGCACCTCATCGAGTCGGCCCACCTCGCCGGCATCATGGCGAGCGAGTTGCGGCTCGACCAAGCGCTCCTCAAGAGGTGTGCACTATTGCACGACATCGGCAAAGCCCTCACACACGAAGTGCAGGGCAGCCACGCGATCATCGGCGCCGAGGTGGCCCGCAAGTACGGCGAGAACGACGACGTCGTGCACGCGATCGAGGCGCACCACAACGAGGTCGAGGTGCGAACGATCGAGGCAGTACTCACCCAGGCCGCCGACGCGATCAGCGGTAGCCGTCCCGGCGCGCGGCGCGAGTCACTGGAGTCCTACGTCCAGCGGCTCGAACGGCTCGAGGAGATTGCGACCTCGTATGAGGGCGTCGAGAAGGTGTTCGCGATGCAGGCCGGTCGCGAGGTCCGCGTGATGGTGCTGCCCGACCAGGTCGACGACATCCAAGCCCAAGTCATCGCGCGTGACATCGCCAAGCAGATCGAAGAAGAGCTGACCTATCCAGGGCAGATCAGGGTGACCGTGGTCCGCGAGTCGCGCGCCACCGAGCTGGCTCACTAAAGGAGATCGCGTGCCCGCACTGAAGGTCTTGTTCATCGGTGGCACCGGCATCATCAGTTCGGCGTGCTCGAGGCGCGCGGTCGAGGTCGGCATCGATCTGACAGTCCTCAATCGCGGGACGACGACCAAGCGCGCTCTGCCTGAAGGCGTGCGTGTCGTTCAAGCTGACGTCCGCGACCCTGCATCGGTGCGTGCCGCAGTGGGCGACGAGACGTTTGACGTCGTCGCTGACTTCATTGCGTTCACGCCGCAACACGTGCAGGACGACATCGACATCTTCGCAGGCCGCACTGGGCAGTACGTATTCATCAGTTCGGCGTCCGCGTACCAGAAGCCTGTCGAGCGGCTGCCGATCATCGAATCGACGCCGCTGCGCAATCCCTACTGGCAGTACTCGCGCGACAAGATTGCCTGCGAAGACCTGCTCGTGAGTGCTTATCGGTCCACCGGCTTTCCGGCCACGATCGTGCGTCCGTCGCACACCTACGACGAGACGCTCGTTCCGTGCATGGGCGGCTGGACAGACATCGACCGGATGCGTCGAGGGTTACCCGTCGTCGTCCAGGGTGATGGCACGTCGCTCTGGGTCATGACGCACCACGACGACTTTGCGAAAGCGTTTGTCGGGCTGCTTGGCCACCCGCAAGCGATCGGCGACAGTTTCCAGATCACGTCGGATGAGTGGCTGACCTGGAACCAGATTTATCACCTGATGGGTGCCGCCGCGGGCGTCGAGCCGATCCTCCTGCACATCGCGTCAGACACGATTGCCGCGTTCGATCCCGAACTCGGCGCGTCGTTGCTCGGCGACCGAGCAAACTCAGTGATCTTCGACAACACCAAGGTGAAGTCGTTGGTGCCTGACTACGTCGCCGCGATCCCGTTCGCGACGGGCGCGCGGCAGATCGTCGACTGGTACGACGCCGACCCGGCGAGGCAGCTCATCGATGCCGATCTGAATGCGACGTTCGACAAGCTCGTCGCTTCGGTGTCTTGAGCTAGCCAGCAACCGGAGAGCGGGAAAGCCTTACCGCTGTGTATGCGGTACGACCAGGCCCGACTCGTACGCCGTGACGACCGCTTGGGTGCGGTCACGCAGCCCGAGCTTGCGCAGCACGCGACTCACGTGTGTTTTGACAGTTTCCTCGTTGACGACAAGCCTGGCCGCGATCTCGGCGTTGGAAAGACCCTCGGCGACCAGTCGTAAGACCTCTGTCTCGCGGGGGGTCAGCGTGCCAATACCCGCGGTGCCCAACGCGACAGCGGGGTCGATGTTCGATCCACGACGTTGCGCTGCGAACTCGCCGATCAGACGGCGAGTGACGCCGGGCGCAAGCAGTGCTTCGCCATCGGCCACAACACGCACCGCGTCGAAGAGCCGCTCGGCGGTGACGTCTTTCAGCAAAAACCCGCTCGCACCGGCGCGCAGTGCTTCATAGACGTACTCGTCGAGGTCAAAGGTCGTCAAGATAATCACCCGCGGACGGAACTCACCTGAGTCTGCGAGGCGGCGGGTTGCCTCGATGCCGTCCATGCCGGGCATACGCACATCCATCAAGACGACGTCGGGCCGCAGTTCCTCACACATGCGGACGGCTTCCGCGCCATCGTTGGCAGTGCCGACCACAGTGAAATCAGGCCTCGTGTCGAGGAGTTCGGCGAAGCCTGCCCGCACGACCTCATGGTCGTCTGCTACAACGATCCGTACGTGCTCAGGTACGGCGGTCATCGGGCCGCAGCCGTCGCGGGCAGTGTCGCCTCGACGAGGAACCCGCCGCCAATCGCGGGGCCAAAACTCAATCGGCCGCCAACAGCCGCAGCGCGTTCGCCCATGCCAAGGAGCCCGTGCGCGCCCTCGGGCGTCTCAGGCGGCGGCCCTGGACCGTTGTCGCGAACGCGCACGCACAACACCTCGTCGGCGTAACGCAGCTCGACGTCGACAGCGGCGCCCGGGGCGTGCCGCCGTGCGTTTGTCAGCGCCTCTTGAGCGATGCGGTAGGCGGCGAGCTCGACGCCTGGATCAAGAGCGACCGGAGACCCGTGCACGATGAGCCGGGTTCCTGATCCCGATGCATCCCGGGCGGCGTCGAGTAGCTCGTTCAGTTGCGCAAGTCCAGGTTGTGGACGCCGAGACGCCACCGGATCAGTGTCCGCATCTTCGCGCAGAACGCCGAGCAACCGGCGCATCTCGGTCAGCGCTGTACGTGCGGTGTCACCAATCGCGGACAGCCGTTGCGCTCCCGCAACAGGCATGCCGGGCGTCGTCAGTCGCGCGGTTTCAGCTTGCACGGCGACCATCGAGATGTGGTGGGCAACAACGTCGTGGAGCTCGCGGGCGATGCGTGCGCGCTCGCCGCGGGCCGCATATTCGAATGACGACCCGGCGAGCAGTGCTTGCGCAGCGGTGTGGGCCTGCGCTGCACTTCGCGACTGCGTGGCGGCCCCGGCCCACGCTGCTGCCGGAATCAGTGCCGCCAGCAAGATCGTGAGAACTCGTCGCTCGCCGTGGCCGGGATCGGCGAATCCCAGCACGACGAATGGCACGAAGATCAATACCGCGGGGAGCCTTATGTCGCCGCGACTGAGCCGGTAAGTAGCGACAAGCAGGGCGATTGCGCCGGCGATTGTCAGGGTGTGAAAGGGCACCACCGAGAGAACACTTGCCACGGTGATGATCACTGCGGCGGCGGGAGCTCGCAAGATGACCAGCGGCATCGTGGTGGCCAGGGCGAGCAAGCACAGCACGAGATCGAGTTCAGCGGATGCGTGGTCCGAAGCGGCCCGCGTGACCGACTCGGTCGCCGCGAGAACTGCTAACGCGGCACCGCTGGCTTTCACACCGTCGAGTCTCGCGGTGTGCAGCCACTCCCGCGTCCCTCTCGTGGGTGACAGGGCTGTCCCTCCTGTGAGGGACGGCGAAGATGGCTCGCCAGGGTGACGACCGCGACGGT
This sequence comes from uncultured Actinomycetes bacterium, assembly GCA_963737705.1. GTDB lineage: Bacteria > Actinomycetota > Actinomycetes > Acidothermales > Acidothermaceae > PALSA-607. The sequence continues at coordinate 253,988 of CAVTTP010000004.1, forward strand.
CGTCGGTACCTAGCCTTCGTGCCATGGAAGCCACTATCGCGGTCAACGGCCTATACAAGCGATTCGGGCCAGTCGTCGCCCTCGACGGCGTCTCATTCACTGTGAGCCCGGGCCAGGTGACAGGCTTCGTCGGTCCCAACGGGGCTGGCAAGTCGACCACCATGCGGGCCATCCTCGGCCTCGACGCTGTCGACGAAGGCACCGCCACCGTCGGGGGACGGCCGTATCGAAGCTGGCCCCACCCGCTCCGCCAGCTTGGTTGCTTGCTGGACGCTGCAGCGCTCCAACCCAGCCGCACCGGTCGCAACCACCTGCTGTGGTTGGCGCATTCGCAGGGCTTGTCGGGCCGGCGGGTCGATGAGGTCATCGCTCAGGCGGGTTTCGACAAGGCGGCTCGGCGCAAGGCCGGTGGGTATTCGCTCGGCATGCGCCAGCGGCTCGGGATCGCTGCGGCCATGCTCGGCGATCCGGCTGTGCTGATGCTCGACGAACCATTCAACGGCCTCGATCCCGAAGGCATCGTGTGGGTCCGCGGGTTCTTGCGCTCGCTTGCAGCAGAAGGTCGGGCGGTCCTCGTGTCAAGCCATCTCATGAGCGAACTGGAGGGCGCCGCCACGCATCTCGTGGTGATCGGTCGCGGTCGGCTGGTCGCCGACACCAGCGTCGCTGAGTTGATCGGCCAGGCATCTGCGGGCCTTGTGACGTTGCGCACGACGGCTCGAGCAGAAGCGACGACAGTACTTGCCAGCGCCGGTGCAACCGTCGCCACGATTGACACAGACACGCTGACGATCTCAGGCCTTGCGACCGAGCAAATCATTCGACTGCTCAACGAAAACAGCGTGCCGTTTTCTGAGGTCTCCGCGCATCGGGCCAGCCTCGAGGAGGCGTACATGGACCTGACAAGAGAGTCCGTCGAATACCGGGCCGCTGATCCGACGGAGGGCGGCCGGTGAGCACCACGATGACGCCGTACCAGTCGAGCGTGGCAGTCGGGCGCGACAACTTCCTCCAACTCGCGCTGGCCGAGTTCACCAAGCTTCGCACTGTACGCGGTTGGGTCGCTGGACTCGTTGTCGGCGCACTTCTGATCGTCGGGATCGGCTATCTTTCGGCTGCCGGCAGCACCCGATCCTGCAGTCCTGCCGACGGCGCCGCGAGTGGCGCCTCGACCGGGCCTGCGAGCGGCTCTGCGAGCGGCGGCGGCGGATGCGGTTCGGGCGCGCCAACGCTAGGCCCAGGCGGCGAGGCAGTGTCTGACAGCTTCTCCTTCGTGCACCAACAACTGGACGGCGACGGCAGCATCACGGTCCGTGTCACGTCGCTCATCGAGCGGGCGCCAGGTGATGGCGGAGATGCGTCGTCTTCGCAACCGGTAGTCGTGCCGTGGGCCAAAGCGGGCCTGATCGTGAAAGCCAACACCACCCAGGGTTCGCCGTATGCGGCCGTCATGGCGACCGCGACCCACGGCGTGCGCATGCAGTACAACTTCACTAAAGACATCGCAGGTAGCGCGACGACAGTCTCCAAGACGTCACCGCAGTGGCTCCGATTGTCGCGATCGGGAGACATACTGACCGGCTACGAGTCGGCTGACGGGCAGAACTGGACGAAGGTCGGTGTCGCCAAACTCAGCGGATTGCCGGCGGCGGTTCCAGTCGGGTTGTTCGTCACGTCACCCGACAACGACGTCACCACGGAAGAGATTGTGGGCACATCGACGCAGGGTGGTCCTTCGCTGGCGACCGCCACCTTTGACGACGTCAGCCTGCAAGGCGGCCAGCCGGGAGCTAGCTGGCAGGGCACTCAGATCGGCGACAGTGGCAGCGACAGTCCGACAACCTTCACCGAATCTGGCGGCACCTTCACCGTTATGGGTTCTGGAGATGTCGCACCGATGGCATCTGACGGTGGAGATGACAACACAGTCAGTGGCAGCCTCGTCGGCGCATTCGTTGGGCTCATGGCAATGGTCGTGATCGGCGCGCTCTTCATCACCTCCGAGTACCGTCGCGGGCTGATCCGGACAACGTTCACTGCCAGCCCACGTCGCGGTCGGGTACTAGCCGCGAAAGCAGTCGTCCTCGCAGGTGTTGTATTCGTACTCAGCTTGGCCGCGTCGGCATTCAGCATGTGGTTCGTCGACCGGCAGCGCCGCAACAACGGCACGTACATCTCGCCCGCCAGTGCACTCACCGAGCTGCGGATATTGGTCGGGACCGCCGCCGTGCTGGCCATCGCCGCCGTACTTGCCGTCGCAATCGGGACCATCGTGCGCCGCAGTGCGACGGCGGTCGCAGCGGTCATCGCCCTCATCGTGTTGCCGTACATCCTCGGAGTGTCATCGATCGGAGCGCTCCAATGGATGTTGCGCGTGACGCCTGCCGCTGGATTCGCCGTCCAGCAGACTTTGCACCAGTACCCGCAAGTCGATGGGGTTTACATCGCTTCGGCTGGTTACTACCCGTTGTCGCCGTCGGAGGGATTCGGCGTTCTGCTCGCTTGGACAGCACTCGCGCTCAGTGTCGCGTTCGTACTACTGCGTAAGCGAGATGCATGATCCTTACGCTGCACGCCGAGTGGACGAAGTTTCGAACCTCCGCTGGCACATTTTGGTTATTGCTGGCAGCAATAGCCATGACGATCGGGCTCGGCGCCGTTGCCGACGCCAGTGCGGCTTGTAGCTCGTCAGCGTGCAACCAGGACCCCGCGAAGCTGAGTCTCACGGGCGTCTACCTAGGTCAGGTGCTCGTCGCCGTCTGCGCCGGAACGATCATGAGCGCGGAGTACGGCACCGGCATGATCCGCGCCACGCTGACAGCGATGCCCAACCGCATCGCGGTGCTCGGAGCGAAGGCGATAGTCGCCGCCGGCTGGGCACTGGCGGCAGGCATCGGGGGCGTTGTCGGATCGGTCGTGCTCGGCCAACTCGTGCTTCCTGGCAAAGGTTTCACAGTAGCCAACGGCTATCCGTCGCTCGCGTTGTCGGACGCAGGAATCCTGCGCGCGTCTTCTGGTTCGGTCCTCTATCTGGCACTGATAGCGCTACTCAGCCTGGGAATTTCGACCGCGGTACGCGACTCGGCGGCAGGCATCGGCGTCGTGCTCGGCCTGTTGTTCGCGTTTCCAATCGCCCTCGTCATGGTCAGCAATCCACATTGGCACCGACACCTCGAACAGATCGCACCGATGAACGCCGGACTGGGGATTCAAACGACCGTGGACGTGCACAGCTTGCCGCTCAGCCCGTGGGCCGGCCTGGGCGTCGTCGGGCTGTGGGCTGCGGGCGCACTCGCTCTTGGTGCGCTGATGTTGCAGGTGCGTGACGCGTAGGCAGGGCTCACTCGTTGCGACGTGATGGCGTCATGACAATTCGAGAACGGGCACGCCGGGGGGAGTGAAACCGAACACCTGACCGTAGAACGACAGCTCGGCCTCCAGGCTCCTGATGACGTTCTCGGCCTTGCGAAAGCCGTGCTGCTCGCCTTCGAATGCGATATAGGCATGGCGAATTCCCTTTGCTACGAGGGCATCGCGGAACATCTCGGCCTGCGAAGGCGGCACGATCTGGTCGTCGAGCCCTTGCAGCAACAGCACCGGACACGAGACGTCGTCGACGTGTGACAGGGGTGCGCGCTCGACGTAGCGGTCGTGCGCCTCAGGCAGCGGCCCGACAAGGCCGTCGAGATAGCGCGACTCGAAGTCATGGGTGTCCTTCGCGAAACGAAGCAACTCCGCGACACCGAAGTACGACGTGCCCGCGTTGAACGCGTCGGTGCTGGTGAGTGCGGCCAGAGTCGTCCAACCTCCGGCGCTGCCGCCGCGAATAGCCAACCGCTCGCCGTCCGCGTCGCCTGCTTTCGCGAGAGCCTGTGCGGCGGCCACACAATCCTCGACATCGACGATGCCCCACTGCTCACGCAACCGCTCGCGATACTCGCGGCCATATCCGGAGGATCCGCCGTAGTCGACGTCGACCACACCGATGCCGCGACTCGTGAAGTACGCGTGCTCGAGATTGAGCAGCGGGGGCGATGACGACGTCGGGCCGCCGTGGACGAACACGATGAAGGGCGGCAGCTCGCCGGCCGGCGCTTGCGCATCGGGATTGCGTGGCACAGAGACGTGCGCGTGAACCTCGCGGCCGCCAGGACCCTCGAACGTCGCCGTATAAGGACGTGGCAGGTACTCGTCGGCAGGCAAGTCGTCGGACGCTCGTCGTAGCACCACGTGCTCGCCGGTCGTCAGGTCAACCCTCACGACGGCATTCGGCAGCAGCGGGCTGCCCGCGACGCCTGCCAGGTAGCGTCCTCGGTGCGAGATCGCCGGTTGCCAGTGCGTAAACGGCAAGTCGAGGTCGTCGATCACGCCGGTCGCGGAATCGAGAATGCCGACCTTCTCGTCGGCATCGCCGTGCAGAACGACCAGCTTGCCGTCGTCCAGTACGCCGTAGTGCCGGAAGCCGAGTTGCCACAACGGGCCAGCGAACTCTTCCGCGCGCGCTGCCAACGGCTGTGGGTCTGCAGTGCCGGTGACGTCGACTCGGTAGAGGTTCCACCAGCCGGAGCGGTCGCTGATCCCATAGAGGTGATCCGCGTCGGCCCAGACAGGTTCGAGGACGGACTCGTGCCGGCCTCCGAGCACGCGACGCCATGAATTCACGATGCCATCCGTCAGCACGCCGACGCGCAGCTCGGTCGTGTCCCATGGCATGTTCGGGTGGTCCCACGCGACCCACGCCAGCGTCCCGCCGTCCGGTGAAGGAGTGGGGAACGCAAGGAACTGACTGCCTGACACGATGACGCGCACCAAGCTCGCGTCTTGCGTCGCAGATCCGTCGAGGGGGATGCCGACGATTGCGCGGGTGATGCCTTCGGTGGGTGACGATGGGTTGGTGTGTTCCTCGCGCACGCACCACACTTCGCGGCCATCGGGGGAGAGCACTGGGTCGGCGTAGCGCAACGCGGCCGGGTAGGCGGGCACCGGCGTCAGCGGCCGCGGCTCCGAGCCGCCGCCCTCTAGGTGATAGATCCGTTGATCCGACCACTCCACAAACAGCAGGCCGTCGCTCAATGGCAAGTAGCTCAAGCCGCCGTACTCGTGCACGCGGGTGCGCGCGTTCCACGGCGCGGGCAACAGGTCGCCGCGCTCGCCCGACACGATCACTTGGCGACCGCCCTCAGCAGGTCGACCCTCAAGCCACCAGACGTCGGGATCTGTCTCACCAACGACGACGGGAAAGCCGAGCCGGACGGCACCTTTGGCGACGTCCGCCGCAGTGATCGGTGAGGGCCAGGAGCCATAGGGCAAGACCTGTGGTGAGTCGCTCATCGGCTCATTCTGGCAGTTCTCCCCAGGCGGGGGTCGAATCGGCGACCGGCTCGGGGGAGGTACTGCGTACCCTGATCAGGTGTCCACCACCGAGCAGCCGCCGCCGCGCACCTATCAGGTGCGCACCTACGGCTGCCAGATGAACGTGCACGATTCAGAGCGGCTCGCGGGTCTGCTGGAGGTTTCCGGCTACATCAAGGCGGACGCCGACGAACTGGCGGACGTCGTGGTGTTCAACACCTGCGCGGTGCGTGAGAACGCTGACAACAAGCTCTACGGCAACCTCGGGCAGCTGTACTCGTCGAAGCTGCTGAAGCCCGGTATGCAGATCGCGGTCGGTGGTTGTCTCGCGCAGAAGGACCGCGGCGAGATCGTCCGCCGAGCACCGTGGGTCGACGTCGTGTTCGGCACCCACAACGTCGGGTCGCTTCCGGTGCTGCTCGAGCGAGCTCGGATCGCCGAAGAAGCGCAGGTCGAGATCCTCGAGTCGCTCGACGTTTTCCCGTCGACACTGCCGTCGAAGCGCGAGTCGGTCTATGCCGCGTGGGTTGCTATTAGCGTCGGCTGCAACAACACGTGCACGTTCTGCATCGTGCCGAGCTTGCGTGGCACCGAGAAGGACCGGCGGCCCGGCGACATTCTGCTCGAGATCGAGACGCTGGTGGCCGACGGCGTCATCGAGGTCACGTTGCTGGGCCAGAACGTGAACTCGTATGGCGTCGAGTTCGGCGATCCGCTGGCGTTTTCGAAACTGCTGCGCGCGTGCGGATCCATCGACGGTCTCGAGCGTGTGCGGTTCACCTCGCCGCATCCGCGCGACTTCACCGACGACGTCATCGACGCGATGGCGAGTACGCCCAATGTGATGCCGCAGTTGCATATGCCGATGCAATCGGGATCTGACGATGTCTTGCGGCGGATGCGTCGTTCGTATCGGCGCGAGAAGTACCTCGGCATCATCGACCGCGTTCGTGCGGCGATGCCAGACGCCGCGATTACCACAGACATCATCATCGGCTTTCCTGGCGAGACTGATGAAGACTTCGAGCAGACGTTGGACGTCGTGCGGCGGGCGCGATTCGCGAACTGCTACACGTTCCAGTACTCCAAGCGACCCGGCACGCCCGCAGCGGACATGGATCGTCAGATCCCACCCTCCGTTGTGCGGGAACGCTACGAACAGTTGGTGGCGGTCGCTGACGAGGTCGCGTGGGATTCGGCGAAGGAGCAAGTCGGCCGCGTCGTTGATGTTCTCGTCGCCGAGGGCGAGGGACGCAAGGACGACCAGACGCATCGCATGAGCGGCCGCGCCGCCGACAACCGGCTGGTGCACTTCGTCGCGGCGGACGCTCGGCCGGGAGACATGGTCAGCGTCGAAGTTACCTATGCAGCGCCGCACCATCTTGTCGCTGACGTCGTGCACGCTGTGCGTCGCACGCGTGCAGGCGATGCATGGGAACTGCGCCAGGAAGCCGGCTCACGCCCGCCCGTCGGCGTCCAACTTGGTATGCCTGCCTTCCCGTCGGGCGTGTAACGCATGGTTGGTGACCTCGAAGATCCGCGGCGCACCGAGCCGTCGTTTCTGCTTGGTGACCGGGCGATGCTCGAGGAATGGCTGGACTTCCATCGCATCACGCTCCTGCTGAAGTGCGAGGGGCTGGACGACGCTCAACGCAAGGCCCGGCCGGTGGCGACGTCGCTGCTGTCGTTGCACGGATTGCTGCGACACATGGCGGAGGTCGAACGGAACTGGTTTCGCCGGGTCCTGACCCGTGAACCCGCTACGCCGCCGATTTGGTACGACCCGGAAATTGAAGACAGCGAGCTCGTGCCACTCGACGACGCCGACTGGGAGGCGGATCTCGCTGCTTGGCACGCTGAGTGCGAGCACAGTCGGGCCGCCGCTGCAGCGCGGCAACTCGACGACACCGGCGTACGTCGCGGCCAACCGTGCTCGCTGCGCTGGATCTATGTCCACATGATCGAGGAGTACGCGCGGCACAACGGCCACGCCGACCTCATTCGCGAGCTCATCGACGGCGCTGTCGGAGGTTGAGCTAGGCCCCGATCGCTGTGTCGCACCGTGACTGGAACCCCGTGCCGCGCGGTAGCGTCCGAGCAGTGACGAAACGGGGTGTCTATGCGCAGCCGAGTGGCTCTGATGGCCGCGCTGTTCGTCATGGCTGCTGGTTGCGGCAGCCGGACGGCGGCCTCGTCCCTTAGTGGAGTCGTGCCGAAGGTGTCATCGTCGGCGGTCGCCTCGCCTTCGTCGTCCGCCTCGGACGTTTGCGTGGACCCAAGCCCGGCTGCACCGGCACCAGTGACACCGCGGATTCCGGACGCGAACGGCGACGGCGGCATGGCCTCGACGTGGAGTCTCGATGGAGGCGAGGCGGTTGTCGCACCAGCGGGCGATGCGCACCCCGCAGTCGACCGACAGCAAGCCTTATGCACGTTGTTGGCAGCCGAAGACATCAATCATTTCGACGTCCTGGATGCCGATTCTGGTTTTAGCCTGGTTCTCGCGAAGGTCACGATCGCCGATCAACTACTCGAGTCGCCTACAAACGTCGGTGGAGAGGCGGCCGTGCAGTCTCCGCCACCCTTGACGCCGTTTCACGCAAGGCTGGCCTGGATCGGCGTGATTGATCCGCCGTGGATGTCGACCTGCGGACCGGACGGATTCGCCTCGACGACGCCGGCGCCTCCGCTCGTCCCCTACCAGCTGCTGATTCTCGACGCTACGACAGGAGCTGACGGCATTGTCTATGGTGCTCGCAGCTACAGCCCCTGCACGGGCAGTGCAGCGTCCGGGCCTGACGTGTCGACGTTGATGGTTGAAGCATCGGTGCCTTGGAGATTGCTGTCGCGTGATCCGGGCGGACTGTTCGGAACTATCGAGGCGACAGTCAACAGCTGCGATAGCTACGGCGGCGGAGCGAACACCTCACGCGCTCATCCAGGCGAACTGGAGTTCGACGTCTCTCGACCGATTGCGCAATGCGGCACTGCGCACGGAACTATCCAGATCGTGCATGCTCCGACGGCCAGCGATCCGCTTTCGCTGTCGCTCACACACGCGCCGCTTGGCTATGTCGACGTCGCGCCTGACACCGAGCCGGGCACCGCTCTCGATCCGACCGCGTTGCTGTGTGAGCAGTCCGTGCCTACGGGGCAAATCGTCGCGGCGTATTTCCCCACGACCATTGGCGAGTTGCTCTCTGCACGTGAAGGCCCGGCACCCGGGGCACCGCTGGTCGATAGCGACGCCAACGAATTCCCAGCATCGGCACAGGCAGCGTGGTGCGAGGTAAAGTCCGCGGCAGGCTATGTGATCGACATCGTCGGCCCGGGGGGCGCCCACATCAGCGGCGACATCGTCACGTCACCGACGTTTGTCGACTTGCAGAATGGGCCACCGACAGTGCCCTAAGGCCGACGCCGCCTTCGTCAGCCCGCGGACAAACGGCCCTGGCATGGGCCGCTTGGAAGAATGGCCGTGTTCTGCGGGTTGCCCATGGTGTGACCACACTCGAATCCGTCCCACTTTCCGTGCTTGACCTCGCGCCCATCCCGACCGGAACTAGCGTCGGTGAGGCGCTGCGCAGCACCATCGCGCTCGCGCAGCGCGTCGAGCAGCTAGGCTTCGCGCGGTTCTGGGTCGCCGAGCACCACAACATGCCTGGCATCGCGAGTTCGTCGCCGGCCGTGCTCATCGGCCATATCGCGGAGGCCACCAGCACCTTGCGGGTCGGATCCGGCGGCGTCATGTTGCCGAACCACTCGTCCCTGATCGTGGCCGAACAGTTCGGGATGCTCGACGCCCTGCACCCCGGCCGCATCGATCTTGGCATCGGTCGCGCGCCCGGCAGTGACCAACTGACCGCGCTGGCGATACGTAGGTCAACCGAGGCGCTGAGCGCCGACGACTTCCCGTCTCAACTGACGAACCTGCTTCACTACTTCAGCAACGAGTGGCCAGCGGGCCATCCATTCGCCGCGATCACTGCGGTGCCGGGCGCCGGAGCGAAACCTGACGTGTGGTTGCTCGGCTCGAGCGACTACAGCGCGCAGGTGGCCGCCATGCTCGGGTTGCCGTTCGCGTTCGCGCACCACTTCAGCCCGGCCAACACACTGCCCGCGCTTGCCTTGTACCGCAGCCTGTTTCAGCCGTCGGCGACGTTGGAGCATCCGCACACGATGATCGGCGTCAGCGTAACCTGCGCTCCGACGGACGACGAGGCGCTTCGTCTCGCGCAACCTGCGGCATTGTCGTTCCTGCGCCTGCGAACAGGGCGGCCTTCGACGTTGCCTTCGCCTAAGGAGACGGCCGCGTACAACTACACGCCGGAAGAGCGCGCGTTCATCGACAGCCGGGTCGCGACCCAGGTCATCGGTTCACCGGCGACGGTTCGCGAGGGCTTGAGCGCGCTGCTTGCCGACACCGACGCCGATGAGCTGATGATTACGACGACAACATTCGATCCCGCTGACCGCACGCGCTCGTTCGAGTTAGTCGCCGACCTCGCCGGACTGGCGCAGCGCACCAAGTAGCGCGAAACAGAGGGCCGGCCGCGAAATCGCGACCGGCCCTCTGCCACATGCTGAACTCACTTGCTGAGCTACCGCGGCGCCAGAACCCCCTGTGGCCACATCGCTTCGGTGATGGTGTTGCCTTCGATCGTGACCGTCAAAGCCCGCGACCCGTCGGCCCCCCATAGGTCGTAGGTGCCGGCCGCGAGGCCGTAGTACACGGCCGCGTACGCCGCCCCCTCGGGAGTTTCGCGGGGATGCACAGCGACGTGTCGCCGACGGTCAGGTTCGCCGTCCGGGCTGATCTCGATCTCTGCACCCACCAGGTCGGCCGATGTGTACAGAACCAGCGCACCGAAGTCGTCGCCGATGTCGAGCACCGTCGGTCCCTGTCCGGCCACATGGTTGTGGCCGGACAGGTGACCCTCGTGTGCGTGATCGTGTGCATGATCATGACCGCCGTGCGAGTGCCCGTGGTCGTGATCGTGGTCGTGATCAGCGTGGCCGGTCATGTTAGGCCGCGCTGTATCCGTCGTGCGGCATGTTGAGGTACGGGAACACGTTCTGCGTCGGCGACATCGGCGAGCCGTCGTCGACCTTGCTCGTCGCGGCGTCCGGGGTGAACGACTTGTCGACCAGCGGGATCAGCAGACCGGCGATGGCCCGCAGTTCGATGGTGACGACATCGTCGGTGACCCGACGTCCGTTCGGGAACCCTGCCGGGTCTCCACCCGCGAGGCCGGCCGGGCTCGCCTTGTCAGGGGCGGTGGCAGGGATCGCCAGGTTGAGGCGCAGCATGTCCGCGACGACCTTGCCGGTGTAGTTCTGGAAACCGGGGACGACGCCGGACGGGATGCCCGTTCCGAGAATCGCGACCAGGTCGGCACGCGGCTTGGTGTAGGCGGCGAGGTTCTTGAACACGCCGGGGTAGAGGACCGGAAGCAGGCCCGCGACCTCGGGGTGCAAGAAGGACGCTGCGTAGTCCGAGTCGTTCGAAGGCTTGCTGTGGTTCCAGTCGTCCTTCGAACCCATCGGGATGACGACCTCGTTGATCAGCGGGTTGCCGAGACGAGACACCTGCTCCCAACCGCCGAGGTTCTGCGCCGAAGCGCCGGGGCCTTCGTACACGTGCGTGCGCTGGCGGCTTGCCGTCGTCCAGATGCCGACGACTGACTTCAGGCTTGCCGGGTCGGTCGGCGTCTTGCCGTCGACAGTGAGGTCGCTGAGCGGAACGCGCATCGCGATGCTGTGCACGTTCAGGTCGGTCAGCGAGTTGACACCCGTGCCGGCAGGCGTCGGGATCAGGTGCAGGTTCTGGAACGGACGGAGGTCGAGCAGGTCGAACACCGAGCCGAGGTCGACGTGGAACGCGTCAGCGCGCTGGCCGGCAAAGAACGTCCGGTTGCCGATGCCGTGCACGCACTGCGCGGCGAGGTGCTCGTAGTTCGGGGTCGAACGCGGTCCGATGTTGCAGGGCGGCACTTCGAGGTTCGCACCGAGCTGCACGGTCTTGCCGCCCCGCGTCGTACGCGTCACCGAGTAGTACTGGCGACGGTTGAAGTGCGGGTCGAAGATCGACGTGATCTGACCTGTGTTGTAGAGGAAGGTCTTCTTGTTGAAGACGACCGTGTGGAAGCGGAAACCGTAGGTGATGTCGGCCTGCGCATCGCCGCGGTTCGAGATGTGAATCTCGTAGAGCACGTCGTCACCGAACTCGAAGAAGTTCGGGCCGCCGTCCGGCGCCTGCAGGGGAACGTAGTTAGCGATGATCGTCGCGAACCCGGGCTTGTCCGGGCTGACGAACGCGTACAGGTCTGAACTGTCTGCGACCGGGTCCTTGGAGATCTCCGGCGCTTCACGGTGAGAAGACATGCGACACCTTCTGTGCTCGCGGTTTATGGGTGAGTTTGAAACAAAGAACGGGGTGAGCTAGCGGGTCTAGGCAGCTCGACGAACGGTGCTCGAAAGCGATGGTCGAAAGACTTGGCCTGCGACTTCTCAGAGCTGGGTGAGCTTGGCCAGCTTGCGGGCCAATGCCTTGTCGGTGATCTGCACTTCGCGCTCGCCGCGCATCACGGTGATGCTGCCTGCCTTCGCGTCCTTGACGAACGCGACGACCGAACCGTCGGGCGCCGGGCTGCCGTCGTCGGCCGGAGAGGCGGACGACTTCGAGGTGGCGCTTGCTACTCCCGGGACCATCACGGCCACGGTGGCCGCTGCGGCGGTCACGCCAGCGCCGCGGATGAAGGCCCTTCTGCTGTGCTCTGCCATGGTGATGCTCCTTCTGAAAGCGACGTGGGCGAGTCGTACCGGCCCGCCTGTGGTGACTCGGACGTTCTTCGTCGCGACCGGCCGCCTTGGTTCATTCGGCCCATTCGCACGCTCAGCTCGCTCGCATCTAGGGTCAGTAGGTGACTGATTGGACGACGACCGGTGCCGAGCTTGCGACCGCTGTCGGCACGCTGGTGCTTGGCGTGGCGACGTTCGCCTCGGTGCGATCGGCAAATCGAGCAGCGCGGACGGCGGAGCGGTCGCTGTTGGAGGGCCTGCGACCGCTACTCGTGACGTCACGGCTGCAGGATCCGCCCGAGAAGGTCGGCTTCGCCGATCAGCATTGGGTGCGCGTCGAGGGCGGACACGGCACCGTCGAGGTGACCGATCAGGTCATCTACCTGACGATGGCCCTGCGCAACATCGGGCGCGGCATGGCTGTGCTGCACGGCTGGCACGCGGATCGAGGCGCGACGTCGAGCGAACGACCCGACCACGCCGACGTCGATAGCTTCCGTCGCCTCACCCGCGACCTCTACATACCGCCCGGCGACCTCGGCTTCTGGCAGGGCGCACTCCGCGATCCGAGCGAGCCGGGTTTCGATCAAGTGCGCGCGATGGCTAGGGCTGCCGAAGTCATCTCGCTCGAGTTGTTGTACGGCGACTTGGCAGGCGGCCAGCGCGCTATTACCCGGTTCGCATTGTTGCCGCATGACGTCGACGGGCAACAGGTCTGGCTGTCGTCGGTCTCACGGCATTGGCACCTCGACCGCCGCGCGCCCAGATAGGGGCCCAGCCGTAACAGGAGTCGAGAATCTTTGTGCAGCGCAGGTGATGCATAGTCGCGTCGCAGGCAGGACCGCCAGTCGGGCGTCGGCAATTGGTTGGCCGCACCGTTCGCACCGACCGTACGCATCGTCGTGCAGCCGTGCGAGCGCCGCATCCACTTCGGCCAGGTGCACCGTTGCGTGAGTTCGCAACGCGGCGAGCTGCTCGCGCTCGAACGCGATCGTCGCGCCCTCGGGATCGTGCTCGTCATCGAGGTTGCTTCCCACCGAGGCCGCCGCAACAGCCGCCAAGTCAGCGGTCATGACGGTGATGCGCCTCATAGTGTCGGCGCGGTCAGCCGTAAGTTGTGCCTCGGCGTCATGTTCGTTCACGTCCTCACCTTTTCCTTCATACAACGGTTCACACCGGTTACCGGGGAGCGCGAGAGCATTTCGCTCAACGCGCCGCGATGGCGTCATTTTAGGGATCGGCAGCAGGTGTTTGGATCATGTGGGCAGGGCAGGCCCCCTTTGGACAGGCACCATCAAAGGAGGCACGAATGAGCAACGAAATTGCGGGAAAGCGCGTCGCTTTCCTGGTGGCCAATGAGGGCGTCGAGCAGGTCGAACTGACCGAACCGTGGAAAGCGGTCCAGGCGGGCGGCGGCACGCCGACGCTCGTGTCGGTGAAACCAGGCCGGGTGCAGGCGTTTAACCACCTCGACAAAGGTGACAGCTTCCCCGTCGATGAAACTGTTGACGCGGCACAGGCCGGCAATTACGACGCGCTGGTGTTGCCGGGCGGTGTCGCGAACCCGGACTTCCTGCGCACCCAGCCCAAGGCGGTCGCGTTCGCCAAGTCGTTCGTAGACGCCGGAAAACCAGTGGCGGTGATTTGCCATGGCCCATGGACGCTCGTCGAGGCAGATGTCGTCAAAGGTCGCACGATCACCTCATGGCCGAGCCTGCAGACCGACCTACGGAACGCTGGGGCGAACTGGGTCGACGAAGAAGTCGTGGTCTGCACGTCGGGACCAGGTCCGCTCATCTCCAGCCGCAAACCCGATGACCTGAAGGCGTTCTGCACAACGCTCATCGACACGCTCCAAAGCGGGTAGCTAAGCGAAGAAGAGGACGACCCGCCGCTCAGCATTGCTTCCCAAGGCGGCGGGTCGTCCATCGGCTTTCTTGAGTCGAGGTAGGTCTCGGCGACGCTAGGGTTGTCGCTCGTAGGAGGAGCGCATGCCGAAAACGGTTAAAGGAAACGCTGGTCGAAAGCCGCCGGAGCCGTCAACTCGGCACTCGGAGATTGACGAGTGGTTCGGACTCCTCGTGCCGCACCTGCAGCCGATTGTCAAGGCACTGGACAAGTCAATCCGAGCCGGAGTCTCGGGCCTTCAGTACGCCGTCAAATACAAGCGGGCGTTTTACGGGCTACCACAGCATGGCTGGATCATCGAGTTAGCTCCCTACGACGTATCCGTGAACGTCCTCTTTCTCGGGGGTGCCGACTTCGACCCGCCGCCGCCACTTGGAAACACTGACCGCACCCGCTACGTCAAGGTCACCACCTTGCGGGAGGCGAAGGGGCCGGAGCTACGCGAGTGGATAACGCAAGCGGGACGCACACCAGGTTGGACGTAAGCGCGCGCACATCCATCGGCACGACTGAACGCGCATCAGATAGGCGCCGCTGCCGCGATAGCGGCGATACAGCCCCGCCGGTGACGTTGGCGGCCACTTAACCGAAGCCGAGGCGTTTTCCCGGCTTGCCGGGCTCGAGTAACTCAAACTTCAGGCTCAGATCGCTGCGGTCCATCAGATCCACCTGCTGCGTGAACGGCTCACTCGTGACGTAGACGGTGTTGTCGAACTTCCACTGCTCGGTGAACCATTTACGGAGCGCTGCGAGAAGCCGCTCGTCCATTCCCGCCTCGATCTGGGATAGCCGGACCCAGAAGAAAATGACGGCGTCGACATCCGCCCACTCCTGCCCGCCAACGGGAGTCACCGTGCACTTGGTGAGGAAGAGCGCGCTCGTTGAAAACACATAGACGCAGCCCAAGCATCTGGTGCCGTGTGGGTCGAGCACGGTATACGTGAACGCGCGATGCGCAGCATGACGCTGCTCGAGATCGATGAGATCCTTCCGATTCGCCTCCACTGTGAAGTCGTCTTCGGGCCACTCCGACTGTCGCCAGAACCGCAGATACTCCCGCGTCTCCATCACGGCGGCGTAATCCATCTCCGCGTCGTCGGCGACGATCGGACGCAACGCGAACTCCTCGGTTTTCAGCTCGGCAGGAACAGGTTCGGTCGAATCGGTGAACGGCACCTAAGCCTCCTTCGAAACCCATCACCATTTACTGCTCACGCTACGGCGACGCTCAAGTGGTTATGACGCAGCAGTCGAGAACGCCTCCGTGACTCCATGACTTCGATGCCACACTCACAGCGGCGAAGGAGTCTCAGGGAACGGATACGACGGCAACCATTCCGGGGCTTGGTGACAAGGCGGTCGGCGTCGGGCAGGAGATCGTCGTCCGGGTCTGCTCGCGACGAGGGTCAGGATGGTGCAACGTCAGCTGGTCCGGATGCGTCGAAGCCGGTAGGAGGTTGATGTATGCGCGGTGCCGTGGCGTCGGTGGGTCTGCTGGCGATGGTGCTGGTCGCGTCGTCGTGCGCGTCGTCGAAGTCGCCAGGCATTGCGGCGGCATCCGGGCCGGTCGTCGCGGCGAGCTCGCCGGTCGGCGGGTCGGCGTCGTCGGTCGGGGTGAGTTCGTCGGCCGTGGGGTCGGAGTCGCCAATCCCGATGAGCTCGCGGGCTCCTCGGTGTTCTTCAGTTGCGGGTGGGACTGGTGGGCCGAGCTCTTCCGGGCCGGATGGGCAGCTGTTCGTGGCGGGCTCTCCGACGCTGGCGACGCTGTGCCAGTCGGTGCCCTTCAACGCCGACGGCGGTAGTCCGCCCGCGCCTGTGCTCGTGCAGATCGTCGGGCCTGTCCTGGCCAAGCTCATCGCCTCGTTGAACCGGCTCGCGCCAACCAACGACGTACTGCCGTGCCCCGCCCCTGCGGATGTCGACGTCATCACCTTCAGTGGCAGCACCCTGGCGTCGAGCACGGTGTGGATCACCGTGGATAGCGGCTGCAACTTCGTGTGGAGCGACACTGGAGTGCACGCCTACGCGTCGAAGGGGCTGCTGCAACAACTCGGCGCGATCCTCGCCGGCTCACCTGCGTCAGCGTCCACTCCCCTCGTGTTCGGGCAGGCCAGCCCACCCGCCTCGCCCATGCAAGCCGCTGTTCCGCCAGTCGGGTCACACGTCGCGGCGACACCGGAGCCAGGTGTGACGATCACCTGCCCCGACATCGTGCACGGCGACCCGGGTGCTATTGGTCTTGGCGCTGATCCCTCAGCGCAGCCGCTTTCTCGAGTCCACCGTGTTTCGTGCGGTCGTCCGATGCGCACTGGTGACCCGCACCTACTCCGGGCTCGGCACGTGGCAAGTCGAACTCGCCGAAGTTGCCTACGGCAACCCCAAAGCACTGATCACGCAACTTCGCGCCGCGTCCCAGCCCCCGGCCGGTGCGTGCGGCATGGGATCGGAATACGGCTACCCCTGGTTCGTACTTATTGAAGCCAACGGGCAGATCGACCGACCCGCAGTGCCGACGCAAGGGTGCTTCCCATCGCCGTCCGCCGTCGCTGCGGTCAGCGACCTTCCCTTCAAGGTTGTCGACGCCGTCCGCGTTTGGCCCGAACCTAAGAGCTAGTCAGGACGCGCTCCGCGACCGTATGTGGGTGACCCGTTCACTGCGGCACAAGTGGGCGATCTGCGGCGCTTGCCTGGCATGCTGTTTCGTCAGGCTCAGGGCGACGGGGAGTGGAGGCTATCCATGGCTCAGTGGGACTTTTGCGCGAACGTAGAGGAACTCGTCGCGCTTTCTGCCGATGGGCAAGGCCCAAGGTCCATGCCGGCGATGCTGTCGGCGGCCGAACAGGTCGTCACTCGACTGCGAGCCGAGGATCCGGCGGCGCTTCGGCAATGGCTGGACGACAATGCCAATCTCTTGATCGCCCAACAGGTGCTCGCTATGTCAGTGCATGCTCAGCGCGGGGCCAGCGACGAAATCGGTGCGCTTCTTCGGGACTGGCTCGTTGGCCAAACTGGTAACGAGGTTCACATGCCGTCGGCTGTGGTGTGGCTTCGCGAAGAGCACCCGGCCCAGCTTCGGGCGTGGCTCTTGAGCCAGGTAGATCGGCTCGTAGAGTCCGAGATCACCCGGCTTCGAATCGAGTAGGTTCTCCGACTCACCGCAATACGAACGACCGCGTCAGCGGATGTTGCACTTGGTCGATGGGTCCGCCACCGGACGCGAGCCGCGAGCACGAATGGCTGACCTGCTTATCGCTGCGACTGCCGTCGCCCACGACGCCACACTGTGGACCCGCAACCCCGCCGACTTAGTCGGGCTGACCAACCTCGTGCGAATCCAAAGTCCGCCTCCTGAATAGGCAACGCGCTCGGCGGCAATTGAGAGTGTTCGGAGACGCCGCGTGTAGTTCCGCGCTGAAAGATCGGGCTCGGCGGCCCGGCGACATTGGCGAGGGCTTCGCGATGATTGTCGGTGCCCGACGCTCTAGGCTCAGCGGCGTGTATCGGGCGGTGTTGCTGGACGTGTTTGGCACGCTGGTGCAGGACGACGGCGCCGAGTTTGCCCAGGTCGCTTCTGTTATCGCACGGTTGGCCGGGGCCGATCCCGACGTTGTCGAGGCTGATTGGTCTGCGCGACTCGTGGCCTTGGCCGATGCCGCTCACGGCCGCGAGTTCCGCACGCTCGCGGACCTAAACGCGATCAGCCTCGAGCAGACCGCGCGTCACTTCGGTATCCCGGCCGATGTGGCTCGCAACATGTGGCAGCGGCGCACGAACGTGTCGGGTCCCGGGCTGCTGTTCGCTGACAGCCTTGATTTCCTGGCCGCTGTTCGGGTGCCGGTCTGCTTAGTCTCTGACGCCGACCGGGACGACCTGAGTTCTGTCTTGACCTATCACAGCATCACCGCAGACATCGTGGTCACCAGCGAAGACGCCCAGGCCTACAAGCCGCGACCCGAGCCATTCCAGCTCGCGCTGCAACAACTGGACCTGGCCGCCGCCGACGTCATCCACATCGGTGACTCCCCGGAACGCGACATCGCCGGCGCCAGTGCGCAGGGCATCGACACTGCCTTCATCAGCCGCAACGGACGCGCCCTGCCGCCGAACCTGACGGCCACCCACACCATCGACGATCTAGCCGCGCTCGTGCCTATGCTTAGCTGAGCGCATCGGTCGACGAACGGCGCACCCAGTACCCCGACCTATTCCCAGCTGAAGAAGCGGATCGCTATCCGCGAGGTCACTGCGCCCCATACGGCGAGGACGATCAGATACAGGGCGCGTGGCCAGTGCCCGACGCTCGAGTCGGTCAACGCCTGCACCGCGGCGCCACTGGGGGTGAAGTTGGAGATGTCGCGGAGCCATGTTGGCATGTTGGGTCGCTGCCACCACAGTCCCGCGAAGAACTGCATGACGAAGAACAGAAACGATCCGAAGCCAGCGGCGACCTTGGCGTTATGGAACAGGCTGGCGATCACCATGCCCAGACCCAGCATCGCCCACGCCCCGAGCAGGTAGGAGATGACGAAGCCACCAATGTTTCGCGGCCAGGGAGCGCCGCCCAGCGGTGGGGCGACCACCATTAGCGCCCCGCAGATGATCGCAACCGACAAGATGAGCGTCAGCTGCGCGCACAGCAGCAGCGCGGGCGAGACCGGTGTCGTGCGCAACCGCTTGAGCACACCCATCTCGCGGTAGCGCGTCAGCACATCCGGCAGCGCCTGCATGGCCAGTAGCGTGAGCGCGAAGAACACCAGAATTGGCTGATAGACCTGGAAGAAGCTCAGGCCGCCGAAACTCGTTGACGGCTTGCGTACCGCAGGAATCGACCCGAGGATGATCGCGGCGGCGACCGGCAGAACCGCCGTCCAAATCACGACGCCGGGGTTACGTAGCAGCAGCCGCCCTTCGCTGACGAGCATCGCGCGGGCCGCGCGCCAGTTGATCGCCGGGATCATCCGGGCGGTGGTGACGGGCTTTGTCGAAGTGGAGTTACTCATCGACTCACCGCCGCGCTCGAGGTCCCCGGCGCCTGGTTGCTCGTGGTCAGTGCAACGAAGGCGTCGTCGAGGCTGGGCTGGTCGACTCGCAGCTTGCCGACCGAGATGCCCTGCCTGTGCAGACCAAGAATGACCGCACTCGCGACGTTGTCGGTTCCGGACACCACCACCCGCTCACCGACCGTGTTGACCGAATGCACATCCGGCAGCGCCCGAAGCACGGCGAAGTCGAACGGCGTCGACGGTACGAAGCTCATGCGCTGGTCGGCCTGCACGCTTGCCGCCAGCCCCTCGGGGGTGTCTGCAGCGATGATCTGACCGTGGTCGATGACGATGACCCGATCGCAAAGCCGCTCGGCCTCTTCCATGAAGTGCGAGACCAACAGCAACGTGACGCCGTCTCCGCGCAGATCTTCCAGCAGCTCCCACACGTCGCGGCGGGCGGCCGGGTCGAGACCGGTTGTGAGCTCGTCGAGGATCGCCACCCTCGGCTTGCCGATCAACGCCAACGCGACCGACAGCCGCTGCTTCTGGCCGCCGGACAGCTTGCCGAAATAGGTCTTTCGCTGTTCCACCATGCCGAGGCGCTCCAGCAGCTCTGCCGGGTCCGCCGGGTCAGCGTAGAAACTGGCATACAGGTCGAGGGCCTCCATCACCGACATCTTTTCCGGCAGTCGGGACTCCTGCAGCTGGATCCCGAGCACCTCCCGGAGTGCCGACCCCTCCTCGGCCGGATCCATTCCCGCGACCGTGACAGAGCCACCGTCGCGGCGCCGCAGGCCTCCAATGCACTCCACGATCGTCGTTTTTCCGGCTCCGTTCGGCCCCAGAATCCCGAAGATCTCGCCTGCCTCAACAGCGAAGCTGACACCATCGACCACGGTCCGCTCACCGTAGGCCTTGCGAAGGCCGGTCACCTCGATCACAGACACCGCTTCGTCCTTTCCAACCGGGCCAGCTGAAGACACCACCTGGGCGTCAAGACCAACGTCCGCACGACGTGCGTCCCACCGACCCATCGGTGTGGTGACAGCGATCGTCACGGTAATCCCCTTGGCTTCCTCCGATCGATCCCGTTGCGAATAGTTGACTGATCCAGGGGCCGAAACTCATCGCTGGGGCGCATAAGTGCGCGCCTCGGGTCCTGCGAAGCGTGCTCGAGGTTGCCAGTAGCAGGCAACCGGCTTTGGCGCGGCGGCGTCTTACGCTGGTGCGCTTAGCGTTGCGCGCCCCATGGAGGTGGCGATGGCCGTCACGGTCGTTAAATCGACGTCACGGCTGCTGCGCGACCGCGCGGGAGCGATGGGCGTGTGCGTCGTGTTGGCGGTGCTGCTGATTGCGTGCGGCGGCGACCATCACGGCGCCTCCGCTCCGGCTGCGCTGCCCGCAGAGACCACGTCCTCTGCGGCGCTGTCGTCGGTGTCCGGGTCGCTGTCGTCGGTCGCGCCGCAGTCGTCGTCGGTCCCGGCGGCGCCGCCGAGTTCCAGCTCGCCGGTTACCCCGAGCGTCGCGGTCTCCAGTGCCAGTGGTGGTCCGGGGCAGTTATGGGCTGTGCCACAGTCACCGGATGAACTCGCGATCGCCCCTGACGGGACGTTGTTCATCGCTGATGGCATCGAGAACGCGATCTACAAGCGCACCCCTGCTGGTGCGTTCAGCGTCGTCGCAGGCACCGGGACAGCGGGGTTCAGCGGCGATGGTGGTCCGGCCACCGCGGCCGAGCTGAACGACCCGAGCGGGATGCTCGTCGAGCATGACGGCACGCTGTTGTTCGCTGACGGGATGAACAACCGGGTGCGGGCCATCGCACCCGATGGCCAGATCTCCACCGTCGCCGGCAATGGTCAGTTCGATACCACCCGCGCAGGCGCGGCGATCACCGAACCGGTTGGGGATCCCACCGATGTCGCGGTCGACCCACACGGCGGCTACTACATCGCAGCCTCCAGCCAACTACTGCACCTGACGCCCAGCGGACAGCTCACCGTAGTTGCGGGCAACAACCCACTCGACGGCTTGGTGGGGATCGGCGGCCCTGCACTGTCAGGTTCGGTCGACGGACCCGGCTCGATCGCCGTCGACAGGGCCGGCGGGATCTAC
This sequence comes from uncultured Actinomycetes bacterium, assembly GCA_963737705.1. GTDB lineage: Bacteria > Actinomycetota > Actinomycetes > Acidothermales > Acidothermaceae > PALSA-607. The sequence goes on from CAVTTP010000004.1 coordinate 275,149, forward strand.
GTCGCCGGCCAAAACACCAAAACCTTGCTCTACATCACACCCAACGGGACGCTGACCAAAGTCAGCGACGGCTTCTACATTCGCGGGTGGGGCGGCCTAAGAACCGCACCCGACGGGTCAGTCATCGGAATCAACACCATCGAGATCGTCCGCTACCGCGGCACCGTGCCCACCACGATCTTCCCGCTCGCATCGACCACCGACCCGCGCCTGCAAAACGTGGAACTCAACGGACTGGCCGTATCACCCGCAGGCGACATCTACGTGTCCAGCGACGGCAACAGCGGCTACAACGCCACACCCATGCTCCTTCGCATCAACACTTCCGGACAAGTCACGATCCTCTGGTCCGGCACACCTACGTAGGCACTGCGAGCGACCTTCGACACGCAAGCCATGAAGCTCAGGACAGAACGACCATCACCGCGGCAGATCAGCGCGCATTGGGAAGCCGCGATGTTGTGTCAGGTCGTGGCCTGGTACGTGGTCAGCGCCCTGGCAGGGGTTGAGCGTTCCAGATGATGTGTCCGTGTGAGTAGGCGGTGATGTTGGTGATCTTCCCGTTGGGGGATTGTTTGAGGTCATCCATGGGCGTGTTGGCAACGGCGACTCCGCCGGTGATGGTCATCGCGGCGGTGTGCTGGCCGGTGTTGTCGGTGTAGCTGTAGGTCGCGCTGTCCACGCCGTCTTGCGCCACCACGTACAGGGTCATTCCGTTGGAGACTGCGATCGCCAGCGGGCCGTTAGCGGGTGCTGTTGTCATGGCTTGCACCGTGAGCAGGTTGAGGTTGGTCCGGTCGGCGCCGGCCTGGATCGTGGTCAGCGCGGCGATCCGCAGGGTCGGGCTGTCGGGCGAGGTGCGGCCGGTCACGATCACCAACGGGTGTGGGTACTGAGCTGTCGGGTCGAGGGTCCTCGCGTCGGCGAACACCACGTGCACCGTGTCTTGGGCCAGCAATGGGCCGCCCCAGGCCGCCCATTGCGGGTCAGCGGCCCACGCCGTCCAGTCCCGATCGGTGGCGGCCACCACAGGCGCGACGGCTTGGACTGTCGCGTTATCGATCAGCCCACCTGCCGGGCTCCACGGGCTTCCCTGCGTGGCTGGTGGAGCGGGTGCCACCGATTTAGTGCTGGCGGGTTGCGTGCTGGTCACTGGGGTCGGAGACGGGGATGCGCTTGCCCTCGGGGAGGTCTGGGCTGCTGCTTCGGTCGGCTGGGTGGTGGTGTGGTGCAGCAGCCCCGGTGTGCCTGCGACGACTACGGTGGCGGCGGCGGCGAAGCCGACCGCGGCGAGCCCTCCTGTTCGGGCCTGGACGGCGCGGCGGTGGGCCATACGTCGCAGCGCAGGCCCCGACATGGTCGTCGTGGCCGGCCCCTGCACGGCGTTGTGAAAAGTGCGGCGCAGTTGGTTCTCCAAATCGTTCACGGTATGTACATCCTCTCGTTGTCATCGAAACCGAGCCGCTCACGCAAAGTTCGGAGCGCTCGAGATTTCTGGCTTTTCACCGTGCCCCGCGAACACCCCATGGCTCGGGCGATCTCGGCTTCGCCGAGATCCTCGTAGAACGCGAGCACAAGCACGGCCCGCTGCCGCGGCGGCAGTGTCGCCAACACCTGTAGCGTCTGATCCCGGTCACTAATAGCCTCGTCAAAGCCGACCGTCGCCAGGGCCGGCGGCAGCTCAATCCGGCGCCTGCGCCGCAACAACTGCAGCGAGGCATTGACCAATGACCGATGCACGTAGGCATCCGGGTTATCCGCCGCCATCACCGTGTCCCAGTGCCGGTACAGCGAAATCAACGCATCCTGCAGCGCATCCTCTGCCTCATGACGGCCCACCAGCATCGCCGCCACGATCAACAACCGCCGCGAACACCCCGCCACGTAACTGTCGAATTGCGCGTCCCTGACCTGCGCATCGACATCGCGGCCATGTCTCATACCCACACGATGCACACAACACCAGTTCGGTTGCATCAAACCCCGACCTGGAATCACAGAACGCGCGTCATTGCGCCAAATGAGCATGACCGACTCATGGACGATCCGGTCAGGCAGTGGTCTCGCGATGTCGCCTACCGAACCCTCTAAGCGCGCGCAGGAAGTTGCCGGCGGTGTGGTCGCTGGTCAGTGCGACGATGCGACCAGCTCCCGGCGCGCCGCGGTAGCGTCGCCCGTGTTCGGCGATGAGAAGCCATGAGGCTCGTGTGTTCACAGCGAAGTGTCGATCGAAGCTCTGCACGGTGGTGTTGAGAATGTAGGAGTCGACGCTTTCGGCGTGGCAGAGCACGAGGGCGGTAACCGGGCCAAGACGTGTCTCGACTTCAGCAAAGATGCGAGACGCGGTCGTGGCGTCTTCGAGGTCCGCTTCGATGCTGATAGTCCTTGCATCGGACCTGACGACGGCCGCAGAGTTATCTGTGTCGCGGCCCCAGGGCATCCGATCGTCGTAAGACGACCAGTAGGTGGTCGCGACATCCCAACCGTCGTCCGCGAGGCGTTGCGCGATCGCCGCGGCGATGCCAGCCCGTCGCCCGACGCCGGTGACCAAGGCGATCGGCCGCGCGAGGCGTTCGCTGTGCATAGCGTGATGGTTCGGCAACCGGTCTCTACCTGCCATGGATTTCGCACGCGCGCCTATTGGATTCGGGCGCCCAAGATCGCCATTCGCGGCACGGATGTGCGTTTGCGAGCGGTCGGCAGGCGGACTGGGCGGTGCGCCCGCTTCAGAATGGCTCGTCGGTGTTCTCCCGTACGGTTTGCTCGTGGCGAGATCACGGCCGGTCGGGGTGCACCGCGAGTCGCTGCCAGTCGCGTTCAAAGTGTGGGCGTTCGGCGCGCTGACCTCGCAGCTTGGCGATGCCGCGATGTACTTCGCACTTGGCTGGGCCGCCTCCGCCCATGGCGGTACCGCTGCCGGGCTGGTGCTGTCCGGGATCGTGCTGCCGCGCACCGCGCTGCTGCTTGTCGGCGGTGTCGCGGGTGATCGGCTGGGTGCACGCCGGGTGATGATCACCGGCGATGCCATCATGCTGGTCGTCGCCGTGGTGCTCGGCTTTATTGCGTGGCGGTCCGGCACACCACTGCCGCTCCTGCTGACGGCGGCGGTGATCATCGGCATTGTCGATGCGTTCTATCTGCCGTCGTCGGGGTCGATGCCTCGACGGTTGGTCGGCGACGCGGATCTGGCTCGTGCGGTCGCGCTGCGCCAGAGCGGCAGCCAACTGGTGTCGATGATCGGCGGTCCGATCGGCGGCCTGGTCGTGGCGGCAGTCGGGTTCGCTGCAGCGGCGTTTGGCGACGCCATTACGTTCGCCGTGGCGCTCGTGGTCCTGATCGCTATACGCGCCCGCATCGCGACACCACCAGCCGAGACTCGCCACAACATGCTGCGCGACATTCACGACGGACTCAAAGTCGTCGCCACCACTCCCGGACTCCGGCCAGCGTTGCTGTTGGTCGCCGGAGCCGCGGGATTCATCTTGCCGGTCACCTCGTTACTTGTCCCACTCGTGGCGCGCGCAAAGGGGTGGGGCGCTGGGGCGGCGGGTCTCATCATCGGCGCGCAAAGTCTCGGCGCTATTGCCACCACCCTCCTAGTCGCACGACGAGGCATCCGTACACGGCCCGGCGTCACGGCGGTGTGCGGACTGCTCATCACCGCGGCAGGCCAAGTCGTGCTCGCATTCGCCCACAATCCAACACTCGCGTCCGTGGGCGCAGCAATGATGGGCGTCGGCGCCGGGATCTTCGTCAGCCACCTCGCCCCGGTACTGCTCGGCACCGCGCCACGCACACACCTCGCCCGCGTACAAGCCACCCTGAGCCTGGCGCAAAGCCTCGCGCTGCTCGCAACGAACAACATCCTCGGCAACGTCGCCCACTCTTTCCACCCGGCCAACGCCATCGACCTATGTGCGGCCGCGCTGGTGCTGTGCGCCGCACTCGGCTACGCCAGTGGACCGGTGCGCCGCATCACAAAGCCCCTAAGCCCGTGACCGACCGCTCAAGAAGCTGGGTGTCCGCGACCCACCCGCGCGAACGACGCGACCGACCCGTGCGAACGAGACGAAGAACGCGCGTCGTCGCGGCAAAAGAGTGAACCCGTTTTGATGCGTGCCGACGAGCCTGAGCCGAAGATTCGCGTTTCAGACCCGGGTCAAAGGAAGGTGCGGTGGTGGCGGCAGCTGGATGTCGATTCGGTCGCCCGGCGTGATGAGCCCACTACGCGCGATCGTTCCCATCACGCCGGCCAGCCTAGTGATGGTGCCGTTTGCGTCCGTGCGAACAACGTGCTTGAGGAGTCCTGGACGGAAGTCGTTGATCTGCTGACAGGGATTTCGCAGCCCGGTCACAGTGATCGTCGCCGATGCGATGTGTAGTCGAGTACCGACAGGCAGCGCGAGAAGGTCGATGCCGTGTGTGGTGACGTTCTCTCCCAGCTGCCCGGGTGTCACCACGTAGCCGGCTGAAGCAAGGTCGTCGAACAGTTCCCCGTGGATCAAGTGAATCTGGCGCAGGTTGGGCTGCGACGGATCTGTTCGGACACGCGATCGGTGCTGGACGGTGGCACCGCAGTGCGCGTCTCCCTCGACGCCGAGGCCTTCCATCACGCGGATCCGGTTGACATTGCGCTTGCTGAACGAATGCCTCGCGCTTAGGTGTACTGCCAGTACTGCTGCGGACATGACAGCTACGATCCCACCGCGAATAGTCCAGAATCCATCCAGTTTGCAGGTACGCCAGATAGCGGACATGTGGCCCCGCCGCTGGTGTCCGCATCCGCAGTAATAGCGGACGTTCAAAGGGTGGCATCAGTGTTGGGCAGCGGCCTCAAGCGGTCTGGACCTCGAGTGCTGTCGAGGAGCCGACTGCTCGATTGTGTATCAACCGGTGCGGTGGTGCATCGGGGGAGGAATGGCGGCGCTGGTAGCCGTCGGTGGTCCCGTTAGGTAAGCGCCTGGGTCGCCGTAAGCCTTACCCTGCAGCCATTCTGGCCCGCGCCAATCTGCTGGCCGGGCTCTGCGCTAGCTCTGGTGGCAGTGCGAGGACGGTGCGGCGAATAGCCCGCCCGGCCAAGGTCGCTGTTAGGTCCGTGGTGCGAAGGCCGGGCAGTCGGTAGAGGCGTCTGGCCCACGGTGGCAGCATTCCCGCGGCAACCGCGACGAGCGCGGCCCAGGCCGGCCGCGCGGGGGTGGCGAGCGCGACCCAGCGAGGCATCGGCGGGGCGAATCCCCACAACACGTTTCGCCGGGCGACCTTGGTGACTCGCAACTCACGGAGGACCGTGCGGTAGTACTCGGCGATGTCGGCTTCGGTCGCTGGGAGTTCGGAACGACTCAACCCGACGAGTTCCCCGCTGGCACGCATCTCCGCGACGTAGCGGTCGCCGTCGCCCCGGGCGAGGTAGCCGCCGCTTCGACGGTACGTCGACAAGAACGATTCAACCTCTGTGCAGTGCACCCACGCCAACAGATGCGGATCATCGACTCGGTACTGCAGGCCAGACTCGGGCTCAACTCCCGGTTGCAGACGGGCGTGGAGGTTGCGCAGCCTCGTACCGGCCGCGGTTGCTTCCTCGGTGGTTCCGTAGGTCACCGTGGCCAGCCACTGACCGGTGCGTTGCAGGCGTCCCCACGGGTCGCTCCGAAAGAACGAGTTGTCATTAAAGCCAGCCATCACCAGGGGGTGGACGGCTTGCAGCATCAGCGCCCGAATCCCGCCGACCAGCATTGCCGGATCGGCGTGTATACGCCAAGCCACTGACTCCGGTCCGAACAGGCCAGCGTCACGCGCCGCCATCGAGATTGGCTGGGCCACGGTCGACTTCATCTCCTCAGCCTAAGGTGCCGCCACCGACCCTCACAGCGGCAAATGTGCGCGTTCAGATGAACACGGAAGGGGTGGTCGAACCGCGTTCACGTGAACGCAGTGCGAAGTGGGCCGCCTGGTCAACCATCGACCGAAACCGCGGCATTATCGGATGTTCGGGTCTACTCGAACGGCACGGTTTTGCCGTCGATGGAGGCAAGCACCCAGACCTTGCGGCCAAGAAGCTGGGTCAGGACTTGCTCAAGGAGCACCGTGTCGGCCATGCGCAATAGGTCGTCCTGCGGAACGACGAATAGACGTTCGTCTTCGGACTCGACCGGCAGGGTGACGATCTCGCCGTCGAACCCGGCAAGGGCGAAAGCGGCACGGACTGCAGCGACCTGACCCAGCGAGAACATGGCTAAGACTCTAGGGGCGATCGCGCTCATCGGCGCGACCGAACGCGCGTCATAGCGGCAGAAGAGTGCCTGCGCTCGACTGCGCGGGACAGGGAATGCCCTTGCAGGCACACGGGCTACATCACCGGGCCGAAATCCAGAATCTGTTCCGGCACGTGGAACTCGTCGGCGAGTGAGAAGCCGTGGACGCGTTGGACGTGGTCGCGGAACCACTGATCGAATGGCTCGTCGGACTTGCCGAGCACGGTGAAGGCTGCCTCGAGATCGTCCGCTTCGAGGTAGACGATTGCCATGTCTCCGCCCGGCGTCGTCTGAATCCACACCCTCTCCCGGGTGATTCCGGCGCGACGGCGGGCGTCCTCGTAGTCCGACTTGCGCTCTCCTTCCTGGAAGGACGCCATGACGTCCCTGTCGACTTGGGTCATGCCCGCTAGCAGTGGAGCAGCAAAGGCGATCGTCGGCATTGGTGGCTCTCTCATTTCGTAGCGGTGACGGCTCGCACCGCGGCAGTCATCTGCGGGCATTTACTTAGCATGCTAAGTAAATGCCTTGGCGGTTTGGCATGTCAACTATGGAGCTAGGGTGGTTGACGTGAACGAAGACGAGTCAGCCCGTTGGATGCCGGCCTTTCTGGCCCTACTGCGCACTCATGCTCGGCTGAAGAATCTGCTCGAGCTCGACGTCCGCCGCATCGGTGGACTCAGCGTGGCGCGCTTCGACGTTCTGACGCACTTGGACATGGCCGGGGGTCGGATGCGGCTGAGTGACCTGGCGAACGCCATCGTTTTGTCACCGCCTGGACTGTCGAAGCTCTTCGACCGCATGGAGGTGTCGGGTCTCGTCGAGCGACAGCCGGATCCCGACGATGCCCGCTCCACCGTCGGAGTGATAACGAGGCACGGCAGGGCGGTCGTGAGGAAGACCCGCCAACAGCACCACGTCTTCCTGCAGCAGATATTCGGAAATGTGCTCGGTGACCGAGACCTCGCTGACGTGATGCGGATCATGGCCCGACTGGATGCGGGCATGCCGCACTGATGTCCCGTGCCGCCTCCCGGTGCCGATTTGTCGCCGTAGTGGCCTCGATCAGCGCGCGCCCACGCGCCCGTCTCGCGCCACGAACGTTGATGTCCCGATGCTCGAAAAGAATGGGCACGGCCCGTGACCGCGACGGACGTCCGTGATTGCGGCAGTTTCGGATGCTCCGCGACATCATGACGGGCACGACTGCAACTGAGGAGGACGGTTGGCGATGAGCGCGGAGAGTCGCAAGGCGGAGCGAGCGCCGGAGTGGGGGATCGCCGTTCGCCTTGCCGACGGTAGCCGTCGCTACTACTGCCTCGAAGGTGGCATCCAGGGGCAGTGGGGAGTACACGAGTCGCAGGCGCTTAGATTCGGCAGCGCCGCCGACGCCGAGCGGCAAGCTCGCGCCTTCCAGACGAACGACGCCGCTAAGGAGTATCTGGTCGTTCATTTGCCGCAACCGAAGCGGAGGAGCTAGCCGCCGCTGAACTACCGGATCTCGGCAAAGTAGTGCGTATCCCAGCAACTTGTGCTGCCCAACGGGCGGACCTAGCGGGCGTTAGCGGGCGGGACGCTCGCTTTGCGCAAGCCATTCGCGTTGGGTGGCAAGCTGCGTCTCCAGGTCAGTGACCTCGGATGCCTTTCCAGCTTGCTTAGCCCGGTCGATTTTCTTCTCTAGTTTTTCGACCGATTCGCGCAACCTGATGACCAATGGCGACGACGACAACGACGTCTCGCGCCAGCGGTCTTCCGACGCCGTCTTCAGTCGGTCGGCGACCGCGTCGAGCCGGCGGTCGAACTCAGCGGCGACTTCACGCGGAGCCCGACCAGTCGCCGTCCACCGCGTTTGAATGTCGCGCAGTTTTGCTTGCGCCGCAGGCAGATCGGTGTTCGGATCGATGGCTTCCGCTTCGACCAACAGTGCCTCTTTGGCTTGCTGATTCGCTTTGAACTCGGTCTCGCGTTCTTCGAGTGCTGCAGTGCGCCGAGTGAAGAACGTGTCCTGGGCAGTGCGGAATCGCTGCCACAAGGCCTCGTCGACATCTTTCGATGCTCGAGCGGCCGCTTTCCACTGCACCATCAACGACTTGTAGCGGTTCGCGGTCGGTGTCCACTCGGTCGACTGCGCCAGCGACTCGGCTTCAGTAACGAGCTTCTCCTTGTACGCAACCGCTTCCTTGCGTTGCTCATCAAGCGTCGCAAAGTGTGCGCCACGGCGACGGCCGAACTCGGCGCGGGCGGCAGAGACGCGCTTCCACAACTCGGTGTCGATCTTGCGGTCGACACCCTTGATTTCTTTCCACTCATCGACGATGGCGCGCAGCCGATCACCGGCCGGTTTCCACTGCGTGCTCTGCGCGAGTTTCTCTGCCTCGTCGGCGAGCGCCTTCTTCGCATCGACGGCCTTGGTCGTCGCCGCGGCTTTGGCTGCCCGCTCGTCGGCGCGCTTGGCTTCGGCTGCGGCGAGCAATGTGCAGAGCCGTTCGTCCAATGTCGGCAGGTCGCCGACCGCGTTGGCGGTGGGCAGTGATGCACGCAGCTTGGTGACGGCGACCACCGTCGACGACGCCGATGCGGCACCTGACGCGAGCCGGGTCTCAAGCAATCCGACCTCGGTCGCGAGGTCGTCGTAGCGCCGGACGAAATGCGCCAGCCCTTCTTCGGGGGTGCCGGCCTGCCACGACCCGACTACGCGCTCGCCCTCATCGGCGGTGCGGACGTAGACGGTGCCGTCTTCGGCGATCCGGCCCCACGCGGTGCTGGTGCTCATCGTGCTCCTTGCTCGGTCGGGTGCAATTGCGCGCCCGGTATGCCCATCTTGCCGTTACTCACATGACGCGTTGCTTGCGCCCGCGCCGCAGATTCTCACCAGTAGGCCATCTAGGGTGCATCTCGTGACCCGCCCGGCAGTCTCCGCGGTGGCATTCTGCCCCCATCCGCCGCTCCTGCGGCCCGGGATTGCCACCGGAGTCGAAATTGAGACGCAGTCGTTGCGTTCCGCGTGCAATACGGCCGTTGATTGGCTGATTGGCATGAGTCCTAACCAGTTGCTCGTGCTGGGGGCAGACGGCCCCCTCGTCGACTGGCAAGGCTTCGCGCCTGGGCTGATCGACCCTGAGATTCGGCCGCTGCCGCTGTCGCTTCAGGTCGGAGCGTGGTTGTTGTCCGGGCGAACGCTCACGGCTGAGCCGACCTACGTCGCCATCGGGCCGGACGGCGAGCCGGTGGCCCCATGGCCGGAGCTGCCAGCTCCGACAGGGCTGCTCGTCATGGGTGACGGCAGCGCGCGACGCAGCCTCAAGGGTCCGGGGTATCTCGACGACCGCGCGGAGCCCTTTGATGCCACCGTGGTCAAAGCACTCGCCGACGGATCCGCGCAGTCGCTGGCCGAACTCGATCTCGAACTCGCGCGCGAACTGCTCGCCGCCGGTGCCCCTGTATGGGTCGCGGCGGCGACGCTGCTTCGAGCGGCCAGCTGGAACGCTGACGTTCTTTACGCCGATGCGCCGTACGGCGTGATGTACACGGTCGCTACGTGGCTGCCGGCGTGAGCTCTGCTGACCCGAAACCTAGGGTCGTCGTCGTCCTCGGTCCGACCGCCGCAGGCAAGTCGCAGCTCGGTATCGACCTCGCGCATCGCCTGAACGGTGAGGTCGTGAACGCCGACTCGATGCAGCTGTATCAGGGCATGGACGTCGGAACGGCGAAGCTGCCGTACGACGAGCGGCAGGGCGTCGTCCATCATCTGCTTGATATTTGGCCGGTAACGCGCACCGCGAGCGTCGCCGACTATCAGACGCACGCGAGGGCGGCGATCTCTGAGATTGCCGCGCGCGGTCGTACACCGATCCTCGTGGGTGGTTCCGGTCTGTACATCCGCGCTGTCATCGACGACATGAGCTTTCCAGGGACGGACGCCGATGTGCGGGCGAGTCTCGAAGCCGAGCTCGCCATTGTCGGCGCGCCAGAAATGCACGCCAGGCTGGCTGCAATTGACGCACCGACCGCAGCAACGATGTTGCCGACCAACGGTCGCAAGATCGTGCGGGCACTCGAAGTCGCCGCGATCGGGGGTGGATCGTTCACAGGTCTGATGCCGTCGTACGACTCGATCTACGACGCGGTACTGATCGGCGTCGACCGGCCGACGCCCGAGCTCGATGAGCGACTGACGCAGCGAGTCGACTGGATGTGGGCGCATGACTTCGTCGACGAGGTTCGCGGGTTGGCGGAGCACAGCGGGTTGCGCGAGGGAGTGACGGCACGACGCGCACTCGGCTACAAGCAGGTGCTCGCGATGCTCGACGGTGAGCTCTCGGAAGACGAGGCTCGCGCGCGGACGGTGCAGGCAACGAAGCGGTTCGTGCGCCGGCAGCGATCGTGGTTTCGCCCGGACCCGCGCATTCACTGGCTCACGGCCGGGGTTGACCTCGCTGAACACGCGTTGACGCTTACTTCGTCTTAGGGCCTTGGTCTTTAACGCGGTGCAACAGCCAGTCGTCACCGGTGTGAATGAGGGCGTAGCGCACGTCGGACGTTGCCCCGTGCAACGTGAAGACGAATCGTCGTTCGTTGACGTCGTGTTCCTCCCACCAGCCGATGTCAGCGATCGACTTGTCGGCGTCGGTGTAGGTCAGGTGTTCGAGCTCGTGGTCGGGTACCGGAACCGCCAACCGGTCGTGCGTCGAATCCGGCGGCAGGCCGCGGGGGAGTGCCCACGACCGCAGCACCCCGTCGACTTCGAGGCGCAGGTCGAAGTGATGCCGCGGCTTCTGGTGCTCGTGTAGGACGAACGCAGGCGGGGAATCACCACTCATTGAGAGTCATTACAATTGAAGGCGCAATCAAACCGGATCTGACGGAGGCCTCAATGACATCGGTGCACGACTGGAACACGAAGATCATCGAGGAGTTCCACGCCAATGACGGTCGGGTAGGGGGCGCGTTCGAAGGCAAGCCCATCGTTGTACTCCACCACGTCGGTCGTAAGAGTGGCACCGAATTCTTGGCGCCAACTGCCTATCTGCCCGACGCCGACGACCCCAACACGATCTACGTGTTCGCATCCGCTGGTGGTCGTCCGGAGCACCCGGAGTGGTACCGCAATCTGACCGCCGCAGGCAAAGGAACCGTCGAAGTTGGCACGGAGACCTACCCGGTGACAGTCACCGAGCTCAAGGGCGCCGAACGCGACCGGATCTACGCCGAGCAGGTGAAGGTCATGCCAGGCTTCGGGGAGTACGAAGAGAAGCTCGAAGGGGTCCGCACGATCCCGGTGCTCGCCCTACACCGCGCCTCCTGACGTACCAACGTCGCCGACCTACCAGCGGCGCTGCGGGCCGCCGTACCACCCGTTGTTCCCTCGCCAGTGACGGCGAAAGCGCATCCCGAACAGCAGCCGGCTCGCGAGGATCGCGAGTGCGACGAGCGCGAAGATCGGTAGCAGGTTCAGCACCACAAAGATGACCGCACCGATGAAGATCGCGGCGAATATGGGCGCCGCGAGCCACTCGAATCGCAGACCACGAGACGGACGCCGGCTGGCGCCCGTCTCGTTGCTGCGTCGGGGGAGATCTGCGAACAACACGTCGAGATCCCTTCCTGTCCGGGCGTTCAATGCGAGTTCCATTCGCTCTGCGTGCTCGACCTGAGTCAGCCTGCCTTCAGCGAAGTGGCTTGCCAGCGAGGAAATAGCGGCCTCGCGTTCGGCGTCCCCGATCCTTAGTGCGGCGCTCATGAGTCGGCCTTCGGCTCGGCTGGCTCGTCTTCGGCGAGCAGCCGGTACATTGCGCGACGGGCATCGGTCAGGACCTTCTCGGCCTGCGCGACTTGGTCGTGCGTGCCAGCGGTCGCGACCTGGATGGTGGCCGCGATCAACTGGCCGACCAGGCTCTTGAGCCCACCCGCCGCGTCGTCGGCCTCATCGGCCATCTCCTCCCAAGGGGCTCGACGGCCCGCAGATGCGCGCTCGACCTCGGCCCTCCCGGCGTCCGTCAAAGAGAACGTGCGCCGCCCGTCTTCCTCGGCGACCGTGACCAGACCTTCGTCCTGCAACTGCTGAAGGGTCGGGTACACCGAGCCTGGGCTGGGGCGCCACACGCCGCCACTGCGGGATCCGAGCTCGGTGATGATCTGGTAGCCGTGCATGGGCTGCTCGGCCAGAAGCGTCAAGACCGCAAGTCGGACGTCGCCGCGCCGGGGCCTTGGTCGGCCTCCGCCCGCGAACCACGGACCAGGAAATGGCGGACCTCCGAAACCCCACGGACCGCGACCGCGGCCCCGGGGATGGTGGCCTGGGCCTGGCCAGCGATCGCCGCGCGGTTCATCGGCGGTCGTCCAGGGCTGCTCTTGTGTTGCGCCATGGGCGGCGGCAGCGGCCGCGGCGGCCATGTGTGCGTGCACCCGGTGGCGGCGCCCCTTGCCCTTGTGGGCCTCGGCGACCTTGTGGGCCTCGGCGATGACTTCGCCGGCCCGCTCGTGCAGGTTCTCTGCGGCCTTGCGGAAATCGTCCTTCGTCCAGCCGTTCTTGTTCCAGTTGGCCCGGAGCCCGGACCAATCGTCTGCTGTGCTTTCCATTGTGAACCTCCTACGTTCGTACGTATGACTATCACGATATATCGCGAACGCATCTTGTCAAGAGGCGCCTTTGATCTACCGGTTGCGGCTCGGTAACTTCTGAGTTACCGTAACCTTGCGGTTACCGATACAACGGGCGGGTGGCGGATGGGTGAGGCGTCTACGGCGGGTGACCCGTTCGAGGCACTGGGCGATCCGAACCGGCGCGAGATCCTGCGACTGCTCAGCACCGGCGACAAGCCGGTGCAGGAGATCGCGGCCGCGTTGCCGATCAGCAGGCCGGCCGTGTCGCGGCATCTGCGCCTCTTGAAGGACGCCGGCCTCGTCGTCGAACACCCCGAAGGCACGAGGCGGATCTACCACCTGCAGGCGCAGGGCGTGCACGCCGTCCAGGCCTACTTGGAAGGCATCTGGGGTGACGCTGCAACCCGGTTTCGGTTACTTGCCGAGAACACCGACAGGACGCCGAAGCCATGACCGAGCCGCTTCGCATCACTTTCGACGTCGAGTGTTCGGTCGAGCACGCGTTCGCCGTGTGGACGTCGGGCATTGACGTGTGGTGGCCGCGCGACCACACGGTGACCGCCGAGCCCGGCCTGGTCGTCGTCCTCACAAGTGGTGTCGGCGGTCGAATCTTCGAGCGCACTCCCGACGGCGCCGAGCACGACTGGGGCGAAATCACCGCCTGGGATCCGCCGACGTTGCTGGGTTACCAGTGGCACCTCGGCCAAAACCCCGACGACGCGACCGAGGTGGAGGTTCACTTCGTCGCGCAAGGCAGCGGCTCGACGCGCATCGAGATCGAACACCGCGGCTGGGATCGGCTCGGCGCTCGTGCTGATGTGTTGCGTTCACGCAATCGCCTCGGCTGGGACGCATTCCTCGCGCACTACATACCGGCCACTGCGATACCTGCGACTGCGGAGGGAAATAACTGATGGCTGCTGGAACGAAGGATGATCCGTGGGTACTCAAGACGCCGCCCGGCACGTCGGAGTACACGATGTACAAAGACGAAGGGGCCGATCCGCCGGAACTTGTTTGTCAGGTCGGATCGACGACGTTGAAGTACCAGCTGCGCGCGATCGACGACTTGGCCGCGTGGCTACGCGAACAGGGTGCGTGGGTGCACCTTGGTGCAGCCGATGAACAAAAGCCTGCGCTCGAAGGCACTGTCGAGGCGTGGGGTCGCTCTGAGAAGAATCCGGTCGGCGGCTGGTACGGCTTGCGCAAGGGCTACCGCGGCCGCTTCGGCATGTACATGCCCCCGCTACTAGAGGCACTCGGCCTCGCAGAACTCACGCACGATCCGCGCAACAACAGGATGCGAGCAAAGTCATGAACACCAGGATCATTCGCTACACAACGCATGCCGAACATTCAGACGAGAACGCCCGACTCATCGCCGAAGTCTTCGCCGCACTTGCTGACGCGAAGCCCGACGGCGTGCACTATGCCGCCTTCCGATTGGACGACGACGTGAGCTTCATGCACGTCGTCACGTTGGACGGCGAGACGAATCCGCTCAACGACCTGCCGGCGTTCAAAGAATTCCAAGCGGACATCATGAATCGTGTGGTCGCACCGCCCGTGACGGTGTCGACAACGGTGGTCGGCAACTACGAGTTGCTGGCTAGCTAGCTGCCGTCGGGATACCCGCCGCGGTGCAACACCATCGGGTAGTGCGGCAGCGTGCTGGGCGGCCGAATGTCGGCTCGCCAGCCATCGGGGTAAGGCGTGAGCCCGCCAAACAGTGGTGACTGTTCGGTTCCGTCGCCGACGATCGGTTCAAGCGACGAACGAAGAGAGCGGACGGCGTCGGTGCCGAATCGGGTCGACTGCCAGTGGTCTTCGACATCGACGATCAGGTTGCTCGTTACCTGCTGAGCAATGTCGCCCCGCGTTGTCAGGCGAACGCGCTGCCCGCGACCCGGCGGCGGCACGGGCTCGACCGTCACGCAGCCGTGCTTCTCGAGGAAGCCGACCGACATCGCCACTGCTTCTTTCGATACGCCGGTGAGTGTCGGGAGATCGCGAACTCGAACGCCGTCCTTGTTGAGAACTCGCAAGACGTTTGCGGACATCGCCAGTGACAGTCTCGACGTTTCTTCGAAGTCGATGGCGAAGGCGAGCAGCACGCGCGACAGCAGGGTCGACAGCGGCAGGTTCGCGTCGCCGTCCTGGTTAGCGCCTTGGTCGTTTCGTGGCTGGAACGTTGCGGCGCCGAGGCGATGAGAGCTGAACAATCCGTAGCCGAGGATCGGCAGGCAGTCCGGCAACTCGAGGTCGACGCGGTCGACGATCGCGGAGAGAGCGGCCCGCACCTCGGCGATCGCGTCCTCGCCGAACCGCTGCCGCCAGCGGTCGTCGATGACGCCGAACAATGGTCCCCAGACCTCCTGCGCCTTGCGTCCGCCTTCGGTAGCCCGCACGACAGCATCGGGTCCAGGTCGCTTCCCGTCACGATCGTCCGGGCCCGGCGTGACCGTGATGTAACGCCATCGCTGCATGCCGGCGAGGTTGGTGCGGGTGCGCGCAAGACGTTCCATCTCGCCGAGCTGCACGCCGTCCGGACCGACGTACTTCATGCAGTTGCACCACATGACGAGCGAGGCGAGCCACGGCTTTGGGCCTGGCCCCGGTGTGGCGCCGTGATCCGAGGTGCTGTGCGGGATCAGGTGTTCGGCCTCGTTGTCGAACTCGATCGTGTACGCGACCAGAGCTTGCGACAACAGGGTCGGCAACGGCACTTCAGCACCCACAGTGACGACTCTAACCACGCTCGAAGTTGATCACGTTAAGCAGCCGTATAGGGCCTGAGGTAGGTGTGTGTACCTGCTTCGGGACCATCAAGGCTGCTTAACGTGATCAACTTCAAAGCGGGCGGACGGCGAGGGGTGCGCGATGATGGCAGCATGCGGGAGATCATCACCAGGGACGACGTCATCAGGCTCGGGCAATTCCTGAAGCTGGCCGATGTCGTGGCCGCGGGATCGGACGCCAAGATGCTGCTCGCTGAAGGCACCGTGCGCGTCAACGGCGAGCCCGAGACGCGCCGCGGCCGGCAACTCGTGAAGGGCGACGTCGTCACCGTTGGCCAGCAGCAGTTGCGCGTCGGCTGAAGCCCGTACCATCACACCTGTGGACAGCATCGCGTTCGTCAAGGGTCACGGCACCCGCAACGACTTCGTGCTGCTTCCCGACGCCGACGGAACGCTCGACCTGACCGCCGAACTCGCGATTGCCCTGTGCGACCGGCGCAGCGGCATCGGGGCCGACGGCGTGCTTCGGGTTGTCAAGGCGACGGCCGACGCGGACGCGACCGCAATGGCCGATCACGCGACTTGGTTCATGGACTATCGCAACGCCGACGGCAGCTTGTCGGAGACGTGTGGCAACGGGCTGCGGGTATTCGCGCGCTACTTGGTCGACGCGGGTTTGTCAGCCCCCGGCCAGTTCGCGATCGCGACCCGCGGCGGCGTCGTCAAGGTGTGGGCGGACGTCGACGGCGACGTGACGGTCGACATGGGTCCGCCGACGATCTCGTCTGGCACAACCGCTGAGGTGGGCGGCCAGGTTTTCGAAGGCGTCGCGGTGTCGATGGGCAATCCGCACTTGGTCTGCGTGACCGACACCGATGTCGCATTGTTGGACCTGACCGCGATGCCTGGCGTCGACGCGCTCGCGTTTCCTGCAGGCGTGAACGTCGAGTTCGTGAACATCGTGGGCGAACGGCACGCCGTCATGCGCGTTCACGAACGCGGCTCGGGGGAGACGCAGTCGTGCGGCAGCGGCGCATGTGCAGTCGTCGCTGCACTCGCGGCCATCGAGGGCACAACCACCGGTGAGTTCGTCGTCGACGTGCCAGGCGGCCGACTGACCGTCGCGTTCGACGACGATGGCCATCTGTTGCTGCGCGGCCCTGCAGTGCTCGTCGCCGAAGGACAGTGGCGCATCAGCCAGGGCTGAACGTCAAACCAACCCTGAGCCTCGAACTTGGAAGCTGCCGAACGCTTTCTTGAGCGTCTCCGAGCTTCCAAATCGCGCACAGCACGGTTCGCCTACTCGGGTTGGGTCTCCATCGGCAGGTCGCGCATCCCGCGCAGGGGCGAGAAGAACACCCAGAACGGCGCGACTTGCGAGCACGCCGCGGCGATCCACAGTGCGTCGCGCAGACCGACAGTGGTCGCCAACCAGCCGCCGAGTAACCCGCCGATCGGCTGGGTGCCCCAGACGAGGAATCGCATCGTGGCATTCATGCGTCCCAGTAACGGCCTTGGGCACAGCGCTTGCCGGAAGCTCACCTGCGCGACGTTGTAGACCGTCGCGCCAACCGAGGCGAAGAACAACGCCGTGCCAGCAAAGATGAGTCGCGCGTCGTGATGTGTCAGCGGCAACAGCAGGTCGGGCGGCGCGAAGAGCAGCGCGCTGACCCAGATCAGCCGGGCCTGACCGACCGTGCGCATCAGGTAGCCGCTGCACAACGCTCCCACCAAGCCGCCAATCGAGCCGATCGAGAACAGCAAGCCGATCCCGCCGGCTGACAGGTGCACGGTGCGGACGAAGAACACGATCATGACCGCGTAGCTGGCGCTGTTGAAGAGGTTTGCGGTGCCCGTGCAGCCCGCGATCTTGCGCAGGATCGGATTGCCCAACACGAACCGAAGGCCCTCGCCGATCTCCTTGCCCAGATGCCGTTGCGGCGGCTTGACGGGCTTCCGTTCGGGTGCGCGGATCGCGGTGACCCAACCGGCTGACCACAGAAAGCTGACCGCGTCAACGAGCACTGCGTACGGGGCGGTGAACGCCTGCACGAGGAATCCACCGACGCTCGGCCCGGTGACCGCCGCAACGCCGCGAGTGGCCTCGAGTTTCGCGTTGCCCTCGACGAGCTCCTCGTTGGTCACGAGCTCGGGCAGGTAGCTCTGATACGCGACATCGAAGAAGACCGTCAGCACCCCGGTGAGCAGCGCGACAACGAACAACTGACCGATCGTGAGGCGGTGGATGAGGGCGGCGATCGGCACACTCCCGAGCACCAGTGCGCGGCCGATATCGCCAGCGATCAAGATGGGACGGCGGCGCACCCGGTCACACCACGCTCCGGCGGGCAGCCCGACCAGCAGAAATGCGGCCGTCTCACACGCGGCGAGCACGCCGACCTCGAACGCCGTGGCGTGCAGCGTCTTCACGGCCACGAGCGGCAGGGCGAGCATGCTGACCTGCGAACCGATCTGGCTGACCGCATCACCGATCCACAACCGCCGGAAGTCCCGGTGGAAGAACAGGCCCCGCTTCCGGGAGGGCGGCGACTCCTCGGGGTTCACGGCATCGGTCACGTTGTCGAGCTTGGTCCGACTGATTGGGAAATGTCAATCAGTTAGTTAGACTCGCTTCATGCCGCTGCAATCGGAAGGCCGGCGCCCGGCGACCCAGCAGGAAATGCGCGCCCTCGCATCGCCGATCCGGCTACGAATCATGCGGTTGGTGCTTGACCAGGCCTTGACCAACAAGGAGATCGCCGACCTGTTGCGGCTCGCACCTGCAAACACGCTGCACCACGTGCGCACGCTCGTCGACGCGGGCTTTCTGGCGGCCGAGCCGGTGCGCCGCGGCAGCCGAGGATCGCGCGAGCGGCCGTACCGCGCGACCCGCCTGTCGTGGAGCATCGACACCGCTGGGGTCGATCCGTCCGGCCTGGTCAAACGTGCTTCGCTGCAAGCGTTCTTGGCCGAGATCGACGACATTCCGCCGTCGACGCCCTTCATCACGACTCGTCTTGGTCTGCTGTTGTCGCCCGAGCGCAAGGACGAGTTGCTGGCGCGGCTGGGCGACGTCCTCGACGAGTTCGAAAAGCTGCCACGCGACCCGGCCGGCGAGGCCTTTGCCGTCTTCATGGCCGTGTACCCACGCGGCTCGGCGTCGTGATCGCCCTCGCGCGGGTTTCGCGCCGGTAGCGAAACCGTTTCGCCTCGGGTGGTTGCGCATGCGACCATCGAAGAGATGACCAAGCCGCAGAACATCAATGTCAGCGCGGACGACGACAGCTTCGCCGCGCCCTCAGGCGACGACGCGATCGACGCAGCGGAAGCGAGCACCCTCGTGACTGAGAGCGCGCTCGTCGCTGACAGCTTCGACTCTGACAACTTTGACTCAGACGGCTTCGACGGCGATCAATTCGACCGCGAAGATCGGCAGGCGCTACGCCGGGTCGCCGGACTGTCGACCGAACTCCAAGACGTCACCGAGGTCGAGTACCGGCAGTTGCGTCTCGAGCGCGTGGTGCTGGTCGGCGTCTGGACCGAGGGCACGCTGCGCGACGCCGAGAACTCACTCATCGAGTTAAAGCTGCTCGCCGAGACCGCGGGCTCCGAGGTGCTCGACGGGATCATCCAGCGCCGCGACAAGCCCGACCCGGCCACCTACATCGGTTCCGGCAAGGCCAAGGAACTGCGCGACATCGTGCTCGCGACCGGCGCCGACACGGTGATCTGCGATGGCGAGCTCGCGCCCGGTCAGCTGCGGCAGCTGGAAGAAGTAGTCAAGGTCAAGGTCGTCGACCGCACCGCGCTGATCCTGGACATCTTCGCCCAGCACGCGCGCAGCAAAGAGGGCAAGGCGCAGGTCGAGCTCGCACAGATGACCTACCTGCTGCCGCGGCTGCGTGGTTGGGGTGAATCGCTGTCGCGCCAGGCCGGTGGTCAGGCAGCAGGTGGTGTGGGCATCGGTGGCCGCGGTCCTGGTGAGACAAAGATCGAAACTGATCGACGTCGCATCCGCGCCCGCATGGCGAAGTTGCGGCGCGAGATCGCGGACATGTCGACCGCGCGCGATGTGAAGCGCCAAGAGCGCAAGCGCGGCGAGGTACCAGCAGTCGCGATCGCGGGCTACACGAACGCGGGCAAGTCGTCGTTGCTCAACCGCCTGACCGGTGCCGGAGTGCTGGTCGAGAACCAGCTCTTCGCGACTCTGGATCCGACCGTTCGACGGGCCCAAACGTCTGATGGCCGTGCATACACGCTGACGGACACAGTCGGGTTCGTGCGGCACCTGCCGCACCAACTGGTTGAGGCCTTCCGTTCGACACTGGAAGAAGTCGCGCAGGCCGACCTGATTGTTCATGTTGTCGACGGTGCGGACACTGACCCGTTCGCGCAACTCGTCGCCGTCCGCGAAGTGTTGAAGGACATCGACGCGCAGGCAGTTCCCGAGCTTGTCGTTATCAACAAGGTTGATGTCGCGGATCCGGAGGTCGTTGACGCGGTCATGCGCGCGGAGCAACGCCGCGGTAATCGCGTCGTTCTTGTCTCGGCCCGCACTGGCCAAGGCGTTGCCGATCTTGTCGCAGCTCTCGATGAGCTCGTGCCGCGTGTTGACGTGTGCATCGATGTGCTCGTCCCGTTCAACGACGGCCGGTTGGTGGCCCGTATTCACGAGCTCGGTGAAGTGTTGACTGAGGAGCACACCGGCGACGGCACGCACATCACCGCCAAGGTGCCGCGCCGCGTGGCCGGCGAGTTGGCCGCGTATGCCGTGGCTGGGGTTTCCGAAGCGTAGGTCCGCGCCCCTAGGCTTTACGCATGGCGCCGATCAGACAGTTCCAAGTCACCTTCGACTGCGCACAACCCGAGCGCGTCGCCCGCTTCTGGTGCGACGTGCTGGGGTACGTCGTGCCGCCGCCACCTGACGGGTTTGCGACGTGGGGCGACTTCGATCGCGCGCTGCCACCTGAGCAGCAGGGCTCGGCGTTCGCGTGCGTTGATCCGTCAGGTGTTGGTCCACGCCTGTTCTTTCAGCGCGTTCCCGAGGGCAAGGTCGTCAAGAATCGGATACATCTCGACGTGCGAGTCGGCACCGGACTCGTCGGCGCAGAGCGCCTGGCCGCCCTCGAGACTGAGTGCGCACGACTCCTCCCACTCGGCGCGGTACGTGTGCAACTTCTGCCCGCCGATGACGACAACGAGTCGTGCATCGTGATGCAAGACGTTGAAGGTAACGAGTTCTGCCTCGACTAAGTGACGAGTAGCGAGCTAGAGGATGAACGGCAGCAGCATCTTGGTCGACTGCTTGTACGCCGGATACGTGTCGGGGAACTGGCCGGTGAGGTTGCGTTCCTCGGCGATCGCGCTGTACACGAAGTAGATGCCGGCGAGGAGTACCACGATCAGCCACGACCAGTTCAGCGCCACTGCAGTGCCGATGCTTGCGACCAGGATGCCGGAGTAGATGGGGTGCCGGACCAAGCGGTAAGGGCCGCTCGTGACCAACTGCGTGTCATTCTTTTGCGTCATCGGGCCGCCCCAGTTGTGTCCGATGTGCACGCGGGCCCAGATCGAGAACGCCAGCCCGACGGCGAACAGGACGAGCCCAGGTGCGGCGCGCCACGGATCAGTGCTCAGGCCGTGACCTCGGAAAGCTCCGAACCGGAGCAAGACGACCGCGATGACGAGAATGACGACCCTGATCCGCAGCTCACGTGCCCAGGAGATGCGTCCTCGCTTCGCGGATCTCATGGCGATGGCAGCGACGATCCAGTAGATCCAAAACGCTGCCCAGCCGATGCCAAAGACGAGCTCGACCGCGCGCATGCGACCACTGTGCACCAGATGGGCGGCGCGCTGTGGGTACGTCCCCGAGCAATGTCAGCACGCCAGCTACCCTTCGACCCGTGGCTGCACGAAAGATTCCCGACGTCGAGGAACTGCTCGCCCTCGCGGTGACCGGAATCGGCGGCGAGGCCCGCGACGGCCAGCTGACCATGGCCCGCGCCGTCGAGCACGCGATGCTCTCGGGTGATCATCTACTCGTTCAGGCGGGCACCGGAACCGGCAAGAGCCTCGCCTATCTCGTCCCGGCGATTCGCCACGCGCTCGCGATGGATGCGCCGGTTCGCAAGCCAAAGACCGAAGGCAAGGACAACGAAGAGGCGGACGACGAGGGGCGGCGCTCCGACGACGAGTTGCCGCCACCGCGCGGACCGGTCATCGTGGCGACGGCCACGATTGCGTTGCAACGGCAACTGATCGAGCGCGACCTGCCGAGACTTGCCGAGTCGCTCGCGCCCGCGCTGCCCGTTGCGCCAACCTTCGCCATCCTCAAAGGACGCCGTAACTATCTGTGTCTGCAACGACTGCATGCCGGACCCGACGCGGAGCAGGATGGCCTCTTCGACGACGTAGAACCGGCGGGCTCAACGCGTTCGGGCGCCACCGGACCGACCTCGGCACTCGGTCGCGACGTCGTGCGCATCACCGAGTGGGCGAACAGCACCGACACCGGCGACCGCGACGAGTTGCTGCCAGGGGTCAGCGAGCGGGCCTGGAGTCAGGTCGCCGTGTCGTCGCGCGAATGTCTCGGGGCGACCAATTGTCCTTACGGCGCAGACTGTTTCGCCGAGTCCGCCCGCATGCGGGCGATGCGCGCTGACGTTGTCGTCACGAACCACGCCTTGCTCGCGATCGACGCGCTGAGCGACGTTGACGTGCTGCCTGAGCACGACGTCGTCGTTATCGACGAGGCACACGAGTTGGTCGACCGAGTCACTGGGGTCGCTACCGAGGAGTTGACCGGAGGAATCGTCGAACGGGCCGCAGCGCGCTGTCATCGACTCGCCGCGGACGAGTCGGCTCAACTCGCCGACGCTGCGGCGGCGCTATCGGATGTGCTCACAGCCGCTCCGATCGGCCGGCTGACACCGCTGCCAACGTCGCTCGTCGAAGTGATCTCGTTGGTGCGCGATGCAGCGCGGGCCACTCTCGGCGTGATGGCCACGCCCGACACCGCGACGAAGGCAGCAACCGCAGAGACCGATGCCGATGTTGAGGTCGTCCGGCGCCAAGCACGCGTCGCGGTCGAAGCAGTGTTCGACACCGCCGAGCGCCTGCTCAACGACTCTGACGACGACGTCATCTGGACAGCATCTGAGGAACGGCGTGGAGTTGTGTTGCGCGTTGCACCCCTGCACGTCGCAGAGTTGCTCCGCAAGGCGCTGTTCAATCAGCGCACGGTCGTGCTGACATCGGCAACGTTGACGTTGGGTGGCCGGTTCGAGCCGGTCGCCGCAGGCCTCGGTCTGCTGAACGTTGCAGCCGCTGCTGTTGAAGGCCACCCGGGCTGGGTCGGTCTCGACGCGGGATCGCCGTTCGACCACGGGCGGCAGGGAATTCTCTATGTGGCAAAGCATCTTCCACCGCCCGGCCGCGATGGGACGCCGACCGAAACACTGACCGAGTTGGCCGAACTCATCGAGGCAGCGGGTGGCCGCACGCTCGGGCTTTTCTCGTCGATGCGGGCGGCCGTCGATGCGGCCGAGGCGATGCGGTCGCTGGTCGACGTCCCCATTCTTTGTCAGGGTGAAGATTCCACCGCCGAGCTGGTGCGTCAGTTTGCGGCCGACCCGACGTCGTGTCTCTTCGGCACGTTGTCGTTGTGGCAGGGCGTCGACGTGCCAGGTGCGTCGTGTCAGCTGGTCGTCGTCGACCGCATCCCGTTCCCGCGGCCTGATGATCCGTTGATGTCAGCGCGGTCGAAGGCCGTTGCCGACGCGGGGGGCAACGGGTTCATGGCGGTCGCCGCGGCGCAGGCGGCGCTGCTACTTGCTCAAGGCACCGGCCGGCTGTTGCGCTCGCGCACCGATCGTGGCGTCATCGCTGTTCTCGACTCCCGGTTGGCGACGGCCCGCTACGGGGGGTTCTTGCGTGCGTCGCTGCCGCCGTTCTGGTTCACGACGGATCCCGCCGTCGTCCGATCGTCATTGCGTGCCCTCGACGAAGCGGCGGGCGGACGTCGGAAGCCCGCCGTCCACGAGCAGCCAACCCTCGACGACGCGACCCTCTGAGTCCAGGTTTGTCGGCGTCACGTCGTAGGTTCTGCGCATGGCCTACTACTTCCAAGTGACTGTCGATTCCGCTGACCCGCACGCGCTCGCCGATTGGTGGGCGGAGACGCTCGGTTGGGAGGTTGAGCCGAGCGACGAGGCGTTCATCCGCGACATGATCGCCCAGGGATTCGCGACGGATGAAGAAACGACGCACCACAACGGCGTTCTGGTCTGGCGCGACGGCGCGGCGATCCTTGCGCCTGACGAACCAGCATCGCCGTCGCGCAGGCGTGTCTTGTTCC
The DNA here is from genome assembly GCA_963737705.1 of uncultured Actinomycetes bacterium. GTDB lineage: Bacteria > Actinomycetota > Actinomycetes > Acidothermales > Acidothermaceae > PALSA-607. The sequence goes on from CAVTTP010000004.1 coordinate 299,100, forward strand.
AGTTGGTATCGGAGCCGAAGACGGTCAAGAATCGCATGCACCTCGACGTCCGGGTGGGCAAGGACAACATCGAGAAGGTTCTTGAAGAGTTGCAGGCACGTGGCGCGACGTTTCTGCATCGCGCGAGCCAGGGGCCGCATTCGTGGGTGACCGTTGCCGATCCGGAAGGCAACGAGTTCTGCATCACGTAAATGTGTCGGGCAACCCGGATGGTCGATGACAAACTGCCCGGGTGCCCCATGACGGTCCCACCCAAACCGACGACCTAACCGCTGCAGCGTGGATCGCGCCGCGGCTCGGTGCGTTCGCGTCGGGTGTGCGCGGCGTGATTCCGGCGGGCTTCGAGGCCTACGCGCGCATCCTGCATCCGGCCGATTCCGCCGACGAACATGTGCGCTGGCGTGAGGTCGCCGCGGCAACCGGCAAGGTCGCGCACGGCTTGATGCAGTTCCACACCCTCGTCGGGGTTGGACCGTATGACTGTGACGTGGATTCCGCTGCATGGACGGGCTCGGTTCCCGACCAGGGCGATCTCGAACCAGAGTCGCTCGCGGCAGTCCTCGACGTCCTCGCGCGACACACGGCTACGGCACAGAGATGCTGGTTCGCGGTCTGGGAGGGATACGGCTGGTTGCCCGGCGGGACTCGCGTGACCTTCGTCGCCACGTCCGACGGCACGCTGCCGCCGGCAGCTGCTGAGCGGCACTTCGCCGCCATCAACTACGACGCGCGCGTGGAGCTGCCGCACCGTAAGTACCTGCTGTTCGGCGGCCCGCTCAACGCTGCGCTCGAGATTGGTGACTGGCCTGCGCCCAACTGGTTCTTGCCGCACTCGCCCAACATCTTCTGGCCGGACGACGTGTCGTGGTGCGTGGCGACCGAGATCGACTTGTTCTGCACGTACGTCGGCGGCTCTCGCGCTCTGATCGACGAGCTGCTCGCCGACGACCGGCTCGAGGTGTGGGAAGCACACCTCGACGATCCGATCACCTACGACAGCGATGTCCTGAACAGCGACGTCCCGAACAGCTAGAAACCGACGAAGACCGTTCGCAAGGTGTCAAGGATCGGGTCCTCCACGCCGGGCGGGGTGTGCTCGGGATCGAGGCGGCCGTAGACGAGGCGGACGAAGGCCTCCGCCGGTAGCGCGAGCAGGCTGTCCGCTTCAAATCGCGCATCGAGCGGCCCCAGGATGGCGCCGTCCGCATCAACCGTGAGCACGAAGTTGCGGGCTGGCTCCTCGGTCTCGATCCCCACGACGAGCTGAGTGTCGAGCGGCTTGCCGGCCCGCGCAACCAGCGGCTCGAGGGTGTCGATAAGCACATCGACCGCGTCCGGGAGCAGCTGCGCCTTCGGATCGAGCGCGACCACGACGTCCCACGTGTGCAGCGAGTGTTCGCCCAGGCGCATCTGGACCAGGCCGGCGAAGTCGCGATCGGTGCCGAAGAAGTTGAGCTGCCACTCGTCGCGCTGCTGAGCGTCGAGGCCCTCAAAGGCGGCCATCAACTCGCCGTCGGCCACGATGCCGTCACGTGCCTGGTCGTCGGGAGCCTTCGCGTTCCATTCGGCCCAGATCGGCTGCATGACGTCGCCGCTGGGTGCCGGCTCGCCCGCGAGACCGGCCTCGAGGATGAGCTTGAAGAAGATCGACCCGGTACCGATGTGGGACAGCACTTGAGCGATCGACCACTCGGTGTCGTACGACTGCTCCCGCACCTGCGGAGCGGTGAGTGGTGTAGCGACGTCGACCAGCCGCGAGCGTGAGTTGCGCAATGCGGCAAGCAGGACGTCAGCGGACGGCGTGTCATTCGGCGTTGCCATAGTGCCCCACTCAACAGTTGAAGGCGTGACCAGTTAGGTCCACGTTAGTCGAGCAGCGCGGCGTTGATGCGAGCGCCCTCGGTCGTCAACCAAGCTTGTGCCCGCAGCAGCTTCTGCTTAAGCCCGCCGTTCCACCACTTCGCGAAGACAGGATCGGCCGTCGCTGCTGCCTGCATCGCTGGCAGCGAGTTGGCCGCCCGCTGCACGGCAGTCGGGACGACGAGTGCACGCTGTTCTGTCGTCATGCCGTACGCATCGGCCAGGATCCGCACCCGCGCCGGCACATCGGCGTCCCGCAAGGCTGGTGGCCTGTCGCTTGGATGCATGAGCGGGGTCCACCAGTACATGGCGTTGACGAGGTCGGCGACGCGTGTCGTGGGCCGGCTGAGGTCGAAGTCGATGAACGTCACGGGCAGGCCGTCACGGAAGACGACGTTGCCCGGGCAGTAGTCCTGATGCGAGATGAGCTCAGGCTTTTCGAACAGCGGGACGACGCCTGCTGGCGTCCCTGGGATGCCGCCCCACACAGCATCGCGGGGTGCGACGAAGTCAGCGGCGGCGCCGTGGAGACGGCGGATCAGCTTTGCGAGCGGGATGAGCACGTCATCCGTGCAGGCGTAGTCAGGCAGTGGTTCCTGCGGCACATCGCCGGCCACGAAGGACAGCACCTCGCGGCCCTGCTCGTCATAGCCCAGGGGAGTCGGCGCGTCGTGAAATCCCTTGTCGTGCAGGTGTTGCAGGTAGGTCTGGATCGTGGCTGTGAACGGTCGCGTCGGTCGCCGAACCGTGTCGCCGACTCGCACCACGTAGGTGACACCGTCGCTGGCCAGCACCTGCTCGTCGTCCATCACCGCGACCTTAACCCGGCTGCACCGAGTGGCGCCGATCAGACCTTGCGCAGGACCGCACTCACCCGGCCGAGGATCGTCGCGTCGTCGCCGGGGATCGGTGCGTAGTTCGGGTTGTGCGGCATCAGCCACACGTGACCGTCGCGCCGCTTGAACGTCTTGACGGTCGCTTCGCCGTCGATCATCGCAGCGACAATGTCACCGTTCTCGGCGGCCAACTGCTGGCGCACGACGACCCAGTCGCCGTCGCAGATCGCGGCGTCGACCATCGAGTCGCCGACGACCTTCAGCATGAATAGCGTGCCGTCGCCAACCACATTGCGGGGGAGTGGGAACACGTCCTCGACGGCCTGCTCGGCGAGGATCGGACCACCAGCGGCAATGCGGCCGACCACGGGGATGTAGGCCGTGGCCTGGCGTGCGTCGCCGCTCTCGGTCTCGTCAAAGGGCACGGCGGGATCGTGGGCGACGCGCTCTCGAGTGCCGCGCGGCTCGGACGTCGAGGTGCCGGCGACCTCACCGGGAATCCGGACTTCAACCGCGCGAGGGCGATTCGGGTCGCGGCGCAAATAGCCCTTCTTCTGCAGGGTCGTGAGCTGGTGGGCGACGCTGGACGTCGAGGTCAGCCCGACCTGCTCGCCGATCTCGCGCATGCTCGGCGGGTAGCCGCGCCGTTCGACCGAGTCGCGGATCACGTCGAGGACCCGGTGCTGACGCGGGGTCAGGCCGGTCTCGTCAGGCGGCCCGTCCGGGAAGTCGGTGACGCCGGCGAGCGGGCCTGAACCTTCTGCGCCCCGTGGTAAGTCCCGCGACATGACCTCGCCCCTTCATCTTGCTCAGCTGATCGTTGGTCGGTTGCCCGACGGTAGTCCTTTCCCGACACGCATTCAAACATCTGTTCGAACGTGTCGTGATTTTGTCGGCGGGATGGGGTACAACTTCGTACAGGCGTTCGATCGAACATCCGTTCGACCTATCGGTCGCCGCACTTCCTTCCCCGGAGGTCTTCATGAGCCCGCAGTCCACGCTCCTCAGCCCGGTTCGACCCGTCCCCACCCGCGTGCTCGACCTCGCCGAGTTCCCTTGCCCGCCAACTCGCCGTTCGAGGGCGCTCCCGAACACAGAGCTGCCTAAGACCGAGCTGCCTAAGACCGAGCTTCTGCCGCCGCTGGTGATCAACCTCGCGCCGCCGTTCGAGCGGGCGACTCCGCTGCGGTTGGTAGAGCCCGACGCGCTGCGGTCTGTTGGCTCGCGTTCGACGACGAAAAGCCTTACGGCTGGCCACATTCGGCTGACTCGACGCGGTCGGCTTGCGTTGCTGGTCGCCGCGGTTTTGTGCATGCTGCTCGGCTTCTCACTAGGCAACACGCTGTCCTTCACGGCCGGCTCGATCAGCCCGCCCGCGGCGTCGCACAGCATCGTCGTCCAGCCCGGTCAGACGCTTTGGGGCATTGCGACCCAGGTCGCGCCGCATGCCGATCCGCGGGCCACCGTGCAGCAGATCATCGTGCTCAACCACCTCGAGAGCACCGGTCTGCAGGCCGGCGAGACACTCGCCGTCCCCTCGTGAGCGCGACACGCCGTCGGGCCTGCGTAGTTCGCGAAAACCCTTGCGCACCGCCCCCGTTCCGCCTAACGTCTGACCCCTACATCTAGTACTTACACGGATGTAGTTCTCCACAGGTTGTGCCCAGGCGGAGGGGACTTGAGCACAGCAGGGGGGTGTTTGCGCACAGGTTCGTCCACAGTGTTTCCACGGGACTCCTCCAAAAGTCTCCCGAGGAACGCACCGGGGCGGGTCTGTGAGCGGCGCCGGGGAAGGCGTCACAGAACACATTCAGGGGAATCGGTTCGGCTGACTCGGTGTGGATGCGGAGGGTGACGGTGTTTTGTCCCTTTTGCCACCACACCGACAGCCGGGTCGTCGACAGTCGGGTCGCCGACGACGGAACCGCTATCCGTCGTCGGCGATCCTGCCCGGAGTGCGGACGCCGATTCACCACTTTGGAGACTGCCTCGATCGCCGTCGTCAAGCGGTCTGGCGTGACCGAACCCTTCTCGCGAGCCAAGGTCGTTTCTGGTGTCCGCAAGGCATGCCAGGGCCGCCCGGTCGACGAAGACGCACTCGCATTCCTCGCCCAGCGGGTCGAAGACGACCTGCGGGCCAGCGGCTGTAGCGAGATCTCGAGCCAGGACGTCGGCCTCGCCGTCCTCGCGCCTTTGCGCGACCTCGATGACGTCGCCTACGTGCGGTTTTCCTCGGTCTATCGAGGCTTCGATTCCCTCGAGGCGTTCGAGGCCGAGATCGCCTTGCTACGTGCTGAACGTGACCTGCAACGGGGCATTGCGCAGCCCACAAAGCCCTGACGCGCAACCAAAAACGATCCCGGCCGGGGGAAATCCGGCAGCCGGTAGTGGTGTTGTTACCTGTGGAGGAGATACGCATGACAGAGACGTCACGTGACACCCAAAGCGACCCGATAACGGTGGGCTCGCGGACTTCTGGGCGGGGTCTGAGCATCGAGCGGGTTTATACCCAGCCCGGCGTGCACCCCTACGACGAAGTCACCTGGGAGCGTCGCGACGTCGTCATGACGAACTGGCGTGACGGCACGATCAACTTCGAGCAGCGCGGGGTCGAGTACCCCGACTTCTGGTCGGTCAACGCCGCCAACATCGTCACCACCAAGTACTTCCGTGGGGCCGTCGGCACCGACCAGCGCGAGTGGTCCCTCAAGCAGCTGATCGACCGGGTTGTGCTCACCTATGTGAAGGCCGGTCAGGTCAACGGCTACTTCGCGACCGTCGACGACGCGACGATCTTCGAGCACGAGCTCACCTATGCTCTGCTGCACCAGGTCTTCAGCTTCAACTCACCGGTGTGGTTCAACGTCGGGACGTCGGCCCCGCAGCAGGTGTCCGCGTGTTTCATCCTCGCTGTCGACGACAAGATGGATTCGATCCTCGACTGGTACAAGGAAGAGGGGATGATCTTCAAGGGCGGTTCGGGCTCTGGCGTGAACCTCTCCCGGATCCGCTCGTCGAAGGAGCTGCTCTCCTCCGGTGGCACCGCGTCTGGCCCGGTGTCGTTCATGCGTGGTGCTGACGCGAGCGCCGGCACGATCAAGTCCGGCGGCGCGACCCGTCGCGCAGCGAAGATGGTCATCCTCGACGTCGACCACCCCGACATCGAAGAGTTCATCGAAACCAAGGCGCGCGAGGAAGACAAGATCCGCGTGCTGCGTGACGCGGGCTACGACATGGACCTCGGCGGTCGCGACATGTCGAGCGTGCAGTACCAGAACGCCAACAACTCGGTGCGAGTGAACGAAGAGTTCATGCGCGCCTACGAACAGGGCAAGGACTTCGGGCTCAAGGCGCGTACCGATGGTTCGGTGATCGAGACCATCGACGCGAAGAAGCTGATGCGCAGCATGGCGCAGGCCGCGTGGGAGTGCGCCGACCCGGGCATCCAGTACGACGACACGATCAACGACTGGCACACGACCCCGGAGACCGGCCGCATCACCGCATCCAACCCGTGCTCGGAGTACATGCACCTCGACAACTCGTCGTGCAACCTGGCGTCGTTGAACCTCATGAAGTTCTTGAAGGACGACGACAGCTTCGACGCAGTCACGTTCGCCAAGGTTGTCGAATTCGTCATCACGGCGATGGACATCTCGATCTGCTTCGCCGACTTCCCGACCGAGAAGATCGGCGACACCACACGCAAGTTCCGCCAGCTCGGTATCGGGTACGCGAACCTCGGTGCGCTGTTGATGGCGACGGGTCACGCGTACGACTCCGACAGTGGTCGTGCGTTGGCCGCCGGCATCACGTCGCTCATGACGGGCACGGCCTACAAGCGGTCGGCTGAGTTGGCCGGCATCGTTGGTCCGTATGAGGGCTACGCACGCAACGCCGAAGCGCACACGCGCGTCATGCGCAAGCACGCAGCTGCGTCTGACTCGATCCGCAGCGTCGGCATCATCGACCGCGAGGTCATCCGGCTGGCAAGCCGGGCATGGCAAGAGGGCCTGCAGATCGGTGCCCAGAACGGCTGGCGCAACGCGCAGGCCTCAGTGCTCGCGCCAACCGGCACCATCGGTTTGATGATGGATTGCGACACCACCGGTATCGAGCCCGACCTCGCGTTGGTCAAGTTCAAGAAGCTCGTCGGTGGCGGCTCGATGCAGATCGTCAACCAGACAGTTCCGCGTGCCCTGCGCAACCTGGGTTACCAGGAGGAGCAGGTCGAGGCGATCGTCGAATACATCGCGGAGCACGGCAACCCGGTCGATGCTCCCGGACTTCGTCCGGAGCACTACGACGTGTTCGACTGCGCGATGGGCGTGCGTTCGATCTCGGCGATGGGCCACGTTCGGATGATGGCGGCGGTGCAGCCGTTCATCTCAGGCGCGATTTCGAAGACCGTAAACCTGCCCGAGACCGCGACTGTCGAAGAAGTCGAAGAGGTCTACTACGAGGGCTGGAAGCTCGGCCTGAAGGCACTCGCCATCTACCGCAACAACTGCAAGGTTGGCCAGCCGCTCACCGATGCACGGGAGAAGAAGGCTGACGCTCGCTGTTGCGGTCCGGGCGAATACAAGCCAGTTCGTAAGCGCCTGCCGAAGCGTCGTCCGTCGCAGACTGTTTCGTTCGCGGTGGCGGGCGCCGAGGGTTACCTCACGGCTGGTTCGTACCCCGACGACGGCCTTGGCGAAGTGTTCCTGAAGCTCGGCAAGCAGGGTTCGACGCTGGCCGGCGTGATGGACGCGTTCTCCATCGCCATCTCGATCGCGCTGCAGTACGGAGTGCCGCTCGAGGCGTTCGTGTCGAAGTTCGTCAACATGCGTTTCGACCCGGCCGGCTTGACCGACGACCCCGACGTGCGGATGGCGCAGTCGATCATGGACTACATCTTCCGCAGGCTCGCGCTCGACTACCTGCCGTTCGACACACGTGCCGAGCTCGGCATCTTCACCGCGGACGAGCGGGCGCAGACCGTCGCGTCGAAGTACGGCGACGACACGAGCGCACCAGTCATCGATGACGACTTGGAGTACGTCGACTCGATCTCGCAGTCGGCGCCGATCGTGAAGCCGTCGTTGCCCGAGATTCCCGAGGCTGCAAGTGCCAAGCCGGTGGACGACGAGGTGCACTCGTCGACCGAATTGCTCGAGCGGCAACTTGGTACGGCGGCCGACGCGCCGCTGTGCATGAGCTGCGGCACCAAGATGCGCCCGGCCGGTAGCTGCTACGTCTGCGAAGGCTGCGGAAGCACCAGCGGCTGCAGCTAGTCTCATGTGCGTAGCTCGGCGCGGCGCTGTTCTCGCGAGAGTGCGTACAGCTGGTGGAGATCGCGTAAGGGGGTGGGCGGCGCTTGGCTATCGACTCCGGTGTTAAGGCGCGCATTCGAAGACAACTATCGCTCGGCAACCTTGTGCTATTCACCGGCGCAGGCTTCTCGCACGATGTCGGATCACGGTCGGGTGGCACGATCGCGTCCGTTGATACCGTGAAGCGCGAGTTATGGCGACTCGCGTTTCCCAGCCAGACTTTCGACGAGACGTCAACGCTGCCGGACATCTTCGATGTCGCGCTGGCGCGCGCGCGAAACGCTACGCGAGACGTCTTGAACGATCTGTTGTGTGTGGATCCGACCAGAATTCCGGATCGCTTCAAGTCGTGGTTCTCCCTGCCGCTGTACCGGCACTACACACTTAACGTGGATGATCTGGACGAAGCGGTCGCGGCAAATCACGATCTCCCACGGGACATCCAACCGGTCTCTGCGTTGATTGATCCGGTACTTGCAGGTCAGGGTCTTCTTAGCGTCCATTTGAATGGCCGCTTGAAGGACTTCCCTAGGTTGACCTTTTCCACTCGCCAGTACGCGGAACGAGCGAATCAATCCGACGGCTGGTATGAGACATTGGCCGCCGACCTAATCAGTCGGCCGGTGATCTTTGTGGGAACTGGTCTCGATGAGCCTGGATTGTGGAGGTACATCGAGCTTCGGAGGTCGAGATCACCTGCTGAGGTCGAGATGAGACCGCCTTCATACCTGGTTACGTCCGCACTGCCAGTTGCGCGAGCTGCTTTGCTAAAGCAGTACAACGTTACTTTCGTCTCCGCCACGGAACGTGAGTTCTTCGACGACGTGTTCGATGACGCTGCCGCCGAGATCGAGCAAGGACGCGTCGAGATTCGGCGACGATACGCCCATCCGACCGCCTTTAGTGCACTCAAGCCTGTGGCATCCCTGCGCACGGAACCCGGCCCCGACGATCTTTCAGTGTTCCTGAGGGGTCGAGAACCAACGTGGCAGGATCTGATTTCGGGGTTCGCCATTGAGAGGGTTTTCGACGGAACCCTCTTGGCCGAGGTGCTGGATCAGAATGCACAAACCATAGTCTTAACGGGTACGGCGGCCACGGGCAAGAGTACGTCCGCGATGCGCCTTGCTCTAGCCTTCAGTGCGCGTGGGAGCGATGTGCATGTATACGATGCCAATGCGGGTTCGTTGAGCGTCGGCGCCGCAATGACGGCGATTCGCGCCGTGCGCCCTGACGTCCTGCTGATTGACGATATAGATTTCTTTGGCGACAGTGCAGCGAAGCTGTTGACGTCGATCGCGGCTCTGTCACCCCCGCCAATTGTGATCTCCACGATACGAAGCAGTCGGTTGCAGTCGCTGGATCTGCCTGAGCAACTCGGCGGCGTAAGACTTCTCGAACGTACGGTGCCGAGCCTGCAGGACGCCGACATCGACAGGATTATCGAGGCGCTGACGAGTGCGGGGTTGCTCGGTCGTCTCGCAGGGCTCGACCAGAAACGACGACGTGCCATCTTTCATGAGCTTGCGGGTCGTCAATTATTGGTTGCAATGTACTACGCCACATACGGCGAAAAGCTTGAAGACAAGGTTCACAGTGAGTGCGCCGATCTTGGGGGCGCCTCGCGCCTGGCGTACGGCATGGCGGCTCTCGCAACTGCCGAGCGTCAATGGGTGACCGTCGACGAGCTCCTCGTGGGAATCGCCAGTATTGCTGGTGGAGTACAAGGCAATGCCGTTATGAACGACATCAAGCGACTAATTGAGCGCGATCTGCTCAACAGCTCAGGTGCGAAGGAACTGCGGGTTCGGCATCGTTGGATTGCCGAGACCGCGCTTGACTTTTATATTTCAAATGGGCTCATCGGAGACGTAGTTAAAGGGTTGGCATTCGCGATGGCGGTTCGGGCCGATGCGCAGATGGCGTTCAGGTCTCGAGAACGCAGGCTCCTGCGCCGTCTAGTCAACCACGAATACCTTCAGCGATTGACGGCCGATGTTGCGCTCACGCGCGAAATCTACTCATTCCTTCAGGACCAACTGAGATGGGATCCCCATTACTGGCTGCAGCGGGGAAGCCTCGAAGTCGAAATCGGTGACTTGGAGCTGGCCGAGAGCTTCTTGAACTCGGCAAAGAGCTTATCGACTGAACCCGACTTCCGTATCGACAACGAGTACGCCTACCTGATGCTCAAGAAGGCGGCCGGGTCTCCTCGCTCTTCAGGCGCTGCAGCGATGGCAGAGCAAGCGTTGCTTGATCTTGAACACCTCATGCGTGTACGCGGTAAGGACGACTCCTATTCGTTCCATGTCTACGGTAGTCAGGGTCTGAGCTGGGCGCGACGTGCGCCAATATCAATCGCGGACAAGAAAGTCCTATTGCGTCGGCTGATCGACGCGGTGAAGTTAGGCCGCGAGCTTCACCCGCGTAGAGAGGACCTACGGCAACTTGAGGTCGACTTGAACAAAGATCTTCTGATGCTCGCCACAATGTAGCCACCGGGGCCAAATCCTGCTCCTGCAAGTCGCACGGAAATCGCGTGCTGCCACGCCGTTGGTTGGGCATGATTCGGATGACGTGGCAGACGCTGTGCGCGCGCAAACCTAGGGCGAGTGCGTTCGGAGGGGAGGGGAGCCGAAGTGCTGCTCACCATCACGACGACGCGCGCCCCGGCGTCCGACCTTGGATTTTTGTTGCACAAGCACCCGGCTAAGGCACAGACCTTTGACGTCTCGGTCGGAACTGCTCACGTCTTTTACCCCGAGGCGACCGACGAGAAGTGCACTGTCGCGTTGCTGCTCGAGGTCGACCCAATTGCGCTCGTCCGCGGCCGTAAGGGCCCGTCGAGCGAGGCGTTCTCTCTTGGCCAGTACGTCAACGACCGCCCTTACGCCGCATCGAGCATGCTGGCGGTCGCGATGGCCAAAGTCTTCCGAACCGCGATGGCTGGCCGCTGCGACGCCCGCCCTGAGCTTGCCGAGTCCGAACTACCGCTCGAGATCCGTATCCCTGCCGTCCCGTGCCGCGGTTCGACAGATCTGCTGAAGCGATTCTTCGAACCGCTCGGGTGGCGGGTCGAGGCGACGACATCGTTGCTCGACGAGACCTTTCCGAGTTGGGGTGATTCGCGCTACCTCGACGTGACGCTCACCGGCACGATGCGGCTGGCCGAGGCGCTCAATCACGTCTATGTGCTGTTGCCGGTCCTCGATGACGCGAAGCACTATTGGGTCTCGCCCGACGAGGTCGACAAGCTGATCCGCGCGGGTGAGGGTTGGCTCGTGACGCACCCAGATCGAGATCTCATCACCCGCCGCTACCTTGCCCATCGCACCGAGCTGTTCAGAACCGCAGTCAGTCGGCTCGCCGAGATCGACGACGCCACCGAGGAGCAACTCGACAACGCGACTGACGCTGCGCAGGTCACGATCGATGTCGCCGAACCCGGCGACAAGCCGGTGCCGCTTGCCGAGCAGCGTAGAGGCACGATTTTGTCGGTGCTGCGTGCTGAGGGTGCACGACGCGTGCTCGATCTCGGATGCGGAGATGGCGCGCTGTTGCGTGTGCTGCTCGACGACCGCAGCTTCATCGAGATTGTGGGTAGTGACGTTTCGTGGCGCGCTCTCGAGATGGCGACCCGCAAGCTGAAGCTTGACCGGATGTCAGAGCGCGAGCGCTCACGGATCACCCTGTTCCAGTCGTCGTTGACGTACCGCGACGCGCGGTTCGAAGGATTTGATGCGGCTGTTTTGATGGAGGTCATCGAGCATGTCGATCCGTCGCGGCTCGATGCGTTGGAACGCGCCGTGTTTGGCCACGCCAAGCCGCTCACCGTGGTCGTGACGACTCCGAACGTGGAGCACAACGTCCGGTTCGAAGGCATGGAGCCTGGGACGATGCGGCATCGCGACCACCGGTTCGAGTGGACTCGTGCTCAATTCCGAGGCTGGGCCGAAGGAGCAGCCGAGCGGTACACATACGGTGTGCGCTTTGTCGCCGTCGGCACGGATGATCCCGAGGTTGGTCCGCCGACGCAGATGGCGGTCTTCAGTCGGCTCGTCGGTGCGGGCGCGGCAGAGGTCGTGAGTGCATGACGGAACCCGCCGAGCTCGCACCTAGATCGCGCGAGCTCACCATCCCGCAGCTGTGTCTTGTCGTCTTGATCGGCGTTTCCGGCTCAGGTAAGTCGACCTTCGCGCGAGCTCACTTCAAGTCGACGGAAGTGCTCTCCTCGGACTTCTGTCGTGGCCTCGTCTCAGACAACGAGAATGACCAAGCGGCAAGCAAAGACGCATTCGAAGTGCTTCACTACATCGCCGCGAAGCGGCTGGCTGCGGGCCGGCTCACTGTCATCGACGCGACGAATGTGCAGCCTGCATCGCGTAAGCAGCTGGTCGATCTCGCCCGTGCGCACGACGTGTTGCCGGTCGCGATCGTGCTCGACATGCCCGAGAAGTTGTGCGCCGAGCGCAACGAAGCGCGCGCCGATCGCACGTTCGGTGCGCATGTGTTGCGGCGTCAGGGCTCTGACCTTCGTCGCGGGCTGAGAGGGCTTCAGCGCGAGGGCTTCCGTACTGTGCATGTGCTCCACACGCCGGAGGAAGTCGAGTCGGCAACGATTGTGCGACAGCGGCTGTACAACGACCTCCGCCATGTGCCCGGTCCGTTTGACGCGATTGGCGACATCCACGGCTGCCGCGCGGAACTGGAGACGCTGCTCGGAGAACTCGGTTACGTCATTGTTCGCGACGAACAGGGGCGGCCGATCGATGCGGCGCACCCCGGGGGTCGCACTGTGATTCTGCTCGGCGACCTTGTCGACCGCGGGCCTGACACCGCAGGAGTCTTGCGTCTCGCCATGGGAATGGCTGCAGCCGGCCATGCCCTCGTCGTCCCCGGAAATCACGAGAACAAGCTGCTGCGTGCGATGCGTGGCCGCAACGTGCAGGTCACTCACGGCCTGGCGGAGTCACTTGAGCAATTGGCTACCGAGACTGAGGAGTTCCGTTCAGCTGTCGACCAGTTCATCGATGGGTTGGTGTCGCACTATGTGCTGGACGAGGGCCGCCTTGTCGTATCGCACGCGGGGCTAAAGGAGTCATACCACGGACGCGCGTCAGGGCGAGTTCGCACGTTCGCCCTTTACGGCGACACGACTGGCGAGACGGACGAGTACGGGCTACCTGTGCGCTACGCGTGGGCAAACGAATATCGCGGCCGGGCGATGGTGCTGTACGGGCATACGCCGGTGCCGCAGCTCGAATGGATCAACAACACGCTCTGCTTGGACACCGGCTGCGTGTTCGGCGGCAAGCTCTCGGCGCTGCGCTACCCAGAGAAAGAGGTCGTCGCCGTCAAGGCCGAGCGGGTCTACTACGAGCCTGCCAAGCCATTCCTGGACGCCGACCAGTTGCCACCCGCGTTCGAAGGTGCGGGTCGTCGTGATCCCGATGTTCTCGACATCGCTGACGTCATCGGCCGACGAGTTGTCGAAACCTCGCACCATGGCCGGATCACGGTTGCCGCCGAGAACGCAACCGCCGCGCTCGAGGTCATGAGTCGTTTCGCGGTCGATCCACGTTGGCTGTTGTACCTCCCGCCCACGATGAGCCCGGTCGCGACGTCCGCGCAGCCTGATCTGCTCGAACACCCCGCAGAGGCCTTCTCTGCATACCGCGCTGACGGCGTTGCGCAGGTGGTGTGCGAGGAGAAGCACATGGGCTCGCGTGCGGTTGCTCTTATCTGCCGCGACGCGTCGGTGGCGGCCACGAGGTTCGGCGCACCCGGCGGCGCGAACGGCGCCGTCTACACGCGTACTGGTCGACCATTCTTCAACCCAACTCTCACTACACACCTCGTCGAACGTCTCAGTGCGGCTGTCGGAGCTTCCGGCCTGTGGGACGAGTTGGAAACGGACTGGGTGTTGCTGGACGCCGAACTGTTGCCGTGGAGCGCGAAGGCTGAGGAGCTTCTGCGTACCCAGTACGCCGCGGTTGGCGCCGCGGCTCGTTCGGCCCTGCCTGTCGCAGTCAGTGCGTTGGAACGGGCCTTTTCGAACGGGATAGATGTGGGTGGTCTTCTAGACCGCACACGGTCGCGGCTGCGCAATGCCGACGCATTCACCGACGCCTACCGACGGTATTGCTGGACGACGGACGGGCTGGACGGCGTTCGGATCGCGCCCTTTCAGTTGCTGGCGACGGAGGGCAAGACCTACCACGACCGCGACCACATCTGGCACATGTCGTCGCTGTTGCGGCTGGCGGTGGCCGACCCCGAGCTGGTGATCGCGACCCGGCACGTCGTGGTCGATACGACGGACGCGGACGCCGAAGCAGTAGCCACAGTGTGGTGGGAGGAGATGACCGCGGCAGGGGGAGAGGGCATGGTCGTCAAGCCGCTGGCGAATCTGACGCGCGGCGCGCGCGGCCTTGTGCAGCCGGCGCTGAAGGTCCGAGGTCGCGAGTACCTGCGCATCATCTACGGGCCCGACTACACCGAACCTGCAAACCTCGAGCGACTGCGCCCACGCAACCTCGGGCACAAGCGGTCGCTCGCCGCGCGCGAGTACGCGCTCGGCCTTGAGTCGCTCGAACGGGCGGCCCGCGGTGAACCTCTGTGGCGCGTCCACGAGCCGGTATTCGCCGTGCTCGCGCTGGAGTCTGAACCTGTGGACCCGCGGCTGTGACCAGCGACGTCCCTCCCGATTCTGGGCGATCGGACCTACCGGCCGGCTTCCAGCATCCACATGCTTCCGATGAGGCCCGGCGGATAGCAGAAGGCGGCATGATCTTGCGTGCGCAGGTCGGGTCCGGTGTGCACGGCACGTCGATCAGCGGCCAGGACGATCGCGACGAGATGGGTATTTGTCTTGAGCCTCACGAATATGTCACGGGCGTCGCGCGCGTTCCTGCCGGCATCGGCGAGGGTGTCGGCAGTGTTGAGTTCGAGCAATATCAACGCCATACCGTGTGGGACCAGCCGGGCGGGCTAGCCAATCGATCGGGGGCAGGCGACCTCGATGTAGTGATCTACTCGGCGCGTAAGTGGGCGCGTCTGGCGCTGGCTGGGAACCCGACGGTATTGCTGCTGCTATTCGTGCCTGAGTCGGAGGTGGTGTTCCGCAACGATGCCGGCGCTGAGCTGGTCGCCAACGGGCATCGGTTCGTCTCCCGCCTTGCTGCTGATCGGTTCATCGGATACCTGCAGAGCCAGCGGGACGCGATGCTGGGCGGCTCGGGTGCGCACACCAACAGACCCGAGTTGGTGGCCGTGCACGGCTATGACACCAAGTTCGCGATGCACGCGCTACGGCTCGGATTCCAAGGCGTCGAGTTGTTGACGACCGGTCGCATCACGCTGCCAGTGCCCCAGCCGCACCGGGACTATCTCTTGCGAATCCGTCGTGGCGAGATTCAGCTGCAAGAGGTTATTCGGGCGGTCAACGAGGCCGAGCAACAGCTGCTCGCGCTACGTGACAGTGACGCGGTGCCGGCCCAGCCAGATCGGGCCTGGGTCAATAGTTGGTTGCACCGCTCGTATGAGGAGTACTGGGCTAGGTTGGCCGAGACCGGTCGTAGCTCCAGTTTCTGAGGCCAAGGTGAATCGTGCGAGTTCTCGTCTCTGTCGACATGGAGGGTGTGGCTGGCGTTGTCTCGCCGGACGACGTCACTCCGGGGCACGCAGAGTACGAACGCAACCGCGTGTACATGACCGATGAGGCCAGCGCCGCAGTCCGGGGGATCCTGGCGTATGACCCGGACGCGTCGGTCGTCGTATGCGACGCCCACGCGCGGTTTCGGAACATCCTGCCCGACAGGCTTGCGCGCGGCTGCACGTTGTTGCGTGGTGAACCGCGTACGAACGGGATGATGACCAGCATCGAGGCAGGTGTCGATGCTGTCTGCTTCGTGGGCTACCACGGCAAGGCCGGCACCGCACGGTCCGTACTTGCCCACACCGTCAGCGGCGCCACGATCGCGCAGGTGCGTTGCAACGGACAAGAACTTGGCGAGCTAGGACTGAACGCTGCGCTCGCCGCCCACTACGGTGCTGTGCCCGTGCTCGCGACCGGTGACGACACCCTCGCTCGAGAAGCCGAGTCTGTCGTGCCGGGAATCACGACCGTCGTGGTCAAGGCGGCGTTTGGCAATCGCGCAGCCGAGGGTCTCCACCCCGACGAATCGTGCAGTCGCATCGAGGCAGCGGCCACTGCCGCGGTTGCTAACCGCGCTCACAGTCACGCACCGGTCTTTGCCGGCAGTGTCGATCTCGAGGTCGACATGCTCCGGCTGCACATGACGGAGTTGGCGTGCTCGATACCTGGCGTTGAGCTGCGGGGTCCAATAACTCTTGGCTTCCGAGCTGCTGACTTACCCGCGGCGTACAACATGATCGATGTTTTCGCGATCCTCGCCAGCTCTGCGTGACCTCCGGAATCCATCATCAACCGATACGAGCATTCAGGGGGTAGCGTGCGACGCCAGACGTCGAAGCTTGGCGCGCGGGCGATAAGCGCCGTGCTTGTCGCCGTCGGCCTGTGTGCCGCGTCGCCGGCGCATGCGGCAACGGGCGCCGCGACCTGGACGAAGGCCAGTCCTGCAACGTCGCCACCTGCCAACTCCTTGTACGCACGCAGTGCGTATGACGGTGCGACAGGGCAACTCGTGATGTACGACCCGCTGGATCTGCGCCAGAACTGCCCTGCGCCGAATTCGACGTGGGTGTGGGACGGCGACGCGTGGGCGAGCCCTCCTGGCGGCGCAGGCCCGATCCTCCGGGTCGACCCGGCGTTGGTCTACGACGATGCGACCCGGCAGCTCATCATGTTTGGGGGTGCGCACCCCGGTTGCGGCACCAACGGCAGTCAGGTCCTCGGTGATACGTGGTCGTGGAACGGAACGCATTGGACTCAACTGCATCCGGCGACGTCGCCTCCGGCATCGGCAGGCTCGTGCGCCGCGTATGACGCAGCCACCGGACAGGTCGTGCTGTTCCCGGGCATCGGCGATTCGGGCCAGGAGGACTCCAACACGTGGACGTGGGACGGAACGACGTGGACGCCGCATCTGCTGAGTCCTTCGCCACCAACATCGACGTTCGAGTGCGGGATGGCCTACGACTCTGTCAACCGGCAGGTGGTGCTCACCTCCGGCAACAGAGTCACTACGGATACGTCTCTCGATACGTGGACTTACGACGGCACCACATGGTCCGAGCATCCACCGTCAGGACCAACTTTGATCGAGAATCCGACGATCGCATTTGACCCGGTCATTGGTGAAACCGTTCTGTACAACGGACTGGTCCCCTGCAACCCGCCGCGCTTCGGAGAGTGCATTCAGGACGCGAGCGAGACCTGGGCCTGGAACGGCTCTTCATGGCAACAGCTGAGCCCCGGGGCGACTCCTACGCCCCGCACTGAAGGCGTATTCGGGTTCGACGCGGGAACGCAACAAATCGTCATGTTCGGGGGTGACGGCAAAGACGGCGAGGTCTTCGGCGACACATGGACATTCGCGGTGTCGGGGACGTCGTCGGTGGTTCCCGAGCGGTTGGCAGGCCAAGACCGTGACCACACCGCCATTGCGACCTCACAAGCTGGTTTTCCGACGGCGCACTCGGCGTCTGCCGTCGTCCTCACCCGCAATGACGTCTTCGCTGACGCGCTTGCGGGCGGACCGCTCGCAACGGCAAAGAACGCCCCCCTACTGCTCACGTCGCCTCAGTCTCTCGATGCCGCCACCGCGACCGAACTGTCGCGTGTGCTGGCACCCGGCGGAACGGTGTACCTCCTCGGAGGTCAGTCGGCGCTCTCGGCGGCTGTCCAATCGGCCGTCGCCGACCTCGGCTACCGGGTGGCGCGCCTTTCAGGATCAGACCGATACGGCACGGCTATCGCCATAGCTGGTGCACTCGGGGATCCGACCACAGTCTTCGAAGCGAGTGGTCAGGCGTTTCCGGATGCGCTGTCGGCAGTTCCCGCAGCGTCGCACGTGCACGGCGTCATCTTGCTCACCAACGGAAGCGTTCAGTCGGCGCAGACGGCTGCTTACCTCAAGGCGCATCCAGGCGTTCGCTACGCAGTCGGTGGACCCGCCGCAGCTGCCGACCCCGCGGCGCCCGCCCTCGTCGGCGGCGACAGATATGCGACGAGTGCCGCTTTGGCGCGCGCGTTCTTCCCGGACGTGACGTCCTTCGCCGTGGCGACTGGCGTGAACTTCGCCGACGCGCTTTCGGGTGGCGCGTTTGCCGGCGCACACGGTCAACCGCTTCTGCTCGTGCCGACCTCGGGACCCATACCTGGGCCGATCCACGCGTTCATCGCTACTCACGCAGCAAATGCCGACTCTGTCGAGATTTTCGGGGGCGCCACAGCCGTCAGTGACGCCGACATTGCGGGGATACAGGCGACACTTAGCGGGACGTGATTCGATCGAGAGTGCGCACACCCATCTGGCTCATCGCGCGATTGCTCTCCACGTAGTACCAAACTGCACCGATCGACTGCTCGAAAGCCCACGCCTTGCCGCGCTCCCACTCGAGGTCGTCGCATCCGAGGTGTTGACGAAACGTTTGTCGCGGGCCGGCCTCGAGCGCGTGCCAGGCGCCGACAAGGTCGAGGGCTGGGTCAGCGGATCCGAGGCCGCCGACATCGAGGACCCCGATGAGCCGCCCGTCGGAGACAAGCAGGTTTCCGGGAATCAAATCGCCGTGTGTCATCGCGTCAGGTGCGGTACGCGGTAGTTCCCGCATCGCTGCCCACATCCGGCGAAGTCGGGGAACGTCGAGAAGCTGCTCGCTCTCCCGAAAGCACGTCTCGACCCAGGTGTCGTGAGATTGCAGGTCACCGCCGCGGCCCTGTCCGCGAAACACCCGGCCGCGAGTGTCAATTGCACGGGTGCCACGTACGAACTCAGCCAGGTCATGCGCAAACGCGACGGACTCAGAGTCCGTCGCGACGACGCCGGGAAGCCAGGTCTGCACAGACCAAGGAAGTGGGTAGCCCGCGCCAGGCGCGCCCAGCGCGACCGGCTCAGGCGTGGCGAACCGCGTGCGCCCGAGCAGCTCCGCGGCAGCAGCCGACTCCGATTCCAACGAACGCAGTACCGCCCCGGCGTCCGATCCTTGAAGCGGGAACCGTGCCACTAAGCCGTCGCCGATCCGAAAGATTGCGTTCACCGTGCCCTGCGAGTTGACGGCTTGGATCGGCAGGCCTCGCCACGCCGGAAATTGCTCGGACACCAACTTGCGCACAGTCTCAACCGTCACGGTGAGTTGGCCGGCGTGCATGTCCACCATGCGAGCGTCACAGGTCACGAACTTCGGCCGCAATGTGTTTCCGTTTGGCTTACGCGCACCTCGCGTGCCCCTACTCTGACTACGTGGAGTTAGCAATGTGCACGTAGGCGGTGGGCCTTAGTCGTGGTCATCATTCTTCCGGTGCTGCTCATTGCTGCGGTGTGGTGGTTCGTTAGCCGCCGTCCAGCTAGTTGGCGACGGCGCGATCGCTCGCCTAAGACGCCGCCAAAAAGCCCAGCGCCCGTCACTCGTCGGCCCGCGGTGACGGTCGGACCTGCCGCAGTAGGGGCCGTTATCGAGCTTGTCGGGGTCACCAAGGGCTACGGTCGACGACTCGCCCTGGACGGACTCGATCTCACGGTGCCCGCTGGCGGCGTCTTTGGCTTGCTCGGTGAGAACGGCGCAGGCAAGACGACGGCGTTGCGTTGCATGCTTGGGCTTGTTCGTCCGACGTCTGGTGTGTGCCGCGTTCTTGGGGCCGACAGCGGGCGTGATCTCCATCGCGTCATTGGCCGCGTGGGCGCACTCATCGAGACCCCGGGCTTGACCGGGACCATGTCAGGTCGCCGCAACCTTGCGCTGCTTGCACGCCTCGACAAGATCGGGCCGGCCGGCGTCGACCGTGCGCTTCTCGCCGCGGGCTTGGCCGATCGTGCCGATGACCCCGTCGGCACCTACTCACTTGGTATGCGTCAGCGACTCGGGATAGCGGCGGCACTGCTGCGGGATCCCGAGGTTGTTGTGTTGGACGAGCCGTCCAACGGACTCGACCCGGCCGGCATCGCTGGGATCCGCCAACTGCTACTCGGATTGGCCGCCGAGGGACGTACGGTCATCGTCTCCAGTCACTTGCTCGACGAGGTCGAAAAGACCTGCGACCGAGTAGCCGTCATCGATGCCGGGCGGTGTGTCGCCTCCGGCCCGATCGCTCACGTACTGGCCACCGCAGGAGTAGGCACCCTCGTCGTGGGCATCGCGGACCTGGACGCAGCGCACAACGCACTCGCCGAGGCGGGAATCGACGCGGTCGTTGTTGATGGCAAGTTGCGGGTCACGCACGATGCGTCCGACGCTGCGCATGTGACCGAAATCCTTGCCAGCAAAGGGCTTTACGTGAACGAGATTCGTCACGAGAGGCCCACGTTGGAGGCCGTCTTCTTCGGCCTCACATCACCGGACGTCGACCGATGATCGATCTTTTGGCTGCGGATCTGCGTCGAATCGCGTGGCGGTCCATGAGCGTTGTCATTGCCATCGTCACCGTCATCGTGATCATCGCGGTGGGCATGATCGACTTTCATCACACCGCGAAGCACCCGTTCGACGTTCGTACCGGCGTACCGAATGCGTTCGCGACTTTCAGCGGGCCGTTGGTTC
Source organism: uncultured Actinomycetes bacterium (assembly GCA_963737705.1). Lineage (GTDB taxonomy): Bacteria > Actinomycetota > Actinomycetes > Acidothermales > Acidothermaceae > PALSA-607. Next base: position 319,789 of record CAVTTP010000004.1, read on the forward strand.
TCGCGGCCTTCGTGTTCGGTGCGTCATTGCTCGGAGCCGACTACACCAGCCGTTCCCTGACCACTTTGCTTACGTGGGAGCCACGCCGCGCTCGCGTGCTCTTTTCTCGGGCAGTGACCTGCGCGGCGGTCGTGTTCTGCGCAGCGCTTGCCGCACTGGCCCTGTTGGTGCTGGCGCTGCTGCCATCAGCCCTCGCCCATAGAACGGGTCACGGCACCGCCTACGCGTCGGTGGTCGCCCTCGCGATCCGAATAGCACTGCTCGCAGCTGCAGCTTGCGCGATTGCGGTGTCGTGCGCTGCTGTCGGCCGCAGCACAGCCGCCGCCCTCATCGGCCCATTGGTGTACCTGGTGGTGATAGAACGCGCCGTTGCCACCGTGGCGCCCGGCGTGGGCAGATGGCTGCTGCTCAATGACTCCGTGTCTTGGGTTGCGGCCAGCCCGAATGCGAGCGATGGCCCGGGGGGATTCGGGCCTGGCCACACGATCGCAACTTCGGGCCTGCTGCTGCTCGCCGCCGTCGTCGTGATCCACGTGGCGGCAACGTGGGCTCTTCGCCGCCGCGACATCGTGTAGGCGACATGGCAGGCTGGTGCTCATGCAGATCGGTGTTGTCTATCCCCAGACCGAGCTTCGCGGCGACCCGGTCGCAGTTCGCCGCATTGGGAAAGCGGTCGAAGACCTCGGCTTTGACCATCTTTTGACCTACGACCATGTGCTCGGCGCAATCCACGCCGATCGAACGCCTCCGCTGACGGGCCCGTATACCGAGAATGACCCGTTCCACGATCCGTTCGTGATGTTCGGCTACCTCGCTGGCATTACTGAGCGCATTGGCTTCGCGACCGGGATCCTGATCCTGCCGCAGCGGCAGACGGTGCTGGTGGCGCGACAAGCGGCCGACGTTGCCCTCCTCTCCGGCGGGCGCTTGCGCCTGGGCGTCGGAGTCGGCTGGAACTTTGTGGAGTACGAGGCGCTCGGACAGGATTTCCATACCCGCGGCGCGCGCCAGGAGGAGCAGATCGGGCTACTCCGTCGCTTGTTTTCAGAACCGGTCGTCGACTTCGAGGGCCGCTTCGACCGCGTGGATCGAGCAGCCCTCGTGCCAAGGCCCGCACACCCGATTCCGATCTGGCTTGGCGGGTACGGCGAAGCCGCGTTCGGGCGTGCCGCGCGGTTGGCCGATGGGTTCATGTTCGTCGGCGGCCGCGGCGTCGATGACGCGATCGAAAAGTGGACGGCGCTGCGTGGCCGAGTGCGCGACCTGGGCCGCTCCGTTGACGAGTTCGGCGGCGACTACTTGATCGATGCGGGCAAAGATGGCCTCGGCGATATTCCGGCGCAGGTCGACGCGTGGCGCGTCGCAGGCGGTACTCACATCTCCGTGGTCACGATGCATAAGGGCTTCGATTCGATCGATGACCACATCGACTACATCGCGTCAGTGGCGGCTGCGCTCGGCTTGTCGTAGATCGCCTAGCGGATGTCGGGTGGGCCGGGGTGGGCGAGATCGTCGGGTTGCGGCACTCCGGGGTCATAGATCGTCGGCGCCGCGCCGTCGGCGAGTGCGGCTGCGGCGTCGGCAAGTGCGAACCGTTCGCGTACTCGACCGAGGAAGTCGAGCTCGGTCAATCGAGCTAACTTCGCGCGCTGCGGACCGGCGTACACGCTGATCCAATCGCCGGGGTCGAGGACGCCGCGGAGTTGGCCGTCGACGCTCACAGCCACCTGCCCAGAGTGTTCGAGCACTCGGATCGCGACCCGCTCATACTTCGCGTCGAGTACGAGGCTTCTGTCGAATGCCATGTGTGGTGCCACGGGCGTGAAGATCAGCGCATCCAGGTGCGGAGAGACGATCGGGCCGCCAGCGGCGAAACTGTAAGCCGTCGAACCCGTCGGCGTTGCGACAATTAGCGCGTCGGCGGAGTACGACGCGAACAGGTGGCCGGTTACGTACACGGCCACATTTACCTGACGGTCGCGCGCCAACTTCTCAAAGACGACGTCGTTTAGAGCCATCACGTCGAGCGGAACACCCCAGCCAACAGAAGGCGCGTCTCCTGCCCGCAGCGGCGGCGGCGGGAGCGCGGGGCCGCGGCCGTAGCGCAGGAGTGCCTGCATACCCTCGGGGATTTCCAGCGGGCGCGACGCGCGCATCGTCAACGCAAGGCGCGCGTCGATTTGAATCTCACCCGACTCGACCGCATTCAACGCTCGCTCGATGTCGCCAGACTCGATTTCGGTCAAGAATCCGAGTCGCCCGACGTCGACACCGAGGACGGTTGCGCCGATTCGCGTCGCGACCCGCGCCCCGCGCAGGAACGTGCCGTCGCCACCCACCGTCACGATCAGGTCGGGGTTGCCGGCGTGCTGCGCCTCCTGCATCGCGTTTCGCCGGGTGCCGTCGTCAGCGCCGTGCCACACATCGATGTCGGCGCAGTGGATATCGTGCTCGGCAGCCCATTGCCGCACGCGGTCGGCGGCGGCGATCGCAGCAGGCTTGCCGGTGTGAACAACGAGCCCGATACCCGAGATCACCGGTGCGCCTCCACGTCAGACGACGAAACTCATCGTGCCGTCAATGTAGTCAGGCGTGGCCGCTAACGGGATGTCGTGGCAACGGCCGGCCGTTAGAATGCCGCAATGGCGAGTTCGAGCTCAGGCCAGCCCCAGCAGCAAGTGCGGTTCTGCCGGGCGCCGGACGGCGCCCGGATCGCCTACGCCGTGCATGGCGAAGGGCCGCCCTTATTGATCTCGACCTGCTGGCTCAGCCACCTGCAATTCGATTGGGAAAGCCCAGTCTGGCGGCACTTTCTCGTCGACCTCGGCAAGTTCGCCACGGTCATCCGTTTCGACGAGCGGGGTCACGGGCTTTCCGACTGGGACGTCACCGATCACGGGCTCGATGCGCGAATCGGCGATCTGGAAGCGGTCGCAGACTCAGCTGGCTTTGACCGGTTCGCGCTGATGGCCATGGCCCAGGGCGGACCCGTTGCGATCTCCTACGCGACTCGTCATCCCGAGCGGGTGTCGCGGTTGATGTTCTACGGCAGTTACTCGTCGGCGGCCGAAGGTCTTACGGCCGAGGAACTCGAACTGCAAGACACTTTTGGGCAGCTCATCAAGGTCGGATGGGCCCGACCCGACTCGACGTTTCGGCGGGTGTTTACGTCGCTGATGATCCCTGGTGCGACCGAAGAGCAGATGCGCTGGCTTGACGACTTACAGCGCGTGGCCGTTTCGGCTACGACTGCTGTTGCTGCGCGCCAGCAACGCATGAAGGCGGACGCCGAGGCGTTGCTGCCGGCGTTGGACTTTCCGACGCTGGTGCTCCACTCAGTTGGTGACCGGATGAACAGCTTCGAGTACGGGCGGCACTTGGCGTCAAGCATCGCGAACGCTCGCTTGGTGGCACTCGAAAGCGACAACCACATCGTCCTCGAGGACGAGCCTGCGTGGGCATTGTTCGTCGACGAAGTACGGCGCTTCATGGAGCCCGATGGCCAGGCCCCGCCGTCCAGTGAACGTCTTGATCATTTGTTGTCGTTGCGTGAACTTGAAGTGCTGAAGCTCGTCGCGGCGGGCCGCGACAACGTCGAGATCGCCGCCGACCTGAATCTGAGCACCCGCACGGTCGAGCGCCATCTCCAAAACATCTACGGAAAGCTCGGGCTCCAGGGCAGATCGGCACGCATTGCCGCCGCAGCACGCCTCCTCGCACCTGTCTAAGACGACTACGCGTTGGCCGTCATGAGCCGCCAGCGCACGACCCGCATTTGGGTACCAGCACCGACGCGGGCAACCCCTCGCGATTCCTAACGTTCATCTCAGATGGCCATCAACAGGTGTGGCCGCAGGTGAACTGAGGAGTTAGTCATGGAACAGCAGACGATCGTGCTCGACCCGATCAAGACCAAGCACCGCGCGATGTGGGCGCTGGGTGACTACGACCGGATCGCCACCGAGGTCATCTATGAACTCGGAAGCGTGCTCGTCGATGCGGCAAATGTGCAGCCTGGCGAGTACGTCTTGGACGTTGCAGCCGGTTCGGGAAACGCGAGTCTGCCGGCGGCGATCGCCGGAGCGCGTGTTGTCGCGACCGATCTGACGCCAGAACTCGTGCAGATTGGCCGCGAGCGTTCGGCGACTCACGGTCTGACCATCAGCTGGCAAGAGGCCGACGCGGAACACCTTCCGTTCACCGATGCTGAATTCGACGTCGTCCTGTCGTGCGTCGGAGTCATGTTCGCGCCCTTTCACCAGCCGGTCGCCGATGAGCTGATCCGGGTTACTCGCCCTGGGGGCCGCATCGCGCTGATCAACTGGACGCCGAGCGGGTTCATCGGGCAGCTGTTCGCGACGATGAAGCCGTTCAATCCACCGCCGCCTGCTGGCGCGACGCCGGGACCGCTGTGGGGGGACGAGGCACACGTGCGCGCGCTGTTCGGCGACGAGGTCACAAAGTTGACCGCGGAGCGAAAGAAGCTGCGCGTCGACCGGTTCGCCTCCGCTGAAGAGTTCCGCAGCTTCTTCGCGTCGTTCTACGGACCCACGATCGCCGCCTACCGCAACAACGCTGACGATCCTGAGCGGACCGCGGCGCTAGACCACGCGCTGCTCGACCTCGCCAACCAGTTCGGAGCTGGGAGCGGCACGATGGAGTGGGAGTACCTACTGGTGACCGCGCACGTCGCTGGCGGCACGTGCTGACGATCACCTGCTGGAGGTCACGACGAGCGTCAGCGCCCGGGCAGGCGCGTCGTGATCTCCTGCACGAACCAGCTGTTTCCGTCGGGGTCGCTGAACGACACGAATGACGCGTAACTCTTGCCGTTCGGGTCTTTGCCCGCAACGCGGTTCGCGTCGCCGGCGTGGTGGAACACCCCGCCGGCGTCATGAAAGACCTCGCTGACGTCGACGCCGTGGCTGGCGAGCTCAGACCTCGCCGCCTCGACGTCCGTCACTACAAGCTGTAAGCCCTGAGTTGAGCCGGGCGTGGCCGTCGTGACGCCTGTTCCGAAGATGATCGAGCACAGCGAGCCGGGTGGCGTCAGCTGCACAACCCGGAAGTCGCCAGCGACGAAGTCGGCATCCTGACGCCAGCCGAGCCCGGTGTAGAAGTCCTTGGCCCGGTCGACGTCGGAGACCGGGATCACGACAACCTCAAGCTTCATGTCCATCGCCTGCGAATCCTTTCCCTCGTTGTCAGCCGTATTATTTAGCCCCTTGGCGGGTCCGTAAATCGACGTGGGCTGATCGAACCCGGACGAAGGAGAACCGACGATGGACGTCGCGAGCCTGGCGCAGCTCTTGCACGAAACGAGCGAGCAGCACGGACCGTTCGAAAAGGCCGCCCCGCCCCACAACTGGTGGGATTGGTATGCCGCGTACATGACCGCGCGCGAGAGCGGCGGCACGCCGGAGGAAGCGTGGGACGCAGCCAGGCTGCACATGGAGACGCTAGGCATCGTCTTGCCCAGCTGACCGCACCAAGACCTGAAGAGAATGAGGATGCATTTGGCCGCCGAAAGCGGGGGACTACTCGAGATCGACGGCCTGACGCGTCGCTATGGAAGCGTCGTTGCTCTCGATGGCCTGTCATTTTCTGTACAGGCTGGCCAGGTCGTCGGGTTCCTGGGTCCGAACGGTGCAGGCAAGACAACCACGATGCGTGCCATCTTCGGGCTGACCGATCTCGACTCCGGTCAGGTCAGGTGGAACGGCGTCAAGATAGACCAGCCGACCAGGCGTCGATTCGGGTACATGCCGGAAGAGCGCGGCCTGTACCCAGGAATGCTTGTGGGGGATCAGGTCGAGTACATGGGCCGGCTGCACGGAATGAGTGCGGTGGGCTCCCAGGCGGCGTCGAGGATGTGGCTCGAGCGTCTCGGCGTTGCTGATCGGGCGGGCAGCAAGGTCGACGTCCTGTCGCACGGCAATCAGCAACGCGTTCAACTTGCGGCTGCTCTCGTCCACGAGCCCGAACTCATCGTGCTCGACGAGCCGTTGTCGGGGCTGGACCCCGCCGGTATCGACGACATCGGCACTGTTCTCGTCGAGCGTGCGGCTGCCGGATGTTGTGTCGTGTTCTCCAGCCATCAGCTGGACCTCGTCGAGGATCTCTGTGAGTCGGTCACCATCATCGACCACGGCAAGCTCGTCACAAGCGGTCGCGTCGATGATCTTGCTACAAGTGGCCCGCGGCGGTTGGTTGTGCGCGTTGAAGGCGATCGCGACGCCCGGTGGGCTAGGACGCTCGCGGGCGCCAAGGTGTCCGAGGTCACTGGCGGTGAGGCGCGCCTGGTTCTCGATGAATCGACCGACAGTGACGTCGTGCTCAAGGCGGCGATGGCAGCTGGCCGCGTCACCGAGTTCAGCTTCGCGCGTCGGCGCCTGTCGGAAGTCTTCCGCGAGGCGTTGGCATGAAGCCGTTCATCATCGTGGCGGTCGCTGCCGTGGTCATCTCGCTGCGAGTGAAATTCCACTTGCGCCGGCGTCGCGCTAAGGCGACCTCCTCGACGCAACCCGAGCCAGGGCAGCCCTCCCCGGGAACCAAAGCTAAGCCGCCGCGGCGTTCCCTGTTGGTGAGTGTGTTCGGTGTTGTGGGTCTCGTCGCGCAACGAGAAGTGCGCGAACGGATCCGTGGACGCGTTTTCCAAGTCGGAACGGGGATCATTCTGCTCGTGGTGATCGCGGCCATCGTGATCCCGGTGCTGGCCCGCAGTAAGAGCGAACCTGAGCGAGTTGGTGTCGTCGGCACGCTATCCGCACCACTACGCACCGCGGTGATGGCAAGTGCCGACGCGATCGGCACGACCATGACCTTCGTCTCCGAGCCCGACTCTTCGACTGCTGATGCCGACCTTCGGTCAGGCCACGTCGATGTCGTGATCGTCGATGCCCAGCAGGTGGTCGTGGCCAAGGCGATCACCGCGGGCGACAGCTCTACCACCGCGCAACTCGCGGGAGCCGCGGCCCAGACGCTCGGGACTGCTGCCGCATTCGAAGCGGCTGGCCTGAACTCGGCTCAAGCCGATGCGATCAGCCATGCAAAACCGGTCCCCCTTGTCGGTCTTCACGCAGCTTCTATCTCGCATCGCAAGCACTCGCCGACGTCGGTCGTCACCCTCGTCCTGGTCTTCGTGATGCTGGGGCAGTACAGCACCTGGATCCTCACCGGAGTTGTCGAGGAAAAGACCAGCCGAGTTGTCGAAGTTCTTTTGGCGGCGGTGCGTCCGGCGCAACTTCTCGGGGGCAAGGTACTCGGGATCGGCCTGGTGGCCGCCGCGCAAGCGAGCGTCATCGTCGCGGTCGCACTGGGATTGTCTGGAGCCGTGGGGTCTGACCTGCTGCACGGCACAGGGCCCGTCACGGTGCTGGCCGCGTTGCTCTGGCTCGTGCTTGGCTATGCCTTCTACTGCTGGATGTACGCGGCCGCCGGCTCGACTGTCGAGCGCCAAGAACAGGTGCAGAGCCTCGCGTTTCCGCTCGCGATTCCGGTGCTGGTCGGCTACATCAGCTCGCTAACCGTTGCAACCACGGGTACGCCCAACACATTCGTCGACGTACTCGCCTACTTACCGCCGACTGCCCCGTTTGCGATGCCCACGCTCGTCGGCATAGGCGCAGCAACGTGGTGGGAGTTCGCCATCTCGGTCGTCTTGAGTATTGCCAGCACGGTCGCCGTCGCGCGGCTCGCGACTTCGATCTACCGGCGAGCCATCCTGCGCACTGGTCGACGCGTGCGCGTCCGGGAGTTGCTGCCAGCTAAGCCGACCTAGCTTTGCGGGGCCGCTCTGTCGAAGATGTCGACGACCATCGGTGCATTCCCGGCGAGCAGGCCACCGTCGACTGTCAGCACCGTTCCGGTGATCCATGACGCCTCGCGTGACGCGAGAAAGGCGACGGCTGCTGCGACGTCGTCGACGGTGCCCACACGGCCGAGCGGGTACCACTTCGCGATCTTGTCGAGCACGGCCGGGTTGCGCGCCAGCCGGTCGTCCCAGGCTGCGGTTCGAATGGTGCCGGGCGCGACCATGTTTGCCCGTACCCCGTCGCGTCCGTATCTCACGGCCAGCGAGCGGGTAAGACTCTCGAGGCCGGCCTTGGCGGCACTGTAGGCGGCGTTTCCCAGATAGTGAAAGCCGTTCACCGAGCCGATGTTGACGATCGCGCCGGTCCGTCGCGCCACCATGTCGGGCAGCACAGCCTGCGCGCAGAGGAACGCACCCTTCAAAGTGACGTCGACGTCGCGGTCCCAATCTTCTTCGCTGAGGTCGAGCAGTGGAGTGTCGCCGCAGACAGCGGCGTTGTTGACCAGCACGTCAATGGGGCCAAGGTTTTCCTTCGCCCAGGCCACCGCGTCGAGCACGCCTGCACGGTCGACGACGTCGACCCGCCGGGCGAGCGCGGTGTGCCCGTGTTCGCGAAGCTTCGATGCGGTGAGCTCTGCCGACGACGGGTCGACGTCCGCAATGCAGACAGCCGCACCTTCTGTGGCCAGTCGCTCGGCGATCGCCCGCCCGATTCCTGAACCACTGCCGGTGACAATCGCGACCTGGCCATCGAAGCGTCTCATTCACGGCATTAGAGTGTCGCCACCCTCGACTGTCAAGGATGAGTGCCGCCGACGATGGCTGGTAGATCGATCGAGAGCTCGGTATTTGTCGGCGTCGAAGACCTTCGCGGCGAAGGCGACGATGTCGTGCTCGACCGGATCGCCAACGAGTTCGGTGCAACAGGTGTGACAGTAGCCGCCGCCTACCATCGCGCCCGCGACCTCACACCACACGGATCACCGCACGTCACGATTCGCCACGACGGCGTTCATTTCATTCCGGACGACGATCTGTTCGGCGGTCTTCGCCTGCAACCGCCTGTGCAGCAAGGCGCGAACGAGCATCCGCTGCGCTCATTGCGGAGGGCAACGTCGCAACGTGGGATGGCCCTTTCTGGTTGGACGGTCTTCTGTCACAACACGACGCTGGGCAAGGCTCACCCCGAATGCACCACCCTAAATGCTTTCGGCGAACGGGGGTCTCCGGCTGATCTCTGCCCGTCGCAACCCGACGTCCACGCATATGCGCTTGCATTGGCGCGCAACGTTGCGCGATTGGGAGTCGACGATGTGGTGGCGGAGTCGCTGCACTTCGGGACGTTCGAGCACGGCTATCACCACGAGCGTTCCTTTGTCACTCTCGGCGGCATCGATCGATTTCTCCTAGGGCTCTGCTTCTGCGCGTCGTGCGAGGGCCTCGCAAACGAAAGAGGGGTGGACGCCGAGATGGCGCGCGTCGCGTGCCAGCGGTTGCTCGCCGCCGTTCTCGACGGGGGCGGACCAAACACAGACGACGTGACCCCGGACAGTGTCGCGATGCACGGAGGCAGCGTCCTGGCCGACTACGCCACCACCCGCGTCCAGACCGTGACGGAGTTAGCAGCCGCCGTGTCCGACGCAGTGACCGAAGCTGGCTCTCGACTGGTGTTTCTCGATGCAATCGGTGCTGTCAAGGGCTACGCCAACGGCACTCCAAGCGGTCGACTCGCGGCCGAAGACGCATGGCATCTCGGCGTTGACCCCGTGAGCATCGGTCAACATGTGCCGGCCTACAGCGTGCTCGCATACGCGCGCGACACCGAACGAGCTCGTGACGATGTTGCGGCGTACCGGGCCGCGCTCGGTGAGGGACCCGAGCTCGGGGTGGTGCTACGTCCTTGCCTGCCCGATACCGAGTCGGCTGCACAGCTCACGGCCAAGGTTGCGGCCGTGGTCGCCGCTGGGGCTGACGCTGTCGACTTCTATCACTACGGGCTCGTGCCGCTGAACGACCTGCGCCGCATTCCGGCCGCGCTGAAAGCACTTCGTGACAGCAACGCCGCGGATGGCGCTGGATGACCACGCAGATTCTGACCGGTGGCACCATCGTCGATGGCACTGGCGCCAACCGCTTTCGGGCAGATGTCACGGTGTCTGACGGGATCATCACCGAAGTAGCGCCGCCGGGCACCGCGGCATCGCTAGGCACGCGAGTAGACGTCACCGGCCTCGTAGTCGCGCCCGGCTTCATCGACATGCATGCTCACTCCGATCTTGCCGTGATCAATGATCCTGAGCACACGGCGAAGGTCTGGCAGGGCGTCACCTGCGAAGTGCTGGGCCAGGACGGCCTTAGCTACGCCCCGGTCACTGATCAGACGCTGCCGCAGATCGTGTCGCAGATCGCCGGCTGGAACGGCGAACCCGATGTGGAGCCTGACTGGCGAACGGTGGCGCAGTACCTGGCCCGAGTCGACCTCGGAGCACCAGTAAATGTCGCGTACCTCGTGCCGCACGGCAACGTGCGGATGCAGGTGTTGGGAACTGAGCAGCGTGCGCCGGCACCTGATGAGCTGCAGCGCATGACGGCGATTGTGAGACAGGGCCTGGCCGACGGTGCCGTGGGCCTGTCGACGGGACTCACCTATACGCCCGGCATGTACGCGGACGACGACGAAATCGTGGCGCTGTGCGAGCCGGTGCACGATGCAGATGGCTACTACTGTCCGCACCATCGCAACTATGGCCGCTCGGTGGTCCGGGGCTATGAGGACTGCCTGAACATTGCCAAACGCGCAGACGTCGCACTGCACCTTGCGCATTGTCACGTGAACTATCCGCAGAACGCAGGTCGAGCATCTGAAGTACTCGATGCCATTGGTACGGCCGTCGCGCAGCACGGGCTCGACGTCAGCCTCGACACCTACCCGTACCTTGCCGGCGCGACCTATCTCGCTGCGCTCTTGCCCAGCTGGGTGCATGCCGGTGGCGCGGATGCCATTATTTCCCGCTTGCTCGAGCCAGAGACGCGCCGCCGAATCCTCTACGAAATCGAAGTATCAGGATCCGACGGATCGCACGACATGCCAGTCGACTGGGCGACGATCTCCGTCTCAGGCGTATCCGATCCACGATCGGCGTGGGCAGTCGGCGCGACTATCGCCGAACTCGCTCGTGCTCGTGACGAGGATCCAGGTGCACTGTTCTGCGACCTGCTGGTCGCTGATCGACTAAGTGTCGGCTGCCTCGTTCACGTGGGCAACGAGGACAACGTGCGCACCATCATGCGGCACCCAGCACATACCGCCGGTAGTGACGGCATCCTCGTCGGGGCGCGCCCACATCCGCGTGGCTGGGGAACATTTCCGCGCTACCTCGGTACGTACGTTCGCGAGCTCGGCATTCTCAGTCTCGAGGAATGCGTTGCACACCTGACCTCACGCCCGGCGAAGCGGCTACGGATGACTGATCGTGGCGTGCTGCGAGTGGGCGCCGTGGCCGACATTGTTGTTTTCGACTCGGACACCGTCACGGCAACAGCGACGTATGAAGAGCCGCGCCGTCAGCCACAAGGGATTCAGCACGTGATGGTGAACGGCGAGTACACGCTGCGCGACGGCCAACGGACTGAGCGCCTGCCTGGACGCGCGATCCGGCGCGCCTAGGCGTTGACGAACTCGGCCACCTGTGTGAGCCGGAAGCTGTTGCCCGACGGGTCGCGAAACCCTGCATCGATCCCGTACGGACGCTCCTCAGGAACCTCGGTGAACTCCACGCCGCGTGCGCGCAGGCTCTCGTAGGAAGCCCGGCAGTCGTCAGTGGTGAGGAACACCGTGCCCGCGAACCCCTTAGCCATGAGCTCCCGCACGCCGGCGGCGGTCTCATCGTCCATCACCGGCGCGCCGGGAATGGCCATGAGCACGATGGCGAAGTCGGGCTGGTCGACGGGGCCTACGGTCAGCCAGCGGAAGTTGCCCATCTCGGCCACGGTCACGTCGGAGCGGACCTCCATGCCGAGCTTCTTCGTGTAGAACGCGAGCGCTTCGTCCTGGTCATGCACCCACAGTTGAGTGTTGGCGATCTTGTACACGTTGTCCTCCGGGATCGGGTTTCGGTGTAGCCGACGTTACTGACGCCGGAGCGTTCCCGTCTTCTCGAAACGTGCGCAAGACCGGCCTGCTGTAGGCGCGCACCACGCATGCCGGCACTCGCGCGAAAGCGACCGCCGGCGGAAAGGATGCCCGGTACACCGTGGGCGTGGTGCCGAACATGCGTCGAAAGCTCGTCGTGAAAGAGCCGATGCTCGACAACCCGACTGCTACGCAGATGTCGGCAACGGAGTTGTCGGTGTTGCGTAGGAGCGCCGCAGCCCGCTCGAGCCGGCGGGTCAGTAAGTACGCGTGTGGTGACTCGCCGAACGCCTTTCTGAACGCCCGGCTGAAGTGCGCCGGGGATAGTCCGGCGGCTGTGGCGAGGGCTGCCACGTCGAGCGGCTCGGCGTATCGCGCGTCGGCGAGATCCTTTGCGCGCAGCAAGTGTCGGGTGATCGGGATCGCAGGCATCAGTGCGCCCTTACCCGGCCCGACATCACGGCAGCTTCACGTGTGCAGGGCTCAGTTCATCGATTGTGCGCACACCAAGTAGCTGCATCGTGCGCCGCACTTCGCGCGACAAGATCTCCACTGCGCGGTCGACGCCGCGTTCGCCGCCCGCCATCAGGCCATACAGATACGCACGACCGACCAGGGTAGCGCGGGCACCAAGAGCAATCGCAGCCACGATGTCGGCTCCGGCCATGATGCCCGTATCGGCCCAGACCTCGGTGCGATCACCGACTGCATCGAGAACGTCGGGGATGAGGCGCAGCGGTACCGGCGCCTTGTCGAGCTGGCGGCCGCCGTGATTGGACAGCACGATCGCGTCGGCTCCGACGTCGACGACGCGGCGCGCGTCGTCGACGGTCTGGATGCCCTTGATGATGAGCGGCCCATCCCAGAACGAGCGCAACCACTCGAGGTCGGCGATCGTCATCGACGGATCGAACAACGCGTCGATGAGTTCGGCGACGGTGCCGCCGGTCTCGGTGAGGGTCGCGAACGTGAGCGGGGGAGTGCTGAGCAAGTTGAGCCACCACGCCGGATGCGTGGCCGCATCAAGAACCGTCTTCATCGTGAGGGCAGGGGGAATCGAGAAACCGTTGCGGGTGTCTCGCAGGCGAGGGCCCGCGACCGGGACGTCAACGGTGAGAATCAGCGCCTCGAACCCGGCCGCCTTCGCGCGGTTCATCAGATCCTCGGCGGCGGCCCGGTCTCTCCACACGTAGAGCTGAAACCACTTGCGGGCATCGGGCGCTGCGGCTGCGACGTCCTCGATCGACGTGGTGCCCATCGTCGACAACGCGTACGGAATGTGCCGGCGCTCGGCGACCCGCACGACGGCGCACTCACCTTCGTGATGCATCGCCCTGGTGAAGCCCGTCGGAGCAAAAGCGAACGGAAGCGCAGACGGCTTTCCGAGCATCTGCGTCGTCATGTCGGCACCCGACACGTCGCGCAGGATCGACGGCTGGAACTCGACGTCCCTGAAGAGGGCGCGTGCCCGACGCAAGCTGATCTCGTCGCCTGCAGCGCCGTCGGTGTAGTCGAACACCGAGCGGGGCGTGCGACGGCGGGCGATCAACCGGAGGTCAGCAATCGTCAGCGCAGCAGCCAGCCGGCGCCGGGTCGGATTGGGGTCGAACGGCTTTGGGCGCAGCAGTGGCTTGAGCTCTTGCCACTTCGGTAGTTGCCGGTCACTCACAACGTCAACGTAGCTTGATCACGTCGCCGACACGTCGTCGGCAGCCCGCCGGATCTCGGCGATGTCGATCTTGCTCATGCCGAGCATGGCCTTCATCGCGCGCTCGGCCCGCCCAGGGTCGGGGTCGCCGAAAAACTCCTCCATGCCGGTGGGGACGACTTGCCACGACAGGCCGAACTTGTCTTTGAGCCAACCGCACGGCCCTTCGTCGCCGCCTTCGCAGAGCCGCTCCCAGAAGTAGTCGATCTCGCCTTGGTCTTCGCAGCTGATCTGGAACGACACCGCCTCATCGAACTTGAACTGCGGGCCGCCGTTGATGCCGACGAAGCGCGTGCCGTCCAACTCGAACTCGACGGTCATCACCGTCCCGGCTGGGCGTGGACCGGCTTCGGTGTACCGGTTGACGTTGATGACGCGCGAGTTCTTGAAGACGGAGGTGTAGAAGTTCGCAGCCTCCTCGGCCTGGGTGTCGAACCACAGGCTCGCGGTGATCTTGTCTGGCATCGCAGGTTCGCCCTCTCTGCTGCGGCGGGACGGGTCTACCGACCCATGCTCCACCCATCGAGACTGTTCCACCCATTCAGACGGTCCATGCCTGCCGAACTCATCGCCGTCCGGCCGAGACGTGGCGCTAGGTGGTGGTCGCAGCTTGGGCGTCGGCATGCGCCTGAGCGATCTGCTCAGCGGTGCATGCGCCGCTGCCGGGATGGGTCGGATGATGCTTGCCGCAGGTGATGTACGGCGTGCCCTCGACGTGGTGCAGGCCCACCCGGTAGCAGCCCTTGGCGTGGCAGTTGATCTTGCGCCACACGACCGCGAGGATCGCGAGTTCGCTCAGACAACTACCGAAGCCGCCCCAGAAGAGGTACCACCGGCTGTTGCCGTTGTAGACACCGATGAAGGTCAGGAAGTCGTTCAGGAGGTTCATGCGTCGAAGTTATCGCGCGGCAATCGGATTGCTCAGCTACCGAAGAGCGTTTTCCAGCTGCGTCCGCCGTCGGCGGTGCTGTAAAGGGCAGTCGTTCCGCCGTTCGACGTGATGATTTCCGTCACCAGAAGAGCATGCGTCGCGTCGAGCGCTTCGAGTTTGGCGGGCGAGCCGAGCACCTGACTGCTGTCGGCCAGCGCCCAATGTTGCCCAGCATCACTACTGACTCGAGTCGTCGCGCCGGCACCGGTAGCAGACACAATCCACCAGTCGCGACTCGACGGTGTGGCGACAAGCGCGTACGTCCTCGGATAGCTGCCCGCAGGAACAAGCGGTATCTGGACGTCGACACTGGTCGTCTGTTGCCATGTCGAACCGCCGTCTGCGGTGACGTCGAAACCAACGGTGGCGCGCGCGCCGTCGACAACCTCGCTCGCGAGCACCGCGTGGGTGGCGTCGCTGAAAGACGGCAGTGCGAACAGGCATTCAACCGCACCGAAGTTGTCGGACGGGCACATCGTCGTCGATGGCGCAAGTGGGGGTTTCTCGAGCGTCCACGAGAGGCCGCCATCGGTGCTTTCGAAGAAACCTTGGTCGATTTGGCCTTCCGCGGGTGGGATCGCAGACGCAGCAAACCCGCGCAGCTGTGTGACAAAGAGCATCGGCGCTTCGTATGCGGTCGGCGTCGGCGTCGAGGTGGCGGGTGGACCGGTGTACAGCGTGTGCCACGACGCGCCGGCGTTCGTGGTTACCGCTAGCGACATGCTGGAAGCGGCAGCCTCGATGTTTTCGTCGAACGCCACGGTCGGGCTGAGCAGTTGGATCCAGTCCGCGTCGCCAGCGTGGTCGCCGTGCCCGCTGCCTGCTGGCGCAACGGTCCAGCTCTTTCCGCCGTCTGCCGTGCGGTAGATCGTCACTCCAAGGTTGCCGACGTTCCAGGTGGTCACCCAGCCAGTGGTCGGACTGAGGAACGATGCCTGATCGAACACTGCGTACAGCCCGCCTTCGAGCGCTCGGCGCGTGGCAGGCGGGGTGACGTCATGCCAGTGGTTGAGGTCGGTACTCAGCCACAACGTCGGCGGCTGCTCGGTTGCATCACCGCCGCCGACGGGAGAAACGCCGACCACGGCGACGCCGTGCTCGACATCGAGCATCGTCACGGTGGGCACCGACACGGCCGGCGGAACCGAGAAGTTCGACGCAGCCGGATTCGGCCACGAAGCAATGGGCGAGGCAACGGCCGGGGCAACGGACGAGGCGGCGGCCGAGGCAATAGGCGAGGTGGCGGCCGCTGATCCTGGCCGCGCACCACTGCCGCAGCCGACAAGCACTGCGATCGTTGCGAACGCGCCGATCACGCCGGCAGCGACGGTGCCTCGTCGAGAGGCGGGCAGGTGCACTCTCGCTTGCCTCCCGCCGTCCATCTCGATCACTGCGACCAAAGGACGCAGTACCGGGCCAGACGGTTGTCTTTACGTCACCTTGCGCCGCGGCGGATCCACCAGAAGCAGAATGCGGCGATGGCGGCCGCGGCGGCGAAGTAGACCACGGTCTCGCCCCACTGCAGGGTCCAATAACGGTTTGCGGGCTGGTAGGTCACGACTTGGTGGTACGTGGCGCTCAGTTTCGTCACGCAATCGTGCAGCGCGTCCTGCACGCCGCCAGGCGCCGCGACCCTGATGCGGGTGCTGGTTCCGATGGGAGCGGGATGACCACTGGGGAAAGGCAGGGTTGGGCAAGTAGTCGCTACGGTCGCCGGCGTGAGCGCATTTCCTGCGCTGTCGACGACGTGCGTCGAATAGACCCAGGCGTTCGGCAGGTTCGGCGAGTTGGGCATCAACGTCGCCGGCCCACCGTTGGTGCTGCCGAAGCCCATGTTGTTGGGATCCAGTGCAAAGGTCTTGTGGCGCGGCGAGAATATATTTGGCCGCACCACGTAGGTAAATGTCATTCGCACGGCGAGGAAGCTAAAGATCGTGGCGGCCATTGCCGGCAGCGTTCGCCGAATCAGCAGGCCGAAAACCACACCGAGCACGAGACCGAACGCCGCGTAGCCCATTGGCGTGATGTTGCGCATCCCGAACAGCCCTGACCCGAATCGGTCCATGTGCGCGCGGTCGATCGGCGACTGCCACCACGTCACCAACAGGCTCAGGAGCCCAGTCGCCACGACGCTGGCGAGGCCGACCACGGCGAGCTTGGATGCAAGCCATCTGGTGCGCGTAACACTTTGTGTCCACGCAAGGCGATGCGTGCCGTTCTCGAACTCGCGAGCGATGAGTGGTGCGCCCCAGAAAACACCGATCAGAGCGGGGACGACGACGAGTGCGGTGCCGATCAGCTCAAGCAATTGGTCGAGCCTGCTGAGTTGGATGCCGACCCCTGGACAGTCAGGGTTGTTGCGGCACAGGGCGTTGGCCTTGGTGAAGACGGTGTAGAGGTGATCGACGTTCCCCCGAGTGGTGGCGAACAGGATCAACACCGCGACGAGGAGAGCGACTGCAACCGCAGCCTGATATTGGAACTGCCGCCAAGTAAGCCGGATCATGAGACGCTCCCGAGCTGGGTCTTGCGTGACCGGTCGACGCCGTCGGCGCGGCGCATGTACGCCAGCACCAGGTCTTCGAGACCGACAGACTCGACAGTCCAGGCCGGGTCAAGAATCGGACTGCTCGTTCGCACGAGCAGTGTGGTTTGGCGATCTGTGTGGCTGGCCTCGATGACCTCCTGGTCGGAGGGGAGTTGCGCCACGTCTCGACGCGGACCCGTGAGCCGGTGGTGATTGGCAAGCAATTCCTCGACGTCGCCTGCGACTTGCACGCGCGACCCGGCGAGCACGATCACGTAGTCGCACACGCGCTCGACGTCCGCTACCAGGTGAGACGACAGAACAACGCTGACGGAGTGTTCGGCGACACTTTCCATCAGGTGCTGAAGAAACTCGTGCCGAGCGAGGGGATCGAGACTCGCCACCGGTTCGTCGAGGACCAGCAGCTCCGGTCGTTTCGCGAGCGCGAGGGTGAGTGCCAACTGCGCGCGTTGGCCTCCTGACAACTTTCCCGCGCGCTGTTTCCGGTCGAGGCCAAGCTGGTCGATTCGGTGTTCGGCGGCGGCCATGTCGAAGCGCGGGTTCAGCCAGCTGCCCAACTGCAGGTGCTCGCCAACCGAGAGTGCAGAGTAGACAGGAGTGTCCTGGGCGACGAAGCCGACGCGGCCGAGTTGCTCCGGGCCATCGGCGGGCGGAGCACCCAAAACGGCGATCTGCCCGGCACTGGGCTGCAGCAAGCCGACTGCGAGCTGCAGGAGGGTCGTCTTGCCGGCTCCGTTTGGTCCGACAAGGCCTACCACGCGACCGGCCGGGACCTGCAACGTGCAATCTCGTAATGCCCAACGTTGGCGATAGCGCTTGCCGAGACCGTTGGCATCGAGGACGGCGGTCACGCCACACCCTGCGCGTCTAGGTTCCGAAAGGTGTCCTGAAACAGGGCCTCGATGCTCTCATCGTCGAGCCCGGCCCGACGTGCCTTTCCAAACCAGACCTCGAGTTCCTCGCGAAGCGGACCGTGCGCAGCACGTGATGAGTCGCTCAGAGTCGACGTGACGAAAGTGCCCACACCGGCGCGCGCTGCGACGAGGCCGCTGTGCTCGAGTTCGCGGTAGGCCTTCAGGACGGTGTTCGGATTGATCGCCAGCTGCGCGACGACGTCCTTGACGGTCGGCAGCTGGTCGCCCGCAGTGAGCAAGCCCAACACCAACGCACGTCGCACTTGCTGCACGAGTTGCTGGTAGGGGGACACCCCCGACGACGCGTTGAGATGGAACTCGATCACGGCGACTCCCGATTAACTAGGTAACTAGCACAATAGTTAACCGAAAGACGACGCGCGTCAAGGGCGGACGGCGATTGGTTTGGGTCGGGCGCGGTGGATTCGGTGCAGCGGGGGGCAGGCGAGCGGTGGTGTCAGGCGAGCGGTGGCGTCAGGCGAGCGGCGATATCAGGCGAGCGCAGCCCTGGCTGCATCGCGCAGTTCGGTGTGCACGGGTTGCATGCCGTCCGGGCCACTGAACATGACCTGCGTCAAGACAATCGTCACCAGGTCTCGCACCGGGTCGACAATCCATGACGTGCCGAGGCCGCCGTCCCAGCCGAACGAACCGGCGGTCGGCCCATCGGTCGTGACCGACATGGCGAAACCCCAACTGCTGTCGGCAAAGAAGTCGGGACCCATCCCGCCTCTTGCGAGTTGTTCGGGCGTGAGTTGCGGCCGCGTGATTTGTGCAACCGACTCGGGGGAGAGCACACCGTCGCCACCGCGCAGGAACAGTTGCGCGAACTTGAGCAGATCCTCGGCCGTCGACACGAGGCCAGCGGCACCGTCGCCGAACGCCGGCGGCGTGCTCCACGCTCCACTCGGCTCGTCCCAGACGACGAGCCCATCGGGGGTTGGGGCATACGACGTCGCCAGTCGGTCGACGTCCCGCGTCGAGAATGCGGTGTCGGTCATGCCGAGCGGTTCGAAGAGTCGCGTGCGCAGCACGTCGGCGATCGGCATGCCGGCTGCACGCGCGATCAAGACGCCGAGGACTTGAGCACTGGTGTTGTAAAGCCAACGCTCGCCGGGCTGCGCGAGCAGCGGAAGAGAGCCGAGTGCCGCGATCCATGTGTCGGGGTCCGGCGCCTTCGCCGGCTCCGGCGGCCCAAAAGTGGTCAGCTGTAGGTCGTTTGCGGCTGCCACCACCGGCCATGGCTCGGGCGCCGCAAACATCTCCACGACCATGCCGAAGCCGAACGTGAACGTCAGCAGGTCGCGCACGGTGATGGGTCGGTTCGCAGGCACGGTGTCGTCGAGCGGTCCATCCATGCGTCGGAGTACCTGGCGGTTCGCCAACTCGGGAAGGAGTCGATCGACGGGTTCATTGAGGTCGAGGAGTCCTTCGTCGACGAGCGCCATCGTCGCGGCAGCAGTGATCGGCTTCGTGGTCGACGAGATCCGGAAGAGCGAGTCGCGCTGTACTGGCTTTCCACCGACCGACAGCGAGCCGAGGGCATCGATATGGATCTGGTTGCCGTGCGCAACGAGCGCGACGAGGCCGGGCAAGTCATCGCCGATGTGCGACGCAGCAACTGCACTGAACTTCGCTAGCCCCTCGGCACTCAGCTCGCCGGTGTCACGACCTGCCGGGTCCTGATTCGACATTGCGGGCTCCTCCTGGTCGTTTCGCTTCGGTCCTAGGTAGGACGATGCACGCCCACCAATCTCATCGGACGACGGGACGACCCCGCCGTCCACTCCCGCCGTCCGCCCGCCGTCCGCGCTTGGGCCTGAGGCAGCCGAGATGTACCGGGGGCAGGTGTCTACACCTGCTTCGGGACCTACACGGCTGCTTAACGTGATCAACTTCGGCGTCGCCATGCCGTCCGCCGTCCGCTCGATCGCGGGCTTGTCTGCGTACTTGGCCGGGGTTAGCGTCGGAACTGTCTCATCCGGCGAAGGGAGTGGCGCTATGTCGGTGGATCCGAAGGCGACCGCGGTTGTCCTTATCGAGTTCCAGAACGACTTCACCTCGGATGGTGGAGCCCTGCACGGTGCCGTGGCTGAGGTCATGGACCGTACGGAGATGCTCGCCAACACCCGCAAGGTCGTCGATGCCGCTCGTGCTGCCGGCGTCACCGTCATGCACGCGCCGATCACGTTCGCCGACGGCTACAACGAGATCTCCGACCACCCGTACGGCATCCTTAAAGGCGTCGTCGATGGCAAGGCGTTCGTCAAGGGTTCATGGGGTGCGGCACTCGTCGACGAGCTCGCTGCGGAGGATGGCGACATTGTCATCGAGGGCAAGCGGGGTCTCGACACATTCGCAAGTACGAACCTCGACTTCATCTTGCGCAGCAAGGGAATTACCACGATCGCGCTCGGCGGATTCCTGACCAACTGCTGCGTCGAATCGACGATGCGTACCGGCTACGAGCATGGCTACGAGGTCATCACCCTAAGCGACTGCGTTGCCGCAACGTCAGTCGAAGAACACGAGAACGCGTTGAAGTACGACTTCCCGATGTTCTCCAAGCCGATGCCGTCGCGCGACTTCATCGCCGAACTCGGTAGTTGAGCGAATCGCTCAGTACTCCTGCGTGATCTTCTGCCGTTTCACCGTCGCATAGACGAGGCGGTCGATCGGTGCGAGGTCGACTTCGGTGGGCTCGAAGCGCATGCCCAACTCGCCGGTCTGCCTGTCGATACGCATGACCTCGGCCTCGAGTGCGAACCTCTTGTGATCGGGAAGTTCGATGCGCACTTCGGCCGTCGAGCCGACCGAGCGCACGAGGTCGGGCTCGTTGAGGTCAATACGGCAACCGCCGTGGGAGAGATCCGTCGCGACGCCGCTGGCCGTCGTCCCGTCTGCGTAAGTCAGTGTCGCCGGATGCCGCGTGGTTGCGCGCACTGCACTACGTCGCCGCTCGCGGGCGAGTGGCAGCACGCCGGTCAGGATCAGCGTGGTGTCGTCCTGATCGGACGCGCGACGGGCGATCACCTCGAGCACGATGAGTTCCTCGTCGGCGGCTTCTCGACCCGAGACCCATACGCGCTGGCCCGAGCACATCGCCGCAGCCTCGCGGCTGGTGCGGACGCCGATCGTCACGATGAGGCCGGCCGCGCCCGTGAGCCAATGCGTGATGACGCCGCGTTGCAGGCCACTATCGAGGTCGATCGGGAGCAGGGTGACCTCGCCGCCGGCCATCATCCACAGCGTGTGCGGCTGTGACTGCGCCGGCTGCTCTGAGTGCGCTGGCTGCTCGGGCTCGTGTGGCTGCTGCTGTGCGGACATTGTCAGCTCCCCGGTCTGCGCGTGAGCTGACGGCCGTGAAACCAGAGCCGTTTTGCCCTATTTACTACCTACCAATCATGTGTAGCCGGAAATTGCGGATATGTATAGGTGCCGAACAGCCACCGATGGCTGCCGTTCGGTGCGCAGCGTCCGATCTCAGCCGGAAGCACCTCGGGCAGCAGCACGTCAGGCAGAAGTAGTCGCCCCAGAGTTGAGGCTCATCAGCCGGAACTGCGCGCCAGTCGGGTCGGTCACGACGGCGAGCCGGCCGTAAGGGGTGTCTTCAGCGGCCCTGACGATCGCCCCACCCAACGCCAAGACCGTGGCGACCGCAGCGTCGGTGTCGGTGACGCCGAAGTAGACGGCCCAATGTGCGGGTACGCCGTCGGGCGGAAACACCGACGCGTCCATGATCCCGGCCAGCTGCGTTTGCTCGTGCTGCAGCACCGTGTACCGGAACTCCGGGGTGTCGCTCATCGTCTGGGCGTCCCAGTGAAAGACGTCGCGGTAGAACCCGACGGAGGCGTTGTAGTCGCGGGTGTGCAGCTCGAACCAACTCGGCGCACCGGGTTCGCCAAGGACGCCGAAGCCCTTGTGCAGGCCCGGCTTCCAGACCCCGATCATGGCGCCGCCCGGGTCGATGACGGCGGCCATCGTGCCAAGCTCGCCGACATGCATCGGCTCGATCAGGACTCGCCCATCGTGCGCGAGCGCGATTTCCAGGGTCTTCGCCGCGTCGTCGGTCGCGAGGTACACAGACCAGGCGTCCGGCATCGGATTGCCCGGATCGCGAGCCATGCACCCGGCGACGAGCACGCCGTCTTTGCGGTAGTTGAAGTAGCCGCCGAACTCCGCGTTCGCCTCGTCCGCCGTCCAGCCAAAGAGCTCTATGTAAAACGCCCGGCTGCGCTGCGTGTCGGACGTCATCAGGTCGATCCAGCAGGGCGCGCCGAGCGGGGCGTCTTCGCGTGCGGGCATGTGGCTCTCCCTAGGTTGAGAAGGGTTGATACAGGTCGAGACAGGTCGAGACATTGTCTGGGGTCGTGCCTAGCATGTGCTCATGAGCACAACTACCGCTATGCCGCAGGAGCTCGAAGACCGTTTTGAGCAGTACCGAGTCGAACTGCGCGGGTTCTGCTACCGGATGCTCGCGTCGCCCTTCGACGCCGAAGACGCCGTGCAAGAGACCTTCATTCGGGCCTGGCGCGGGTACGAGAACTTCGAGGGCCGCGCGTCGCTGCGGTCGTGGCTTTACAAGATCGCAACCAATGTCTGCCTCGACATGCGCCGAAGTGGCGAGCGACGTGCGCGCCCGATGGATTTCGGACCGTCTCAAGAGCCGGTGGCGACCAACCTGAACATCCTGGCGGAGACCACATGGCTCGAGCCGGCTCCCGACGAGATGATCGTCGCCGCTGACCGAGACCCGGCTGACGTCGCTGTCGCGCGTGACAGCGTCCGGCTCGCGTTCGTGGCCGCGCTGCAGCACCTGCCACCCCGACAACGTGCGGTGCTGATCCTGTGCGAGGTGTTGCAGTGGAAGGCGACTGAGGTCGCCGAGCTCCTCGACACCACGACAGCGTCGGTCAACAGCGCACTGCAGCGAGCTCGTGCCACGCTCGAGACGGCCAAGCCGTCGTCGTCCGAACCTTCGCCTGCGTTGAAGGCGGCTGACCGCGACCTGCTAGCCCGTTACGTGAAGGCGTTCGAGGCCTACGACATCGAAGCGCTGACTGCGCTGATCCACGACGATGCGATCCAGTCGATGCCGCCGTACGACATGTGGCTCGAGGGCCGTGACGACATCTTCAGATGGTGGTTCGGGCCTGGTATTGGCTGTCAGGGCTCGCGGGTGATCCCGACGATGACGGCGAACGGGTCGGCCGCGTTCGGCCAGTACAAGCCGAGTGAGAACGGCGGCTATGAGCCCTGGGCGCTGCAGGTGGTCGAGTTGCGCGACGGCAAGATCGGCGAACTCACCTTCTTCCTCGCGACCCAGACACTCTTCCCATTGTTCGGTTTGCCGCTCGAGTTCGAGGGTTGATCGTGCCCCGCGCGAATACGAAAGTGCACGGATAGCTGAGTGCGTGGATAGCTAAGCGCGCAGCACGTCGCCCAGCCCCAGCAACGCGATCAGCTCGATCAGCTCCGCGCTGGCACTGCACAGTCGCAGGGTGCACCCGTCGCGCCGGGCGGCCAGCTCAAATCGCGCGAGTGTCTCGACCGTGGCCACGTCGGCGGGCAGACCGGCGACGTCCCAGTCGACGACCACGCGGTGGGTCGGGCGCGGCGCAGACATAACCATCTGGATACAGACGATGGCGAGGGCCGGAATTCATCGGTTCGACGGCCCGCATTGGGCCGTGGAGGCCGTATTCTCCGCGATGAGAACGTCAGGATGTGCGCGTTCGCGTGAGCAACGGAGGACCACCATGACCCCATCCACCCAGCGTGCAGCCCTCGTTCTCCGCCACCGCCGGACCCTCGGAGTCATCGCAATCGCCGCCACGCTGGGCGGATTGGGTCTCAGCGGCTGCTCGGCGATCAGCAAGGTGAAGTCGGTCGCCCAGAGCGTGGAGACCAACAGAAAGACGATGAACTCGTTCACCACCAAGATCCAGGACGGTGCCGCGAAGCCGTTCGAGGCGACCTACGTGACGACCGGTGACAACCCGACGACCGTCGTTTACGCCGTCCAGCCTCCGAAGGGTCTCTCGTTTACGAACACCCCGACGAGTACGAGCAGTGCGGGCACCGGCGGTGCGGCCGTGCCGAACATCGACATCATCGTGAACTCGACAGGTGAGTACTCCTGCACTCCGCCAGACACCTCTGGGTCGGCTGGCAAGGGGACGTGGGCTTGCCAGATGCTCACGCCTGGCGATGCGCAGGAGCAGAACGCGATCTTCGACTTTTACACGCCCTCGCACTGGGTCAACTTCCTGAAGGGCTTCTCCCTCGCAGCTGGCTTCGCCGGCGACAAGGTCACGTCATCGACGATGACGGTGAACGGGTTCGCGATGTCGTGCGTCGATTTCGCAACACCGGGGCAGGCCGGTGAGAGCACGATCTGCACGACCTCTCAGGGCATCTTGGGTTATGTGAAGGTAGCGGGCGATACCACGAGTTTCGAAATCAAGAGCTACTCGTCGACGCCGGCATCCTCGCTGTTCGAGCTGCCGCCCGGGGCCACCGTCACTCAGGTGCAGGTAGCCTCGTCGCCGGCTGCCTAGCGTCGCTTGCGTCGCTTGCCTCGAGGGTGGGTGGCCTTCGCACTCTAAGGTTCCGGTGTGAACACGCCCACTGTGAACCGCTTCATCAACCCGTTGGTGCCGCGGGATCCCCACGAGCCACACCGGGTTGCCTCACCGCTCGA
Source organism: uncultured Actinomycetes bacterium (assembly GCA_963737705.1). Taxonomy (GTDB): domain Bacteria; phylum Actinomycetota; class Actinomycetes; order Acidothermales; family Acidothermaceae; genus PALSA-607. The sequence continues at coordinate 344,538 of CAVTTP010000004.1, forward strand.
GTTGTTCACCGACCTGTGCTTCGTGGTGGCGATCTCGCAAGCGGCTTCATCGTTGCACCAACACATTTCGGAGGGCCACGGCGGTAAAGGCGTCCTCGGCTTCGCGATGGTCTTTTTCGCCATCTTCTGGGCCTGGCTCAACTTCTCGTGGTTCGCGTCGGCCTACGACAACGACGACGTGGGCTATCGACTCTTGACGTTGCTGTTCGTGCTCGGCTCCCTCGTGCTCGCCGCCGGAATCCCCGGGATGATCGACGGCGACTTCGCCCTTGGCGTGCTGGGTTACGTCATCATGCGGTCGTCGCTGGTCGTGCAGTGGTTGCGGGTCACGGCCGACGATCCACCGCGTCGCAAGACGGCCCGCCGCTACGCGACCGGCATTGTCGTCGTCCAACTGTGTTGGGTCAGCTTCGTTTTCTTGCCGCACGCACTCGAGGTGCCGGCGTTCAGTCTCGGGGTGGTGGGTGAACTACTGGTACCGGCGTGGGCAGAACGCGCCGGCGTCACGCCATGGCATCCACACCACATCGCCGAGCGGTACAGCTTGTTCTACATCATCGTGCTTGGCGAAACGGTGCTGTCGACGACTGTTGCGATCCAGCAGGCGTTAACCGCGCACGAACTGCACGCGGGCCTGATTTCAGTAGTCGCAGGTGGAGTGCTGATCGTGTTCAGCCTCTGGTGGTTGTACTTCTCCCGCAACGACGGTGAGGCGCTTGCTCGGGTGCACGACCGGTACAACCAAGACACGTTCTTGTGGGGCTACGGCCACTACCTTCTTTTCGCATCCGGAGCGGCTATCGGCGCCGGGCTCGCGGCGCGGGTGGATGTCTGGCGACACAACTCCGCCGCAAGCCACTTGCAAACAGCGTTTGCCGTCACCGTTCCTGTTGCGCTCGTGCTCGCCACGATGTGGACGATCTGCGTGCGGTTGCACGACAAGTCACGCCAGACCTTGATCGCCTTCGGAGTTGCAGCGTTGTTGGTGCTCGCGTCGACCGCTACACCGGTTCCGGAGCTGGCTGCTGGCGTCGTCTGTGCCGGACTACTTGCATTCCAGCTCATCAGGCAACCGATGAGTTCTGGGCAGCAGCAGCGTCCACATCCCTGACAACTTCAAGCCCGAACCGGAAGGATCTCATCGTGCGCACCCTGATCGTCACGGAGTTCATCAGTCTTGACGGAGTCGTCGAATCGCCAGGAGGAGCCGAGACTTCGCACCCCCAAGGCGGTTGGACGATGACGTACGGCGTTCCGGAGAGCTTCGCGTTCAAGCTGCAGGAGACCATGGACGCCGAGTCGATGCTGCTCGGCCGGGTGACCTACGAGGGATTCGCCGCGGTGTGGCCCACGATGAGCGACGTCTTCGCGGACAAGATGAACTCGATGCCCAAGCACGTCGTTACGAACACGCTTACTGACCTTGAGTGGAACGCCACACCGTTGAGCGGTGACATCGTCGCAGCCGTGACCGAGTTGAAGCAGGGCGACGGTGGTCCGATCCTGGTCCACGGCAGCGCAACCCTGGTTCGATTCCTACTCGCCGAACATCTCGTCGACGAGCTGCACCTGATGGTCTTCCCGGTCGCTATCGGCGGGGGCTTGCGGATGTTCCCCGACGATCGGAAGAAGCTCGAGTTCGAGCTCACCGAGCTGGTGCGCTACGACAGCGGTGCAACGCTGCAGATTTACCGCCCCGCGTCGTGAATTGAGGTAGAACGGACGCAGGCGAGTTGCGGGTGGCGGCTGGGAGGCGTGGCGGGCGTGGACGTCGTACGGGCCTACCCGCCGCCTTCGCCCCCGCCGCCCCTTCCCCAACCGCCCCCGACCTTCTCGCCGCGACCGGCGCGCCCCGCGCGTTGGCTACTGGCACTGACGGTCGTCCTGATACTCGCGGTCGTCGGCTCGGTGTCCTTCAGTTGGAGCCAGGCCGACCGGCTCTCAAGTACGCGCAGTCAGCTCGGGGCACTCCGGGCGTCGGCCGCTGCAGAACGGGCGCAGGTGTCGGCGCTCGCGACCACCGTCGACGCGCAGCAGAAGACCCTTACCGACCTCGGCTCCCAACTCGGCGCGGCCCAAACGCAACTCGCGACGACCCAAAGCAAGCTGGGCACGACCCAGTCGCAGCTGCAGGCGGCGCAAACTCGCCTCGGCACCGACGAGCAGCAATTGAACTCGACGACCAAGCAGCTGAATGTCACTACCAAGCAGTTGCCGCCGGATCTCGTTGCACTCGCTACGCAGGTATCACCATCGGTGGTCCTGATCACCTGCACCACGGGCGGCGGCGGTGACACCGGCACCGGATTCGCGATCGCGTTGCCCGCCGCAGCCGGCTATGCCAGCGCCGTCATCACGGCCGAGCACGTTATCGACGCGTGCACGAACCCGTTGTCAGGTGCATTCATCTCTTTGGCGCGAGGCGGCCAGACGTTGCCAGTGCACCTGCGCTCTTACGACTCGCGCCAGGACGTAGCGATACTCGACACGACCGCCAGGTTGCCGACACTCAAACCCGCGGCGGCGCCGGTCGTCGGCGAGTTCCTGATGGCGGTCGGCAATCCGCTCGGTGTCAACGACAACGTCACGTCCGGCAACGTGTCGCAGGTGTACTCGTCATACTTTCTTGACAGTGCGCCGATCAGCAATGGCAGCTCGGGAGGTCCGGTGGTCGACCGATCGGGCAACGTGGTGGGGATCGTCGACGCCGGCGCGGTTGCTGACGCCAACACGCCAGTGGTGCAGAACTTGAACATCGCACTACGGCTGTCGAGGCTCTGCCCGGCAGTCTTGTCCGGCTCGTCATGCTCGGCCTTGCACTGACGAATATCGTGACACGCCCACCTGCGATCCGCATCGCCGTGCTTCTCGGCGCTGCATGCCTTGTCGCCGGATGCAGTGCCTCTCACGCGAAGGCCGCGGCGACAACGACGCCGACAGCCTCCGCGACTGCAGCAACAGCCCCGGCGTCCGCTGTCGCATCGGCGGGAGCCTCAGTGACATCGGCGGGAGCCGCAGCGACATCAGCGGGAGCCGCAGTGACATCGGCGGGAACTGCAGTGACATCGGCCGGTGCCGCGGGCAGCGCGGGTGACGCGGCCGTTCCGACCATCGGGCCGGCGTCCTCTGCCTTCATCACCAACGTCTGTTCGGCTATCACGATCGCCGATGCACAGGCCACTGTTCAGCCGACGATCGATGCGATCGGGTTCGACCCAGACAACCAGGATGCGGCCGGCATTTTCATGTGCACGATTGATTCAGCCGACCAGGCGGTGACGGTCACGGTCGAACCCGAAGATGTCGCGATGGCGAACTATGAGTCCGATGTCGCGGCGGAGAACGTACCCGCAGTGCCGTCGCTACCCGGAGTTGGCGATGTTGCCGTGTGGACCCAGGTCGCGAACAACCCGCCCGACGTCTACGCGCACAAGGGCCACGTCACCTGCGAAGTGAAGACCAGTGACACGCAGGTGCTGAACCTGACTTATGACCCGAGCGTCGTCGATGGGGGAGTCACCGCCGCGAGCGCCGCTGCTTATGCGGTCAAGCTCGGTGCGTTGTGCACGGACGTGTTCGCCGCGATTAGCTGACGGCGCCGACCGCTGCCGACCACTTCGCATCCCGTGTGGTTGTGAATTGGGCACTCAAGCGGCCAATTCACAACCACACGGGATGCGAAGACGGCGTTGCGGGCGGACGGCGTTGCGAAGACGGCGTTGTCGGGCGGACGGCGTTGTGGGCGGACGGCGGGGGGGTGCCGATCGTTACGCGAGTGCCGCGTCGATGACGGCGAGGACGGCCGGATCATCGGGCTGCGTCTTGGGCGTGAAGCGCCCGAGGACCTTGCCGTCTGGCGCGACGACGAACTTCTCGAAGTTCCAGTCGACGTTGGCCGGGTCGTCGCCATGCGGCGCCGGCAGGCTCGGCGCCTCTACGTACGGCGTCTGGGTGAGAACTGCGTAGATCGGATCACGGTCGTCGCCGTTGACCTCGATCTTGTCCGACATGGGGAAGGTGACCCCGTAGGTGGCCGAGCAGAACTCGGCGATGTCGGCCGCGGTACCAGGCTCCTGATTTCCGAACTGGTTGGACGGGAAGCCCAGCACGGTGAAGCCGCGATCAGCGAGGGTCTGTTGCAACTCCTCGAGCTTGGCGTACTGCGGCGTGTTCCCGCAGCGGCTGGCGACGTTCACAACCAGGGCGACGCGGCCCGCGGCCAACTCACCGAACGTCGTGTGCTGACCGTGCAGGGTGGTCACTGGTAAATCGAGTAGATCGCTCATGTCTAGGTCCAGCGCCTATCTCACTCGCGGCATTCCCGCACGGCCACACCCATCACGTGTGCTACGCCACACCCGTGAGGTGCTACTTGGCGCGGGCCTGCTTGACCAGGGTCTTGCCGAAGTCCCACACGAGCCCAGACCCACGATGTGCCTCGTCCATGACGTTGACGAATGCGTCGACGAACAGGTCGACCTCGCGCTCGCCGATGATCAGCGGCGGGATCAGCTTGATCACTTCGAGGTGATCGCCCGACACCTGCGTGAGGATCCGGTGCTGGTGAAAGAGCGCGTGCACGATGGTCTGCGCGAAGAGGCCCTTGCGGGCGGCCTGCAATGCGGTCCATGACCCGCGCAGCTTCCATGACGTCGGGCGGCCGAACTCGATGCCGATCATCAGGCCCCGACCGCGAACCTCATGCAGTAGTTCGTAGCGGTCGACGAGCTCGGCGAGCCGTGATTGCAAAAGCTCGCCGATCTTGCGCGCGTTGTCGACCACGTTTTCCTGCTCGAGAACGTGCAGGGTGGCCAGGCCTGCCGCCATGGCCTGGGCGTTCGAGCCGAACGTCGAGTCGTGCACAAGCACGCGGTCCATCGACGAGTACACCTTGGCGAAGATCCATTCACGACCGATCGTGGCACCGATCGGGATGTAGCCACCCGAGAGAGCTTTGGCGGTGGCGACCAGGTCGGGCTCGACGCCGTCGTTTTGGAACGCGAAGAAATCGCCGGTGCGACCGACCCCGGTCTGCACTTCATCGGCGATCAGCAGCGCCTTGTGAGTGCGGAGCAGTTCTTGAGCGGCAAGGAGGAAGCCGGGCGGTGAGACGGCGACGCCCTTGCCCTGGATCGGCTCGATGAGGAAGCCGGCGACATCGCCTCGCCGAAGCTCACGTTCCAGTGCCTTCAGGTCGCCGAACGGGATCGCGGTGTCAGGCAGCATCGGCCCGAAGCCCTTGCGGAACGCGCTCGATCCGTTGACCGACAGCGACCCTGCTGTCAGGCCGTGAAAGGCGTGGTCGCAGTAAATGATGCGGCGCCGACCCGTGGCGTAGCGCGCGTACTTGAGGGCGGCCTCAACCGCTTCGGTACCGCTGTTGCCGAAGTAGACCCGGTCGAGATGCGGAACCTTGGCGAGCAGCGCCTCGGCGAGCGGGCCGGCCAGCGGGGGAGCGTCGAACTGGGTCAGATCGGCGAGGTCTGCATCGATGACATCGTGGATCGCCTGCCGAACGACCGGGTTGTGGCGACCGAGGGCGAACACTCCGAACCCCGCGAGCATGTCGAGGTACTCGACGCCATCCGCGTCATAGAGGTAGGCACCCTGGCCCCGGGCATAGACCTTGTCGAAGCCGATCGCGTGCAACATCCGCGGCAGTTGCGGGTTCAGATACTGGCGGTGCAACTCATACCGCTCGTCGCCGCGCATGGCGAGCACATCGCGAAGGTCGAATGGCCGGCCGGCGCCTTCGTCAGCACCCATCGCTGAGCCCACCTCCTCGCACATTCAGGCCCTCAGAAGGCACCGTAACCGATCGCCCTGAGCACAATGAACTGGACGCCTCATCTGCACCATCTGATATACAGCGGATGCATACAACTGTTTACTTAGTACTTACTTACCCGTTCTAGACCGCACGGCGGGGCGACGACATGACTGAGCTTGGCGCTACCGGCAAGGGTGAGCAAGCCGGCCTTGACGGTATCGAGCACTCAGCAGGGATGCCCGATGGCCATCGAGCCGTCGTCTAGGCCCGACGCTGTCGAGCCGCCAGCCGTCCTCGCTCAGGCCCGAACCCTCGTCGTCCCAGCCCTTCGCGCCGCCGTCGACCGCCTCCAGGGCGAGCACATGCGTCGGATCGCCGGCTATCACCTTGGCTGGCTTGACGCCGACGGCCAACCGCTCCCGGGCGACGGCGTCAGCGGCAAGGCAATCCGCCCGACGCTGGCCGTGTTGTCAGCGCAAGCGGCCGGTGGTACCGCAGCCCAGGGCGTCCCGGCAGCGGTCGCGGTCGAGCTGGTGCACAACTTCTCTTTGCTGCACGACGACATCATGGATCGCGATGTCGAGCGGCGGCACCGCCCCACCGCGTGGGTCGTCTTCGGCGAGGGCCAAGCCATCTTGGCGGGTAACGCGATGCTGAACGCCGCTGTCGACGTGTTAGTTCGCGACGGCGCCGCAGGGCAGCGCGCACTACCCAGTCTGATTGCCGCGGTGGAGGGTCTCATCGACGGGCAGTCCGCCGACCTCGATCTGAGCACCCGGCGCGACGTCGGTCTCGACGAAGTACTCGCGATGGAGGCCGGCAAGACGGCCGCGCTGCTCGCCTGTTCAGCGTCGATCGGAGCACTGGCTGCTGGCGCTGACGCCGATGTCGTCGACGCCCTGGCCGGCTACGGTCACGAGCTCGGCATGGCGTTCCAGCTCGTCGACGACATCCTCGGCATCACCGGTGACGCCGCCGCGACCGGTAAGTCGTCATCGTCCGACGTCCGGGCCGGCAAGCAGAGTGCACCCATTGTCGCCGCCCTTAATTCCGGAACGGCGGCGTCGGGTCAGCTGGCAAAGTTGCTCGCTGATGCTCCGCTCACCTCCGACGACGACGTGATCCACGCGACGAAGCTCATCGACGAGGCGGGCGGTCTTGAGTGGGCGGCCCACGAGGCCGACCGGAGGCTCGCGCTGGCTCTGGGCCACCTCGAAAAGATATCCGCGGAGGCGGGAACAACTTCCGACCTCGCGGCGCTGGCTCGGTATGTCGTCGAACGTGATCGTTAGCCGAGGAGGACGCACCTCGTGACCGCGCAGACGTACACCGACCTGACCGATTCGGTCGGATTGGCGGTGAAGCGCGCTCAAGCCCACCTGGTGGGCCGCCAGGATGCCGCCGGCTGGTGGAAGGGCGAGCTGCGCACCAACGTCACGATGGACGCAGAAGACTTGTTGCTGCGGCAATTCCTCGGCATCCTGAAGCCGCAGGAGACCGCAGAGGCGGCCCGCTGGATCCGCTCCCAGCAGCGCGCCGACGGCACGTGGGCCAACTTCGAGCGCGGTCCCGGCGACGTATCGACCACGATCGAGGCATACACCGCGCTGCGATTGGCGGGCGACGATGTTGACGAGCCCCACATGGCGGCGGCTCGCGGCTTCATCCTCGCTGGCGGTGGCATCGAGGCGAGCCGGGTCTTCACCCGGATCTGGCTGGCGCTGTTCGGCGAATGGTCGTGGGACGACCTTCCGTCAATGCCGCCCGAGCTGGTGCTGCTGCCCAAGTGGTTCCCCCTGAACGTGTACGACTGGGGTTGCTGGGCCCGCCAGACCGTCGTGGCGATCACGGTGGTGGCCACACTTCGACCCGTTCGCCCGCTGCCTTTCAGTGTCGCTGAACTGCGCTCGGGCGTACGGCCAGCACCTTCGAAGACCGGCCCCGTTGCGACCGCATTCACGGTGCTCGACAAGGCCCTCAAGCTTTACGACCGGTCGCCCATCAAGCCCGGCCGGGCCCTCGCGTTCCAGCACGCCACCGATTGGGTGCTGCGGCGGCAAGAGGCCGACGGCGGGTGGGGCGGTATCCAGCCTCCATGGGTGTATTCGATCCTGGCGTTGCATCTGACCGGCCGCTCCCTCGATGACCCCGCACTGGTCGCCGCTATCAAGGGCCTCGATGGCTTCCTCATTCGAGAGTCGACGCCCGACGGCATCATCAGGCGACTCGAGGCCTGCCAGTCGCCGGTGTGGGACACCTGCCTCGCGCTGATCGCGCTCTTCGACGCTGGCGCCGAGGTCGACGACCCGTCGGTGCGTGCGGCCGTCGACTGGCTGCTCGCCGAAGAGGTGAAGGTCAAGGGTGACTGGGCAGTCAAGCGGCCTGACCTCGCCGCCGCGGGTTGGGCATTCGAGTTTGCGAACGACGCCTACCCCGACATCGACGACACCGCCGAGGTGGTCTTGGCCCTTCGTCGAACCGGGCCCGTGTTGCGGCCTGACGTTGCGGCGGCAGTCGAGCGCGGTACACGGTGGGCGGTCGGCATGCAGTCACGTGACGGCGGATGGGGTGCATTCGACGCCGACAACACCCGCCGGCTGGTCGAGAAGGTGCCCTTCTGCGACTTCGGCGCGGTGATCGACCCGCCGTCGGCCGACGTCACTGCGCATGTCGTCGAGATGCTCGGACACAGCGGCATGGCGCAGACAGAATCAGCGCGACGCGGCGTCCGGTGGCTGCTTGACGCGCAGGAGGAAGACGGTTCGTGGTTCGGCCGCTGGGGCGCGAACTACGTCTACGGAACCGGCGCTGTCCTTCCGGCGCTTGCGGCAGTCGGTGCCGATCGCGACTCGATCCCGGTGCGTCGTGCCGTGCACTGGCTGGAAAAGCATCAGAATCCGGACGGCGGGTGGGGCGAGGATCTGCGCTCCTACACCGAGGAAGCATGGCGAGGTAAGGGCGAGTCGACCCCGTCGCAGACGGCCTGGGCGCTGCTCGGTCTGATGGCAATCAACCCCGACACCGACGCTGTCGTTCGCGGCGTCGACTGGCTGGTGCGCACCCAGCGAACCGACGGCGGCTGGGATGAAGACCTCTATACCGGTACTGGATTCCCCGGCGACTTCTACATCAACTACGAGATGTACCGCGTGGTGTTCCCTCTCAGCGCGCTCGGCAGGTATCTGAGTGCGCAGAAGGTCATCCGGTTGCCGTGAACGACCTGCTGATCGTGACCGCGCTGCGTACCGAGTACGCCGCGTTGGCCGGTCGCGTGCCTGGCGCGACTTTGGCGCGCTGCGGCATGGGGCCGGAGAAGGTCCAGCAATGGCTGCCGCGGCTTTCGCAACTTTCACCGAAGGCAGTGGTCGTCGTTGGCGTTGCCGGTGGCCTTGACCCGACGCTTCGCCCTGGTGATGTGGTCGTGGCTACCGAAGTGCGCGACGAGCGCGGGCGCATCGTGCAGCGCGCGTCGGCGCCGCTCGTCGCGGAGTTGCGGCGCATGGGGTTGCGCGTCAGAACCGGCCCAATCGTCAGCACTGACCACATCGTGCGTGGGCATGCGGCTCGCGCGCGCCTCGCCGCGACGGGGGCGATTGCCGTCGACATGGAGTCAGCCGCGATCGTGCGGGCAGCACCCGGCGTCCCCACTGCTGTCGTTCGGGTTATCTCCGACACCGCATACAGCCCCTTCGCAAGCCTGAACACCGCGACCGGTGGCGTGCGCGCGCTTCTAGCGCTGCACAAAATCGGTCCGGCGCTTCGGCAATGGGCCGACCTCGTGGGTCCCCGGCGGGTACTGCTCGCGGCGCCTCGCTCGTTTTGCGCGGGGGTCGAACGCGCGATCGACATCGTCGAGCTGGCCCTGCAGCGCTACCCGCGACCGGTGTACGTGCGGCGCCAGATCGTGCACAACGCGCATGTGGTCGCCGACCTCCAGCGGCAGGGCGCGGTGTTCGTCGAAGAGCTCGACCAAGTACCCGACGGGACGACGGTTGTGTTCTCGGCACACGGGGTCGCACCCGCCGTCCGGGCTGAGGCTGCGCGACGCGGACTCAACGTCATCGATGCCACCTGCCCGTTGGTCGCGAAGGTTCACAGCGAGGCCCGCCGGTTCACTGCGCGCGGTGACACGGTGCTGCTCATCGGGCACGCGGGGCACGACGAGGTCGAAGGCACGATGGGCGAGGCCCCCGGCAGGATCCTGCTCGTCGAGAATGCCGCCGAGGCCGAGCGGATAAGTGCCGACGACCCCGAGCACGTGTCGTTCCTGATGCAGACGACACTCGCGGTCGACGACGCGATGGAGACCGTCGATGTGTTGCGCCGCCGCTTCCCGTCGATCGAGTCGTCGGCGACCGACGACATCTGCTACGCGACGACGAATCGCCAACAGGCCGTACGCGCGATCGCCGCTGAATCCGACGTCATGATGGTGCTCGGGTCGGCGAACTCCTCGAATTCCGTCCGCTTGGTCGAAGTGGCCGAGCGTCTCGGAGTGGCCGCTCATCTCGTCGATGACGCCACCGACATCTTGCCCGAGTGGCTTGACGGTGCCTCGACGATTGGCATTACCGCCGGAGCGTCCGCTCCGCCACATCTGGTCGACGAGGTCATCGAAACGCTTCGTGCGCTTGGCCCCGTCGATGTCATCGAGCGTGCCGTCGCAGATGAAGACGTCACGTTTTCTCTACCGAAAGGTGTTGCAGGCTGATGCCCATTCCCATGCGCCAAGGAGCACGCATCGGCTGGTACCTGTTCTCGCAGAAGAAGCTGCACCGCCGCGAGAAGTTCCCGCTGATCGTCGAGCTCGAGCCACTGTTCGCCTGCAACCTCAAGTGCAACGGCTGCGGCAAGATCCAGCAGCCGCACGATCTACTCGCTCAACGGATGCCGGTCGAGCGGGCGCTTGCCGCAATCGAAGAAGCTGGCGCGCCGATGGTGTCGCTCGCCGGCGGCGAGCCCTTGATGCACCCGCAGATCGACGTGATGGTCAACGAACTCGTCAAGCGCAAGAAGTACGTCTACCTGTGCACCAACGCCGAGCTCGTGCGCAAGCGCTGGGACAAGTTCAACTTCAAGCCGTCTCCGTACTTCGCGTTCACGATTCACATCGACGGTCTGCAGGAACGTCACGACGAGTCGGTCGCGAAACAGGGTGTATTCGACGAGGCCATCGAAGCGATCAAGTTCCTGAAGGACAAGGGATTCCGGGTCACGACGAACTCGACGTTCTTCAACACAGACACACCGCAGAACATCATCGACGTGATGAACTTCCTCAACGACGAGGTCAAGGTCGACCAGATGATGATCTCGCCGGCTTACGCCTACGAGAAGGCGCCCGACCAAGACCACTTCCTTGGCGTGACCGAGACGCGGGAGCTGTTCTCCAAGGCGTTCGCCGGTGGCAACCGCAAGCGCTGGCGCCTTAACCACTCGCCGCTGTTCCTCGACTTCCTCGAAGGCAAGATCGACTTCGAGTGCACCGCGTGGGGCATCCCGTCGTACTCGTTGTTGGGTTGGCAGAAGCCGTGCTACCTGATGGCCGACGGCTACGTGAAGACGTACAAGGAGCTCATCGAGAAGACCGACTGGAGCAAGTACGGTCGTGGCCGAGACGAGCGGTGCAACAACTGCATGGCGCACTGTGGTTACGAGCCGACCGCAGTGCTCGCAACGATGGGATCGATCAAGGAGAGCCTGCGCGCGTTGCGCGAGCAGGGCTGATCCAGATCGCGGCGTGAGCGGGCTCGACAGCCCGACTCACGACGGACAGTAGATCGAGACGTACCGTCTCGAGATCGACCGCGTCTCGCAACCGCGCGGAAAACGCTGCGACCGTCGCTTCTGCGTCGTAACCCGCGCGGTTGAAACGGCGGTCGACGAGCCGTTGCGCCGCATTACGGACCGGAGAGAACAGTGCCGCGGCGGCCAGGGTTGATGCGGTTACTGCGACCGGCGAAGAGAACGACAAGACGTCGGTCGTGAGGACCACGATCCCGACGTAGATCCCGATCAACAGGCCGGTCACCAGGGTGTACGACAACGTGCGGCTGATCAGTCGATCGATGTCGTACAGCCGGTACTTCAAAATGCCCAGCCCGAGGCTGAGCGGAAACGCGCCGAACAGCGCGAGCGCGACGTTGTTGAGCACCTTCGCCACGGTCGACGACGACAGGTCGCTGAGCGGCACCTCCACCGCGAGGCTGACTACCAGCACGAGTGCGCCCAAGGTCGACCATTTCAGCTGCTGCCGAAGGACACCCGATGAGCGCCGAAAAGCGATCGCCTGGCGGACCACCCAGGACACCAGCAACGGCACGAGCACCAGCACGGCGAGCCCTGACCCCAGGAATGCGAAGGCGTCAGACGACGACGGGCTGCCGACCTGCTGGCCACTCGCGTCGATCTGCAGACCGCTCCAGCGCACCAGGATCGTGGCCGTCACGCACTGCGACGCGACTACGAGCACAGCCGCCACCACATACACGCGCAACGTCGCTCGCCATCGACGCGACGGGATGGTGCCATCGGGAAACAGCAGAAGAGATGGCAATCCGACGATCAACCCGAGGTCCCAGAAGGAACCCTCGAACCACAGCGCCGCCAGCGAAGGTACGCCGATGCCGTGGCCGAGCCAGCGATTGAAGAGCACGAACGCCTCGGAAAAAACGAAGCCATTTTCGAACAGAGCAACGAGGACAAGCAGCCAACCAATCGGGTTCGACGACTGGCGGCGTGCCACCACGACTCCGACCGCTGCGAACATCGTCGTCGGGAGCAGAATTGGCGCAGTGCTGGAGACACGGTGATCGGCGACCGTCATGATCAGTGCCGCTGCCCCGAGCGCCACGGCGATGCCGCCAAGCACGGCCGCGGTCGCTGGCGACGCTAGCCGCCGGGCAGCCCTCCTCACCGGTAGCCCCCTTCGCGGTCACGAGCCGATCGACGAGCAGCAGGCTAGACCGCAGCGTGTTCCGGAATCGTTACGCAAACCTCGACTCCGGACGGCGCAGCGAATCCGACGAGGCATATTCCGCATGCTGTTAGATATTTGCGGAAGGTCGTGGCGGTATTGCGAGTAGTTGCAATTAACGTAGCATCGTCGAATGCATGCCCGTGGTCGGCGATCCTGGCTTCTCCCAGCACTCGGCGTCGGTGTCGCCCTCGCGTTGAGCGCTGGCTGTTCGAGCGGGACGTCGAACGCGGGCCAACTGCATTCGGGCTCGCCGGCCGCTGCGCCGTCCGCGCCCGGCTCGCCCACAATGGCCCAGCCCACCTCAGGCCCGGCTTCGCCAACCGGCTCCGTGTCGCCAGCTGCATCGGCGCCGGCCGCGGCCGCGGCCTCGGCATCGGCCCCCATCGCGGCATCGCCAACACCAAGCAGCACGTACGTGCCGACGTGCGGCGCCGTCCCGTACAAGCGGATCGTGGCAAGCGACGGCACTGGACTCGGAGTAGTTGAAATGGGCACCGGAGCGCATGGCGTGCTGATGCTGCCCCAGTACAACGCGAGTGCGTGCGCCTGGTACACCGAGGCCAGCGGCCTCGTCGCCACCGGCTACCACGTCTTCCTGCTCGAATATCGGTGCACGGTGTTCTCTGATTGCCCGAAGGATCTCAATGCGCAGTCGCAACTGCCTCTCGACGCAGCGGCCGGCGTCACGGCCCTTCATGCCGCCGGTGCGACGAAGGTCATCATCGTCGGTGCATCAGCCGGCGGCACAGTTGCGGTTGTCGCGGGGGCGGAAGAGGGCACCTCGGTCAACGGAGTTGTCGACCTGTCGGGGCCGCCCGACATGTCGTCTCTGTACGGCGCGCCACCGGGTCGCATCGACAGCTCCGCTGCGGCGCCGCACCTCGACGTCCCGTCGTTGTTCGTCGTTTCTGAGGGTGACCTGTCCACGAGTGTCGAAGGGATCACCGCGGTGTACGACGCGGTGCCTAACAAGAGCAAGAAGCTGCTCGTCCTGCCAGCCGAGGGCGGACACGGCTGGGACACGTTGGGCTATGCCGGTCCGGCGGGCGACGTCCAGGCAAGCGTGTACGCCTTCCTCAAGGCAAACGACTAACCCTCGCCAGGCGCCGCCAGAACTTACGCCTCGCTCCTGGAAAGGGTGTCGACGGCAAGCGTCGAGCCAACGATGATGGGGGCATGGTGATCAGGACTGCGGTTCATACAGGAGTTGCTCAGTGACCGCACGACGTGAGGTTTTCGACGCAGCACTTGACCGTGCCGTTGTGCATGCGAAGTCGTGGCTTGAATCGATACCCGATCGTGCGGTCCGGCCGCGGCTGACGGCCGACGAGATCGCACCGTCGTTCGCAGGGCCGCTGCCGCACGGGCCAACCGATCCAGCGGAGGTCATCGATCTGCTCGCCGCACTCGCCGAGCCAGGTCTCATGGCGATGCCGGGCGGCCGGTTCTACGGCTGGGTCATCGGGGGCACGCTTCCCGCGGCGCTCGCAGCCGACTGGCTGGTCAGCGCGTGGGATCAGAACACCGGCTTGCGGTACGCGACTCCGGCGAGTGCGGCGGCCGAGGAGGCCGCTGGCGAGTGGATCCTCGAGCTGCTCGGCCTTCCAGCCGGTGCCGACGTCGGGTTCGTCACTGGCGGGACGATGGCGAATTTCTCCGGCCTGGCTGCTGCGCGCTACCAGGTGCTGGCGCAGGCGGGCTGGGACGTCAACACCAAGGGCTTGAATGGCGCGCCGCCGGTGCGCGTTCTCGTCGGGGCGGAGCGGCACGACACCATCGACTTGACCCTGCGCTACCTCGGTCTCGGCACGCCAACTCCGGTCGCGGCCGACGAGCAGGGCCGGATTCGCCTCGATGCGCTCGAGGCGGCGCTGAACTCTGGGAGCGGCCCGACGATCGTCTGCCTGCAGGCAGGCAACGTGCATTCCGGTGCGTTCGACCCGATCGGTGAGGCAACCCGGCTGGTGCACGCATTTGGCGAGCCCGACCAGCGGCCGTGGGTGCACGTCGATGGCGCGTTCGGGCTGTGGGCGGCCGCGACACCGAGGTTGCGCGAACTTCTCCCCGGTCTCGATGCGGCCGACTCGTGGGCGACGGACGCCCACAAAACACTCAACGTTCCTTATGACTGCGGCATCGTCATCGTCGCTCAGCCGGAGGCACTGCGGGCAGCACTCGGCGTCCGGGCAAGTTATTTGATCTCTACGGACGGCCCGGTCGCGGATCCTGACGAGAAGACACCTGAGTTGTCTCGGCGTGCTCGCGGCATCCCTGTCTGGGCTGCGTTGCGCTCGCTTGGTCGAGACGGTGTCGCCGATCTGGTCGACGGGCTCGTACGCCATGCACGGGCGATCGCCGCCGGCATCGAGACCATCGAAGGCGCGCAGGTGCTAAACGACGTGGTGTTCACGCAGGTCTGCGTCGCCTTCGAGGACGACGACCGAACCAAGGCCGTCACAGCCCAACTGCTTGCAGACGGGACGGCGTGGATGTCGGGCTCGCGGTGGCGCGGGCGGGACGTGCTGCGGGTGTCGGTCAGCAACTGGTCGACCGACGCGGACGACGTCGAGGTATCCGTCGATGCGGTGCGTAGGGCCGCGAACGCCGTGCGACTGGCGAGCGTTGGAGAGGGCAGCAGCGTGTAATTGGTAGGACCGCTCCATACGACCCATTCAGGAGACGATGATGACGTTCGGAGATCCGACAATCCGGCTCGACCCGATTCACGCGGCCTGGAACACGGTCGCCAGTTTCAGCACGTACGAAGAAGCTCAGGAAGCCGTCGATCGGCTGTCCGACTCCGGATTCCCGGTCGAGAACATCGACATCATCGGCTCCGACCTTCGAACCGTCGAGCGCGTTACCGGCCGCCTCACCAAGCGCAACGCGGCAGCCGCTGGCGCCGCGAGCGGTGCCTGGTTCGGGCTGTTCATCGGCCTGCTCGTCGGCCTGTTCACGACCGGTGCGACTTGGCTCGGCCTGATCCTGGGTGGCCTGCTCATCGGTGCGGTCTGGGGTGCCGTCTTCGGGTTCGTCGGCCATGCGGCGACCGGTGGCCGGCGCGATTTCGCCTCGAAGCGGACTCTCACGGCCACCCGCTACGACATCGTTGCCCGCGGTGGCCACGCCGAAGAGGCGCGGGCCGTGTTAAACACGACCGCGTTGAACACGACCGCGCCGGCGAGCACGCCGCCCGCTGCGCAGGGAACCAACGCCTGAGGGGCGTCTGAGCGGGCGCTTGAGCCTTCGTGGGCGCTTGAGTTTTCGTGCGCGCCATGCGCCTTTGATCGCCGCCCGCCGCCCGTTTGGCTAAATCTGCCTCCGTGTCAGTCGATAGGGACGAAAGGTCTCATCGGGATGACACGTTGCGAGGTGCAGCAGGGTGAGCGAGCGCCAAGACCCCGCGCCTTCGGCGGCGGGTCTCGTGGCTACCGGCGCGCCCGTTGATGAACGGCCGTTTCCGGTTGGCGACGAACTCGACCGGATCGCGTTTCACAACATGCTGGAGTACGCAGCCGAGGCTATCTACTTCAAGGATCTCCAGAGCAGATTCATCGCGGTGAGCCGAACCCTCGCTGCGATGATGGGCCGCGAGCCGCAGGAGCTTGTCGGGCTCACCGACTTCGACATTTTCACCGACGAGCATGCCAGCGCTGCGTACGCGGACGAGCAGCGAGTGATCGCGACCGGCATCTCCATGCTGGACAAGGAAGAACGCGAAACCTGGCCCGATCGCGGCGACACTTGGGTCACGAGTAACAAGCGGCCGTTACGTGATTTCGATGGTCACATCATCGGCACCTTCGGTATCTCTCGCGACATCACCCGCACCGTGAATGCAGAGCACGAGGCGATGAGCGCTGCCGACGCCCTCGCGCTTGCGCACGCAGACCTGAGCCGTGTCGAAGCGCAACTGCGCACGGTGCTTGATACCTCGGCAGATGCGGTCTCCCTTTACGACGCCGATTTGTGCTACCAGTACATGAACGCGGCCGCGATGCGTCTGACGCAAGATCCCACCGGCGAGGCCCTCGGACGCAGCGACCGTGAGCTCGGCCGTGATGCGGCGTTCCTCGCGATCTGGGAGGCCGCACTGAAGGGCGTGCTGGTCACCGGCGAGGTCTGTTCGGTCGACTTCTCCACCGGCAGCGGCGAAGACTTGCGGTGGTTCGCGTCTCGCCTGGCCCCGCAACGGGAATCCGAGCACGGGACGCCGATCGGTGTCGTCGCGTCCACCCGCGAGGTCACCGAGCTCAAGCTCGCACAGAGCAAGCTCGCCCATCAGGCTGTGCACGATCCGCTGACTGGCCTGGCGAACAGGGTGCTGCTCGTCGATCGATTGACGCAGGCCCTGCTGCGTATGGAACGCCAGCCCGGAAAGCTCGCGTTGCTGTTCATCGATCTCGACCACTTCAAGGTGATCAACGACACGCACGGCCATGACACCGGCGACCAGCTGTTAGTTGAGGTCGGGGCGCGCCTGACCGCGATAGCGCGTCGGCTCGACACCGTGGCGCGATTCGGCGGTGACGAGTTTGTGTTGCTCTGCGAGCGGTTGACGACCGACGAGGACGTTCGTGTCGTTGCCGACCGAGTGGTGCGTGCTGTAAGCGAACCATTCTTCAGCGACGGCATCGAGCTGAACATCACGGCGAGCGTCGGTGTCGTGATCACCACCGACCCGTACGCCGGGTGCGAGAACGTCGTTCGAGACGCAGACGCTGCGATGTACCAAGCGAAGGAACGTGGCCGCGATCACTACCAGTTCTTCGACGCCGGACTTCGCGATCGGGCAGTCGCGAGGAACGCCGTCGGCTGGGAACTCGGCAAAGCCCTCGAGCGCGGCCAATTCCGGCTCGAATACCAACCTGTCGTCTCGCTGCACGATCAGTCCATCGTGGGGATGGAAGCGCTCATTCGCTGGGACCACCCGGAGCGCGGCACAGTGCCTCCCGCGGAGTTCATCGGGATCGCGGAGAGCCGCGGTCTGATCGGTCCGATCGGCAACTGGGTGTTGGACGAAGCCTGCCGGCAGCTGGTCGAGTGGGGGTCGCTGTTCCCCCGGTACGGGCGGCCTGGACACGAACCGTTGGGCGTCGCCGTGAATGTCTCAGGACGACAACTACGCAGTGGCGATTTCGTGTCGGTCGTGAAGGTTGCATTGGATCGCAACGGTCTGGCGCCGGGCCAGTTGTGCCTGGAGATTACCGAAACCGCACTGATCGAAGAGACCGCCGAGGCTAGGGAGACGTTGGAAGCGATCGCGGCGCTCGGCGTGCACATTGCGCTGGATGATTTCGGTACGGGGTACTCGTCACTCGCGCACCTGCGACAGTTCCCGGTCGACATCTTGAAGATCGACCGCAGCTTCGTCGACCGTCTCGAGACCAACGACCGCGAAAGGGAGATCGTGGCCGCAGTGACCGCCATGGCGCACGTGCTGAAGATGACCGTGATTGCCGAAGGGATCGAGACCGTCGGCCAGCTCACGCAACTCGGCTCTCTTGGGTGTGACTATGGCCAGGGTTACCTGCTCGCGCGGCCGATGCGGCCCGAGGCTCTTGAAGTGTTGCTATTAGCCCAGGAGTCGGCGCACGTAGCATCAACTGGTGCCGCCTGATCCACCGCTGTCCGTACTTGGGACGACCGCGTTGTCCGTGGCCGCCTGCCGGGCGACCGAGAGTGACCGTATCGACGCGTGGTTTCGCGACCCGCTCGCGCAGCACGTTCTCGGCGCTGCCATCGCACCCCCAGCAGTCTCACGCGGACTCGTGCGCTGGGTGGCCGTTCGCACGCGATTCCTGGACGAACTCGTCGAACGAGCCGTCGCCGACGGCATCAGGCAGGTGGTCATCGTCGGCGCCGGGCTCGACGCCCGCGCTTACCGTCTAGCACTACCGCGCGACCTCACGGTGTTCGAGATCGACCACGCCGAAGTGTTCTCGTTGAAACAACGGCTGCTCGACGACCTTGAACTCATGAGTGAATGCCGTCGTCGGGTGGTCGTCGCCGATCTTGTGGCAGACGACTGGCTGCAGCTACTTACCGATACCGGATGGACGCCGGTGCAGCCCACCGTGTGGGTCGCGGAAGGGCTGTTGGTCTACCTCAACCACGACGACCGGACGCAACTCCTGACACAGCTCTCCTCGGCGTCCGGTATTGGCAGTGTTCTCGGTGCGACCCTCAGTACGCGCACTGACAATCTCGCGCACCCGTTATGGCATCCGGCAGCCGCCGATGATCCACAGCAGTGGTTGGCGGAGTGTGGTTGGCAGGCGAGCGTCCAGACGATGGCCGAAGCGACTGCATTGTTCGGGCGTCCCCTTCCACCGCCGTTCGACACCAGTACCAAAGGCAGGCTGGTCCGCGCCGTCCGCTAGCGAGGGATGAACCGATCGACGAACTCGTTGCGGAACTTGCCGGCGGGGTCGAAGCGGGCGACGAGCGCGCTGAAGTCCGGTATCCGCTCGTAACGCGTGCGGACGACGTCGGAGCTCATCGGGAACACCTTTCCCCAATGGGGTCTGGCATCGAAGGGCGCGAGCTGGTCCTCGATGGCAGTCAGCGCGGGGATCACCACGGTCATGTCGCTGATCCAGGTGAAGTGGAGTGCAAAACTGTCGCGACGATATGCGGGGCTCAGCCACAAGTCGTCGGCCGCGATCGTGCGCAACTCGCAGATCTGCAAGGCGGGCGCAACCAGATGCGCGATGCTGCTGATCGCCGTGACAGCAGCAGCTGCAGCCTCGCGAGGCACGAAGTACTCCGACTGCAACTCATCACCGCTGCTCGGTGTGAAGTCGAGCCGAAAATGCGGCAACCGCTCATGCCATGGTCCGGGGACGCCGTGTTGTTCGGTGCACGCGGCCGGGTCGACACCAGGCACTGGGTGCCGTGGACCATCGGCTGCTGGTGCGTCGAGCCAGCGCTCATGACCCCAGACGTGCCCCGGTTGAGACGCGTCGATGCGGTGTTTCATCCACACCTGATTCATCACCGGACCGCGCCAGTCGGTGAAGACACTGACGCTGTAGGCCGCCGACATCGTCGACTCAAGGTTCGCGGTGAACTGCGATAACGACAGGTCGTCGTACACGTATTGGGCGACCGTGAACGTCGGCTCGATCGCGAGGGTCACAGAGGTCACGATGCCGAGCATTCCGAGCGCCACTACCGAACCGGAAAAGTCGCCGTCCCCGAACTCAATAGTGACGACGTCGCCGGTTGCCGTCACGACCTCGAGTGCGCGGACTGCGGTGGCGAGATTGCCGTTGGTCACGCCAGAGCCGTGAGTGCCGGTCGCGGTCGCTCCGGCGATGCAGATGTGGGGGAGCGAGCCTAGGTTGTGCAACGCGTAACCGGCCCGATGCAGCGGCGGTGCAAGCTCTCCATATCGGACGCCGCCCCCGACCGTCACCGTCGAGCGCTCGGGATCGATGTCCAACAGCGGCGGCATCCCGGCGAGCGAGATCTGGTCACCAACGGTGTCGGCGATCGGGTTGAACGAGTGTCCGCTGCCAAGAGCCCGCACGTGCTCGCTGGCTGCAACGATTCGGCGCACTTCGTCAAGGGACGTCGGGTGGTGCAGCCGGGCTGCACCAAACACGACATTCCCGGCCCAATTCGTGGGTCGGTCGGTCATGTGGGGTCCCCTCGGTGTTGATCAGCAAGTCGCGGGGCAAGAATACGTGCATGGACTACAGACAACTCGGCAACTCAGGTCTGCGGGTATCCGCACTGACCCTCGGCACGATGGGCTTCGGCGGTACCGGCTGGGCCTCCGCAGTCGGCACGACGGACGTCGACGGCGCGCGTCGCCAGATCTCCATGGCGCTGGACGCTGGGGTGAATCTCATCGATACGGCCGACGTCTACTCGTCAGGTCTGTCGGAGGAGATCGTGGCGAAGGCGTTGCCCGTTGCGCGTGAGGACGTGCTGCTGGCAACCAAGGTCCGAATGCCGATGGGCGATGGCCCCAACGACGCGGGCTTGTCTCGCCACCACATCATCCGCGGCTGCGAGGCCAGCCTGCGCCGGCTCGGTACCGACTACATCGACCTCTACCAAGTGCACGAGTGGGATGGCCACACGCCGCTCGAGGAAACGTTGCGGGCGCTCGACGACCTGGTGACATCGGGGAAGGTGCGCTACGTCGGCGCGTCGAATTACAGCGGGTGGCAGCTCATGAAGGCACTCGGCATCGCCGACCAGCGAGGGCTGCACCGCTTCGTCTCGCAGCAGATCTATTACTCGCTCCAGGCCCGCGACGCCGAGTATGAGTTGGTTCCCGTCAGTATCGACCAGGGTCTTGGAATTCTCATCTGGAGCCCGCTTGCCGGTGGGCTGCTGTCGGGCAAGTACCGACGCGGTGTCGAGGCGCCGGCCGGCAGCCGACACCTCGGGGATTGGCATGAGCCACCGGTCTACGACGAAGACAAGCTGTACGACACGGTCGATGTATTGGTCGAGATTGCCGAGGCACACGGAGTTTCTGCGGCGCAAGTGTCGCTGGCTTGGCTGCTGGGCCGAACTGGCGTCACCTCGGTGATCGTCGGCGCGCGAACCGACGAGCAACTTGCCGACAACCTGAAGTCTGCTGATCTGACGTTGTCTGCCGACGAGCGCCGCAAGCTCGATGACGTCAGTGCGATGCCGCTGCTGTACCCGCACTGGCACCAGGCGAACACGTCCGGCGACCGGCTAGGCGCGCCCGAACTGACCCTGCTCGAACCACATCTTCGACCCGCAGCTGAATAGACCCCGCTGCTGAAATAGACCCTGCTGCTGAAATAGACCCTGCTGCTGAATACACGGAGCCGACATGACCGAGAACGACGACATCTCGCTCGATGCACTGAGGTCCGACCGTGACCGTGATGGTGTCGACTCGCTGCGCGACACGGAGTCGGAGCAGGGCGACGAGTCGGAACTCGACGACCTGTTCGACATCGACAGGAGCGAGGCGCGTGAGCTTGATGCCGATGTCGACGAAGACGCGGGGGAGATCCCGCGCCTCGACTGACGCGTCGTTACGCAAGCACCTCGGATGCAAGCAGGTCGTTGGCTCCCAGGTCGGTGGCGTCGACCACTTCGGGTTGGGTGTGGTGTCGCGCGGAGCGGATAAGCGTTCCCGCGACTACGCCGGCCGCGACCATCAGCGCCGCGCTCACAGTGAACGCGGTGGTGTAGCCATGGACCGCGGCACTTCGTGTCGCAGCAGTGGCACTGCCGTGATGGGTGAGGTAGCCGGCGGTTGCGGTGGCCGCGATGGTGTTGAGCAAGGCAGTGCCTAGGGCTCCGCCGATCTGCTGGGTGGTGTTGACGAGCGCACTGGCAACGCCGGCGTGTTCTTCCTGGACGCCGACCAGCGCGGTGCTGCTGAGCGGCACGAAGGCGAGTCCCATGCCCACGCTAACGAGGATTTCGGGCGGCAATACGTGGGCGACGTACGTACTGTCGACGGTGAGTCCGGTGAACCAGAACAACCCGCCGGCAGCAAGCAGTACACCGGCCACGATGAGCACGCGCGGGCCGACTCGGGGCAGCAGGCGGCTGGCGAGCCCCGCACCGATGATGATGCCGCCGGAGAACGGCAGGAACGCAAAGCCGGTCTTTAGTGCCGAGTATCCGAGGGTTCCTTGCAAGAAGTACGTCAGGAACAAGAACGTGCCGAGCATGGCGCTGCCGACGAACAGCGACGCCAGGAACGCGCCACCGCGGTTACGGTCGAGCACAACGCGAACGGGCAGCAGCGGGTGCGGTGTGCGCAGTTCGATGAACACGAACGCGGCCAGTGCGGCAATGGCGCCGATGAGCAGGGTCAAGGTGAGCGGAGCGGCCCAGCCATCGGTGCCGGCGGTGGTGAAGCCGTACACGAGCAGGAACAAGCCGCCGGTGACAGTGATCGCGCCGGGTAGGTCGTAGCTGTGTCGCTGCTCCGCACGGCTTTCGCGGATGAATCGGCCAGCTGCGGCGGCTGCAAGCAGTGCGATGGGCACGTTGATCAAGAGCGTCCAGCGCCACGAGGCGAGCTGGGTCAAGGTGCCGCCCAAGACGAGGCCGATCGCTGCTCCGCCGCCGGCGATCGCGCCGTACACGCCGAACGCGCGAGCTCGTTCGCGGGCTTCGGTGAAGGTGACAGTCAGCAGCGACAAGGCTGCAGGTGCCATCACGGCAGCGAAGGCGCCTTGCAGTGCACGTGCTCCGAACAGCATCGCCGGATCCTGAGCGAGTCCGCCCAACGCGGAGGCGGCACCAAATCCGAGAAGACCGATGATGAACATCCGTCGGCGCCCGAGGTAGTCGGCGATGCGGCCGCCGAGGAGCAGCAGGCTGCCGAATGCGAGCGTGTAGGCGCTCATGACCCATTGGCGGTCGGCGAGCGAGATGTGCAGAGACCGCTGGGCCGAAGGCAACGCCACGATCACCACGGACGCATCGAGCACGATCATCAGCTGCGCCATCGCGATTACCGCGAGCGACCACCAGCGTCGGGGGTCAGGTTCTTCATGCGCCGAGGCCGGCAAGTTTCCCAGGGCCATCTCGTTCGTTGTCACCGTTTACCTCATCTCCGAGCTACAATCGGAACGTCTACTCCGTTTCGCTCGACGATACGGAACGATCGTTCCGTTTGTCAACCACCAGCCGGAGGCACGACCGATGCGCGCCGATGCGCTCAAGAACCGTGAGCGGATCCTCGAGGCCGCCGAGACAACGTTCGCGAGCCTTGGGCTGTCAGTTCCGATCGACGTCGTCGCCCAGCGGGCCGGCGTCGGAGTCGGGACCCTCTATCGCCACTTCCCGACCAAAGAAGCACTGTTCGAGGCGATCGTGACTACCCGCCTCGAAGATTTGCTGGACGAGACCAAGACCCGGCGTGATGCGAGCGATCCTGGGGCTGCGCTCTTCTTGTTCTTGCACCGTTTCGCGAACGAGGCCTTCGCAAAGGCCGACCTCTTCGACGCCATGAACGCCGCCGGTTTCGACATCAAGTCCAAATGCGCGGAAACGGTCGACGACCTCAAGCGCGGCCTTGACGTTCTCGTCGTGCGAGCCAAAGCGGTCGACGCCGTACGTGCAGACATCACGGTCGATGAAGTGATGAGCCTGATATCTGGCACCTGCATGGCTGCGCGCCAAGCCGGTCTCGACGACGCTTCATGCCAGCGCATGGTCGACATCGTGTGCAACGGTTTGCGGCCGCCTGCCGCGAGCTAGTTCGGTTCCTGGCTCGCAAGGCGGATCGAAGTATCCGCCTCACCGAATCCCGAGTAATGGCCTATCCGTTGGACAAACTCGAAGAAGAGGCCGCCGATCGCGGCGCTGTACGTATGAAGAAATTCGCCGTTCTCAGTTCGGTCATACAGCACTCCGACCGATCGCAACTCGTCGAGTTGGCTCGGCATTAAGTCATACCTTGCCGCAAGGTCGGCGTAATAGTTGTCAGGTATCGCCAACATCTCAGCACCTGTTGCGCGGAGCGAACGCGCTGTTGCGACGACATCATGCGTGCCCAGCGCGATCTGTTGGAGGCCTGCGGGTGACGAGCGGCCGACTACTCCCGCGGAGATTGCGATTCGTAGGGTCGCATCGGCGTTGGTGAGTGCCCGGCTTTGCAGTTGGCCGTGCGGGCGGTTGATTTCGGCGATCGGCCCTGCCGTCAACCCCAGTAGCAGCCGGTACAACGAGATCTCCGCGTCGTAAAGATCTGCTGACACGGTGCCACCAAGATGGTCGACCACCTGCGCGCCAACACCACGCGGGACATCTCCGGTGTCGATGAAGTCTGCGCGCCACCTGTAGGGCTCAGCAAGGCCGCAAAACACTAGCTGCAGACCCATCGGCGTCGTCACAGATGGCAGGTCAGCTTCGTTTGGCGCATGGTGCTGGTCGTCGAAGGGCAGTCGAAGGTCGGCCGCACGTCGCACTGCGGCGTCAATGTCAGGTGTGTTGAGACCGATTCCGACGACCGACGGCCGATCGGCGACCTGCGCCTGCGAGTTCAGTATGACCCGGACGTCGCCCTGCTCCCACAGTTGCACTGCTTTCGAACGGTGGACGCCGACGAGCGCGAACCCGAACAGCTGCAACCACGCGGAGAATCTCGACACCATTCGCCCGGCAACGGCAATCTCGACGAACGCCACGCCGTCGACTTTCGGAACTGGCGGGAGCGATGCGAGTAGTACAGGGGGACTGGTGATGGGGATGTCGAGTCGGTCAAGCTCACGGCGAGTGCGGTCCTCTAGGTAGTGCAGCGATCTGCGGGCGTCTCTCGCGATCTGCTCCGCAGGGCCGGCGCGTACCGTGTCACTGAAGACCTCGAGCGATAGCGGCCCTCGGTAACCAGCACGCACGACGGCGGCCGTAAAACTAGCCAGGTCGAGGCTGCCTTGGCCGGGGAAGCATCGGTAGTGTCTGCTCAAGCGCAAAACGTCCATGCTCTGATGCGGAGCATCGGCAAGTTGGACGAAAAAGAGCGAGCTTGGCGTGATGTGCGCAATGTCCGCGAGATCGTCGCCCACCGACATGATGTGGAAGCTATCGAGGCAGATCCCCACTGCCGGGTGACCAGCTCGCACCACGATTTCGTAGGCGTCCGCGTAGTGCCTTACCCGCGTGCCCCAGGCGAGTGCCTCGTACGCAACCCGTATTCCGGCGTCAGCGGCAAGGTCTCCAAGGGCATGAAGATGCTCGGCCGCGAGATCGGGATCGTCGATTGTTTCGGGGCTGACATTCGAGCACACCAGCATCAGGTCGACGCCTAATGAGGTCATCAGTTTGAGCTTCGCCGCGGCTCGTCGCAAGTTGCGTTGAAACTGCTGCGAAGGCAGACCTTCGAAGTCTCTGAATGGTTGGTACAGCTCGATCGTCAACCCGAGATCGGCCGCCAGTTTGCCTATCTCGGCGGGCCGCAACGGGGATGCGATCAGGTCAGCCTCAAATAGCTCGACTCCGTCGAATCCCGCACTGGCTATAGCGGGCAACTTCTCCTCGAGTGAGCCGCTTACCGAGACGGTTGCGATCGAAGACCGCACAACAACCTAGTCCTCGGCCAGGTAGCGGACAGCAGCCGTGTAGCTTCCAAGACCAAGACCGGCAATGACGCCATGAGCTTCCTTGGCGGGATAGTCCGTCGCACGGAACGGCTCGCGGCGATGGAGATTCGTAAGATGCACGACGATTACCTTTACCGGCACGGTCGCGAGCACGTCCATCAACGCGACGGAGGAATGTGTGAGTGCAGCCGGATTCAGTACCAAACCGCGGACGGTCTCCCGCACCTCTTGAATCCAATCAATCAATACGCCTTCATGATTCGTTTGACGAAAATCGATCGACACGTCGAACGGCGCTGCCACGTCGCGACATGCTTGCTCGATCTCTGCCAGCGTGCGAAGCCCGTACTTCTCGGGCTCACGGACGCCAAGGAGATTGAGATTCGGGCCGTTGAAGACGCCGACGACTCGTGGCTGGACGCTGTCTTGACTTGCCACTTGGTTCCTTCATTATGAACGGACTAGTTCGTTACATCGTATCTAGACGCCTACGCGGCCGTGAAGGGTCTGTGACGCGTTTCTTCCGGGTTCACTGGCGTCTCCTGGCCCGCCGCCGTAGACCGGAACGCCATACACCTACGATTGCGTCGGTTGGCGCGGCAGTATGAAGGGAGCGCGCCGGATGGCGGGTGAAGAACGCATCGCAGTAGCGGGCGACCGACAGCGCGATGCGGATCGTACGCGCGCAGAACTCCTGGAGGTCGCGACCGCCGAGTTCGCCCGCAATGGCTACTCTGGCGCCCGCGTCGATGAGATCGCGGCTCGAACGCGCACGACGAAGAGGATGATCTACTACTACTTCGGCGGCAAGGAACAGCTGTATATCGCAGTGCTTGAGCAAGCCTATGCAGGCATCCGTGAGCATGAGCGACGCCTCGAGCTAACGCACCTCTCCCCGACCGAAGCAGTGCGGCGCCTCATCGAATTCACGTTTGACTACCAGGAGTCGCACCCGGAGTTCATCAAGCTCGTCAGCATTGAAAATATCCACGAGGCCGAGTTCCTGATGAAGTCCGACGTACTGGTCCCGACGAATAGTTCTGCCGTCGATCTGTTGGCCGAGTTCCTTGATGCCGGCCGCGCGACGGGCGAGTTCACCGTTGCCGTCACCGCACTTGAACTGCACATGATGATCAGTGCGCTGTGCTTCTTTCGAGTAGCGAACCGGTCATCCCTCAAGGCCGTCTTCGGATACGACACAGGGACGAAAGCCCATCGGGTTCGACAACGCCAACTCACCTGCGACGTCGTACTCGCCTATCTCAAGAGCTGAGTCTGCTCGTCAGCTGTGAGACCGGTTGCAATTTCGTAACGGCCTCTTCCCTGGTGCCCTCCCGTCCCGTATAACGTACGGACCAGTCCGTACATTGTGGGGAGGAAGTCGTCGAAGCGATCGCGTTGCTCCGGCCGGGGAAGGTTGCCATCGTTGACCTGCCCGAGCCGATGTGTGGCCCAGGGGATGTCATCATCCAAATGCGAGCCGTTGGGCTATGCGGCTCGGATCTGAGCGTGTATTCGGGAGCATTTCCGGTCTCGGAGTACCCATGGGTGGTCGGCCACGAGGGCGGCGGGGAGATTGTCGCCGTCGGCGCGGAGGTACGTGGTCGTCGTCCTGGCCAGGTCGTAGTGATCGAACCGAACATTTCGTGCTCGCATTGCGCCCCATGTAAGGCGGGTCAAACGTCGTCGTGCACGAATCGTCGAGCGCTTGGAGTAAACGAGCCGGGGATCGCGGCCGAACGCGTTAGGGTGCCGGCGGAATTCTGTTGGCCCGTTCCGGACGGAACCCTGTCAACCACCATCGCAGGCTTCGAGCCGAGCGTCGTCGCACGCGCCACAGTGCGCCGCGTCGGTCTGCACGAGGGTGATCGGTGTCTGGTCGTCGGCGCCGGGTCGCAGGGACTCATGATGTGTCTCTATCTGCACTCACTTGGGCTCCATCCATTCGTCGTTGAGCCGCACCCTGGGCGTCTTGCGTTAGCCCTGCAACTCGGCGCCCGTGCCCACGAACCCGGTCTCGACGGGTACCCCTTCGTCTTTGAGACCTCCGGAGCGCAATCTGCGTTTAGACCCGCACTCGACGCTGTCGGTCCAGGCGGCCAGCTCGTGCTGATCGGTCAGAGCAGCGCAGACGTCGCGATTACGACTCGCGAACTTGTGCAACGGCAGCTGACCGTCCGCGGCTCGCTGATCTACGACCACCCTCAGGATTTCGCCGAGGCGGTACAGGTACTGGACGACGGCGACGCCGGGATCGCATCTGTGATGCAAGCAAGCTACTCACCGTTTGATGCCGACCGAGCGTTTAGCGAAGCCGGCGAGATTGCTGGGAAGTCATGGCTCGATGTCACGCACTGGACGAAGTAACAACGAGTTCGGACCTGCACGGAACGGGTCGGTCTCACCCGACCAAACCAACTGACCGACGCAGCTTTCATCAGGAGGACCTTGCAATGAAAGTCACCACGAGCCGCCGATCGCTGCTCGCCGCCTTCGCTTGTTCCCTGATAGTGGTCATCTCCGGCTGCTCGTCGAGCAAGAAGACGAGCGCGACGAGCAGTCCTGCTGGTGCGGGAAGCAGCGCGACGGCGAGCACTTCATCCGCGTCCAGTGCTGCCGCACCGACCGGCAGTGCGCCTGCAAGCAGTGCCGCGGCGATCGGGTCGGCCGCGGCAGGCGGTAACCCGATCAAGATCGCCGTTATCGATGCCCAAAGTGGCCAGAGCAGTTCGCTCGGCAAGTGGGAATACGACGGCGTCAAGCTGGCAGTCGATCAAGCCAATGCATCCGGGGGTGTCAACGGCCGCAAGGTGGAACTCAGCGTGTTCGACGACCAGGCGGATCCCACGGTCAGCACCAACCTCGCCCGCAAGGTAGCGAGCGAGGGCTTCATCGCGGTCCTCGGCCCCGCCGAGAGCGCAGATGCCATCGCGATGTCACCGATACTCGAGCAAGCGAAGATTCCCTTCATCACGTCGGGACAGTCACCGGCGATGCCCAAGCTCGGCGACCCGTACCTGTTCTTGAATAGCCCGACCAGCACAACGTATGACACGACGCTGGCCAACTATGCGGTCACTACTGCGAAGTTCACCCACATCGCGATGATTACCAACAACGACGCATATGGCAAAGGCGAACATGACGCATTCATCGCTGCGCTCAAGGCGCTAAACGTTACGCCAATCGCCGACCAGGTCGTGACGCCGGATCAGACGGACTTCAGCGCGGCACTGACGAGCATCCGGCAGAAGAATCCTGATGCCCTGTTCATCGGCGCCGAAGAGGTCGAGTCGGGTCTCATTACGAAGCAGGCACGCGGACTTGGTATCAAAGCCACCATCATCGGTGGCGCTCCGGCCGGCACGCCCGTGTATGTACAGACAGCTGGCACGGCAAACGCAGACGGTACCGTGAGCAGTACGCCGTATCTGACCAATGACACGAACGCTCAGACAAAGGCATTCGCCGCGGCGTACGACGCCGCGTACGGAACGGAGCCGGAACTTCACGGTGCCAAGGCGTATGACGGTGCGGAGATCATGCTGCAGGCACTGAAGACGACGAATGGCGCAGGCGGGCAGGCACTAGACGACGCCATCCGCGCAGTGAAGTATCAGGGCCTGGTTGGCGATTTTGCCTTCGATGCAACGGGTGTAGGTGTTCACGAGACTCAGATCGGGATTCTCAAGAATGGAGTTCTGACATCGGCGGCTAGCTAATACGAGCGCCAGCAGCAAGGAGATCTGATGCAGCTCTTCTTTCAGACCCTCGTAGGCGGAATCGGGTTCGGGGCGGTCTATGCGTTAGTCGGCATGGGCTTCACCATCGTCTACCGCACGATGGGCCTGGTGAACTTCGCGCATGGGCAGATTGCGATGATCGGTGCGTTCCTGAGCGCGACGTTCTTTCTGGATACGAAGCTGCCATTCGCGGTTGCCGCCATCATGTCGATGGCGGCAACCGCGGTCGTGGGCTTGGTGATCGAGGGGATCCTCCGCCCGCTTGAAGCGAGGGATTTCGACCTGATGCTCATTGGAACTCTCGGGTTCGGTGTTGTGCTTGAGGCCGTCGCTACAAGGATTTGGGGGGCAACTGGACGAGCTGTGCCCGCGCCCGTGGATAGGCCGCTGCAGGTCTTCGGCATCATCATCCGTACGTACGATCTCGTAGTCATCGGTGTCGGTGCGATGGCTACGGTTGCCGTCTGGATGCTACTTAATCGAACGAAGGTCGGCGCGGCGATGCAGGCAGTCGCCATGGATCGCGACGCAGCAACATCGGTCGGCATCCGCGTCGGTCGCAGTAACGCGATGGCGTTTGCGCTCGGGGCGGGGCTCGCTGCGCTTGCCGGTAGCCTCGCAGCGCCGCTCCTCTACGTGGCCCCCTCGCTTGGGTCTTCGCTGGGCATAAAAGGGTTCTGCGCCGCGATCCTTGGCGGCTTTGGCAACATCAACGGTGCAGTGATCGGTGGGCTCGCTTTCGGAATACTCGACAGCTTTGCCGCCGGCCACTTCCAGCAGTACTCCGACACCGTGACTTTCCTGGTTTTCGCGATTGCCATCATGATTCGTCCGACGGGGATACTCGGCGAACTCACGGTGAACCGCGCGTGACTCGGAAGGCGGCCGGTCTCGTTCTGCTCGCTGTGCTTGCGTGCATGCTGCCGCACGAGTTAAACGTCTACTGGATTCACGTTGCCGACGTTGCAGTGATCTATGGAATTCTCGCGCTCGGTCTTGCGCTGACGATGGGTGCCGCAGGTCAGGTCAACCTTGCGCAGGTCGCGTTCTTCGGTGTAGGAGCGTACGGGTCTGCCATCCTGACCACCCACGGATGGCCCTTTTGGGGAGCGGCCGTCGTCGCGATGTTCGCAACCGCGTTCGTCGGGTTCATAGTCAGTATTCCTGCGCTACGAGTGCAGTCGCACTACCTCGGCATTGTCACGCTCGGGCTGTCGCTCGCGTTCACGAACATTGTGACGAACTCCGCGCTGACCGGGCAGGCGGACGGCCTGAACAGCCTGGTTGTTCCCCCACTGTTCGGTCTGCACCTGTCGAGCGACTATGTCTATTACTACGTCGAGATTGCGGCGCTGGCCATATGCCTGGGCTGGGCCGCATTCGTGGTGCACACGCGCCTAGGCCGTCGCTTTCGCGCTATGCGTGACGACCCCCTCGCCGCGGCATCCGTCGGGGCAGAGATTCCTTATCTTCGTATCACCGCATTCGTGCTCGGTGGTGCGTTCGGCGGGATCGCGGGCATCCTGTATGCGGGGTTGATCCGATACGTCAGTCCCGCTTCGTTCTCGCTGTCATCGATGTTCTTCGTGTTGGCGGGCTTCATCATCGGCGGTCGCTTTAGTCTGCTTGGTGCGGTTGGCGGAGCGATCTTCCTCGTATTGCTGCGAGAAGAACTTTCCAACTACGAAGCCTATGCACAGATTCTGTACGGCGGCCTGGTCGTGGTGATCGTGGTATTCGCCCCAACCGGGCTTGTCGGGATCGTTCCTAGCATCACTCAGGCCATCAAGGGACGAACAAAGGCGGTGAGGGAATCCCGATCCGGGCCAACCGACGAAGCGGGGCAAACGCGTCTCAGCGCTGCGCCGTACCAAGCAGTACGTCGCACCGATGGCGGCAGCTCCACAGCCGTTGCGGAGTCGTCCGCCGCGCTGCTTGTCGAGCATCTGACCAAGCGGTTTCGCGGTCTCACGGCGCTTGAAGACGTGAATCTACTCGTGCCCGCCGGACAGATACGCGGCATCGTCGGCCCGAACGGTTCAGGCAAGACGACGCTGTTCAACATCATCAGCGGCATTTACAGCCCGAGTGCCGGTACAACCGAGGTATTCGGCTTTCGTACGAATCGCGCCACGTCGTACCGCCTGGCTCGGCACGGCGTAGCGCGCACGTTCCAAAATCTTCGCCTTTTTGGACGACTCACCGTGCGCGACAACGTCCTCGTGGCGCTTGACCAGTCGCGCACCCTATGGGCGTGGAGGTATTTCTTCTGGCCACTCGGGGTAATCCAGGCCGACGCGACGATTCGGCAGGATGCAGATGCACTGCTCTCGATATACGGGCTATCGGACGTTGCCGACTCACTGCCTGGCGTGCTGTCTTACGGGACCCAGCGTCGCGTAGAGATCGCCCGCGCAATGGCGCGTCGACCGAGGATTCTGCTGTTGGACGAGCCTGCCGCTGGTCTCAACGGCCAGGAGATGCACCAACTCGCCGAGATCGTCCGGGACGTCCGCGCATCGGGCGTAACCGTCGTGTTGATCGAGCACAACATGGGACTAGTGATGTCGCTCTGCGACCAGGTCACGGTGTTGGCGAACGGTCGTGTCATCGCGGACAGTACGCCGGAGATCGTTGCATACGACGAGGCGGTCATCGCTGCGTACCTTGGCGACTCGAGCGACGACAACGGCTCGCGCCCCGCGCAGGTGAACACGTGAGCGTACCCGTGACCGATGCCGACGCTCGCCTCCCCGGCCTCGACCCTGCAGAGCTCGTTGTCGAAGACCTGACCGTGCACTACGGGGGCGTACAAGCTGTGCGGGGCATCTCGTTCATCGTAGGAGCCGGGGAGTCCGTCGGCATCATTGGAGCTAACGGTGCGGGCAAGACATCAACGCTGCGAGGCATTCTCGGGCTGGTTCCTCGGCGTGCGCAGATGCTGAGCCTGGGCGGCGAAGATCTGCTGCGGCTCGCCGCGAGCCAGATGGTGCGGCGCGGGATCGGCTACGTCCCAGAAGGCCGGCACATCTTTCCTGGCCTGCCTGTTGAAAAGAACCTATTACTCGGTGCTTACACCCGCCGCTGGCGCGGATGTAAAGATCAACTTGCCGAGGTTTACGAGCTCTTTCCTGTGCTGCAGGCGATGCGAACACGTCTGGCCGGTGCCCTTTCCGGAGGACAGCAGCAAATGCTCGCCATCGGCCGCGCACTTATGGCGCAGCCCAGGCTCCTCGTACTCGACGAGCCTTCTATGGGCTTGTCTCCGCTGCTAGTTAACGACATCGTGAGCGTGCTTCAGCGGTTGCACGCGACGGGACTATCTATCCTGCTTGTCGAGCAAAACGCGAAGTTGACATTCGCGACGACGACTCGTTGTTTCGTCATGGATCAAGGTCGGATCGTAAAGACCGGCGCTGCCACCCAGCTGCGCGATGACCCAGAGGTTAGGCGGATCTACCTAGGCCTATAAGGACTTGGTCGGCTGCAGGGAGCTCAGCCACTAGTCCTTCACCGGCGGGATGATGCGAGCGGCGCGCAGCTGATCGAATAGGTCGAGGAACGAGTCGGTCGTGTTCTGGAAGTCCAGGAACCCGAGCTCGCGGCTCTTCGACATGTCTGCGAAGGTTTCCACGGTACGGCCAAGGTCGGCATCCGTGTGCCACCACGATGCGAGGTCCGAGGCGCGGTAGTCGATGAGGTTGTGCTCCTTCACCAGTCGAGCCCAAATGTCGTCAGCGTGGCCCATGCGGCCCTCGAGTGGGTTCGGCTCGTCGGGATATTCAGCTGCTTCGACTCCCAACCCTTCGGCGACGTGACGCCAGAGTTGACGCCATCTAAATACGTCTCCGTTGACGGTGTTGAACGCCTGGTTGCGTGCTGCGGGCTCGGTCGCTGACCACACGGCATGTCGGCCCAACAGCCGCGCGTCGGTAATGTCGGTGACTCCGTTGTACTGCTGGGGACTGCCCGGAAATACGAACGGCTCTCCGGTAGCTCGGCAGATCGTTCCGTAGATCGCGAGCGTCACGCCCATGTTCATGACGTTGCCCAGCGCAAAGCCGATCATCGTGTGCGGACGGTGCACCGACCAACTGAATCCCTGGGCCTTTGCTTCGGCAAAGAGGATGTCCTCTTGCTCGTAGTAGAAGTTCTGGAATGGCAAGCGGTCCTGGCTCTCACGAAACGGCGTCTCGGCAGGGGCTGCCGCGTAAGCCTCGAAGGGGCCGAGGTAGTGCTTGAGCCCTGTCACAAGGACGGCGTGTTGGAGCTGAGTCGTTTTGCCTAGGGTCGAAAGCGTGTTGGCGAGCATCGCGCCGTTGACACGGCAGTTGTCGGCCTCTGTCGGCTGTCGCGACCATGTCGTGAAGAACAGGTGGCTGATGTCTTTGCCACGCAGCGCGGCTTCGACCGAGGCGGCATCAAGCACGTCAGCATGGACATGCTCGACGCCGTCGATCGGGTTGCCAGGGCGACGTGAGAGGCCGATAACTGACCAACCGTTTCGAAGCAATGCCTGCGAGGTGTTGTAACCGGCGATGCCGGTGGCGCCGACAACCAGAGCTCTTCGCTGCATGCCGGGACAAGCTCCTCTGTCGATGCTGACTCGTGCGATCACGTCGGTGGGCTGCTGCGTGGCTATGGTGCGGCTCATCTATACAGCTCGTCAAGTAGCAGTTAACATCGCCCTCCGTCGAGTCCCGATCGAGAGTGAGGCTGCCGTGACAGGTCGGGTCCACGGTAAGGCCATCATTGTCACGGGCGCGGGTAGCGGTATGGGGCGCGCCTTTGCCTTGGGGCTGGCGCGCGAAGGCGCAGTCGTCGGCGTGCTCGACGTGCGGCGTGGAGCTGCCGATGCCGTCGCCAGGGCGATCAGGTCTGAGTCGTTGCAAGCGTTCGCACTGGTTGCCGACGTCAGTAAGCGTGACGAGGTCGCTGCCGCCTTCGACGTCTTCGTCGATCACGCTGGGCGGCTGGACGTGCTGTTCAACAACGCGGGCTTCAATGAGCCGATGCACCTGCTGGATGTAACCGAGGCGAACTGGCACGCTGTCATGGACGTCAACGCCATGGGAACCCTGCTCGGAATCCAGGAGGCCGCACGCCGAATGATTCCCACCGGCGGTGGGAAGATCGTCAACACATCCTCGATTGCGGGGCGCCAGGGATTCCCGAGCTTCGCGCCCTACTGCGCAAGCAAATTTGCCGTTAATGCGCTCACGCAGGCGGCCGCAAGAGGGCTGGCGGAATACCACATCACATGCAACGCATTCGCGCCCGGAGTTGTCGACACGCCGCTCTGGGCAAAGCTCGACCACGACTTGATGTCGATCGGCGACTCGCAGCGACCAGGGCAGGCCATGACGGATTTTGCAGCGAGCATCATTTTGGGTCGAGCGGCGGCACCCGAGGAGATCGTGGGCACCGCGCTGTACCTCGCGTCATCGGACTCGGACTATCTGACCGGCCAGGTGATCATGATCGACGGCGGCATGGTTCTTGTTTAAGCTGATTGGCAAGCCGCCACTGTTAGACTCCACTGAACATGGCGGCGGCACGTATCTCGAGGGGACGCGGTGGAAGACGAGAAGGGCGGCGCGGCCGAGGTCGCAGTCAACCTTGGCGCCCGACTGCGGGACGTTCGACAAAAGTCCGGCATGTCTTTGCGCGAGGTCTCGCGCCAGCTACGTGTGTCGCCATCCTTCGTTTCTCAGTTGGAGACAGGTAAGTCGCAGCCATCGGTGGCGACGCTGTACTCCTTGGCGCAGTTGTTGGGGTTCTCGATCGACGAGATCTTCAGCCTCGAGCAGGTTATCGCCGAGGAGCAGGTTGCCGTCACGGCGACCTCTGCTATCAGCCGCTCGGCGATGGGCTCACCGGCCGACGCCTGGCCGCAGGCAGATCGCCTCGCCAGACTTGCCGTCATGCGGCGCGGCGACCGGCCGCAACTGGTCATGGACAGTGGCGTGATCTGGGTACAACTAGCGAGCAATACCGGGTCTGACCTCGACTTCATCGAGGTCATTTATCCGCCGCACAGTAGCTCGACGAACGACAACCGAATGCTGCAGCATGCCGGCTTCGAATATGGCTACCTCATCGAGGGTGAACTGGAGATGACCGTTGGCTTCGAGGTCTTCACGCTCAGAGCGGGTGAATCGATGGGGTTCGATTCCGCGATCCCGCATCTGTTCAGAAACCTGAGCTCCGCCCCGGCGCGAGGCGTCTGGTGCGTTCGGCACCCGCGCGGCTATGACGTCGACTCGCGTGACCAAGACTTGACACCTGAGGCCAGGGCGTTCACTATCTCTGAACGCCACACCTTGATGGACGCTCCGACGGCGAGCCGGCGACGAACGAAGGCCAGCCGGCAGGCCGCTGACTGACAAGCCGCTGACTGACGAGGTACCGCACATGAAGGCCCTGCAGTTCATCGGAGATGGTCGACACGAGGTCAACGACGTCGCGAGCCCTGATATCGGTGTCGATGAAGTTCTCATCGCGAGCCGCAGTGTAGGCGTCTGTCACTCCGACATCGAACTCCTGCAGGGGCGCTACATCATCCCATTTCAGTACCCGGTCATTCCCGGACACGAGTGGTCTGGCGAGGTCGTCCGAGTAGGTCGAAACGTGTCGCGATGGCTCCCTGGCGATCGCGTCGTAGGGGAGTGCGTCATCGGCGACGATCACTTCGGATTCAGCATCAGCGGTGCGGCCGCGGAGTTCTTCGTCGCGAAGGAATCTTGGTTGCACCGCCTCCCCGATAACCTGAGTTGGACGCAGGGCGCGCTTGTGGAGCCCTTCAGTTGCGGCTACTACGCAACAGTCCGCGCCGACAATGTTGATGCTAGCGACACGGTTGTGGTACTCGGCGCCGGTCCGATCGGTCTGGGGGTTGTCGCGGCTTCGGCTGCTCGGGGTGCTCGCGTCGTCGTCGCCGAGCCATCGCAGCAGCGCGCTGAACTTGCTCGAAAACTCGGGGCGGTCGCGATTGTCGACCCGACGGTCGACTCGTTCGCATCCTCGGTGTTGGACTTGACCGAGGGGCGGGGCGCCGACGTTGTCTTCGAAGCAAGCGGCAAGCCCGCCGCGATGGCCAGCGCACTGGAGATTGCCGGACACGCAGCGCGGTTGGTCTACATCGGCATCGATGTCGGTGGCCGAGCGTCCGCGACCCTCGGTCTCATCCAGTCGAAGTCGCTGCAGATCCGGGGCATCATCGGCTCTCCCGGAGTTTGGCCTCAAACGCTTCGCTTCCTATCGCGAAGTCAGGTCGACCTGTCGGCCCTGGTGACATCGTCGTTTGAACTGGCCGACGCCGATGCCGCGATCGACACCGTGTTGAGCGACAAGTCGCAGGTGAAGGTGCACGTCACCTCGTCTGCAACCCTCTGACAAACACCACTTACACCGGGAGCCGCACGTGCGCGCAGGGGTGCTGTACGCCCAGCATGATCTACGCATCGAAGAGCGGCCGGAGCCGAGGCCCGGAGTTGGCGAGGTCGTGATCGAGGTCACCTATAACGGCCTTTGCGGCACGGACGCGAACGAGTACGGCAAGGCATCGATCATGGTGCCGCTCGAGGTGGTTCACCCTGGGAGTGGCCATATCGGTCCAACGATCCTTGGCCACGAGTTCATCGGCACTGTGGTCGGCGCGGCGTCGGATGCGAGGTCGTGGGTCGGCAAGCGGGTCGCGTGCGGTGCGGGCGTCTCCTGCGGCGAATGCGCGTGGTGTGAGCGAGGCCGTACGAACCTGTGCGAGCGGTATTACACGATCGGCTTGAGTGTCGACGGAGGCCTCGCGCAGTTTGTCGCAGCGCCCGCGCAGATCTGTCGTGAGATTCCGCCGTCGTGTAGCGACGAAGACGCGGCCTTAGCGCAGCCTCTTGCGGTAGGCCTGCACGCGTTGCGGCGCGCGGGCCTGAGTCGCGGGGACACGGTGGTGCTACTTGGTGTAGGTGCAATCGGTTCGTTCATTTGTGCGGGACTTGCTGGCCACGACGGCGACGTCATGGTGATGGACGTCGACCAGGAGAGGCTCGATGCGGCCGCGAAACTCGGCGCGACACAGGGATTCCGCCTCGACCGGGATGCGACTCCGCAGGATGTTCGTGACCTGGTTCCACACGGCGCGAATCTGGTCTTTGAAACATCTGGTGTCGTCGGCGGTGCGGCGCGTGCCTTCGCGTTGGCGGCGCGCGGAGGGTCCGTTGTTCTCGTCGGCCTAAACAAGACGCCGCAGGCCTTCAACCTTGCGGATCTGGTCTTGCGCGAGGTCGACGTGAAAACGACCGTTGCGCACATCTGTGATGAGGACATCCCGGAGGCACTGAGCTTCCTCGCGCGGCGACCCCTCGCGCAGGTCCTGGTCGACCGCATCGTCGGGCTCTCGGACGTCGTCGCGGACGGCCTCGCGCCGCTGCTCGACGGCACCGCCGTCGGAAAGATTCTGGTGGACCCGCGTCGTGGCTAAGGTCGCCCTCCTGGGGACCGGGCGCATGGGTGCCGCGATGGCTTCCCGACTGGTCGGGTCGGGTCATCAGTTGGTGTTGTGGAACCGCACGACAGACAAGGCCGTTGAGCTGGCCGGCCAACTCGGGCCGATGGCGCAGGTGGCGTCGGACCCCGCGACGGCGGTCGCCGAATGCGGGGTCGCGTTGTCCGTTTTCGCAGACGGGATCGCGACGTGTGCAGTGTTACTAGACGCTATCCCGGCCAAGTCGTGGCTTCGAGGGGCGGTGGTGTGCGACCTGGGAACGAGCGGTCTCGACGCGGCGCTGGCGCTGTCCGGCGGCCTTAGGGCGGCGGGAGTCGGCTTCGTCGATGCCCCGGTTTCGGGAAGTGTGCCGACGGTACTTGCCGGTCAGATTCTGGTCATGGCGAGCGGTGACGAGCATGACGTCGCCGCACTGAGACCGGTCCTCACCACGTTCGCCCGCAAGGTGATCTATGTCGGGTCGGCGGGATCTGGACAGATCATGAAGCTGTCGGTCAATCTTGTTGTCCACGGCCTCAACGCCGTGGTGTCCGAAGCACTCCAGCTCGCGGAAAACGCTGGTATTACAAGGAAAGACGCGTACGACGTCCTCCAAGAGAGTGTTGTCGCGGCTCCGTTTGTGAAGTACAAGCGGGCGGCGTTTCTGGACAAGCACGAACCGGTCGCGATGAGCCTGAATCTGGTCCATAAGGACCTTGCACTGATCACCGCCCTCGCTGCGAAAGTCGGGTCACCGGCGCCGGTGACTGCGAGTGTCGCCCGAGCTGTCGGAGACGCCCTTGACGACGGCTTGGGCGCCTCCGACATGGCGGCTCTCAGCCGACCGAAGGACATCCCGGCCGGGTGACCTGGGGTCGCCCAGCGGTCTCGGACAGATCACAGTTCGGGTACGGCCGTCTTACGGGCGTGTCAATCCCTTGTTAACGATGATGAGTCTATGTACAGTCCCCGAGAACACATGCAAGGCCGCTATCCCATGAATGTGACTGGGCGGGAGGGCCAGGTGACGTCGACGTCGACGGAGCAGGGCATCCAACGATTCGTCCGTCGGTCCGCCGCGTCACGCGGACTGATCACGGTCGTGGTCGCGCTGGTCCTGCTCATGCTCGCCGGCCCGTTGTTCGCGCCTACCAGCGTGAGCAAGGGTGCG
Source organism: uncultured Actinomycetes bacterium (assembly GCA_963737705.1). Classification (GTDB taxonomy): domain Bacteria; phylum Actinomycetota; class Actinomycetes; order Acidothermales; family Acidothermaceae; genus PALSA-607. The sequence continues at coordinate 383,741 of CAVTTP010000004.1, forward strand.
CTGCTTGGGAGCCTTCCGTTCGGGGCCGTGCTCGCTATCGCGGCGCTAGGTCAGACGCTCGTAGTCATGCAGGGCGGCATCGATCTTTCCATCGCCGGGTCGATCTCAGTCACCATCGTCATCGTCACTCACGATGCGTATGGCGACAACGCCAAGGTTCTACCAGCCGTGCTCGCCGCGCTGGGCGTGACGGTTCTCGCGGGATTGCTCAACGGCTTCCTGATCGGTCGCCTCGGGCTAAACGCGATCGTGGCGACGCTCGGCACCAACGCGCTGTTGTACTCGGTCGTCTTGGGCGTGTCTGGAGGGACACCAAGGCAGACCACCACATTGCTCGCGTCGGTCTGCGGTGGAACAACCCTCGGAATTCCGAACTCCGTCTACTTTGCTCTCGGCGCCGCCGTGATCACGACACTCGCCGTCAAACGCACGGTGATCGGTCGGCGTTTCGAGGCAGTCGGTGCCAACGCCGCTGCAGCGAGGACGACGGGTCTAAAGGTGCAGCGTCATCGCGCGGGCGGCTACGTATGGGCTCAAGTGCTCTACTGCCTCGCAGGCGTGCTGCTCGCAGGGATTCTCAACAAACCAACGGCTTATCAAGGCGACGGCTACCTCCTTCCATCGGTAGCGGCGGTTGTGCTCGGGGGCACCTCCTTGCTCGGTGGGCGTGGCAATCTCATCGCGTCAGCGCTCGCGGCGCTTTTCCTCAACCAGTTGCAACAGTTCGTCTTGGCCCTCGGGGTCACCTTCGCCGTCCAAACACTCGTTCAGGCGGCAGCGCTCACGATCGGGGTTGCGATCTACACGGTGAACTGGTCGGCCTTCCGCCGGCTTTTTGTCAGCCGTGCGGTGGCACCCGCTACATGACGTCCGTTCCACACACCCACGTTTTCGAAATCACGAGAACTATCCATCAGTGCAAGCAAACGAAAGGTGCTTCGACAGATGAGCGACAAGACGTTGGCCACCCGCTTCATAGTGGGTTTGGGCGCTGGGGCGCTGCTATTAAGCGCCTGTAGCAGTTCAAGCAAGACAGCCACTGCTACGTCCTCGACTCCGGCTGCGGCTGCGACTACCGCTGCCGCGTCGGCCCCCGCAGCGGCGACCACGAGTGTGGCGGCTGCAGCATCGAGTGCCCCGGCAGCTCCGGCATCCGTCCCTGCCGCCGCGTCGAGCACGGCCGCAGGTGGTGTGCCGTCGTGGTGCGGCCCGAAGAAGATCAGCTTTGGCTTGACCGATGGATTTGGCGGCAACAGCTGGCGCCTTGTCACGACGGCATCGGCGAAGGCCGAGGCTGCGAAGTGCCCGAGCGTGACGGCGTTCTCCTACGCCGACGGTCAAGGGAATACGCAGAAGGCGATCTCTGACATCCAGGGCATGGTCGCGAAGGGTGTCAACGCGATGGTCGTGTTCCCAGACGCCGGCCCGGCGATCCTGCCTGCCCTGCACAGCGCGTTCGCAGCTGGCGTCGTCACGGTTCCCTACCGCGTCTCGGCCGGCGGCACTGCAGGGACTGACTACAACATCTGGATCGGCGCTGACTTCACGAACGACGCGAAGAACTGGGCGAACTGGATCCTGAAGAATCTGCCCAACGGCGGGAACGTCTTGTTCTTGTCAGGTCCCAAGGGCAACAGTCAGGGCATCACCGAGGGCGACGAGCTGCACAAGATCCTTGACCCGACCGGAAAGTACAAGTTCATCGGTCAGCAGCCGTTCGAAGTGACGAACTGGGATCCAGCGCTCACGCAGCAGGTGCTGACTGCCGACATTGCAAAGTTCCCGAAGATCGACGTCATCGTGTCCGACTTCGGCCCGTCTCTCGTTGGCGCATTGCCGTTGTTCGACAAGAGCAATCGCTCGATCCCTGCCCTGGTTACCTCCGATGGCAACGCGCTGTCGTGCTTCTGGGAAGCCAACAAGGCGAAGAATCCGGACTTCAAACTCTTCACAGTTGCGACCGGCAATGACAACGCTCGCCTCGCGGTGGACTGGGCCGTCGCGATCGCGACCGGCGGGACCAAGCCCACCTCGCAGATCTTCGATGCTCCCGTATTCGAAGACTCTGTAAGTGGTCAGCCGCATCCGGTGACGTGCGACAGCAGTCTTCCTGGCGACGTCTATCTGTCAGCCGAAATGGCTGGCGCCGATCAAGCCAAGCTCCTGAAGTAGGCCCGCACCCATAGTGATGGAACCGGTCGAGTCACGAAGCGTCGCGGCTCGACCGGTTCCGCACCGCTACACCGATACAAAGGATCGTTACGTGGCAGAGGAAACCGCACTGGCCGTCGCTCAACCGACGATGGTCATGACCGGTATCAGCAAGAGCTATGAGGGCGTCGCCGCGCTTACGGACGTCTCACTTGTGGTGCAGGCAGGCGAGGTGCATGCGCTGCTTGGTGAGAACGGAGCGGGGAAATCCACCCTGATGGGTGTCGCATCTGGAGCGACCACGCCCGACGGCGGCAGCATCACGATTAGTGGCGACACGATTTCGAGCCTCACGCCCGCGCTTGCCACTGAGCTCGGCATCGCGATCGTGCACCAGCACCCGGCGGTTCTCCCCGACATGACCGTCGGCGACAACATTCGTGTCGCAGTACCCAGGCGTCATCTTCAATTCGCCGGCAACGAAGATGAATCGATGCGTCAGATGCTTCGGGACGTGGGTTTCTCGGCCCATCTCGATGATCGGGTGAGTACCCTGAGCGTCGCCCAACGGCATCTTCTTGAGTTGGCCAAGGCACTCGTCGTCCGCCCGCGTTTGCTGATCTTGGACGAACCGACTGCACCGCTTGGACAAGCGGCCGTCGACCTACTGTTCACGCGGGTGCGCGCGGCGGCGGCCGGCGGCACCGCAGTCGTGTACATCACCCACCGCCTCGCTGAGGTACGGATCCTCGCGTCTCGGGTTACAGTCCTGCGAGACGGGAAGCTGCGGGGAACGGCCGCGGTCAGCGACATCACGGACGACGAACTTCTGGCGCTTATCGTCGGACGCCAACTCGACTCGACATTCCCTGCGAAGCATTCGGGCTCTCCCGATGACGACGTGCTGCTCACCGTCGAGGGATTGTCAGGCGACGGCTTCTCCGATGTCTCCCTGTCGGCCGCGCGTGGAGAGATCGTTGGTGTATTCGGGGTGGTCGGCAACGGCCAGACGCCACTGCTGCGGGCGCTCGCGGGCATGGCTCCGTTTACCGGAAAGGTCCGTATTGGTTCGGAGACGCATAACGCTAACCGTTTGCGGACTGGCTCCGCGTACATGCCAGCAGACCGGCATAGCGAGGGTCTGATGATGACGCTCTCGGTGCGCGAGAACGTCGCGGTGTCGGCATTGGAGCGGTTCAAGCGTGGCTTGCTTCTAGGACGCCACGCCGAGGTCGAAAGCGTCGGGCATGAGCTGCGTGCGCTCGCCGTTAAGACCCCGTCACAAGAAGCGACGGTGTCGACCCTGTCGGGCGGCAACCAGCAAAAGGTGGTGCTCGCCCGGGCGTTGCTCTCTCGCCCGGCGATGCTTGTCGCGGACGAGCCCACCCAGGGCGTCGACGTCGGTGCGCGGGCCGAGATTTACCGAATCTTGCGTGAGGTTTCCGATGGTGGCGTGCCTGTAGTGGTGGCCTCATCGGACGCAAAGGAACTCGAGGGTCTTTGCGATCGGGTCATCGTCATGTCGCGCGGAACGTGTGTCGAGACCCTGACCGATCTGCAAATTACCGAACAGCGGCTGATTCAGGCAGCGGTTCGGGCGACCGGCCACTCGCATGAGGCGACGTCGAAGCGGCGATCAGCCGCAGGTTCAACGCGGTGGAGGCGTTTCCTGCAGGGTGACTATGCGCCGGTCGTTGTGTTGGCGGCGGTCATGCTGCTGCTCGGTGCCTACGTGTATCACAAGAACACGCGCTACCTGTCGGACTTCAACATCAAGTCGGTCATGATCTCGTGTGCGGCGCTCGGCTTTATTGCGATGGGCCAGACGATCGCGTTGATGATCGGCGGTATCGATCTATCGGTCGGTCCGCTTGCGGGGTGCCTGGTCGTCATCGCTTCGTTCTTTCTCAACCCAGGCAAAGCTCCCGTCGTCATGGTTCTCGGATTTGTGCTAATGATTGCGGCCGCCACGGGTACCGGTCTCGTCAACGGCAGCCTCATCAGGTACGCCAAGTTCACACCGGTCGCTGCGACGTTGGCCACATACATCGCCCTGCAAGGAGTCAGCTTTCTGATGCGGGACGCGCCCGGCGGGTCGATTTCCGGTTCGGTGACGAAAGCGATCACCACAAGAATCGGCCCAGTTCCCATCGTCTTCGCGGTGCTGGTGGTGGCGACGGTCATCATGGAGTACCTCGTTCGCCACAGCGGTTGGGGCCTGCGATTGCGTGCCGTCGGCTCCGACGAAGAGTCGGCGCGCCGGGTTGGTGTCCGGATTAACCGCACAGTGATCCTGGGCTACGTGGCGTGTTCGCTGTTCGTAGTACTCGGGGCAGTTGTGCTGCTGGCCCAGCTTGGAATCGGTGACCCAGCGCAGGGCGTCGGATACACGCTGAGCAGCATTACCGCGGTTGTGCTCGGCGGTACCAGTCTTCTCGGTGGTCGTGGCACCTTCGTCGGCACGTTGTTGGGCGCCGGTCTGATCGTTCAGGTGCTGAATGCGATCGTCTTCTTAAACCTCACCGAGACCTGGCAGTACTTCTTCCAAGGCGCCCTCATCGTGGTCGCTGCCGTCATCTACAGCCAGGTGCGTGGAACCCGCATCGCGGCTTCCTAGGCGAGAGGACTTACTTCGTGCGCGCAGCTCGATTCCACGGCAGGGGCGACATCCGTATCGAGGACCTCCCCACCCCGTCGATCCATTCTTTTGATGACGTGCTCGTTGAAGTTCTGTTCTGCGGAATTTGCGGTACAGATCTTCACGAATACGTCGCCGGCCCGATCGTCACGCCGACGACCCCGCATCCCCTGACCGGGGTCACTTTGCCGCAGGTGCTAGGCCACGAATTCTCCGCTCGCGTGGTCGAGATCGGATCCGACGTCACAGACGTGCAGATCGGTGACCGCGTTGCGATCATGCCGGCGATTGTGTGCGGACGCTGCTACTACTGCCGCCGCGGGCTCGGCCACCTGTGTGTGCGGTTCGCGTGCACCGGGCTGAGTGCAGAGACCGGCGGGCTGGCGCAATACGCCGTGCTTAAGGACTACCAGCTTGCCGTCCTCCCGAACTCGGTAACTGACGTTGAGGGAGCCGTCGTTGAGCCGGCCTCAGTGGCTGCGCACGGCGTCGACCGGGCCGGCGTGCACGGTGGTGACGTCGTTCTCGTTACCGGCGCCGGGCCAATCGGCGTCCTGTCTGCGATGTATGCGCGTGCTATCGGAGCGTCGACCGTCGTTATCGCAGAGCCGAACCCGAACCGAGCCGCGCTCGCAGCGGAGATGGATATCGGGCCGGTGATCGATCCGACCGATGCCGGATTCGCGAGTGCATTGGACGACCTCACGCACGGCCTCGGTGTCGACGTCGCGATCGAGTCGTCGGGTTCTTCGCCCGGCCTCGCGACCTGCATAACTCACACGCGGGCGCTGGGGTCGATTGTGCAGACCGGCCTGCACACGAAGCCGGCCTCGCTGGACGCGATGGCGTTGGCGGCGAAGGAGCTCTCGCTGATCGGAACGTGGTGTTATCTCATCACGGATTGGCCGCGGGTGATCCGACTCATCGCATCCGGGAAGTACCCGGTATCGAAAGCGGTGACAGCACAGATCGCTTTGGAGAACGTCGTGCCCAAGGGCTTCGACGTTTTGATCAGCCCGCGCGGCGACCAACTGAAGGTACTGGTGCAACCCTCATGAAGCTGCAGGCGGTTCATCACGTCGGACTCGTCGTTACCGATCTCGATCGGTCGATCTACTTCTACCACGATCTGCTCGGCCTCCAGTTTGCGAACGAGCCGACGCCGTGGTTCGCCGGTCCCGAGCTGGAGAAGGGCGTGGGAGTGCCCGGTGCGACATTGCGGCAGGTCTCACTTTGGGTCGGGCCGAACTCGACGATGGAACTCATCGAGTACGGCAACCGGCCGCCGCACAGCACTGCGCCTGTCGCCAACAACTGTCTTGGCGCCGCGCACGTCTGCTTCAAGGTCGAGGATGTGCGCACGACAAAGGCCGAGCTCGAGCGCAAAGGCGTCGCGTTCTACTCCGATGTGAATGTCGTCGATTCAGGGCCGTTGGCGGGATGGCGGTGGGTGTATTTCAGCGATCCTGACGGCCTCGCACTCGAGCTTGTCGAGGTCGCCTATTACCTCAAAGACGAACGCGATGCCGCCTCAGCGGCATACCTCGAGTCGCGTCCTTCCCTCGCCGAGGTCGACGCACGACCGAAAACCGCCGATGCCGTTCCCGCTTCGTGATCCTCCGCCCCTCTAGTCATAGGAGTCCTCATGGTGTCCCCCACCTTCGGCGCTAACAGTGTCGACTGGGAGAACCGCCTCGACATGGCCCGGCTTCGTCGAGAGCGTCTCGATCGCCTAAAGGTCGAGTTGGAGAAATCGGACCTCGGCGCCCTGTTGACGTTCGACTTCCACAACATCAGGTACATGACGGCGACCCATATCGGCACCTGGGCCATGGACAAGATGATCCGCTTTGCTGTGTTGCCGCGCGGTGGCGACCCGGTGCTATGGGACTTCGGCTCTGCCGCTCGGCACCACCAGCTCTTCGCGCCGTGGCTCGATGACGGATTTGCCGGTGAGGATCGCGATCCCAATTACGGCGCGCGCGCAGGTATCTCGACCCTGCGTGGTGCCATCTCGCCGGCGGCTGGCCGCGCCGAAGATCTCGCCTCGAAGATCTACGCGGTTATGAGTGACTACGGGCTCATCGGATCGCCGCTCGGTGTCGACATCATTGAGCCTCCCGTCATGTTCGCGCTGCAGGCGCTGGGCATTGAAGTGGTCGACGGGCAGCAAGTGTTTCTCGAAGCTCGTCGGGTCAAGACGGGCGACGAGATTGGGCTGCTCACGCAAGCAGCGTCGATGGTCGATAGCGCGTACGAGGCGTTGTATGAGTTCTTGCGGCCGGGCGTTCGTGAGAATGAGTGCGTCGGTCTGGTAAGCAAGGTGTTATACGACATGGGATCTGAGCAGGTCGAGGGCGTGAACGCGATTTCCGGCGAGCGTTGCTCACCACACCCGCACGTCTTCTCCGATCGGCTCATCCGTCCCGGTGATCCGGCGTTCTTCGACATCCTGCACAGCTACATGGGCTATCGGACCTGCTACTACCGCACATTCGCAGTAGGCAGTGCATCGCGCGCGCAAAGGGACGCCTACACCATCTGCCGCGAGCTCATCGACCAATCGATCGAGATGGTGAAGCCCGGTGTCACGACCGCGGACATCGTCGCCAACTGGCCGAAGGCGCAAGCATTTGGTTTCCGCGACGAAGAGGCGGCGTTCGCTCTCCAATATGGCCACGGCGTCGGTCTGAGCATCTGGGAACGGCCGATCTTCAGTCGGCTGACATCGCTCGACCACCCCGAGACTCTTGAAGAGGGCATGGTGTTTGCCCTTGAGACCTACTGGCCGGCGGCCGATGGCTGGGGTGCGGCACGTATCGAGGAGGAAGTGGTCGTGACCGCCGACGGCTGTCAGGTCATCACGAAGTTTCCCGCCGAGGAGTTGCTGGTGGCGGGTAAACGGTATTACACGACCGGCGGCCATCTTCCGACCCTGCGTGACAGCCAGTCGCACATCAACAATCGACCAGCGGGTGACGCGACGTGAGGCTGCCTCTGGCCGAACACGCCTACTCCCAACATGACGTCGTCTTGCCGCCGGGCCGACAAGATCGCAATGACGACGCGCCGATCGAGTTGTCGTTGCGCATGGGCATGTACCGCACCTTGCAAGAGATGCGCCAGTTCGAGAAGCGTGCCTACGACCTCTTCATGAGACAACTCGTCAAAGGCACCAGCCATCTCTCCCTCGGAATGGAGGCGATCGCCGCAGGCTTCGGAACTGCAATGCGCGGCGACGACTACACGTTTGCCACCTATCGAGGACACGCCCACACCCTGGCCAGGGGTGTGCCGATGACGCCGGTGCTTGCCGAGTTGCTGGGTCGTGACAACGGGCTGATGGGCGGTAAGGGCGGCTCAATGCACCTCACCAGCGTTGAGCACGGGGTTATGGGGTCCTATGCCATCATCGGGGCGCATCTAACGATTGCGAACGGCGCCGCGTGGTCGGCGCAATACCGCGGAACTGGACAGGTCGCCGTGTGCTTCTTCGGCGACGGGACGACGAATATCGGCGCGTTTCATGAGGCGCTCAATTACGCCGCCGTGTTCACGCTACCGGTCGTTTTCGTGTGCGAAAACAACCTTTACATGGAATACACGGCGATCTCTGACATCACCTCGGTGCCGCGCCCGGCTGCAGACCGGGCAGCGAGCTACGGGCTGGCTGCGCACGTTATCGACGGCAACGACGCGGATGAGTGTTACCTGAGCGCGACGGCTGCACTCGATCGAGCGCGTTGTGGCGACGGCCCATCTCTGATCGAGGCTGTGACGTACCGGCACGGTGGCCACTCGCGCGCCGATCCGGGAAAGTATCGGCCGCAGGCGGAGGTCGATGCGTGGCTGCAGTATGACCCGATCAGCGTCTATAGGGGGCGCCTGCTGCGTCTTGGCGTCGACGCCGCAGACCTCGACGCCATCGACAAGGAGGTCGCGATTGCGGTCGACGTGGCAACGGAGGAAGCCATCGGCGGCGACTTGCCTTTGCCTGGTAGTGCTTTTACCGACGTCTGGGCGGACGGAGGTTGGACATGGCGGAACTGACCTACCGTGAGGCGATCTCGCGGGGCATAGCCCAGGAGATGCGCAGAGACGACCGGGTCGTCCTTGTCGGCGAGGACGTCGCCGGAGCGGGCGGTGTATTCAAAACGACTGTCGGGTTGCTCGACGAATTCGGACCGAAGAGGGTCATCGACACGCCCATTTCGGAGCAGGCCATTCTGGGCGCCGCGATGGGTGCTGCGATGACAGGACTCCGGCCAGTCGCCGAGATTATGTTCTCCGACTTCTTCGCCGTGTGCTGGGACATCGTCGTGAACGAGATCGCGAAGACCAGGTACATGAGCGGCGGTCAGGTTACCTTGCCGCTGGTGATTAAGACGGGCAACGGCGGGGGGTTGCGATTCGGGGCGCAACACTCGCAGTCGATAGAGAACTGGGCGATGGCAGTCCCTGGTCTCAAGGTCGTGACGCCGTCGAGCCCACGCGACGTCATCGGGCTGATGGCGGCGGCCGTTCGGTGCGATGATCCAGTGTTGTTTTTTGAGCATAAGGGCCTGTACTCGAGCAAGGGCGAGGTACCGGACGGCGATATCGTCGACTCGCTCGGCACCGCAGCAATCCGGCGGCCGGGAGAAGACGCCACGATCCTGGCGTTGGGTCTGATGGTTCCGCGCGCTCTTGAGGCCGCTGCACAGCTTGCAGAGCGCGGCATCAATGCCGAGGTGATCGACGTCCGCTCGTTAGTACCACTCGACACGAAGACGATCCTCGGCTCGATAAGCCGCACCGGCCGCGTGTTCACCGTTGAGGAAAATCCTCAACTACTCGGTTGGGGTGCGGAGATTTGCTCCCTCGCTGCCAACGAATGTTTCTGGAACCTGGACGGCCCGATGCAGCGAATCACGACTCCGCATATACCTCTGCCGGCCGCAGATTCGCTTGAGGATTTCGTCATGCCGTCGGCGGACGGCGTCGCAACGATCATTGAGAAGGCATTGCAGACGTGACCAGGGGTATTGGAGGCGCCTGCACAGCTGAGACTGAGGGAGCGTTGCGTTGGATCTCGGCGACCGTTTAGGACACCTCACCTACTCGACGCTGGTTCATCCCGGCGATACCTGGGAGGAGATGCGCGAGAGCCTGCACACATATGGGCCTGCCGTGAAGCGACGGTTCTCCCCAGACGCTCCCTTCGGTGTGTCGCTGCGACTGTCGGCGGCCTCAGCGGCAACACTCGCGGCCGACCCCGTGGAGCGAGCCCGATTGCGCGACTTTCTCAAGACCGAGGACCTCTACGTCTACACGGTGAACGCATTTCCGTACGGCCCGTTCAAGGGTCGCCTGGTGATGGAAGATGTCTACGAACCGGACTGGTCTACCGACGACCGGGTGCGCTACACCTGCGATGTTGCTGACGTGCTTGCTGACATTGTCGTGTCCGGCGTGAGTCCGACGATCCAGTCGGCGCCGTTGGCGTTTCGGCCGAACGTCTCAGGTCCCGATGATGTCGCGGCTCTGACACACAACTTGTTCCGCGTAGTCACCCATCTGATCGACCTCGAGCGTACGACTGGCGCGAGGGTGAAGCTCGCGCTGGAGCCTGAGCCATTCTGTTTCCTCGAAAGCACGCAAGAAACCGTTGACTACTTCAACGACCATGTCTATTCGGTTGCGGCGACGCGCACGTTGGTCGAGATGACCGGGCAGCCCGCATCAGAAGTAATCGGACTCATACGCCGGCACCTCGGAGTTGTTTTTGATATCTGTCATCAATCGGTGGCCTTCGAGAACATCACAGACTCGCTCAAGCTCCTTGAGCAGGCCAGCATCCCGGTGTTCAAGCTTCAGGCTGCTGCCGCATTGCGAATACCCAAGGTGGACGCGGAGGTCGTGAACGATCTCGAGCCTTTTACCAACACGATTTATCTCAGCCAGACAACCGAACTTCGTGATGGCACCACAACCAAGTTTCTTAACCTGATCGATGCCATCGACGCATGGAAGCTGTCGCCGGGCGGCAATCGCGAGTGGCGCACGCATTTCCACCTCCCCGTCTTCCTTGACGACCTGGGCTCGTTTGGCACGACTCGTGACGGCATAGCGGCTGCTCTTCAGGTACACAAGACGTCCCCGGTGTCAGACCACCTCGAGATCGAGACCTACACCTGGGACGTCCTCCCGGCACACCTCAAGACCGGCGACATCACCGACTACGTCACGCGCGAGCTCGAATGGGCGCGCGACGCGCTCCGTGGCGAGAAGCGATCGACGTAAACGTTGTGTCGCGCAACAAATGCCTTTGTTGTGACCCACCTCATGTAGCGGTGCGCGCGTACGTACGACACATTGTTCTGATGGCTAATTGCGGGTGGGGCGGCTCGTGTGGTTGACGTTGAGGGCGCGCTTGATCGTGCTGGGCTGAAGAACGGTCACGTGCGCGATTACGTCCGGCACTGGGCGGAACTGACCGGTGCAGAGCGAGTAGATGTCGTTGATGCATCGGATGACGCACGACTCATTCAGGAGTCGCTCGACGCTGGTGAGATCTTGCCGGTCGGTGACGGTACCTACTACTCCCGCAGCTATATCAAAGACACCGCACGCTCCGAAGAGCGCACGATCGTGGCGACCAGCGAGCCGAGCGACAAGGGCGTTTACAACAACTGGCGGCATGCAGCTGAAATGCATCCGATTCTTGAGGAGCGGATGCGTGGGGCCTCGGTCGGCAAGACGATGTATGTCGTGCCGTATTTGATGGCGCCCCCAGGCTCACCGCTGGCGCCTTATGCGGCTGGTGTCGAGCTGACCGACTCGCGCACAGTCGCCTTGCACATGATCCGGATGGCCCGTGTCGGTGTCGCATACATCGACAACCTTGCCGATCCAGCGATGTTTGTGCGCGCGGTGCACGTGACGGGCGACTTGGAAAGTCTCGGCCAGGGCACGCCCGATGATCAGCGCTATTTCGTCACGTTCGCTGATGAACGCACGATCCTGCACTTCGGCTCGTCTTACGGCGGTAATGCGCTGCTCGGCAAGATCGCGCATGGCCTGCGCCAAGCTGCCTACGACGGCTGGGCAACGCGCGGGTTCCTGGCGGAGCAATTCATGTTGCTCGGCATTACGGACAAACAGACCGGGCGCAAATACCACATCTGCGGAGGCTTTCCCAGCGCGTCCGGCAAGACCAACCTCGCGATGACACTCGCACCCGACGCGCTCGGCGATCGCTACTACGTCGAGTTCTACGGCGACGACATCGCTTGGATGTGGGTCGACCCGGAAGACGGTCGTATCCACGCGATCAATCCGGAGTTTGGCGTGTTCGGTGTCGCCAAGGACACCAACGAGCAAACGAATCCAACGGCGCTTGGGGCAACAGCGGCGGGCACGGGTGCGATCTTCACCAACGTCGCCTACAACGAGACGACGCATGAGGTCTGGTGGGAAGGCCGGACGCCCGAACCGCCGGCCGATGTCGACGGTTGGCTGGACTGGACAGGGACCCCGATCGCCGAGCGTGAAGGTGCTGCGAGGGCGCAGCCGTGGGCGCACCCGAATAGCCGCTTCACCACAACGCTGGCCAACGTGTCGAACGTGGCTGCCGACTTCGCCGAGCCCAACGGCGTGCCGATCGACGCGATCATCTTTGGCGGTCGCACCCGCGATCGCGAACCGCTGGTGAGGGCCATCAGCGACGTCGCCGAAGGCGTCTACGACGGACTCACTCTTGGTGCAGAAGCAACGGCCGCAGCCGAGGGCGTCGACGGCCAATTGCGCTACGACCCGATGTCGATGCGGCCCTTCATGGCCTACCCCGAAGGCGCCTACGCCCAGCATTGGCTCGACATCATCGGTGCAGCTCGTGAGAAGCCCCTCTTCGCGCACGTCAACTGGTTTCAGCGCGACCCATCAGACGGGCACTTTCGGTGGCCCGGGTATCGCGACAACCTGCGTGCACTGTTGTGGCTGATCGACCTCAAGAACGGCGAAGTCGAAGGGGTTGCAAGCCCTGTCGGGATCTTGCCAATCAAGTCCGAGCTCGACCTCGACGGCCTCGTCATCGATAACGCTGACCTCGATGCAGTGCTCAGCATCGACGTCGACCGCTGGCGGCAAGAGATGGAGTTCCGCGAGGCGCACTTGGCTCGATTCGACGGCCTCCCCGAAGAAATCTGGCAAGCCCATCGCCGCGTGGCGGCGAGCCTCAAGAACCACGCCAGCTGACGCAATAAGGGGTGTTCTATTCAAGCCCCAAGAAGACATCGGGATGCCGAGCCAACTCGATGCGTGTTCGCCGGATGTGACCGCCCAGGCAGCGCTCGGCGTCGGTGGTGTCGCGACGCGCAATCGCATCCAGCAAGAGCCGGTGCTCCGCGTTAATCACCCACATCCGGTCAGGCCCACTGAGCGTGACGAACGCGCGCCGGTAGTACTGGGTCGAGTTCCACAACCTGCGAACCATCGCCGAGAGTTGCTCGATCTGGCAACCGGCGTAGGTGAGCATGTGAAGCTCCCGGTCCAGCTCCACAAACCGGCTGACGTCGGTATCCGCCTCGATCTCGTCTTGGAGAGACGTCAACCGGGCCAGGTCCGTATCGCTCAAGTGGGGAATGCTCTCGCTGAGGGCTACGGGCTCGAGTCGTTCACGCATTTGGTAGATGACGTCGAGTTCGTGCATGCCTAGGCGTGGAACCCGAGCCCCCTTGTTCGTCTCGCTCTCGATGAGTCCTTCTGCCTCCAGCATTCGAAGCGCTTCGCGTACCGGTAGCCGACTTGCCCCGAGTCGCTGGGCGACGTCCTCTTGACGTATCCGCTCGCCTGGGCCGATATCGCCAGCCAGGATTGCCGCGCGAAGGTGGTCAGCGACGCGCTGGCTGGTGGCTGCAGAAGGAAACTCGACAACTGGGGGCGATGTCATGGCTGCGCGTGTCCTCGCTGGCGGTCGAACGCCTTGCCTTTGGGATAAGAAACCAACTCAAATTGCATCCCCCACGGGGCCCGGAAGTAGATCCATCGTTGTCCTTCGTGCGGACCTTTGCTCGCTGTCGGACCTCCGAGAACTTCGACGCCGTTCTCACGCAGAGTCTCGATCGCGTCGTCGAGGTCATCAACGTAGAAAGCGATGTGGTGACCGCCGATGTCGCTGTTGCGGGGGATCGCGGTTTGTTGGTCCGGCGCCGTGTAGTGGAAGACCTCAAGAATCACGTCCCCACCGCACCTGAAGAAGCGGTTCTCCGGGATGGTCGCACGCGGGTGCACGCCGAGGTGTTGTTCCATCCAGTTGCCGTCGTCGTCCCTGTAAGGCCCCAACGAGTAGAGGTACTCGAGGCCGAGCACGTCGACGAAGAACCGCGTCGCCTCGTCGAGGTCGGGGACGGTGCAACCGAAGTGGTCGATCCGCCGCACGCCAAGCGATGCCACGGGCCACACTCCTCGCTCGTATTGGATCCAAACTTAAGAGCTTGGCCAGTCAGCGTCCAGTTGCCACGCTGAAATCTGCAAAGCAACTCTAGAGATGGATCCAATCTTATGGGAAGGTGTCTTCAATCACCTATTTGTGGAGTGCCCCATGACGGACCATCGGCCGCTCGATCTCGCATCGCCGTGGGTCGAACTCGTCGCCACTGAGCACGATTGGGATGCTGCCGATCCAGCGCTTCTCACGCTGATGCTTAACCAGTTGATCCTCATCCGGACATTCGAGGAATACGTACTGGAGCTCGCAAGCGGAGGACTCATCCACGGGCCGGCGCACTCGAGCATCGGGCAAGAGGCCGGCGCCGTCGGGTCAATATTGCCGCTCACAAGCGCCGATTCCGTCAACGGTTCCCATCGCGGTCACCATCAGTTCTTAGCCAAGGCGTTGTCGCACGTTGCGCCCAAAGGCCTCGATCTGACGGCGGAACTGTCCGACGACGTGCAGACCGTTCTGCTACGGACGCTCGCTGAGATCTGCGGCTTGTCGCGCGGTTGGAGTCATGGCCGCGGCGGCTCGATGCACCTGCAGTGGAAGCAGGCGGGGGCGATGGGCACAAACGCAATCGTCGGCGGCGGCGTACCGCAGGCTGCCGGGTTCGCGTGGGCGCATCGGCACGCGGCCACAGACGCCGTCGCCGTGACCTACTTCGGTGACGGCGCCGCGAATATCGGCTCGACGCTGGAGACCTTCAACCTGGCGGCCGCATGGAAGCTGCCGATCTGCTTCTTCATAGAAAACAATCGCTACGCGGTGTCGACGAATGTCGATGAGGCTACGGGCGAGCCGCGTCTCTCTGCGCGTGGACCGGGATTCGGCATCTCGAGTTGGCGCGTCGACGGGATGGACCCGCTCGCGGTGTATCTAGCGACTCAGGAGGCGCTGACGCACATGCGCGCCGGCCTTGGTCCGACGATGATCGAGGCGGTTACGTACCGCTACTTCCATCAGAACGGGCCTTTTCCTGGAAGCGCGTTCGGATATCGCTCCAAGGAAGAAGAGGCGCATTGGCGCGGGCGTGATCCGATCCAACAGGTCGGTCGGCACTTGGTGCGGCGCGGGATCATGGAGCAGGTCTCGATCGACGCGGCGATCGAAGGCGCAAAGCATGCGATGGCCGAAGTCGGGCAGTTGCTCTTTGAGCCGCTCGAAGGTGGGAAGCCAGGGCAACGCAGAATTCGGCCGGTCGAATGGCCTGACCCGGAGTTTGCGGACGTCGGTGTGCGCGGCGACCTCAGCGAATTCGACGGCGCATATGTGGCCGATCGCGATTCGTATGTCGGCAGGATTTCTGAGCAGAAGTTCATCGACGCGGTGGCGGGGGTGATGACCCGCCGGATGGAGACTGACCCGACGATCGTCGTCATGGGCGAGGATGTTCACCGCCTCAGTGGAGGTACTAACGGCGCGACGAAAGGCCTCAAGGACCGCTTTCCAGATCGAGTACTCGGGACGCCGATTAGCGAAAACGCTTTCACTGGCTTAGGTGGGGGCATCGCGATAGATGGTCGGTTCAAGCCAGTTGTCGAGTTCATGTACGCCGACTTCCTGTGGGTAGCCGCAGATCAGCTCTTCAACCAGATTGCGAAGGCACGCCACATGTTTGGCGGCGACGGCGCCGTGCCGTTCGTGCTCCGTATCAAAGTCGCGATGGGCACTGGCTATGGGTCACAGCACTCGATGGATCCCGCCGGCATCTTCGCGACAGCACCTGGTTGGCGAATCGTGGCACCGTCGACCCCCTTCGATTACGTCGGTCTCATGAACAGCGCGCTGTTGTGTCAGGACCCGGTCGTCGTGCTGGAACACGTTGATCTCTATACGTCCTCCGGTGCAGGTCCTGCGGAAGACTTGGACTACTGCCTGCCGGTAGGTAAGGCCGCGGTACGCCGCGTCGGCAAGCAGATAACCGTGATCTCCTACCTGGCCATGGTTCAGTACGCGCTTGATGCCGTCGAACAGTTGGGCGACGTTGACGCCGAGGTGATCGATTTGCGTTGGCTTGATCGCGCCAGCATCGATTGGGAGACGATCGGCGCCAGCATCAAGAAAACAAACAACGTACTCATCGCCGAGCAGGGTGCCGTGGGGACTTCCTACGGAGCGTGGCTGGCTGATGAGATCCAACGACGCTATTTCGACTGGCTTGATCAGCCCGTACAGCGGGTGACCGGTCGAGAAGGATCTCCGAGCATCAGCAAGGTTCTTGAGCGTGCCGCGATCGCGAAGACTGAGGAAGTAGTTGCCCGGCTTTCTGAGATCGGGATTTCCTAGAATGGCCAGGCTTCTACGCATGCCCGAGGTCGCGGCGAACGCTGTCGACGCGATCCTGGCCGGCTGGCCAGTGGCCGAGAATGTTGCCTTCGGGGCGGGCGATCCGATCGCAACTGTCGAGACGGACAAAGCCATCGTCGACGTGCCTGCCGAGGTCGACGGGGTGATCCTGAAGCAGTTGGTGCAGCCAGGCGCCCAGGTCGGCGTCGGCGAACCCATCGCGATCCTGGGCGATGTCGGCGAGCCCGCCGACAATCTCGGCGCGCTTCTTGCGGAACTCGCAGTGGTACCCGACGCTGCGCCGGAGCAGAGCGCGATGCCCGACCACGCCGAACCGGCCACGACTTCCTCCAGCACGCCCATCGCGCCGACGAGTGCAGCGGAGACCGACGGCCGAATATTCACCAGCCCCCTCGCTCGGCGAGTCGCGAAAGATGCAGGTATCTCGCTGATCCAGTTGACCGGCACAGGTCAGGGTGGGCGAGTCGTTCGGCGCGACGTCGACTTGGCAATCGAGATGAGGTCCGCACCGCCCGCGATCGC
Organism: uncultured Actinomycetes bacterium; assembly: GCA_963737705.1. Classification (GTDB taxonomy): domain Bacteria; phylum Actinomycetota; class Actinomycetes; order Acidothermales; family Acidothermaceae; genus PALSA-607. Next base: position 400,834 of record CAVTTP010000004.1, read on the forward strand.
GCCTCTGTCACGTTCGGATTCCACCGCCGCGTATGTCGACGTTCCGCATACGCGACTCCGTCGCGCGATAGCGGCACGGCTCACCGAAAGTGTTCGAGACGCTCCTCACTTCTACCTCAATGGCGCCGCTCGCGTCGACAAGCTCCTCAAGCTCAGGTCACGCATCAACGCTGAGAACTCGGTCCGGATTTCAGTGAACGACTTCGTGGTGATGGCGGCCGCGCGCGCTCACGTCCTTGTTCCGGCCATGAATGTCGTCTGGACCGCCGATTCGGTGCGCGCGTATTCACAAGTAGATATCTCTGTGGCCGTGGCGACTGAGCGGGGTCTTGTGACGCCTGTCGTGCACGGTGTCGAACGTATGACACTCTCGGAGCTTGCATCGACCACAACCGACCTGGTGAGCCGTGCGAGGTCGGGCACGTTACGGCAGGAAGAACTCGAGGGTGGCACGCTGACAATCACCAATCTCGGTGTCTACGGGACAGCGGACTTCGCGGCCATCATCAATCCACCGCAAGCTGCGATCCTGGCCGTCGGCGCCGCAAAACCGCAGCCGATGGTTGTCAAGCAGAAGCTGCGCGTCGGGACACAGCTGAATGTCACGCTCTCGGTCGATCACCGGCCCATTGACGGGGCGATCGCCGCCCAGTGGATGGCCGCGTTCTTGTCGATCCTCGAGGAACCGCTTCGACTCCTGGTCTAAATCCTTCGCTAGGAAGTGCCTGCTAGCGGGCGAGCTGCGGGTTCGCGACCCACTGGCTGTTTAGGTCGCGCCAGCAACGGTGTGATCGGCGTGATCGGTCGTGAGACGGCGGTGCCTGCCTGCACGGTTACCTCGTTGCCCTCGTGGTAAAGGGTCAGGGTGGCGTCGGCACCATCACGAAGTGAGTACGTCGCTTCCTCACGGGTGATGTCGACCTTCACCTTCAACCCTCGCCAGCGCAAGTTGACGGCGAGCCGATCGATCGCTTCCGGAAGTTGCGGTCTGAACTGAAGCTTCCCGCCCTCATCGCGAGCGCCACCGAATCCGACGACGAGTGACACCCACGCACCAGCCAATGACGCCATGTGCAGGCCGTCGCGGGTGTTGTGGTGAATGTCGTGCAGGTCGATGAAGGCCGCCTCGGACGCGTAGTCATACGCGAGCTCCAGGTGCCCGACTTCGGCGCAGATAACTGCTTGTACGTTCGCCGAAAGCGACGAGTCGCGGACGGTCCGCTGCTCGTAATAGTCGACGTTGCGAGCCTTGTCGTCGGGGGAGAAGACGCTGCCGTACATGCACATAGCCAACTCGAGATCGGCCTGCTTGACGACCTGCCGCCGGTACAGCTCGAAGTACGGCACATGCAAGAGCAGCGGGTACTTGTCCTTCCATTTCTCAAAGTCCCACTCAGGCAGCATCGTGAAGCCGTAATTCTGTTCGTGAACGCGCAACTGCTCGTTGTAGGGCACCGAAACCATCGCAGCTGCAGACCGCCAGGTTGCGATCTCACCCGAGGTGACACCGAACTGGGCCGCAAGATCGAGATGGCGTTCGGCAGCGTCGGCGGCCGCGACAAGATTGTGCGCTGCGGCAAGATTCGTGTAGATGTTGTCGTCGACGAGCGCCGTGTATTCGTCCGGGCCGGTGACGCCCGCGATGTGCCATTTGCCGTCGCGGCCGAAGTTGCCGAGCGACATCCATAGTCGCGCTGATTCCGCGAGCAGCTCAAGGCCACCTTGAATCTCGACCGACAGATCGCCCGTTACCTCGGTGTAGCGCGCGAGAGCATTGCCGATGTCGGCCGTTACATGCATGGCCGCGGTTCCAGCGGGCCAATATCCGGAGCACTCCTCGCCCCGAATGGTTCGCCATGGGAAGGCGGCACCTTGAACACCGAGCGTTTGCGCGCGCTGTTTAGCCAAGTCGAGCGTCGAATACCGCCACCGCAGGGCGTGGGCCGCGGCGTCAGGTGCTGTGTAGATGAGTACTGGCAGCACGAAGGCTTCCGTGTCCCAGAACGTGTGACCGTCGTAGCCAGGCCCAGTCAGACCCTTTGCGGCGATACCGCGACCCTCGCTGCGCGCGCTGGCCTGCAAGACATGGAAGAGCCCGAATCGCGCCGCCTGCTGGATCTCGTCATCGCCGACGACCTCGACGTCGGCGCCGTCCCAGAACTCGTCGAGATATGCGCGTTGTTCAGCGAGTAGTTGTTCGAAGCCCGACAGCCGCGCCATGGTGACCGCGCCGGCGACTTGATCACGCAACGCCTCCTGGCTGCGAACATTCGACCAGCCCCAGCCCACGTACTTGCGAAGCGTCAGCTTCTCGCCGGGTTGGAGTGAACTGATGGCGGTCAGCCGTGCCCAATCGGGTGCGTAGTGCGATTCGAGGTCGATCTTGCTCGGCCCTTCGACCACGTTCGACATCCCCGCGGCCATCTGGAGCTTGCTAGATCGGGTGCGGTGCACCAGGAGCATGCCTTGATCGGTAATCGATTGGTCGACCGCTTCGAGTGGGCTCTCCATCGCGGCTGCCTCGCGCGGATCCCCGGTCTGCGCGGGAACTGCTTCGTTCGCCACTAGCTCGGACTGCACGACGATGCGCATTGGGTCGTCGACGGCCTCGACCTCGTACTCGATCGCGGCGATCGCTCGCTGCGTGAACGACACCAGCCGCGTCGACCGAATTCGAACCTTCTTGCCGGCTGGCGAGATCCACTCCACGTTGCGTACGAGCGTCCCGGCCCGCAAGTCGAGTATCCGCTCGTGCGACACGAGGGTTCCGTAGCGAACGTCGAACGGTTCATCGTCGACGAGCAACCGGATCAGCTTGCCGTTCGTGACGTTGACGATCGACTGGCTCGACTCCGGGTTCCCGTACGCGCTTTCGGCGTAGGGCAACGGCCGCAGCTCGAAGAAGGACGTGAGGTAAGTGCCGGGGATGCCGTGCGGCTCGCCCTCGTCAAGGTTGCCGCGGAGGCCGATGTGCCCGTTGGCCAGCGCGAACAGCGACTCGGACTGCGCGATTACCTCGAGGTTCAGACGGGTCTCGCGTAGTTGCCACGGTTCTGCGGGGTAGGCCGGGTGGTCGATCATGTCGCTTTCCCAAGCAGCTCGGCCAGGTCAGTCACGACGATATCCGCGCCGTGTTCCTTGAGCTGCTTGCCATGCGTGGCGTCGAGTCGATTGACACCGACGACGCAACCGAACTTGCCTGCTCGCCCTGCTTCGACGCCAGCCAGTGCGTCTTCGAACACCGCAGCGGCGCCAGGCTCGACCCCCGCGCATTTGGCGCCAGCGAGGAACGTGTCGGGTGCCGGCTTTCCCTTCAAGTGGTCGGTCTCGATCGTCACGCCGTCGATACGGCCCTCGATGTAGTCGCCGAGCCCGGTGACCTCGAGAACGGCAGCGGTGTTCGCACTTGACGAGACCACGATGCGCCGCAAGCCGGCGTCCCGCGCGGCTTGCAGATAGCGACGTGACCCCTCGAACACCTTCACGCCGTCCTGCTTGATGTGCTTGAGCACGAGCGCATTCTTTCGGTTACCCAAGCCGTTGATGGTCTCGGCATCGGGACCGTCATCGGGCTTGCCCTCGGGGAGCTCGATACCGCGACTGTGCAAGAACGTGCGGACGCCGTCAGCGCGCGGCAGGCCGTCGACGTACTTGTCGTAGTCCTTGACGGGATCGAAGGGCACGAACGGCTTGCCGGTGCTCGCGGCGCGCGTCTTAAGGAACGCGTCGAACGTCTCGGTCCAGGCCTTGTCATGGACCGAAGCGGTATCGGTCAGCACGCCGTCGAGATCGAACAGGCACGCTGTCACGTGGTCGGGCAACCCCAGCATTGCGGCCTCCTTCGGGGGCTAGCATTCCCTAATCGGTGTAACCGACGCCCGCGGGAGGTCACGATGTCGGGAATCGTGTCGCCAGGCTTTTTCGGCCGCAGGCGCGAGGGCGGCCAGGCGTTACCACCGGGCCAGTATCTGGTGCGCGACTTCCCGGTGCTGTCGGCGGGTCCGACGCCCAGGGTCACGCCCGACACGTGGGAGTTCCGCATCGTCGCCGAGACCGGCGAGCAGCGAACGTGGGACTGGAAAGCGTTTCGCGCTCTCCCCGCCGTCGACGTGACCGTCGACCTGCATTGCGTCACGAAATGGTCAAAGCTCGGTACTACCTGGCGTGGTGTGTCCGTCGACGTCCTGGTTGAGGGCATCGAGACCAACGCTGAATACGCGCTGGTGTTGTCGTACGGCGGCTACACGACGAACCTGCCTTTGCGAGACTTGCTCGACGGGAAAGCATGGCTCGCGTTCGCCTATGACGGATCCGACCTGACCCCTGAACATGGCGGTCCGGTGCGACTCCTCGTGCCGCACCTCTACCTCTGGAAGTCGGCGAAGTGGGTGCGCGGGATCGACTTTCGCACCACCGAGCAGCGCGGGTTTTGGGAACAGTTGGGCTACCACGATTACGGAGATCCGTGGCTCGAGCAGCGGTACTCGGAAGACTGACCTGGCGCGTCGGCACGCTGGTCTCTATTCGTGACGAGACCGCGGTCGCTCGCACATTGGTTTTTGAAATCCCGGACTGGCCAGGCCACCTCGCCGGCCAGCACGTCGACGTCCGACTGACCGCAGCAGACGGCTACTCGACCGAGCGCTCCTACTCGATCGCGTCCGCGGTCGACGGCGATCTCGTAGAACTAACGATCGAGCGATTGTCGGACGGCGAGGTGTCGCCGTATCTGTCGCAAGTGCTGCGCGTCGGCGATCAGATTGAGTTGCGCGGACCGATCGGTGGTTGGTTTGTGTGGGATCCCGACGTTGATTCGCCGGCGCTGCTCGTTGGTGGTGGCTCGGGCGTAGTGCCGTTGATGGCGATGGTGCGTACGCGCGCGCGACTGGGTTCGGCGGCTCCGTTTCGGCTCCTCTACTCGGTTCGTGATCCGGCGTCCGTGCTGTACGGGCCGGAACTCGATCGGCTGCGAGCTGATCCGCTGCTTGAGGTGTACTACGCGTACACGCGTCAGGCGCCAGTCGGCTTCGCGCGGCCGGTCGGTCGCATCGACGCGGCCTTCCTTGAAGAGTTCGGCTACAGCGCTGCACTGCGACCTGCTGTCTTTGTGTGTGGTCCGACGGGCTTCGTCGAAACGATCGCCGATCTGCTCGTTGCCGCAGGCCACAACGCGCACCGAGTGAAAACCGAGCGGTTCGGACCAAGTGGAGGGAGCACTGGATGAGCGTTGCCCTTGACGGCAACACGATGGCGGGCGCGCTAGGTGAGCTGTTCGCGGTCGATGTGAGTGTTGCCGTCTTCGAATGTGCAGGGTGCAGTCACGCCGGCGTTGTTGCAGAGATCGTTGTCTATGCCGACGCCCCTGGCATGGTCGGGCGTTGCCCTGCGTGTTCCGATGTGCTGTTGCGTCTCGTGCGATCGGATCGCCGGGCCTGGCTGGACATGAGTGGCGTCGTCAGTCTGCGCATCGATATCTAGGTCGACTTCGGGCCCGGCTTCGCGTATCGAGCCTCGATTGCGCGCAGTGTCGCGCGGAGGTTCTTGCGGATGAATCTCGTCCCAACAGGCGCCAGCAGCGCGCCGATCATTCGACCTTTGAGGCTGATGCCGTTGCGCACGACCACCGTCCGTACCGACGTCGAGCCGTCCGCGGTTTGAGTCAGTGTGTAACGGTGGCCGCTGCCGCGGCCCCAGATGTTGCTGTCCGTTGTCGTCAGGACGATATCCGTTGGATTCGACCAGTCGTAACGCAGCCGTTCCCACACCGCACCGGCTGCCTTCGAGCCTTCGGTGACGTCGGCCCAGGTGTCGCCGCGGTCGTGTACGACCAGGAACTCGGGCTTGCTGTTGGTCCAGACCTGCGATCTGTCGGGACCGAAGTCAGTCAGCGCTTCGAGGAACTGCACAGGGGTCGCGCTTGTTTCTTCCGTCACCGTGATGGTCGTCATGAGCATCACTGTAAGCGGCGATCGCGTAGCGGCGGCCGGGTCGGGTCGTGCGCGGCCGATGGGCCACAGTTGGCGTGTGATGTCGGGGACGTGGGATGGACCCACCGTGGTGCTGTCCGTGGCGTTGGCCGCGGCATACGCCTGGGGCGTAGCGCGGGTGCGGTCGCGCGGACTTCAGTGGCCAGCGCGACGGAGCGTGGCGTGGTTGACCGGCATCATCAGCTTGCTGGTGATCACGCTTGGCGGCCTTGGAGCGCACGCGCACACGCTGCTGTGGGTGTACACGGTGCAGGTGTTGACGCTCCTGCTCGCGACTCCGGTACTGCTCGCGTACGGCCGTCCGCTTGCGCTGGCCGCCGATGCCCTCTCGCCTCGAGCGGCTGCGCGGGTGCTGCACGCGAGATCCGGCGCGCTACTGCGCCTCGCTTCGAATCCGGCAATCGGGCCGCTCGTCGTGCCCATGGTGTTGTCGGTCATCTTCTTCAGCCCCGTGCTCATGGTCACGCTCGAGCACTCGTGGGCGTACTACGTCCTTCAGTTCGCGCTGGTCGGCATCGGCCTGATCATCGCGATCGGCCTGGTGGGCGACGGCGCTGAACGCGACAGTTCCCTTGCACTCGCAGCGACCGTGGCGATCGCATTTATCGAGCTGCTGTTCGACGCGGTCCCCGGCATCGTGTTGCGGCTACGTACCCATCTCGTCGCGACTGCGTACTGGACCCGCGTCCACCATGGCCACCGGCTCAGCGCACTGACCGATCAGCAGCATGCCGGCGCGGCCCTGTGGTTCATCGCCGAGTTCGCTGACCTGCCGTTCCTGCTGATCGTGATCCGGCGCTGGATCCGGGTCGATCAGCTCGACGCCGTCCGTATCGATCGCGAGCTCGACGCCGTCCGCGCGGATCCTGAACGCGACACCGGCCCGGAAGGCGAATTCACGACGCCGTGGTGGGAGACCGACCCGACCCGGCTCGGCGGGCATCCGATCCAGCGCGCAGCGCCGGGGGAGCCGACCGACCCGGCGTGAGTGTCCCCTGGCATGACTGTCGCCTGGCATGACTGTCGCCTGGCATGACTGTGGCCCGGAACCTCGTCGGTTCCGGGCCACAGCTCAGTGGTGACCAACGATCAGGAAGCAGGCTTCGCGAGGTCGGCAATGGAGGTGAGGTTGTACTTTGCGGCCGTTGCCTTGGTGACGACGATCGCGTCACTGTCCTGCGCGGCCGACTGGTTCAGCACGACAAGACTTGACGGCAGGGCGGTCTGGAGGGCCGCGAAGACGTCGGTCGGACTGACCGCAGTGGCCGTCTTGTCGACGAACTGGAGCAAGGCGCCGTTGTACTCAGGAAGCACGTCGATCGAGCCGTCCTCGAGGCCGGGCAGGTACTTCTCCCGGCTACCGATGTTGAGCTTGGTCGATACCGTCGCGCCCTGGTCCTTCAGCGCCTCGGCGTAGATCTCGGCGAGGAGAACATTCTCCGGGAAGTTCGCCGAACCGACGACGAGCTTCGAACCGCTCGCTGCGGTGCCCTTCGTGTCGAGCCCCTGGCTGGTCAGCCACGACTTCGCCACTGCGTCAGGGTCTTGCTTGTTGGTGATGACCTGCACGAGCAGCGCCGTGACGCCAGACGTCGTCAGCTTCGCTGAGACCGCGTTCAGCGTGCTCTTCACACCGTCCGTCGCCTTGGCCTTGTTGACGAGCGGGAGGATGTTCTGCGCCGCGAAGTTGCTCTTCGGGTCGGCTAGCACGACGAAGTTGTTCGCCGCGATGCTCGGGTCGGTGCTGAAGATGTCCGCGGCATCAACCTGGCCGTTCTTCAGCGCGGCGATGGTGACCGGGCCGGCTTCGTCGAGCGGCTTGAAGCTCTTGAATGTGACGCCGTAGTTTTTCGCGAGCCCGGCAATACCGTCAACGCGGGTTTGGAACTCCGGCGGCGCACCCAGGATGAGCTGGCTCGCGATGGTGGGTCCGCTGGCCGCACTGCTCGGCGCGGGTGCAGCCGATGACGCTGCGGGCGAAGACGGAGCCGCAGACGACGGTGCTGCCGACGATGGTGCTGGTGCGGCCGACGACGGCGTCGCGGCTGCCGACGTTGCCGGGGCAGCGCTGCTCGGCGTGCTCGCCGTCTTCTTGGAGCTGCTGCAACCCGCAAGCCCGAGGGCGAGCGTTATGCCAGTCACTCCGATGAGTAGGACCTTGCGATTCATGGAAGATCTCCTTGTTGGCGTATCGAATTGTCGAGCTGAAGCTCTGATCCCCGTGTTTGCTGATCCCCGTGTTTGTTAGACCGCCGCGACCTCCGCTTGGACGATGTCGGCAGCAGCTGCTCCGCCTGCCGTCATGGCTTTCTTCGAGAAGCGGCCTGACACACCGCGGGAAACAACGTGTCGCTGGATGAACGCGAGCACCGAATCGGTGAGAAGTGCCAGCAGCGCAACGAGAACGCCGCCACCGATCATCTGGGGAAAATCTTGCTGGGCCAGGCCGTCGTAGATGAACCTGCCGAGGCCGCCGAGAGGGAGGTAGGACGCGATGGTTGCAGTGGCGATGACCTGCAGTGACGCACTGCGCAACCCGGAGAAGATCAGCGGCAGGCTGTTCGGGAGTTCGACCTGCAACAGCACCTGCGAGCCGGTCATGCCCATCGCGGACGCCGCATCGCGCACGACGCCGTCGACGTTTTGCACGCCCGCGTACGTGTTCGACAGGATCGGTGGGATCGCGATCAGGACGAGCACAATTTCGGTCGGGATGAGGTAGCCGAAATCGGTGCGGCCGTGGAAGTTCGGCGCGATCATCACCGTCAACAAAATCAGCACCCCGACGGTCGGCAACGCGCGCAAGGTGTTTGCGGCGCTGACGAGGAACGGCAGCCGACCTGTGTGGCCCATGAAAAGCCCAAGCGGCAGCGCGATCACGAGCGCAATCGCAACGGCGATGAACGAGTACGTGATGTGGGCCTGTATCTGGGTGCCGATTGCGGTCATGCCGCTGCCGCCGTGCCAGTGCGCGGAAGTCGTTAGCCAGCCCCACACGTTGCCGATCATTGGCCCTGCACCGCCCGGCGCCACGGCGTCAGCAGCCGGTTCGCGCTCACGATCACGCCGTCGAACGCAAGCGCGAGAGCGACACACAACAAGATGCCGAGCACGATCGGCGGGTAGTAAGCAGTCGGTGTTGATAGCTGAAAACCAGTAGTGAAGAGTTGACCGAGGTTGGCCAGCCCGATCGTGCCTGCGACGGCCACGATGCTCACGTTCGACACTGTCGCGACCCGAAGCCCTGCGGCAATGACCGGCACGGCGATCGGTAGCTCAACCTTGAAAAGTCGCTGCAGCCGCCCGAAGCCCATCGCGGTCGCTGCCTGAAGCACGTCTTCAGGCACGGAGCCGAGACCGTCAGCCACCACGCGCACCAGCAGCGCGACGGAGTAGATCGTCAACGCGATCGGCACCTGAATCGGGTTGAGGGCCTTCAGGCCGAGCAGCGGCGGGATCAGCACGAACAGTGCGATCGACGGGATCGTGTAGAGCAGACCCATGATCGACAGCATCGGCGGATAGATCCACTTGTAGCGGCTAGCGAGCCAGCCCAACGGCAGCGCGATCGCAAGGCCAATGACGACGGGCAACGCCGAGAGCCACACGTGATCCCAAAGCCAGCTGAGATCTTGGTGGCGATGCGCGGTGAAGTAAGCCCAGAAATGCCAAGGGGACGACGAGGCGGCACCCGACGTCGAAGCCGCGATCATCGGGGAGTCGCCCCCGCGCCCTGCACCGGAACTGCCTGCACGGGAACTGCCTGCACAGACTGTTGGTGGAGAGCCTGCTGTTGTTCGAGGAGCCGGACCACGTTGGCGGCCGTGATCGTGCCGGCGAACCGTCGTCCTTCGTCGACGATCACGCCGCGACCGGTGGGCGATGAGAGGGCCGCGTCGAGCACCGAACGGAACGTGCCATTGACTGCTGCGACCGTGCCGCCGCGGTGCAGTAGTGGAGGCGTGATCTGCTGCGAGGCGCGGGTGGCGGCGTCGCCGACGGCGAGCCAGCCCTGCGGTGAGTCCTGGTCGTCGACGACAAGCACCCAGCCATCGCGCGCCACCGCGGCTGCCGCACTGACGTCCGAGCCGACTCTTACGGTGGTCTCGGGATCGAGTTGCAGACCGGGAACGGGTTCGAAGCCCAGCGCCCGATAGCCGCGGTCGCGACCGACAAAGCCAGCGACGAAATCGTCGACGGGATTGGACAGCAGGTCAGCCGGTGTTGCGAGCTGCGCGAGTTTGCCACCGACCCGCATGACGGCGACCTGGTCGCCGAGCTTGATTGCCTCGTCGATGTCGTGGGTAACAAAGACGATCGTCTTGCTGAGTTCACCTTGCAGCCGCAGAAACTCGTTCTGCAGCTGCTCCCGCACGACCGGGTCGACGGCGCTGAACGGCTCGTCCATCAACATCACCGGCGGATCGGCGGCCAGCGCGCGGGCAACACCGACGCGCTGCTGCTGGCCGCCGGACAGCTGCGCGGGGTACCGCTTGGCGAAACTCGAAGGCAGGCCGACTCGCTCGAGCAGCTCGAGAGCCTTTGCGCGCGCCTCTCGCTTGTTCTTTCCCAGGAGCAGCGGAACCGTGGCGACGTTGTCGACGATCGTGCGGTGCGGGAACAGGCCTGCATGCTGAATGACGTAACCGATGCCGCGCCGAAGCTCGGTCGGGGACGTCGTCGAGTGGTCGCGGTCATCGATCCAGATGCGGCCGCTGGTGGGCTCGATCATCCGGTTGATCATTCGCAGGCTGGTCGTCTTGCCGCACCCGGACGGTCCGACGAGCACAGTGATCTTGCCGGACGGCGCGGTGAGGCTGAGGTCGTCGACCGCGACGGTGCCGTCGGGATATGTCTTCGTCACCGAATCGAAACGGATCATCGCGAGGCCACCCTCTCCGTTTGGGTCGTCGCGGTTTGGGTCGTCGCGGTTTGGGTCGTCGCGGTGTGGGCCGTCGCGCGTGGCGGCGCGTCGAGTTGGGCCGCCAGCGCGTCGGCTTCGGCGGTGACGATCTGGCCGTAGGCATGCATGGTGTCGTCGTCGATTCGGTAGGTGGGGCCAAGCAGGCTGAGCGCGCCGGCGACACCGCCAGGTCGACGGATCGGCGCCACGATCGCGGTCACGTCTGGCTCGACGCGGTCGCGTTGGGCGACATACCCATGTGGACCGACTTCACCGCGCAACGCGTCACCTACTGCGAGATCGGCGGAGGGGACCGCCTTGCCCACCCAGCTCGTGTGGCGCACGGCGTGGGTGCCTTCGACCATCGCGATGTAGATGGCGGTGTCGGAGGGTCCGGCGATGCTGAGGTAGGCCGACTCGCCGGTGGCGGCGACGATGCGCTTCAGAGCCGGCTCGGCCATGGCCACCAGCGCCTGCCGCCCAAGAGCACTCGCGCCGAGCTGTACCAGGCGCGGACCGGCCCGAAACGAGCCGTCTGCACCGCGAGCGACGAAGCCGGAGCCTTCGAGAGTGCGAAGCAGGCGAAGCGCAGTGCTGGCAGGCAGCCCGGCCCGCCGTGCGCAGTCGGACAGCATGATCGGATCCTCGTCACACACGACCGCGAGGAGGCCCAGCGCACGATCAACCGTGCGCGTGGACGACATTGCCGTGGCCATGTGACCCCCTTTTCCTATCGGCGAAGTATGCATTGCCGATTTCACTAAGCGCAAACCAACTGCCAGGCAATGGCAGCCTTACACAGGGGTGTGACAGTTTTCCACCCGGATTTCTTACGGATTGGATTCAATTTGGAATTCGCCGCAGAATGGCGCCCGTGCCGCCGCCACCCTCCTTTCGGGCTGCCACGTCGGAGGACGTGGCGCTGGTAGTTGATCTTGTTGAGTCCGCCTACCGAGGTGAGAGCAGCAAGGCGGGGTGGACGACGGAGGCCGAGCTGCTCGGTGGGCAGCGCACCGATGCGGAGGCGATCGCCGCGGTCGTCTCGTCCGCCGACAGCCGCTTGCTGTTGGCCAGCGATGAGCACGGCACCGTCATCGCGTGCTGCGCCATCGAGCAACGCCGCGGCGGCCGCTCCTACTTCGGCACATTCGCCGTCCGACCTGGATTGCAGGGTGGTGGCGTCGGCAAGCAGGTCTTAGCCGAAGCTGAGCGGGTGGCACGTGACGAGTGGGCTTGCGACGTGATCGAGATGACAGTGATCGGTCAGCGCGAGGATCTGATCGCGTGGTACGGCAGGCGAGGCTACGCGGCCACCGGTGAGATGCGTCCTTTCCCTTACGGGGACGAGAGATTCGGCCAACCGAAACGCGAGGACCTCTACTTCGTAGTCCTCGCGAAGTCGCTCGTCTGACGGCGTTGCGTCACGCGTGTAGCCGTCCCGCTTGAGACAGTGTGGACGCGATGGAAATTCGCCGTGCACTTGCCGACGACGCGCTGGGCGTCGCGACTGTCCACGTGCGCTCGTGGCAGGCGACGTACAGGGGACTAATGCCGGACACCTACCTCGATCAACTCGACGTCGAGAGACGGCGTGCGGGTTGGGAAACCACGATCGCGCAGACCGATTGGCCACGCACCGGCACGCTAGTTGCCACCGAGGCGAACGGCACTGTGGTCGGCTTTGCACACATCGGCCCGGCGCGCGAGGGCGACGGCGATCCACGTGCGATCGGTGAGCTGGCCGCGATCTATTTGCTGCCTGAGGCATGGGGGAGTGGCGTCGGACGGCGATTGATGCTCGCCGCCGTGAACGTGCTGCGCGATGCCGGCTTCGCCGAGGCAATCTTGTGGGTGCTCGAGGGAAACGAACGGGCGCAGCGCTTCTACGAGATCGGCGGCTGGCAGATCGATGGCGTGACCAAGGACGTGGTGATTGCTGACATCCCGTTGCCCGAAGTCCGCTACCGATTGGTCCTTTAGTGATGCTCGAATGGCAGCAAGCTCACGTGAGCGTGCGGCGAAGTCTTGAACTCGCCCATGAAGCGTTACGCGCAGGAGGTTTGCCCGTGGGCGCGGTGATCCTCGACGCGGGAGGGGACATCATCGCGCAAGGACGCAATCATGCCTATGACGCACCGGTTGGCGACGATCCCTTACAGGACACGCCGATCGCGCACGCTGAGATGAATGCGTTGGCCAGAATCGCAACGAAGACCGACTTATCGTCGTGCACGTTGTGGAGCACGCACCGGCCTTGCATCATGTGCGCAGCTGCGACCGCGTTCACCGGCGTCGGCGACGTCCGTTTTCTCGCCCCTGATCCCTCCGACGAGGACAGCACCGACCCGGTGGGCGTCGACACCCGCTGGATGGTGCTCGCCAACGTTATGTTCCTCGAAGGCGTCAGCCGCTACTCGGGGGCGAGTGCACCCATGATCTGCCGGGCCCGCGTGCGAGAGCCCGAGACTGCCGAGCTGCTGAGCAGCGTCGGTCCGGCCTTGTTCGCTGCGCCCGAACTCGAGATCGGCTTGGAGAAGGCCTGGCCGGTGGTCGAGGCGGCCGCGCAGGTGCGTGCGGATCGCCGCAGGGGGTAGCCGCAGTCAGGGCAACCGCCCGCGCGCATGGACGTTTGTCGCATACTGGGTCGGATGTCTTGCCGCCGCGCCACTGCCCCTGCAGCGGTAGTTGGGCTCCTCGTGCTTCTTGCGAGTGCCTGTACGACCTCGCACGGGTCGAAGGCTGATCAATCGCCTGGCGGCTCGAGCGCGGTCCCCGCAGGTGTGAGCAGCCCGCAGCCGTTCAGCCTCCCGCCATCCAGCCCCGCCCCGTCGCCGCCTACCGCGAGTGCTGTCTCGAGCGCCCCGCCGGTGTCGTCCCCGCCGGTGTCGTCGCCGCCCGTGTCGAGCCCGCTGCCCGGGGTTGCCGGTGGTGTTCATGGCACCGTGGTCGTAGGAGGTGCGACTCCCGCGCGGATGTCGATATCGGTCAGTCAGGCGCTGTTCACCTCAGCGCCGACAGTGGTCGTGGCGTCGCCCACCGAATCCGCGGACGTCGCAAGCGGCGCGGCAGAGGCGCAGCAACTCGACGTCCCGCTACTGCTTCTTGATCACAACGGCACAGCGCCCGCAGACGCTACACCGACACCAGCATTGTTCGCGGCGGAGCTGACTCGATTAGGAACCACCACGGTCGTCGCCATCGGCGGCACCGCGGCGGATGTCACCGCAGCCGCGCCGTCGGTCAGCGTGGTTGCTACAGCGACACAGACATCGGCGGCGACATCAAGTGATGGTGGCGACCTCACGGTTCTGGTACCGAAGGGTGTCAACGCGGCGTCCGACGCGGTCGAGACGATGGCGTCGGCGAGTGCGCAGGTGGCACGCGCAACTGTCGTGTCAGTGCAAGGCGCCGACCCGCGACGCGATCCGGCCGCCATTGCTGCGCTCGCCGCACATCCGCCGCACAATGTGCTCGCTGTCGGCACCCAGTTCGGCACGCCCGCGACGGTTGCCGCTCGCATCGCAGTCGCGAGCACCGGGACGCAACTGCCGGGCGGCGGTCAAGTCTTCTTTCCTGGACGGCGATTGGTTGCCCTGTACGGACATCCAGGCGGCGCTGCACTCGGTGTGCTTGGTGCACAGGACCTCCCATCGAGCATTGCTCGCATCAAGCAGCTTGCCGCTGTCTACGCACCGATGAGCACGGTGCCCGTCGTCCCGACCTTTGAAATCATTGCGACTGTTGCCCAAGCAGCCGCGGGTAGCGACGGCAACTACTCGGGGGAGTCGAGCGTCGCGTCACTGCTTCCGTGGGTGCAGGCCGCGACCGCAGCAGGCTTGTACGTCGTGCTCGATCTGCAGCCGGGCAGCGCCAATGTGTTGTCGCAGGCAAAGTTATATACGTCGCTGCTCGCGATGCCCGACGTCGGTCTGGCGATCGACCCGGAGTGGGCACTGGCACCAGGTGAGCACCCGCTCGGACAGATTGGCAGCCTCACCAGCGCGCAGATCAACGCGGTTGGCGCGTGGCTCGAGCAGCTGACGGCGTCGAAGCACTTGCCGCAAAAGCTGCTCGTGCTGCACCAGTTCAGGCTCTCAATGATTAGCGACGAGGCCGCATTGAAGACCAACTACAACGATGTCGCGGTGCTGATCCACATGGACGGTGAAGGCAGCACTCCGAGCAAGATCGCGACCTGGAATGCCGTCACGCATGCCGCACCGAAGGGCGTGCCGTTCGGGTGGAAGAACTTCTACAAGGAAGACCACCCGACGATGACGCCCGAGCAGACCATGGCGCAAAAGCCGACCCCTGTCATGATTTCCTACCAGTAGGCTTGCACGGCGAATCAACAGCCTTTCCCGACGAAGCAGCTTCCCCGACGAAACAGCGAGATTCTCATGACGATCAGCGAGAAGGAACCGGTGCGCGACGCCGATCCTTCCGGCGATGTCGATGTCGCGCGCGATTTTGATGCTGCAAATGACCTCGAGCCCACAAGCGACCTCGACCCGTCCGCCATCCGTGCGTCGGGCATCGACCCGGTGCGCATGGCGATCGCGCTGGAGGTTTTCGAGGAGATCGATGAGCTCCCCGTCAACCATCCGCAGGCCGTCGAGGTCCGTCGAGCGACCGCACGGCTGTACAAGACTGTTAAGCAGCGCAACCGCAAGGAGAAGCGAGCGGCCGTTGTCGCTGCAGACGAAGCGGTGACGGCAGCAACGGCGACCGGAGCGCCGGGACGCATCGATGACGAGACGCAGGGCTTGGCGCTGACGGCAACGACAACCGCGCCCACGGTCGGCACCTTGGGTAAGGCGCGGGCCTGCTACATCTGCAAGGAGCGGTACCGCGAGGTCGACGCGTTCTACCACCAGCTTTGTCCGAACTGTGCGGCGCTCAATCGCAGCCGCCGTGACGCCAGAACCGACTTGACCGGGCGTCGTGCCTTGCTAACGGGCGGTCGCGCGAAGATCGGCATGTACATCGCGTTGCGCTTGTTGCGCGATGGCGCGCACACGACGATCACCACTCGGTTTCCCACTGATGCGGGCCGCCGCTTCACCGACATGCACGACAGCTCGCAGTGGCTGCATCGCCTGAGCATCGTGGGCATCGACCTACGTGATCCCTCGCAAGTCGTCGAACTCGCTGATGCGGTTGCCGCAAAGGGGCCGCTCGACATCCTCATCAACAACGCGGCGCAGACGGTGCGCCGGACGCCGGGGGCATACGCCCAGCTCATCGCGGCGGAGAGTGCGCCGCTGCCGGATGGTCCGCGTCCGGAGTTGATCGAGCTCGGGTATTCCGTGGGTGCGGCGCCGGCCGCTCTGGGTGCGCACCACCTGACGCACGAGCTCACGCCGCACGCGCTGACCGCCCTGGCGTTGACCAGCGGGTCGGCGTCGCTTGAGCGCGTCGCCGAGCAGACCGCGATAGACGCCGGCGGCTTGGTGCCCGATCTCGATGCGGTCAACAGCTGGACCCGGCGCGTGCACGAAGTCGATCCCGTCGAGTTGCTCGAAGTCCAGCTGTGCAACGTCATCGCGCCGTTCGTACTGGTGAGCCGGCTGCGCGCATCAATGGCGGCGGCCACTGCGCGTCGCAAGTACGTCGTGAACGTGTCTGCCATGGAAGGTCAGTTCGGCCGGATCTACAAGGGCGCGGGGCATCCGCACACGAACATGGCGAAGGCAGCGGTGAACATGTTGACGCGCACGAGTGCGCGGGACCTGTACGCCGAGGGGATTCTGATGACCAGCGTCGACACCGGGTGGATCACCGACGAGCGGCCGCATCCCACGAAGGCCCGACTCGCCACCGAGGGATTCCACGCGCCGCTCGACCTCATCGACGGCGCGGCGCGCGTGTATGACCCGATCGTGCAGGGCGAGCAAGGTGTCGATCTCTACGATTGCTTCTTGAAGGACTACGCAAAGTCTGCTTGGTAGCGCGCGACTCGGGCCGCGCAGAAGTCGGAGCCGAGGCCGGTTTGATAGAAGGGGCGGTGGCTGTGGTGGATGTCGACGAACGTCCGACGCTGTTCGAGTTCGCCGGTGGTGAGTCTGCGTTTATCGCGCTGGCGCACGCGCATCACGCGCTCTGTCTCGCCGATCCCGAGCTGAACCACCCGTTCTCTCATCCTGGTGGAAATCCGCAGCACATCGAGCGGCTCGCGGCGTATTGGGCGGAGGTCATGGGCGGTCCGCCCACGTACTCCCAGTCATGTGGCGATCAATCGTCGTTGCAGCAGTTACACGCAGGAAACGGCGACATGACTGATCTCGGACGCCGATTCGTCGTCTGCTTCATGCAGGCAGCTGACGACGTTGGATTGCCTGCTGACCCCGAGTTTCGTGCTGCCCTCCGTGCCTACATGGAATGGGCGGTCAGCGACGTGCTCGTTTACTCGCCGCAGGGCGCGGAGGTGCCGGCCGGACTACCGATGCCCCGCTGGTCGTGGGACGGCCTGCAGACCGACGCTTGATCGCAAGCCTCCTGATGGCGTAGGGACGGTTGAGTCGTTACTACGCCGGTGGAAGTCCGAGATCGGCTCGAACGGTCGCATGGGCAGCGTCGTCCCGATTGACGTTCGACTCGGTGAGATCGTTGGCTGTGACTTCGCTCGCAACGAGTTGGTCGTAGCTGATCATCGTCTGGAGATCGGTCTCGATTCGACCGGACGTCGGCCACTTGGCGACAACAGCGTCGAAAGTCCGTAGCGATGCGGCGAACGGTGCTGCGATCGACGCCCGGGCCGGCGTTCCCTTCGATGCTTCGTATTCGTCGCGGAGCTTGTCCACGGGCGCGATTGCGGCCAGGTACTCAGCGCGGATCTCCGCGGCGGAAGCTGTCGGTGCGGCCGATGCAGCAGCTGTGGTCGTTGCAGTGGTTGGGCCTGTTGTCGGGGTACCAGTGGCAGCCGAAGGCTTCTTGCTTGTCGAACAGCCGCTCACCAGCGCGAGTACGACAACCACCGCGCCGAAGGTGACTGCCTCAACACGAACCCTGCGCATCTGCTTAACTCCCAGCTATCAGCGCATGGGTTTGCTCGACGACAGCGGCCGCTTCCGCATCGCGATCCCATCGCAATGGTGACCGATCGCCTTCATGGCGGGGTACCAGGTGAACGTGTAGATGAAAGACGACCTGTCCGGCCGCGGCGCCGTTTGCTTGAAGCAGGCTGATCCCGTCAGCGTTGAAGACGTCCACGAGCCTTCGACTCACGTGGTGAATGGCCGGACCGATGTCGATCAACGCCTGCCCCCCGCCGTCCGACATGACGTCGGGTACGTGCGTACGAGGGATCACCAGCGTGTGGCCCTGCCGCAATGGCGCGAGATCGAGAAAGGCGACCGCGGTGTCGTCCTCGTAGACCAGATACGCCGGTGCCGTGCCGGCCGCGATCTTGCAGAAGATGCATGAGGGATCCATGGCGACATTGTGACGTGCGGCGAGCCCAAGCCCAAAGCACCAGCGGGCCAGCGCGTCAGGTAAGAAAACGGAGAGTCAAGAGACCTACAGGTTCACGCCAACGAGCTGGGATCGCTCGGGACGTCGACCGCGTGTTCGCGCAGTGCCTCGAGCGGAATCACGTCAAGAGCCCGCGCATGGGTGGCGGCAAGTACCACGGGTGCGGCGACGCCGGCCTCGTATGCCTCGAGCCATCGCACGGCGACGACGCACCAGCGATCCCCAGGCTCGAGGCCCGGGAATTGATATGCGGGCATCGGGGTGATCAGGTCGTTGCCGATCGACCGCTGGTGCTCGAGGAACGGCGCGGTCATGACCGCGCAGACTGTGTGGCTGCCGAGATCCTCAGAACCGGTCGCGCACAGGCTGTCGCGGAAGAAGCCCGTGACGGGGTCGTTGCCGCACGGCTCGAGTTCGCCGCCGAGCACGTTGATGTTGGGGAACATGAGGCGTGCGAACCGTCCGCGCTATTTAGCTGGCTTATCCTTTTGGGTCTGCGCTGATACGACTCCGCTGCCCGCGGGGACGCCCTTGACCTTCGCGTCCTTCTTCGGCTTGCGGATCTCGCGACCGCCCTTTTCCTTGCTGCCCATAACGGACTCCCTTGGTTCGTCGCGGTCGGTGGTCCGCCGGGGTTGGGTGCGCCTCGGCTCGGTCGTGCTGAGCTGCCGGGTCCTACGCTATCGACATTACGTCGAGTAAGGAGCCCCATGCCACGTGTCGTTGTCACCGGCGGAAGCGGGAAGCTCGGTCAGGCGTGCGTCGCTGACCTGGTGGATCACGGGTGGGACGTCGTCAACGTCGACCGGGTGCCGCCGCCACGACCAGTCTCGGAGTTCTTGCGGGTCGACCTGACCGACTTCGGCCAGGTCGTTGAGGCGCTGTCGGTCAACGACGGCTACCGGGGAGTCGATGCGCTCGTTCACCTTGCTGCGATTCCGGCGCCCGGCCTGACGACGAACGCGGCGACGTTTGCGAACAACAGCACAACGACCTACAACGTCTTCGCTGCTGCTCGCCACGCGGGCATCACCAATATCGTGTGGGCTTCGAGCGAGACGGTGCTTGGGCTGCCGTTCGATATCCCGCCGCCGTACATCCCGGTCGATGAGGAGTACCCCGCGCGGCCCGAGTCGACGTACTCGCTCGTCAAGCATCTCGAGGAGCAGATGGCCAGGCAGTTCTGCCGCTGGGACCCAAACCTCAAGATGATCGGCTTGCGTTTCTCCAACGTCATGGACCCTGGTGACTACGCCGTGTTCCCGAGTTACGACGCCGATCCGACTCTGCGCAAGTGGAACCTGTGGGGCTACATCGACGCTCGCGACGGCGCGCAGGCGATCCGCAAGGCACTCGCGTACGAGCCTAGAGGTTGCGACGTTTTCATCATTGCGGCTGCAGACACGGTGATGTCACGTGCGAACCACGAGCTCATTGCAGAGATCTTTCCGGACGTCGAGGTGCGCGCGAACGTTGCTGAGCACACGACGTTGTTGGCGATCGACAAAGCGAAGCGGGTGCTCGGATTCGACCCGCAGTTCAGCTGGCGCGGCTAGTAGTGGGCGAGCGTCAGAACCCCGTCGCACCTAAAACCACGTGTTGCACCACGGGACGGTCGTCCACCGAAACATCGTGTCAGCCAAGGTAACCGCGCCGGCGCGATGCTCGACGACTAGGCCTGCAGCCGCCATCGTCCGGAGCGAGTTGCCGCCCAGATAGGCAGCGCCAAGTGTTCTGACATCAAGTTCGATGTCGGGTGCATTCGTCGTCCGCGTGCAGCTCACGGCGTCCGGCCCTGCTTCGAGCAGATAGCGACCAGCGGCATAGTTCATCGCGTCGCGAACCTCGATGACAACCGAGCCCGCGATCAAGTACTGACGCGTCGACAGCGTCCGCTCGACATCGAGGATGCGCATCCAGATGTTGTCGAATCGTTTGGTCTGCACGACCGCACGGGCATCGGCCAGCATCCAGGGCAGCAACTCGTCGACGCTGCGGTTCTCGGCAGTCAGCGACCGGATGTTGTCGAGGTCGCAGCACAACTTCCACAACGCGGCATACGCATCGGTATTTGTCGACACGAGATCATCGATGACGGCGACGCTGAACGGGCGCATGCCTTCCCATTTTTCATCCACGTGATAGCGCACCAAGCCGTCGATGTCGGCGCCCGGCTCGGGTCGATGGACGACGACCCAGCCGACCCACTGCGGCCAACCCGGCACTGTGGGTTTGCCAAACTCGCGATGAAAGTCGACGCTGTCGCGGGTGATCGCACCCGGTTGTGCGCGCCGGAACCGGTCGAACAGCGCAGGCATGAGTGCCTGGCCGGTGGCCTTGTCGACGTACTCCAGCACGCCCTCGCGACCAAGACCGCCGAAGTCAGCGATGCCCGTGTCGATGGAGTACTCCGCGAGGCTGGTCGCTGGCCCGTAGCCGTAGCGACCGTAGATGGGCCAGCGGGCCGCGATCAGGATGCTGATGGGCTCACCACGCTCGACAGTCCTACTCAGCGACGCGCCCATCAGGGAGGTGAGCGCGCCGCGGCGGCGGTGGGTGGGCATGGTGGTCACACCCGTCACGGCGTCCGCCGGCAGAAAGCCGCCTCCGGGCACGGTCAACTCGGTGCCGTAGCTGCGCAGCGTCGCGATGATCCGATCGCCGTCGTACGCCGCCCAGGTGCGGGCGAGATCGAGCTGGGGGCGACGGAAGTCAGCGATCGCCTGGGGATCGGCGGTCCCGTAAAAGGCGCTGCCTAAGGTCGTGTACCACTCAGGGAGTTCGGACCCCTGGACTGTCCTGACGTCAAAGACCACGTCCGGACCCTACTGGCAGTCCGGCCCGGACGGCTCGGAATATCCGGTGCGCTGAAGCCGGCCGAGGGTGTCTGATCGTCCTCGGGGCAACCCTGGTTTATCCCTGGTGTCAGGTCGCGCAGATCGGGAAAGACTCACGGGGATGGCATGCTTGGAGCCATGGAGGTGGCCGGTCTGCCCACGAACACCGCCAGAGAAGGCGCCGCGGCCCCGGAACCTGCGGAGGACGTAGCTCGCGACGGCCTGCGGGTGATCACGCTCGACGCGCCCATACCCGAGCTCATCGAGCTGCCCCGGACGAGCCGCACGATCTGGTGGCTGGGCAGGCACGCGGCCCTCGTGACGGCACTCCTTTGTGCGGTGGTCGCCGTCGTGGGCTTCCGCGGTGGCGACTATCCGGCCCAGGACTACCGCGCGTTCATGTTCGGCGCCCACGGCTTCTTGATCTGGGACGTCAACTGGTACGGCGGCCATGCGCTACTCGGGTACAGCGTGTTGTTTCCCGCCGTCGGCTGGGCGCTGGGCACCGTGCCGGCAACCGCGATCGCCTGCACCGCGTCGACGGCGCTCTTTGGCCGCCTCATCGGGCGCGCCGACAACTGGCCTGCCGTGGTCGCGAGATTGTGGTTCGCGGTGTTCGTGGTCGGCGACCTGATCGTCGGCCGTGCGCCGTTTGCGTGCGCAGTAACAGCAGGCCTGGCCGCGGTGCTCGCGATCCGGGCCCGGCACGGCTGGCTTGGGGCTATCGCGGCAGTGATCGCGTCCTTGTTCAGCCCGCTGGGCGCGGCGTTCCTGCTATTAGTCGCCGTTGCGTGGGCGCCGACTCTGGGCTGGCGTCGGGCGGCACCCTTCGCCGGGGCATTCGTCGGCCTGGCGATCACGTTCGTCGCAGGTGACGGCGGCATTTTCCCGTTTCCGCTGACGGGATTTATCGGCCAGCTGGCAATCGTCGCGATCGGTCTGGCCGTCGCGCCCCTGTACGAGCAGATCGTGCGGCGCATGCTGTGGATATACGGCGCGACCTGCATTGTGCTGTTCTTTGTGCCGAACCCGGTCGGCGGCAACATCACGCGGCTCGCCGGAATCGTGATCGGTCCGGCCGCTGCATTCGTGTTGTTGCGTGCGCGCCGCAAGCTCGCGCTGTTGCTCGTCGCGGTTCCGCTGCTGATCTTCCAACTGCTGCCCATCATCGGAGCGATCTCGTCAGCTGCCGACGATCCGTCGACGAAACCCCAGTACTACCAGGGCATGCTGAGTTTCCTCACCGAAAATCAGCAGCCACTCGGACGCGTCGAGATCCCGTTCACTCGCGATCATTGGGAAGCGAAGTACGTTGCCGAGAAGGTGCCGTTGGCGCGCGGCTGGGACCGCCAGATCGACCTGTCGCGCAATGCCTTGCTGTACGCACCGCTGACGGCGGCGGCGTATCACACGTGGCTGTTCGACAACGCGGTGCGCTTTGTCGCGCTGCCAGACGCGCCACTTGACCAGGGCGGCCAAGCGGAGAAGGCGTTGCTCAAGCATCCACCTGCGTACCTGCGCTTGGTGTACACCGACAATCAATGGCACATCTGGGCCGTCGTCGATGCCGCGCCACTTGCGAGCGGTGCGGCCACGATGACCTCGCTTACGGCGAGCAGCTTTACGATGAACGCACCTAAGGGCGGGGTGACGTTCGTGCGTCTTCGGTGGTCGGCGTACTGGCACGTCGACAGCAACGCGCAGGCGTGTGTGGCGCCCGCGGCTGGTGGCTGGACCACCGTCATCAGCTTTGCGCCTGGGCCGGTCAAGATCAGTGCGCGAGCTCTGCCTGGCGACACCGGATGTACCGACCTCGAGCTCGCTCGGTTCGGTCTTGGTGATGCGGGCGCGCCCGAACCCGCAGCCTGACGATCTACATCGCGGCCGCTACCGCAGCCCAGGTCTGGGGATGCGCGCCCAGACCCCGCCCACTCTCCGGATTCCAGTACTCCGCGAACTTGGCCCGCAAGCAGGCGTGTTTCGTGAGCCGCCCGATCTCCGCCGCCAGCACCTCGTCGCCACATGCGCGTGCCGAGTAGGCAGCTAGGTAGTTCAGCTGCGGCCAGGCTGGTCCGCGCCAGTACTGCACCGGGTTGTAGGCGGGATCCCACGAAGGCACGAAGCGCGGACCGTATGGCGCGCCGAACCGCCCCGGATCCGTGAGTTGGCGCAATGCCGCTGCAGCCTTCGCCGGATCGGGGGTGCACATTGCGGGCAGCGCCGCGTCCATCGTGGGAACCCGCACGCTGGCGCCGCCGCCCTCGAACGCGACGTCCGACCACAGCCCTTCGCGGCGGTCCCAAGCAGCTTCGTCAAGGGTGGCGGCGAGCGTGCGGCCGCGCGCGATCCAGTCGCTGTCGCCGATCAACTCGCCCAGCGTCGTTGCCGCGTCTGCAGCGATCGCGTTGAACGACGCTGGCGCGACGACGAAATCGGGATTGTCGATCGCCTGGCCCGACGGACTGAAAACCGTGCGTTTCAACAGGGCCCGGTCAAACGCCGTCCAGACGCGACGGTTCCACACACTCGAGCCGATCCAGCTGTCCCATCGTGGTGAGTCGTCGGTACCTGCTTCCCACGGATGCACGATGACCAGCAGTCCGTCGCGCAGCCGGTCGCGCCACAGTGCGGCGAGTGCACGCTGCGCGTTATCAAGCAATTGATCGGACGGCGGGAAGCCGGCGTCCGCTCCTGCTTTCAGGGCACGCGCGTAGACAGGTGGCTGGGTGAACGACGACACACCCTTGAGCGGACCGCGAGGATAGGTGCGACGGCCGTACCGCATGTGTGGCACGAATCCGTCAGGCAACTGGCCCACGAACACCGCCTCGAGTTCTCGCGTTCCTCGCGGATCGCCGAGTGCGAACCAGGCGATGGCGTGAAAGCAGGAATCCCACAGCCACAGATGCGGGTAACTGCGGCGGTTCGGTCGGCAATACCCAGTCGATTCGTTCCACGCGCGGTCGAGTACCCGCGTGGCTCCGGCGCGCACGATGGCGTCGAGCCGGTCAGGGGCGAGTGTTCCCGCACGAACACCGCGGCGGTCGCGGCTCAAAGCGACGAGGGGATGGCTAGCGAGGCATTGTGGTCAGGGGCGGCATCGCGCAGCGCCGCGGCTGCGTCCGTCTGCTTCGCAGTAAGCAGCGCAGTCGGAATCGTTCCGGTGTCGGCGCCGTGCGCGACCGCGTCAAGGTAGGCACTCCACTCGTCGAGGTAGGCGAGTTCAGCGGCCTTGGCCTTGTGCAGCGCGGTGTGCCAGGGCAGCACCGACGTCGACGCGACTGCCGCACGAGTCGCTCGAACCTGAGCCACCCCTTGACTTGCTGATTGGTCGATCAGTTGCAACAGACCGGCGCGCACATTTGCCTGCGCTGAGCCGAGCAACGGCATCGTGTATTGCCTCGTCGATTCGAGCGTCGCATCTGCATGCGCCGCGGTTGCCTGTCCGTTAACTGTCGCGGCGAGCAGGGCTTTGAATTCGTGATGACGCGAGTCTCGATCGAGAGTCACCGCGCCGTAGGCGATGAGTACGACCACAACCAACACGGGGACGAGAAAGCGCGGCAGGCGGCGACGTCTTTCGCGGCCGCCCGTGATGAGAACGTCGGCGTGACTCGCCGGCTGATCGCCGGTCATGTCAGCGTGCTGTCATCTCTGGTCGCTGTCTTCTCAGGTCGCTGTAGCCAGGATTGCGGCGGCCGCGTTGAAGATGCCCGCGCCGACCGAACTTGTCCCGCCGAACAACCACGCCGATGTCGCGGACGCTTGCGCTGACCCGAGGTAGCTCGCGACGGAGCTTGGGAGCGTGCCGACGCTTGGCACCAAGACGACAGGTCCGTGGTTCATAGCGGCCACGCTGCCACCTGAGAGCGCATCAGGGAAGGCCAACCCACTGGCGAGCCCGATCGAGGCGGGTTTCGGGAAGAACGCCTGGGCCACCAGCACCGATGTCGCGAACCGGTCACTGCCGACAAATTCCTGCGCGGACGGATCCGCGTGGGCGGCCGGGCCACCGATCGCGTACCGGGTTGCACCCGGGTGGGCGGCTAGGTACCCCGCCGTCGGGGCCGACTGCCCTGACCCGGCCGTCAGCAAGACGACGCCGCCCGCCGCGGCCGCGGCCGAACCGGCCGAGAGCGCATCAGGGAAGTTCGTGCCGTCGGCTTCGAAAACAATGTTGGGGTTGCCAAGTGTCGCGGCAACCTGTGCCGCGGTGGCGAAGCGGTCGGGTCCGGAGATTCGAACGACGGGGTGACCGAGTGCGGCGACCGCGTTCGCAACGGCCGGTGTCACCGCTGAGATGCCGCCGAGTATGTACACGGTCGCGCCTGGTGTGAGAACTCGCTGGATCTCGGCGGACGTTGCACTCGACAGGGACGAGCTTCCGGTCAGGAGCAGTGGGCCGTGCTTGCCGACGGCGAGCGGCGTGCCCGCAAGTGCATCGGCGAAGGTGTCAGAGCGAGCCAATACGACGGTGGCCGCTGAATGCGTTGTGGGGAAGCCTGCTTGCGACGCCGCGATACTCGTGGCGATGCGATCAGCACCCGCGATTCGGGTGAGCGTGAGTGCCTGCGCTGCTGGTCCGCCACCGCCGCCGCCACCGCCGCCACCGCCGCCTCCGCCTCCGACAGAGACCGACGGCGAACTGGCGAGCGTCGTCAACGTGCCACCTGAGGTGGTTCGTTCCTGGGCAGTGAACGTCGTCGTCGTGGGGGTGCTCGGCGATGTTGCTGCGCCACCAGAACCCGACCCATACGTGATGGTCATGCTGCCGCCGACAGGAATCGATACCGCGTCGACGTTGATGACGCCGCTGACAACGCTGACGGTGCCAGTGCTAGCTGTGACATAGCCGGGTGCTGACGGTGTGGTCTGCGGCGCCGTCCAGCCAGCAGGCACCGTGATGGTGATGGCGCCGGCGACGAGCCCGGTGTTCGTTTGGGGGTTGTAAGTGAACGTCAGTGCGCTCGGCGTCGTCGTCGCCACACTTGCGGGCGATACCGTCAGGGTCCCGGAGCCGTCCGGTGCAAGGCCGACCTGGACCTGCGGCGAGGACGCCAGCGCGGTGAGCGCGCCCGTACTGCTGCCCTTCTCCGACGCCGCGAAGGTCACAGTCTGCGCGGTGCTCGATGAGAGTGCTCCCGGCCCACCGCCGGACGTGTCGCCGTAGGTGATCGCAACGGAGCCTCCTGGGGCAACCGTGACGCCGGAGACCTGGATCGTGCTCGAACTGATCGCAACGACCCCGGCCGACGAGGTGGTGTAACCGGCGTTGCCCGCCACGCTCGACGGTGTCGACCAGCCCGCGGGCACCGCGATCGTGATCTGGCCAGCCGTGAGGTTATGCCCGGCCGTTGCGGTGTAAGTGAAGTGCAGTGTGGTCCGCGTCGACGCACTGACCGACGTGTGGTCAACGACCATGCCGCCCGACCCGTCCGTGCCGGCGGCGGGACACAGGTCGCCAGCGAGGCTGGCCCCGACTGGCGTCCCGAGACCGGTCGCCATGTCATAGCCAGCGCCGGCGGCGAAGTTGCCGCCGTTCGTCCCGACCGCATCGTTGTTGCCGACGGTGACGTCGCGGAAGTCCGACCCACCCGCCGCGCGTAGCTGGTAGAGAGCCGGGTTGAGCAAACCGAGCCGATGTCCGATGCATGACGAGCTCGCGTCTATCAGCGCGACGAGCGCAGCCCAGGTCGGTGCCGCGGCGCTGGTGCCGCCGATCGTGTGCCAGCCGCCGGCAACGTAGATCGGGTAGCCGTTCGATGGCTGCGCGGATGCGCTGACGTCGGGCACCTCGCGACACAACGACCCGCTGGATGCCCCGCACATCGAAGCGCTGTTGCCGCTGGTCACCGCGAGCGCGGTCTGCCAGGACGGCATCGCCCACTTGGTGGAGATGCCGCCGCCGCCGCCACTCAGCCGACCGCTGACGGTGCCCTGGTTCCACGTCGACTCTGGCCCGGTTGCCGTCTGCAGGTTGGTCCCGCCGACACCAGTGACGAACGGCTGGCTGGCCGGGTCGTCGACTGCAAGGGCGGACGACGTGGTGCCAGGGGTGATGTCGCAGTCCGCTGAACCGGCGTCGCCCGAGGCGGCGAACATCGTCTGTCCCTGCGCGGCCATCTGCTGGAAGATCGTGTTCTCTGCGCTGATGAAGCTCGAGTTTGCGGAAGGTTCGCACTGGCCCCAACTGGTGGTGACCACTTGTGCGCTGTCGTCGGACACGATCCTGTTGTAGAGGTCGATCACGTTCTGGAGTGTCAAGTTCGGGGCCTGGTAGACGTTGATGGTCGCGGCGGGTGCTAGACCGATCACGTCTTCGATATCAAGGGCTGCTTCCCCGCTTTGCGAGCCAGTAGTTGTCGCGGAATCGACCGGTATGAGATTCACCTGTGTCGAGGTTCCGTAGCACGTCTGATAGGTCGCAAGGTCGCTTGGGGTGTAGGGCTCGAGTTCCACGATGGCAACGGTGACGCCGCTACCTAAAGTGCCGCCCGAGTACAGCGAGTTGAGGCCGTAGTACGACGCGAGCTGCGGCGCCGTGTACCCGGGTACGGGGATAGAACACGACGGGGTCGGCCCGGTGAGGTTGGGGCTCAAGGCGGCGGGCGCAATCACCGCAGAATGTCGGCTGAGTTCGTCGTTCGAAACGCCGCCGATCGTGTGGATGGCGGGCGTCAGCTGGCTCAAGTCGTCGAGGCCGACGATTGCTTGCACAGCCCCGACGACATCGGTCGGCACTTGTGGGGCCGCCACGTTCGCACGTGCAGTCCGGCCGGACGCGAGCCGGTACTGGCGAAACGACGTGTGCAAGGCACTGCCGACCTTGGTGGTCGATCCGGAGACGGGCAGGAGCGAGCCCTGCACGGTGCCGACAGTGAGACCAAGCGATCGCAACCGGCTGCTGACATTGGCGATCGTCGACGCCGTTGGCCCGAAGTCGCTCGCGTACTCGGTAGCAGTGAGGAACTGTCGGTACTCCGGTGAACCTGGGGTGGAGACAGCGGCCGTGAACGCGTTGAGCGCGGCTTGACTGCGTGGCCGCAGGACGACGTCGAATGAAATGGGCTGAGTTGCAGGAGTGGCGCCTTGCACCTGGGCGCCGAGCGGGATTGCGGGTGCGCTTCCCACCGGGGTGTCACCGGTTCCGGCGCTTGCTACCCCCGAGACATTGATCGCGAGCGTGAGAAGAAGGCCGCTGACTGCGGCCACGGCAACGCCAGCGCGATGTGATCGGCGCACGAATCCCCCGTCGACTCGATATGGCGGCACAGGGTCCGCCACCTCATTGACCACGATAGGTCGCACGAGGAGCTTCCGCGGCCGAATCACGCGTTCGGACCCGAATCATCTTGGCCGCTTGCGGCAATCATCACGGCCGCTTGCGGCAATCATCACGGCCGCTTGCGGCACTCATCACGGCCGCTCGCGGCAATCACCATGGCCGCGCGCCGGGATCGTCGCACCGCCCAGACATCACCCACCTAGACATCACAGCCCATACGCTTCCTGTGCCCGTAGGCAAACGGGTGAAGCGCAGCCAAACGGGTGATGAACCTGTCCGCGGTGCGAAGGGATGGCGCATGAGCGAGGCGGCCGCCGCGCAGTCCGGCAGACCGGCACCGCCCCGCACCTGGCGCCGGGTGCGCGACGAGGCGCTGCGGTTCGACCCGCACGGCGTGCGCCTGCGCCCGAGCCTGCGGATGGCGGCTGGTGTCACGGTGGCTCTCGCCGTCGGCTACGCCGCCGGGTCGTGGGCGGCCGGCGCGGCCGCAGCCGGGGGAGCGTTGGCGGTCGGGATCCCGTCGGTGGCGCCATCGCCACGGCCGCGCATCGCGATGCTGGCGTCGACGGCTGCGGCCATGGCACTCGGCACGTTCGTCGGCTCGGCGACAAGCCAGTACGCAGGCGTGCATGTCGTCGCTGTTGCACTCTTCACGTTCGTGGGCGGCCTGCTCGTTGCGGTCGAGCCGGCTGTCACCGCGGTCGGACTGAACGCGATTGTCGGGCTCGTTGTGTACGGCCGCTTCCCGGGCTCGCCTGAGACCGCCTTGAAGAGCGCCGGCCTGGTTGCGGCCGGCGGCGTATTCCAAGTCCTGCTGGTGATGGCGTCCAGGGGTCGTCCGCACGTCGGTCGGGAGCTTGCCGGGCTCTCGCGCGGTTACGGCGCGATCGCGAGTTATGCCGCCGACCTCGACCTCGCACGGTCTGGACTTCCCATGGCGGCAGCTATCGATGCAGCGGTCGTCGACCGCGAGTTCGCTTTCGGTGCGGGCACTGGCGGCGCAGCGGATGAGGCACGCAGGAGCCTCGTCGACGAAGCGCGCCGCATCAGGCTCGAGCTCTTGAGCCTGGCGAGTGCGCGCGCAGCCGCGCAAGGCATCGATGAGCCGGACGCCGCGTTGCTAGCGAGTTTTGACAGGCTGGCGTCTTGCCTCGGCGTCTTCTTCGGTCACATCGTTGACGGACTCGCGCATGCCAGCGTCCCCGACGATCTGGACGACGCGCTGGCGGCGGCCAGCGACGCGATCGAGAACGTCCGGCGAAGCGCGGCCGCAGCGCCGCATGCCCAGTTCATTGCAGCGCGAGCCACAACAGCGGGCGCTGCATTGGCCGGCCAACTGCGTGCCGTCGCCGGCTTGCTGCCCGCCGCAGTCGAAGCCAAGCGCCCCGCTCCGTCGTCCGCCGTGCGTTCTGCTACCCGCATCTCCAGGGTTAGTGCACAGGGAGCGGAAGCGATCGTCGAACGGATGCGGGCGAACCTGACGTGGCAATCGGATGCCTTTCAACACGCGGTGCGCCTCGCCGTCGTCGTATCGGCGTCTGCGGTGATTGCGCACGCGGTAGGCATCGGCCGCGGGTACTGGCTGGCACTGACCGCGGTCCTCGTCCTACGGCCCGAGTTCTCAGTGACGTACACGCGGGGCGTAGCGAGGGCGGTCGGCACGGTCGTCGGCGTTGGCCTCGCCACGATCGTCGCCGTCACCGCACACCCGCACGGTTGGGTGCTCCTCCCGTTTGTCGGCGTGTTCGTATGGTTGGCGGGCGCGCTCTTCAATGCGAGCTACGCAGCGTTCAGCGTTGCGGTCACCGGCGCCGTCGTCTTCCTCCTGGCCGGCCTCGACACCGACCCGGTCAAAGACGCTCGCGACCGTCTCGTCGCCACCGTGCTCGGCGCTGCGCTCGCGTTGGGCGCGTACGCCTTGGCACCGACGTGGGGACGTCGACCGGTTGTCGACGCCGTTGCCGATCTCGCCGATACGACGCAGCGTTATGTCGCCCTGGTCTTGGAGGCGGTGATCGACCCGGCAGCAGACACGTCCGCGCTCCCTGGGGCAAGTCGCGCGGTTCGGCTCGCACGCACCAATGCCGAGGCGGCGATCAATCGCTCGCTCGGCGATCCCGCATCTCGGCGCATCGACGATGCGAGCACCCTGGAGATGCTGGCGACTTTCCGGCGACTCGCTATCGCCGCCCACACGTTGCGGCTGGCCCCGACGGTCGCCCTGGACGGCGTCCCGCCTGCGTTGAAGGAACTGACCGCAGCCATCGACTCCGAACTTGCGGCGATCGCCGCGCGACTGCGGTTCGGACGGGTCACGGTCGTTCGCGAACCCCTGCGCGCACTGCACCGGGAGGTCGCCGCGGCATTGCCCGCCGATGCCGCCGCCCTGAGGACGCTCGTCGTCGCGGAAACCGACGAGATCGTCGATGCGACGAACTCACTCGCCGACATTGTGGAGCGAGCCCCCGGCGTAGCCGCCAAGAACTCGGCGTAGCCGCCAAGAACTCGGCGTAGCCGCCAAGAACTCGGCGTAGCCGCCAAGAACTCGGCGTAGCCGCCAAGAACTCGGCGTAGCCGCCAAGAACTCGGCGTAGCCGCCAAAGAACTCGGCGTAGCCGCCAAGAACTCGGCGTGGCTTCCAAAGGCTCGGCCCAGTTGGCGGCAGAGCGAAGGAAAGTTGCGAAGACGACGACGCAACCAAACACGGTCCGCGCGCGTCGATTCGCCGTGACGAGAAGAAGCGGCGGCGCGCCGGTCAAGAACAACGGTCGAGGCGACGAAGCAGTGTCACACTCGGCTCGTCTAGACGCTCTATGAGAGCGGTTCGATGATCAAGATCACGGGGGCAGGCTTTGACGTGAAGGCTGCGAGCACGCGCCGATTGCCGGGGCTCGACGGTCTGCGCGCCATCGCGGTCATCGGGGTGCTCCTGTACCACGCCGGCGCAGGCTTCTTGCCTGGCGGATTCCTCGGCGTCGACCTGTTCTTCGTGATCTCCGGCTTCTTGATCACCTCGCTGTTGTTGAACGAGGCGCGGCTGGTTGGACACCTCTCGTTGCGGCAGTTCTACCTGCGTCGGGCCCGGCGACTGCTGCCCGCGCTTATCGTCATGCTCTCCGTCGTTGCGGCGTTCATGGCGATCTTTGCGGCCGCCGACCTGGGGCAGGCGCGAGGCGATATCGCAGCCGCGTTGGGCTATGTGTCGAACTGGTGGTACGTGCTGCACCACCGGTCGTACTTCGTCGCCGCCGGCAGGCCGTCGCCTTTCCAGCACCTGTGGTCGCTCGCCGTCGAGGAGCAGTTCTACCTGATCTGGCCAGCTGTACTGGTCGTACTTCTGGCGACCCGCGCTCGCCTGCGATGGGTCACAGGCCTCGCACTCGCTGCTGCGTTGGGATCGGCCTTGTGGATGCGGGTACTCGCGGTGCGCGGCAATGTGCCGTTCGACACTGACTCGTCGCGGTTGTATTTCGGCACCGACACGCACGCGAGTGCGTTGTTGCTCGGTGCCGCTGCAGCGGCGGTAATGGCGGGTCTCGCCACCAGACTTGATCGAGGCATTGCCGTCGGCGTTCGCGTTGCGTGGGACGTCGTCGGTGCCGCCGCGCTGGTCGCGGTCTGCTGGTCGATGCACGCATTCGACTACTACCGCCCGGGCTTGTATCGCGGTGGTTTCCTTGCTTTCGCTGCCGTGGGCGTTGTCGTCGTGGCAACAGCATCGGCGCCAGGTGGCTGGCTCGGCCGGGCGCTCGATGTGCCGCCGATGCGATGGATCGGTGAACGTTCCTACGGTCTCTACCTCTGGCACTGGCCGGTTTTTGTCTATACCCGCCCCGGTCTCGACTGGTCGCTCCACGGTCCGGCTGCACTGGCCGCGCGTTTGGCGATCGTCGCGTCGCTTACCGAAGCGTCGTACCGGTTCGTCGAAGTGCCGCTGCGACGCGAGGGTGTCGCCTCGCTGGCCCGCAAGCTTCGGGTGCGTCGACTGTCAGCGGCCGTTCTCGCTCCGAGCCCGCAGCCGATCGCCGAGTTGGCACCGATCGATCGCACCCGCCAACCACGCACATGGCGGGTCGTGGCGCCGGTGATGTCCGCCGTGCTCGGAGTTGCTGCTGTCGCAGGTGCGACTACGTTCGTCGCGAACCGCATCGCCCATACGCAAGCTCACGCCGGGAACGACTCCGCAACGCTCGGCCAGGGCCGGTCGACCATCGCGACGTCGGCCACACCGACGTCGCCCGCACCCGTGGCGTCGTCAGCGGCTGCGCCCGCATCAACAGCAGCTAGCGAGGCTCCCGTGTCGCCGCCGGTCACGGCATCTGAGCAGCCGGTCGTGACGCTGCCCACACACCCGCGGTCGCGACCGATCCACCCGACGAGCGGCCCGCACCCCACGGCAACGAAACCGCCGACGATCCCCGCCGGCGTCCCGCCCTCTGTCAGCGCGGTCGGTGACTCGGTCATGCTCGACGCCGCGACCGCGTTGAAGGGGGTCTGTCCTGGCACCGAGGTGTACGCCGTCGTCGGCTGGCAGGCGAAGGCGGTGTTCGGCGAAATCGCTGCTCTGCGCACTGCCGCGCACCTCGGCCGCGAGGTAGTCATCGAAACCGGCACCAACGGCATCGTCAGCGCGAAAGAGCTGGACGCCACCCTCACCGGGCTCGCCGACCGGCAGAAGGTGATCGTCATCAACGACCACATGGACCGGCCATGGGAACCGCCGAACAACGCGATGTTCCCTTCGTGGTGAAAGCCCATCCCAATGCCGTGCTCGTGAACTGGGACGCCGCGGCAAATACGCACCCGGACTGGCTGAGCACCGACGGCGTCCACCTGAAGCCGGCCGGCCGCGCACCGTACGCGCAGTTGATCAAGGCAGCGGCGGCGTGCTGAAATGCGTGCACACTTAGCAACTAGTTGAACGCTCAACCAAAGTGAGGTATCGTTCAGCCATGGGAATCTTCCGGCTCAACCACGCGGTCCTCTACGTGCGCAACCTCGATGAATCCGTGCGGTTCTACACCGACGTCCTCGGCTTTGCGCCCGTCAACATGACACCCGCCGGCTTTCGCGGCGCAGCCTTCCTGCAGGCCCCCGGCTCCACGAACGATCACGATCTCGGGCTCTTCGAGATCGGCGCAGCGGCTGGGCCATCAGGGGCGGGCCGGTCGACGGTCGGGCTCTACCACCTGGCATGGGAGGTCGACACGCTCGAAGAACTTGAGCGGGTCGCGCTGGCCTTGTCGGGCGCCGATGCGTTGGTCGGTAGTTCCGACCACGGCAGCACAAAGAGCTTGTACGGCAAGGATCCCAACGGCCTCGAGTTCGAGATCGTCTGGTTGATTCCGGCCGACCTGCTCGACGACGACGCTCTCGAGTCGCGCCGCAGCATCGGGCACCTCGACCTCGAGAAGGAAAAGGCGCGCTACGGCGCGACCACGCAAGGCGGCATCGGGATCTCGCGGGTCGCCGTCAGCTAACCGCAGCTCGACCGGCACTATGTGCCCATGACGAATGAACCCCTTCGGGTTGCAGTTGTCGGCTACGGGCTGGCGGGTTCGGTTTTCCACGCGCCGCTGATCGCCGCGACACCTGGCATGGAGGTGTCGGCTATCGTTACCGGCAACGCCGAACGTGCCGAGAACGCCCGCCGGGCCTACGAAGGCGTCGAGGTGTTTGCCGACGTCGACGCCTTGATGGCGAAAGCTGGCGACCTCGATCTCGTCGTCGTAGCGACTCCTAACCGCATGCACGCACCGACCGCGCTCGCGGCGATCGATGCAGGTGTCGCGGTGGTCATCGACAAGCCATTTGCTGTGAGTGTCGCTGAAGGCGAGGGGCTGATCGACGCGGCGGCTGCCCACGGCGTCCTGCTCAGTGTTTATCAAAACCGCCGATGGGACGGCGACTTCCTGACGTTGCGCCGGCTGCTTGACGAGGGTGCGCTGGGCGAGGTCACCAGATATGAGTCGAGGTTCGAGCGCTGGCGCCCGGTTGCAGGCACAGGTTGGCGCGAGAGCGGTTCACCAGCGGACGCCGGGGGGCTGCTGTTTGATCTCGGCCCGCACCTCATCGACCAGGCGCTGGTGTTGTTCGGACCCGTCACGCACGTGTACGCCGAGGTCGACCGGCGTCGGGCGGGGGTGCAGGCCGACGACGATGTGTTCGTCGCGCTCACGCACGCATCCGGCGTGCGCAGCCAGTTGTGGTGCAGTGCGATTGCCTCTGACCTGGGGCCTCGTATGCGGGTGCTTGGCACCCGGTCCGCCTACGTCAAGTACGGGCTCGACGTGCAGGAGGATGCCCTGCGGCGCGGCGGCCGCCCCGACCGCCCCAATACCCCTGAGGCCTGGGGCACAGAGAGCGAAGCGAGCTACGGAACCCTGGGAGTCGTCGGGGAGGCGACGCCGATCGCCACCGAGCCGGGCGCCTACCAGCGGTATTACGAAGGTATGGGCGCTGCGTTGCGCGGTGAGGGCGACCTGCCGGTCGACCCGCGCGACGCCCTCGAGGCCTTGAGGGTCATCGAGGCGGCCCGCCGATCGCAGGAACAGGGTCAGGTCGTAGCCCTGCGCTGATCTTGCTTCACCGGTCACTCACAGCGTTCCTTCAGCTTTCTCACAGGCTTGGTGCAGGCTGTAGGGAGAAAGTGCTGATAACTGGGCATGCCCTACTTGCTGCAACCGCCGTGGCGGCCTAATCGTGAAGGGTTGACCTGTGCCTACGAACGCTATCCCGGCACCGCACCGGGTGCTGGTTGTCGACGACGAGCCGAGCATTTCCGACCTGGTAGCCACCGCCCTGCGGTTCGAGGGCTTCGACGTCAGCACAGCGAGCACCGGCAACGGCGCGCTCGAAGCCGTTGAGATGTCGCGGCCCGACCTCGTCGTGCTCGACGTCATGCTGCCCGACTTCGACGGCTTCGAAGTTGCCCGCCGGCTGGCGGCCAAGGGCAAGAGCGTCCCGGTGCTGTTCTTGACGGCGCGCGATGCGACCGACGACAAGGTGCTCGGCCTCAACGTCGGCGGCGACGACTACGTGACTAAACCGTTCTCGCTCGCCGAACTCGTGGCCCGCGTCCATGCGGTGCTGCGCCGCAGCCATGGCAACGGTCACGGCACCCGCATCTCGTTCAGCGATCTGGAGATGGACGACGACACTCGTGAAGTGTTTCGCGGCGGCCGGCTGATCGAACTCACTGCCACCGAATACCGGTTGCTGCACTACTTGCTGGTGAACGCACGCAAGGTGTTGAGCCGCGCGCAGTTGCTCGACCATGTGTGGGACTACGACTTCGGCGGCGATTCGGGCGTGCTCGAGACGTACATCAGCTACTTGCGCAAGAAGGTCGACGTCGACGGGCCGCCGCTGATTCACACCGTGCGCGGCGTGGGTTACACGATCCGGCTTTCTAACCGACCTGCCGACGCGCGTTCCGATTCGAATGTGCACACTGCCGAGGCAAGCGCAGACGCGAGCTAGTTTATTTGCGGCGCTAGGTAACGCTCGAGCCAGTCGAGTGTTCGCACCCACGCGTCCTTCGCGGATGCGTCGTGGTAGTTCGCCGTTCGTGCATCGCAGTGAAATCCGTGGCCGGCGTCGGCGTATCGGACGATCGCCGTGGGCACATGGGCGTTCGCTGCGGCGCTGCGCAGATCTTCGACCTGGTCGACCGGGATGCCTGGGTCGAGATCGCCGTACAGCCCGAGCCACGGCGACCTCAGAAGGGGTGCCAGCTCCACCAGCGGCCGAAACCCGAAGCGGCCTTTGTGCGCACCGCTTCCGTAGAACGTGACCGCGGCACCGTACGCATCTTCGGCTGCGATAGCGCAGGCGATGGAGCCACCCATGCAGAAGCCGACAAGGCCCGTTTGCGATAACGGCAATCCCTGGCTGGCAAGGTGTTCGCGCGCAGCCGCGAGGTCGGCGCGAATCCCGTCCGCGGTGAGGTTCGCCACGTGGGGGAGTGCGAGCTCGATGTCGTACGGCAGGGCAGCAACGCCTTCGCGATGAAATAGGTGTGGCGCAATGGCGCGGTATCCGACTGCTGCCAAGCGCCTGCAAACGTCGACGATGTGGTCGTTCACGCCGAACGCCTCCTGCAACACGATAACCGCGCCCCGCACTGGCACGTCCGGAATCACCTCGTCGGCAGGAACCAGCCCATCGGGTCCGGTCAATTGCAGGCTGTGATGATCCATGGCCGCACCCTAACCTGGCGCTTGCGTCAACCCGGCGCTGGCGTCACCGGTGCTGCCGTCACCGGTGCTGGCGTCACCAGGCGCTGGCGTCGCAGCGGCGCGGATCGCAGCGATACGAGCTCCAAAACTTGGATGAGTCGCGCCGAGATAGGTGACGGTGTCCGTCTCCGGTCGCACGCCGTTAACCTCCGCAATTCTGGTCAAGGCGGCCTCGACGACGGCTGGGCCTGCTGAACTGGCAGCGAATGCGTCGGCGTCAAACTCGCGGCGCTGCTTGCCCGAGCTGAATGCGTCTTCCATGGTGAAGACGAGCGCGAACACTAAGGACAACTCTCCAGATGCGACAACAAGGAAGGCGCAGATGTAAGCGATGGCCACGGTCGCGATCACCATGTTGCGCCATGAATGCTTGCGCGCCGCCACGTGACCGAGCTCGTGCGCGATTATTGCGGCGAACTGTGGTGGCGACAGGTTTTGCACCAGATCCTCGGAGACCACGATGTAACGGCTGCTGCTCGCCGTGCCGTACAGAGCGGCCCACGCGAGAGGCCACCGCCCCTTGTATGCGATCAGCCGGGCCGCTCGAATCCGCCGGCCGTGCCGTTGGCACAACGCGAGCACGGCGGCATCGATGGCTGGGGGGCAGGGCTTAGTAATCAGCACAATCGTCAGCCACGGGATGACGAACCCGATCGACACGATGTAGAGCACGACACCAACGACCGCGGCGCCGATCCGCGGCCCGATCCCGTCGAAGAGCGCCTCACCTAGCCCGAGAACCAGCCACGGCACGATCGCCGCCGCTGTGAACGCGAGAAGGTACACGTGCCTGCCGGACGCCGAGGGCCGCGCGGAGCCGACAAGTTCACGTCGCACGACTGGCACGTAGACGCCGACGAGGACGGTGGCAAGCAGGGCAACGGCGCCCTTGGTCGCCGAGCGATCCCACCCCGTGAGATCAGCAAGCTTTGGCCCACTGACCCATATCGCGAGCGCGATGGCCAGCAACCTCGCAGCAAGGACCGACATTCGTCCCACGTAGGCGTCGCGCGCCCGTTCTGCTCGGCTGCGCGCGGAGCTCGACCTTGCTGCCCACCAACCCACACCGACCAACAGTGGGACGAGCGCGGTGCCGACCAGCAGAGCCCACACGACTGCAGCAGTCGGCTTGGTGTGATGTTTTTGTGCAGACGAAGTCTGGGCCGCAAAGCTGTATCCAAGACCCTGGCAATCGGCCACCGCGGATCCAAGTTCGTTCATCGTTTGTGCGGTGGTGGGCACGTCCGCTGCGAGTTCGGCGTCGACTTCGAAGGGTGGAGGGCGGTGCGCATCGTTGTAGGCGAGCTGCAACCCGGACTTCGCACTTGCCGAGAGTCGGCCATCGTTCTTCGCCGCTGCTCGCGCCACGTTCTGCAGGTCCACGCAGACTAACCAGTCGTTGCCGCCGAGCCCAGAATCCGGGACCGCGATGTAACTGGAGATCGCAGTGGTCGGCTGCACGAACGTGATGTGAGTACCCGACGTGCAAGCCGACAACGCGAAGGCAGATAACGCCGCAAACACCAACAGGAGGGACGGCGCTGTCCGGAGCTTCACATCCAGACAGTACGGGTCGCGAACGCAGTTAGTGAGCCTTCACCGAAGCTCGCATAGCTAGCCCTCGCCGAGGCTCGCGGCCAGGTTGGCGAGCACGGTGCTGTCGAGCAGCGGCGCCTTTCCGTCGATCACGGTGCGCTCGACGATCTCGAGCACCACGATCTGTGCGCTCTTGATCGCCTGCACGAGTTCGGGGTACGCGGTACCCGCTGCCGAAGAGTTGATAAACCCGGCCTGCGCGAAGAACGGGTTGATCGCGAATCGTGACGAATCGGTGAAGGAATCGCTGATGAAAAGCGTCTTCGGGGTGATGAGCGGCGCATCGGTTGTCGTATCGACGAGCTGACTCGTCGTATTGACCGTCGTCGTAACACCGGGGCGGGTAACCGAGAACAAAGGCGCCTGCTCAGTCGTCCGTTGGCCGAGCAGCGCCTCGAGGTCGGTCTGCGCGTTGCTGTTGCCCAGCGGCGTGACTGTTGCCGTCGGCCACAATGTTGGGTCGAGGCTGTCGGTGAGCAGGTGTGCGTAGATCAGCGCGCCAAGGCCGTTCCAGTGCGTGTCGAGCTTGCGGTAGAGCAACGTGCCTGGATCCTTCGCTTTCGCCGCCTCGATCGCGCCGCGCAGATCCTGATAACCGGCCGGGGGATTTGCCGCCAACGCCGCCCAGAGCGCGGCCTCGGCCTTCGACGCGCAGGTCACGCCCTGATCTGCAGTGGGTAGGTATTGCGGATAGATGTCGCTCTTGTCGGGGGCGATCATCATGACGAACTGCTTGCCCGCACGTTGCATGATTTCGGACAGTTGCTGAAATCGTTGCGCGATAACCGGCGCAGACAGCACGGGATTGCAAGCAGCACGCAGGTCGGTGCCGTAGAAGAGCCAGCCGTCCAAGCCCGAGATGACAACTGGGAAGTCTGTCGGCTCAGCGCTCGCCGGCGCAGCGGACGGTTGCGGCACCGAGATGCCGGCGACCCCGGTGGTTGTGGTTGTTGTTGCGGTGCCATTCGCGCCGTAGTTCGGCGTCTCACCGAACACGTTGCGTTCGACCTTCGTATTTGCGCTGATCGCTACATTGCGCAACGGCAGATGGTCGGTCGCCCACGTGTCGAAGATGCTAAAAGATCGCCATCCATCGCTGGCGGTCGGCAACGGCCCAAGCTTGTGGTTCTCGATTGCGGGGGCGCGGACCCCGGCTGCGGCCGCAACCGCCGGGCCGAAGAAGAACGTCAATGCGAGGAATGCGATCGCGATGCGCACGGATTTGCCGCGCACCGTCACGTGCGGAACGCGCAGGTGCGGTACACGCAACCGCGGGACCCCAACCATGACACTCCTCTAGAACTGGTAGTACAAGAACGGACTGAACGTACCGACCGCGACGAGCGCGGCCGCAATCGGTGCAAGCACGATCACATAGGCGAATCGGGTCGCGATGGCGGGTCGGCTGGTGCCGAACTCGACGAAGCGGCCCATCACGAAGGTCGGCGGCATAAGGAAGACAAGCAGCGCCAGCCAGAAGATCAGCAGCGTGCGATGAGTCAGTGCTGTCGCGACGGTTGCCGTGAGCCCGTGGCCGGTCGGCACGAACATCGCGCCGAGAATGTGCCCGGCCTGCGGCAAGCTGTCGGACCGAAAGACGACCCACCCAAGGACGACCAGCAACTGGGTGAGCGCTCGATGGAATGGCCGCCACCATGCCAGCGTGTCGCCCCAGCCGGTAATGCGTTCGATAACGAGCAGGGTGCCGTGATAGAGCCCCCATACCAGGAACGTCCAGTTTGCGCCGTGCCAGAAACCGGTGAGCGCGAAGACGATGTAGAGGTTGCGGTAGGTCTGCCACTTGCTTCCGCGGTTGCCACCGAGCGGGATGTAGAGGTAGTCGCGGAACCATCGCGACAATGACATGTGCCAGCGCCGCCAGAAGTCCGTGATCGACGATGCCGAGTACGGCCGGTTGAAGTTCTCGGGGAGTTGAAATCCGAACATGCGGCCGAGCCCGATCGCCATGTCGGAATATCCCGAGAAGTCGAAGTACAGCTGAACGGTGTACGCAAACGCGCCGAGCCATGCGTTGACCGTTGTCAGCTGGCTGGTGTGCAACGCGAAGACACTGTTCACGACTGGTGCCACACTGTCGGCGACGATGACTTTCTTCGACAAGCCGACGGCAAAGCGCGGGAAGCCTGCGGCGAAGTCGCCGAAGCGATCCTTCGACGGCGTCTCGAGCTGGTCGGCGATCTCGTGGAACCGCACGATCGGGCCAGCAATGAGCTGCGGGAACATCAAGATGTACGTCATGAAGGTCAGCGGATTGCGCAACGGCTTGCGGGTACCGCGGTAGACGTCGACCACGTAACTCAGATGGTGGAAAGTGAAGAACGAAATCCCGATAGGCAACACGAAGTGCAAGACATGGGTGCCGTGACCGCCGAACGCATGCGTGAGTGCGTTCACTTGCCGTGAGGCGAAGTCGGCGTACTTCCACACCGCGAGCGCGCCAACATCGACGACGATCGCACTCACCAGCACGGTTCGGCGATGTCTTTGTAGCAACGGCTTCGATGAGTCGATGGCTAAGCCCGCAGCGAAGTTGACGACTACGCAACCGAGAAGCAGGAACACAAATGCGTGGCCGCCCCATGTGTAGAACACCAGGCTGGCGAAGGCGAGCACCCCATTGCGCGCGGTGCGGGGCAGCGCCCAGTACAGGAGGAGAGTCGCCGGCATGAAGAACCACAGAAAGGTCGGCGTCGCGAACGACATGCCTGACCTCCTGCTGCCGGTAGTGGGTTAGGTGAGCTCGGTGAAGCTACCAGCCGCGCGGTGACGCGGGCCGTAGGTCAGGATCGGTGACTCGAAACGATCGCACCCGACCGGGTGGCGTCTCGCGAGTCTCAAATCGCACAGTGACCCAGCCGGCGCCCGAGCCCTGCACCCAACCGGGGCCCCACGTCGAGTGCTCGACATCGCGACCTGCGACCCAGGGGCGGTCCGGCCGGCGAGCGGGAGCGCCGTCGGCAGATTCCTCCGTCGTCGGATCGGGGTCGTCTTGGGGATGTGCCGCAATCAGCTCGCCGAAGAGGTCGTCCTGCGTCCAGTCGGCGAGGCCGCTCACTCCGACCCCGACGAGTCGAAGGCCGCCGCTCACGTCGACGTCCGTGAGCAACTGCCGCGCCAGGCGGACGACGACGCGGGGGTCGTCGGTGGGGGCGGGCAAGGTTGCCGAGCGGGTCAGGGTCGTGAAGTCGTGCAGCCGGACCTTCACCGAAATCGTCCGGCCCGACAGTCGGGCAGACCGCAGACGTTCGACGACCTGGCGGGCCATGCTGTCGACCACTGCGGTGAGCTGTGCAACATCGGCGATGTCGTGCTCGAAGGTGTCCTCGACGCTCACGGACTTCGTGTCGCGCTCCGGCGTTACTTCCCGGTCGTCGAGCCCGTGCGCCAGCAGCCACAGACCTCGACCCTGGCTGTTGCCTAGGGCACGAATCGCGTCGGCCTCGGTGAGCTCCGC
Organism: uncultured Actinomycetes bacterium; assembly: GCA_963737705.1. Classification (GTDB taxonomy): domain Bacteria; phylum Actinomycetota; class Actinomycetes; order Acidothermales; family Acidothermaceae; genus PALSA-607. The sequence continues at coordinate 442,630 of CAVTTP010000004.1, forward strand.
AAGATCCGCGACGCTGGCCACCCCAATGGCGCGCAGCTTGGCGGCAGTTGCGGGCCCGACCCCTGGTAACCGCGCGACCGGCAACGGACGCAAGACGTCGTCTTCGTCGCCCGCGGCGACGACGCGCAGGCCGTCGGGCTTGTCGAGGTCGGAGGCGATCTTGGCGACCAGCTTCGAACTGCCTACGCCGACCGAGAGCGTGAGTCCGGTCGAGGCATGAACGGACTCCTTCACCTGCGCGGCAATCTGCCGTACGCCGTCGGCGGAGAGGTCGTCGTGGTTACCGGCCTCGAGGTCGACGTAGGCCTCGTCGAGGGACAGAGGCTCGACAAGCGGCGACAACTCACGCAGTTGCTCCATGACCAGGACGCTGGCGGCTCGGTAAGCCTCGAAGCGGGGAGCGAGGAAGGCAGCCTTTGGGCATCGGCCGCGCGCTTCCATCGTCGACATCGCGGACCGCACGCCGTGGACCCGCGCCTCATAGCTCGCGGTCGCGACCACCCCGCGCAGCCCGAGGCCGCTCACCACGACCGGTTTGCCGCGCAGCGACGGCTTGTCGATCTGCTCGACCGATGCGTAGAAGGCGTCGAGGTCGGCGTGCAAGATCGTTGCCCGCGACCGAGGTCGCGGCAGCGGCTGACGGTTCAACGCGGCGCCCTCACAGCGTGAGCCAGACTTTCACAGCGTGATCCAGACTGTCCCCGGCCATGGGTGTCATCCTCGACTAGGACCATGACATCGCCGACGCCGGTTCCTTGCCGTCGGTCAGCCACCGACCTAGGCTTAGCGTGGGTGTATCAACCGAACATTCGGTCGGTTGGGCTCGCGGACGCGTGCGGAGGGCGAAATGGCAGGGGATCGCGACGAGCCGGCGGACCTCGACCAGCGCTTCGTGGCGATGCTGGCCGCCGACGAGCGGATCGAGCCACGCGACTGGATGCCCGACGCGTATCGCGCCACGCTGATCAGGCAGGTCGCCCAGCACGCCCACTCGGAGATCATCGGCATGCAGCCGGAGGCGAATTGGATTACCCGTGCGCCGTCTCTGCAGCGCAAGGCCATCTTGATGGCGAAGGTGCAGGACGAAGCTGGTCACGGCCTCTATCTCTATGGCGCGGCCGAGACGCTCGGCGTCGACCGCGCGCAACTCCTCGAGTTGCTCCACACGCGCAAGCAGAAGTACTCGAGCATCTTCAACTACCCCACGACGAGCTGGGCGGACGTCGGTGCGATCGGTTGGTTGGTCGATGGCGCCGCGATCACGAATCAAGTGCCGTTGTGTCGCTGTTCGTACGGCCCATACGCACGTGCGATGGTGCGGATTTGTAAGGAGGAATCGTTCCACCAGCGGCAGGGTTTCGATCTGCTGCTTACGTTGTCGAACGGCACACCGGCGCAACACGCGATGGCCCAAGATGCGGTGAACCGCTGGTGGTGGCCGTCATTGATGATGTTCGGCCCCCCCGACGACGAGTCGCCGAACAGCGCGCAGTCCATGGCATGGGGAATCAAGCGCTTTTCCAATGACGAGTTGCGGCAGAAGTTCATCGACATGACGGTGCCGCAAGCGAAGGTGCTGGGTCTCGACCTACCGGACCCAGACCTCGAGCTCGATCCGCAGACGGGTCACTACCGGTTCGGCCCGATCGACTGGGCTGAGTTCACTCGCGTGGTCAAGGGCGGCGGACCGTGCAATGAACAGCGCATTGCGCACCGAGTAGCAGCTCACGAGGACGGGGCGTGGGTGCGCGCCGCCGCGACGGCGTACGCCGCCAAGCACGCTGTGGAGGCGGTCGCATGAGCGACACCGGGCTGCCACCCGATACCGGACTGCCACTGTGGGAGGTGTTCATACGTGGTCGGCGGGGCCTGTCGCACGTCCACGCGGGCAGCTTGCACGCGGCCGATGAAGTGATGGCGCTGCGTAACGCTCGCGACGTTTACACCCGCCGCAGCGAAGGTGTGAGCATCTGGGTGGTGCGGTCGCAGGATATTTCTGCCTCGAGTCCCGACGAAAAGGACCCGTTCTTCGCTCCTGCCGCGGATAAGGTTTATCGACACCCCACGTTTTACGATCTGCCCGAGGAGGTGCGACAGATGTGAGCGAGGCAACCGAACCCACGGCGGCAGCGCTCTTCACCTACGCGCTGCGCCTTGGCGACGACGCGCTCGTGTTGTCGCAGCGGCTGTCGGAGTGGGCGTCGCGCGCACCGGAGATCGAAGAAGACATCGCGCTGACGAACATCGCCCTCGATCTACTCGGGCAAGCGCGGGCGCTGCTCGACTATGCGGCCGTTCTCGAAGGTGGCACTCGCGACGAGGACGACCTGGCGTATTTGCGTACCGAGCGCGAGTTTCGCAACGTGCATCTTGTCGAGCAGGAGAACGGCGACTTCGCACACACGATCGCGCGTCAACTCTTCTTCAGTACGTATCAGCTCTTCCTGTACGAAGAGCTGATCAGCTCAACCGACGAGCTACTTGCGGGCGTTGCCGCAAAGGCCGTCAAAGAGGCTGCCTATCACCACGATCATGCCGCGCTATGGACAGTGCGTCTTGGTGATGGCACCGACGATAGCCGCAGGCGGATGCAGGCTGCTGTCGATCGCCTCTGGCCCTTTACGGCGGAACTCTTCGATGCCGACGATGTCGAGACGGGGCTTGCGGCGCAGGGCATCGCCGTCGATCCGGCCACGCTTCGTCAGCGGTGGGAACGCGCGATCAGCGATACGTTCGCGACGGCGACGTTGGTGATTCCGCCGACGGTCTGGACGTCGCACGGCGGCCGCCGCGGCGTGCATACGGAATGCTTCGGGTACCTGCTCGCGGAGATGCAGTACTTGCACCGGCTGCACCCCGGCGCCTCGTGGTGACAGCGGCAGCTGCCACGCCGACGTCAACAGTGATGCCGACCTCAGCTGAGACCGACGCCACGCCGGTCGAGCTTGCGTGGGCTGTTTCCTGCGCGGTCGCTGACCCCGAGTTGCCGGTCGTGACCATCGGCGATCTTGGCATTGTGCGCGCGGTCAACATCGACGCACGCGGCTGCGTTCACGTGGTGTTGACCCCCACCTACTCAGGCTGCCCGGCGACCGCGGTGATCCGCGACGACGTCGTCCGCGGCCTGCGCGACGCAGGCTTCGAGCACGTCGAGGCCCGCACTGCGCTCGCGCCGGCGTGGACCACCGACTGGATCACCGAAGACGGACGCCGCAAGCTGTCGGAGCACGGCATCGTGCCGCCATCCGGGGCGAGTTCACAACGGCGGGTCGACGTTGCGCTTGCCATGCGGTGCCCGCGGTGCGGGTCACTCGACACGAAACTTGTCAGCCGCTTCGGCTCGACGGCATGCCAGGCAATGTATCGATGCACGTCGTGCCTCGAGCCCTTCGACGCCATCAAGCCGTACTGAGCATTACGTGGCAGGGCGTCCGCAGTTTCACACCGTTCGAGTGTCCGCGATCGACAGGCTGACCACCGACGCTGTTGCCATAACGTTCGCCGTACCCGACGATCTTGCGGGCGAGTATGCGTTCTCGCCTGGTCAGCATGTGACGGTGCGCTGCCTCGCCGCCGGCGACGATGGCCGTCGTACCTACTCGTTGTGCTCGGCGCCAGGTGTCGTGCGCATCGGCGTCAAGCAGATCCCCGGCGGCGTCTTCTCCACCTACGCACTCGGTGGCCTGCGCATCGGCGACGACGTCGAGGTCATGACACCGACAGGCCACTTCACCACGGACGTCAACGCGGCACGGCCGCGGCATCGCGCAGCCATCGTTGCGGGCAGCGGCATCACCCCGGTGCTGTCGATCGCGGCGGCCACGCTGCAGGTCGAGCCGGCTAGCCGGTTCACGCTGATCTATGGCAACCGCAGCGCTGAGGCTGTCATGTTCCTCGACGAGCTTTCCGATCTGAAGGACCGCTTCCCCGATCGACTCGCGGTCTTCCATGTCCTGTCGCGCGAGGTCCGCGATTCAGCGTTGCTCACCGGGCGGCTCGACCGGGCGAAGCTCGACGAGCTACTCGAGGTCGCGATAGCGCCAAAGACGGTTGATGAGTGGTTCGTCTGTGGTCCGGCACCGATGATCGACGCAGCGCGAGCAGCGTTGCGGGAGCACGGTGTCGACGACGCCGACGTACACGTCGAGCTCTTCCACATCGCGACTCCGACGCGACCGGCCAGTGCGCAGCCAGCCGGTGCGCAGCCAGCTGTCGTCGACATCGACAACGAGCGGCAGGCGACCGTGACGATCACCCTCGCGGGTCGCTCGACGACGCTGCCGGTGCCGCTCGACAGAGATGTGCTGCACGAGGTGATGCGGGTGCGCCCCGACGTCCCGTATGGATGTACGAACGGTATGTGTGGCACCTGCAGAGCCAAGGTTAGGGATGGCAGCGTTGAGATGGATCATTGCTACGCACTTGACCAGGCCGAACTCGACGCGGGATTCGTCTTGACCTGCCAGGCTCAGCCGCGCAGTGATGTGGTCGTGCTCGACTACGACGCGTGATCCGTCAGCACGATGTGCAGGTCCTCGAGACTGAACCAAGCCGCCCTGCGCAGTGAGCCGCGGAACTCGATCAACGCCTGACCGAGGTAGCGGCCGTCCTCAATCATCACGAGTTCGTCGAGGATTCTGCGCACCGGCCACGACGGGTTTTCCGGGACGTCGCGGTAGTCGATGCGCAATACCTCGACACCAGGTGTGAACGCACTCGGCCCGATTGACGTGAGGAAGCGAAACGCGCTGCAGCCGCCGGGCTCGTCGAGCGTCGAATACTTCGGCAGTGTGACGCGCATCAGGCGTCGGGCGCCGGTGGTGAAGAGGTTGCGCCCTTGCTCGCCGTCCGGGTCGAAGGTCTTCCCCTTCCAGGGCAGCCAGACAGCGGTGAGGGCTTCGAACGCTGGGTCGACGTGGTGACCGATCGTGCTTGCCAGGAAGCGTCCGCGCATGGGGCCGCGGAGCCGCGCCGGTGGCTGACCGGCCGCGAAGACGGACTCGAGGGCGGCAAGACCGGCCGGCCGTTCGAGGCGGAGCAGCGCGACCGCCCGCCAGAAACTGGTGGCCGCCAAGACTTCCGATTCCACCAGCACATTCTGTATCACGGCGTGAGATTGCGACATCCTTGACGTGAGAGAAAAGGAGGCCGCCATGGCTGACGGCGATTTCATCCAGCTGGCAGAAACGACCGAACCTGGACGTCGATTGGGTCGCCACGTTGAACACGACGCGCGCAGTCGCAACTTCCCGGCCGCTGTTGCCCCGATCTCGGACGTGAAGCACCTGCGACACGGCAAGCCTTTCGACCAGGGCGACCTCGGCTCCTGCACCGGCAATGCGATGGCCGGCGCGATGATGACCGCGCCGTACTACCACGCCGACCGCATTTTGCTGGAGGCGAATGCGGTGCTGCTCTACGAGCAGGCGACCCGACTCGACCGCACGCCGGGCAGCTACCCACCAGATGACACCGGGTCGACCGGGCTGGCAGTCGCGAAGGCGGCGAAGCGTGACGGCTACATCACTGCGTATAGCCATGCATTCGGGATGCAGCAGGCGCTCGGCGCGCTGACGCTGGCGCCAGTCATTGCCGGTATCAACTGGTACACCAGCTTTGACGAGCCGCTCCCGACGGGCGAATGTCCGCTGTCCGCAGACGCGACCGTTCGCGGTGGTCACGAGGTTGAACTGTTCGGGTTGAGCGTCGAGCACCAGCAGGTCTGGGCCTACCAGTCGTGGGGGCCGACCTGGGGCGGCCTGGGCGACGGCACGTTCTGGTTCTCCTACACGACGTTCGAGCGGTTGCTCGCCGAGAAGGGCGACGTGACCGCCTTCACGGTCTAGCGCCTTTAACTGTCTGACAGTCTCCGGGCCGCCCAATATGGTGACGGCATGTCCGACGCCGACGCCGACGCAGAACCGATTTGGCCGGCGACGCGAACAGGGGTGCTGCGGGACGCGGCGGGCGTCGGGCTGGCCACGGGCGCGTACGGGTTGTCGTTCGGTGCCATCTCGAGCGCGGCAGGCCTCAGCGTGCTACAGACCTGCACGCTTTCGCTGGTGATGTTCACCGGCGGCAGCCAGTTCGCGATGGTCGGCGTTATCGGTGGCGGTGGCGCGGCGATGACCGGTGCTGCCACCGCGATCATGCTCGGCGTGCGCAACGCGTTCTACGCCGTGCGGATGTCGAGCATCCTCGATGCATCCCGTTGGCGGCGTCCGGTTGCTGCGCAACTGACGATCGACGAGAGCACGGCGATGGCGGTCGCCCGCACTACCGTGCGTTCGTCGAGACTCGCATTTTGGGCCACCGGTGCGTCGGTCTACCTCTTTTGGAACCTGGCCACGCTTGTCGGCGCTTTGAGTGCAAACGCGCTGTCGAACCCGCGGGTGCTTGGTCTCGACGCGGCAGCGCCGGCAGCTTTCCTCGCGCTGATGTCGCCGCGCTTGCGATCGCGAGAACCGTGGATCGTCGCGCTGGTGGCGGCCGCGGTGGCGCTCATCTCGGTGCCGTTCGTGCCGACGGGTGTGCCGGTGCTGTTCGCCGCCGGGGTTGCTGTCATTGCAGGCATCCGACCCAGCCCTGCGACGAGTTCTGGCGACAGTTCCGGCAACAGTCTTAGCAGGGGCGCACGCTGATGTGGCTTGCCATCGCCGTTGGCTGTGTCGGCTGCTTCGCACTGAAGCTGGTCGGATACTCCCTACCCCGCCGCGTGATCGAGCAACCCGTGGTCAAGCACGTCGCCGAACTGCTGCCCGTTGCGCTTTTGACGGCGCTGATTGCCACGCAGACCTTCACCACCGGCCATCACCTGCAACTCGACGCGAGGGCCGCGGGACTGCTGGCCGCGGCAATCGCCGTCCGGTTCAAAGCACCGTTTCTTGTTGTTGTCGCGGTGGCATGCGTGGTGACTGCGCTCGTGCGGCTGGTGGCTTAGGGCCGCAGCCCTCGCACGATCACGCCGACCGCTCCATCGACGACCGCGTCGGGAGAGGTCTCGCGCGTGACGCGGTACCACTCGGTGACGGAGTTGAGCGTCCCGAAGGCGAGCCTCGTTGCGAGCCCGGGCTCGATGTCGGAGCGCAGATCACCGTCGGCCATCGCTTGAGTGACCAGGTCAGCGGTGAAGCGGTCGAACTCGCGACGGCGCTCGAGTGCAGCCTGTTCGGTGGCGGTGTTGCCGCGCACCCGTAGCAGCAAAGTCACGTATGGCAGTTCGGTGAGCAGGATTTGCGACGTGCGCCGTAGCACGTATTCGAAGCGGTCGATGGCGGCTCCGGTGTTGGATCCAGGCTCGTCGCGAACTGCGAACAACGCATCGAGTGCGCGGTCGCACGCGGCTGCGAGCAATGCTTCCTTGCCGTCGACGTGGTGATAGAACGACGACTTCGTAATGCCGGCGGCCCGGGCGAGGTCCTCCATGCTGGTGCCGTCGTATCCGCGCTCGTTGAAGACGGTCACCGCAACCTCGAGCAACGTTGTGGCGTCATAAGGCGGACGCCGATGCGTCGTCGCCTCGGTTGTCTTCATTGTGTTGTCGTCACTGTGTTGTCGTCATTGTGTTGTCGTCACTGTGCCGGATTCGCGGCGGCGCGACGGGTTTCGACGATCCGGAAACGATCGGCAACAAAGGCCAGATCGGTCAGAGTTGCGTTCGCCGCTCGGTTTGCGCCGGTGCCGTGATAGTCGGAGAACGCGACGGTCTGATTCACGTACGTATCGGCGGTGAGGTTGCTCGACATCGACACGCCCGTGTCGAGCGCCACGTTGTGGGCGGCCGCCAGCACCTCGTCGTCCGTGGAATAGACGGACGCCGTCAGCGACCCGCTCGCGCGCACGATCCGGCGCCACGCGTCGAGACTCGCCGTCGTACCCTCCGTTTCGACGATGAACGCGATTGGGCCGAAACACTCCTGACTGTAGGCAGTCGCGTCGGCAGCGGCGCGCACGACAACGGGCGTTCGCACGCGTGCCGCCGGGAACTCCGGATGTTCGATCGACCGCGATTTGATCAGCACGTCGCCGGCGTTCGATGCATCGTCGAGGCGATGTAGTACGGCGTCGTTGACGATTGCACCGAGCATGTTCACCGCCCGAGCCGGGTCGCCGAGAAGCTCGTCGAGTGCTGCACCGATCGCAGCGACGACGTCGTCGACAGTGGCATGCCCATTGTCAGTCTCGATACCGGCGCGAGGGATGAAGATGGTCTGCGGGGTCGTACACATCTGACCGCTGTACAGCGACAGCGAATAGGCCAGGTTTGCAGCCATGCCGTTGATGTCGTCGGTGGAGTCGACGACGACGCAGTTCACGCCGGCCTTCTCGGTAAACACCCTGGCCTGCAAGGCGTTTGCTTCGAGCCACTCGCCGTATGACGTCGAGCCGGTGTAGTCGATGACGCGTACGTCGGCGTGTGTCGCCAGATTGCTCGCTAAGGCTTCGCCTGCGTCATCGACGGCGAGCGTGACCAGGTTCGGGTCGAAGCCGTATTCCGCCAGGACGTCACGTGCCACCTCGACGGTCAAGGCAAGCGGGAGAACAGCGTGCGGGTGCGGCTTCACGATGACGGGGTTACCGGTGACGAGGCTGGCGAACAGGCCGGGATAGCTGTTCCAGGTGGGGAACGTCGAGCAACCGATGACGAGTGCGACCCCGCGAGGCACGATCGTGTACGTCTTGGCGAGGCGCTGCGGCTCTCCTTTGCCTCGTGCCTTTTCCCAACTCACCGACGCGGGCACCTGCATCATCGCGTCGTAGGCGTAGGCGATCGCTTCGAGCCCGCGCTCATGTGCGTGCGCACCGCCGGCTTGGAACGCCATGACGAACGCTTGCCCGGTCGTGTGCATGACCGCGTGGGCGAACTCGAAGCTGCGCGCATTGATGCGCGTCACGATCTCGATGCCGATCGCGGTTCGAAGTTCTGGGCCGGCGTCGCGCCAGGCGGCCATCGCCGTCTTGGCGGCGCTCACGAGTTCGTCGACGCCGTCTGCGTGCAGGTGTGGGTAGCTGATGTCGAGGGGCATCCCGTACGGCGGAACCTCGGGCGCGACCAGCCCGTGAGCACCCGGCGTCTGTATCGGGAAGGTCTGGTGCAGTAGCTCGTCGAATGCCGCTCGGCCGTCGGGCGGTGCGGCTTCACCCCAGATGCGGGTGGACGGCGATTCGGCGAAGGCGGCGAAGAAGGCGCGGGTACGCGCGGCGTCTCGGGCCTGCGCCAGCATCGGCGCGTGGGTCGCAATCAGTGCGTCAGGATCAGGCATCGTGGTGAGCGCCTCCTGCGAGCTCGCGCGCTCGCGTCGCGAACGGCCTCCCGCAAGCCTAGTAAACCGAACGTTCGGTCGAGAGGGAAGATCCTGGGTCAGGCGCTGGCATCGCGGGCGGCTTGTTCGAGCCGGTTGCGGTAGTCCTCCCACCACGCCTGATCGCCCGACGGCAGGTTGCTGCTGTCGGCACGCAACCCTGCAGTTCCGTCGATGAGTTCTCGCACGATGTCGGCGTGTCCGGCATGCCGATCCGTCTCGGCGATCACGTGCACCACGATCTTGTGCAGTGTCACTTCGGCGCGCTCGGTCGGCCACCACGGCACTCGCCCGAGGGCTCCCAAGTCGAGGGTCTCGATCGTCACATCCGAGTGCGCCCAAACCGCCCGGTAGAGGTCGACAATCTCTGCACGCGACTCGTCAGGCGTGGCCCACAAGTCGGCGTTCGGATCGGGCTCGCCGTCAGGCCCCAACACTTCCGGCCACGGCAATGGTCCTTCGAACGGCCGGCCGAACGTGTCGCCGAGATATCCGATTTCGACGTTGGCCAAATGTTTGACCAGGCCCAACAGGTTGGTGCCCGTGGGTGTCATCGGGCGGCGGATGTCGTACTCCGAGAGTCCGTCGAGCTTCCACAGCACTGCGTCGCGGGCGATCTGGAGGTAGCGCCGGAGGTCGGCTTTGGGATCTGATTCGCTCATGCCCCAAGCTTGCCATCTCGGGTCTTGTCAGTGGTCCGGCATAGCCTGGTTGTTGACCGGTTCGACGCAACACGTTCGATAGGGAGTCACCATGACCACGCTTGAGAACCGACCGAACACTGCCCTTCTGGTTATCGATGTCCAGAACGGCGTCGTGGGGGAGGCGTACGACCGAGACGCTGTGGTCGCCAATATCGCCACGCTCGTCGACAAGGCGCGCGCCGCCGACGTCGACGTGGTGTGGATCCAGCACAACGACGACGATCTGAAGAAAGACAGTGAGGCCTGGCAGTACGTGCGCGAGCTGGTCCGCCAAGACTCCGAACCGTTGGTGCAGAAGGAATACGGCGATTCGTTCGAAGACACCGAGCTCGAGTCAATCCTTGCGGCTCGTGGCATCGGCCAACTCATCGTTTCGGGCGCGCAGACCGACGCGTGCATCCGATCGACACTGCATGGTGCGATCGCTCGCGGCTATGACACCACCCTCGTCAGCGACGCACACACGACCGAAGACCAGTCAGCGTGGGGTGCACCGACGCCCGACAAGGTCATTGCCCACACCAATCTGTACTGGAAGTACCAGACTGCTCCGGGTCGCCGCGCAGGCACGGTGAATACCGCGGACGTCGATTTCGCGGCCTCTAGTAGCCTCTAACGGCCTCTAGCGACTAGGGCGCCGGCCGCGGCACAGGCAGCGCCGCGAGTTGTGCCGTCGCGGCCAACGACTGCCACGAGCCGTGCAGCTCACTGCGCAACACAGGCAGCTCGTCAGTCCTGCACGGTTCTGCGAAGTAGTAGCCCTGTGCGAGTTCGCACTTCGCGAGCCGCAACTCATCGAACTGCTCGCGCCTTTGTACGCCCTCCGCGATGATCTGCAAATCGAGAGTGTGGGCGAGATCGACGATCTTGCGGGCGAAGGCTGTTGCGTCGGACGACGAGCCGATGCCGTCGACGAATGAGGGATCGATCTTGACGATGTCGACCGGGAACCGCTGCAACGCCGCTGGCGAGTAGTAGCCGGCCCCGAAATCGTCGACGGCGAGTTGCACACCGAGTTGCTTCAGCTCACGCAGCGCAAGCAACGTTGACGGGCTGTCGCCGATGATCAGTGCTTCGGTGATCTCGAGGATGAGGCACGTCGGTGCCAGTCGGCTCACGGCTAGTGCCTCGGCGATCTCCGCACACAGGCTTTCCTGCGCGAGCTGCCCGGCCGAGATGTTCACGCTGACGGTGAGGGGCGTGCCGCGGTGTTGCTGCCAGCGCCGCACCTGCAGGGTTGCCTCGCGCAAGACCCACATGCCGATCGGAACCAGTGCACCGCACTCCTCGGCCACGGCGATGAAGTCAGCTGGGAGCAGTGGCCCGCGGCGTGGGTGGTCCCAGCGCAGCAAAGCCTCGACACCGGTAATCTCACCGGTCGCGAGCGCGACAATCGGCTGGTAGTGAACGGCCATTTCGCCGCGGTCTAGGGCGAGACGCAGATCGGCCTCGAGTTGGAGCCGCTCCACGAGAGTTGCGTGCATCTGCGGTTCGAACATCGCGTACTGGCCGCGGCCGGCGCGCTTCGCGCGGTACATCGCGACGTCCGCGTTGCGAAGGAGTTCGTCCGCACTGACGGTTCCCCAGTCACTCGCGGCGATTCCGATGCTCGCGCCGACGAAAACCTCTCTTCCACCGGCGATGATCGGCGCGCTTATTGCGTCGATGATGCGGTTGGCCACCACAGTTGCGGAGTCGGCGCTCGTTGCGTGCAACAAAACGACGAACTCGTCGCCACCGAAGCGGGCCGCGGTGTCGCTCGCTCGCAGGCAGTGCCGCAATCGTTCGGCGACCGTGATGAGCAGATCGTCGCCGGCGCTGTGCCCGAGGGTGTCGTTAACCGTCTTGAAGTGATCGAGGTCGATGAAGAGCAGCGTCAGGTTCGTCCTTGTGCGCACGGCCTGCAACAAGCCGTGGTGCAGGCGGTCGAGGAAAAGCGCGCGACTTGCCAGGCCCGTCAGCGAATCGTGGAACGCGCGGTACATCGCCTCCAGGGTGTTGGCATCGGTCACCGCGAGACTGGCGTGTTCGGCGAAGGCAAGCAGGGTGGCGTGGTCTTGGTCGGAGAACTCGCGAGTCTCATCGCACGAGCCGACCACGAGGCTCCCGATCACTTTGCCGCTCTCGTGCACGGGTGCTGCGATCGCCGTCCTCACCCGTCGAGGTGCGCTCTGCACTCGCGAGGGTCCTGCTGTGAACGTGTAGTGGTGGACGCTCTTGTCTGGTCGCATGGCACGACCCGGTGCGAGGTGATCTGGCATCGGCACGGTGGCGAACCAGTCCGCGAGATCATCGGGACCGCCGGCCGCCGAGACGATCTGGTATTCGGCCGGCAGCCACGGCTCGGACGCCGAGTTCTCGGTCGTCAGAGTGGGCGCGCCTTGGCGAAGCACGGCAATGTCGTCACCGAGCAGATCGCGGACGCCGCGGGTGACCGAGTCGAGGATGTCGGCCAGTGGGTCACGCCGCGAAATCGCGCGCTGAATCGTCGAGAGCTCCTCGGACAAGCGTTGCCGCGCGCGCAAGGAGACAAGCAAAGCTGCGTTCTCCGCCGCCTGGCGCTCGCTGCGGTCGCGCAGCTGACGCTCCGAATCCAACGTCTGCAGCATCTGGAAGGTCATGTCCATGACCCTCGCCATGCCACGCGCGAGGTCGAGCTCCTCGGAACTGAAGGGTTCGTCCCCTACCCGGGCGACAACGAGGTGGCCGTCAAGTGATCCCAGGGGCACGGCAAACGCGCGCGCGGGCCGGTGGCTCGAAGGTAGGACGAGGAGGTGTCGACTGCCGCTCGTGACCTCCGCAAGTTCTTCGTGCGGCACGGCATCGACTGGGTAGCCGATCGCCGTCCGGGCGTGGCCGTTGCAGACCACCGCGGCAACCTGTGCCTCCAACGCGAGCGCAGCACCCTCGACGCCGGCAGCGATCGCCGACTCGGCGTCGGGCAACGACGAGACGACCGCAAGGAACTCGGCGAGGAGTTGGGTGGCGCGGGAGGCGGCGAGCACGAGCGAGTTATCGGCACCGAATTTCACGAATCAAGCCCGCGAGAGCACCGGTAAACCCGCAGGTCAGCGAGTTGTTGGGCCCTACTTCGCGTGGAATTCCTAGAGGGGCAAATGTCCGCTTCGTCAGAGCGACCTGCAGGGCCGTGACGCTCCGCGGTCCTGCCTAGAATCTGGCAACTCGAGAAGGGTCGACCCGATGCCGCTCTACTTGGAGGACCTGACACCAGGGCTCGTCTTCACGGGTGGCCCGCTCCTCTTAACGCAGGACGACATTGTCGTGTTCGGGCGACAGTTCGACCCGCAGTACTTCCACACCGATCCGGAGACGGCCGCCGCCAGTTTCTTTGACGGCCTAGCTGCGAGTGGGTGGCACACCGCCGCGTTGTCGATGCGGATGGCGGTATCGTCGCCCCTCAACGATTTCGCCGATGGGCTCATCGGTATCGAGGTGCGAAATCTCCGATGGCCGCGGCCGACCCGGGCCGGCGACATTCTCCGTCTGAATCTCGAGGTGCTGGAGACCAGAGCGTCGCGTTCACGCCCGGGTTGGGGTACGGCAGTCGTGCGATGGACAACGCTCAATCAGGCGGACGAAATCGTGCTGACGGCAGAGCCGGTGATTTGGGTCGCGCGCCGGCCGCTTTGACGCGGTCGGCTGAGTTGCGACGCAGCCGGAGAAGCCCATTGACGGCGCCAACCTCCCGACCTACCCTGCGGTGTCGGTAGGAAGGCTTCCTAACAGTCAGGTAACGATCATGGGTCGCACACGCCGTCCGCGCCTATCCGTTCGGGGCATGTCAGGGTGGGTCAGTCTCCCGGCGGCCACCCTGCTGTTCGCCGCGATCGCGCTCGGGTCGCTAGCCGCGGCACCAGCTGACGCTGTGGCCAGCCCTGCCGCCCCGGCCGCCCCGGCGGCGCAGCTGCGGGTCGACCAGGTGGGCTACCTGCCAAGCGATGCGAAGCACGCGTACCTGATGGCCAACCACCGCGTGAAGCACGCGACGTGGGATGTCGTGGATGGCGCGAATCATGTCGTCGCGCACGGCACCGTCGGTACCGCCAACCGTGGACCGTGGAACACGAACTACCCCGACGTCTACGACATCACGTTCAGCGGACTCGCAGCGCTTGGCACGTATCACCTCACCGTGCACGGCGATGCCAGCGCTGCGTCGCCGTCGTTCGCGATCGAGAGCGCGGCCAGCCTTTACGGGCAAGTGGTTCTCGACGGCGTCAACTTCTACCAAGTGCAGCGCGATGGGTCCGATGTCATCCCGGGGCCACTGGACCGGCAGCCCGCTCACCTCAATGACGCGCACGCCACCGTCTACCAAACACCCGACTTCGTTGACACCACGAGCGATGACTCACTTGTTGGGGGCTCGCCACTCGTGAAGATTAAGGGCGCGCCGACAGTGAACGCAGAAGGCGGCTGGTATGACGCCGGCGACTACCTGAAGTTCACCCACACCGCCGCGTACGGCGATGTCGTGCTCTACGCGAGCGAACGCGCATTGGGCAACACCGCGCCGTCCACATTGAAGACCGAAGCGGCATACGGCGAGAACTGGCTCGACAAGATGTGGCAGATGTCGACGAAGACGCTGTACTTGCAGGTGGGCGTCGGCACCGGAAACGGCAGCGACACGGTCGACCCGACGTTCAACGGTGACCACGACTTGTGGCGGCTCCCGCAGGCGGACGCCACCGACACCGACCCGATGGATCGCTACGCCGCTGTCGACCGTCCGGTCTTCGAAGCTGCCGCGCCGGGCCACAAGATCAGCCCAAACCTCGTCGGTCGAGTCTCGGCCGCGTTCGCACTGGCCGCACAGGTCGACGCGGCGAGCAATCGGTCGCGCGCGCAGTATGAATACGAAGAGGCAACGTCGCTGTACGCGATGGCGAACACCAGCAACCCGCCGTCCCCGCTCGTGACTGCCGATCCCGAGGCGTACTACCCGGAGACGACGTGGCACGACGACATGGAACTCGGTGCGACCGAGATCGCGCTGGCTGCCCAGAAGCTGTCACACAACGCGATGCCGTACCTGACTGCCGCTGCGGGCTTCGCCAAGGACTACATCGCGGACGACGCGGCAGCTGGCGACACGTTCAACCTCTACGACGTGAGCGCGCTTGCACACACCGACCTGGTTCACGCGATGACTGCCGCAGGCAATCCGAAGCTCGCTGTCACCAAGTCGGCGCTGATCAAGGATCTGAAGCGTCAAGTTGAACTCGGCGCCACGCACGCATCCGACGACACCTTCCGGGCCGCCGGCGACATCAATCAGTTCGACGTCGACTCGCACACGTTCGGGTGGATCGCGATGGAGGCTTGGTACACCGGGCTGACCGGCGACCACAGGTTTGACGCGTTCGCGGCCGAGCAACGCGACTGGCTGTTCGGTGCCAACGCCTGGGGCACCAGCTTCATGGTCGGCGAGGGCTCGACGTTCCCCGACTGCATGCAGCACCAGGTGGCGAACCTCAGCGGCAACTTGCACGGCGTTGGCCCGGCTCTCGACGTCGGCGCCGTCGTCAACGGCCCCAACGACAACTCGAACTTCGAGGGCGGGCTCGGCGGTCTTCAGGACGGCATGCGGAAGTGTCCGACGAACGGCGTCGACAAGTTCGCCGCGTTCGACACCTCGACGGCGAGCTTTGTCGACGACGTGCGGTCGTGGCAGACCGACGAGCCGGCTCTGGACATGACAGGTGCGGCAATCATCGCGGCCGCTTCCCAACTGGCCCTCCACCAGTACTAGGCGGCACACTGCGCGTATGGACAACGCGGAGTTGACGTTGCTCGATTGGCGGCGCCGAGTGCACGCCGTCTATACCGCAGTCCGCGCGGCCACCGATCCGGCGAACGCGCACGCGATGTGGGCTGCCGAGCGTGACGATCTGTTCGCGCACCATCCACAGTCGCCGATCGCGATCGATCGCCGAGGCGCGTTCACGGGTGTCCCCGTCAAGGCGTACGACCCGACGTGGCGCTTCGAGCTGCCTGTCGAGGTCGAGGTCGAGCCCTTGCACATCGATGTTGCGACCGGGACAGACGGCATGGTGCCGTTCGATCGCGTCGGTCGGGTCGTCGTTCCAGATGTTGGCAGCCTCGACGTGTGGGCGCTGCGCAGCTACGGCGGAGGCCTGTTCATCCCCCTGCGCGACCGGACGGCGAGCCACACGACCTACGGCGGTGGCCGCTACCTGATCGACACGGCCAAGGGCGCTGACCTTGGCAGTGATGCTGCCGCGGGCACGATGGTGCTCGACTTCAACTTCGCCTACCACCCGTCGTGCGCGTACGACGCCGCATGGGCGTGCCCGCTAGCGCCGCCCGGCAATGTGCTCGACGTCGAGGTGCCCGTCGGCGAGCAACTCCCTGCTGGCGGCTGGTACTAACCGCCTTTCCCACGCTGCGGCGAATCTGCGAGGCTTGAGCATCGACCGGACGGAGCTACCCATGACTCTTCAGATTGCCCAACAGCCGGACGCCGACGCGTTGCTCGACCGCGATCCGCTCGCGCTGCTCGTCGGCATGCTGCTCGACCAGCAGTTCCCGATGGAGCGTGCCTTCGCCGGTTCGTACTTGCTCGCGCAGCGGATGGGTGTCGACCAGCTGAACGCCCATGACATCGCTGACTACGACCCGGAGAAGTTCGCCACCCTGTTCGTGGGCCCACCCGCAATCCACCGTTTCCCCGGCGCCATGGCCGCCCGGGTGCAAGCACTCGCTCGCCTCTTGGTCGCCGACTACGACGGCAGCGCCGAGGCGCTATGGAAGGGTGCGAAGTCGGGTGGGGAGTTGCACGGCCGGATCGCGACGCTGCCCGGTTTCGGCCAGCAGAAGGCGCGAATCTTCGTTGCTCTGTTGGGAAAACAGCGTGGGGTGCGGCCACGTGGCTGGCGCGAGGCTGCGGGCGCGTACGGCGAGGACGGCAGCTTCCGATCGGTCGCTGACGTCACCGGCCCAGAGTCGTTGCAGAAGGTTCGTGATCACAAGAAGGAGATGAAGGCCGCGGCGAAGGCCGGCGCGTAGTTACGGCGCCTGATCGGCGTCGGGCAGCTCGAGCCACTCCGCCCAAGTGAGGTCGCGGCCGATGTATCGCGGGCTCTCGAACGGCCAACTCATCGCGATCCAGCCCGGCACCAGCTCGTCGAGCGCGGCCTCAGTCTCGCTGCCAGCAAGCTGATCGATCACCCACCAGCAGATCTCGGCGTCCGCTCCGATCTTCTCCGGTGGGTCGATGTAGACGCAGCCGAGGAGTCTCGATTCAGCCTCGTCGAAGAACGCGTAGTTGAACGACTCGTGTGCTTCGATCTCGGCTTCGTGCCGGGCCAGATCAGCGCGGTCTTGCTCGCGCGTCATCGACTCGGGCGGCCACTCCCACGCAGGGCCGAATATCGACCACAGTCGCGCTCGCGAGCCCATCACCGCGACCATGTCGAGGTCGACGTCCGTTGCCCGGATCGGCCTTAAGTGGTGTTCGGCGTCGACATCGACGCGCGACGGGTGAACGAAGTCGACAGGTAGCCACGGCATGCCAAGAGCGTATGGCGAGGCGTGTGCGCCGTCAGACATGACTCTCCACAGCCGTCGGCGCTTTCCACCAAAGCTTGCGCAGCCAACCGCGGCCCGGTGCGTCACTCATAGGTTCGGTAGACCGACGCGATGTCGGCGCGGCGTTACATCGGAACAGCCATGGCGAACGGGGTGCGGTGTCGAACATCGAAGAGATCGGGCTAGAACTCAACCAGCGCGCGGTGCAGGTCGAGATGGCTGGCGCGCAACTGGTGCGGGCGGCTGCTGAGGCAATCTGGACGTCGATCGCAGCCGATGCATTTCGTGCTCGGGTCGATCACCGGCGACAGCAGTTCGGCGCCGTTGCCGATCTCCTGCGCGGTGCCGCGCAGACCGTATTCGGGTATTCCGCCAATGTCGACGCGGAGCAAGCGCGGCTGCGCAGACTCGCACTTGCCGCCGAGCACGCGGTGATCCGCGGTGGCGTCGACATAGGCCGGGCCGTCGTTGGCGGTATTCACCTGTG
This sequence comes from uncultured Actinomycetes bacterium, assembly GCA_963737705.1. Lineage (GTDB taxonomy): Bacteria > Actinomycetota > Actinomycetes > Acidothermales > Acidothermaceae > PALSA-607. The sequence goes on from CAVTTP010000004.1 coordinate 460,698, forward strand.
AGTGGTGCGGCAGAGATTGTCGACTATGAAGAGCTCGCTCGCATGTCATCGGTGTGGGACGAGGCTGCGGCGTCGATGGCGCGCACAGGTTTTCAGGTAGCCGCGCTCGCCTCCTCGCCAGAACTGCTGGCGAGCGCCATATTCGACCCGATAGGTGCGACTCGAGCCGAGGCCGGCATTCTGCGCGCTGCTGCCGGGCCGGGCAGCCTGGCCGCCTTGAGTGCCCGCCTCGTGATCGACTCGACTCTGCTCAGGGCGGTCATCGCCAAGGAGCAGTACGTCGATGACCTGCCGTTGCATCAAGTTGCGGCGTTCGAGCGATGTCTGGTGACGTTGCCGATGGAGTTGACGCTGCATCCGGCCCGTGCGCTGCGTGACGGCATTCGCGACAGTGCGGCGCTCGCCAACGCGATCACCGGTTACGCAGCTCCGCACACACAGACGCTACTGGGGTTGTTCGCACCCTCATCGCGATTTCGCCTCGACGTCGCAGAACATCGCCAGTTGTCCGTCGATCCCGTTCTCGGCTTGCCGCTGGCGCCGCTGATACCGGATGACGAACGAACTGGTGGGAGTGTCTCGATATCGAGATATGCACCGTCCTGGGGGCGGCAGCCGCCGTCGTCCATCGGCTCCATGCTTGACCGAGTCGGCGATCTCGAGGACCAGCCATCGGCCTCGATCGCCGTGCAGCGGGTGGCGGGCAGAGACGGTGTTGCGCGTTACGTTGTCGTGCTCTCGGGCATGCGAAGCATGACGAGCACGTCAGACCCCGAGGATCTCCTGGGCTCGGGGGCCGCAGTCGTCCGCACGACGACGAACTACACGACCTGCGTGCGACAGGCGATTGACGCCGCCCTCGTGCCACGCGGCGCGCAGGTGTTGCTCGTCGGGCACAGCGAAGGTGGCATCGTCGCGATGGATCTTGCTGGCGATCCAGCGTTCAACGGCGGTCGGGTGCGGGTGACCCAGGTGGTGGCGGCGGGATCCCCGATCAGTTCCAAGCCCGTCGCGCCGGGCAGCGGCACCCGGGTCTTGGGCATCGAAAACGTGAACGACATCGTGACCCACCTCGACGCCGACGACCCGCCGGCGTCGCGCCAGAGCGTAGAGCGTTTGACCTATCGATTCGCCGACGACGAGCACAACATCGTGGCCAGCCATGACGTGACGCTCTACGCGCACCAGGCAGCAGCGTTGGCCGACTCCCCGAACCCGCTGATGATCGACGTCCAGGCCGGTTTACGCCCGTTTATGGACGGTTCGGCGACCACGGAGGTCTTTACCTTGCATGATCGCGTCACGCCTTGAGCCTCCGGGCGCCCGGAGATGGTCGCGGTCGTGGCTACAATGGCGAGACCATGCCCGACCGGGTTCCGGCCCAGCGGTACTGACCCGCGAGCCAATATGTCCAGACGACGAGCATGGCACTGAAGACCGCGGCCATGAGCCGGACCGAAGACGCGATTACGAGCGCCAAGACCATGGGAGTTACCACGAAGGCCAGGGGCAATCTCAACGCCGCGACAGACGTGTCTGAACCCACGAGCACCACGAGCCATGGCCAGCCGCCGGCGAAGTCAGCCGCGGGGAAGGCCGGTAAGACGGCTCCCGTCGCACTGGTGGTCGACCCGGCCATCGTCGCCGACCTCGACCCCGACCTCGAGGCGGACGTCGATCCCGACGTATTCGCTGACGACGTCGTGCTCGAAGTCGACCTCGTCGATGTCGAGGTAGACATCGCGGAAGTAGACGTCGACGTCGTCGCCGATGTCGTCGACCCTGTCGATCCGGCCGCGGCGATCGTCGTGGGCGACGCGGCGGAGGAAGTCGACGAGGACGACGAACCAGTCGAGGTTGTCGCCGAGGACGATGGCGAGCCCCAGGCGCAGCTGGTCAGCGCCGGCGCCACTGCCGACCCGGTCAAGGACTACCTGAAGCAGATCGGCAAGGTGCCGCTGCTCAACGCCGAGCAAGAAGTCGAGCTCGCGAAGCGGATCGAGGCTGGACTTTTCGCCGAGGAGAAGCTCAACTCCGGTGAGAAGCTCACGGTCAAGCTCCGCAAGGAGTTCGAGTGGATCGCCGAAGACGGCCGGCGGGCGAAGAACCACCTGCTGGAAGCCAACCTGCGGCTGGTGGTCTCGCTCGCGAAGCGCTACACCGGCCGCGGCATGCTTTTCCTCGACCTGATCCAAGAGGGCAACCTCGGGCTGATCCGCGCCGTCGAGAAGTTCGACTACACCAAGGGCTACAAGTTCTCGACGTACGCCACGTGGTGGATCCGCCAGGCGATCACCCGCGCGATGGCCGACCAGGCCCGCACGATCCGCATCCCCGTGCACATGGTCGAGGTCATCAACAAGCTCGCACGTGTCCAGCGCCAGATGTTGCAGGACCTCGGTCGCGAACCGACCCCCGAAGAGCTGGCCGCCGAGCTCGACATGACCCCCGAGAAGGTCATCGAAGTCCAGAAGTACGGTCGCGAGCCGATCAGCTTGCACACGCCGCTCGGTGAAGACGGCGACAGCGAGTTCGGCGACCTCATCGAGGACTCCGAGGCGATCGTGCCCGCCGAGGCGGTGTCGTTCACGCTGCTGCAAGAGCAGCTGCACTCCGTGCTCGACACGTTGTCCGAGCGCGAGGCAGGCGTCGTTTCGATGCGCTTCGGTCTCACCGACGGTCAGCCCAAGACGCTCGACGAGATCGGCAAGGTCTACGGCGTCACCCGTGAGCGGATCCGGCAGATCGAGTCGAAGACGATGTCGAAGCTGCGACACCCGTCACGTTCTCAGGTGCTTCGCGACTACCTCGACTAAGAGTCAACCTTCGGTGGCGGCGGGGCGGCCCAGTCAGAAGCCGAGCAGCTGATCGATCGTTATCTGCACGTTGGTCGAGATTGCGGCAGTGCCTCCGAAGATGCTGCTGGTCGCCACGCTGGATCGAACCACGTTCAGGTAGTTGCTCGTCGACCCCGGCATCGCCGTCGGGTAGGTCAGCACGATCGGACCGCCCACTCGGGCGAGGTAGGCACCCCCTGACATCGCGTCGGCGAACGTGGCCCCGCTGGCAACGCCGACAGAGGACGGCGTGCTGAAGAAAGTCGAGGCTAGCGTCGTTGCTGTCGAGAAGCGGTCGGTGCCGACGATCTGAATCGCGGCGCCATCCGCCCTGGCAGCCGGACCGCCGACTGCATAGACCGTACCGACATGCGCGTTCAGGTATGCCCGGGTGACCGCTGGAACCGACGACCCGTCCGTGAGCAGCACGACGCCGCCCACGTGTGCAGCGGCCGGCCCTGCTGCCAACGCATCAGGGAAGTTGATCCCCGTCGCAAGGAACACCGTGCTGCGCCCGCCAAGAACGTTGGCCACAGCAACCGCCGTCGCGTACCGGTCGGCACCACCGATGCGTGTCGTCGTGTAGCCCAACGATTGCAGCGTGGTCTCGACACTTGTCGGGATCGCGGAGGTGCTGCCGATCAGGTACACGCTTCCGTGCGCACCGAGTACGCGGCTGATCTCGTTGCGAGTAACCGTCGGCAACGACCCACCTTGCACGAACAGCAAGGGGGCCCTAGTCGCCGCTGCGAGCGGTGCAGCCACCAGAGCGTCGGGGAAGTCGTCGGAGCGAGCAAGCACGACGGCCCCTGCGCCGCCACTCGGGAAGTTCAGTTGCGACACAGCAACTGCGGTACCGATGCGGTCAGTTCCTGCAACGCGCACTGGCGTCGTCCGCGAGATGACGGTGATTGTGCCCGACGTCCCGGTGATCGACGACGTGACCGTGTCGGTCGCCTTCACGGTGCGGCCACCGAGCGTTCGAAGCGTCGCACTGAAGTTCCCGACCCCGTTCGTCAGTTTGGCGTTCGCGCCGAGCGTCGCCGATGGATCGGTCGAGGTGAGGTGCACCGTGCCGCCGTACGTCGTCACGGTGTTTTCGTACGCGTCTTGCGCCGTCACGGCTACCACGAACGGAACGCCGTATGCCACCGAAGTCTGCGCGGTGACCAGCAGGTGGGTCGTCTTCGCCGGCGCGACGGTAATCGTTGCCGTCGTACCCGAGACTCCCGTCGTGGTGTCGGTCGCTGTGATCGTGTGCGCGCCGGCTGTCTTCAGCGTCACGGTGAAGGCATGCTGGCCGCTTGACAACGTCGAGTTCGGCGGCAGCACGGCAGCCGGATCGTTGCTGGTCAACTTGACTGTTCCGGCGTAGCCCGTCACGACGTTGCTGCTGCCATCGAGGGCTTTCACCGTCACGACGAACGACGTACCGGCGGTCGCCGTCGCTGACGCGGTCGCTGACAGGTGCGTCGTGTTCTGCGTGACGTTCACGGCGCCCGAGGTGCCCTTGATCGACGACGTACTGGTATCAGTGACCGTCACGTGCTGGCTGCCACTGGTGGAGAACCTGACCGTGAAGCTGCCGACTCCACCGGCGAACGTCGAGTTCGGCGGGAGTACGGCGCTCCCGTCGGTCGATGTGAAATGCACCGTGCCCGCGTAGGTCGTCGCGACCGCGTTACTGCCATCGAGCGCCGTCACGGTGACGGTCACCGTGTCTCCCACCGCTGCACTTGCGGGCGCACTCACGGTGAAGTGGGTGGCAGCCGCCGCGTTCGCGACGCCAGTCGCAAGAAATGAGATCGGGACGGCGATCAGTGCCGCCGCGGCGAAGCGTGCGTATCGGCCAGCTCGCGTCTTCACTCGAGCCGACGACCGTGGTGTGGTGACGTCACTCATGGTTCCCCCGCTTGGTAGTGGGCCACCCGGTGCCGGCCGTGGTGGCTGGCAGGAGTTGCGCCATAAGACGCGCGCCGAGACCGATTGGTTGCGCGACCGCCGCACACGTTAACCAGATTTGATGCCGCCCGGCTAGCCCAGGGGAGGCGCGGCCAGGCACCTCGGCAGGACTCGCACCACCCCGCCGTCCGGCTCATTCCCTTTGTCTATTTCATGGCAGTCTTGGTATTCGTAGCCAAGAAGGTGCTTTAGGGCCTAGTTTGCGAGTATGGACGGACCTGGCGACCTCGAGCAGCGCAAAGCCATGCTCGACGCAGCCGAACGAGGCTTGGCCCTCCTCGGTGAGAAGGCGGTCACCGAGGAGTGGCCTGCTGACGAGCGGGCGGCCCTTGCCGACGAGCGCGACACGGTCGCCGACGAAAACGATGTCGTCGCCGGGGCCCTCGATGGCCGCGCCGACCGTCGCGACTTCGACGCGGCGCTGCGCCAGGCCGAAACTGACTCGCGGGCCAAGAACGGCGTCGCGGAGGAGCCTCCTGCCGACAACTCATCGTTTGGCGTCTATATGGCGGCGCTGGATCGCAAGGGCACCGTGGCTGACCGAAAGAGTTCAGCCTCCGACCGGAAACGTTCTGCGGCCGACCGGAAGACCGCTGCGAGCGCCCGTCGCCGCGCCGCCGACGATCGCGACGAGGCAGGAGCCGAGCGCGCGAAAGCCGAGGGATCGGCCTCCCCGGCTGCACCACCCGACGCTGCAGCGCTTGCCGCTGCAACGCCTGCCGCTGCACCGGCCGAGCTCGCCGCGCACCGGGAGCGGCGGCGCGCGGCCGGGGCCTGAGGTCTAACTCGACGCGTTGTTCACGAGCGCCCGCACCTGCGCCGCGCTTTCGCAGGTGAGCGCCTCTGCGCTCAGGCGCCGTGCCTCGCCGAGATCGATCTCGCGAACCCGCTGCTTCACGAGCGCAACCGCAGGCGGCACGACGCTGAGACTGCGCACGCCAAGACCAAGTAGCACGGGGACGGCGAGTGGATCCGCCGCGAGTTCCCCGCACACCGATACCGGCACGCGTCCCGCGTCGTTGCACAGCGCTGCGATCAGCCGCAGCACGCCAGGGTCAAGGCCATCGGCGAGCTCGGCCACCGACTCGTTGCCGCGCTCGGCGGCCAGCGCGTACTGCGTGAGGTCGTTGGTGCCGACGCTGAAGAAGTCCACGTGCGGGACGAACGCGGCTGCCTTCAAAGCCGCGGACGGCACCTCGATCATGATGCCGATTCGCAATGAATCAGGTCGACCGCCGACTTCCGCGATCGCGGTGTCGACAACCTGTCGTGCCGCTATGACCTCCGACACCGCGGCGACCATCGGGAACATGACGCTGACCGGGTGATCGCGGGCCACTGTGCAAATGGCGACGAGCTGATCGAGAAAGAGCTTGGGGTGGCGCAAGGTCAGGCGAATACCGCGTTCACCGAGAAACGGATTTGCCTCGGCCGCCTGTCGCAGAAACGGCAGCGGCTTGTCGCCACCGACGTCGAGGGTGCGTAATACGACGCGCCCGGGATGCAGATTCTCGGCGATTGCCCGGTACACACGTTCTTGGTCATCGCGCGTCGGGGCCTCGGTCTTGCCGGCGAACAGGAACTCAGTGCGCACCAGGCCGGCACCGTCAGCGTGCGCAGCACCGGCAGCTTTCGCGTCCGCGACCGAACCGATGTTCGCGGCGACCGTGATCGGCGTGCTGTCGCGCGTGCGGGCCACACCCACCGACGTCGCCGCCGCGACAGCTAGTGCACCTTGGCGAGCGGTGATCCGGTCTCGGAACGTCGACAAGACCTGTTCGGAGGGGTCGACGGCGACCTCCCCACGGTCGCCATCGACCGCTAGCGGCGTTCCGTCGGCGACAGAAAGGATCGCGGTGCCCGCGCCCGTCACCATCGGGATTCCGTACGCCCGCGCAAGAATCGCGGCGTGCGAGGTGGGGCTGCCGGCCGCGAGGACAACGGCCTGCACAGTCTCGCGATCCAAGTCCGCCGCTTGTGCGGGCGTGAGGTCGGTCGCAACGACAACTCCTGCGGCCTTTGACGACGATGGTGAACCGAGGAGATGTCGCAGCACTAGGTCGGCGACGCTGCGTACGTCGGCCGCTCGTTCGCGCTGGTAGGAGTCGGCGAGCTCGGCCAGGTTGGCGGCGGTGCGGCTCATCACGGTGTCCCACGCCCGTGCCGCCCCGCCGCCCGCATCGATAAGGGCGCGGACGGCGCCCATCAACGCGGGGTCGTCGAGCAGCAGCGCGTGCGCCTCAAAGATTGCGGCGTCGCTGTTGCCGGCTGTGGCCGCAACTCGGCGTCGCGTCGCAGCTGTCTCATCGCGCGCACGTTCCACGGCCTTCGTGAGCCGAGCCCACTGCGCATCAGGTGGTCCAGGCTCGTCGTCGGGGATCGACGGCCGGCCGCCGTCCACGACATGCGCCGGCCCGATGGCAACGCCCGGCGCAGCGCCCACGGGGCCACTACCGGTAGCTCCGGCGGCCGACCGGGTCGCGGCGGTCATGGGCTCAGCCACGTCGTCGAAACCTCGCTCTGCGAGTGCCACCACGGCATCGCGGGCAGGCGTGGCGTCGCGGCCCCAGGCGGCCAGTTCCAGCTGGTCGCCTTGGCGCGCGCCGAGCGTAGCCACGGCCGACAGGCTCGACGCGAGCACGGGCGCCGTTCCGGTGCGCAGGCTGCGCAGCCACACTCGGGCGTCAAAGCCGCGGACGGTGGAGACAAGGCGAGCGGCCGGTCGAGCGTGGAGTCCGTGCTCGTTGGTCACGACAAATGTGGCGGACGCCGCCGGTGGTCCTTCGTCGACGGTGCTAGCGACACCGAGTGTGTCCGCAGAAGTCGCAAGTGCGTCTGGGCCGCCGAGCTGACTGATCTTTCCGGCCAGCGCGCCAGCCGCTTCCGCGGCGACCTCTGACGCGGGCGCACCGGCCGCCGCGGTGACGAACGCGACGACGAGTCCTTCGACCAACGGGGCGGGGCTGATCACGACGCGGGCACGCAGTTCTTCGTCGAGAAACTCCAGCGCCATTTCGGCGCTCAACACAGCACTGCCGAGGTCGCATAAGACCACAACTCCGTCGGGGGAGTAGACCTGTTCGATGGCTTGCTGCACTGCCACGGCGTCGGTGCCCAACCCGCCGTCATCGAGGCCCGCGGCAACCGCGACGGCGGGCGGATTTCCCTGCACCATCTGGGTCGCGAGTTCAACCGCGGCATGCGCGAGGGTACGGCTGTGCGAGACCACCACGATCCCGACCACGCGTTGACTCAGCCCAACGCGGTGGCGGCAGCACTAATCAACAGGGCGGACGACGTGGCGCCCGGGTCCTGGTGACCGACACTTCGTTCGCCGAGGTAGCTGGCGCGGCCCTTGCGAGCGAGCATCGGCGTCGTTGCTTCGCGACCTGCTTCGGCCGCTTTGGTGGCATCGGCTAAAGCGTCCGCGAGTGACTTGCCGGCAGCCAGGCCGGCGTCAAGAGCGTCGAGTGCTGGCCCCAACGTGTCCAGCATGGTCTTGTCTCCCAGCTCCGCCTTGCCGCGCGAGACGACGCCGGCCACGCCCGCACGCAACGCCGCCGCAAACTCGACCGGGGTGAACGTGTCGGCGTCGCCGAGCGCGGCGCCGACACGCAGGAAGAACGTGCCATACAGCGGTCCGCTGGCGCCGCCAACCGTGCTGACGAGCTTCATGCCGATCTGGGTGAACAGATCCTTCGCGGTGCCGACCGCGGCCGCGCCCGGGGGAGGGCTGTCGGACGCGATCGGGGCCGCAGCCGCCATGCCTCTGGCCATGTTCGTGCCGTGGTCGGCGTCGCCGATCGCCGAGTCGAGGTCGGTCAGGTATGACCGGTTCTCCTCGATCAGCCGGGCGAACTCGCTGACCCAGGCCCGCAGTCCATCGAGCGTGACGGCGTCACTCATCCCTACCCTCCGGCTCGGTCACATTCCCCACCGAAGACCCGGCGTGCTTACCGGGGCATCCCACAACGCAAGTGTCGGGTCGTCCACCTTCAGCAACGTGACCGAACAACCAGCCATCTCAAGTGACGTGATGTAAGGACCGACGAGCGAGCGCGCGATCGTTACGCCTCGCCCTTGCAGGATCTTCGCGATCTCGTTGTACATCACATAGAGCTCGATGAGCGGCGTGCCGCCCATCCCGTTGACGAATGCAATGATCGAATCTCCGCGACCCAGCGGCATGTCCTCGAGTATCGGGTCGACCAGCATCGCTGCGACTTCCTTTGCGGGGGCGATGGGAACCCGCCGCCGGCCCGGCTCGCCGTGAATGCCGATGCCGATCTCCATCTCATTGTCCGGGAGGTCGAATGTCGGCTTACCCGCCGCCGGCACGATGCACGACGTGAGCGCCATGCCCATGCTGCGCCCGTTCTCGTTGACATGGCGTGCGACGTCGGCGACTTCCTTCAGGCTCAGTCCCTTCTCTGCTGCTGCGCCGGCGATCTTCTCCAACAACACAGTGACGCCAACACCGCGGCGTCCGGCTGTCCATGTGCTGTCTTGGACGGCGACGTCGTCGTCGGTCACGACCGCAATGACATCGAGGCCGGTTTCTGCAGCTGCCATCTCTGCAGCCATCTCGAAATTCATGACGTCGCCGGTGTAGTTCTTCACGATGTGCAAGACACCAGCGCCGCCGTCGACGTGCTTGGTTGCTTCGAGCATCTGGTCGGGCACCGGGGAGGTGAAGATCTCGCCGGCACACGCAGCATCGAGCATGCCGAACCCGACGAATCCGCCGTGCAGCGGTTCGTGGCCAGAGCCGCCGCCCGAGATCAGACCGACCTTGCCCTTCTTGGGTGCGTCCCCGCGGTAGATGATCTTGTTCGCGTGGTCAACCCTCAGCTCGGGATGCGCAGCCGCGATGCCGAGGAGCGCTTCCTGGACGACGTCCGCTGGATCGTTGATGAGCTTCTTCATGAACGCTCCCGTTCCTGATCGTGGTTGGGCGTTGGTTGTGTGGCGGGCGGCCTAGTTCGCTTCAGCTGACTTGATCGACTTCAGGTTTCCCAACCGGCCAGTGGGCGCCTCGGGCGGACTCTCTTCACGGGGATCGCCGCGCAGCGGAACGATGTCGGGCGCGCCAAGCCTGGCGGCGTCCGCGGTCTGGTCGTCGGGTTGGCGCTGCGAAGCACGCTCGGCCTCGACCCGCAGCAGGTAATGGTCGACCTCGCGTTCGATCGTGCCGTCGTCCCAGTCAAGGACGCCAGCCATCAGCTCCGCGACATCGCGCGCAGAACCGCTGCCGCGATCCCATTCCTCTATCGAGATTCTGGTTCGTCGCGTGAGCACGTCATCGAGGTGCAGCGCGCCCTCGTGGCTCGTCGCGTACACGATCTCGGCACGCAGGTAGTCACTGCCAGAGGACACCGGCTCGCCAAGCGTGGCGTCTTCAGCAATGAGGTCGAGCAGGTCGGTGATGCATGATCCGTAGCGATGGAGCAGATGCTCGATGCGCGTCACGTGCAGCCCCGACGAGGCCGCGAGCGCATTTCGCTTGTTCCACATGGCTTCGTATCCATCAGCACCAAGCAGCGCGAGCCGCTCCGTAACAGAGTCGGGCACGCTCGCACTCATGCCGCGCCGGGCCACGTCGACAGCGTCCTTGGCCATCACGCGGTACGTCGTGTACTTGCCGCCCGCGATTACCGTCAAGCCAGGAACCGGTTGGCCGACCGAGTGTTCGCGCGACAGCTTGCTCGTCTGCTCCGATTCACCGGCAAGCAGCGGTCGTAGTCCTGCGTAGACGCCCTCGACATCGTCAGGCCCAAGCGGCGTGCGCAGTACCGCGTTGACGTGATCGAGGATGTAGTTGATGTCGGTGCTGCTCGCGGCCGGGTGCACCTTGTCGAGTTCCCAGTCGGTGTCAGTGGTGCCGATGATCCAATGCCGACCCCACGGAATGACGAACAAGACGCTTTTCTCAGTGCGCAGAATCAGGCCTGTGTCGAGTTGAATGCGATTACGTGGGACGACGAGGTGCACGCCTTTCGAGGCCCTGACGTGGAACCGGCCGCGTCCGCCGGCCATCTCCTGCGTGTCATCAGTCCACACGCCGGTGGCGTTGATGACCTGCTTCGCGCGGATCACGAATTCCACATCTGTCTCGACGTCCATGACCCGCGCGCCGACAATCTGCTCGCCCTCGCGCACGAAGCCAATGACCCGCGCACCCCGGGCCACTTTCGCGCCTAAGTGAGCTGCGGTGCGAACAACCGTGAGTGCGTAGCGCGCGTCGTCCATCTGCGCGTCGTAGTACTGGATCGCTCCGATCAGTGCATCTGATCGCATGCCGGGCGCAAGACGCAGCGCTCCTTGACGGCTCAGATGCCGGTGACCCGGTACCGACCGCGCGCCGCCCATCCGGTCGTAGAGGAAGACCCCCGAGCCGATGTAAAACCGCTCCCACACTCGGTGCTGCAAGGGCAGCAGGAACGGCACCGGCCGCACCAGGTGGGGGGCGATCCGGTTCAGGAGCAGCCCGCGTTCCTTCAGCGCCTCACGCACCAGCGCGAAGTTGCGCTGCTCGAGGTAGCGCAGCCCGCCGTGGATGAGCTTGCTTGACCGTGACGACGTGCCGGCCGCCCAGTCATGCGCCTCGACAAGCGCGACAGTCAGGCCGCGGGACACCGCGTCGAGCGCCGCACCCGCACCGACGATGCCGCCGCCGATGACGAGCAGGTCGAATTCTCCCTGACCCATTTCCTTGAGCACGGATTCGCGATAGCGCGGTCCGAGTTGAGCTGAACCCACGTTCTTCTCCTGCCTACGCCGCCCTACGGGTGCTCGTGGTCGAGCTGGGCCGGATGGGGTCGAAGCGCTCGTACTCGCGCACGAACGCGACGACCCCAGCTCCGCAATGTCGTCTTACCCGACATCCACCCAGTCGAGCGTACGTTCGACAGCCTTCTTCCAGCCGGCGTAGCCCTTCTCGCGCTGGTCCTCCGACCACTCGGGCTGCCAACGAATGTCCTCGTTCCAGTTCTTCTTCAGTTCATCGGTCGACTTCCAGAAACCGACGGCGAGGCCCGCTGCGTAAGCCGCGCCGAGCGCCGTGGTTTCGGCGACGACAGGCTTCGAGACAGGCACGCCGAGAACGTCGGCCTGCAGTTGCATGCAGAGCTTGTTCGCGGTGATGCCGCCATCGACCCGGAGTACGTCCAGTGCGACCCCGGAGTCCTGGTGCATCGCCTCGACCACGTCGCGGCTCTGGTAGCAAATCGCTTCCAGCGTGGCCCTGGCCAAGTGAGCGTTGGTGTTAAAGCGCGACAGCCCGACGATGGCGCCGCGGGCATCCGAGCGCCAGTACGGCGCGAAGAGGCCCGAGAATGCAGGCACGAAGTAGATGCCACCGGAATCGGGAACCTGCGCTGCAAGTGCTTCGCTCTCGGCGGCACCGGCGATGATGCCGAGCTGATCGCGAAGCCATTGCACAGCCGAACCAGTGACGGCAATCGAGCCTTCGAGCGCGTACACGGTGGGCTCGTCGCCGAACTTGTAGCAGACCGTCGTGAGCAGTCCGTTCTTCGAACGGACGACGTCATGGCCGGTGTTGTAGAGCAGGAAGTTCCCTGTTCCGTAGGTGTTCTTTGCCTCACCGACGGCGAAGCACACTTGCCCCACCGTTGCGGCCTGCTGGTCGCCGAGGTCGCCAGAAAGCGCGACTTCGCCGCCGAGCGGTCCGTTGGCGCGCGTCTTGCCGTACAACCCAGGATGCGACGACGGCATGATCTCCGGCAGCATTTGCCGAGGAATGTTGAAGTAGCCGAGCAACTCGTCGTCCCATTGGAGGGTTTCGAGGTCCATCAACATCGTCCGGCTCGCGTTCGTCGGGTCGGTGACGTGCACGCCGCCATCGGCACCGCCGGTGAGATTCCACAACAGCCAGCTATCCGTGTTGCCGAACACCGCTTCACCGGCTTCCGCAGCCGCTCGTACGCCGTCGACGTTTTCGAGAATCCACTGGATCTTCCCGCCCGAGAAATATGTTGCAGGGGGAAGCCCCGCCTTCTGCCTGATGACGTCGCCCTTGCCCTCACGTTCGAGTGCGGAGGCGATCCGGTCGGTGCGGGTGTCTTGCCACACAATGGCGTTGTAGTAAGGGCGCCCGGTCTTCTTGTTCCACACCACAGCGGTTTCGCGCTGGTTGGTGATGCCGACTGCGGCTAGATCTGACGCCTGCAGGTTCGACTTGGTGAGCGCGGTCTGAATCACCGCCCTGGTCCGCTCCCAGATCTCTGCTGGGTTGTGCTCCACCCAACCAGCCTGCGGCAGGATTTGCTCGTGCTCGAGCTGGTGCACGCCTTTCACGTTGCCGCCGTGGTCGAAGATCATGAAGCGCGTACTGGTAGTGCCTTGATCGACTGCTCCGACAAAGTCAGCCATGTCGATCTCTCCTTTCCATGCTCAAGAAGCTCGATGTGTTACTGGGCGCGTGCGGAAACTTGCGCATCGGATCCGTCAGATTGCTTGGGCAGTTCTCCGACTTCGTCTGCCCCAGCTGCGGGGAGGAAGCGGCCAATCAGGAAGTCGTACAGGCCGACGCCGATGACTCCACCGATGAGTGGCGCGATTATTGGCACCCAGAAGTAGAGCTTTCCGTACTGGTCTCTAAATGCCGTGCCGTAGCCCGTCAGGAAGGACGCGAGCCGCGGGCCGAGGTCACGCGCTGGGTTGATCGCGTAGCCCGCGTCGCTACCCCACGCCATACCGATCGCCACCACGAGCAGGCCGATCACGACAGGCGCGAGGTTGGCCGCCGGAGCGGTGTTGCGGGCGTCCGTGATCGCGACCACCAGGAACAGCAGGATTGCGGTGCCGATGATCTGGTCACGGAAGGCGCCCCATTCGTGCACGGGCAGCGAACCGTTGCCAGGCAGCGTCGAGAAGACGCTCTGAGTTTTGATCGTGTGCCCGGGGTCAGCCTTGGCCAGCACCTCGGTGTAGTCCCAGCGCACGAGAAGACCGGCGACGAACGCGCCTGCTGTTTGGGCCAACGCGTACGGGGCGACCTTCCGCCATGGGAAACCGCGGAAGACGGCCAGCGCAACGGTGACGGCCGGGTTGATGTGACCACCACTGATCTTGCCTGCTGTGTATATGCCCAGCACGACGCCGAGCCCCCACGCCCATGCGATCGAGTCGTGATCTCCGATACCAGCCCCGACGACCTGCGCCACCACCCCGACGCCGAACAAGATCAGGATGAATGTTCCTGCGAACTCTGAGGCCAATTCCCCCATCAAACCGCGGGATCTGAGCCGTTCCGCCATGGTTCCTCCTGTCGATCGGCTCGCCCTCGGGGTCAAGGAGCCTCAAGGTGCAGAGCCCAACGGATGGTCGAGTGCCCGGTAGCCGTGGGGCGGAAGGCCGGCATGATCCGGCGCCAGTTGTCGGCATTGCCGACGCCTAGCCGGGGATGTCGTCGTGCCGCTAACGTTCCCGGTATCGCACGACCCCTAGAGTCACGCTCCTTCGGGCATCCGAGAAGGGCAGGGTGTCGACATTGTCGAACGTTTCGGACTCGACTCGAATGTGGTCGTGACTCGTGCCTGGACCAGTCCAGTCGATTGAACGAGCAGCTGCAGTTTTGCGGTTGCTCGCCAGCAGGTCTGGTCGTCTGGGACTGACAGATGTTGCGTCGTCCTTGGGCCTCGCCCGCGGTACGGCGCACGGCATTTTGCGCACGTTGCAGCTGGTCGGCTTCGTGGAACAGGACAAGGAAAGCGGCAAATACCAGTTAGGCGCGGCGTTGCTGCACCTGGGCACGAGCTACCTCGATGTCAACGAGTTGCGCTCGCGGGCGATCAACTGGGCCGACCCGTTGGCGGCCAGGAGTGGCGAAGCCGTGAGGCTCGGCACCCTTCTCGAGCGCCAGGTCCTGATCGTGCACCACGTGTTCCGGCCAGATGACACGTTGCAGGTTCTCGAAGTCGGATCGCTGCTACCCGCGCACGCATGCGCGCTCGGAAAGGTGTTGCTCGCCTTCGACTCTCAGACGGCGGCCGCCGTCGCGCAGGCCGGGATGGATCGCTATACCCGGCGGACTGTGGCGACGGCAAAGGAGTTGAATCGAGCACTCCTGCTGGTCAGGGAGCACGGCTGGGCAGCGGAAGTCGAGGAACTGCATCCCGGGGAGGCTGCCATCGCCGCGCCCATTCGCGGCTACGGCGGCCTGGTCGTCGGGGCGCTGGGAATCAGCGGTCCGGTGGAGCGGGTTTGCGACGGAAGTGGAGAGCCGCGGGTCGGGCTGGTTGGCTACGTTCGGAACGCGGCACGTGCCGTGTCACGGGACCTCGGCGCGTCCCGGTGGTGAGCCATGGTGAGGTCGAGGACCTAAGGAGGGGCGTGCGACGACATGGTTGAGCGCTTCGTGGTCGCCATCGATCAGGGAACGACATCAACGCGTTGCATCGTTTTCGACCAGCGGGGTCGTCTCGTTGCCGTCAGCCAACGCGAACACCACCAGCACTTCCCCAAACCCGGGTGGGTCGAGCACGACGCGATGGAGATCTGGCACAACCTCGAACGTGTCGCGCCGCCAGCACTCGCCTCGGGCGGCATCACGATCGACCAGATCGCGGCCATCGGGATCACCAATCAACGCGAGACGACCGTGGTCTGGAATCGGTACACCGGAAAGCCTTACGGGCACGCGATCGTCTGGCAGGACACCCGAACCGACCGCATCGCCGCCGAGTTGGAACGCACTCGCGGGGGAGCCATGGTTCGGCGTCTCGCCGGGCTGCCGCCCGCGACCTATTTCGCCGGCGGCAAGCTGCAATGGATCTTGGAGAATGTCGACGGCGTGCGGGCGGCGGCCGGTGCCGGAGAAGCAATTTTCGGCACGATGGAGAGTTGGCTGGTGTGGAACCTCACTGGCGGCCCCAACGGCGGCGTGCACATCACTGATGTCACCAATGCAAGCCGCACGATGCTGATGAATCTGGAAACCCTCGACTGGGACGATCAGCTGCTCGCACTCTTCGACGTGCCCCGGTCGATGCTGCCCGAAATACGCTCGTCGGCCGAGGTGTACGGAGTCGCGACCACGGTCTTTCCTGGTGTCCAAATCGCTGCCGCGCTCGGCGACCAGCAGGCCGCACTGTTCGGGCAGACCTGCTTTTCTCCAGGGGAGGCCAAGTGCACCTACGGCACGGGCAGCTTCCTGCTGCTCAACACGGGACAGCAGCCGGTCTGGTCGAGCCACGGGCTGTTGACGACGGTGGGATACCGCCTCGGCGATGAGCCCGCCACGTACGCCCTCGAGGGGTCGATCGCCATCACCGGATCGTTGGTTCAATGGTTTCGCGACGGGCTGGGCATCATCAACACGGCTGCCGAGATTGAGACTCTCGCGCGCACGGTCGACGACAACGGTGGCTGCTACATCGTGCCCGCCTTCTCGGGGTTGTTCGCGCCGCACTGGCGCAGTGAGGCCCGCGGCATCATCGTCGGCTTGACCTCCTACATCACCAAGGGCCATCTCGCGCGAGCCGTTTTGGAGGCGACGGGCTGGCAGACCCGCGAGGTTGTCGACGCGATGAACGCTGACTCCGGCCTTGAACTGAGCGCGTTGCGGGTTGACGGCGGCATGACTGCGGACAACCTTTTGATGCAGTTTCTCTCCGACGTGCTCAACGTGCCGGTCGTGCGACCGATGGTGGCCGAGACGGTTTCCCTGGGGGCGGCCTACGCTGCCGGCCTCACGGTCGGGTTTTGGCGTGACCTAGCCAGCCTGCGCAGCAACTGGCACCGCGCGTCGGAGTGGCTGCCCAATATGGAGGCTGTGCACCGCGATTCGGAGTACGACAACTGGAAACGAGCGGTGGAGAGAACGTTCGACTGGGTGCGGCCCCAGCCGCGCTGAGAACTCACAGCCGATTCGCAGCCGCCACGCCCCAGCCGACGGGCAGTCGACGGTCAGGTTGTGCACTACGGTTTGGGCGACCCGATCGGTTGGGAGATCACCTGCATGCTGGCTGGCCACCACCCCGCCGATGATTGGGCGGCGCTGGACAGTGCCCGCTACTACATGTCAGCCAGGCTCGGAGAGCGCGGTTGGCACGTAGGGGGAGCGATCCGCCGGTTCTGCTTCGCGCTCATACATCCGCACTTGGTGCCCGCCTACTACCGCTTGTTGCGGAAGCTGCCTGTCGAGACGGTGGCGCTGTCGGCGTTGCCCGTGGGCACGTTGCTCTACGACCGATGGTCGCGGCAGTCGTGGCGAAAGGCAGCCTCGCACGCCTGCCTCCCCTTGCCGCCGGATGCTGACAGCTACCTACGCGGGCGTCATCGACAAGCTGTGCGCACCAACCTGCACAGGGCCGACAAGATCCGATTGACGTGTCGACCCATCCCTAACGACTGGGCGATGACGAGGGAGGCGCTGCGGACCGGCAAGTTCGCCGGCCTGTTGACACAGATCGAGCAGCTTGAGCAGCCCGACGACGCCCTCAAATCCTGGGCAGTGTTCGACGCGGACGGCAACGTTCTGGGTCGGGCGCTGGCGCTGGTTGACGACCGGACCGCGGTGCTCTTGCTGCTTCACGGCCCCACAGATCTCGACGTTGCGCACCAGACGCGCTACCTGCTGCACACTGCTGTCGTTGCCGACCTCATCAGGCGAGGCGTGCGGAGCCTCGTGGTGGAGTCGATTCTAGGTGCCCCGCCCGGGTTGAAGTACTTCGCCGCCCGACTTGGTTATCGGGCCTGCCGGCTGCGGGTTGTCAGCACCGGCGGCGTGGCCGCCCTCGCGTAGGCCGACGCGCGTCAGGCAGGCGGGTCAGGCAGGCGGGTCAGGCAGGGGTTGGCGCGCCGTAGCGCAGGCCGTCCATCAAAAGCGAGACGAGCCGCCGTGCCTGGTCTTGCCAGCCCGCTTGGTCGCTCACCATGCAAATGCCGCCCAGGGCCCGGATCAAGTCGGCGCCGTCGACGTCGGAGCGGATGCGTCCGGTCGCGGACGCAGCGTCGACCAGCGACTTGATCGCGGCCCGGATCCGTTCGTGAACGTAGGCGAACAGCTCGGTGTGGCTGTCGTCAGCCGACAGCTTCAAGGTGGCGGCAAGGCCGCGCTTGGTCGCCACATATCCAACGAAGTCGAGCATCCATAGCTCGAGGGCAACGTCCGGCTGCTGCTCGGTGAGCAGCTGCTCGGCGACATCACATAGTTGCTCCACGCCGTGGCGGTACGCCGCTTCTACGAGGGCGTCGCGGGTGGGGAAGTGGCGGTAGAGCGTCCCGATACCGACGCCGGCCCGGCGAGCCACGTCTTCGAGTGACGCTGCCGTGCCGTGCTCGGCAAACGCCTGGCCGGCGCACTCGAGGAGCGTCTCGCGATTGCGCTTCGCGTCAGCACGCAGCGCCCGCTCGGCGGCGTCGGGGGTCGTCACCGCGCTCATGCCAGGCCCTCCTCGCGTGTTCGTGCGACGCCATTAAAACAACTTGCCAACCGGAGGCGGCCTCCGTATAGTTACTGGAGGCGCCCTCCGCTTCATCCATCATCCACCAAGGAGGCTGGGAATGCCAGTCCAACCACCAACAAGTCGCACGGCCGATTCGATGCCGGTTTCCTCGGCTTCGGACAACCAGAGACCCAATCTCGCGGGCTCGAAAACCGGCAGTCGCCGGTCGGCCGCGCTGGCCATCATTTTGCTCGCCCAACTCATGGTGGTGCTCGACGCAACGATCGTGAACATCGCCCTCCCGAAGATCCAGACTGCACTGTCTTTCAGCCGCACCGACCTGTCGTGGGTACTCAACGCGTACTCATTGACGTTCGGTGGCTTGCTGCTTTTAGGCGCGCGCAGCGGTGACCTGTTCGGGCGGCGTCGCGTTTTCCTTGCCGGCATCGCCCTCTTTACGGTCGCCTCGCTCGCCGGCGGGTTCACCACGTCGTCCGGCCTTTTGCTTCTTGCCCGGTCGATCCAAGGCGTCGGTGCTGCCTTTGCCTCGCCGTCCGCCCTTGCACTACTCATGATTACGTTCCGTGAGGGCGCCGAGCGCACTCGCGCGATTGCGCTCTACACCGCGGTCTCGATCGGTGGCAGTGCCGTCGGCCTGGTCATGGGCGGCGTGCTCGTTGAGTTCGTCTCGTGGCGCTGGGTCTTCTTCGTCAACGTTCCGGTCGGCATCGTGCTGCTCATCTTGGCTCGCCGTGACCTGCCCGAGACGGATCGGCACACCGGCCGCATCGATGTGCCCGGTGCGCTGACCTCGACGATCGGCATGGCCGCGCTGGTCTACGGCTTCGTCCAGGCCGCCGCATCGGGTTGGCAAGCAGGCAGCACGATCGCTGCCTTCACAGTCGGCGTGGTTCTGCTCGCGGTCTTCGTGCTCATCGAGACCAGAGTTGCCACCCCGATCACACCGCTGCGCCTCTTTGCGGATCGCAACCGGGTGTTCTCCTACCTGGCGCGACTCGTGCTGGTGGGCGGCATGTTCGGGATGTTCTTCTTCCTCACCCAGTTCCTGCAGGACGTGCTCGGCTACAGCCCGCTGCTTAGCGGTCTCGCGTTCGTGCCACTGACTGTCGCCTTGTTCGCCGCCTCACAACTGGCCGCGCGTGTGCTGCTTGCGCGCGTTGGCCCGAAGCGGCTCATGGTTGGCGGGCTGACGACCTCGACGATCGGTTTGCTCGTACTGACGCAGCTGACGGCGACCAGCAGTTACTGGCCGATCCTGCTCGGATTGCTCTTGTTCGGAACGGGCAACGGTCTCGCGTTCGTGCCATTGACGACCGCGGCGCTTGCCGGTGTTGATCCCAAGGATGCCGGCGCGGCGTCTGGGCTGGTCAACGTCATGCAGCAGGTCGGCGGCTCGCTCGGTTTGTCGATCCTGGTCACCGTGTTCGGCACTGCATCACGGGCCGCGAAGCATCACATCGCGGCGGGCGGAAACGTCCAGGCACACACCTTCGTGTACGCCGCAGACCGCGCGTTCGTTGTTGCCGCGATGCTCGTGCTGATCGCGGTGGGCTTGGTCGCGAGCATGCGATCGCCGCGTCCAGTGGCGATGACAAAGCAGGACGAGGAGTTGCTCGAGCTCGAGTCGGCCGGCGTGTGATTGCTGGCTAGACAAGATCTCTCGTAAGCAAGAAGAGAGCCCCAGTCGATTCGACTGGGGCTCTCTTTCTATGCGCTCTGGGAACGCTTGCTGTCTTAGCGTTCCTCGTCAGGGGCAGTGACTGGGATCTCGTCGAGGTGGTCGGTCTGGTCGTGGAACTCGACGGCGACGGTCTTCAACGCCGCGGCGTGTTCGCGCGCGTGGTGGGCACAAAAGAGTAGTTCGCTTCCGGATGGGAGCACGGCACGTAGATAGGCACGGGCGCCACAGCGGTCGCATCGGTCAGCAGCCGAAAGCGGTGTCTCGGCCAATAGCGGAGTCAATTTCACGTCCCTCTCGTCAGCTCTTACTACCCCATGCAACCACTAGCCCACCACAGAACTTCCCCCGGCGCTGGTAACTCGCCGTTAGTTGCGAGCCAATCGACGCTTCGGGACCAAAGTTCACCCCCACGATTCGGGCTGTTAGGCGCGAATCGGGCTCGAAAGATTGTGGTGCATCACACCCTAAGATTCGCGCGGCCGGTGCCGGCGGTTCACTATGAAGGTCGGTTGTGACAGCGACAAGGTGAAGCTTGCCGGGGGGTGGAGCCTGATGCGGACGACGTCGCAGAGCGCAGTCGCGGCGCTGTCCGTCGTATTGGTGGCAACCGCAGCGGGTTGCTCCAGCTCGCATGCAGGGGCCGGCGCGGCGTCACCTGGATCTCCGGCGGTGTCATCTGGATCTCCGTCCGCACCTTCGAGCACGCAGCTCAGCGGCGCGCCGTCCGCCCCTGCAAGCTCCGCGTCGACGACGCCGGACCTGATCAGCGGGTCGCCGTCAGTCACGTCGGCCCCACCTGTCCCGTCGGCGACCTTGGCGTCGACGACGCCTCCGACCCCCTCTCCCTCGTCGTCGAACCCCGGCACGAGCGTGCCGCCGCGGGCAACCCATGCCGTGACGGTGGTGGCGGGGCTGGCGTGCCCGGATCCGGCGTCGCCCGGGCAAGCGACGTCGCCGTCCCCGAAACCGCTCTCACCGAGCCTCGCGATCACGGCTGTCGTGCGTTGCGAGACGGTCCAGCGCACCTATCCAGGTCTCGGCAGCTGGTCCGTGCAACTTGCCGAGGTCGCCGACTCCGGGCTGGGTCCGTTCCTGGCCGACCTCCGGTCGCCCTCAGACGCCATGCCGAGCGGCATCATGTGTCCCGATTTTCGGATCTTGGTGCCCTGGTTCGAGCTCGTTGACTCAGCAGGCAACGCGATCAACGTGGCGCTCCCGACGGATCAGTGCGGCGCACCGAAGACCGCGGCGATCACCGCACTCCAGGCTTTGCAGTTTCGGGTGACCGACGCGGTCCGGGTCGCAGCCGCGAACTGACCCCCGCCCGGCGCGTTCCTCCCGACGTCGTCGGCAGTCCCAGATAGCCTGCACAGGCACCCCGCGAGAAAGCGCAGGATCCACCGCGTGACGGCTTTGACCCAACTGAACGGTCCGGTAGGCCGCAGCAACGCTGCAGACTCGCTGCTTGCCGGCGGCCAAGGTTCCGACTACACGGCACGGCATTTGCTGGTCCTCGAGGGCCTTGAGGCTGTTCGCAAGCGCCCCGGCATGTACATCGGCTCGACCGACAGTCGTGGCCTCATGCATTGCGTGTGGGAGATCATCGACAACTCGGTCGATGAGGCGCTGGGCGGCTATTGCACGAAGATCGACATCGTGTTGCGCGACGACGGCTCCGTCGAGGTGCGCGACGACGGCCGCGGGATTCCGGTCGACATCGAGCCCAAAACAAAGCTGTCGGGGGTCGAGGTCGTGATGACCAAACTGCACGCGGGCGGCAAGTTCGGCGGGGGCTCGTACAACGCCACCGGTGGCCTGCACGGCGTTGGGGCGAGCGTCGTCAATGCGTTGTCGGTCCGGCTCGACATCGAGGTCGATCGCGACGGCGCCACGCACGCGATGAGCTTTCGTCGAGGCAAGCCCGGCGTATTCGTTGGCGAAGGCGGCGAAGCCAAGTTCACCGAGCGGTCGGGCCTGACCAAGACCAAGCGGATCGCAAAGAAGATCACCGGCACCCGAACCCGGTTCTATCCCGACCGGCAGATCTTCACCAAGGACGCCGCAGTCGAGCTCGCACCGCTTCTCGAACGTGCCCGGCAAACCGCGTTCCTGGTGCCAAGCCTGACCATCTCGGTTCGCGACGAACGAAGCGCCAAGGGCAACGAGCCCAGCGACGAGTCCTTCCGTTACGCCGGCGGGCTGCGCGACTTCGTCGATTTCCTGGCACCTGACACCGGCATCACCGATACGTTGCGGCTCACCGGCTCGGGACAGTTCGACGAGACCGTGCCGATGCTCGATGACGTCGGGCACATGACCGCCACCGACGTTCAGCGCAACCTCGACGTCGATGTCGCCCTTCGGTGGGGCGTCGGCTACGAGACGGTCGCGAAGTCGTTCGTGAACATCATCGCGACGCCCAAGGGCGGCACGCATGTTGCGGGTTTCGAGCGCGCGCTGGTCAAGGTCCTGAACGAACAGCTGCGGGCCACGAAGCTGCTCAAGGTCAACGATGACCCGGTCATCAAGGAAGACATCCTCGAAGGCATGACCGCGGTCGTGACCGTTCGAGTGGCCGAACCGCAGTTCGAGGGCCAGACGAAAGAGGTTCTGGGCACGCCGGCTGCGTCGAAGATCGTCGCTGATGTCGTCGGCCGCGAACTGAAGGCGTTCCTGATCAGCACGAAGCGCGGCGACAAGCAGTACGCGCGCGCATTGCTCGAAAAGGTCGCTGCAGCGTCAAAGACCCGGTTGGCCGCCCGTGCCACCAAAGAGGCGCAGCGTCGCAAGAATGCGCTCGAATCGTCGTCCCTTCCGGCGAAGTTGGCTGATTGCCGCAGCGAGGACGTCGACCGCACGGAGCTCTTCATCGTCGAGGGCGACTCGGCTCTTGGCACCGCCAAGCTCGCGCGTAAGAGCGAGTTCCAAGCATTGCTTCCGATCCGCGGCAAGATTCTCAACGTCCAGCGAGCGGCTGTAGGCGACATGCTGGGCAACGCAGAGTGCGCATCGATCATCCAAGTCATCGGCGCGGGCTCCGGCCGCACGTTCGATCTCGACGCGGCGCGATACGGCAAGGTCATTGTGATGACGGATGCGGACGTCGACGGAGCGCACATCCGTTGCTTGCTGCTCACATTGTTCTATCGCTATATGCGGCCGCTGCTCGACTCCGGTCGGGTCTACGCCGCAGTGCCGCCGCTGCATCGCATCGAGGTCGTCGGCGTCAAGGAGCCCGTCTACACCTACAGCGACGCCGAGATGCGTCGCCTGCTGCTCGACCTGGAGAAGAAGGGCAAGAAGTACAAGAACCCACAGCGATACAAGGGCCTCGGAGAGATGGACGCCGATCAGCTGGCGGAGACGACGATGGAACCGGGTCGGCGAGTGCTGAGGCGCATCAAGCTCCAGGACGCAGAGGCCGCCGATAGTGTCTTCGAACTCCTGATGGGAAATGACGTCGCGCCGCGCAAGGAGTTCATCGTCGATTCGGCGGCACTTCTCGACCGCGCGCGCATCGATACCTGAGGCTCATCTGCGCGTCGGACATACGTGACGTCGACATGCGGCGTCGCGTTGGCGCGTTGCTCTCGTGCGCGGATCCCGGCCGCGAGGCGCCGGCCACCACCCCCGTGTGCGGCCGGCAACCCTGCGGCTCCCACGGCTAAGACGCATCTCGCCGCGTTTTGGTTCGCTGGCCCTTGGGATTGGGTTCATCGGCTTGGGTCTGGCCGTCCGGACCCAAGCCCTACGCGTTGGCTTCAGTCGCGGTAGGCAGTCGCGAGCCGGAACTCGTCACTGCGTAGAAAATGGCCATCGCAAGGAATAGGAGAAGGGCAACCGTGGGTGCGAGCCAGGCGATGGCGGTTCCTGCAGCGTACGTAGCGACTCCCGTTGCAGTCCTTCTCAGTTCGAGCCGCGCGTAGGCGGCATCGTAGGGTGTTTGCAGCAGTTCGGGGTACCGCGCTAGATGTACCCAGGAGCCGAGCCACGCGAATCCGTTGAGCGTCGAGAGCAATCCGTAAAACGACACCGCGACCTTGGCATCGGTGCCGCCGGCCCGCAGGTACTGCGCCACGACGGACGTCGGGAACGGCAGCACCGAAATGGTCAGGAGGAGTGCGAGATTCGTCCACGCGAGCGACTTGTCGACCTCCTTGATCTTGTCGAACAAGGCGTGGTGATTCAGCCACATGATCGCAATCGTGAGAAACGCGGTGATGTACGCGAGATACGCCGGCCACTCGTGATTGAGAGCGCGCAACAGCCCGTGCGCACCGGCGTAGCCCGTGTCGACGTGCACGTTGAGGATCAGCAGCGTGATGGCGATCGCCATCACGCCGTCGCTGAAAGCCTCTGTGCGCGCTGTCGAGCGAAGCGTTGTCATCATCTCGTTTCTGGCGGTCTGGCTGCCGGGGCCGTCTGTTCGCCCAGGTAAGTGTGGCAGCGGCGCCCCGGCCCTGGAGCGCGCTTCGCTAGAAGCGGACGGATCGAGGCACGTTCACACAGTGGCTACTCAAGAACGCAAGGTGGCTACTCAAGAACGCAAGGTGGCTCTTTAAGAAGCTGAGAGGTGGCTGCCCAAGAAGTTGATCTGTGCCGCCGCGACCGATCTCCAGTAGCCAATGGTGTGGCAGCCCTTGGAGATGTTGCCGGCGGGCAGTGGCGAGACGTTCGCTCGGTACCGTCGCGTCTGCCCGGTGAATGCGTCGGTGGCACCGCACCCGACAAACAGCGCACTGTTGCCGGCGTCGGGATCGTTTGCGAGATCGCCGTACTTTGCGAAGTCGGCTGCGTTGTCGAACGCGCCGCTCGCGCTGTCGCGATACGAGGCGAAAAGCGCGGGGCTGCTCGCAGCGGCTGCGACAACGGTTCCGCGGGCGGACCCGTCAGCGCCTGAGAGCGTGCCCCGGTTGGCCTCGCGGGCGAAAAGCAGAGCTCCGTACCCGCCCATCGACCAGCCCAGCACACTGAACCTGTCGGTGCGTAACCCGAGCTTGCCGAGCATCGGCAGGAACTCCTGGGTGACCATGCGCAGCGGGTTGTCGCCGTTGCTGCGCGGATGCCAGTACGCATCCCCACCGTCGACCGCGGCAAGTGCGTACGGGGTACCGCCCCTGCGCGTATATGCCGCCAGAAACTCGTGCAGCTTCAGTTGAGCGAAGCCGGTGGAGTGGTCGCCGCCTCGGCCGTGCAGGATCAGCGCGAGTGGTAGGCCCGCGGCGGTGTGGCCGGGTGGCAGGGCCAGCGACCAGCCGATTGTGCGGCCACGCGCCGCCGACGCGAACTGTCCACTGGTGACGGCACCGATCGGACCGGCGGCGGGAGCGGCGTCGACGTCACATGCTCCGGCCAGCTCGGCAAGCCGCGTGTGACCGGGCACCACGCCGTCTTCGATGGCGACGAGCGACCCGCCGGCTGCGAGCACCGCGGTACCGAGCGCACCGAGCAGGAACGTCCGGCGCGAAACCATGCTCGGCTCCTGTTCGCGGTCGGTGGGGATCGTCGGGTAGCTGACGTGTGACCAGGTGGTTTGGATGGCAGCCGGGTGCGGCGCGGGTCAGAGGCGGTGCGGCACACTGGCCGCCATGACGCGCCACGATCGAGAACTCGGTGACGGTACACGTGCGATCCATGCCGGCGTGCCCCAGGGCGACGACGGGACGCCGCTGGGCACCAGCCCTGTCTTCGCCTCGACGTACCACCTGACCGGCGAACCGCACGGTCCTTATCAGTACGGCCGGCTGACCAATCCGACGTGGAGCGCGTGGGAAGCAGCACTCGGCGAGCTCGAAATGGGCGAAGTGGTGTCGTTCTCGTCGGGCATCGCTGCTGTTTCGGCGGTACTGCAGTCAACGCTTCGACCGGGCGACGTTCTCGTCATGGCCGATGACTGCTACTACGCGACACGTCGCCTCGCACAGGGAATTCTCGCCGAGATCGGGGTCGAGGTGCGCCTTGTGCCTTCAACGGAGGTTGGCGCACATCTCGCAGGGTCGAGGCTGGTGTGGCTTGAGAGCCCGAGCAACCCCAATCTCGACGTCAGCGATATCGCCGCACTGAGCGAGGCGGCGCACGCGGTTGGGGCAGCTCTGGCCGTCGACAACACGACGGCGACCGCATTGGGGCAACAGCCGCTTGTTCTTGGAGCTGACTACTCAGTCGCGAGCGACACCAAGGCGTTGGCCGGGCACAGCGACTTGGTCCTCGGGCACGTGGCGTGCCGCGACGCAGATCGTGCGGGTGCGATTCGCACGTGGCGATCGAGCACCGGAGCAGTGCCGGGCGTCTTCGAGGCGTGGCTGGCGCACCGCTCGCTGATGACTCTCGATCTGCGGCTGGCCCGGCAGGGGACGAACGCTCTCGCGCTTGCGCAGCTGCTGGCGGCTCACCATGCCGTCGCTGCGGTGCGCTACCCGTGGCTGCCCGGTGACCCGTCGTACGACATTGCTGTTGCTCAGATGCGGCGGCCTGTTGGGCTCGTGTCGTTCACGCTCGCCGATGAATCGTTTGCGGAGAAATTCCTTGCTGCGTTGCAGATCGTGGCAGTCGCGACCAGCTTCGGGGGGTTACACAGCACTGCGGAGCGACGCGCGCGATGGGGCGGTGACGACGTGCCGGCCGGGTTCATCAGGTTCAGCTGCGGCGGCGAGGACACCGTCGACTTGATCGCCGATGTGACCCAGGCGCTCGACGCCGCCGGCGCCCAGTAGTTCTCCAACGCGGGAGTTCTGCAGCGCGGGAGTTCTGCAGCGCGGGAGTTCTGCAGCGCGGGAGTCGCTCTTACGCGCCGTCGCCGATGACGATCGTTCGAGCGGCGATCGCGGCGCCGCGCGCGCCGGCCATGTCGAGATCGGGGACGACGGCAAAGTGCGCGACGTCGATCTGCTCGCCGCGCAGGGCTGTGTTCGCGCGCACTCGGGCGAGGAACCACTCGCGAAATTCAGGAGTCGTCTCGACCACGCCGCCGCCGACGAAGTAGGCGTTCGGGTCGGTGAAGTTGCTCGCGATCGTGAACAACCGACCGATAGCCATGGCCTGCTGCTGGAAGATCTCGAGCGCTAGCGGATCCCCCTGTTCGGCAAGGCCACGGACCTTGCGGGCCGCAGTGCGGCGGTCGAGGTTCGCCAGCGGATGGCCGGGGTACCGAGTGAGCCAGTACGGCAGCAGGTTGTTCTCGATAGCCGACAGCGACGCCACACTCTCGCCGTCGGCCGAAAAGCCACAGTTGCACGTTGGCACCGGCTGTCCTTCGGCGAGCAGCCCCTCCATCGGGATATGCACGTGGCCGAGTTCTCCGGCCATGCCGGCCGCGCCCTTCACGACCCTGCCTGCTTCGACGACACCGCCGCCAAGCCCTGTACCTACGATCGCCGCGACCGAGGAGCGCTGGGGCGCGTCTTCGCCGAAGTATTGGTAGTGCGCGTAAAGCGCCGCCGCGTTGCCGTCGTTGTTATAGACGACAGGCACACCGGTGTAGGCCTCGAGCGCGCTGCGGAAATCGAACCCGTGCCACCCAGCCTCGGAGAAGTTCGTCGCACCCTTCGAGGAGATGACGCCATCGGCGCTGGCCGGCCCTGGGGTGTCGAGCCCGATGGCCCGGACGCTGGATCGTGGGGTGCCGGTGAGGTCGAGGATCGTCTCGAAACTCGCGGCCAGGCTGACGACCGCGATGTCCGGGCCGTCGTTGACTCGGCTCGGATTTTCGACGAGCCGGTCGACAAGGAAGTCTCCCGACTCGGTCAGGACGGTCGCGTTGTTACACGTGCCGCCGTTGTCGAGCCCGACAACAACCCAGCTCTTTTCCGACACGGCACCTCCCCGTTAAATGGCTAAAGGGATTCTAACGCCGATAGTGCCGACCGGCGCTCAGTTCCCGATAGCCAGGACTGGCGCAGGCAAGGGCGTACCGGAGCCGTCTCGGCGACCGATGGCTTTGGGCAGTTCGATCGCGACACCCGAACTCGCCGTCGCCTTCGCCGGAGGTCGTCCGACCCACCCGAGCAACAGGGTGTCTTCCCCGCGAAGGAACCGGTGGCAGCGCACCCCGCCCGTAGCCCGACCCTTGGGCGGGTACTCGGAGTAGAGCGCCACTTTCGCCGTCCCTGCATCTGTCCCTGGCAGTGCCGCCGAGGAGCCCGCGATCGTGACAACGAGCGCGTCAGCATCGTTCGCGACGGCACCGAAGAACACGACGTGCGCTCCCGTCGCGAGCCGCACGCCCGCCATCCCGCCCGCCGCACGACCCTGGGGTCGAACACCTGCTGCATCGAACCGCAGCAACTGCGCGTCGGAGGTGATGAACACGAGGTCGTCGTCTGTGCCTGCGAGTTCGACCGCACCGACAACAGTGTCGCCTTCCTTCAACCCGATCAGTTCGAAGGAGTCCTTGTTCGTGGGGTAGTCGGGAAGCACCCGTTTGACCACGCCTGACGCGGTGCCAAGCGCGACACCGAGCGATTCTGCAGTCAGGGTCGAGAGCGCGAGGACCTTCTCGTTCTTCTCGAGGTCGACGAACTCGTTGACCGGAGCTCCACCGGCCAACGTGGGCGGTCCCGCAGTTGGGGGCAGCGCAGGCAGTTCGAGCACCGAGAGCCGGATCATCCGACCGAACGAGGTGACGACGCCGATCTCGCCGCGCGCGGTCGACAACACGGTCGATGCGATGGCATCGTGTCGCGTCCGTCCGTCGCCCGTCGCCGTTGTTTCAGTCGGTTGCGCACGTGCGAGCAGCCCAGTCGCGGAGAGCAGAACGAGGCACGGATCGTCAGTTACTTCTAGCGGTACTGCAGTTGCGGGCACTCCAGCCGACTCGAGCAACACGGTGCGTCGTGGCGTGCCGAACTTCTTAGCTACCTCACCGAGCTCGTCCGAGACGACCGTTCGCAACAGTTCATCGGATTCGAGGATCGCCGTCAGTTCGGTGATCTCGCGGGTGAGCTGATCGCGCTCCTTTTCCAGCTCCAAACGCGAGAACTTGGTGAGTCGGCGCAACGGCAGCTCAAGGATGTCGTTCGCTTGAATCTCGCTGAGGTCGAAGATCTCCATCAGCCGGGCGCGCGCACCAGCGGTGTCGTCGCTGCTGCGGATCACGGCGATGACCTCGTCGATGTTGAGAATCGCGACGAGGCGGCCGAGCACGAGATGGATCTGCTCTTCGCGGCGGCGACGGCGATATGTCGAACGCCGCCGGACAACTTCGAAACGGTGATCGACGTAGACCTCGAGCAGTTCCTTCAACCCGAGCGTCAGTGGCTGACCGTCGACCAGTGCGACGTTGTTGACACCGAAGGTGTCCTCCATCGGCGTGAGTCGGTACAGCTCATCGAGGATCGCCTCGGCATTGAAGCCGTTCTTGACTTCGATGACGAGTTGCAATCCGTGCTCACGGTCGGTCAGGTCGCGGACGTCGGCGATGCCCTGGAGCTTGCGCGCGCCGACGAGGTCCTTGATCTTCGCGATCACTTTTTCGGGACCGACACCGTACGGCAGCTCGGTGACGACGATGCCGCGCTTGCGTGGCCGAACGTCGGTGACTTTCGCGGTGGCTCTGATGCGAAACACACCGCGGCCGGTCTCGTACGCCTCGCGGACCCCATCGAGGCCGACAATCTTGCCGCCGGTGGGCAGATCGGGACCCGGCACGAAACGCATCAGGTCGTCGAGGCTGGCGGCGGGCTTGCTGATGAGATGCCTCGCGGCGGCGATGACCTCGACCAGGTTGTGCGGGGCCATGTTGGTGGCCATGCCGACCGCGATTCCGGCGGCGCCGTTGACCAGCAGGTTTGGGAACGCCGCCGGCAGCACTGACGGTTCTTCCTCTTGGCCGTCGTAGTTCGGGCCGAACGCGACGACTTCTTCGTTCAGGCCGTCGGTCATCAACTCGGCCGCACTCTCGAGGCGGCACTCGGTGTAACGGTAGGCGGCCGGCGGATCGTCGCCGCCGAGCGAGCCAAAGTTGCCGTGCCCGTCGACGAGTGGCACCCGCATCGAGAACGGCTGCGCCATGCGCACCAACGCGTCGTAGATCGCAGTGTCACCGTGCGGGTGCAGTTTGCCCATGACGTCGCCGACGACGCGCGCGCACTTCACGTGCGGACGATCCGGGCGCAACCCCATCGCGGCCATCTGGAACAGGATCCGCCGATGGACCGGCTTCAGCCCGTCGCGAGCGTCAGGGAGCGCTCGGCTGTAGATGACCGAGTACGCGTATTCGAGGTAACTACCGCGCATCTCCTCGGCGACGTCGATGTCGACAATTTGTTCGGACGACGGGGGAGGGGGCGGTGTGGATGCGGATTTGCGTGCCATGCCGGTCATTGTCTCGTGAGCACTGGCTGGGGCGTAGCGTGGCACGCATGGCTGACGCGCAGGATCCCGCCGGGCACGCAACGTCAGGTGCAAAGCGGCCACGCAAGGCGACCCAGCGACCTGCACATAAGGCAGCTGCTCCGGCCGGGGCGCCTGGGGTTCGCGTCGCATTTCCGGGCATCAGTTCGCGCGCCTACGAGCATCCGGCAGATCGCGCCGCATTGGTCACACTGCGCGGGGTGCCAGGCTTCGACGTCCTGCTTAAAGGCATGTTCGGTTTCTTCAGCGAACGACGCCTGCGCATGATGTATCTGGCCTCGGCAGTGCGGGTCGATGAACGTCAGTTCCCCGCGATCCATGCGATCTACCAGGACGCCGCGCGCATCCTCGACATCACGAAAGTGCCCGAGCTCTACATCAACCAGGAGCCGCGCGTTAACGCGTGGGCCCTGGGTCTCGACAACCCATTCATCGTCGTCAGCACCGGGACCATCGATCTGCTCGATGACGACGAGTTGCGGGTGGTCCTCGGTCACGAACTTGGCCACGTGCTGTCTGGCCACGCGCTCTACTCGTCGGTGCTGTTCGCGCTGATGCGTATTAGCGGGGTCGGCAACGCGATACCCCTGGGCGGCCTTGGACTTCGTGCCGTCGTCACCGCTTTGAAGGAGTGGTACCGCAAGGCAGAGCTGTCGTGTGATCGCGCCGGGCTGCTGGTCAGTCAAGACCCAGGTGCTGTGACGCGCGTGCACATGAAGATGGCCGGAGGCGCGCGAGTCGAGGACATGAATCTGCAGGCGTTCCTCGCGCAGGCCGAAGAGTATGAGTCGACCGGCGACGCGCGCGAGGGTGTCATCCGGATCCTGAACATCCTGAACTCGACTCACCCGTTCGCTGTGCTGCGTGCGCTCGAAATCAAACGGTGGGTCGAGTCGGGCGACTACGAACGGATTCTGGCGGGCAACTATCCGAACCGTGCTGACGATCCGCGCGCATCATTCGTCGATGAAGTGAAGGCGGCCGCCGCGTCGTACAAGCAATCGTTTGATCGCTCGCCGGATCCGCTGATGAAGTTCCTGCGTGACGTTGGCGGCGGCACGGTAAATCTTGGCGGATGGGTCGCTGACCAGGTTCGAAAGATGGCCGGTGGGAATAGCCATGACAGCGACCACGACGACCACGATGCGCAGGTGTGATGGCAACCATATTTGGGCTCGACATCGGCGGCTCGGGCATCAAGGGCGCGCCCGTCGACCTAGCCCGCGGCGAGTTGGTCGGCGAACGCGTACGGCTGGTGACCCCGGCAGGCGCAAAAGTCGAGGAGATCGCCAAAACGGCCGAGGAGGTCGTGGCGAGCTTTGGCTATGCAGGGCTTGCCGGAGCTGCGTTTCCTGCAGTCATCGTCGACGGGCGTGCGTGCACCGCGAGCAACGTCGATGCCGGTTGGATCGGCACTGATGTAGCAGCCACGCTTTCGGCCGCGACCGGCTGCGACGTGCACGTACTCAACGACGCCGACGCGGCCGGTCTCGCGGAGATGCGATACGGCGCCGGACGTGACGTCGCCGGCACCGTCGCGCTCCTGACGCTAGGCACCGGCGTCGGCAGCGCGCTCTTCCTCGACGGCAAGTTGATACCGAACACCGAACTCGGGCATCTGGAGATCGACGGCCAGGACGCCGAGCTGAAAACGGCCGAGTCGGCCAGGGAGCGCGAAGACCTGACCTGGGAGCACTGGGCACGGCGGGTGTCGAAATATCTCCGCCATTTTGAGGCTCTGCTATGGCCGGATTTGTTCATCATCGGCGGCGGGGTCAGCAGAAAGGCGGACAAATTCGTCCCCCTGCTGGAGGGAGTGCGGACGAAAACCGTGGTCGCTCAGCTGCAAAACGACGCTGGCATTATCGGCGCGGCCCTCTGGGCATCGGAGGCTTCAGCGCCTAGCGCCCGGGCGTAGAGCGCGGGTAACCGCCATCGTGGCCCGCGATAGGGGAGGATGGACCCCATGCCCGACAACACCACGGCCGACTCGGCTCAGTCAGAGCTTTGGGCGGACGTCGACCACAGCGGCTACTACCCCGAACTCATGGCCGATTCGCTGCGCGGCACGCTCGGTACCGAACAGGCGCTCGCTCACGTCGTCCATCAGGAGACGACGCTCGACGACGCGATGGGGATCCGGCGGCACGTCACGGTTCTCGCAACGACGCCGACCCGGCTGATTGTCTGTCATACCGACGAGCATCCGGCGAGTGAGCTCACGCCGTACCCACACGCGACGACCACAACGGAGGTCGTGCCGCTGTCGCGCATCGCGTCGGTCGCTCTGACGACCATGGTGGCGAATCCCGCGGACTACGTGCCCGGCGCGTCGTATCGCGAGGCCACTCTGGTCGTTGGATGGGGTGCGATCAGTCATGTCGACCTCGAGCCCGCGACGTGCGGTGACGAGACCTGCGAAGCCGACCACGGATACTCGGGCACGCTGACTGCCGACGACCTCTCATTGCGGGTGAGCCAGGACGGCGATGGTGCCCCCGTGGTCACCCAGGCGATCAAGTTCGCAACCGTGTTGTCCGAGGCGGCCGCACGGGCGCGGGCCTGACAGGTGACCGTGGTCCATCCGGGCACCGTGCCGATTCCCCGGTACGGGTCCGCATCTCTCGCCGATCTGGTGCCTTCAGTGCTGGCGTCGCTCGGCACGCCCACCTTTACCGGCGTGCTTTCGCTGCCACCGGCGATGGCCGCGTGCATCCTGCTCGTCGACGGCCTTGGCGCCGAGCTGATCCGGGCGCACGCCGACGATGCACCGTTGTTGCACGCTGCACTCACTGGCGGCACCGGGCGCGACCTGACGTCAGGGTTCCCGTCGACGACGGCGGTCAGCATCGGGTCCATCGGGACAGGCCTGCCGCCGGGCGCGCACGGCATTCTCGGTTACCAGGTCGCCATTCCCGGCACCACGAGGTTGATGAACTCGTTGCGCTGGGACGCCGAGGTCGATCCGCTTGCCTGGCAACCGCTGCCGACTGCGTTCGAGCTTGCAGCCGCCGCTGGTACGACAGTGGTCGAGGTAGCCAAGCGGGAGTTTGAGGGCGGCGGTCTTGATCGGGCTGTTTTGCGCGCCCCTTCGTTCGTCGGTTCCGACACGTTCGGTGAAATCGCGGCCGGCGCGCTTGCCCAACTCGGCGCGGCTGTCGCGGCGCGGCGTCCCGGTCTCGTGTATGCATACGTGTCTGACCTCGACTGGACCGGACACGGCCACGGTGTCGGCTCACTGGCGTGGCGACTGCAACTGCAGCTCGTCGATCGGTTGGTGCAGCAGATCGTCGACAGGTTGCCTGGTGGCAGCCGGCTTTATGTCACCGCCGATCACGGCATGATCGATGTTCCACCGGCTCGCCGTGTTGATGTCGGCGTCGAGTCGAACCTGCTCGACGGCGTGCAGCTGATGGGCGGCGAACCTCGCGCTCGCTACCTCTACTTGCGCGAGGGCGCGCTCGACGACGTTCTCGCGACGTGGCGTGAATGCCTGGGTGACGGAGCAGTCGTGTGCACCCGCGATGAGGCGATCGAGGCCGGCTGGTTCGGCCCGGTCACTGATCGGTACCGCGCGAGAATCGGTGATGTGGTCGTCGCGGCGTTGGACGACATTGCGGTCGTCGACTCGCGCCGTCATCCGCGCGAGGCACGCTTGCTCGGCCACCACGGATCGGTAACCGCGGCAGAACAGCTGGTGCCGTTGCTCGCATTCGGCAACGGGTGATGATGCTGTGAGTTCACGTTCCGAGTTGTTGATCGACGTCGCCTCCTTGACCGTAGAGTTGACCGGTGATCACCCACCGGTACTGATCGACGTCCGGTGGAGTCTGGCCGGGCCGCCAGGAATCGAGGCGTACCGGGCGGGCCATCTTCCGGGTGCGCGGTTTGCTGATCTCGACACCGAATTAGCCGGACGACGTGGGGCTGGCGGTCGTCATCCGCTTCCCGAGTCAGCAGATTTTGAAAGCGTCATGCGACGCCTCGGCGTGAGTAGCGACACCCCGGTTGTCGTCTACGACGCGGCTGACGGGGTACCGGCCGCGCGGGCCTGGTGGGACATCCGCTACTTCGGTCATCCGGAGGTTCGGATCCTTGACGGCGGCTACGCGGCTTGGGTTGCCGCGGGATTGCCGGTGGGTGCCGAGGAGCCCGTAGTCGTGCCCGGCGACTTCGTCGCTCGACCAGGCGGATTGCCCGTGCTCGACGCGGATGCTGCTGCGCGGTTGGCGACAGACGGACTGCTGATCGACGTCCGTGTTCCCGAACGCTTCCGCGGTGAGATCGAGCCAGTCGATCCCATCGCCGGGCACATCCCAGGGGCCGTCAACCTGCCGACCACGGGCAACGTCGGGTCTGATGGGAAGTTTCTTGATGGCGAGACGTTGACGAGCCGATTCGCATCACTGGGTGCTGGTGACGGGGAGCCGGTCGGCGCGTATTGCGGCAGCGGCGTGAACGCCGCGCACACAGTGTTCGCGATGACGCTCGCCGGCTTGCCGACACCGGCGTTGTACGTCGGTTCGTGGTCGAACTGGATCGCCGACGGTACGCGTCCGATCGCCACCGGCGCCGACTGAGGTTATGCGGCGCCGAAACAAACGAACCCGTCAACATGCACCCGTGTTTGCGCGGTCGCAAGTGCGTGAGCGGGAGTCGCACCCGCGCACAGTTCATTGTGGAGTTCAACCATCAGCAACTCGGTGAGGTCGTCGGCCACCGGCACCACGGATGCGATCAACGTGCTGGTGCCTAAGGAAAAGACGGCACCCACCAAGCCCATGAGCTCGTCCCCGGCATGCACGGCTGACAACCCCGAGTCGCAGGCCGAAAGCACGAGTCGACGGGGTCCCCGATGCATGCGCTCGAGGTCGTAGACCGTCAGCGGTCCGTCAGCGAGTTCGATCGCCGAGAACTGCGGGTTGTCGGCCCGAAAGCGGCCGTGGGCTGCGAGGTGTACCAGCTCCGCACCGTCGATCGTTTGCCGGACGACGTCGGCAGTTGCCTTCGTTCCGGTGAGTACCCGCGGCTCGTCGTAGAGCTTCGCCAGGGTCGTTACTTCTGGCTCTGCGTGATCGAGATTCGGTCCGGCGACAAGGACCACTCGGCTGCCCGAACGTATGCGCGTCGGAGTATTCGCGTGCACGGCGGCCAACCACGTCGTTGCCGACGGCGCTACAGAGACGGGTCGCCCCCGCAGCGACGGCAGCGTCGGCCAGGGGAGCGCATGCAGTTGACCGGTGGGTACGAGGACGACGTCGCGGTCACCGATCACATCGAGTACCGGTCGCATCAGCAAGGTGTCGAGGGATTCCGCGGCATGCGACAGGCCGAGCCGAGCCGCCGCCAACGACGTCGCCGAGCCGTGGTTACGGGCAATTCGATGTAATGAGAATCGCAGCGACTCGACCTCGCGCATCGCGTCGGGATATGACCCGAGCGTGTGCAGGCGCAACTTGTCGTCAACCAGCGTGACGGCGAGCATCGCATCATCGACGCGCAGGATCTCGACGAATGCTCGTTCGCCGACCGCAGCGCGCAACTCGCCAACGTCGAACTCGCGTAGTGGGGCACGGGTGCCACGGGCGTGCCGCGAACGGTGTCGCACTGCTTCTTCGAGACGCAGCTGCTCTGCGCGCAGCCCGCGCGAATCTTCGCCGTCAGCCGTCGTCTGCGCCAACTCGGCGGTAACCCGACGCAGCTCTGACAGCTCACCCGCGAGTCGTGCATTCGACGGCGGTCGCACGGGTCGACGTCGTAGCGTGCCGGCGCGAAATCGTTCGATCCATTCGAGGACAGCAACGGGCTTGCCCGACTCAACCGCCAACCGCACACCCTGCTCGGCGAGGTCGGCGCCGAGCCCGGTCGCGTGCACCCGCAGGTCTGTTGCACCAAGGGACGCCGCATGGTCGTCAACCACGCGTAGTCCGGCTTTCAGGGCAGTTGTCGCGCCGCGGATGTCATGTGATGCCAGCCGCAGCATGGCCTCCGCGTACCAGGCCGCCGCGCGCAGGTCGGCGGGTCCGCGTCTACGTGCTTGAGCTGCCCGCGCCAGGTCGGTGCGCGCCGACGAAAGGCGGCCAGCTTCAAGCTCGATACGCCCGGCGACAACGAGACAATGCAGTGCCGCGACCTGCCATCCCGCCGTCCACAGCTTGGCGTGGGCATCTCGCGCCGCTCGCGACAATGCGGCGGTCCGTTCACCGCTCGCCCACCGTGCGCGGATGACCAACTGTTGGGCGAGCAATGCCCAGCGCGCTCGACCTTGTGCCCGAAATTCGGTGAGCGCACGCCCCGCCGACGCACGTGCGACCTCAAGTTCGCCTTCCATCAGGGCGGCCTGCGCGAGCAAGAGGTGCCACTCCGCAAGGTCGACCGCGAAGCCGGCGCTTTCGACGTCGTGGACTCGTCGTTCAAGGGATTCTCGTGCCTCTCCCGGCATGCCAGCGATCAACAACGCTTCGGCGCGGTCATGCGTCGCCACCAACCCCGGTGCCTTACCCGCGCCCTCGAGCGCTTGGGCGAAAAGCTGTAGTGCCGCAGGAATATCGCCGCCGCGGACTTTGAGGAAGCCGAGGTTTGCCGACAGGACGACGACCCGGTCGTGCAGGCCGTGCTGTCGAGCTAGCGCGATACCGCTTTGAAGGTCGCGCTCGGCGGCCGCGAGTCGTCCGAGGTAGGCAAGGAGGTTGCTGCGATTGATGAACAGCAGGCACTGGAACTGGACGTCGTTCGCCGCCCGAAGCAGGGGGAGTGCGCGCGCGAAGTTCGACATTGCCTCCTCAGATCGCCCGGCGCGCGCGAGTATCAGCGCGCGTTGGGCGAGCAGCGGTCCTGCGTCCTTGCCCTTCAGTACCTCCGCGGCCCGATCACACTCGGCGAGTGCAACGGATATCCGACCCATGTCGGCAAGAACCGCGGCGTACGTCATTCGTGCTTCGGCCAGGGATCTGCCCAGATGGTGGCGCTCACCGAGACGAACGGCATCGCGCAGGATCTTTATCGACTCGTTCGGCCCGGCGGATTGGCGCACAGTCAGGGCGAGCGCGCGCATCGCCATCACCTGCGCAGTCGGGTCCGAACCGGCTTCATCGATAAGGCGCCGCGCGATTCCTTCGGCTCGGGCGGGTGCAACCCACACTTGGGCGTAGACCGCCTCGGCTCGCCGTTGTAGCTGCGTCAGTTCCAGTTGGGTGGTCACCGACATGGTGTGCAGCGTGTCAGATCGAGATCCAGCTCGTCACGATCTGCTGCTCGGCGCCCGTGCGAAGAATCGCGAGGCTCACGCTGCCGGCAGGCACGTGATCGATGGCGAATCGGCCAAGGTCGTCCGCTGTTGTCTCCTTCGAGCCGCCCGACCAGCGGACCGTGACCTGCGCGGTCCCCATCGGGACCAGCTGCCCTGACAAGTGCCTTGTCGAGCCTGTTTGCGCTACCTCGACCTCGACCTCGACGCCGGCGCCTTCAAAGGTCAGCAGTCTTGGCGCAGACGTTGACCTCACGCCAGCCGTGGCCATCGCGGAGTCGGCCGTAAGTTCGGCGAGCTCGGCGTCTATGGTGCGCCAGGTATATGCGGCGCGGGCCGCTGCGACGACGGTCTGCGGGACCGGGTCAGTACGGTCGATCACGTCACGTAGCGTGGCGAACATCGGGTCGGTGGTCGGCTCTGACATCACGCGCCTCCTTCCCGATTTCGGGTGTCGACCTCGTGGGCTTGCAGGCGCTTCTTGAGATGGTCGAGACACCGTGCCCTGGTCGGCCCGATGCTGCCGATCGGCATGCCGAGTGCGGCGGACACTTCGTCGTAGCTCGGCGGTGGCGAGCTTGACAATGCACGCAGCAACACCTGGCAGCGCTGTGGGATCTCGCCCAGCGACAACCAGACCAGTCGATCGCGCTCGTCGTCCAGAACCACGGCTTCGGGCGTCGGCTCGCCGGACTCGATGTCGATGTCGGCGTCGAAGGCGACGACTTCTCGGCCGCTCTTTCGTAGCGTGCGCAGGCATTCGTGGCGTGCTGTGGTGGCGAGCCAACCACCGAGGTGTTCGGGTTCGCGCAGCTTTCCGAGGTGCTCGACGAGCCGCAACCACGTGGTCTGGCTGACATCCGCCGCGTCGGCCATCGAGAGGGCGAATCCGCGCGCGACCGCCCAGACCAAACCGGAGTATCGACTGACGATCTCGTCCCAGGCTCCGCTGTCGCCCGCTGCGGCCTGCTCGAGGAGCTCGCTCGTGCTGAGCTCAAGCACGGCAGGGCCCTCCCGATGGGGTCGGTTCGGCCCGCGGGACGCGGGTTGCACAGGTTCATGACGATATCGCTCAGGCTGATGACTCTGGAGTCACTTCGAGTCATGGCTCGACCAGTACGCCGAGATCGGGCATCGAAGGGTGCTGCGTCGGATCGAGAATCTCCGCGGCGGCGGCCGAGGCGGAAACGCTCTGCGCCGCCGCGCGGGCTGCGATGGCCGCGGCGACGCGTGGCGCGGCGAATGAGGTACCGCTCCACGTGGCGTAGCCGGTGAAATCTTCTGGGGAGGTAGAGCTGCCGACCGGGCCGTCGAACGTGAAAAAGCTGGAGACGACGTTCTCGCCGACGGTAGCGGCATCGACCCACCAGCCGTAGTTCGAGAACTCGGCGCGGCCGAAACCGGAGGCGTCCAGCGACGCGACGGCTACGACGCGCTTCATGGCTGCCGGCCAGTACGGGCGATCGCTGCTGAAGTTTCCGGCACACGCAACGACGACTGTCTCGTGCCCGAAAGCGTGGAGCCCATGCTCGAGGACTGGCGAGGGCTTGTCGTCGTGGGTGTAGCAACCGAGCGACAAGCTGATGACGTCGACGGGCGTCTTGTGGTGGTGAGCATGCGTGCGCAGCCGGGCCAGCCCGCGCAGGAGGCGGAGCTCGTCAGTGACGCCGTCACCCGCGATGACCTTCTCGATGGTGAGGCTGGCAGCTGGAGCATGTTGCGCAACGACACCGGCGATGAAGGTGCCGTGCCCCGCGACGGAGTCGAGCCGACTGTCGTCGTCGGCGTCCGGGACTTCCTGAACCTCGGGGCCGCACGTGCTGTACCAACTCTGACCGGAGAACCACGGGTGCGGCGAGATGCCGGTGTCGAGGATCGCGACCGTGATGGTGCGCGTTGGGGTCGCCGACGGAAAGTGCGGCGCTGCGACGGCGTCGGCCGGCACCGGCTCGTCGGCTGGCCCTGGTGCCCAGTTCGGGGCGGCGGTCAGAACGTGGTTAGGCCCGGCGTTCAGGGTGCGATGAGGCGCCGCACCTGACAGGTTTGCCGCAAGATCGCACACGTCAACCCCTGGGCGCAGGCGAACGATGGCGACGCCTGTTTCCGCGTCGTTCTCGCGGCTGTCGAACCATCGACTGGCTCGTTCTTCCACGGCAGCGGCGTCGCGTGCCGAGACCAGCAGTTGGTCGCGCCGTATGAGCGTGCCCTGGCCGGAGCTCCCAGGCACGTGCTCGATCGTGGGATGGCGGTCGAGCAGACGAGACATCGCGTCGTTGCGTTCCAGCTGCATGACTACTCCTTGGTCCGTGATGCCGCGATTGTCGTGGTGCGCGTTTCGTGATGATCGCACGCAGCGCGGGTCACTGTGGTCGCGAAAGTCGGGGTAGCCATCGGTGTCGTGCGGGCGCCTGTCATGGGAGCCGTCGGGCCGCGATAACGCGTTGCCGGCGCCGCGCGAGGGTGCGATGCACGAGCAGAATGCGCTCGCGGCTGCGGGCGCGGTCGACGCCTGCGGCCAGGCTGTCTGGCAGGGCGCCGATTCGCCCACGGATAAGGGCGACCATGAGTTTGTCGGCAGTCACCATGACGGTCACGCGCTCTCCTGGGTAGTCCGCTGCGCTTCGCTTCGGCCGACGGACTGCCGGCCTCGACAAAGAAGAGCGGCAGAGCGCTCTCCTGATACATCGGCTTCGGTCCCACCCGACCTGGTCGCCTACAGCGGTAGCGATGATCAGGCCGTGACGACCTGGACGCCGGACTCCATCAGGCCGGCAAGAACGTCGGCCGGGGCTGATTCATCGGTGACCACCACGTCGACCTCGTCTAGGCGGCAGACGAGGGCCATCGCGCTACGGGCGAACTTGGCACCCTCCGCGATCAGGATCGTGCGTTCAGAGGCGTGGCGCAGGGCTCGCTTGATGGCGGCGTCATCTACGTCGTACGCCGCGACGCCGACCGCGGGGGCGGCGGCGCAGCAGGTCAGGATCGCGGTGTCGAAACGCAGGCCGGCAACGGTTTGCAGGGCAAGAGGGCCGACAATCGTGCCCTCGCGACGGCGCACCGAGCCACCTGGCAGCAGCAAGGTGACTCCGGTTCCGGCTGCCAGCGCGGCGATGCCCTGAACCGAGAAGGGCATCGCCGTGACGCTGCGGTGCGCGAGGGCGACAGCGGCCGCCGCTCCTGTAGTGCCGCTGTCGACTGCGACCGCCTCACCGTCGGCGATCAGGGCCACCGCCGCCCGAGCCAATCGCGCTTTGAGGGGAGAGGCGTCGACGGCCCGAACTTCAAACGGGAGCCCCTCACCGCGCAGGGAGTTGGTGACCGCGCCGCCCCGTACCCGGCGCAGCGCACCCGATTCGGCGAGCTGATCGAGGTCGCGCCGGATCGTGATCGCCGAGATCCCGAGCCGCTCGGCCAGTTCGGGCACTTCGACGCGACCGTCACGATGAAGCGTGTTGAGGATCTCCTTCTGCCGGAGCTTGCTCCCCACCGCTGACCGCCCATCTTGCCGTGATTGAATGATCGCCATGATTGACCGTACGATCATATCCCTCGAAGACTTCGATCGTCCGACGCTGGTCCGTTGGCGCAACGCGATCGTTGCAGCGTTCGCCGTCGGCGGCCTTGCGCTGTCGACTTGGGGCCCGCGGTTGCCCGCGATAAGGGCAGATCTGAACCTGGGCACGGGCGGTCTCGGCGTGCTGCTCGCGGGCATCACGGTCGGGTCAGTTACCGGCCTGTTGATCTCGACGCCGATCCTGGGTCGGCTCGGACCCCGCCGCGCGCTCCCCGCGGCAATGGTTCTGGTCGCCGTGGCCGTGACCGTCGTCGGGGTCGGCGCCGGCTCCTTGAAATCTGTTCCGGTCGTTGCCGCCGGGTTCGTGCTCGCCGGCCTAGCGATCGGCACGCTCGACGTGATGATCAATGTCGAAGGAGCGGCCATTGAGCGTGCGTTCGGCCGGACGCTTATGCCCTTCATGCACGGCGCGTGGTCGGCGGGCGCTGCGGTCGGCTCCGGCATCGGCGCCGGCTGTGCCGCGCTCAACGTGAGTCCTGCCGTGCAGTTCAGTGCCGAAGCAGCGCTGATCGTGGTGATTGCGTTGGTCGCGGCCGCCGCGATTCCCGACGGATCGCGTGACGCGCAAGTGAGTTCGGCGGAAAAGCTGCCTCGGGCAGCCCGGTTCCGGGTCTGGCTGCTCGGCTGGACAGACCTGACCCTGCTCTTGATCGGTCTCGTGATGCTCGGCGCCGAGCTCGGCGAGGGGTCGGCGAACAACTGGCTCACACTGGCATCCACCGAGGGTCACGGGCGCCCGGCCGCGATCGCCGCGCTGTTCTTCACCGCGTTCGCGATTGGCGAGACGACCGCCCGGGTGTTCGGTGGTCCCGTCGTTGACCGGCTCGGACGCGTACGGACTGTACGGATGACCTCGATCGTGGGCATTGTGGGCATCGCGCTGTTCATCCTGTTCGGAAACCCCGCGGTGATGCTGATCGCAGTTCTGCTCTGGGCCATCGGCGTCTCGATGGGCTTCCCGCTCGGTATGTCGGCGGCCGCCGAGAGTGGCCCGAACCCAGCAGCCCGTGTGAGCGTGGTCGCGAGCATCGGCTACTTCGCGAACCTGGCCGGGCCTCCGGCTGTCGGCTTCCTGGCCCAGGAGACCAGCCTGTTGAGTGCTTTGTGGCTGGTGGCCGTGCTCTTCTTGGTTGCGGCGGTAGCAGCGGGTGCCCTGCGGCCACGAACACAAAACCGCAGTTCAGAGGCTTAAGAGCCGTCTTTCGGCTTCATCCCGAACATGATGTCGTCCCATTTCGGTACCGCAGCCCGTCGCACTGCACGCCCACCCTGTCGTCGCGGGGTGCCGACTGCAGGCTCCGCGGACGGCTCGGTCGACGCGGCCGTGTCATCGTCAGCGTCCTCGACCGCGGCGTCGACGGCGGACAGCTCGTCGCCGTCGGCCAACACCTCGTCGTCCAGATCGATGTCCTCGACGACGTCGTCGGCGGCCGTGTCATCGACAAGCAAGCCAACGACTGGGGTTGGCACCGATCGAGGAACGAACTGGTGCACCTTCGCGCCGGCATCGGTGTCGCTCTCGAGGCGGACCGCGTCGGTTTGATTTGCGTCGAAGCGCGCGAAGTCAGGCGAGTTCGCGATGTCAGGGAAGCCGCGGGACGACGCGCCGGAATCGTCGACCGCTTCGTCGACAGATCCGCTGATCCGGCGGGCCGCTGCGTCGAGCGGGGTGGCTTGATGACGCAGGAGGTCCAGTGCCCACATCGCAGTCGTGCCGTCAGGCCACATTGTGGTGACGACCCAGGTTTGATCTTCGCGGCGAGCGGAGTCCCAGTCGACGTCGTCCGGGTCGACCTCGCGCCTGCTCGCGGCTCTGGTCACCAGGTCGCCAAGCAGTGACGTCGGGCCGCTGCTGCCAGCCAACCGCGCGCGCCGGGCTTGATCGGCGATGTGCTCGCGTTCGCGAAGCACCGGGCCGACGAATCTCAAGACTCTTTCGAGCGGGACGCCGGCGCTCTCCGCGACATGCTCGGCGGACTCCCCGCCACGCACCCTGTTCTGGATCTCGCGCGGGGAGATTCGACTCTCCAGCGCCATCGTGAGTTGGCCAAGCCGCGAGAGGTGGCCGTTGACGCCGGCCCGAAGTCGTTCGTCGATGACGATCGTGTGCTGGACGCCCTCGTCGTCGGTCAGAACGAGACGCTCGCCGTCCTCGCTCACACCTACTAGCCGCAGCTCCGCCATCTGACCTCCTCACCGACTATCGATGCATCCCCAGGTGCTCGCCCGCATCCGAAGGCAGTCTGCCGCGCCGACCGGCCCTTGGGCCAATCGGGTAGCGATTGGCGACGTTCGTGGCATTGGCCGCACCCCAAACGGGCCAGCGGTCGCGGGCTCGATCGGCCGAAAGATCGAGAGTGAGCAGTCTGGTCGTCACCGTGGCGCCGGGTCCTTCGGGAGCCGTGCTCGAGGTGGGCTATGCCGCTGGCGGAGCACTTGGGCACTTCGATCCGATCACGGCTCAGCTATTTGTGATCGATCCCCAGGACAGCCTCGCGGTGGCAGCAACGGTTGCGCCGTATCTACTCGGCGGTGCTCAGCCACTCGGCATCGTGTCATCGCGGCACGTCGCCGCTGCCGACGTTCTGTGGGCGATTCTGGCGGCGAGCCCCTTCACCTGGCATCGCTTTGTGCCGCTGCACGATCGGCTGCTGTTCTTTTACTGCCCGCTCGCGCATCTTGCACTTGAGATCGTCGACGACGGTGAGTGCACGGCGGATGTCAGTGCGCCGGCTTTCGCGCAGCTCGCTGTCGGACTCGCAGCGATCCCGTTGCGCGACATTGAAGAGCACCCAGACGCGGTTGCCAGCTGGGTGAGCGCTTTGTGTACGCGGCGTGCAGACAGCAGAGCTGGCGCTGCGCCGGATACCGAGATGCACCGCTCGATGTGGATGCGACTGACGCACGGCTAATCGAAAGCGCGCTAACTTCCCTTTGTTTTCAAGGGTTCGAGCGCGGCCAACACAACATCGGTGACCTCGTCGACCGGCTTCGATGCATCGATGCGGATCAACAGTTGTTGGCCGCGGTAGTGGTCAATCAGCGGGGCGGTCGCGGCGGCGTAGACGTCGATGCGGTGCCGGGCGACTGCATCGATGTCGTCGACACGGCCTTCCGCCAGCGCACGACTGCGGGTACGTCGCAGCAGCTCGGCGTCCTCGACGTCGAACCACACGGCCGCGTCGGGTGCGCCACCTAACTCCGCCGCATACGCCGACAGTTCGCGCGCCTGTGCGACATTGCGAGGAAATCCGTCGAGTACGTAGCCGCCACTGGTCAGTGCTGCCTGCAGGGGCGCTCGCAGGACTTCAAGCATCAGCTCGTCGGGCACCAGGTCACCGGCCGCCAGGTCGTCGGCAACTCGCTTGCCAAGCTCGGTCCCAGCGGCCACCTCCTTGCGCAAGATCTCTCCTGAGGACAGGTAGCTGACCCCATACCGAGCCGCAATGCGGCGGCCCTGGGTGCCCTTGCCCGAGGCGGGTGGGCCGATCAGCAGGACGTGCACGCTGGAGCCTTTCGTCGGTCAGCCGTCGGCAACTGGGAAGATCGAAAGATGCGACCCTATGACGCCGTGCTCCTCGTCTCATTCGGTGGTCCCGAAGGGCCCGAGGACGTGATGCCGTTTCTGGAGAATGTGACGGCCGGTCGCGGGGTGCCTCGCGAGCGGCTGGTCGACGTTGCCCAGCACTACTACCGCGTGGGCGGCGTGAGCCCCATCAACGGCCAGAACCGGGCACTGCTCGCCGCGCTCCGTGACGAGTTCGATGAGCACGGGGTCGCGTTGCCTTTGTATTGGGCAAACCGGCATTGGGCGCCGATGCTG
Source organism: uncultured Actinomycetes bacterium (assembly GCA_963737705.1). Lineage (GTDB taxonomy): Bacteria > Actinomycetota > Actinomycetes > Acidothermales > Acidothermaceae > PALSA-607. The sequence goes on from CAVTTP010000004.1 coordinate 505,604, forward strand.
CCCGACGTGCTCGCGCAGATGCGCGACGACGGCGTGACCAACGCGATTGCGTTCCTGACCTCTGCCTACGCAAGCTATTCCAGCTGCCGTCAGTACCTCGACGCTATCGAGCAGGCCCGCGCAGAAGTCGGTGCGGGCGCTCCGACTGTCGATCGACTCCGGCAGTACTTCAACCATCCAGGGTTTATCGAGCCCATGATCGCTGGCGTCGAAGCGGCGCTGCAGCAACTACCTAGCGAATACCAAGACGACGCCCCGCTCGCGTTCGTCGCGCATTCCATCCCATCGGCGATGGAGGTAACGAGTGGTCCGACTGGCGACGCCTACACAACCCAACTCGCTGAGGCGATCCGCCTCGTGACCGAGGGAGTCGGGGGCCGTCACTCGGCAACGCTGTCTTTCTGCAGTCGCAGCGGCTCACCGTCGGTGCCCTGGCTGGAGCCCGATATCGGTGACCGCCTTACTGAGCTGGCACAGGACGGCGCGCGGGCCGTGGTCGTCGTCCCGATCGGCTTCGTGTCCGATCACATGGAGGTTGCGTACGACCTCGACACCGAGGCCGCCGAAACGGCTGCCCACCTCGGTCTGGCGTTTGTCCGGTCGGCAACAGTAGGCACCGCGCCGGCGTTCGTTTCGATGGTGCGCGAGTTGGTTCTCGAGCGCATGGGTGAGGTTCCGGCGCGCGCGTTGGGAACTCTGGGGCCAGCGCAAGACCGGTGCCCGGCCGACTGTTGCCGCGCGCGAGTCGAGGCGCCTCCAAGTGACACGCCTCCAAGTAGTGACACGCCTCCAAGTGACACGCCTCCAAGTGACACGCCTCCAAGTGACAGGGGGGTGCCCGATGGCCGATGAGTCAACGGCGCAGCTGCTTGACCTCGCCATCACGGCTGCTCGGATCGCCGGCGATTTCCTGATCGACTCGCGGCCGGCTGATCTTGTGGTGGCAACGAAGTCCACTCCCACGGATGTGGTGACGCAGATGGACACCGCCGCGGAGCGGTTGATCGCGAGCACGATCAAAGCGAGCCGCCCCGACGACGCCATGCTTGGCGAGGAAGGCCAGGGCGGCGGGGCAAGTGGTGGCAGCCGGGTTCGCTGGATCGTCGACCCGATCGACGGCACCGTGAATTATCTGTACGGCCTTCCCCAGTGGGCGGTCTCGATCGCGGCAGAGGTCGGCGGCGTTGTTGTTGCGGGCGCGGTGTTTGACCCGAGCAAGGATGAAATGTTCACGGTCGAGCGAGGCAATGGTGCCCGGCTCAACGGTGTGCAGATCTTTGTGTCGACCTGTTCCGAACTCTCGCAGGCCTTGGTTGGTACCGGCTTTGGCTATGACGCGTCGCGACGGGCGCGGCAGGCACAGGTTCTCACCGGGGTGTTACCGCTAGTCCGGGACATTCGCCGGCTCGGCGCCGCGTCCCTCGACCTCTGTGCCGTGGCATGTGGCCGACTCGACGGCTACTTCGAGCGCGGGCTCAACCTGTGGGACCACGCGGCCGCCGGGTTGGTGGCAGCGGAAGCCGGTGCACGGGTCGAGGGTCTCCACGGTCGACCGGCGGACGGCGATTTGCTGGTTGCTGCAACTCCCGGGGTCTTTCGTGCGTTACATGACCTGGTGGCTGAGCTTGGCGCGGATCACGACTGACCCCGCCGGGTGATCAAACCGCCGTCTGATGGAACGGCCGGTGAAAGTTTGTCGAACGTTTCTGCGGTGCATTGCGTGTTGCTGGCGGGACGCCCACGGTGTTGCCTACGCGTGTTGTTGCCAGAAGCCCTCAGGTTGGGCTGACGGCGAGCCGATGTGCACGCCGACGACGCAAAATCGGCTTCGGTTTCGCACCGTCAGGCGGGCATGATTGGAACGCACATAACTGGGCATACCGGACGAACCCGTATGACAGCGGGCGGCAGTTGGGGACGGCTAGGGGTCGGTGCGGCGGGTCGCAAGCCCGCGGCGGCGAAGATGCGGCACAATCTGCGCGCCAGCGGGCACAAGTTGGGGGAGTTGAGCGTTACACTCCGCGCCGCAGCCCGCGGATCGCTGACCGTCGAGAGACGGACGCCAGGCGACCCTGCGGATAGCGCGACCGGAACGGCACAAGCACGACCGAGGATGACGAGGCACCGGAGGTTCCCATGGCGACCGATTACGACACCCCGCGCAAGGTTGACGAGGACCTTGGTGAAGACAGTCTTGAAGAGCTGAAAGCACGCCGAGCCGACAGGCAAGGTGGCGTCTTTGAAGGCGACGAGGCGGATCTCGCTGAATCCTTCGAACTGCCTGGCGCGGACCTTTCGAACGAGGAACTCTCGCTGCGGGTGCTCCCACGGCAAGCAGACGAGTTCACCTGCACGCGTTGCTTCCTGGTGCACCACCGCAGTCAGCTAGCGACGAGTGCGGGCAGCCAGATGGTGTGTAGAGAGTGCGCCGCGTAAGTAGCAGCGAGACAGCAGGGCGACCGGTGCGAAAGCATCCGGTCGCCCTCTTTCGTTTCAGGGGCGGGTCTTACCTACTTGGGGGTTCCTCGCTGACCTTTTCCCACGTCCCTTCCGCCCGCCGGCTCGCGAGCAGCCGGGCGATGGTCACGGACGTGGCCGACAGCGCGGTCCAGGCGACGGCCTCGGTCCATTTCACGTCGGGTGACTTGGTGTCCGTCGGCGGCTTCTTGCCAGTGGCCTTCACCCAGATGCGGTTGACCACGATGCCGGCGATACGGGCGGCGATGGTCGCCGCAACGGCTGAATAAAGCTTGCGGGCGATCGTTTCCGGCCGTCCACCTGCTGGCGCGTCCTCGCCCTCGTCGTCCGCAGTCTGCGCTTGTTTGGGTTTGCTCATAGCTCCGCCTTCGCATAGCGAACGAATTCCAGTGCGGCGACCAACTCCGAAGGTCGACGGGTCGCTACTACCCAATACGGGGTCGTGTCGTTCATGTCGTCGACCTCGATTTGCACAGCCGTCTTGATCCACGGTCGCAGTGACAATCCGGCGTCGGCCCGAAGTCCCGGCCCGAGCAGCCGGTGGCGCGCTCGCTGCGTCGAGCGCGCGGGCACGACCGATGTGCGCGGCCGCAAGGGCTGCCTTTCCCGCTCGCAGGCCGGATTCGTCGACGTCGACAGTCGAGCGTCCGAGCAGTACCAGGAACGCTGCTTCGAGGGCGAGCGTCACGATCAGGCAACCGATGGCCAACGCCCACGTCGGGTGTTGGTTCGACATCTCCGGCCCCATGACCACGACCGCCTCGGTCGTCGGTACCGCGATCACCGCGCCGACGACCGACCACCACCACGGCACCGTTCGACGCTCGTGGAACTGCAGTCTCGGCGGGTTCGGCACAGACGCAAGGCTACGCAGCAGGGCGCGCTGGAGATAAGCCTGCCCGGCTCAGGGTCCGTCGTCGGCCGGTAGTGTCGCCCTTCGTGAATACGAACGCCGGTGCGCAGCGTCCACCTTCGGGCCTCCTGCCTCCGCTGGCATTGCCGGAAGACTTGCGGCCAGCGACCCCGGCGCCCGACGCGCCTGCACCTGGCACAACTCTTGGTCCGCACTACGCGCGGTGCTACGGCTGCGGTGTCGCGCAGCCGGCGGGGTTGCACATGACCTTCACCGTCGGCGAAGACGTAGAAGTCATTTCGGAGTTCGTCGTCACCGAAGACCACGAGGGCGCCGCGGGTCTCGCGCATGGCGGCCTACTGACCGCTGCCCTCGACGAAACGCAGGGCACCTTGCTTTGGGTCCTGCGGATGCCCGCGGTCACAGCGCGGCTCGAAACCGATTTCCTTGCCCCGGTGCCGGTGGGGTCGATCGTGCGGATCGAGGCGCGCTGCCTCGGGCTGGCCGGCCGGAAGATCTACACGAGCGCCGAGGGTCGCTTGGTCGCCCGATCATGGCGACACCGACGGCGTCGTCGCGATTCGTTCATCGGCCTTGTTCGTCACCGTGCCGGTCGAGCATTTCACTGTGTACGGCCGGCCCGATTTGGTCGAAGCGTCACTGAACCGCGGCAGCGACACATCGGGTGTCGGAGTGAACCCATGAACGACCTGCCTGTGCTCGTGATGCGGTTGCGCCCCGACGTCCCGCTGCCGTCGTACGCATACCCCGGCGACGCCGGCGCTGACTTGGTCACCACCGAGGCCGCCGAGCTCGCCCCTGGTGAGCGCATGGTGTTGCCGACCGGCATCGCGATCGCACTGCCTGACGGCTACGCGGCCTTCGTGCATCCGCGGTCCGGCCTCGCTGCGCGCTGCGGGGTTGCGCTCGTCAACGCCCCAGGCACGATCGATGCGGGGTACCGTGGCGAGATCAAGGTGATCGTGGTGAACCTCGACCCGCGAGAGCCGGTCCGGCTCGCGGTGGGCGACCGGATCGCCCAGCTGGTGATCCAACGGGTCGAACACGCCACGTTCCACGAGGTCAGTGAGTTGCCCGGCTCCGACCGAGGCGCCGCAGGCCACGGCTCCAGCGGCGGCTTCAGCCACGTCGTGGTGCCCGAACGCGACAAGCGGAGGTTCGTGATGGCATTCGGGCGAGGCAAGAAAGACAAGAACGGCCCGGCGGCGGACGTCGACGACGAAGCCGTAGCAGAAGCCGACGGGACGCCGAGTGGTGACGCGGCGCTCGACTCTGCGGCCATCGACGACAGCCCCGGTTCGTGATCGGCGTCCGCTCGACGACGAGGAAGCCGGCGGCGACGGGTCGATGCCACGACTCGACCTCGGGTGCCTACGCGTGCCCGTGCTGCCCGGCACCGAAGTTCGCGTGGAGATGAACGAAGCGCAGCAGCCGATCGCCGCCACGATCGTGCATGGCACCAATTCGCTGCAGGTGCTGGCTTTTGCGGCTCCGCGCAACGGCGGCATATGGGACGAGGTGCGAACCGAGATTGCCGAATCGGTGCGCGCAGACGGCGGCCAGGCCGACGAGACAGAAACAGAGTTCGGGACCGAGCTGCACACGCATGTCCGCGCTGAGGTCACGCCGGGTCAAGTGACCGAACAGCAGCTGCGGTTTGTCGGTTTCGACGGGCCGCGCTGGTTCTTGCGAGGCGTATTCAGCGGTCCTGCTGCGACGCATCCGGCGCAAGCAGAGGTACTGGAAACGGTCCTGACCAGCGTCGTCGTGGTGCGCGGTACCGATCCGATGGCACCGCGCGATCCGCTGCAGTTGCGGCTGCCTCGCGAAGCGTCGGCGGCGCGCGAAGGTGCCGACGGCGACGAGGCCGGCGGCAAGCCAGTTCTCGAATTGCCGCCGCGTGGCCGCGAGATCACTGAGACCCGCTGACGGGTATCCTTTTAGCCATGAAGGAGTCCGAAGCGGTCGCGGCACCCGACTCAGGTAGTAGTGCAGGTGAGTCAGCGACGGCTGTCGAAGAGGCGGCTTCGCCCGGTGTGTTGCGCCGGGCGCTGCACCGGCTGACGACCCCTGAGCATGTCCTTGAGGCCGAGAACCGCCAGGAGCAGTCGCTCGAAAGCGGCGGCACGCCCGTCCACCGTTGCCAGGACCGATCGCAGGTGTGCGTCGTCGGCATGTTGCGTACGGTCACGATCCAGCCGCGCGGCGGATCGCCGTCCCTCCAAGCAGAATTGTGGGACGGTTCCGGCTCGGTCGACGTCGTGTGGATCGGCCGGCGTCGCATCGCCGGTATCGAACCCGGCCGAGTGCTCAAGGCCCAAGGTCGGATGACGCAACGCGACGGTCGTCGGGTGATGTTCAACCCCCGCTACGAATTGCGTCCGTCCGGCTCGTAAAGGCCGCAGCTCGGCTGTTACTCGCCGTGCAGCAGGAGCGCGCGCAACTCGTCTTCAACGTCAGGCGACGCCACGAACAACAACTCGTCGCCGCCCTCGAGCGGATCGTCGGAGCTCGGCACGATGACGCGGCCGTCACGCAAGATGACGACCAGCGCGCTGTCGGCAGGCCAAGGCACTGAGCCCACCCGTTGCCCGACATAGCGTCCGGTCGGCGGCAGGGTGAATTCGACGAGATTTGCCTGGCCCTGCCGAAACGTCATGAGCCGAACGAGGTCGCCGACGCTGACCGCTTCCTCGACAAGTGCGGAAAGCAGACGGGGCGTCGACACCGCGACGTCGACCCCCCACGACTCGTCGAACAACCACTCGTTCACCGGGTCGTTCACCCGGGCGACCACCCTCGGGACGCCGTACTCGGTCTTCGCGAGCAGCGATACGACGAGGTTGACCTTGTCGTCGCCGGTGGCCGCGACTGCGACTTGGCAGCGTTCGAGCCCGAGTTCGTCGAGGTTGGCGATCTCGCAGGCGTCGGCGAGTACCCACTCGGCGCCCGGAATGGCATCGACGTCGATCGCCCGGCTGTCCTTGTCGATGACAAGCACCTCGTGACCGTTCTCGACGAGCTCGGCGGCGATCGATCGCCCGACTGCACCGGCTCCAGCAATAGCGACCCGCATCAGCCGTTCTCCTCCGGAGGTGCGGCCAGCACGGCGATCGCCTTGTCGGTCTCTTTGTCGCGCACGATGATGTTCAGCAGGTCGCCCTCTTGGAACACGGTGTCAGGGGTTGGCAGCACGCCCTCGCCGAAGCGGGTCACGAACGCCACCCGGATGCCGGCAGCGGTCTCGATCTCAGACAGCCGCCGTCCGATCCAGCCCGTGGCGACATGCACCTCGGCCAGCTGAACAGTGCCCGTCGGGTCGCGCCACAGCGCCTGGGCGCCCTCTTGGAGTACCCGGCGCAGCATCTGGTCGGCGGTCCATTTCACGGTCGCGACCGTGGGAATGCCGAGGCGTTCGTAGATTTCTGCCCGGCGGATGTCATAGATCCGGGCGACGACGTTCTCGACGCCGAAGGTCTCGCGAGCCACCCGCGCCGCGATGATGTTGGAGTTGTCGCCGCTGCTGACGGCGGCAAATGCCCCCGCCTGACGGATGCCGGACTCTTCGAGCACGGCGCGTTGCAGGCCAACGCCGTGGATTTTGCGGCCGCGGAAGTGGGGCGGTAGCCGGCGGAACGCGTGTGCGTCAATGTCGATGATGGCGACGGAGTGCCCGAGTTCCTCGAGGCTGTCCGCCAAGGTCGACCCGACCCGGCCGCATCCCATGATCACGACATGCACGGTTGGCTTGTCTCCTTCAGTGTGCCTGGGGAACGCTACACGGTGCGGCCGCCGGGGCCTGGGACGGCTATCGCCTAGCATCTTGACGTGTCCATCGCCAGCGGTGTGTTCAAACGGGTGCTGGTTGGTCGACCACAACGCAGTGACCGGCTGGGGGAGTCGCTGCTCCCCAAGCGGCTCGCGCTTCCGGTATTTGCGAGCGACGCCTTGTCGTCGGTCGCCTACGCCACCGAGCAGATCCTCCTGGTGTTGTCGGCCGGGGGCTTAGCCCTCCTGCACTACACCTGGTACGCCGCCGCGGGCGTCGCGTTCCTCATGCTCGTGGTGGTCGCCTCTTACCGGCAAAACGTGCACGCGTACCCCAGCGGCGGCGGCGACTACGAGGTCGCGACCGTCAACCTCGGGCGCCGCGCGGGGGTGACCGTCGCCAGCGCACTGATGGTCGACTACGTGCTGACCGTTGCGGTGTCCGTGAGCTCTGGCGTTGCGAACATCACATCGGCGGTGCAATCGCTCCAAGGCCACGAGGTGGCGATATCCGTCGGCATCGTGCTCGTCATCATGGTGCTCAATCTGCGCGGTATCCGCGAGTCAGGCACCGCGTTCGCCATCCCCACCTACGCTTTCATCGCTGGTGTTGCCGTTCTCATTGCAGTGGGTTTCACGAAGCTGTTCACCGGACACAAGCTGCTTGCCGAAAGCGCCGGGCTGCATGTCGTCCACCCGACCCACTACAGCGGCTTTGTGTTGGTCTTCCTGCTGCTGCGCTCCTTCGCATCTGGGTGCACGGCGCTTACCGGCGTCGAGGCGATCAGCAACGGCGTCCCGTCGTTCAGACCACCTAAGAGCGACAACGCTGCAGCCACCCTCGCGATGCTTGGTGCCTTGGCCGTTACGATGTTCCTTGCCATTACTGCGCTGGCGATTCACAGCCACGTGCACGTTGCAGCGACGGCGGCAGATCTCGGACTACCTGCAGGCTCACATCAAAAAACTGTCATCGCGCAGATCGGCGCGACAGTCTTCGGCGGCGACCGGACGCTTGGCTTTTACTACCTGCAGGCCGTCACGGCTTTGATTCTGGTGCTCGCGGCCAACACCGCGTTCAACGGATTCCCGGTGCTGGCGTCGATTCTGGCTCGCGACGGCTACCTACCCCGTCAGTTGCACACCCGCGGTGACCGCCTCGCCTTCAGCAACGGGATCCTTTTGCTGGCCGGGTTTGCAATCCTGCTGATCTTCGCTTTCTCGGCGTCGCCAACACGATTGATCCAGCTGTACATCGTCGGCGTGTTCGTGTCGTTCGTGAACAGCCAGTTCGGGATGATCCGACATTGGAATCGCAACCTGCCACTGACGACGGATCCGGCCGTCCGCCGGCAGATGTACCGATCTCGGGTGATCAACTCGGTCGGCGCCGTCGTGACGTCACTCGTGCTTGTCATCATCTTGATTTCGAAGTTCGAAGAGGGTGCCTGGATCGCGATCGTCGCGATGATCGTGCTTTACGTGATGATGCGCGGTATCAGGAAGCACTACGACATGGTGAAGGCCGAGCTCTACGCCGACGTTGACGAGGAACGGACCCTTCCTTCGCGTGTGCACGCAATCGTGTTGTTGTCGAAGCTGCACAAGCCCACGATGCGAGCTCTGGCCTACGCACGCGCGACGCGGCCGTCGGTACTCGAAGCAGTGACGGTGAATGTCGATAGCGAGGAGACCGCCGCACTCGAAGCAGAATGGGAACGTCGCGGGTTGCCGGTGCCGTTGAAGGTGCTCGACTCGCCGTACCGCGAAGTGACCCGCACGATCGTCGACTACGTCCGCTCGATCCGCCGTAACAGCCCGCGCGACGTCATCACCGTCTTCATCCCCGAATACGTCGTGGGCCGCTGGTGGGAGCATCTCCTGCACAACCAGAGCGCCCTGCGGCTCAAAGGTCGACTGCTCTTCTCGCCGGGCGTGATGGTGGTAAGCGTGCCCTGGCAACTGAAGTCTTCAGCTCACGCCGCTGCGGAACTCGACGACGCACTGACGCCCGACGGACAGACCGGCGCGTGACGCCGCTGGCCGTCGGTGCGGTGATCGAAGTCGAGGTCGGGCCGCCTGCGCACGGCGGTTCTTGCGTGGCTCGACACATCGGGCAGGTGGTGTTTGTGCGGCACGCGCTGCCTGGCGAACGCGTTCGGGCGCGCATTACTGAGCAGTCGAAGCATTTCGCGCGCGCCGATGCGGTCGACGTGTTGACTGCGTCGCTCCACCGCGTCGTCCCGCCGTGTCCTGTTGCGAGGCCTGGCGGGTGCGGCGGATGCGACTGGCAGCACGCTGACGCCGACTATCAGCGCGACATCAAGGCCGCGATCGTTATGGAGCAACTGCAACGACTCGCGGGCATCACCCGCAACGTCGTAGTCGAAGCACTGCCCGGCGATGGATTCGGCTGGCGGACGCGCGTGCGATTCTCCGTCGACGGTTCGGGTCGCGCGGGATTTCGGCGGCATCGTTCACACCAGGTCGAGGTGATCGAGCGCTGCCCGATCGCACATCCGCTGGTCGAAGCGGCTGGCGTCGAGAACGCTCGATGGGACGGCGTGAGCGAAGTCGAGGTCGCGGTGTCAGCTCGATCGGGCGAACGTCTCGTGCGCACCGCCGCAGGCCGAGGCGCAACGATGAGGCCGCGGGAGGGTGGCGCGCTTTCGGAAGAGGCAGCCGGGCGCAGTTGGCGGGTCAGCCCTGGCGGATTCTGGCAAGTACACCCGGCCGCGGCTGACGTGCTGACCGAAGCGGTGATGACGGGCTTGCGTCCACGCATTGGTGACCGGGCGCTCGATCTCTACGCGGGTGTTGGCCTGTTTGCCGGCTCGCTGGCCGTCGCGGTCGGGCCGAGTGGGTATGTCACAGCCGTGGAGTCGTCGACCGTCGCGACCAGGGATGCCGCAGCGAATCTGTCCGACCTGCCACAGGCCCACCTGCTGCGAGCCGATGTCGCGGCGGCGTTGCGCAGTCCTGAGCAGTTCGGTGCAGTCGACATCGTCGTCCTCGATCCGCCACGCAGCGGGGCCGGCGCGGCGGTTGTGAAGGGCATCGCCGGATTGCGGCCGCGTTCAATCGCGTACGTTGCATGTGACCCCGCAGCACTCGCGCGGGACCTCGCCAGCTTCTCCCAAGTTGGGTACGTGCTCGACGAACTGCGCGCGTTCGACATGTTCCCCCAGACGCACCACGTGGAGTGTGTCGCGATCCTGACTGCGGCGACTGATTGGGATGTCACCGGATGAAAGCCACGCTGCTGCTCTGCGATGCCGCGCAGGTCGACCCCGCCGGCAAGGTTCACATCCTGGGCGCTGGCTGGACAGTCGTTTCCGTGGCTCGCGGTGCACCGGTGCTGGCGCACGCGGTCGTGGCCATCGTGCACGTGCCCTGGCATGAAACCCACGAACCGCATCGGCTGCGGCTGCGTCTCGAGGACGAAGACGGCCGGCCGGTCATGATCGGGCCGGCGCCTGACCAACTGACGCCGCTTATCCACGAGCAGCAGATCGAGGTGGGCCGCCCGCATGGTGCCCCCGAGGGCATCACTTTCGATGTGCCGGTCGTCGTCTCGGTGGGCCCAGGGATGCCGCTGACGCAGGGTCGCTACAGCTGGCGCCTGGAGATCGACGGCGCCAGCGACGAGGACTGGTTCGTCAGCTTCCACGTCCGAGTGACCTGAGCCCGGTTAGGTTTCTGCAGGTGACGGCCAGAACTCCAAGCAGTACGCTTGTACTGTTTGGACAGCGGGAGAGCGCGGCGAGAGCGGAGGCAAGCGGTGGACAGCTTCGGAAGTCGTGGCAACCTGCAGGTCGGGCCAGCGTCGTATGAGATCTTCCGCCTCAGTGCGGTGCCAGGCTCGGCTCGGCTGCCGTTCTCGCTGAAGGTGCTGCTCGAGAACCTGCTGCGCACTGAGGACGGCGCGAACATCACCGCCGAGCACGTGCGCGCGCTTGCCGGGTGGGACTCACAAAGCGAGCCCGATACCGAGATTCAGTTCACCCCGGCGCGCGTGCTCATGCAGGACTTCACCGGCGTCCCGTGTGTCGTCGACCTGGCCGCCATGCGCGAGGCGATGGTCGCACTCGGCGGCGACCCCGAGCGCATCAACCCACTCAGTCCTGCCGAGCTGGTGATCGACCACAGCGTCATCGCCGACGTTTTCGGCCGCGAGGACGCCTTCGTGCGCAACGCTGAGTTGGAGTTCGAACGCAACGCCGAGCGTTACCAGTTCCTGCGCTGGGGGCAGCGCGCGTTCGCCGACTTCAAGGTGGTGCCACCCGACACGGGGATCTGCCACCAAGTCAATCTCGAGTACCTCTCGCGGGTCATCTTCGACCGCGACGGCGTCGCGTACCCCGACACGCTGGTCGGCACCGATTCACACACCACCATGGTCAACGGGCTCGCCGTGCTCGGGTGGGGCGTCGGCGGCATCGAAGCTGAGGCCGCGATGTTGGGCCAGCCGATCAGCATGCTGATTCCGCGGGTCGTCGGCTTCAAGCTGTCAGGTGTACTGCCGGACGGCGCGACCGCGACTGACCTCGTACTCACGGTCACCGAGATGCTGCGCGGTCACGGCGTCGTCGGGAAGTTCGTCGAGTTCTACGGCCCAGGCGTCACGAACGTGCCACTCGCGAACCGCGCAACGATCGGCAACATGAGCCCCGAATACGGGTCGACCTGTGCAATCTTCCCGATCGACGACGAGACCCTGCGCTATCTGAGGTTCACCGGCCGCGCGCCGGAGCGGATCGCGCTGGTCGAGGCCTATGCGAAGGAGCAGGGGCTGTGGCACGACCCGGCTGCCGAGCCCGATTACTCCGAGCGTCTTGAGCTCGACCTCTCGACCGTCGTGCCGTCACTTGCCGGCCCGAAGCGCCCCCAGGATCGCGTGTCGCTCTCGGACGCGAAGGCGTCGTTTCGAAGCGTCCTCGGCGGCTATGTACAGAAGACCGGTGGCAACGGCTCGCTCGACGAGGGTTCGGAGGAGTCGTTCCCCGCAAGCGATCCAGTGGCGATCGACCACGAACACGCCGAGGACAAGCCGGCGGGAGTGCTCAGCGCGGCGACCGGCGCGAGTGGCCGGCTAAGCGCGCGGGCGACAGTGACCCTCGACGACGGCACGGTATGCGAGATAGACCACGGTGCCGTTGTCATCGCGGCGATCACGAGCTGCACGAACACGTCGAACCCTTCGGTGATGATCGGCGCGGCATTGGTGGCCAAAAACGCTGTGGAGAAAGGACTTTCCCGCAAGCCCTGGGTGAAGACGACCCTTGCTCCCGGCTCGAAGGTGGTCACTGACTATTACGACGCGGCTGGCCTGACGCCGTATCTGGAGAAGCTAGGTTTCAACCTGGTGGGTTACGGCTGCACGACGTGCATCGGTAACTCCGGCCCGCTCGACGACGCGATCTCCAAGACCATCGCCGATCACGACATCGCGGCTGCGGCGGTGCTCTCGGGAAACCGCAACTTCGAAGGACGCATCCATCCGGACGTGAAGCTGAACTACCTCGCCTCGCCGCCGCTGGTCGTTGCCTACGCGCTAGCTGGTTCGCTCGACATCGACATTACGACCGAGCCGCTCGGCACTGGCTCTGACGGCCAGCCGGTTTACCTTCGCGACATCTGGCCGAGCGAGCGAGAAATTGCCGACGTCGTTGGCCAGGCGATTCAATCGCAGATGTTCTCCGACAGCTATGGCGACGTATTTGCAGGTGACGAGCGCTGGCAAGGGTTGCAGATCCCCGAGGGCAGCATCTTCGAGTGGGACGACGCGTCGACCTACGTCCGCAACCCACCGTATTTCGAGGGCATCACCAGGGAGCCCGCACCTGTGACCGACATCACCGACGCACGTGTTCTTGCCATGCTCGGTGACTCGGTGACCACTGACCACATCTCGCCGGCTGGCAACATCAAGAAGGATTCCCCGGCCGGCGCGTACCTGCAGGAGCACGGTGTGCAGCCGCGCGACTTCAACTCCTACGGCTCGCGCCGCGGCAACCACGAAGTGATGATCCGCGGCACATTCGCCAACATTCGCCTGCGCAACCAGCTCGCCCCCGGTACCGAAGGCGGCGTCACGCGGCACCTGCCCGACGGCGAGGCGATGACGATCTACGACGCCTCGACCCGGTACATCGCTGACGGTGTGCCGCTTGTGATCCTGGCGGGCAAGGAGTACGGCTCGGGGTCGTCTCGCGACTGGGCCGCCAAAGGCACCGCGCTGCTCGGTGTGCGGGTGGTGATCGCCGAGTCCTTCGAGCGGATCCACCGCAGCAACCTGATCGGCATGGGTGTGCTGCCGCTTCAGTTCGCTGACGGGCAGAACCGCGAGTCACTTGGTCTCACCGGCGAGGAGACCTTCACGGTCGTCGGGCTCGCGGGCGCCGATCCGCTGCCTCGGGAGGTCACGGTGCAGGCCGGCGACGTCCGGTTCCAGGCCATCGTCCGGATCGATACGCCGGGGGAGGCGGACTACTACCGCCATGGCGGAATCATGCAGTTCGTGTTGCGTTCGCTGCTCGAGCCTGCCTGACACGCACCCTGTGTGCATGCTGTGACTGCCTTATAGACTGATCCGATCGCTTGGCGCGAAGCGTCTAGCGCGAACCGCCCAGGCGTCGACACGGTGAGGTGAGGGTCCACGTGAGTCTCCTCGAGTCTGTCGAGGGCCCTGACGACCTCAAACGGCTCGACGCCGCCCAGCTGACCCAGCTCGCCGAAGAAATCCGCGACTTCCTCGTCAGTGCGGTCGCAAAGACCGGCGGCCATCTCGGGCCGAACCTTGGTGCTGTCGAACTCACGATCGCACTGCATCGCGTTTTCAACTCACCGACCGAGCCGATCATTTTTGACACCGGCCACCAGGCTTACGTGCACAAGCTCTTGACCGGACGGCGGGAAGGGTTCGCGACGCTGCGCCAGCGCGGCGGCCTCTCCGGCTATCCGAACCGCGACGAATCCGAGCACGACTGGGTCGAGAACTCGCACGCGTCGACCGCGCTCAGTTACGCCGATGGTTTGGCGAAGGCGTTCGCAGTGCGCGGTGAGAAGCGCACAGTAGTCGCCGTCGTCGGTGACGGTGCGCTCACGGGCGGCATGTGCTGGGAGGCACTCAACAACATCGCCGCGGCCAAGGACCACTCCGTTGTCGTGCTCGTGAACGACAACGGCCGCTCGTACTCCGAAACGATCGGCGGTCTGGCCGAGCACCTCACAACGCTGCGCACGAACCCCCGTTACGAGAAGGCACTTGAGAAGGTACGAGAAGTTCTTACGCGCACACCGCTTGTGGGCGACCCGCTGTTCGACGCCCTTCACGGCATCAAGCGCGGGCTCAAGGATGTCCTTACGCCGCAAGGGCTTTTCGAGGATCTCGGCCTGAAGTACGTCGGACCGATCGACGGGCATGACATCGCGGCTGTCGAAGCTGCACTTGCACGTGCTCGCAAGTTCGGCGGCCCGGTGATTGTGCACTGCGTGACGCGCAAGGGCTACGGCTACGGTCCTGCTGAGGACGACGAACTCGACCACTTGCACGGACCAGGTGCATTCGACCCGGTGACCGGTGTCGAGTTGCCGAAGCCGGCCAGCTGGACAGGTGTGTTCTCCGACGAGATCGTGAAGATTGCAGCGACCAGGCCCGACATCGTCGCGATCACCGCGGCGATGTTGCATCCGGTCGGCCTCGCCGCATTCGCGAAGGCCTACCCGAATCGCATCGTTGACGTCGGCATCGCCGAACAGCACGCGGTGACCTCTGCTGCGGGAATGGCGATGGGTGGTCTGCACCCGGTGTTCTGCGTGTACGCCACGTTCTTGAACCGTGCGTTCGACCAAGTTCTGATGGACGTCGGGTTGCACCGCTTGCCGGTCACTTTCGTGCTCGACCGGGCTGGCGTCACGGGCGATGACGGGGCGAGCCACAACGGCATGTGGGACCTGTCGATCCTGTCGTTGGTTCCCGGCATGCGTATTGCGCTGCCCCGTGACGGCGCGCGCCTTCGTGAACTCCTAGCCGAGGTTGTGGCGATCGACGACGGCCCGACAGCCATCCGTTTCCCCAAGGGTGCCTTGCCGCACGACATCGAGCAGGTCGACCGTTTGGGTGGCCTCGACGTCTTGCGTCGCGATCCCGACGCCGACGTGCTCATCGTGGCGTTTGGACCCATGGCCGAGCTCGCCCTCGATGTGGCGGGTCGCCTGGGCGACCAGGGCATCTCCTCGACCGTGCTGGACCCGCGATGGGTGCTCCCCGTCAATCCGGTGATCGCCGGCCTTGCGGCGTCCCATTCGTTGGTTGTGACGATCGAAGACCACGGTCGTCAAGGTGGCGCTGGTTCCACGGTGGCGATGGCGCTACGCGAGGCGGGCGTCACGACTCCCGTGCAGGTGCAGTCGATCCCGCAGCGGTTCTTGCCGCAGGGCAAGCGTGGTGAAGTGCTCGGTGACATCGGGTTGACGGCGCAGGAGATTGCCCGCCAGGTCGTCGAGTCTGTTGCCGGCATCGACGCGCTCGATCAACCCCAGCCGGTGACCGACTAACTGCTGCTCGTCAGTAGTGCTCAGTGGTACAGCAGCTCAGCGGTATAGCAGCTCAGTGGTACAGCAGCTCAGTGGTACAGAACGTCCCGCAGCCAAATCTTTTCGTCACTCGCGGGGTCGCGCAGCACGATCTCTGCCGGTCGGCCGCCCTCGGGCACCATCGACACCTCGTCGACTGTCAGTAGCACCGGCCGCGGGAATCCGCGGCTCTCGTCGTCCGCTATTGCGGCCGCCGTCAGGGCAAACGCCGCGTCGATTCGCGAGAGGTCGAGCCAGCCGCGGGTACGAACCGGTGCCGCGATTGCACGCAGGCCACCAGCATCCGCGCACAATGCCCCGCGAAGAACTCGCGATGCGAGCAACGTAAGGACGTCACAGTCGCCCATCGGTCGTAGCGGCACGCGTGGGTCGCGGCGCCAGCGGGTGGTTGCCAGCGCGCCCATGTTCTCGAGGTACTCCATCGCCCCTCGCCACCACGGCGTCGGGTCGATGCCGGCCGCCGAGAGCACGCTGGGCGGAGTGACAAAGACGAGCTCGGGTTGATCGCGGAGCAAACCCACGAAGCCAATGCCGAGGTCGAGTGAGCCGCCAAGCACCGGCTGCCGAACCCAACGCGGGCCAGGGTGCAAATCGTGGCCGACCGGGAGCGCAACGGGCCTGATGGTCTCGGCAAGTTCGTCCAGCGACTTGTCCGCGATTGCGCGCCGTGCTCGCAGCCAGCGGTGCAGGCGGTCCTGGGCGACGGAATCGGCCGGGTCGGCGCCGCCTATGGCCTCCGCGAGCTGCTCAAAACTGACCGAAATATCAGGAACGCCGACCATCACAATGCCGTCGTCGGTCGGAATAAGGTCGACCTCGTGGATCACGCTGACTGCGAGCGTGCAGCGGCGAAGCGCGGTGATGTACTCGAGGCCGTCCATGCTCACGTGACCGGGGCCCCCCACGGGCGTTGACATGCAGAGACGGTACCTGCGGGTTGGCGACCGTGGGTAGCGCGTACGGGTGAAATCGGTAGCGGCCAAGTGCTCGCCGCGGGGTAAACAGCCTCAGTCGGCAACCGCGTCGTGCGTCGCGGCACGCAGGAGCGCACGGGCGAGCGGCCCGGCCGTGAGGGCGACCTGCCATTCGCGAGCGCCGAACCCGCGAAGGTCGGCACCGACCGGGCCGGCGAGCAAGTCAGACGGCGGTCGCCAGGCCAGCCGACGAACGGCGTCGGGCTGAAGCAGGTTTTCGGCGGGCAGTCCGTGCTCATCCGCGAGCGCAGCGACCACGGCTTTCGCAGCGGCGAGCCGGTCGGCGGCCGCTCTGTCGCGTTCGGCCCATCGATGTGCCGGGGGTGGTCCTTCGCTCGGCCGCGTCAGTTCGGGCAGTTCGTCGTCAGGCAGCTGCTCGGCTTCAGCGATCGCAGCCCACCACTGGGCGAGGTACTTGCGGCTACCCCGACCGTGGAAGTCGGGCGCACCCGCGAGCTCGCGGGCGCTGCCCGGCGTCGTGGTGGCGACCCCAACGATCGACAGATCGGGCAGCAGCCTGCTTGGAGAGATGTCCGTCTCGCGGGCGATCTCGTCACGGGCGTTCCACATCGAGCGAACGATCGCCAGCTGACGGCGCTGGCGAATCTTGTGGATCCCTGACACCCGCCGCCAGCGCTCGACCGACACGGCGGCCGTCGGCGCCGTGCGTACATGCTCGAATTCCTCGTGCGCCCAGGCAAGTTTGCCTTGCCTTTCGAGTTCTGCCTCGAGTGCGTTGCGCAACTCGATCAGCAACTCGACGTCCAGCGCTGCATATCGAAGCCAGGGTTGCGGCAACGGTCGGCTCGACCAGTCGGCGGCCGAGTGGTCCTTCTCCATCCGCCAGCCGAGCAGGTTCTCGACCATGGTGGCCAGGCCGACCCGTGGAAAGCCGGCGAGTCGACCGGCCAGTTCGGTGTCGAACAAAGTGCTGGGATACATGCCGAGATCAGCCAGGCACGGCAGATCTTGGTTCGCCGCGTGCACGATCCATTCGACGTCGCTGACAGCGGCTCCGACCGCCGACAAGTCGGGGCAGCTGATCGGATCGATGAGCAGGATCCCAGTGCCCTCGCGACGCAGCTGGACGAGGTAGGCGCGGTGCCCGTAGCGATAGCTCGACGCCCGCTCGGCATCGACGGCGAGCGGTCCGGTACCTGCGCGCAGCCGTTCGACCGCTGTTAGCAGGCTCGGTTCGTCGTCGATGACGGCCGGCACGCCGTCGCGCAGCTCCAGCAGCGGAGCTAACTCTCGTGGCTCGGCCAGTTCAGCGGAGGGCTCAGCCTGCTCAGCGGGCTCGCTCTGGTCGCCTAGTTCGGATACGGCGGGCGCAGGGAGCTCGGCTGGCTCAAGGAATACGGGCGCGGCCGAGTCGGACATGTTCCCCACCGTACGACCACGCGTTGCGCCGCGGAGCCTGACAGGGCCGACCGGTCTGCTGGCGTGGTTGCGTGCTCCGAGGCTTGCGCACATAGAAAGGGCGGCCCCTCGGGGGAAGGGGCCGCCCTTTTCTACCGTCCCGCCGCGCCCGGGGGGTTAGCGCTGCGGGTTCCGCAGCGCCGGGGGGGGTGGCGCGTGCGGTCTAGCGTCTGTGCGTACTGCCGTGCTTGCTGGTGCTAGCGGATCACACCGGCGCGCATGGCGAGCGCGACCATTTCGGCGCGATCACCGGTTCCGAGCTTGCGGGCAATGCGGGCCAGATGGCTCTTCACGGTCAGTGCAGAGAGGCCGAGTTCGTCGCCGATCTCCTTGTTCGACCGGCCGTCAGCGACCAGTCGGAGGACCTCGACTTCGCGACCGGACAGTTCGCCGACGCCTTCGTTCGTGGGGCTGTTGCGCAAGCCTGCGGCGAGCAGGGAGGCCACCGACGGGTCGGCGTACACCCCGCCGTCGAGGACGCGGCGAACACCGTCGGCCACCACGACCGGCGATGCCGACTTCAACAGGTAGCCCTGCGCACCAGCAACGAACGCGGCGCGCACAGAGTAGGGGTCATCGGCGGCCGACAGGACCACAAGGCGAGGCCAGCCCGCGCTGCGGAGTTCGGCGAGCAGGTCAAGACCTGAACCGTCGGGCAACCCGACGTCGACAATGCAAAGGTCACGCGGGCCGCTTGCGCGGGCACGGGCCCTGGCTTCGGCACAGCTGGCAGCCTCGACGATTTCGCGGGCTCCCATAGCCGTGAGGCGGGCAACCATTGACTCGCGGACCAGCGGGTGGTCGTCGACCACCATGGCAGTAAACCCCGCGGAGTTCTCCGGCTGGGGCGGCACGTGCTCAACCAACGCCGTCACCCCGGTCCTCCTAGCGTCAGGGCCGCTTGCGCGGCCGTTCGTGCTCAGCGACTACGGTCTGTAGCCACCTCTGCCCCAATGCATCGGACGACGTGGGGCGCGGCTGAAGCTTCCGACTAGTCCGTTTGCTACGGACCTGATCGGTTCGCAGGCCGGCTGCCTGAATCCGGTACTCCCTTACTGGCTCGCGACGCGCGGTCAGGCCTTTACTTACTGGGCCATTCGCCGCGGCAGCTCCGCACGGTGTAGCCCGACGGCGAGGCCACCCCATTAGGCCAAGTGGGCGGTCTATGGCGCCGCCACAACAGATGGCCAATCCCAATGCCGACAAAGCACGTGGGCACGCCTGTGCCGGTAGGCACACAAGCATGTGTGCCGGGGGATTTGCGTATCGCGAGGAGACAGTAGTGAGACTGGATCGAGCGGCCACTAAGTTGCTTGCTCTTGCATCCACAGTGGGTGTTATCAGCGCTCTTGCTGTCACCTCCGCAGTGCCCGCAGGCGCCGCGACAGCTACCGGACCCCGTTCACAGGCCATCGTCGCGCTCGCCGGCGACGGTGCCGTTTCCGTGCCGGGCCTGCACGTTCAGGCAGTACTTGGTGGCGTGAACAGCGAGATCGTCGACGGAACGTCCGCGCAGCTGGCGCAGCTCGCCGCGACCCCTGGCGTCCTTGGGGTGGAGCCGAACGTGACCGCCCACTTGGAGAGCAACTCCTTCGGTGACAGCGACACCTCAGATTCCAATAACTCGGATTCCAGCAACTCGGGTTCGAACGGATCCGGCAACGGGCCAACCGTCGTCCCGCCGGTCCTTGGTCCGGTCACTCCTCCGGTGACTGTCCCCGTCGTCCCGCCGGTCCTTGGTCCGGTCACTCCTCCGGTGACCGACCCCTCTGCTACGACCGCAGGGCCGCTCGCACCGATCGCCGTCCCCAGTGTTGGGGTCATCGCTTCGAGCACGCTCGGCGGCCTCGCCGGCAGCCCGCGCGCCGGCCGCGGCGTCACGGTTGCACTGATCGACACCGGCGTCGCTGACACCGCTGCCCTGAACCGGGCATCTGGTCGCCTCGTCGACGCCGTCGACACGTCCGGCCTGAACACGCCGAACGGTCACGTGCTCGAGAACGGCATCTTCACAGACAACTACGGTCACGGAACTTTCATGGCTTCCCTGATCGCCGGTGGCCAAGTTCCTGGCAGTGGCAGCAATGGTCTGGGCGTCGCGCCTGGTGCGACGGTCGACGTCGTCAAGGTTGCAGACGCAGACGGCAACACGTCGTTGGCCGCCGTCATGGCCGGTCTTAACTGGGTCGCGACACACTCCGACCAGGTCGATGTCGCGAACCTCTCGCTCAGCGTTGACCCGCCGGCGACCCGCTACGGCATCGACCCGTTGAACTTCGCGGTGGTCCTCACTCGCGCCGCGGGCGTCACAGTCGTCGTGGCCGCCGGTAACACCCCCGGCGTGGTCGGCGACCCAGGCTTTGGTCCTGCATCGATCACCGTCGGCGCAGCCGACACCACCGGCACGTCGCCGATCGTCGCCCCGTTCAGTGGTTTCGCGAACGTCGACGGCGTGAGCAAGCCCGACGTCGTCGCGGCGGGCGTGAACATCCTCGGCGAAATGCCGGTGGGTTCGGAGATCGACCAGGAGTTCCCCAACGCACGCCAGGCGAACGGTTTGTTCCGTGGCTCCGGCACCAGCCAGTCGACCGCGATCGTCAGTGGTTTGGCCGCGCTCTACCTGCAGTCGCACCCGTCGGCGAGCCCACTCCAGGTCAAGTCAGCGATCCGCGACAGCGCCTCGAGCATCAGCAATGGCAAGTCTGACGGCCAGGGTCTCGTGTCGGTGCCGAATGGCAACTACGGCTCGAACGACACGGGCGAGCAGAACCTGAACCTTCGGCAGTGGTTCTCGACTGCACCGTTGTGGGGCGATCTGTTCACCGGCGGCGCCTTCGATGCACGCCGCTGGAGCGCCCGTCGCTGGAGCGCCTCCGGCTGGGACGCCCGTCGCTGGGCAGCGGTCAGCTTCGATGCCCGCCGTTGGTCGGACGTGACGTTCGACGCTCGTCTTTGGAGTGCTCGGATGTGGGGCTCGCGCATGTGGGCTTCGCGGCTGTGGTCAGCCTCGTACTGGGGTGACAGCGCGTGAGCCCAGCTAACCGGCTCCGGTGCATCAGCGTCGCGCTCCTTGGCGGCGCTGTTGTCCTTGCCGCGCACCTGCCTTGGGGTAGCCCGGGCTGGTTCGGTCTGCCGATGCTGGCAATCGCCGTCGCAATCTGCGAGACCGCGCTGATCAACGTGACCGTCGCGCGTCAGCGGGTGACGTTCTCTCTGACGGACGGTGTGGTCGCCGCTGCATTCCTGCTCGCTCCGGGCTGGTGGTCGGTGGTCGCCGTCGTCGCTGGCTTGCTCCCGACGTTACTCATCACTCGCAAGTCCGCGTTGAAGGTGCAGTACAACCTCACCCAGTACTTCGTCGCCACGATGATGGGCGCGCTCGTCGTCGTCCATCTCGGCGGGGGCGTTGGCGCCGCCCTCACCGGCATGGTCGTGTGGTGGTTCTGCAACCAGGTCCTGTCGGCTATCCCGCTGTCGATCATGGGTGGCGAGCGCTTCATCCCCATGATTTTCGAGGACGCCGGTTTGCACAGCGTGCACGCCGCTGCGACCACCAGCATCGGCCTGCTTGGTGCATGGCTCGCGGTGCATGCGCCGTTTGGTCTGTTGGGTCTGTTGGTGCCAGTTCTCGTGTTGTGGATGTCGTTCGACGAGCAGACCACCAAGTCGGCCGAAGCGCGGTTGTTCGCCGAGCTGGCACGTGGCCAGGAGCAGGCGATCTCTCACTCGATCGATGTCTCGGCCCGCGTCGTTTTGACTGCTGCTGCTCGCGTTCTCGGTGGTGCCGACGTCGAGCTGGTTGTCGTGGAGCACGAGGGTCCGGTCGTCTACACGGGCGACGAGAGCGGGCACACCAACCGACGCAATGACGCCACCGCCTTCGATGCGCCATGGGTGCTGCGGGCACTTGGCGCCGGCGGCGTACTCATCGGAACCGATGACGAGCGCCCATTCTGCTCGGCTGTCGTCGGCAACCCCGACCAGCCGATGGCCGTCCTGATCGCCCACCGTGCCGTCGGTGGTGGCAGCTTCGGCCGGCGTGAGACCGGACTGGCCGCGGTCCTCGTCGGCCAGGCCAAGTCGTGGCTCTCGGTCGCCGAGCTTTCGGCATCACGCGACGAAGCACTCGCCCGCGCCGACGCTGCCGACATGGCGGCCCGCTCGCTGGGCGACATCGGCGCCGACACTGCTCCCGCACTTGGCATGCTTCGCGAATCGGCAACCAGGCTCGCTCGGTTGGCCAACGCGAATGCAGGCGAGGACGCAGTCACCGACATTGTTGATGAACTGCACTCCGTCGAGCGCGCCGTCGCGTCGCTGCTCGGCGCGATCGCACTCGCCGCCGACCCGTCACTTCGTGATCTCGACGCCGAGATGGACGCCGCAGACATGGCGCCGGCTCGCCGCGTCGAAGACTGGACCACCACCGGGCTTGTCTCCAAATCGGAGTTCGCAAGGTGAGGTTGCCGCGCATCAGAGACGGCCTTCCGCTCGCAGTGTGGGCGGGGGGTCTCGTTGGCGTTGGCAGCATCGCGACGCTTGGCGTCGTGACCGTCGGCTTGAACGCGGCGGGGCGGCTGGACAGTGCTGCGGTGCTGACGCTTGCGGTCGCGGTCTTCACTGCAGCCGTGGCGACGGCGGTCGGTGCGTTGGCCGGACGTCGATTTGCGCACACCGTTCGCCAGTTGCGCGACGAGGCGATTCGGCGCCTGCAGGATCCCTCGGCGACGTCGATCGGCAACGCCGAAGATCGCATCGCGGTTGCAACAAGCGTCGAGCTTCTTGAACTCGCGCGCACACTCGACGCCCTGCACCTGCGGGTGCGGGTGGCTGACGATGTGGCCGCACGACACCGGCGTACCGCCGAGACAGCAAGTGCCGGCATGTTCGACCTGCTCTCCGGCCTTGTGGCCGCTGAAGAATCAGCGCGCGGCCAACTCTCGGCCGAACTGCACGACACAGTCGCCCAGACTTTGATGCTTGCCCGCAGCGTGCTGTCGGGCGGGCCTGCGGACGCCAACGAGCTTGAGAACGTCGGCAACCTCGTCGCCGAGGCAGAAGATCAGGTGCGCGCAGTCATGGCCCGCACCCGGCCGCCTGCGTTGCGCGACGGCGACCTTGCGCAGGCGGTCATCGCGTTGCGCGACGACATGGAACTGCGTTACGGCCTCCAGGTTGAGGTCGAGTGGCCCGATTCGCCGTATCCGCTGCCGCTGGTCACCGCGGTGACGCTGTATAGGTTCTTCCAGGAGTCGTTGCTCAACGTCATCAAGCACGCCGACGTCGACGACGCACGGCTCTCGCTGACCGTCGACGAGCAGAGCGTTATCGCGGTCGTCGAGGACAAGGGCCCCGGCTTCGAGCCCGACAAGGTTCGGCCGGAGCGCGGTCGCCACGTGGGCCTCGGCTTGCTCCGCGAGCGGGTTCGTCTCGCCGGCGGTTCGCTGGACGTCGCGTCGTGGCCGGGTCAGGGCACGACACTCACGCTGCGCATGGGTCGCGGTGCCTTGGCGAGCGTGCCGACTGCTGGTGAGGTCAGGGCGGCATCGACGAACCGTCCCGCAATCGCGGGGTAGTTCGGCATGCTCGACCCGGCCTAGCGGCGGCGGCTCGGCAGTGCGGCGACTCCAGGGGGTAACGGAGCCAACCCAGCGGCGGCCGCCAGGACGTCGGCCCACGCCTCTAGATGCGGACCGAGGCCGTCGGTGTCCGGCGTCCACGACACCCGCAACTCGACGTGAGCGACGAGCGGTCGACCAGCCATCGTGCCGTAGCAGTCAGATGTCACGCGGGTGACCGTGCCGCCGAGCGCCCGATAACCGCGCTCGGGAAGCCGCCGCGACAGGCCTTCGGTGAGCCAGGTCCAGGCGACATCGGCGAGGAACGGATCGCTGGCCATCTCGGGTTCGAGTTCGGCGCGCACGTAGGCGACGATCCGGGTCGACCCCTGCCAGGCCTCTTGGCCGGCCGGATCGTGCAGCACGACGAAGCGGCCCGTGGCGGCTTCCTCGTCGCCACTGGCGCCCGTGACGTCAGCCGTGAGTGCGACCGCGAAGGGCGCGAGCCGCTGTGGGGCAGGCGCCTCAGACAGCCTGATCTCCGCGCGCAGCCGCACCGGCTGCAGGCTCGCGACAGCCTCCGCAAAGCCTGCGGGCAGTTCGCTGTGCGGATCTCTGGCAACCACACTGGCAGCGTAGGTGGGATTGCACTGGCCCGGGAGACGGCGCGCCGACCGGCGTCCGGGTGGGCCTGCTCCCGTAGCCTCGGGGTCGTGACGGCCCTGCTTGCGCTGCTCTCGAGCCTTGCTTGGGGCACTTCCGACTTCATGGGCGGCGTGGTCAGCCGGCGGGTGCGCCCGCTGGTCGTCGTGGCGGTTGCGCAGGTGATTGCCGTCCTGACGATGCTGATCGTCGCCGCGGCGACGAACAGTTTCGGCGTCCCACATGGGTATTTGCCTTGGGCCATGGCCGCCGGTGCGGTGGGCCTCGTGGCGTTAGTTGCGTTCTACGGTGCGCTGTCGACCGGGACCATGGGCATCGTTGCACCGATCGCCGGCACCGGGGCTGTGGTACCGGTCATCTTTGGCCTTGCCTCCGGCGAATCCCCGTCCGGCCTGCAAATTGCCGGCATCGCCGCGGCGGTCGGCGGGGTGGTTCTCGCCAGCGGGCCGGAGATCGCCGGACGCGGTGACCCGAGCAGCGGCGGCACCCGGCCGCTCGTACTCGCGCTGGTCGCGGCCGTCGGTTTTGGCTTCGTCTTTGTGCTGATCGAGAAGGCGGCCAGGCACAACGTCGTGATGACCCTGCTCACGATGCGCGCGACGAGCGTGTCGATCGTCGCGCTGCTTGGGATTGGATATCTGGTGAGGCATCGGGGCCTCGTGCGGCGCAACGGGCTCTCACCTGCGGAGCCAGGCTACGGCGGCCTGCGACGACGCGACGTCCCACTGATCGCCATCGTGGGTTGGACCGACCTCGGCGCGAACGGCTTGTATGGATATGCCAGCCGGCACGGGCTGGTAAGTGTGACAGCCGTCCTCGCGTCGCTCTATCCGGCGGTCACCGTCGTGCTTGCGCGCTTCCTCGAAGGCGAGCGCATGCGAAGGATTCAGGACGTCGGGGTCGGCCTCGCGATATGTGGAGTCGTGCTGCTTGCAGCCGGCTAGTGGGCGCAGTCGTGCTGCTTGCAGCCGGCTAGTGGGAGCATGGGTCCGGTGATCAACGATGTGCTGCTCGACAGCGTCTTCTTGCGTGCCTGCCGTGGCGAGCCGGTCCCGCATCCGCCCGTCTGGTTCATGCGGCAAGCGGGTCGTGCGTTACCGGAGTATCGCGCG
Source organism: uncultured Actinomycetes bacterium (assembly GCA_963737705.1). Lineage (GTDB taxonomy): Bacteria > Actinomycetota > Actinomycetes > Acidothermales > Acidothermaceae > PALSA-607. The sequence continues at coordinate 531,048 of CAVTTP010000004.1, forward strand.
GTTCGCGAAGGCATCCCGATGCTGCAGGCGTGCACGACGCCCGAGTTGATCGCAGAGATCACGGTGCAGCCGGTGCGTCGCTACGGCGTCGATGCGGCGATCATCTTCAGCGACATCGTGGTCCCGTTGAAAGCAGTCGGCGTCGACCTCGACATCGTTCCTGGTGTGGGCCCGGTCGTCGCGTCGCCTTTCACAACGAGCGCGGACGTCGATGTGCTGCGACCACTCGAGCCTGCTGATGTCGACTTCCTCGACACCGCAGTGCGATTGGCGGTGGCTGAGCTCGGTGCGACGCCGCTCATCGGATTCGCCGGAGCTCCGTTCACGCTGGCCAGCTATCTCGTCGAGGGCGGCCCGTCGCGCGAGCACCTGAAGACGAAGGCGTTGATGTACTCGCAACCCGTGTTGTGGCACCAACTGCTCGACAGGCTTGCGACCATCGCCGTCGGCTTCCTGCGCGTTCAGGTCGGCGCCGGAGCTCGCGCCGTCCAACTGTTTGATTCATGGGCAGGCATCTTGTCGCCCGCCGACTACCGCACCTACGTGTTGCCGCACAGTGCGCGCGTCCTCGCGGAACTCGCCGACCTAAACGTGCCGCGAGTTCATTTTGGCGTTGGCACCGGCGAGTTGTTGGCGCTGATGGGCGAAGCAGGCGCCGATGTCGTCGGGGTCGACTGGCGGGTACCGCTCGACGTTGCCGCACAACGCGTGGGCGACCGGGTAATACAGGGAAATCTCGATCCCGCAACGGTTTTCGCCCCGTGGGAAGTCATCGAACAGACCGCGGCCGATGTCATCGCGCGCGGCCGAGCCGCGCGCGGTCACATCTTCAACCTCGGCCACGGAGTGCTGCCGACGACCGACCCCGACGTGCTGGCGCGGTTAGTTGACTTCGTTCATCAGACTGCCGGACCAGCACTCGGCGCATGAGTTGTCTCGTCTGACGGCCGTGTCATGAGCCTGCGTCGCACGATGAGTGCCGCAAGACCCAAGACGAACAGCACGACGAGGAACGGCAGCATTGCGCCCACAGCGGTCGTGATACCCGTCACTGTGCGAGTGAATGCATGCCAGCCGCCACGCAGGCCGCGCACGAACCCGACGACGTGCGCCTTCTTGACCGGTGCCACGAGTGGCGCGACCTTCGGCGTCGCTACCAGATTCACAGTGATCGTGGCTTGCGCGACCTGCTGAGTGAACGTGCGCTGCTGGGCTTCGAGCGATTCAAGGTCAGCCTCGCGCTGGGCGATCTCGTTCTCGACGGTGGCGAGGTCGGCGACGTTGCCAGCATGCTGGAACAGCTGGCGAAGTCTGGTCAGGCTGTCCTGCGCCGCTGCTTCGCGCGAGTTGACGTCGGCAACTTGTGCAGTGACGTCGCTTGCTGTCTCGTTGCGGCTGAGCTCGGTGCCGAGCTGGCCGATCTGATCGAGAATGCCCTGATCGAGCGTGTCCGGCGGCACCTTCAACGTGACGGTCGCGCTCGCGGCGCCGGGATTGTTCGGGTCCTTGGATGCCAGGCTCACCTGCTCGCCGAACACAACGCCGCCCCTGCCGGCCGCGAGCTGGGCGAGCTGGTCGACCGCCGTCTTGATGTCCTTTGTCTGCACGGTGATGTCGGCGGTGTAGATGACCTGCCGGCCGGTGAGCAGCGGTTGGGACACAGTCTGCCCGGAGCTACCTCCGCCTGCTGCGGGCGCGCTGGCAGGGGCAGCGGCCGCGGAGCTGGCCGCTGCAGCCGGCGCGGCTTCGCCGTTTGCGGCAGGTGAAGGTACTGCCGTGACGTCGCCAGGGTTCGCGTCGTCGGGAGCAGCGGCTGAGGTCGCGGCCGCAGGTGCAGAGGCTGATTTCTTTGCTGAGCTGGAACAACCGGCCGCGAGGACGGCGAGCACCGCCGCGACACCGACGACGGTCATGATTCGCGAACCCTTGAACTGGCGCATGGCGTCCTCCCGATGGCCGGTACGTTCCGGTAGCGATGAGATCGCTGCTGCACCTGCTGGGTTCCCGCCCGTTGATCACGATCGGGCCACGGTCTGCGAAGGTGACCCGGTGAGCACGCTCCCGTCAGACGCCCGCGGAACCCTCGACGCCGGGGCTGCGCGGCCACACGTCGTGGTGGTCGGTGCAGGGATCTCCGGCCTCGCGGCAGCGCGCGCGCTGTTGCTCGACGGTCGGGTCCGGGTCACGGTGCTCGAAGGATCGCCGCGCACGGGCGGCAAGTTGCTGCGTGGTGAGGTCGCCGGAGTCGAGACCGATCTTGGTGCTGAGGCGGTGCTTGCTCGGCGTCCCGAGGGCGTGGCCTTGATGGCGTCGCTCGGGCTCGATGCCGTCTCGCCGACCACGACCAAGGCCGCGATCTGGACGCGCGGACAGCTGCGGCCTTTGCCGGCCGGCCACGTGATGGGGGTGCCGGTCAGCCTGCGCTCGCTTGCGGCGTGCCGCGCGGTGTCTCCGGCCGGTGTCACGCGGGCTTCGCTCGACCTGACGCTGCCTGCGACGGCGATCGGGGACGACCTCTCGGTGGCCACCTACATCGGTGCCCGGATGGGGCACGAGGTCGTCGATCGGCTTGTCGAGCCGCTGCTGGGCGGCGTCTACGCGGGCCGGGCCGACGAGTTGTCGCTTCGGGCGACCTTGCCGCAGGTCGCAGCCGTTGCTGATCAACGATCGTTGTTCCGGGCGCTTCGCGCGCGTTCTGCCCAACCTTCGGCCGGACCGGTCTTTGCGGGCGTTGTTGGGGGAGTCGGGCAGCTTGCCGAAACCCTGACCGCCTCCTTGTTAGCTGCTGGCGCAGACCTCGTGCTCGACACCACGGTGCGAGAGCTGATGCGGCGGGCTGCCGGCTGGGAGTTGGTGACTGGCTCCGCCGCACGCCCTCAGACCATCAGCGCGGACGCCGTGGTGCTGGCGCTACCTGCGACGCCGGCAGGTCGATTGCTGGCCGCTACGGTGCCATCGGCAGCGCACGATCTCGCCGCGATCGACTACGCAAGCATGGCGGTTGTCACGTTGGCGTTCTCTGCGGCGGCGTTTGAGAAACCCCTGACGGGCAGCGGTTTTCTGGTTCCGGCCGTGGACGGCCGCCTGATCAAGGCTGCGACGTTCTCCACTCAGAAGTGGGGTTGGTACGACCCGTCGGATGCCGTTTTGGTGCGGTGTTCCATCGGCCGCTACGGCGACGTCGGCGACCTGCAGCGGTCCGACGACGAGTTGGTCGCGGGCGCAGTGCGCGATATTGCCGCAGCGGTTGGCGTTCGGGGTGTACCCCGCGACGCGGTCGTTACGCGATGGGGCGGCGGACTCCCGCAGTACAGCGTCGGCCACCTCGACCGGGTTGCTCGCATCAAGGCAGCGCTGGCCGCCGTCCCCGGCTTGGCCGCCTGCGGGGCGGCCTTCGACGGCGTCGGCATTCCTGCATGCATCGGCAGCGGGACGACGGCGGCGACCCAGGTCCTCGCGACGCTGTTCGGCGAGGGAGAATAGCTGCCATGAGCGATGTCGATCCGGCGAGCAAGGCCGCGGCGCCAGAGTCTGAGGCGCCGCTGACGGCGTACACGATGTATGCGGTCTTCCGCTCGCAGCGCGGCGCTGGCGGGCTGCCTGATCCCGGCCGCGACCTGGCCGCCGCCGAGGTCGATGACTTGTTGGCGGAATTGGCCGGCAAGGGGGTCACTACGCGTGGGTTCTACAGCGTGAGTGGCTTCCGTCACGACGCCGACTACCTCATCTGGTGGATCGCGCCGAACTCCGAAGATCTCCAGGACGCGTACCTGCGGTTTCTCCGCACCCGGTTGGGTCGGGCGAGCGATCCCGTGTGGTCAGTAATCGGCGTCCATCGTGATGCGGAGTTCAACAAGGCGCACATTCCCGCGTTCCTCGCCGGGATGGAAGCGAAGGCCTACGTCTGCGTCTACCCGTATAACCGGACCAACGAGTGGTACCTGCTCGACCCCGCCGAGCGCGGTGCGATGCTGCGCGAGCACGGCGTGATGGGCCGCGAGTATCCCGACGTGTTGGCGAACACGGTCGCGGCGTTTGCCCTTGGCGACTATGAGTTCCTGCTCGCGTTCGAGGCCGACGAACTGCATCGGATCGTTGACCTCATGCGCTACCTGCGTGGTGCTCAGGCGCGGGCGCACACCCGCCTAGAGACGCCGTTCTTCACCGGCCCGCGTCGAGCGGTTGCTGAGCTAATCGCGACGCTCCCGTAGCCCTACGGCGCTGCGTGCCAAATCAGTGACGGAATTTCACCTCCGGGGTGAAGAAGCGTCACTGATTTGACTTACCAGACAGCTGCCGCACTCGCTCCAGCACGGTGGCGATGACCCACTCCGGTTGCAAGCGAATCTGGGTTGCCGTAAACGAGAGCAAGCTCCACCCGGCGAGTTGTAACAGGGCGGCCTTTTCGCGGTCGCGCTCGAAGCCTGGTCGCCGCGCGTGAGTGTCGTACCCGTCTGCCTCGATGGCTAGTCGGATGCCGAACAGTGCGAAGTCCACCCGCGCAACGAATTGGCCAGCTGACGTGACGACGTATTGGGCGACCGGATTCAGCCCTGCGCGACGCAGCAACGAGAGAAGTTCACGCTCCAGCACAGATTCGAGCATCGGGTCCGCGCTCGCCAGCGCACGCCGCGCAAGATCGATGCCGGTGCACCCGGCGAGCCATGCGATGCGCGACTCGAGGGCGTCGACAGATACTCGAGTCGTTCGAAGTGCGTCGGCGATGATCCGCGACCCGGTCTCGACTGGCAGGCTTCGCGCGAGGTCGACGAGAGTCCGCGGGAGCGACGTGACGGGGAATCCTCGGCACGTCGCGACATCGTCTGCGCACAGCCGGATTCGATGAATGGTGGCTCGCGGCACGCTTCGAGGGCGGCGGGTCCGTGGCACCGAAAGGTCGAAGCGCACCACCGGCGGCGCGCCCTCAACATTTTGGATCTTTCCGGCGATGCGATGACTGAGACGCGCATCGGGGCCAGCGGCGAGCGTCGCGATCCACACGCTGGCGTCAAATGTGAGGGGCGTACCCGATATCCGGAAGATGCCCTGAACGCAGCGCAGCCAACTGCCGATTGCGAGCAGGTGCCGGATGCGCCGGTCGGTATAGCCAGCCCCGAGCGCTTGGACTCGGCTGAACACGCCACATTGCGCCGCCGCGATCACGACAAGTAAGGGTTCCATCGACCCAACGTGGCCGCGTCGAGGGCCCGTCGTCGGCCGCGCCGCCAAATTGTGGACGGTTCTTCACCCTGGGGGTGAAGAACCGTCACTGATCGGGTGACCTCGCCGTGGCGGAGCCGGGCGACAGCTACTCGGTCGGTTCCAAGCGCACGCTGATGCTGTTGATGCAGAAGCGGTCGTCGACGGGGTTGCCGTACTTCTCGCCTTGGAAGAGGTGGCCCAGGTGGGATCCGCACCTGGCGCAGCGTGCCTCGATGCGGCGCATCCCGTAGCTATTGTCCTCGAGGAGCTCGACGGCGTCGTTCTCGGTCGGCTGATAGAACGACGGCCAGCCGCAATGCGAGTCGAACTTGTGGTCGCTGCGGAACAGCTCGGCGTCACAGGCCCGGCAGTGGTAGACGCCGGTGGTCTTGGTGTCGGTGTACTCACCGACGAATGCAGGCTCGGTCGCGGCCTTGCGCAACACGGCATATTCGGACGGCGTGAGCTGCTCGCGCCATTCCTCGTCTGTCTTCTCAACCTTGTACATGCCCCTAAGTTTACGTGAGCGCGCCAATCGGGGTGGGTCGGTGGAGATTACGAACCGCTGACGGGAGGTAGCGTCTTCTCGTGGCTCCTTCCCCCGCAATAGAGCTCGAGATTGAGGGACGTACGGTCCGCGTCTCGAACCCCGAGAAGGTCTACTTCTCCGGCCGTGGCCAGACCAAGCTCGACCTCGTCAACTACTACCTGTCGGTGGGTCCGGGCATCGTGCACGCGCTCTTCGAGCGCCCGTGCACGCTGCAGCGATTTCCCGACGGCGTCGAGGGGGAGGCGATCTACCAAAAGCGGGTACCCGAGCATCATCCCGAGTGGCTTGAGACCGCCCGCGTCACCTTCCCGTCGGGTCGCCACGCCGACGAGTTGTGCGTGACCGAGGTCGCGTCCGTCGCGTGGGCCGCGAACCTCGGAACCATCGTCTTCCACCCGTGGCCCTCCAGGCGGGCCGATACCGAGCATCCGGACGAACTCCGGATCGACCTCGACCCGCAACCCGGCACCGACTTCGATGACGCACGGACGGTCGCCGTCGCCGTCCACGAATTGCTTGATGAAGTCGGCTACATCGGGTTCCCGAAGACATCTGGCGGTCGGGGCATCCATATCTATGTGCGGCTACAACCGCGTTGGACGTTCACCGAGATTCGCCGTGGGGTGCTGGCGTTCTCGCGTGAAATCGAGCGGCGGATACCTGAGGAGGTGACCACCGCATGGTGGAAGGAAGAGCGCGGCGCGAAGGTGTTCCTCGACTACAACCAGAACGCGCGAGACCGCACGATTGCGGCGGCCTATAGCGTGCGAGCGAACGTGCGCGCGACGGTGTCGACGCCCGTTACGTGGCAAGAACTGGCGGACGTCGATCCCAACGACTTCACGATCGATTCGGTGCCGCAACGGTTCGCGAAGATTGGCGACCTGCACGCTGGCATAGACGACGTCGCGCACGACCTCACGCCCCTGATCGAGATGGCCGATCGAGACGAGCGCGATCGCGGGCTTGGAGATGCGCCGTACCCGCCGAACTTCCCGAAGATGGAGGGCGAACCTTCGCGAGTGCAACCGAGCCGAGCCCGCCGCCCGAAACCCGAACCCGACTGACGTCGTGCGTGGCGCCCTGATGAAACCGCACAACGCGGGTCGGCGTCTCATGGTCATGCGAGGGCTCGGAGCCGTGACGACGGTGATGGTGAGCGGCCTGTTTTTGGCTGGCTGCGAGTCGGGCGCAGCTCCACGCGCCGGTACTACCTCGATAGCACCTGGGCTCTCGAGTCCGACGCCTTTGGTCAGCATCGGGAGCCCGGCGCCCTCGAACGCGGCGGAACGGTCGCGAGTGCAGGCAGTCACCGAGCTGGCCCAGGGCCTCCTTGCGCAGGTGTCAGTACCCGACGGTTCGAAGCTGTTGGGTGGGCGGTCCGTCGGACCCGACGCCTCAGCGCAAACGTCGATGGACGACGACGTGATCGATGTCGCCGACTCGTGGACGGTGCCCGAACCCGCTGAAACTGTGCTGGCGTACGTCCAGCATCATCTGCCCATCGCGCTCACCTGGGATGGCTCACTCGGCGCCGGGGTCGTTGTCTATCGAGCGGCGGCGGGGGCTTCTGACCAAGGCGCGAGGGTCTACGTCGCAGTGACGCCAGATCCCGCGGGTGGCACCGATCTGCAGGTTGACGTGTCGGATGCGTGGCAGCCGCTACGCCCAGCAGGCGCGCGCGTGCCGTCGACTGTCACGGGTGCCACGCTGATACGGCGCACCGGCGTCATCATGTCCCCCCCACCGCCAACCACAGTCACCATTCACGTGAATGCCGACGTTGCGCGTCACATTGCCACGCTTCTCAATGCGCTTCCGACCGAGCCGGGCGGCCCGCCCGATGCTGGCGGTGGAGCAGACGAGACGATTACCGTCACCTTTGACGGGGACCCGAGCAAAACGCAGTACGTCGCCGCAGGCAGCTTTTACAACGCCGTGACCGTCAGCGCTCCGAGCCAGGCGTTGCCAACGCTGTCGAACGCAGGCGACCTCGACACGTACCTGGAAGGATTGTTCTAGCTGCCGCCGGACAGGCGACCGCGATCAGCGAAAGAGGGCGACCAATGGCGGCAGCACCGGGAAGCGACGGCGATCGGTTTGCAACGCTGGCCGATGGGACGGCGATGCCGACTCTGGGTCTCGGCGTTTGGCAGGTTCCCAATGGCCCCGAATGCGTAAACGCCGTCCGTTGGGCATTGGACGCCGGATATCTGCACATCGACACCGCGCAGGGCTACGGCAACGAGGAGAGCGTGGGCAAAGCGGTCCGCGCGAGCGGTATCGACCGTGCGAAGTTGTTCATCACCACGAAGTTCAATCCTGCTCTGAAAGACCCCGCCGCCGAGGCGAAGAAGAGCCTCACGCGTCTCGGCATGGACTACGTCGATCTGTATCTCGTTCATTGGCCCGGAGGTGGACCTACCTGGGCATGGCCGGGTATGGAGCAGGCCCACGCGGCTGCGTACGCCCGGTCGATCGGTGTGTCGAATTTCAGTGTGACGGAGTTGGATGCGCTTCTGAAGACGGCCGACATCGTGCCTGCCGTGAATCAGGTGTACTTCAATCCGTTTGCCTACCGACGCGCGCTACTTGACGCGTGCATCGAGCGCCATGTCGTAGTCGAGGCTTACAGCCCTCTCGGGACTGGGCGCGCTCTGACGAACACGAAGGTCAAGACTGTGGCCGCCCGAGTGGGTCGCTCGCCTGCGCAGGTGCTCTTGCGCTGGGGCGTCCAGCATGGCCTGGTTGTCGTCGGCAAGTCGACGCATCAAGACCGCATCGTGGAGAACATGGAGGTCTTTGACTTCGTGTTGTCCGCGGATGACATGGCAGAACTGGATGCGTGTGACGAGACGGCGGGCACTGATCGCGCTCTCGAGCGACCGTGGTGGCGATGATGATGAGGACTGTTCGAGCTATGAAGCTCTAGCTATCAGGCCCCTGGCAGCAACGACGCGATCAGCAGTTCCCTGAGCCAGTCCTCGTATTGCTCGGGTTTCCACTTCCGTTCGGCGACGGTGAGCCGGTAGAACTCGGGATCGATCAGTGTCGCGATCCGGTCCGCTGCCTCGGCGACTGTCAGGTCCGGTCGCAGGGCGCCGAGCGCGTGCAGGTGTGTCGCCAGTTGTTCCATGCCTGTACGGCGTTGGCGAATGGCCTTACGCCACAAGGCATCGGCGTCCGCATCGACAGGTGCCGCAGTGCGCAGCACCCAGTCGAGGCGGTAGCTGCGCGCCATGATGATCGTGACGCCACGGGCGTGCAGTGCCAACTTCGTTCGTGGATCCGGCTCGGCCAGGATCTGCTGAACCCATTCGCGATTGGCGACAGGCGTCGGGTCGTCGTCGCCCGCGACGGTGTAGTCGATGACGTCCTTGAGCAACGTGATCTTGTTTCCGAACTGCGCGTACACCGTTTGAACGCTGACCCTCGCGCGTTCGGCGATCGCCGTGAGGGTCGTCGCCGGGTAGCCACGTTTGATGAAGATCTCGCGGGCTGCTGCGACCACTGCACGTCTCGTCTGAAGCGCCCCGTCGGTCCGCCTCGAGTTGTCGTACGTACGGGCCTTGACGTCGTCGTTCACGTCATTAGAGTATCACTCTAACGAATAGAGCGCGGCTCTACTCGAATCGACACTCGAACGCTCGGGAGGAAATCGCATGTACGCCTACTGCTTAGACATGCCAGGAGTGACCGAGGGAATGAACGCGCGCGTCACGGCCGGTGTTGGCGATGAACCGATCCCCGGCCTCATCGCCCACGTGGCCGGGCCGTCCGAGAGCGGCTGGCGCATCATCGACATCTGGGAATCGGAGGAGGAGTGGCGGCAGTTCGAGAAGACGCGCCTAGGGCCGGCGCTCGCGAAAGCTACTGAAGGTATGCCGCCGCCGCCCGTTCCGTTCGATAGCCGCGACGTTACCGGCCACCCTGACCACAGCCGCCGTGGCGACGGGGCGCGCGTCTGACGGTTGCCGAGGAACGCCTACGACCCGCTGAACACACTTGCGAGGTCGAAGTTCACTGGTCTGTCGAGTTGGTCGTACGTGCACGAGGCAGGGTCGCGGTCGGGGCGCCAGCGACGGAACTGCGCAGTGTGCCGGAACCGGCCGCCTTCCATGTGGTCGTAGGCGACCTCGCACACGAGTTCGGGTCGCAGCGGCACCCAACTGAGGTCCTTTCCGGCGTTCCAGCGAGTGACACCGCCGGGACGCCGATCAGGCTCGCCAGGTTCGACCATTTCCGCCTCCGAGCCCGGGGCCGCGCCCCCCACACCAGGGGCTCCGCCCCCCACACCAGGGGCTCCGCCCCAAGGATGGGAAACGTCCTCTGTGCGGTACGGCTCGAGCTCGGCGATGAGCTCGCGGCGCCGGACCGCGGAAAACGCGCCGCACACGCCGACGTGCTGCAGCACTCCGTTGTCGCCGTACAGACCCAGCATCAGGGAGCCGACCGCGGTGCCTTCTGGCGACGCCCGGTGCCAGCGAAAACCCGCGACCACACAGTCGGCAGTGCGCTCGTGCTTGACCTTCACCATGATGCGCTGATCTTGGCGATAGGGCAGATCGCGCGACTTGGCGACGACGCCGTCGAGTCCGGCACCTTCGAAGACTTCGAACCATCGATTCGCCAGCTCGAGAGAATCGGTCGCTGGTGTCAGCAATACCGAGGACGACGCTGAGGCGAGCACCTCCTCGAGAACTTCACGGCGCCTCGCGAACGGCTCTTCTATAAAGGACTCGTCACCAAGCGCGAGCAGGTCGAAGGCGATGAACGTCGCGGGCGTCTCGGCGGCCAGCTTTTTCACGCGCGACGCGGCCGGATGGATCCGTTGAAGCAGCGCTTCGAAGTCGAGCGAGTTGCCCGACACGATCACAATCTCGCCGTCGAGCACGCAGCGCTGCGGCAGGCTCGCGCGCACTGCTTCAACGACCTCGGGAAAGTAGCGCGTCAAAGGCTTTTCGTTGCGGCTCCCAAGTTCGATCTCGTCGCCATCGCGGAACACGATGCAGCGAAATCCGTCCCACTTGGGCTCGTAGACCATGTCGGGCGGAATCGCCGGCTGGGATTTGGCGAGCATGGGTTTGACAGGCGGCATCACCGGAAGCTTCAACGTCGCACCTCATAGCGCGCATAGAGCAGGTCGTCCTCGTCCTGCAACAACTGGGTCAACGCCATCTTCGGCGCAGGGTCAAGCAGCGGTCCGTCGAGTATTCGTCGCGACGGACCGGCGACAAGCATCGGCGCAATCGTCAAACACAGTTCATCCAGGACGCCGTCGGCTGCCACCATCGCGAGTAGTGTCGGGCCGCCTTCACACAGGAGCCGACGTTGACCCAACGCGACAAGTTCGTCGACCATCCGGGCGGGAGAGACAACGGTGTCGCCGGCAACCACCACGTCGGCCACCTTGCGTGCAGCGAGCAGGCGATCCGCAGGCGCTGCTTCACACGTCACGACTATCGGCGGCTGTGATGCCTCCGTGAAGTACTTCGACTCGAAGTCGAGCTGCAGACGCTGCGACACAACGACCATTCTTGGCGCCGGCGGCTGACCGGCGGCCGCGCGAAGTTCCTGATACTGCGAGCGCGCGCGAGCCGGACCGTAGCCCTCGGCGGTGACCGTGCCGGCGCCGGCGATCACGACGTCGGCTAACCCGCGCAGCAACCCCAGAACCTGCTGGTCAGTGGCGCTTCCGAGACCGCCCGCGCGCCCGTCGATGGTTGCCGCTCCGTCGGCGCTCGCGATCATGTTGGCGCGCAGCCACGTGACGTTGGCTGGATACGGGTAAGCGTCGACGAGGTCGACGACCTCGACCGGATCGGGGAGCAGTCGGCGAACAGGCACGCGCACAGTCAATCAGCGGGCGAAGATCGCGACCGACTCGGGCGGCAACGTCACACCGCTCGCACGCCACTCGACGTCCGCTGAAGAAAGCAGTACGGAGGTGACCTCGATGTCGAGCGCCCTGGGTCGCTGCGTCAAGTTCACCGCGACGACGGTTGCGGGGCGCCGGATCACCAGCCATCGTTCGTCTTCGTCAAAGTCGACGTGGATCTGATCAAAGCGGCCGTCCGCGAGATCGGGTCGAGCCCGCCGCAGCGCAATCAACTGGCGATACCAGGCGAGCATGTCGGCGTGCGGCGCGTCATCAAGCTCGTGCCACTTCAGCGTCGATCGCTCAATCGTTGTCGGGTGCTGCGGGTCTGGCACGTCCTCGTGCTTCCACCCGAATGCCTTGAACTCGCTGCGCCGACCGACTTTGACCGCTTCGGCGAGCTCGGGGTCCTCATGGTCGGTGAAGTACTGCCAGGGTGTCGACGCCGCCCACTCCTCACCCATGAACAGCATCGGCGTGAACGGTGCTGTCAAGACCAGCGCGGCGGCGACCTTCACGAGTTCGGGCGAGACGAGCGCAGACAGTCGCTCGCCCGCCGCGCGGTTGCCGACCTGGTCGTGGTCTTGTGAGTATCCGAGCAATCGATGCCCTGTGATCGATGCAGGTAACGGCCGGCCGTGCTGGCGATTGCGATGCTGCGAGAACTGCCCCGCGTAGACGTAACCATGAGTTAGTGCAGTTGCGAGTTGGTTCAAGGAGCCAAAATCCTCGTAGTAGCCAAAGGATTCACGGGTGACAACGGTGTGCAACGCGTGATGGAAGTCGTCGCTCCATTGTGCATCGAGACCGTAGCCGCCGGCATCGCGTGCAGTGACAAGGCGTGGGTCGTTCAGATCGGACTCAGCGATCAAGGCTAGTGGTCGCCCGACTGCGTCCGACAGTGCGGAGACCTCCACTGCAAGCTCTTCGAGCACGTGCGTGGCCGACGTGTCGAGGATCGCCTGTACGGCGTCGAGGCGCAGACCGTCGATTCGATAGTCACGCAGCCACATGAGTGCGTTATCGACGACGTAGCGCCGCACCTCATCTGATCCCGGCCCGCAGTAGTTCAATGCATCGCCCCATGGCGTGGAAAAGAAGTCTGTGAAGTACGGCCCGAATGCGGGCAGCACGTTGCCGTCAGGCCCAAGGTGGTTGTAGACGACGTCGAGGATCACGCCGAGGCCGCGGTTGTGACAGGCGTCGACGAATCGCTTCAGCCCGTCAGGGCCGCCGTAGCTGTGCTGCACTGCGTATGGAAAAACTCCGTCGTAGCCCCACCCGTTGCGCCCGGGGAAGGCTGCCACCGGCAGGACCTCTACGAAGTCCACCCCGAGATCGACGAGATGGTCCAGCCGCTCGATCGCGGCCTCGAAGGTGGCCGCGGCTGTGAAAGTGCCGATGTGCAACTCGTAGACGAGGCGCCCGAGTAACTCTCGGCCTCGCCACCCGTCGGTCTGCCAGGTGAATTCCGCGTGATCGACCAGACGCGACAGCCCATGAACGCCGTCGGGTTGCCATGCCGAACGCGGATCAGGTCGTGCCTTCGCGCCGTCAAGGCAGAACCCGTACGTCGCGCCGTGCTTCGCCTCGACGTCCGCTGTCCACCAGCCACCAAGGCTCGACGTCATGGGATGACGCAGGCCATCGATCTCGACCTCGACGTGCGCGACACCAGGCGCCCAGACCCGTAGGTTCCTCGCCCTCACGAGACGCTGACCGCGGGCACGAGCAAGGCAACCGAACCGTCTTGCAGAAGCTGTGCCACGGTGATGTCGCCCGCTTCGTGCTCACGTCCTGAGAGGGCGTCGACCCAAAACCCGGCGGACGGCACGGCCTCAGGTAGTTCGACGACCGTGTCGCGCCAGCCTCCCGCTCGCTCGAGGTGGGCGGAGAACCGTGTCGCGAAGACGGCAACCTCGGGCGAGCGACGAAATGCCACGAGATGATCAGCGCCCGGCCCGGTTGCCGCGAGCGGGACGTAGCTGCGGAACCACGCCGGATGGTCGCGTCGCAGCCGTAATGCCGTTGCGGATATCCGCAGCTTCGGGTCGAACATGGTCTCAAGCTCGGCTCGGCGCACCGTGAAGTCGACGGCGCCGCGGTTGTCGGGGTCAACGAGGGTAAACGCTGCGAGTTCGCACCCTTGGTATGTGTCGGGCACGCCGGGCATCGTGAGCTGAATGAGCTTCTGTGTAAGAGAATTCGCGCGTGCGTAGGGTTCGAGCGAAGCAACGAACGCAGCGACGTCGGCCATCACCTCGTCGTCACTGAGCACGCTCGTGACGAAGCCACTCACTGCATCTTCGTATCGCAGGTCCGGGGTTTGCCACGACGTCGTGACCTTGGCTTCACGCATGGCCTTTTGCATGTACCGCGTCGCCCGCTCGACGTCGAGTGGCCATGCGCCGACGAGCGTCTGCCAGAAGAAATAGCCGGTGTGGCCGTCGGGGCACCCGAGTCGGGCGCCCAGTGGCAGCCACCGGCGGATGGCTTGCTCCCATTCGCCCGGTAGCTCCGACAGCACGGCAAGCCGGGCGCGGACGTCCTCACCTCGCTTGGTGTCATGCGTCGTCAGGGTCGTCATCGCGGTCGGCGAGTCGGCCTGCAGGGTCGTGGCGTGGCGATGGAAGCTCGCCAGACTGCGGCCGAACCTGCCGGGATCGCCACCGACCTCGTTCAGCGACAGCAGCCTTGCATGCCGGTAGAACGCGGTGTCCTCGACGCCCTTCGCGTAGAGCGCGGCCGCCAGCTGACCGAACCTGATGCCGAACTCGTCGGGGTCAACGGCGTGGGTTCGAACGGCGTCGATCTCGCCGCGAAGTGCCGGCGCGTGCTTTAGCGCTTGGGCGGTCGCGTCGTCGAGTGCGGCCAACGTGTGCGGCGAGCTTGCGAATGGTCGATACACCTCGAGCCGGCAGAGCACATCGACGAGCGCGTCGCGCAGTAGCGATCCGCTCTCAGTCGCTGGGTCACCGCTTCGATCAAGGCGGACGCCGAGCAGATCGGTCAGTCGCGACACTTCGGTAGCCAACACATCACGAGCGATCAGTCGCCTGCCTTCTTCGGCGACCGACGCGAAGTCGGCGGTCTCTCCGGTCAGTTCGGTATAGAGCAGGCTGAGTGGCATTTCGCCTGCGGGATCGACGATCAGGCCGTTGATGACGGTCAGGGTCTCGTACCCAGTCGTGCCGGCGGTCTGCCAATCCGGCGGCAGCGGTTCGCCCGGGTCGCTGGCGTCGAGCACTTTCTCGACAACGACCCAGGTGTCGTCGGTTGCCCGGGCAAGGTCGGCGAGATAACCCGCGGGATTCGCGAGGCCATCCGGGTGGTCGATGCGCAGGCCATCGGCCTGCCCGCGCTGGATCAAATCGGCCAGCACCGTATGACTTGCGGCAAACACCGCCGGATCCTCCACCCGCAGACCGATCAGCGTGGTGATGTCACAGAAGCGTCGGTAGTTCAGCTGTGTCGACGCGGTACGCCAGTCGGCGAGCCGGTAGTGCTGCGCATCGAGTAGTGCCTGCATGCCGACTTCAGCGGCAAGAGCGGGTGTGCCGGCGGCGAGGGGGAACCGATGGTCGTAATAGGCGAGCTCGAGCTTTCCGGCGCGCGTGACCACGTGCAGCTTGTCGAGGTTGTCCGCAAGGGAGCCGTCGAGTACCGGCATCAGGATGCGACCGCCTTCGGCGTCCCAATTGATGTCGAACCACGACGCGTTCGGCGACTGTTGCCCCTGGCTGAGCACTGACCACAGTTGCTTGTTCAGGTACTCGGGGACAGGGATGGCCATGTGGTTGGGGACGACGTCGATGATGACACCGACCCCCGCCGCGGCGAACGCCTTGCGTAGCGACGCGAAGCCTCGCGCCCCGCCAAGTTGGGCGTCGATCTTGGAGTGATCGACGACGTCGTAGCCGTGCGTCGATCCCTTGCCTGCTCCGAGGATCGGCGAGAGATACGCGTGCGTGACGCCCAGGTCGGCGAGATAGCTGGCGAGTTTCGCGGCGTCCGCGAACTTCAGATCAGGTCCGAGCTGTAGGCGGTACGTCGACACCGGCGCCACCTGCAGCGCAGCGGACGCCGGCGTAGCGTCAGACGACACGACGCAGAACCAGGACGGCCCGACCCTCGACGTGTGCCGGGGTGTCGGCCTTGATCGACGGCTGCTCGACGTCGAGCGGCGTTGTTGTGTCGATCAGAATCTCCCAGCGCTCGCCGTACTCGGCCCCTGGCATGACGAAGTCGATGCCGGTATCGGCTGCGTTGAATAGCAGCAGGAAAGACTCATCGACGACAGGTTGGCCACGTTGGTCCGGGTAGCCGATCGCGTCGCCGTTGAGGAACACCGCGACCGACTTGGCGTAGCCGGTTGCCCAGTCCTTATCCGACATCTCGGCACCGCTCGGCGTGAACCATGCGATGTCGCGCAGGTCTTCACCCTCGGCCCGTACCGGGTGTCCGTCGAAGAACCGGCGGCGACGAAATACGGGGTGATCGCGACGCAGCTTCGACAGCTCGCGGGTGAAAGCCAGCTGCACCTCGTGCACAGTTTGCAGTGACCAGTCGACCCACGAGATCTCGTTGTCCTGGCAGTACCCGTTGTTGTTGCCGCGTTGGGTTCTTCCGAACTCATCGCCGTGCAAGAGCATCGGTACACCTTGCGACAAGAACAGCGTGGTCAAGAAGTTCCGCTTCTGCTGCTCGCGCAATGTGACGATGTCGACGTCCTTCGTCGGACCTTCGGCTCCACAATTCCACGACCGGTTGTCATCGGTGCCGTCCTTGCCGTTCTCCCCGTTGGCGTCATTGTGCTTGTTGTTGTAGGAGACCAGGTCTTGCAACGTGAAGCCGTCGTGGGCGGTGACGAAGTTAATCGACGCCATGGGTCGTCGTCCCGAATTGGCATAAAGATCGCTCGAACCGGTGAGCCGCGACGCGAACTCGCCCAAGGTCGCCGGCTCGCCGCGCCAGAAGTCACGAACGGTGTCGCGGTACTGCCCGTTCCATTCACTCCACAGCGGCGGGAAGTTGCCGACCTGGTAGCCGCCCTCTCCGACGTCCCATGGCTCGGCGATCAGCTTGACCTGGCTCACCACAGGATCCTGCTGTACGAGGTCGAAAAACGCCGACAGTCTGTCGACGTCGTAGAACTCGCGCGCCAGCACAGACGCGAGGTCGAACCGGAAGCCATCGACGTGCATCTCGAGGACCCAGTAGCGCAGCGAGTCCATGATGAGTTGCAAGGCATGCGGGTTTCGCGCGTTCAGGCTGTTGCCGGTGCCTGTGTAGTCCATGTACTTGCTCGGGTCGTCTTCGGACAACCGGTAGTAAGCGGCGTTGTCAAGACCGCGAAACGACAGGGTCGGGCCGAGGTGGTTGCCTTCGGCGGTGTGGTTGTAGACGACGTCGAGGATGACCTCGATACCGGCCTCGTGCAGGGTGCGCACCAGTGCCTTGAACTCCTGCACCTGTTCACCGCGATCGCCCGCTGCCGAGTAGCCGTTGTGCGGTGCGAAGAAGCCGATGGTGTTGTATCCCCAGTAGTTCGACAGCCCCTTGTCGGCCAAGCCGCTGTCGCTGACGAACTGGTGCACCGGCATCAACTCGACGGCGGTGATCCCGAGCTTGGTTAGGTAGTCGACCATCACGGGATGCGCCAGCCCGGCGTAGGTACCACGGATGTTTTCTGGAATATCGGGATGCTGGATCGTCATCCCCTTGACGTGCACCTCGTAGATGATCGAGTCGTGGTACGGGATGCGCAATTGGTGGTCGCTGCGCCAGTCGAAGTACGGGTTGATGACCACGGACTTCATCGCGTGTGGTGCGGAGTCGGCGTAGTTCTTGCCTTCGGGGTTGCCGAACGGGTACCCGAACAGTGACTCGTCCCAGTCAACGTGTCCTTGGACAGCTTTTGCGTACGGGTCGAGGAGCAGCTTGCTGGGGTTGCAGCGGTTGCCCGAAGCCGGGTTGTCGGGGCCGTGAACCCGAAACCCGTAGCGCTGTCCAGGCGTAACGCCTGGCAGGTAGCCATGCCAGACGAAGGCGTCGTACTCAGGCAGCGTGACGACGGTTTCGAGGTCATCGTCGTCGAACAGGCACAGGTCCACCGATTCGGCGACCTCGGAGAAGACGGCGAAGTTGGTGCCGGCCCCATCGTAGGTAGCGCCTAAGGGGTACGGCGTGCCCGGCCAAACTGCGATCGTGTTCTCGGTCATGGCTTCCCGTCGTCGGCCGGCGTTGCGCGCACACTTGTCTGGGACCTGGGTGATCTGGCGCGTCCTCAAACTTAGTCAGCAGCGGGAGTGAACGAACCAGGCCACTAAGGCGTCATGCTGTGCGAGGGCCTCCGAAGGAGGTCTTCATCAGGCCGCTACAGACACCGCTCGGCCGTGCCGAGAGGATATGACGACGCGACATGTGGGACCAATAGTGCGAAATACCCCCGCGACGCGGGAGTAGGGCGCAAACTGGAAGTTCTCGGCTCGCGCCAGGGTTGAGCGTCACGTGAGGTCTCCGGCTCGCGCCGGATCGGGTCCAGGAGGCACGGGTTGAGTTCGCGGGGCGGCTTGAAGGTGGTCGTTGCTGGCGTCGTCGGCGTTCTTGCGCTGTCGTGCCTTGCTGCCTGCGAGCGAGCCGTTGCCATCGACACCGTCGGGCCACCGCAGACTCCAGGCTTGACCGCGGGAGCACCGGCGAGTAGCGCACCCGCCGTCCCGGCCTCGCCGTCCGTCTCGCCGCCAGTTCAACTGACCGTGGCACCGGCCGACGGAGCGACTGCCGTCGCGCTCGGCTCGCACGTCTCAGTCTCGGTCGCTGACGGCACGCTCACCGCTGTCTCCGTGGCTGACGCGAGCGGCGACACCGTGGTCGGTTCCCTCGATCCGACATCACACTCGTGGGCCAGTACCGGTGCCCTCGTGCCCGGTACGCAGTACCTGGTGACGGCAACTGCCGTCTCGGAAAGCGGCACATCAACGCGAGACCTCAAGCAGTTTCACGACTGCTGCCGCGGCGAACGTCCTCGGGGTGAAGATCGCGCCCCTTGAGGGCGAGGTCGTCGGCGTCGGCATGCCGATCGTCGTCTACTTCAGTTCCGCGGTCACCAACGAGGCCGCAGTCGAGAAGGCGCTCGTCGTCGATTCCGCGGTCCCGATCGTCGGCTCCTGGCACTGGTACGGCGACAAGGAAGTGCACTACCGCCCGATGCAGTACTGGCCGGCCGGCGATGTGGTGACACTGCACGCCAATCTCAAGGGCGTCGACGCAGGCAAGGGTGTGTGGGGCACCGAGAACCGGACCCTGAACTTCACCATCGGGGCGTCCCAGATCTCCACGGTCAATGCGGTCACAGACAAGATGACCGTGGTTGTGAACGGCGTGGTCGTCCGGACGATGGCGGTCAGCACCGGTCGCGACAAGTACCCCACGACGTCCGGTATCCACGTTGTGCTCGACAAGGCTCCCAGCGTCATCATGAACTCCGCGACGGTGGGCATTCCTAAGGGAAATCCCGACTACTACTACGAAACGGTCCTGTGGGATGTTCGCATCTCGTGGTCGGGCGAGTACGTGCACTCAGCGCCTTGGTCGGTGAGCGAGCAAGGCAGAGAAAACGTCAGCCACGGTTGCGTCAACGCGAGCCCCGCCGACGCTCAGTGGTTCTACAACCTGTCGCGTCGCGGTGACATTGTGACCGTGACCGGTACTCCTCGCCCGCTCGAGTCTGGCAATGGCTGGACCGACTGGAACATGAGCTGGTCGCAGTGGATCTCCGGTAGCGCCTTGACCTCGGTCTCCGGTGCTCCTGCTGCGTCGAGTTCGCCCACGCCGGCTTCGTCCTACGGATCGACCGCGACGCCGCCGGTGAGCGCTAGCCCCACCGCGTCGTCGTAATAGTGCACCGCCGTACGTAGCTAGCGGCGCTGGCCTAGCCCGGCCCGCAGCATGACCATCGGCGCAGCTGCGTTCGTTGCCAGTAGCGATTCAGGCGCCACCGACGTCATCCAGTCGAGCGCGACCATCTCAGGCTCGTCGAGCATCCGCTGCACGACCGCGGCTTCGACCAGCCGGCCCGGTGCGTACCGGGCCCACGCTGTGACGAAGTGACCCTCGAGAACGCGGTAGGTGTCGCCGTCGCGAATGCCGATGACATGCGCCGCGAGCGTGCCGTCGATGTGCGCTGTCGCAACCTCGAGCATGCCGTCGAGCGCCAGATCCGTCAGCCGGCTGCGCCAGATCTGCCGTGTCTCGTTGTCGTCGAGGTCGCTTGATCGCCCACGGTCGTGGTCGCGGTTTCGGTGCGACTCCTCGAGCGCCGGCATCAGGGCGCGAATCTCGCTCTGGCTGCGGGTGAAGTGCACCTCGAACGTGCGGTAGTCGGTAGCGAGCCGGTTCGTTGCCTTGCGCAGCGTGCGGCGCATGGCCGGACTCAGATAGTCGGCGGCCTCGTCGAGGCCGGGCTCGCGCCGGATCATCGGGATCGGGTCGACCTCGACGGGGACGAGCTGCGGGAAGCCCGCCAGGAAGCCGGCAAGCGTGCTCGAGTCAGGGTCGAGCGGGCCGAGTTCGACCGCCCACCCGCTCGTGCGTGCGGGCAGCGTCCTCGAGAGCGCGATTCCGAGACGGCGGGCCCAGAGTTTGTCGTCGGCCAGGACTGCACCGCGATGTCCGAGATCGCTCCCAGCGAAGGTCACGATGTGCGACGTGCGGCCTGCACCCCGCACCTCCACGAGAACGGACGCAGCGCGCAAGAAGCCGGACGGGTCGCGAACCAGGACTGCCCAGGGTTGCCCGGTGCCGGCGTTTGCGAGCGTCCAGGTGCTGCGGGCGGTGATCGCCGCACCGCAGCGCTGAGCGAGCGCTTCGAGCTCGCCGCGATGCGCGCGGACGCCATCGATGCCCGCGACGATCTGAACCCCCGTCGTTCCGGAAAGCAGATCCGTGCTGGCTGCCATGAGTGGCGCAGCGGTCACGAGGCCAGTCCGTCCGCGGCGCGGGAACCCGCATGAGCGGCATTGATGGCATTGACTTCCATGCCCGCCATGTCTGGTCGGTCGTCAAGCCAGCGTTCGAGCTCGAGCGGCGGGAGGGCCTTCGAGAAGAAGAATCCCTGTGAGACGTCGCAACCGGAGAGCGCGAGGTGCCCTGCGGTGATCTCGTTCTCGACCCCTTCGGCTACCAGACGCATGCCCAGGGAGTGCGCCAGGCTGATCGTCGATCGCACGATCGCGGCGGCGCGCGGGTCGTCGGCCATGGGCTGGACGAACGAACGGTCGAGCTTCAACTCATCGATCGGCAATTCGCGCAGGTAGGCGAGCGAGGAGTAGCCGGTGCCGAAGTCATCGACCGCAACGCGGATGCCGAGCGTGCGGAGCTGGGTCAAGATCTCGCGGGCGCGCTCGCGGTCGCCCATCAGGAAGTCTTCGGTGATTTCGAGCTCCAGGGCGGAGGCCGGCAGCCCGCGGTTGACCAGGAGCTGGTGAACCCGGTCAGGAAGTTCGAGGTCGACGAGCGACGAGGCCGAGAGGTTGACGGCGACGCTGAGCATCCGGCCACTAGCCCGCCAGAGCGAAACCTGGTCGAGGGACTGCTCGAGCACGGCCATCGTGAGGTCGCGCATGAGACCTGCGTCCTCGGCTAGCGGCAGGAAAGCGTCGGGTGGGAGCAAGCCATGCACTGGGTGGTCCCAGCGAACGAGCGCTTCGACGCCCGACACGTACGAGGTCTGCGAGTCGACCTTGGGCTGGTAGTGCATCGCCAGCTTGCGGGCCTGAATAACCTGCCGCAGTTCTTCGAGCGTACGAAGCCGGTCCTGGCCTCCGAGGGAGTCGTCGGACTCGCTGTAGACGCGGAACCCGGTGCGCAGGTCCTTCGCGTGGTACATCGCGATGTCGGCTCGTCGTAGGAGCGTGGACACTTCCAGGCCGTGCTTGGGGAACAACGAGATCCCGACGCTCGCGGCCACCCGCACGGTGATGCCGTCGATGGTGAATGGCGCAAGCAGCGTCTGTCGGACCATCTCGGCGAACATCTCGGCGCCGGAGCGGTCGACGTCCAGAACGAAAATCGAGAACTCGTCGCCGCCGAGGCGAGCGAGCAATCCATCCTCGTGAGTGAGTCCCTGGGTGAGTCGCGTGGCGACCTGCAGCAGGAGGTCGTCGCCGGCGTGGTGACCGAGTGAGTCGTTGACTTCCTTGAAGCGGTCGAGGTCGAGCAGGAACAACGCACCGCTGCGGTCAGGGTCGGCGGCTAGGTAGGTGTCGACGTGTTCGTAAAACGCGCGCCGGTTGCCGAGACCTGTTAGTTCGTCGGTGAGGGCGAGCTGGCGGCTGTGTGCCAGGGTCGTGACTTCGCGGAAGCTGACGACCAGTCGACCGATCGCAGCCACGATGGTTGCTGCGGCGAGCGCGACGGCGATCGGGTGCAGCATGTGGCCGTGGTCGTAGACCAGCAGGGCGACCGTGCACAGCGTGGCCACGACAGGGATGCCGAGAAGCACCCATGCAGGCAGTGTGGCACCGCCCGCTTTCTTCGACCATCCGGGGGCGAGTGCTACTACGGCTGTAGCGACGACCCACGTTGTGTCGTCGAGGCCTCCTGGCTGGTAGCTGTTGTGCGCGACCAGGACGAGGTAGATGCAGTCGGCGACGGAGAACAACGCCAGGCCGCCGGCAAGGAACCACATGCTGGCCGGTGGACGCCAGTGGTAGAGGGCGAGCAAGGCCGTAACGACCAGCAGCAGAAGGACGTCGAGTAGCGGATAGGCCTCGGTGGTGACGATGGCTGCGGTGCTGTCGCCGTTGGCGTGCACGGCCTTCAGAACCGGACCGACGACAGCTGCAGCGATGGCCGCGACCGCGAGGCCGCCGACGATGCCGTCGAGCCACAGGCTCAAGGGGAGCTTGCCTGCGAAGTCGCGGATGACGAGCAACAGCGCGATGAATGCGCAGGGGTAGAACGACAACCAGAAGCCGTCGGCGACCGACGGGAACGGCGGGTCGGCAAGTGGGCGGATGAAGATCGTCCAATAGATGTTGCCAAAGCCGTAGAGCGCGAGGCCGAGGGCGAGAATGCGCCAGCTCGACCGGTTCGACGTTGCCTTGCGGGCCCGCATGAAACAAAGGACCGGGCTCAGTGCGTAGGCGAGGTTGTTGAGGATGCCGTCGAGGATCAGGTTGTAGCCGGTGTGACCGGTCGGTCGGACGCCGGGGACCGTCGAGATCCCGAAGACTGCGAAGACCGCAATCATGAAGATGTAGAACCCGGTTGTCCCGGCACGGCTTGAGATCCGGCCGCCCAGCACCCTTGCGATGCGCGCGGGCCGGCCAGCGGTGGGCTCCACGCTGGTCATGCCGATCCTCGGGAGGATGTCCATACCCAGTTCAATCGCAATTCGCGAGGTCACATAAGAGGACCACCTGCGTATTCGCGATCGGCCACTTCGACAGTCGTCGGGACGCCGATTGGTTGCGACGGGTGCGTCCGTTCGGGCTATTTATTCGAACGGACTTGAGACGTTCGTTGGTGATCTAGGCGTGAATGTGTCCCTACAGCCGTTTTCGTCCGGTTATGCCAGACGTCGCTCGCGCGAGGCGGAGCTGAGGGTTCGTAGCGATTCCGGAACGATCGTCGACTAGCTTCGGTCGCGCGCGATACCGCGGCGACTACGGGAGGACCGATGAAGAAGGCGTACCGAGTTCTTGCCAGGCTGATCGCAGCGCTGGTCGTCGTCCAGGCTGCGGCGATTGCCTATGGAGCGTTCGCGATCGACAAGGTGGTCGACAAGGCCAAAGACCATGGCGACACGATCGCCAATGCGTCGACGAAGCTCGACGGCGGTGCCGGGTACGGGCTGCACGCACTTGTTGGCATGATCGTGATCCCCCTCGTCGCCATCATTTTGTTCGTCGTCGCGTTCGGGGCGCATGTACCCGACGGCGTGAAGTGGGCGGGCTTCATCTTGTTGGACGTCGTCGTCCAGGTCGCGCTAGGCCTCGCCGCGCACGGCCTGGCTGCGCTGGGATGGTTGCACGGCCCTAACGCGCTTGTGTTGTTCGCCTTGGCGATCTACACGGGACGACGCGTTGCCGCCGATCCAGTATCTGAACCGGTGGCGGCAAGCGCGCCCGCGACCGCAGGCTAAGCGGCCAGTTTGCTGTACTCCCGGTTTGCGTTGTCTTCACGAACGACCCCAGCGGTCTCAGCGAGCGCAGTGTCGTCACCCTCGGGGTACTTCAGCATCACCCACAGGGGCAGACCCACTGTGAAGGCAACCATCAAGGCGGCCAGCGGGATGTTCAGCAAAATCCAGTTCATAGTCGTCGGAGCCCGGTTTCAGGTGTTGGCGGGCACCGTTCTCACCTCCGACAGACACGTTCGCCGACCAGGCTGAACGTGACCGTACCGGAGGCTGACTTTCATCTTGGAGTATTCCTTTGTGGGCGTTGCAGGGATTGAACCTGCGACCCCTTCCGTGTCAGGGAAGTGCTCTCCCGCTGAGCTAAACGCCCTTCATTTCAAACCGTCCGAGCCGAGCCGTACAGCGACGCAACCAAAGGGTGGCGTCGACGAGGCGGAGGCGGGAATCGAACCCGCGTACAGGGCTTTGCAGGCCCTTGCCTAAGCCACTCGGCCACTCCGCCGGCGAACCACGGACAACCGACCGAGGCCCTGTTGACGCCGTCGGCGCCTCCGAGCGGACGACGGGATTCGAACCCGCGACCCTCACCTTGGCAAGGTGATGCTCTACCAACTGAGCCACGTCCGCGCGAACCAGTGCACATGCCCCGGCTGCGTCCTGCACTCTAACCGATGCCGCGGTGTGCAAGCATGCGGGCGTGGTGTCCCGCGCTGATCCGGTGCCAGAATCGCTGCCCGTCGACGAGCGCTGGCCCCGCGCCGGGCACTGGCTGAGCGCCGGCGCCGGGCGGCATCCGATCGACCTGGCAGTTCTCGGCGTCCCGACTTTTGCTCGATCCCTGAACAAGGCGGGCACGCACACCACCCCGGCCGCCATCCGCCGGGCGCTGCACCACTACACGACGTGGTGTGCGTCGCGGCATGTCGATCTTGCCGACTTGTGGCCGTGGGACATGGGCGACGTCGACGAACCCGACCGAGACGACGGAGCGTTCCGGGTCGAGGCTGCGGTCAAGACTGCTCTGGCGAAGGCGAAACTCCTTGTCACGCTCGGTGGCGACGGATCGGCGACGGTGCCGACGGCGCAGGGGCTCGACCTGGGGCAGGCCGGTCTGGTTGCCCTCGACGTCCAATACGACCTGCGCGACGGTGTGCGCAACACCTCTGCTCTGCGCACGTTGTTCGACGCCGGCCTCCAGGGCGAGCGGGTCAGCCACCTCGGCGCGGCCGACTGGGCGGTGTCTCGCTCGCACGCCGAGGAAGCCAAGGCGCGCGGCATGACGGTCTACCCGCGTGGGGTCGTCGAGGCGCGCGGTATTGCCGCATGCATGTCCGCGGCTCTTGATTCGGCCGGCCGCGGCGGACCGGTGCACGTCTCGTTCGACCTGTCTGTTTGTGACCGTGCCGTGGCGCCTGCGTGTCTCGAGGCCGTGCCCGGCGGCCTCCGGGCGGCAGAGCTGCTGTCCGCCGCGTTTGCCGCGGGCCGCGACCCCAACGTGAAAACGGTCGACATCGTCGAGGTTGACGCGACTGCCGACGCCCCGGACTACCGCACAGTCAGACTCGCTGCGTTGGTCGTCCTCGAAGTTGCCGCCGGGCTGGCGCTGCGACCCCAGGCATGACCGCCCAGGCCCTCGCGTACGTCGACGGCCGGCTCGCCAGTGGACTCGTCGAGGTCAGACACGACCTGGCCGCTCTCGACGAGCCTGGCTTTTGGGTCGTGGTGGTCAGCTTCGAAGGTGACGTCACTTGCGCGCGGTTCGCCGACGTGACGCAATGTCCGCTCCCGACCGCTCAGTGGTCAGGCCCGCGCCGCGTTGAGTGGACGACCTCGCTGGATCGAGTGGGCTACGTCGAAGGCGTCGACGCGATCCGCGCGCTGATCGAGAAGGGAGCGGTCTACCAGGTCAACCTGTGCCGCGTGCTGTCCGCGCGCAGTGATGCGACGGATCTCATTGGGCTCGCCACGATCCTGGCGGCGGCACATCCTTCGCGCTATCCGGCACTGGTCTGCCTGCCAGAAGCAGGCATCCACGTCTGCTCAGCGAGTCCCGAGCTGTTCTTGTCCAGAGCGCGCATCGACGGTGTCGATGTCATCGCGACCCGGCCGATTAAGGGCACCGGCCGCACCGCCACCGACATCACGGAGAAGGACCGCGCGGAGAACATCATGATCGTCGACATGGCCCGCAACGACCTCAGCCGCGTCGCTGCGACCGGCGGGGTCGACGTCCCGACGTTGCTGGACCTTGAGGAGTACCCCGGACTCGTGCACCTGGTCTCGACGGTCCGAGCCACGCTGGAGCCCGGCATCAGCTGGGCGCAGATCTTCGCCGCGACTTTTCCGCCCGCCTCTGTCTCTGGTGCGCCGAAGTCGAGCGCCCTGCGCATCATTGGCCAGCTGGAGCCCGTCGCCCGCGGCCCTTACTGCGGCGCGATCGGGTGGGTCGACACGGATGAGCAGACGGCTTCTCTTGCGGTCGCCATCAGGACGTTCTGGCTGGACGCCGGTCAGCTGCGCTTCGGGACAGGTGCGGGTATCACCTGGGGTTCCGACCCACTTGCGGAGTGGGCGGAGACGGAGTTGAAGGCTGAGCTGCTCGTAGGGCTGGCGTCCCGCTAGGAGAAGAGACCCTCGAGCTCGCGGTCGACGTCGACGAACTCGGACTCGTGGCCGACCGGGACGATCCGCTCGATGCGTGCCATGAAGTCGGCGATCGCCGGGCGGCGAGTCTCGAGGACTGCCTTACCTGAGGGGGAGCAGAGGGCCAGAAACACTGCGCCGGCGCGGGGCCACACCTTCACGTCGCCGTCGCCGACCGCTTCCCAGAGTCCCTTGTCGAGCAGGTCTCTGGCGAAGGTCCACTCGATCTGGTTCGCCCCGGCATCAAAGCTCACCGACACGGCGAACGGATCGCCGGCGTCGTAACGCAGGTGGGCATCGACCTTGATCGGGTCGTTCTCAGCGAGCACGACGCTGAACTCCAGGTCCAGCACCACATTGTCCGTGCGCACATCGACCACCTGTTCTCGCTTCTAGCGCCAGCTCGTGCATTTCATGGCGGTTCTCGATCTTGGGATGAGCACCCAAGGTCGCACTGAGTGACCACCATTACTCTGTGTGATCTCGGGGTCGCGGAGAGCACTGACACAGGGATCCCCGCTTCTCGGGGCGTTCTAACCTGCAGAGTCCGACTAGTCCACATGGAATTCTCAGCATTGGCCCGCGGGGAGGCCCGTGTAGAGTGACGCGCTGCTGGGGCGCGTAGCTCAGTGGGAGAGCACTGCCTTCACACGGCAGGGGTCGCAGGTTCGAAACCTGCCGCGCCCACCCGTAAAAGCCCAGGTCAGAGCCCCAACGGGCTCATGAGTCCTACGAAGGCGCCGACGGCGAGGCAAACGCGAAGGCCCCGGCGGTGCGCAGAATGGTCTCGGCTTTGGGCAACCCGGCGAACGCGCGTTCAACGTCGGCCGGCGTAGCAATCTTGTGCGCCTCGGTAGCGATGTAGGCGCGTACCGCCGCGTCGAACGCTTCCGGGCCGACCGCGTTGTAGGCGTCGTCCAGTGCCAGCCCGCCGTTGCCGTAGACATCCTCGAAGTAGGTCTGGGCGGCTTGCGACTGGGTCGCCCAGAAGGTCATCGGTTCGCCAATGGGGCCGGCTGGCGGTGCGGGGGACGGCGTGAGGTCGGGTTGGTCGGCTCCGTCGACGACGATGCCTGCCCAGACTGCCCACGATTCGTCGAGCCACGGGTCGCGGCCCTGGTCGTTGCCCACGAGACCGAAGAAGTACGAATGCGCGAGTTCATGCGTGACAACTGTCGGAGCGTCGTTGTCGGGGTCGATGTCGGCGATGAGGAATCCGCCCGGAAACTCAAAGCCGCTGCCAAGGTTGGGCTCGAGCACAGTGATCCACACGTCGGGATAAGGGAACGGGCCGAGCATCTTTTCCAGTGCCGACAGTGACTTTGCGATGGCTGCTGCCCAGACCTGCGGCGTCACCACCGTTGAGGGCGGCGTCGCAAGATGCACCGACACGTCACCGTCCTGCTGGTTCAGAACGGTGAAATCGCCGACGGCAACTGAGACATCGCGCACGGCCGGTGCTGAGAAACTGTGAACGGTCGTGCCATTCGCACCGGCGGTCGTCGCGCCCGCCGTGCCAGTGCCGGTGACGACGTCTGCAGCTGGTGCTGTCACAGAAAGGCCTGACAGCTCGAAGTCTTCGCTCCCCGACATGTCGCCGTACAAGTTGACCGCCGGATCGCGCATCCAGCCGCGCCCGAATTCCCACGCCAGCAAGGGAAACGAATAGTCGAACCAGGCGAACTTGCCGCTTGCTTCGCGCCCCGTGCGTTCTTCGACATCGACGCCCAACGTGAGCGTGAACGCGAGATCGATGTGCACTGTCGTGCCAGGCTTTGCGCACGTCGCCAACGGCAAGACGGCCAATGTTGGCGACGTTGCGGTGCCGCCGTCGGCGCTCAGCGTAGGCGTGACCGGGGTACCGCCGACCTTCGCAGAATCGATGGCGAGATGGTCGCCGGCGATCGCGGTCTTGGGCTTGTTCGGCCACAACCGGAAGTCGACCTCACACGTCTTGAGGTCCGGCGTGAAGTCGACTGCCTCCGTCCCGGCGACCTTCCCCGTACGCCAGGCAGTTGCGTCAAATGCGAGGCTCACCCGCGGCCGGTCGGGTCGCGGGTTTGCGCGGCCAGCAGCGTCAACACCCAACGACACCTCCGGAGCCACACTGGCGACAGCCGACGTCGTTGCTGCGCCTGAAGGCGACGGGGACGAGTGAGACGAGGACGAGGTCGACGGGGACGGGGACGGCTTGCCGCTGGTGCACGCGGTGAGCACGAGCGCCGTCAAGGCCGTGACGCAAATGCGCGCTGTTTTCGCCACCATGGACCGCCACCCCCGTCGTCCGGAGGCGACATCATGCCGGACGACGGGCGAGGTTGTCAGCCGCTACAGCTCATGGCGCTGTCGATCAGGCCGTCGGGTCAGGCGCCGTGACCGTACTCACCGTGATGTTGCATTTGGAGTTTCTTGACCAGGCCAGGTGGCGCCTTCTTGGGCGGCTTCGGCGCGGGTTTAGCGGGAGTCTGCACTGCCCCCTTGAGCGCTCCCGGTGGGCTCGGGGGCGCGGGTGGCGCTTTGGGAGTCACAGGTTTGGGCGGCGCCGCTTTCGCAGGCTGGGCTGGCGGCGCCGGAGCGGCTTTCTTCGCCGGTGCAGTGGGCGTGGTCTTCGCCGGTGCAGTGGGCGTGGTCTTCGCCGGTGCAGTGGACGTGGTCTTCGCCGGGGGTGCAGGTGTGGTTTTCGTCGGCTGCGGCGGGGTCGGGGCGACCGGGGCTGTCTTAGGCCCTGGGCCAGCTGGTGTTGTCAAGCGCGGTGTGCTGGTCGGCGTGAGTGTCGCGACCGGCCCCGTCGTCATCGCGGTTGAAGTCGGCGACGGATGCGACGGCCGTGGCGGCGAATGCTTCGTGACGTCGCGCGCGGGGAGGGGTGTTTGCGCTGACGCCGGCGGGTGAGTGGGGGATGCGGCATGCGTCGCCGGGGCCGGCTGCGAGCTTGGCGTGGGTGCTGGCGTGGTGCTGGCGGCGAGCGCAGGACCAGCGACCCCCGCGACGCCGGCGACTGCGACAGCACTGACGCCCACCGCAGCCTGGGCAGCGACCCCGGCCGCTGTCAGCGATGGGGCTGAGCCAAGGAGCGGCGTTCCGACGAGCCACGACGTCGGTCCCATTGCCCAACGCAGTCGGGGCGCGGACACAGCGAGCAGCGCGCGCACGACATCGGGGTCGAACTGGGTACCGCTGCACTTCACGACTTCGGCCAGCGCTGTCCCGCGAGTCATCGCTTTCTTGTACGCCCGGGAGGCCGTCATCACCTCGAAGGAGTCGGCCACCGCGACGATGCGACCGGCGAGAGAGATCTCGCGCCCGCTCAATCCGAGCGGATAGCCCTTGCCGTCGAATCGCTCGTGGTGCTCGGCGATCGCCTTGCCCCATTCACCGAGCCACGGCAGTAAAGCAGCGGCAAGCTCGGCACCCGCGAGTGGGTGCTGGCGGACGGCGTCCCATTCGGTCGTGGAGAGTTTCGCAGGCTTGTTCAGCGTGGTCTTCGGTATCCGCAGTTTGCCGATGTCATGCAACAGTGCCGCCCACCGCAGTCGGTCGACAGCAGCAGGTGGCAGCCGCAACTCGGCGGCGATCAAGTCGGTGTAGACACGCACGCGTTCGGAGTGCCCGCGCGTGTGACGGTCGTGGGCTCGCAGCGAGCCCACCAACGCCAGGATCTGCTCGGCCGCCTCCGCCACGCCGTTGCGCTGATCGCCACGGTTAGCTGGGTCCGTCAAGGCTTGGAGTTGCCGCACATCACCAGCTCGCCGCGCGACCTTGAATCGGGTCGGTGCGCGGCCGGGAAACAGCACAGCCATGTCGAGCAACGCGGCGAGAGGAGCCAGTTTGCGGGTCCCTCGATCCGTCAGCCACATCGCTAGTAGGGAGCCGGCGAGGATGGCGCCCCACCAGGCGACGCGTGGAAGAGCACCAGAGTGTGCGCCAGGAGAAGGCAGCACGCGGCTGAGCATCGCCATCGCCCACACCGATGCGCCTATAGGAGCAAGGACTATCGCCGAGCGCAGCGCGAAAGCCGCGACCCGCCGGCGATCCCAACGCTCCTCAGCGCGGCGGTCGATCCCGACACCGCTGGCGGCTGCGTCGAGGGCAGAACGATCCTTGTAAGTCGCGCGTCGTGGTCGAGCCGGTTCCATACCCCCGCCAAGCAAGTTGTTGAAACAGCTGTCACCTGTGTATCGGCGGGTATGGCAGCGGCCAACAGACGCCAAACGGCCGACCTCGGTCGGCAGATGCCCGCGTGTGTCTACCGGGCGCTGGACACTGCGGGCGGATCTGTGCGGGTCCACTGCACTGCCTCGGCTGCAGGTACCGGCGGGCTCCACAAGTAGCCC
Source organism: uncultured Actinomycetes bacterium (assembly GCA_963737705.1). Lineage (GTDB taxonomy): Bacteria > Actinomycetota > Actinomycetes > Acidothermales > Acidothermaceae > PALSA-607. The sequence continues at coordinate 561,800 of CAVTTP010000004.1, forward strand.
TGGCCGTACGCGCAGCCGAGATCCTGGAGCATCGCGAGATGCCGCGGCGTTTCGATCCCCTCAGCGACCGTCGCAATGCCGAGCGCGTGGGCGAGATCGATCACACTGCGAACGATGGCGGCGTCCTCGCGGTCGCGGCCCAGACCAGCCACAAAGGATCGATCGATCTTGATCAGGTCGACCGGGAACCGCTTGAGGTACACCAGGGAGGAGTAGCCGGTGCCGAAGTCGTCGATGGCGATCTGAACGCCGAGGGTCTTCAGTTCTGTAAGTACCCGCAAGGCCGCTTCGGCGTCGTCCATCAACGCACTCTCGGTGACCTCAAGAACAAGTGACGTCGGTTCGACTCCTGTCTCCTCGAGCGCGAGCGACACCGCGCGCAGGAGTCCGGCCCGCCTGGCGAGCTGGCGTCCCGACACGTTCACCGAGATGGTCAGCTGCGCGGCCGGTACCTGACGCGCCGCGGCCCAGACCGCCGCCTGCTCGCACGCCTCGTGCACAACCCAAGCTCCGATGCCGACGATCAAGCCGCTTCGTTCGGCGAACGGAACGAAGTCATCGGGTTGCACCAACCCCCTGGTCGGATGCTGCCACCGGATCAGGGCCTCGACCCCGATCACCGCCTCGTTGTGCAGTTGGATGACAGGTTGGTAGTGCAGCCGCAGTTCACGATCGCCTTCTGCGCGTCGCATCTCTCCGAGCAGCCGCAGGCTCGACGAGGCGGCCGCCCTCAGCTGCTCGTCGAACAATTCCACCACGTTCGGCCCTTGGCGCTTCGCTTTGTACATGGCTTCGTCAGCGTCGCGCAGCAAGGTGTCGGCCGTGACCTCGTCACCGACGGCTGCGACGGCGACGCCGATGCTCAGCGTCATTTCGAGATCTGACGGGCCGCTTGTCAACGGTGCAGCGACCGCCGCGCTCGCTCGGTAGGCAATCGTGGCGGCGTCGTTGAAGTCCTCGAGGTTCTCGCACAGGATGACGAACTCGTCGCCACCGATCCTCGCGACGGTATCTCCGGGCCGGACGGCGGTACTGAGCCTCTCTGCGACGACGCGCAGCATGTCATCACCGACCTGGTGACCGAAGGCATCGTTGATGTTCTTGAAGCCGTCAACGTCACAGAACAACAGAGCGAGGACGGTTGATTCACTGCGACGGCGTTCAAGTGCGTGGCGAAGGCGGTCGGTCAGCAGTGTTCGGTTGGGCAAGTCCGTGAGTCCGTCGTGCTGCGCAGAATGTGCGAGTGTCGCCTCAGCAAGGCGCTCGCGCGTGAGGTCGCTGATCGTGAGGCAGGTGATCTCGTCACCGTCGGTCTGAATGGCGGCCGACGAACTGACCCGCACCGGAACTGTGCTGCCGCTGCTCGTCAACAGCGTTGCCTCGACAGACCCGCCTAGCGCGCTGGGGCCTATCAGATCGGCCAGCCGCATCCGGCTGGCCTCGCTGAGGAACTCGAGCACTGGGCGGCCGACGACCCAGTTGCTCGACAAGTCCACGAGTTCCGCGAAGGCTTGGTTGGCGTACAGGATGATGCCGTCGGCTGATACCGTCGCCGCGCCGTCAGACATGTTCTCGACGAAGTTGCGATACGGCCGATCCTCGTTCGACAGTGTGAACACGTGCGGCTCGCCTGCCTCAGCAGCAATCACCAAGGCGTCGACCTCGCCGTGACGGATAGCGCGCAACGTCTCCTCTGAATCGGCGAGTTGACTGCGCGCGTCGTCGAGTTCGCGCAACAGGTACGCGATCTGCGCTGGCCAGGCATCGAGGCTGGCGCTATGCCCGGGTCGGCTCGACCCGGTCGCGTCTACGGCGCTCATCCGCTTCGCGATGCGGTGACGCGCTCGTTGACGCCCAGAACGCGTAACACTCGTGCAGTGTCGCTCAGGTCTCCGACGAGTCTGCGCTTCGGCAGCGGCGACTCCCTGATAAGAGTTGGCGCTGCCAGCACGTTGCTCGCCGTGGTCGCGGCTCTATCGCGATAGACGTCGATAACTTCGAGGTCGTAGCGACCGGCAAGGTTGAACTCGAATAACTCCAGGATGTTGGCGATTGCCCGGCGAGACAGATCCGATGCCCCTGCAACGAACAACGTGAACAAGTAACGGGCACTGTCGAGTTCGGCGAGCCGATCCTCGTATCTGCGCAACGTCTCGTCGTGGGGGCTCGCCATCAACTCTGCTTTTGCTGCAGTTGCAAACCGACCAGGAGACGGTCCGTGTCGGACAAGTCGCCGATGATCTTGCGAATCGGGTGCGGAAGTTGCCGCACGAGTGTGGGGATAGCGACGATCTCATCGCCGCGAGCCAGTCGCGGGTGCTGCAGCAAGTCAACGATCTCGATTTCGTACCGGCCCTTGAGGTGGGTCTCGCACAGCACCTTGAGGTTGGCGAACGCGGTGAGCGAAGCAGCCGACTCGCCCGCGACGTAAAGGCGCAGCCGCCACAGTCCCTCGGAGTCACGCGTCGGCTGCGCCACCATCGCGGCGTCAGTCATGTTCGACTCCGAGTCCGCGATAGATGCCGGTCAGCTCGAGTCCGTCTGCACTGAGCACGAAGTCGCGGATCTCATGGGAGTGGGCCATGCCTCTCGACTTCAAGACGTACAAGACACGGCTACGTCCGCCGTCGAACTCGGCGAGCCTGGCGATGATCCATGTGTCGATCAACGACCCGATTTGCTGCTCCGAATTTTCTGCATCTCGAATCGTGTTGAGCGAAGTGAAAAGCGCGGTCACGCCTCGGCTCTTCAGGTAGTCGACCTGGCGAGTCAGCATCGCCGCGACCTCATCGCGCTCGCCGGCATGGAAAATGTCGGATATGGGATCCATGGCGACAACGGCAGGATCGAAGTCGGAGACGATCTGCTGCATCGTCGCCAGGTGTGCCTCTAGGCCGAGTAGCGATGGCCGGATGCACCGGAACCTGAGCAGCCCTGCATCAACCCAGTGGGCCAGATCGATCCCGACCGACGCCATATTGCGCACGATCTGGGCTTGCGACTCTTCGAACGCGAAGTAGATTGCCCGCTCGCCGCGCTCGCATGCCGCGGCACAGAACTGCGCGGCCATAGTCGACTTGCCAGTTCCGGCGGTGCCACTGATCAGCACGGAACTACCCCGATACACACCGCCACCATCAAGCATGGCGTCGAGGCTGGCTATGCCTGTCGAGACGCGCTCGTCGGAGGCGGTGTGCTGGAGGTTCAACGAGGTGATCGGCAGCACGGAGATGCCGCTTTCGCCGATCAGGAACGGATACTCGTTGGTGCCGTGCAACGAACCGCGGTACTTGAGCACGCGCAATCGACGTGTCGACGTTTGTTCGTTGACCCGGTGGTCGAGCACGATCACGCAGTCCGAGACGTACTCCTCGATGCCGTGCCGGGTAAGCGTTCCGTCGCCGCGCTCACCGGTAATGACTGCTGTCACGCCCTTCTGCTTCAGCCAGACAAACAGCCGCCGGAGCTCCGCCCGCAGGATCGCCGTGTCGGCGAACGCGCCAAACAGCGTCTCGATCGTGTCGAGCACCACCCGCTTCGCGCCGACCTCGTCGATCGCTGAGCCGAGGCGGATGAACAGGCCCTCGAGATCCCAGGCTCCCGACGCCTGCACGTCGTCGGGCTCCAAGTACACCTGGTCGACCACCAGTAGGCCGTCGTCTTGCATCTGCTGGAGGTCAAAACCGAGCGAGACCACGTTGGTCACGAGCTCGTCAACCGGCTCTTCGAAGGAGACAAACACGCCTGGCTCGCCGAACTCGGTGATGCCGCGGACCAGGAATTCCATGGCGAGCAGCGTCTTGCCGCAGCCCGCGGGTCCGCAGACCAGAGTCGGGCGACCAAGGGGCAACCCGCCGCCGGTCACCTCGTCGAGGCCGCTGATCCCGGTTGCCGCCTTCCGAAGGCCGCGTTCGGCGAAGGGGGTAACGGGTTTGATGGCGACAGCAGTGCCAAGGGCGGTCATAGGGCGTCTCCTGCCTGACCACGGGATCGGCCTGTAGTCGAACTGCTACCCATAGTGATATCGCACAAACTGGCCAAACGGATCGGTTTGTTATCCATATTCGCAATCCGGGCACACCAGTCAGCGGTACTGCTGACGGCGTTCTGCTGATAGGTGGAGCTACTTGACCGTGCCAGGATCTGTGCATCGAAACCATCAATGCTTTCCGGGTGCGGGTCTGCCGGGCCGTAGCAATCGGCTGCGGCGGCGCGGCGGTAGCTCTATCCGCTACGGGCTGTATCGCCTCGCACTCAGGCGCCGGCGCCGCGCCAGTCACCTCGTCGGTGAGCGCACCGCAAGCGAGCGCCGGCTCATCCTCGGCGGCGAGGCCAAGCTCGGCGCCGGCACCAGCCGAGGCGAGTCAGCCCGGCGCCTCAACGGCCGCGGGGTCGGGGGCGGCGCAGCCGACGCAGCTGCCCGCGGCGTCCAGCTCGAACGCTTTGCCGACACCTGGCGCGACCGGACCCTTGACGGTGCTCGCCGACGTCCCCATCAAGGGTGCCTTCTCCTCAGCGGAGACGGGTTTGATCGTGGCGCAAGGCCCTGACGGTGCGATCTTCGTCGCGGGCGAGGCTGCCTCGCCGCAGATCATCTGGGTTGTCGACGGCGTCGGGCCGGCGGGGATCGCCGAGCACGTGAAGGGCCCGGTCACCGCGCTCGCTGCCGACGCCGCGAACCTTTACGTCGGCGTGGAGCAGACCGTCACGGCGTACAGCAGAACGAGCGGCAACGTGACGCGCACCTGGAACACCGCATTGCCGGGCACCCTGACCCAGCTGGTGGTGGCCGGTTCGAGGGTCTGGGGCTTGTCGACTGCGGCTGACGGCAACTCACCGGACGCACCGGACGGGCTCATCGAGCTCGACCCAGCAGCAGGCTCGCCGGTGCGCTCGGTTACGGGCTTCTCGGGCGCTTTCTCGATCGCGGCCGGGCCGTCGAGCGTCTACTACGTCACCAAGCAGAGCAGTGAGTTGGTGCAACAGACCAATGCCGGCGCCACGGTTACAGCACCAACGAACCAGCAGGTCAATCTGCAGCTGTCCGGGCCGTCGGCGATCCAGGCGGTCGTTGTCGTCGGCAACCAGGTCGTCCTTCAGCACGACGCGGGGCAGGGCCTCGACGCGCAGCTCAATACCTATGACGCGACCACGCTTGTCGGACCGATAGCGCAGGGCAACTTCTCGGCAAACGAGCCGCTCGCCGAGACTGTCAGCGGACTGTTCGTCGTTGGCAATCCCGACACAGGGGTCTGCACCGCGAACCAAACTGCATGCCTTCGGCGATTCTCGTTGCCAGCCGGAAACGTCGGTGACCCACTTACGCTGCCCGACGACACCATCGCGAGCACGGTCACCGGGCCTTACCCAACCGTCGTCCTCGCTCGTGGGTCCGACCTGCACGTGCTGCGAATTGGCTGACGCATCGATGGCGACCGTCGACCGCACGAGACTGGCATCGCTCATCGAGCGCGAGCGCGCTACGTACATGGCGACGCACCCGACCTCGGCCGCGTTGAACCAGTCGGCGACCCACCTGCTGCGCGGGGTGCCGATGACATGGATGGCGAAGTGGAGCGGCGGCTTCCCGCTCTACCTCGACAGTGCGAGTGGAAACCGGGTCGTCGATGTGGACGGGCGCGAGTACGTCGACTTTGCGCTCGGTGACACCGGGGCGATGGCGGGGCACAGCCCGCGACCAACGGTTGACGCGGTCAGCGATCGGATGCGGCGGGGGATCACCGCCATGCTTCCGACAGCGGACGCCGAGTGGGTGGGCGCCGAGTTGACCCGCAGGTTCGGCGTCGCGCACTGGTCATTCACCCTGACGGCGACCGATGCGAACCGCTGGGCAATCAGGCTCGCGCGGCTGGCGACCGGACGGCGGAAGATCCTGATCTTCAACTACTGCTACCACGGGTCGGTCGACGAGGCCTTCGCCATCACGGACGAGCATGGCGCGACTGTGTCGCGGCCCGGCAACGTCGGGGCGCCCGTGCCGCTCGATGTGACCACGAGGGTCGCTGAGTTCAACGACCTCGCGAGCGTCGAGATGGCCCTCGCGCACGGCGACGTGGCTGCGATCTTGACCGAGCCAGCGCTCACGAATATCGGCATCGTGCTCCCCGAGCCAGGATTCATGGCCGGTCTGCGCGGGCTCGCTACGAAGTATGGCGCGCTCCTGATGATCGACGAGACGCACACGTTCTCGGCTGGACCAGGTGGCGCAACCAAGCTCTGGGAGCTGCAGCCCGACATCTTCGTCATCGGCAAGAGCATTGGCGGCGGGATCCCGTGCGGCGCCTACGGCCTCAGCGACGACGTGCGGCAGAGAGTCGAGGAGCACCCGGAAGCGGATCTGGTCGACGTCGGGGGAGTCGGCGGCACGTTGGCGGGCAACGCCCTCTCGGTCACGGCAATGCGGGCGACCCTCGAGCACGTCCTGACCGCGGACGCGTTCGCCGCGATGGTCGACCTCGCCACGCGATTCACCCGAGGGGTTCAGCGAACGATCGACCGCACCGGCGTCGCGTGGTCCGTCAGCCAACTCGGCGCCCGCGCCGAATACCGCTTCGTCTCACCCGCCCCACGTGGCGGCAGCGCATCGGCAGCAGCGGGCGACGATGAGCTCGACGAGTACTTCCACCTCAGCCTGTTGAATCGAGGCGTCCTCATCACGCCCTTCCACAACATGGCCCTCATGTGCCCCGCGACCACAAGGGCCGACGTCGACCTGCACACCCAGCTCTTTGCCGCCGCGGCAGGCGAGCTTGTCGGTCCGACTTAGAGCATGACGGGATGGGCGTTGGCCCGAAGTCCCATCGAACGCCGACCATCGTCCCTAGTCGCCACAGATCACAACCCATTAACTGGAATCATGACGAACCGGCGTATCGAAACTCACAATGCGAACATCGTGGACGACGTTGCGGGTGCAGGCGGGTGTGGTCTGGAGAACCTTCAGGACGGGTTGGTCTGCGGCCGCCCGGCCCACCATGGAGGGCCTTGCGAATTCATGCCACTCGACGCCATACGTTCGACCGAGGGACTAGCCCAAACGGGCGCTATCGCGCCCCCAGCATCGAAGCCATGATCTTGGGATGCGCGTGGAAGCCGGAGCGGTTGTTGACGAGTTCGATTTGCCAGGAATCGGGCAGGTCGTGGCACGCCATACCCGTTTGAGGGCGTCAGAGTCCGAGGGTTGGGCCTGCATGTTCACCGTCGTTGCTTCAGGTAACGCCGACCTGGCCGTCGTCCATCGGTTGTCCGCGCCAACCCTGGCCGAGGCCCGCCGCTCGGTCCGACATGCCGTGGAGTTCCTCGCCGGTCGCTCGGGCATGACCTCGACCGGCGTGATGAAGTCGGAACTGAAGCGCAGCGTGCTGCTACCAGCGTTCCCGACAATGGCCGACCGCGCGCCCGCCGATCAACTGCCGGCACCGCTGTCCTAGGGCTCGCTAGCATCGGAGCCTCATCCTCCGATGCCTCAGGGAGCCTCCGTGTCCGAGATCACCGTCACCGTCGCTGGCGCCGCTCGTAGCGTGCCCGCCGATATGACGGCGGGCGATCTCCTGCAGGGTGACGCTGGCCCAGACCGCACCACCGTGGCGGCCCGGATCAACGGCGAGCTGCGTGATCTGGCGGCGGTCGTCAGCGCCGGTGATGTCGTTGAGCCGGTTGCGGTCGACTCTCCTGACGGCCGCTCAATCCTGCGGCACTCCACCGCACATGTCATGGCGCAAGCCGTGCAGGATCTGTTTCCCGGCACCTTGCTCGGAATCGGGCCGCCCATCGAGAACGGCTTCTATTACGACTTCGCGCCACACCAGCCCTTCGCACCCGACGACCTGGCGCGGATCGAAAAGCGGATGTTCGAGATCGTCAAGGAAGACCAGATCTTCAAGCGTCGGGTGGTCAGCGACGACGACGCTCGTGTCGAGCTCGCCGATGAGCCGTTCAAGCTCGAGCTGATCGGGTTGAAGGGCGGTACTGCCGACGACGAGAGCGTCGAGGTCGGCGGCAGCGAGCTGACGATCTATGACAACATCCGGCGCGATGGTTCGTTGGCGTGGAAAGACCTGTGCCGGGGCCCGCACATTCCCAGCACCCGAGCGATCCCCGCGCTGAAACTGATGCGCAGCGCCGCGGCGTACTGGCGGGGCAGTGAGAAGAACCCGCAGCTTCAACGGATCTACGGCACCGCGTGGGAATCGCGTGACGCGCTGAAGGCCTACCTCGCCATGTTGGTCGAGGCTGAGAAGCGCGACCACCGCAAGCTCGGGCTCGAGCTCGACCTCTTCAGCTTTCCCGACGAGCTCGGCTCTGGGCTGGCGGTCTTCCACCCCAAGGGCGGGGTGATCCGCAAGGAGATGGAGGACTACTCCCGCGCCAAGCATCTCGAAGCGGGGTACGAGTTCGTCAACACCCCGCACATCACCAAGGGCAAGCTCTACGAGATCTCCGGCCATCTCGACTGGTACTCCGATGGCATGTATCCGCCCATGGAGCTCGACGGCGGCACGAACTACTACCTCAAGCCGATGAACTGCCCGATGCACATTTTGATTTACCGTGCGCGCGGTCGCTCGTACCGCGAACTCCCGCTGCGGATGTTCGAGTTCGGCACGGTTTACCGCTACGAGAAGTCGGGCGTGATCCACGGCCTGACTCGGGTGCGCGGTATGACCCAGGACGACGCGCACATCTTCACCACGATCGACGACATGCGCGACGAGTTGCGCAAGCTGCTCACGTTCGTGCTCGACCTGCTGCGCGACTTCGGTCTCGAGGATTTCTACCTCGAACTCTCAACCAAGAACCCCGACAAATTTGTCGGTGACGACGAGGTATGGGAGACCGCTACCGCGACGCTGGCTGAAGTCGCCGCTGAGTCGGGCCTCGAACTTGTCCCCGACCCCGGCGGGGCGGCCTTCTACGGGCCGAAGATTTCCGTCCAGGCCCGCGACGCGATCGGGCGCACGTGGCAGATGTCGACGATCCAGGTCGACTTCAACCTGCCGGAGCGCTTCGAGCTTGAATACCAAGGGGCGGACGGCGAGCGGCACCGGCCGGTGATGATCCATCGGGCGTTGTTCGGTTCGATCGAGCGCTTCTTCGCCGTGTTGACCGAGCACTACGCGGGCGCTTTTCCGCCATGGTTGGCGCCGGTACAAGCGGTCGGTATTCCGATCACCGACGCGCACGTGCCGTATCTCGATGGTCCTGTCGGCGACGCGCTGCGGGCGGTCGGTGTCCGGTTCGAGGTTGATGACTCCGACGACCGGATGCAAAAGAAGATTCGCAATGCGCAGAAGCAGAAGGTGCCGTTCATGCTGATCGCCGGTGACGACGATGTCGCCGCGGGTGCCGTGTCATTCCGTTATCGCGACGGCACTCAGAAGAACGGGGTGGCGATCGCCGACGCTGTTGCCGAGATCCGTGACGCGATCGAGCGACGGGTGCAGGTGTGAGCACAGGCGATATCGATGTGTCCGGTGCAGTCGGGGTGCCTGACGGTCTCGATCGCATCTGGACGCCGCACCGGTTGGCCTACATCCGCGGTGAGTCGAAGCCGGCGGGCGATCCGAACGACCCGGCGGTTTGCCCATTCTGCAGGGCGCCGACGCTGCCCGACGCCGAGTCGCTGATCGTGGCGCGCGGTGTTCTGACTTACGCCGTGCTCAACCTTTATCCTTACAACGCAGGCCATCTGCTCGTCGTCCCGTACCGGCACGTGCCTGACATCACTGACCTCGATGTCGACGAAGCGGCTGAGTTCGTGGCTTTCACGCAACGTGCCATCACGATGATCCGAGAGGTCAGCAGTGCGCAGGGATTCAACGTCGGGATGAATCTCGGATCCGTCGCGGGCGCGGGCATTGCGGCCCACCTGCATCAGCACATCGTCCCGCGGTGGGGAGGCGACAGCAACTTCATGCCGATCGTCGGTCACACCAGAGTGCTGCCGCAGTTACTTCACGAGACACGCGAACTGTTCGCCGCCGCGTGGCCGCAGATCTAGCTTTCCGAGACCTGCCCAGCAATGCGGGCTTGCATCACGGCGGCGATCTCTTCGGCTTGCGGATCAGGCTCGCTCAGCAGGCCCTCGATGGCGCCTAGTTGGTCTGCCATGCTGCGGTTTTGGCTCAGCTTGTTCTTCGCCTCGACCTTCGTGATCGCCATCTCGACTCCGACGATCCCGCGCAGTTGACCCTCGATGTATGCGTCGGGCGCGTCCTCGACCAACCAGCGATCCGGGCGATGCGCCTCGTACTTGTCAGTCAGTTGCTTGACGACGCCGCGCAGCCACTCAGGGTCCGGATGAAACGTCAGGACGCCGGTGAAGTGAACTGCTTGGTAGTTCCAGGTCGGCACGACACGTCCATGCTCTGCCGTCGACGCGTACCACGTAGGCGAGATGTACGCCTGCAGGCCATGCACGATCGCGAGCGCCGGCACATCGGGTAGCGCCGTTTTCCATTGCTGGTTGGCCAATGCGAGATGGGCAAGTAGCCGCCCGTGTTCACCAACCGATCTGTCCCAGATCACCGGGAGCAGGCTGGAGGTCAGTTCGGCGCCGTCGAACGTGACGAAGTCGGCCGCGCCAACGTGCTCGACGAACGCCACGATCTCCTCGAGATCGGCTGCTGCAAAGTGCGCCGGGATGTACACGTCATGCAGCTTAGGCGGTGGCGGTTACGCGGGCCGGGGCTTACTCCTCTTTATGAGCGGCCATCACCTTCGTGGCGAGCTGCGGCGGCATCGGTTCGTAGCGCAGGTTGTGCCGCGTGAAGGTTCCGGTGCCTTGCGAGAGAGACCGCAAATCGATGGCGTACCTGGAAATCTCGACCTGCGGAACCTCGGCGTGGATCAGCGTTCGACCCGAACCAATCGGCTCGGTACCGGTGACGCGCCCACGGCGTCCCGAGAGATCACTCATCACTGCGCCGACGTAATCGTCGCCCACCAACACGTTGACCTGGTCGACAGGTTCCAGCAGCAGGATCTGCCCGGTCTTCGCGGCCTCTTTCATCGCCAGTGCACCGGCCATCTGGAAAGCCATGTCGGACGAGTCGACCGAGTGCGCCTTTCCGTCGGTCAAGGTGACGCGCAGGTCGACGAGGGGATAGCCGGCTGCGACGCCTCGGTCCATCTGGGCCCGCACCCCCTTCTCGACGGACGGGATGAACTGGCGCGGTACCGCGCCGCCGAACACCTTGTCGATGAACTCGAAGCCCGCGCCTTGGGGGAGCGGCTCGATCTCGATGTCGCAGACGCCGAACTGACCGTGACCGCCGGATTGCTTCACATGACGTCCGTGCGCGACGACCTTCGAGCCGAAGGTCTCGCGCATGGGTACCCGCAGCGGCACTTGCTCGACCTCAACGCCGTACTTGTTCTTCAGCCTGTCGAGCAGAACCTCGGCATGCGCTTCGCCGATGCACCACAAGACCAGCTGGTGGGTCTCTGAGTTCATCTCGAGTCGCAACGTCGGATCTTCGGCGGCGAGGCGACCGAGTCCCTGCGAAAGCTTGTCCTCGTCCGACTTGGACTTTGCGCGTACAGCAACTGGGAGCAGAGGCTCCGGCATATCCCACGGGCTCAGCAGCAGCGCGTGCTCCTTGTCCGACAAGGTGTCCGACGTCTCTGCGCGCGCGAGCTTGCCTATTGCGCAGATGTCGCCGGCGATGCACTGCGTGACCGGTCGGTGCGTCTTGCCCAGGGGAGAGCTCAGCGTGCCGACGCGTTCGTCGACGTCATGGTCTTCGTGACCGCGCTCGGCCATCCCGTGGCCCGACACATGCACGACGGTGTCGGGACGAAGCGTTCCGGAGAAGACGCGTACCAAAGACACCCGACCGACATAGGGGTCGGTCGTTGTCTTGACAACCTCGGCGGCCAACGGCCCAGTCGGGTCGCAGGTGAGCGAGGTGACCTTCGAACCGTAGAGAGGCATCACCGGTGGTAACGGGTGCTCGAGTGGTGAGGGAAATGCGTGCGCGAGCAACTCGAGCAACTCCGCACTGCCGATGCCGGTGGTTCCGCACACACCAAGCACGGGATAGAAAGATCCACGAGCAACGGCCTTTTCGAGATCCTCGATCACGATCTTCACATCGATGTCTTCGCCAGCGAGGTAGCGATCCATCAACGTCTCGTCTTCGCTTTCGGCGATGATCCCTTCGAGCAACTCGTCGCGGGTACCTCCGATGGCCTCGAGTTCTGCCGCGTCGGCAGACCGCACCTCACGACGTCCAGTGCTGTAATCACCGACCTGGCGGCTTAGCAATCCCAGCAATCCCGTCATCGCGCCGTCTGTTCCGTGGACCGGCACGTACAAAGGTAGGACGCCGTTGCCGAACGTCGCCCGACATGCACCGACTACCGCTTCGAAGTCGGCTCGCGGCGAGTCCAGTTTCGTGATGACAACCGCACGCGGCATGCCGACCTGCGCGCATTCTTCCCAGAGCATGCGCGTCGAGCCGTCGATGCCGTCAACGGCCGACATGACGAAGAGCGCGGCGTCGGCTGCCCGCAGCCCGGCACGCAAGTCGCCAACGAAGTCGGCGTAGCCGGGTGCGTCGAGCAGGTTGATCTTCACGCCGTCGTGTTCCACCGGCGCCAGCGCGAGCGAGACCGATCTTTGATGACGCACCTCAGCGTCTTCGAAGTCGGTCGTCGTAGTGCCGTCCTCGACCCGACCGGCTCGTGGGATCGTGCCGGTCGCGACGAGAAGGGCCTCGACGAGCGTGGTCTTCCCGGCTCCGGAATGGCCGACCAGAACGACGTTGCGGATTTTGCTTGGCTGGTCGGCCGTCGGTGCTGTGCCGGCGGCTCCTGCGGGACCAGTCGCTTTGTCTGACATGGGTCACGCCTCCTCAGCATTGAGGTTTAGGAGTCGACTCTGTACCTGCAGATTCGTTGCCACAAGAGGTTGGCGGGGTGAGCATCGGCGGCGCGCCTAACGGGCCTGCAGCGGGTCGGGCTCGAGGCGGGCGCCGGGCGTGGCGGGCGGGCGATTGCACGCTCCTCGCTACGATGGCCAGGTCAGCCCAGCACCTCTCGGTGGACGGCGAAACGGACGGACATGCTCAAGCGTGCGCGGATTCCGCTGCAGCGCGTGCTCGGTCCGCTCGGCCAGGCGCTCGCGAGCGCCGGAGTCAGCCCCAACCTGGTTACGGCGATTGGCGCTCTCGGGGTCTGCACGTCGGCGCTGATCTGTTACCCGCGGGGCTGGCTCTTCTGGGGATCCTTCGCGATCACGATCTTCGTGCTGTCAGATCTGGTCGACGGCGCACTGGCCAGGGCCCGAGGCATCACCGGTCCGTGGGGCGCGTTCCTTGACTCGAGCCTGGATCGCCTTGCCGACTCCGCAGTGTTCGCCGGTCTGATCTGGTGGTTCGCCCGCGACGACCAACCGATCTTGCTCGGTCTGTGCATCTTCTGCCTGATCGCCGGCAACCTGGTCTCCTACACCCGGGCGCGGGCCGAGGGTCTTGGGTTGCGTGCCGATGTCGGTATCGCCGAACGCACGGAGCGCACAATCGTCATCCTGGTCGCAACTGGCCTGTCCGGGCTCGGCATTCCGTTCGTCCAAGCCATCGGGCTGTGGCTGCTCGCGGCGGCGAGTGCGATCACCGTGTGCCAGCGGTTCGCGGTCGTCTACCGGCAGGCGAGCGCCATCACCACAGCCGTCACCCCCGCCGTCCACCACAGCCGTCCCCACAGTCGTCCCCACAGCGCAGGATTCGTGACCGACACGCAGGTCTCTCGCCGTGATCGATGGCGTACGCGTGGCTTCATCGCCGGCGCGACGCTAGCCAGGGTCCTGCCCGAAGGATTACTGCGGCCGATCTTTCGAGTTATCGCGGACATGATCTGGCGGCGGCACGGCCGCAGCGTCCAGCAGCTTGAGCGCAACCTGCGACGGGTGGTGGGCTCGACGGTGCCCGCGGCTGAGCTCGCTGCGTTGACCCGGCGGGCGATGCGTTCCTATGGCCGCTACTGGCTGGAGTTCTTCCGGCTGCAGGCATTTTCGCGCGAACGGATTCTCGGCCGGATGATTTTCGAGGGCGAGGAGTTCCTGGCGGAGGCCCTCGCCGACGGGCGGGGCGTCGTGCTGGCCCTGCCGCACAGCGGGAACTGGGATCACGCTGGCGCGTGGTTGGTGCTGCGGGGATACCCGTTCACCACCGTGGCCGAGCGCCTGAAGCCCGAGGAGTTGTTCGACAGGTTTGTCGAAGCGAGGCAGCAGGTCGGCATGGAGGTGCTGCCGCTGACCGGTGGCGGCCGGACGACGTTCGCCCTGCTGCTCGCTCGGCTGCGGGCCGGCAAGACGCTGTGTCTCGTGGCCGATAGGGAGTTCGGGGACGGCGGTGTCGAAGTGTCCTTCTTCGGCGAGCGCGCGATGATGCCCGCCGGCCCGGCGTCCCTTGCGCTGGCGACCGGCGCGGCGTTGCTCCCGGCCTGTCTTTGGTACAGCGATGAGGGTGGCCCGGGCGGCAGCTGGTGCGGCTGGATGCGCGAGGAAATAAAGCCGCCCACCGAAGGTGACAAGCGGGCCAAGATAGCCGCGATGACACAAGCGCTGGCGGATCGATTCGCCGAAGGGATCGCTGCACACCCGGCGGACTGGCACATGCTCCAGCCGTTCTGGTTGGCCGACGTCCGGGCGCGCGGGTGAAGGTCGGCCTGGTCTGCCCCTACACGTGGGACGTCCCAGGGGGAGTGCAGGCGCACGTGCACGACCTGGCGCTCGCGCTTATCGGCCTCGGGCACGATGTGTCAGTCATCACGCCTGCTGACGACGAGGCAGCTTTGCCGCCCTACATCGTGTCGACCGGACGCGCCGTGCCCGTGCCCTATAACGGTGCCGTCGCCCGCATGGCGTTCGGTCCGTTATCCGCCCGGCGCGTTCGCAGGTGGTTGCGCGAGGGCGACTTCGACGTCGTGCACGTTCACGAGCCGACCACGCCGAGTTTGTCTTTGCTAGCTACCTGGTCATTCGACGGCCCGCTGGTGGCGACATTCCATACGTCCGTGCAACGGGCTCGAACGCTCGCGGCCGCCTACCCGATTCTGCAAACCGCACTGGAAAAGATCAGCGCGCGCATTGCGGTGTCGCAGGCCGCACGGCGCACGTTGGTCGAGCATCTCGGGGGCGACGCCGTGATGATTCCGAACGGCGTTTCGATGGCCGCGTTCGCCAACGTCGAGCCGTTTCCCGGCTGGCCAGGCGAGGGTGGCGCGCTGGGATTCCTCGGCCGCTTCGAAGAGGCGCGCAAGGGCTTGCCGGTTCTGCTTGCCGCCTTCGAGAAGCTCGCCGCAGTCCGTCCTGGCCTGAGGCTGCTGATAGCCGGACCAGGCGATCCAGCCGAAATTCGAGACGCGCTGCCCGCCGATGTCTTCGATCGCGTGCACTTGCTCGGTCAAGTCAGCGATGCCGACAAGGCGCGCATGCTTGCGTCCGTCGACGTCTATGTGGCGCCCAACATCGGCGGCGAGAGCTTCGGCATCGTGTTGCTGGAGGCGATGGCGGTTGGCACCCCGGTGCTGGCCAGCGACCTCGAGGCGTTTCGAGCGGTGCTGGACGGCGGGCGGTCCGGTCAGCTGTTCGCGACCGGTGATGCCGACGATCTCGCGTTGAAAGCCGCGGAACTCCTCGACGACCCAGATGCGCGCGCCGCCCTCGTCGTGCTCGGGCGCGCAACCGCTCGCAGCTACGACTGGTCGACCGTGGCACGGGACATCGTGCGCGTGTACGAGACGGTCGCGGTCGACGCACCCGACCCGTTCGCGCGACGCGGTGGGTACGGGAGGCGGTAGGTGCCCTGGTGGTTTTGGCTTGTCGTCGTTTTCGTGCTGCTTGCTGGCTACGTCACGGCGACCAGTAACCGGCTCGACCGTTTGCACGCCCGCCTCGACGCCACGCGCGCGGCGCTTGATGCGCAACTGCTGCGGCGCGCGGCGGTGACGCTTGAGATCGCTGCGTCGGGGTTGCTCGACCCTGCAACGAGCGTGTTGCTCGCCAGCGCCGGGCATGAGGCTCGAGCGGCTTCGGGCGACGAAGCGGATCGTGAGGTCGTCGAGAGCCGCCTCACGGTGGCGTTGCGCGCCGCTTTCGACGACCCCGACGAAGCGCAGACCCTGGCAGAGGAGCCGGCTGGGCTCGCCCTCTTGGCCGAACTCGAAGCCGCAACGACCAAGGTGCTGCTGGCCAGACGGTTCTCCAACGACGCAGTGACGGCCACGCTGGCCATTCGCCGCCATCGACTCGTGCGCTGGTTGCGCCTCGCCGGCCACGTCCCGCCGCCGACCTTCTTCGAAATCGACGACACCCCGCCGGCGCATTTGGCGGTCGGAGATGCGTGGCCCGGTGCTGATGAGGCTTGGCGCGGTACGGATACCGACGGGAATGCCGAGGCGGCCGATGTCGCGCCGGACGTAGACTGAACGCAGCATTTCCTTACATCAGGCTGCCTTGAGAGGTCCTTTCCCTTGTCCAGCGAGTCAGCGCCTACTGAAAACGCCAGCGCATCGCCGTCCGACCGTGCTGCCCTCAAGGGCAGCGTCCGCGTCAAGCGCGGTATGGCCGAGATGCTCAAGGGTGGCGTCATCATGGACGTCGTCACGGCTGACCAGGCCAAGATCGCCGAGGACGCCGGTGCGGTAGCGGTCATGGCGCTCGAGAGGGTGCCCGCCGACATCCGGGCGCAGGGTGGCGTCGCGCGCATGAGCGACCCCGATCTGATCGAGGCGATCATCGCTGCGGTGTCGATCCCGGTCATGGCAAAGGCGCGCATCGGCCACTTCGTGGAGGCGCAGATTCTCCAGTCGCTCGGCGTCGATTACGTCGACGAGTCCGAAGTTCTCACGCCGGCCGACTACAGCCATCACATCGACAAGTGGGCGTTCACCGTTCCGTTTGTGTGCGGGTCGACAAGTCTCGGCGAGGCGTTGCGGCGCATCACTGAAGGCGCGGCGATGATCCGCTCGAAGGGCGAAGCAGGCACCGGCGACGTGTCGAACGCTACGGGGCACATGCGGCAGATCCGTGACGAGATCCGGCGCTTGTCGTCGCTGCCCGAGGACGAGCTTTACGTTGCTGCGAAAGAACTTCAGGCGCCTTACGAGCTCGTGCGCGAGGTTGCCGAGGCCGGCAAGCTCCCCGTCGTCCTGTTCACTGCGGGTGGCATCGCGACGCCCGCCGACGCCGCGATGATGATGCAGCTCGGAGCAGAGGGCGTGTTCGTCGGCTCCGGCATTTTCAAGTCGGGCAACCCAGCACAGCGCGCCGAGGCGATCGTGAAGGCCACCACCTTCTTCGACGACCCCGACGTCCTGGCGAAGGTGTCGCGCGGATTGGGCGAGGCGATGGTCGGCATCAACGTCGCCGACGTCCCGGTCGACCACCGGCTGGCCACCCGAGGTTGGTGATCACCCCTCGGGTTGGCGTCCTGGCGCTCCAGGGCGATGTTCGCGAACATCTCGCCGGTCTTGAGGCCGCCGGCGCCATCGGGTCAGCGGTTCGCCGTCCGACCGAGCTTGATGCCGTCGATGCACTCGTCATTCCGGGCGGTGAGTCGACGACGATGTACAAGCTGGCCGTCGCCTTCGACATGTTCGAACCACTGCGCAAGCGGGTGGATGCCGGGATGCCGGTCTACGGGTCATGTGCCGGCATGATCATGCTGGCGGATCGCCTGGTCGACGGCATCGAAGGCCAGTTGACTCTCGGCGGTCTCGACATCACAGTCCGGCGCAACGCCTTCGGTCGCCAGGTCGACTCGTTCGAGGCTTCGGTCGCACTCGATGGCATCGAGGGCGAGCCGTTTCATGCTGTGTTCATTCGCGCGCCGTGGGTCGAGAACGTCGGGCCCTCGGTCGAGGTGCTCGCTCGGGTGCCGGACGACTCCGGAGCTGACGACTCCGAGGCTGGCGGCGGCGCGGGTAGGATCGTCGCCGTCCGGCAGGGCGTCTTGCTAGCGACCGCCTTCCATCCGGAACTCACGGGGGACCACCGCGTTCACGCGCTTTTCGTCGAAGTTGTTCGCGAACATCTGAAGGAGCGGCCATGAGTGGGCACTCGAAGTGGGCGACCACCAAACACAAGAAGGCCGTCATCGACTCGCGGCGCGGCAAGCTCTTCGCCAAGCTGATCAAGAACGTCGAGGTCGCCGCGCGAACAGGCGGAGCCGACGTGTCTGGCAACCCGACGCTCGCCGACGCGATCGCGAAGGCGAAGGGTTCGTCGGTACCCAACGAGAACATCGACCGGGCCGTCAAGCGCGGTGCCGGGCTTGAGGCTGGCGGCGCCGACTGGGAGCCGATCACCTACGAGGGCTACGGGCCTGGCGGCGTCGCGATGCTGATCGAATGCCTGACCGATAACCGCAACCGGGCGGCGTCCGAGGTGCGCACGGCTATGACCCGCGGCGGTGGCAACCTCGCCGACCCAGGCTCGGTCGCGTATCTGTTCAACCGCAAGGGCGTCGTGCTCGTGCCCAAGAACAAGCTCAGCGAGGACGACGTGTTGCTCGCCGTGTTGGATGCCGGCGCGCAGGAAGTCAATGACCTCGACGACTCCTTCGAGATCATCAGCGAGGCGACCGACCTCGCTGCCGTGCGGGCGGCTCTGAAGGCCGCGGGTATCGAGTACGAGTCGGCCGAGATCTCGTGGCTGCCGAGCGTGACCGTCGAGCTCGACGACGACACGGCTCGCAAGGTGTTGCGGCTCGTCGAAGCGCTCGAGGACTGCGACGACGTGCAGAATGTCTACGCCAACTTCGACATCTCCGACGACGTCCTAGCCGAGGCGTAACCGTCCAGGCTCCCGACTTCGCAGCCCGAGTGGTCGTGAATTCGCAGCCTGGGCGGCACAAACGCGACCACTCGAGATGCGAAGTCGGCGCGGGAACGAGCTGGCATCGTGACAATCACGCCAAACTCACTCCGTGGGCTATGCGCGCAGTTCAGCCCGGGCGATCGCGCGGAGGATGCGGGCCACGACTATCTCTGGGTGGTTGACGATCTCATCCCACGTCCACCGGACAACCTCGTAGCCCAATTCGCGCAGGGCGTCTTCCCGCAGTTTCTCTGCCCAGAGGTCCGCAGGACGTTGGATCTTCAGGCGGCCGTCGGCCTCCCCGATGACCCGCCACTTCGTCCAGAGGAAGTCAACCCGCGCACGACCGCCGTCTCTGAGCAGGATTACGGCCTGCAGGATCGGCGCGGGTAGGCCGCCGAGCGCAAACGTGACCCGCGACCGTGACTCGAGTGGACTTTCGGCCGCCCCATCGGCGAAGTCGATGACCTGCGCTGCGCGTTGGATGCCGGGCCAGGATTCACATGCATCTCGGACGGCGACCATCCCAGCATGCGTCGTCAGTTCGAGATGGAGCGCGGCGTCAGCCAGTGCCACCCCTGCGGAGTATGGATAAGACCGCGCGAGATCGATGACCGTTCGAGCTGCGGTGGTCATCAGCAGCCCGTGGCGATACCCGACGTGAGAGTCGGGCAGGGATGCAGCGCGCTCGATGATCCCTGGGTGGGTGTGGCGCCCATGTCGCGAGGTCCGCGACCGTGTCAGGTACACCAGTGGGGTTGCTGCTCCGACCGACATTTCGCGGCTGACCGGCAGGTCACACAGGGTCCCTGCGGTCTCGTGACTTATTGCCGCTCCCGCGGTCATGACGAGTAGCGCGGCGGCTGCGTACAGCCATAGAGGGTCGGATCGTTCAGATAGCAACGCCGCACACAAGATGCCGCGTCGGAGCATCCGCCACCGGCCTGTGCTGACGAGGTGCCTGATCATCCCGCGGGTGTAGCCGGCGTTGATTGCGTCGGTGTAGGTGAACGGACGGCTTGCCTGCGGAAGGACGGACCGTTGGTCCGCGCGTGTCCTCAACCCCTCGACGTCCGCCATGAGACGACGATGAGCGGTGCCGTCGACCAAGAACGGGGCAGATGTACTGCGGTGCACAACTTCGCATCCCTGGTGGCTGTGAATTGGGCGC
This sequence comes from uncultured Actinomycetes bacterium, assembly GCA_963737705.1. Classification (GTDB taxonomy): domain Bacteria; phylum Actinomycetota; class Actinomycetes; order Acidothermales; family Acidothermaceae; genus PALSA-607. The sequence continues at coordinate 581,815 of CAVTTP010000004.1, forward strand.
TGTCGGCCGTAAAGCACAACCACTCGATGCGACGTCGCAAACGGGAGGGGTGCGAAGTCGGGAAGGGGAAGGTGCGGGTGCGTCGCTGCGCCGAACGAGGCGCGGGCGCCGCTACGCTTCCGAACATGCGTTCGATACGGGTGCTTGGCGTCGACCCAGGGCTGACCCGCTGCGGCATCGGCGTCGTCGACAGCGCAGGGGGCGGCCGGGTGAGCTTGGTCGAGGTCGACGTCTTGCGGACGCCATCTGATGCCGACATCGGGGCGCGGCTACTCGCCCTCGAGGTCGGTTTCGAGGCGTGGATCGCCCGGCATCGACCCGACGTGATCGCGGTCGAGCGGGTCTTCAGCCAGCACAATGTGCGCACAGTCATGGGCACCGCGCAGGCCGCCGCCGTCGCTATCACTTGCGCCGCGCGCCGGGGCATCCCGGTCGCCTTGCGAACACCAAGTGAGGTCAAAGCCGCTGTCACCGGCCAGGGCCGCGCCGGCAAGGAGCAGGTGGCGTTCATGGTCCGCAAGTTGCTAGCGGCTCCTGGTTTGGTTGCCCCGGCTGATGCGACCGACGCGCTCGCACTCGCGATTTGCGAGGTGTGGCGAGGCGCTGCAAGTGCCAAGGTGAGCATTGCGCTCGAAAACGCGAACCTGCGCAGTGCCACTGTGGCAGCAGCCTCTGCGGCAGCTGCGAGCGCGGCGGCCGTAAGGACGGGAAGTAGCCGATGATCGCGTTCGTTGCTGGCCGAGTCGCCTCAATCGCTCCCGACTCTGTGGTCGTCGAGGTCGGTGGTTTTGGGCTTCAGGTCTACTGCGCACCCACAGCGATCTCGCGGGTGCGGGTCGGTGAATCCGCGCGGTTCGCGACGTCGTTGGTCGTGCGCGAAGACTCGTTGACGCTGTACGGATTCGCCGACGACGACGAGCGCATGGTCTTCGAACTGCTGCAGACGGCGACCGGCGTCGGACCCCGGCTCGCTCAAGCCATGCTCGGCGTTCACCCCCCGTCGGCGCTGCGCCGAGCGGTTGCGACCGACGACTTCGCGACGCTTTCGCTGGTGCCTGGCATCGGTCGCAAGACTGCGCAGCGCATCGTCCTCGAACTCAAGGACAAGCTCGCCGGTGCGACGCTCACCGAAGACGTCGTCGTCCTGCCGGGCGGCAGCAGCGCCAGCTGGCGTGGGAGCGTGCACGGCGCGCTGCTCGGTCTCGGGTATTCCGTTCGCGAGGCGGACGACGCGGTGCAGGCGGTCGCCGGCGACGCTGACGCGATGGTGGTGGCGGGCGACGCGCCCGACGTCGGGGTGCTGCTGCGCCAGGCGCTGCGGTCACTGGGCGGCGCGCGCGTATGACCGAACAGTCACCTGCGGACGTGCACGCTGACGGCATCGAAATCGCCGACAGCATCGAAGTCGTCGGCGGCAGCGACCTTGTCGACCCGCGCTCGGATGTCGAAGACCGGTTGGTCGACGCTGCGCTGCGTCCACGCAACCTGGGGGAGTTCGTCGGCCAGGAGCGGGTGCGTGAGCAGCTCTCGCTGATCCTCGACGGCGCTCGGCGTCGCGGCCGGCCGGCCGACCACGTGCTGCTGTCGGGATCTCCTGGCCTAGGCAAGACCACCCTGGCCATGATCATTGCGGCCGAGATGAATGCGCCGCTACGCATCACCAGTGGCCCGGCGATCCAGCACGCGGGCGATCTGGCCGCCGTCCTCACGCAGCTCACTGAGGGCGAGGTGCTGTTCCTCGACGAGATCCACCGGATGTCGCGCCCAGCGGAAGAAATGCTCTACATGGCGATGGAGGATTTCCGGGTCGACGTCATCGTCGGCAAGGGTCCAGGCGCCAGCGCGATTCCGCTCGACCTCGCGCCGTTCACCTTGGTCGGAGCCACGACGCGTGCGGGGCTGCTGCCCGGCCCGCTCCGTGACCGCTTCGGGTTCAGCGGGCACATGGACTTCTACGCACCGGCCGAGCTCGAGCGGGTGCTGCATCGGTCAGCCGGTTTGCTCGACGTCAGATTGATGGCTGAAGGCGGCGCGGAGATCGCCGGCCGCTCCCGCGGGACACCGCGTATCGCGAACAGGCTGCTGCGCCGGGTGCGTGACTTCGCCGAGGTACGCGCTGACGGCGTCATCACGCGCGAGGTTGCCGAGGCGGCGCTTGCGGTCTACGAGGTCGACGCGCTGGGGCTCGACCGGCTCGACCGCGCGGTGCTGGAGGCTTTGGTGAAGCGGTTCGGAGGCGGCCCCGTCGGGCTTTCGACCGTGGCGATCGCGGTGGGGGAAGAGCCCGAGACAGTCGAAGAAGTCGCTGAACCGTTCCTCTTCAGAGCCGGATTCATCGTCCGGACGCCGCGTGGTCGGGTCGCCACCGCGGCTGGCTGGCGACACCTAGGCCTCGTGCCACCGGTCGGCTCGCTTGGAGCGATCGCGGCAGCCACGCTGTTCGAAGACGTCGACGACGCGCAAGGCTGACGAGCCGGACAGCATAGACTTCGCCGCGCGGCCGGGGCGGCCGCGCGTATTTCGCCCCGCACACGTCGCCGCGGAGGCAAACGCCTCGCACACTGCTCGAAAGGTTGCTCGTGGGCATTCTGCTGCCAGTGCTGATCTTCGTGGTCTTCTACGTCCTGATCATCTTGCCGCAGGGCCGGAAGCGGCGGCAGGCAGCCGCGCTCCAGCGCGCCGTTGAGCCGGGCAGCCGCGTGCTGCTCACGTCGGGTCTCTACGCGATCGTGGTGGAGATCGAGACCGACACGATCATCCTCGAGGCCGCCGAGGGCGTTCATCTTCGATACGCGAAGGCGGCCGTGCTGCGCGTCGTGCCTGACCTGGTCGATCCCGATGACCTCGACGATGACTACGAGGACGACGAGGACGATGACCATGACGGCCACGACGGCCACGATCACGACGGTCACGACGATCACGACGATCACGACCATGATGATCATGACGGTCACGACCACGACGGTCACGACCACGAGGTGCATGACGCGCTACCCCCCGGCAAGGTGCCGCCGGACAAGGAGCCGCCGGACAAGGTACCGCCCGACGAGGTCGCCCGGCCCTCCAACCGCGAAGATCATCCGGGGAACGACACAGGTTCCGGGGCCGTTCCTCAGGCCTAATCCGTACGAGCACAGGCCTGCCTCGACGGTGGTCCGGGCGTTCCGCTGCAACAATGTGGTGTTAGGCACTACCCAAACGCTCGCAGTCCGCATTAACCGCAGTGTCCATTAGCAGTCCGTAGGTCTGACAGGGAGATTTCAGGTGCCACCTGCCAAGAGGTCCAGTTCAGGGCGTCCCCTGTTGCTGGTCCTACTGCTTCTTGCCGTGCTTTACGGGCTGATGGCGCTCGGTGGTCGGTACTCGCCGGCGCTGGGCCTCGACCTGCGTGGTGGCACCACGGTCACCCTCGAGCCAAAGTCGACGACGGGTGTCAAAGTCACCAACGGCGACCTCAACACGGCCAAGAACATCCTGGCGAACCGGGTAAACAGCCTTGGCGTGAGCAGCGCCGAGGTGAAGCTCGAGGGTAAGGATGTCGTGATCTCGGTGCCCGGCAAGGACACCTCGGGCGTGCTCAAGAACATCGGCGAGACCGCGTTGCTGAGCATCCGGCAGGTCTACGAGACCAGCGACTCCGGTCTCACCGGTACCGATGTCCAAGACACCACTTCGACGACCCCGACGGTCACGAGTTCGGCCCCGCCAGGCTCGGCTTCGCCGTCGGCCACAGTGACCACCTCGCCGTCGGCATCGACCTCTGCCACCCCGACGCCGTCGCCCACGACGTCACCGTCGGCTGCCCCGTCGTCCAGTCCGAAGGCGCTCGGCGTGCCAGGTGATACGTCGGCGGTCCACGCTCAGCCAGCCGGGTTCGTGCGAGCGGCGGCGAGCGCAGGTCCTGCATCAGCATCGGTGTCACCGTCGGCGACAGCGTCCGCGGTGTCGGCGGCGTCGCCGGTAGCGTCGGCCAGCCCGTCGGCGGCCGCCTCGCCAAGCACGGGGACTGCAACGCCGGAGACCACGCCGTCTGCGGCGGAGCTCGCTGCCTACGCGAAGCTCGACTGCTCGTTGCCGGCGAACCAGCAAGGCGGTCTGCGCGTCGATGACCCGAGCAAGTTCCTTGTGACGTGCGGCAATCCCGACGGTTCAACGGTGTACTTCAAGTACCTGTTGCACCCGACCCTGATCCTCGGCAAGGACGTCTCGACGGCGTCCGCGCAGCTCGACACGCAGACCGGCACCCAGTGGGACGTCGAACTAACCTTCAAATCCGGTGCTGCCAGCACGTGGGCGAAGTTCACCGCGGCGCACGTCGGCACGGCAACCGCGATCGTCCTGGACTCGAACGTGTTCTCCGCTGAGGTCATTCAGGGCGCCATCGTCGGCCCCACGCAGATCACCGGTACGTTCACGCACAAGACGGCGTCGAACCTTGCTGACGTCTTGAAGTACGGCGCACTGCCGCTGGCATTTCAGCAGCAGACGGCGCAGACGATTTCGGCGACGCTTGGCAGCAACGAGTTGAAGGCCGGCCTGCTCGCCGGTGGCATCGGACTCATCCTGGTGCTGTTCTACTCGTTCTTCTATTACCGCGGTTTGTCGTTCGTGACGGTGACCAGCTTGGCGCTGTCGGCGGCTATCCAGTACCCGATCATCGTCTTGCTCGGAAAGGCGATCAGCTACACGCTGACGCTGGCTGGCATCGCCGGATTGATCGTCGCGATCGGTGTGACAGCCGACTCCTTTGTCGTTTTCTTCGAACGATTACGTGACGAAGTCCGCGACGGAAACTCGCTCCGCACGTCTGTCGAACGTGGTTGGGTTCGCGCGCGGCGAACCATCATCTCCGCCGACCTGGTCTCGCTGATCGCCTCGGCGATCTTGTATTGGCTCGCCATCGGCGACGTGCGCGGCTTCGCGTTCACGCTCGGACTTTCGACGGTCATCGACCTGGTGGTGGTATTCCTGTTCACCAAGCCATTGCTGACGTTGCTGGCCAGGACCAAGTTCTTCGGTGACGGGCACCCCTTGTCGGGTCTAGATGCGGCGCGCCTCGGCGTCGAACGCCTCCGACCCGCGACGTCGACTGCACGGCGCGTCACGCCGGCCAGGAAGGTCTGACATGAGCCGCCTCGGTACGATCGGTCACCAGCTCTACACCGGCCAAGCGTCGTATGAGTTTGTCGGCAAGTGGCGACGGTGGCTGCTGATTTCGGGTGTCGTCATTGTCGTCGGTCTGGTTGGCCTCGCCACTCGTGGGCTCAGTCTCAGCCTGGAGTTCAAGGGTGGCACCCAGTTCACCTTCCCTGACAAGGGATTCTCGGTGAGTCAAGTCACCGACGTCACGACCGCAGCCGGCGTGAAATCGCCGGTCGTGCAGCGCCTGTCGAACGTCGGAGTCGGCGGCGCTAACTACCAGGTGGAGAGCAAGCCGCTCAGCCAAGACGAGATCACGAAGGTCACTGACGCCATCACGTCACATTTCAAGGTGACGACTCAGCAGGTCTCACTTGAATCGGTCGGCTCGAGTTGGGGTTCGCAGATCACCCATAAGGCAGTCGAAAGCCTGATCATTTTCTTGCTGGTGATCGTGCTGTACCTGTCCTTTCATTACGAGTGGAAGATGGCCGCGGCGGCGATCATTGCTCTCATCCACGACCTCATCGTCACGGTTGGCATTTATGCGCTTGTCGGGTTCGACGTATCGCCGTCGACCGTCATCGGGCTGTTGACGATCCTTGGGTACTCGCTCTACGACACTGTCGTCGTCTTCGACAAGGTTAGAGAAAATACCGGGCCCATCGCGGGCGGCAGTCGTTACACCTACGCCCAGGCAGCCAACCTGGCGGTGAACCAGACGTTGGTCCGGTCGATCAACACGTCCGTCATCGCGTTGCTGCCGGTGGCGTCGCTGCTGTTCGTTGGTGCCGGTCTGCTCGGTGCCGGGTCGTTGAAGGACCTCGCGCTTGCGCTGTTCATCGGTCTCGCAACGGGAAGCTATTCGTCGATCTTCATCGCGACGCCACTGCTGGTGCTCTTCAAGGAGCGCGAGCCGCAGTACGTCGCGCTGTCGAAGCGCGTGGCAGCGCGGAGCGGCGCATCGGCGCGCCCGGCAACCGCGGTCGCAGCTGCGGGCGGTGGCGCAATCAGCGGTGGAGGCGGCACCGCGACGGCTGTGCAGGATCGTCCGACGTCACCTGACGACCCGACTGGCGCCATCGCGCCGGACGCTGAGCAGCCCGCTGCCTCGGCAAGTGCCGCATCACGGGCACCGTCGCCCACTCGACGTCCAGGTACGCCGCCGAGGCGGCAAGGCGGCCGCCCAGCTGGGAAGAAACGGCGGCGATGAGCAGCGTCGAGGAGCTGATTCGCGGGTTCGTCCGCGACGTTCCCGACTATCCGAGCCCGGGGATCCTCTTCAAGGACATCACCCCGCTGCTGGCAGACGCGGCGGCTTTCGCGGCGATCGTCGACGCGCTCGTTGGCCAGCATGCGCCGGGCAGCGTCGACAAAGTCGTCGGCATCGAAGCGCGCGGGTTCATACTCGCGGCGCCGGTCGCGTACCACCTCGGTGCCGGCTTCGTGCCCATGCGCAAAAAGGGCAAGTTGCCGCACGAGACGTTCGAGAGCAGCTACGCCCTCGAATACGCGACCGCCACGATTGAGGTGCATCGTGACGCGTTCGCGCCAGGGGAGCGGGTGCTCATCGTCGACGACGTACTCGCCACCGGAGGCACGGCACTCGCAGCCCTCGACCTGGTAGCACAAGCAGGCGGGACGACGGTTGGGTTGTCGTTTCTGATCGAGCTCGCCGCCCTCGCGGGGCGAGCTGCGTTGACCGATCAGAGCAACAACTCCGGGCAGTGGAGACCCACTGACGCCCAGGTTCAGGCGTTGTTCGTCGTCTGACGCAGGCGAGTCGATCCTTTTCGGCCGGTAGACTTGAGGTCTCGCCAAGGCGAAGGGGTCACCAGTGCCGAGTAGGGCCGTTCCGGAGCGCGTTGACCGCGCACTCGACGAGCCTGTGCCCGAGGCAACTGTAGGCCCCGAAGCAACTGTGGGCTCGGTCGCCGTTGCGGACATCCCGGCGGTAGCAGAGGTCGACACCCTGCCAGCAACCGACCCTGACCCCGAACCGACGGAACTGACCGCCGCGCCCGAAGCGACCGAGCTCGTTTCGTCGGCCGAGCCCACAGAATTCGCTTCGCCCGCCGAGCCCATAGAGGCCGCCGACACCGCCGAGCCCTCTGAGACTTCGCTATCAGGGGGCCGCCGCGTGCGGGCCCGGCTGGCCCGCCTCGCCACGCCCCGCACCTCGACGACGACATCGGCGGTTCTCGAGCCGCTGATCCGGTCGATCCGGGTGACCCACCCGAAGGCAGATACCCGCGAGATCCAACGGGCGTACGACATTGCCGAGCACCACCACCGGCTGCAGTTCCGCAAGAGCGGCGACCCTTACATCACCCACCCGCTCGCCGTGGCGACCATCCTCGCCGAGCTCGGAATGACCCCGCCGACGATCGTTGCGGCACTGCTGCACGACACCGTCGAAGACACCGAGTACACCCTCGACACCCTGCGGGCTGACTTCGGCGACGAGGTCGCCGCCCTCGTCGACGGCGTGACCAAGCTCGACAAGGTGAAGTACGGCGACGCGGCGACCGCGGAGACCGTGCGCAAGATGGTGGTCGCGATGGCACGCGACCCTCGTGTGCTCGTGCTGAAGCTGGCCGACCGGCTGCACAACATGCGCACGTTGCGCTATCTCCCCGTCGAGAAGCAGGAGCAGAAGTCTCGCGAGACGCTGGAGATCTACGCACCGCTGGCGCACCGGCTGGGCATGAACACGTTGAAGTGGGAGCTCGAGGATCTGTCGTTTTCGAACCTGTTCCCCAAGCGTTACGAAGAGGTTGTTCGGCTTGTCACTGATCGCGCGCCTAGTCGCGACACCTACCTCGCCGGTGTGATCGAGCAGGTCAACAGCCAGCTACGAAATGCGAAAGTCAAGGCGACGGTCACTGGCCGACCGAAGCACTATTACTCGATCTACCAGAAGATGATCGTGCGCGGCCGCGACCTCAACGACATCTACGACCTGCTCGGCGTGCGCGTGCTCGTCGACTCGGTCCGCGATTGTTACGCCGCACTGGGCATCGTGCACGCAACCTGGAACCCGGTTCCGGGTCGGTTCAAAGACTTCATCGCCATGCCTAAGTTCAACCTCTACCAGTCACTGCACACAACAGTGATCGGCCCCGACGGCAAGCCCGTCGAGCTGCAGATTCGCACCCAAGCGATGCACCGGCGCGCGGAGTACGGGATCGCCGCGCACTGGAAGTACAAAGAAGACTCCGCGGGCGGCGTCGAGTCGGCGTCGACCGGCAACGACATGGCGTGGCTGCGGCAGTTGCTCGACTGGCAGAAAGAAGCCGCTGACCCCGGTGAGTTCCTCGAGTCGCTGCGGTTCGACATCCAAGGCGCCGAGGTCTACGTCTTCACGCCCAAGGGCGATGTGCTTGCGCTGCCGCAAGGTTCAGGACCAGTCGACTTTGCCTACGCCGTGCACACCGAGGTGGGGCACCGATGTATCGGTGCCCGCGTGAACGGGCGGCTGGTGCCGCTCGACAGCACCCTCGATAACGGCGACGCAGTCGAGATTTTCACGTCCAAGGCGCAAAACGCCGGCCCGAGCCGCGACTGGCTTGCGTTCGTGAAGAGCCCGCGGGCGCGCACCAAGATTCGCCAGTGGTTCGCCAAGGAACGGCGTGAGGACGCCATCGAAGATGGCAAGCAGGCGATCGCACGTGCGATGCGCAAGCAGGGTCTTCCGTTGCAACGGCTGCTGTCCGACGATGCGTTGGGCAACCTTGCCCACGAGATGCACTACGCCGACGTCTCCGGTCTTTATGCGGGGGTCGGCGAGGGACATGTGACGGCACAAACCGTCGTCCAGCGGCTGTTGCTTGCCCGTGGTGGCGAAGAAGGCGCGGTCGAGGACCTCGCCGAGACCATCAATCCCAACACGACTGGTCCGCGGCGTCCGCTGCGCTCGTCCGGCGATCCTGGCGTGGTGGTGCGAGGCGCCACCGACATCTGGGTGAAGCTGGCGCGCTGCTGCACGCCGGTTCCGGGCGATGCCATCAAGGGATTCGTTACCCGGGGCAACGGCGTGTCGGTGCATCGCCTCGACTGCGACAACATGGTCAGCCTGGCCGAGCACGAGCCTGATCGCCTGGTCGAGGTCGAATGGGCGCCAGGCGCGGCGTCGGTATTCCTTGTCGTCGTCCAGGTTGAAGCCCTCGACCGCAGCCGGCTACTCGCCGACCTCACACAGGTGCTTTCCGACCAGCACGTGAACATCCTCGCCGCGTCGGTGACCACCACACGCGACCGCGTCGCCGTGAATCGCTTCACCTTCGAGATGGGCGATCCCAAGCACTTGGGGCACGTCTTGAAGGCAGTCAAAGCTGTCGACGGCGTCTACGACGCCTATCGGGTGACCAGCACCGCACGCGCCTGAAGCCAGGCGCGTACGGCATCGACGGCTAACTCGACGTCGCGGTCGGGCTCGGTGTCGCGGACGCCTCCGGGCTGGTGCTCGGTGTGACGCTCGGGCTGGCAGCAGGCGGTACTGCGCTGCCAGAGCCGGACGCCGTCGCGCTGGGGCTCGGCGCTGACGCTGCAAGCACGTCGACGACGAAGACCAACTCTTCGTTGGGCTTGATCGAACCGGAGCCAGCAGTGCCGTATCCGTCCGTCGGGGTGACGATGATCTCGCGGCGGCCGCCGACCTTCATCGGGGCGATGCCGCTTGCCGAGTCGCCGCCGATGCCCTTGGAGAAACCAGGCACGACGCCGTCGAGAGAGAACGTCGCCGGTTGGTCTCGTGACCAGGACGAATCGAACTCGGAGCAGTCGACGTAGTTGAGGCCGAGATAGTTGACGGTCACGCTGTCGTGCGCTCCGACAGTCGCGCCGTTGCCAACCACGATGTCCTTGACCTCAGTCTTCGTCGGGACCGCACCAGCGGGGATCGTGACGATCGGTTCGGTCTTCAGCGCCGGGTCGACGCCTGCGGGCAGCAACGGGAAGTTCGCGATGGGGGAGGCCACCACGCTGGGCTTGCTCGTGCAGCCGCTTGCCGTCGTGGGTACGGGCGGAATCGGGGAGGATGCCGCGGCTGACGCTGAGGTCGACGCCGATGCCGAGCTCACCGGAGACAACGAGCTGGCCGGCTTCTTGTTGTTGTTCGGCAGCACGATGAGCAGCACGATGGCCACGATGGCGATGACGGAGCCAGCCGAGAGGCCTATCGCTGTGCGGCGCTTCGCCTTGATTCGCGCCTCCGCGCGGGCGGCCATTCGCTTCTCATACCGCTCGCGGGCGATCTGACGCTTCCGGTCTTTGCCGGCCACGCGGCCTCCTGGGCATCTTCGATCGTGCTGGGTCATGTCACGGTAGTAACGCTGGGTCAGGGTCTGGCTGGTGCTGCATTTGAGAGCGCCGACAGTCTAGAGGGGCCGGTAGGCTCGGACTGCAGCGCGACCGTCGTGGCCGCCAGCTCACAGCAAAGCCTCAGTCAGCGGGCCCGGTCGGGCTCGTGTCAGTCCAGGTCAGTCACCGCCGCGAGAAGGGACGATCGTGCTCGTCGTCGGGTTCCCGACCGGCCTTTTCGCCGCCAACTGCTACGTCGTCGCCCCCTCAGCAGGTCAGCAGTGCGTGGTCATCGACCCTGGTCAGGACGCGGTGCCTGGTCTCACCGAGGTCCTGCGTGAGCACCGACTACACCCGGCCGCGGTATTGGTGACGCACGGACACATCGACCACATGTGGTCGGTGCTGCCGGTGTGTGGCGCGAACGGCGTCGCTGCCTACATTCACGGCAGTGATCGTGATCGGCTCGCAGATCCAGTGCGCACGCTGTCGCGTGACCTCGTCGATGCACTCGGTGTCGCCGGCGTGACGTTCGGCGAGCCCGACGATGTTCGCGAGCTGACAGACGGCGTGGTTCTCGATCTCGCCGGACTGACACTGACCGCCGACCACACGCCCGGACACACGGAGGGTTCCGTGGTGTTTCGCACGACCGACGGCGGGCCGGACGGCGAGGCGTTGATGTTTTCTGGGGACCTGCTGTTTGCGGGTTCGATCGGTCGAACCGACAACGCCGGCGGCGACGACGCCGCGATGCAATCGAGCCTCGCGCGAGTGCTGACGTATGCCGACGAGACGGTTGTGCTGCCCGGACACGGTCGGTCAACGACCATCGGCCGCGAGCGCGCGACCAACCCGCACCTGCGCGGGCTTGCAGGTGTTAGGCAGGTGCACACGTGAGCACGATCGACGCCCCTAAGGGCGTGATGGAGTACCTGCCGCCGGAATCGGCGGCCTTCCTCGCAGTCCGCGATGCGCTTGAGCGCACCAGCAGTCGCTGCCGGCTACGGCTACATCGAGCTGCCCGACGTTCGAGCACACCGAGCTGTTCGTACGCGGGGTCGGCGAGTCGACCGACGTCGTCAGCAAGGAGATGTACACGTTCGACGATCGCGGCGGCCGGTCGTGTCATTGCGCCCGAGGGCACCGCCGGTGTGATGCGCGCCGTGATCCAACACGGCCTCGACCGTGGCGCGCTGCCGATCAAGCTCTGGTACGCGGGGCCGTTTTTCCGTGCGGAGCGCCGCAACTCGGCCGCTACCGGCAGTTTTTCCAGGTCGGTGTCGAGGCCATCGGCGTCGACGATCCGGCTCTCGACGCCGAGGTCATCGCGATCGGCGACGACGGATTCCGGTCGCTCGGGCTTACCGACTTCACTCTTGAGATCACCTCGCTCGGCGATGCGAAATGCCGACCCGCGTATCGCGAGAAACTCATCGCGTTCCTGGACACGCTCGACCTCGACGACGCGACCCGCGCCCGCGCACAGACTGAACCCACTGCGGGTGCTCGACGACAAGCGCCCCGAGGTGCGCGCGCAACTCGATGGTGCGCCGCTGATCGTCGACCATCTGTGCTCCGAGTGTGCCGACCACTTCGCTGCCGTGCGCGCGTACCTCGATGCGCTGCGCGTGCACTACACGCTGAACCCGCGGCTGGTCCGAGGGCTCGACTACTACACGAAGACCACCTTCGAGTTCGTGCACCACGGCCTCGGTGTCGCAATCCGGCATCGGCGGCGGTGGTCGCTACGACGGCCTGATGGCAGAGCTCGGCGGCCAGGCCTTGTCGGGAATCGGCTTCGGTCTCGGCATCGATCGCGCCGTGCTGGCCTGTCGCGCGGAGGGCCGAGAGGTCGGCGAGAGCGCCCCGAGTCTCGGTGTTCTTCGTGCCGCTCGGCGATGCGGCCCGCGTCGAGAGCATCGCCACGATGGGGAAACTGCGCCGTGCAGGAGTGCACGCCGACCTGGCTTACGGCACCCTCGGCCTGAAGGGCGCCATGAAGGCGGCCGACCGCTCGGGTGCCGCTTACGCGGTCGTCATCGGGGACCGTGACCTGCAAGCTGGGGTCGCGCAAGTGAAAGACCTTGTGACCGGCGAGCAATCCGCCGTCGCACTTACCGATCTCGTATCCACTCTGAAGGAGAAGTTCCTGTGATCCGCACCCGCGAGGCCGGCACTCTGCGCCGATCAGACGCCGGCACGACGGTGACGCTGGCCGGGTGGGTCGCTCGGCGTCGCGACCTCGGAGGCGTGGCGTTCGTCGACCTGCGCGACGCGTCGGGTATCGCGCAGGTGGTGTTCCGCGAGGGTGCCGTGGCGCAAGCGGCAGACCGGTTACGTGCGGAGTTCTGTGTGCGGGTCGTCGGCGAGGTGCGCCAAAGGCCGGCCGGTAACGACAACTCCGAACTTGCGACGGGTGAGATCGAGGTCGTGGCCACCGAGCTCGAAATCCTCTCGGAGGCTGCACCGCTGCCGTTCCCGATCGCCGGCAACGCCGACATCAACGAAGAGGCGCGGCTGAAGTACCGCTACCTCGACCTGCGCCGCGAGGGTCCTGCCGCAGCGCTTCGGGTGCGTTCTGAGGCAAACCGGGTCGCCCGCGACGTGATGGCCAAGCATCGGTTCGTCGAGGTTGAGACGCCGAACCTGACGCGGTCGACACCGGAAGGTGCGCGTGACTTCCTGGTGCCGGTGCGGCTTCAGCCTGGTCATTGGTACGCGCTTCCGCAGTCACCGCAACTCTTCAAGCAGCTGCTGATGGTGGCTGGCATGGAGCGTTACTTCCAGATCGCCCGCTGTTTTCGTGACGAGGACTTCCGTGCTGACCGCCAGCCAGAGTTCACCCAACTCGACATCGAGATGAGCTTCATCGACCAAGACGACATCATCGCCTTGGGCGAAGACATCGTGGCGGCACTGTGGCGCGAGATCCTCTCCTACGAGATACCGCTGCCGATCGCCCGCATGACGTACGCCGACGCGATGAGCCGCTACGGCTCCGACAAGCCCGACCTGCGGTTCGAGAACGAACTCGTCGATTGCACGGCCTTCTTTGCCTCGACACCGTTTCGGGTTTTCCAGGCGCCGTACGTCGGCGCGGTGGTCATGCCAGGTGGCGCGTCGCAGACGCGCAAAGAACTCGATGGCTGGACCGACTGGGCGAAATCACGCGGCGCCAAGGGCTTGGCCTACGTGCTCGTGGGTGCCGACGGCGAGCTGGGCGGCCCCGTCGCCAAGAACCTGTCGGACGCCGAACTCGCCGGCCTCGCGGGCCATGTCAGCGCCGCTGCGGGCGATGCAATCTTCTTCGCGGCGGGGGAGCGCACGGCACAACTTGAGCTACTCGGAGCGGCCCGTCTTGAGATCGGCCGCCGCTGCGGGCTGATCGATGAGGCGCTCTGGAAGTTCCTGTGGGTCGTCGACGCACCGATGTTCGAGCCGACCGCCGACGGGGGCTGGACCGCCGTCCATCATCCGTTTACCTCACCGAAGCCCGAGTACGCCGACACCTTCCAGGACGTGCCGGGGGAGGCGCTCGCCTACGCCTACGACATCGTCGTGAACGGCAGTGAGATCGGCGGCGGCTCGATCCGTATCCATCGCGGCGAGATGCAGCAACGGGTGTTCGACGTGATCGGTCTGACGAAGGACGAAGCCGAGTCGAAGTTCGGCTTCCTGCTCGAGGCGTTCACGTTCGGTCCACCGCCGCATGGTGGTATCGCGCTCGGCTGGGACCGCGTGCTCACGATGCTCACCGGAACCGAGTCGATCCGCGAGGTGATCGCGTTTCCGAAAACGGCGTCCGGCGGCGACCCGCTTACCGGCGCGCCGACGACCATCACCGCGCAGCAGCGCAAAGAGGCTGGCATTGACGCTGTTCGATGATGCGACTGCGGCCGCGCAGCGGGCGGTGGCGCCCCTCGCCGTCCGGATGCGACCGCGCACGCTCGACGAGGTGGTTGGCCAGCAACACCTTCGCGCACCCGGCACGCCGCTTGCGCGGATGGTCGCGAATCCCGAATCCAGCGGGAGCTCAGTGTTCTTGTGGGGCCCGCCCGGCACCGGGAAGACGACACTCGCGCACGTCGTCAGCCAGGCGACGTCCAGCCGTTTCGTTGAACTCTCTGCTGTCAACGCGGGAGTCAAGGACGTCCGCGAAGCCATCGACGACGCCCGCCGCGAACTCGGTATGTCAGGCCGCCAGACGGTGCTGTTCATCGACGAGGTGCACCGATTTTCGAAGACGCAGCAGGACGCGTTGCTGCCCGCCGTCGAGAACCGGCTCGTCACGCTGATCGCCGCGACGACCGAGAACCCGTTCTTCTCCGTCATCTCCCCGCTGTTGTCGCGTTCGTTGCTACTGACACTGCAGCCGCTCACCGACGACGACATCCGCGAGGTTGTCGACCGTGCACTTGCCGACGAGCGTGGGTTGCGCGGCAAGTACACGCTGGACGACGACGCAGCGGGGCAGCTGATCCGCATGGCGGGGGGTGATGCGAGGCGGGCGCTCACGTATCTCGAAGCCGCAGCCGACGGGGCGGCCGCCGACCACGCGATCACGATCGACGTACTCGCCACGGCGGTCGACCGAGCGGCGGTGCGCTATGACCGCGACGGTGATCAGCACTACGACGTCGCGAGTGCCTTCATCAAGTCGATTCGCGGCAGCGACGTCGACGCGGGGCTGCACTACCTGGCCCGCATGATCGAGGCCGGCGAGGACCCGCGCTTCATCGCCCGGCGGTTGGTGATCCTCGCCAGCGAAGACATCGGCCTCGCCGACCCGACCGCGCTGACAACGGCTGTAGCGGCGCATCAGGCGGTCGCCTTCATCGGTTTCCCCGAAGCCAGCTTGACCCTCGCGCAAGCCGTCATCGCGCTGGCCACCGCACCGAAGTCCAACGCCGTGACGACGGCGATCTCGGCCGCGATCGCCGACGTTCGCCAAGGCCTGGTCGGCTCGGTGCCGTCGCATCTGCGCGATTCGCACTATCCGGGCGCCGTGAAGCTCAAGCACGGCACGGGTTACCTCTATCCCCACGACGACGCCGCCGGCGTGGTCGCTCAGCGCTATGCGCCCGACTCGGTCGCCCACCGCGAGTACTACCAGCCGACGCATCGCGGGGCCGAGCGGTTGACGGCGGATCGGCTGGCCCGGATCCGGGCAGCGTTGCGCGGCGAGGAACCACCCGCGGAGTGATCAGGAGTCGTCAGGTCATCCTCAGGCGGGTCGATGGGGAGCTCATGACGTCTCACTGGCGCACCTCACGCTTCGCGCCGGGTGAACTGACGTTCGGGGCAGTCGGACGCGTTGTGGCGACGATCCTCTTCCTGTCGCCGGTGTTTTTCGCGCTCGACCTCGCAGGGGTGTTCGGGATTTTCTTCGCGCTCCCATACCTGACGATGGTCGTGCCACAGGGCCTGCGCTGGCTGTGGCAACCTGCGCCGGTCGAGCTCGTCGTTGACCTGTTGCCACCAGCGACTCCCGTGGCGGATCCGCTGCCCGCCGGGACTGGCATCGCTGGTCGTCAGGCGCCAACCCGCTGGTAGCGCTCCTGACCCGATATCCTCCGACCTTGTTGCCTAGATCCGCTTAACGCGGCCCGGACGGAAGGTGTGAGCACCACATGTCAGTGGGAGACGTCGCAGGTCTCATCGCCGCCATCGCCTTCGTCCTGCTCGTCGGACTGCTCGCGGTGCCGCTGCTGAAGCTGGGCAAGGTGCTCGATGAGGCTCGCCGACTAGTCGGTTCGGTGACCGACGAGACGGTGCCGCTCATTAACGAGGTGACGACGACCGTCGGATTGACCAATCATCAACTCGAGCGCGTCGACACGATCACTGCGGGCGTGCAGCAGGTCACCACGAACGTGTCGGCCCTGACCTCATTGTTCGCAGCGACGCTCGGCAGCCCAGTGGTCAAGGTGGCGGCGTTCACTTACGGGGTGCGCCGTGCCATGAGCGAGCGCCGCCACGATGACGTCGAGAAGCGGGTAAAGAGCGAGATGAAGGCCGAAAAGCAGGGCGGACGCCGGGGGGCTGGCAAGTCGTCGACCGCTGCGGGCAAAACCGACGCGAGCAAGGACTCCGCCGCATGAAGCGACTCTTCTACCTAGCGGTGGGCGCCGGTGTCGGCGTTGCCGCCGTCAGGCGGGCGAAGCGGGCCGCGCGCAAGCTCACGCCTGCGGGCCTGGCTGACTCTGCGGGCGGCGCCGTTAGCGGCCTGCGGGGATCGATCCGCGGCTTCGTCGACGATGTGCGCATCGGCATGGTGGAGCGCGAGGCGCAGCTACATGAGGCGCTCGCCGGCGAAGCGCCACCGCCGTTCAAACGCGCCACTGAGCGTTCCGCGCCGAACCCCGAACGCTCCTCCAACGGCAGGTCGGCGTCCTAGATGGAGTCAGCGGAGATCCGCCGTCGATGGCTCGAGTTCTTCGAGCAGCGCGGCCACACCGTGGTGCCGTCTGCGTCGCTGTTGGCCGACGACCCCGAGTTGTTGTTCGTCGTCGCCGGTATGCAGCCGTTCAAGCCGTACTTTCGAGGCGACCTTGCCGCGCCATGGCCGCGCGCGACCAGCATCCAGAAGGTGGTTCGCACCCCAGACATCGATGAGGTCGGCAAGACCACCAGGCACGCGACGTTTTTCCAGATGTGCGGCAACTTCTCGTTCGGCGACTACTTCAAAGAGCTCGCGATCCCGCTCGCGTGGGAGTTACTGACCAGTTCACTGGACGACGGCGGCTACGGATTCAATCCAGAACTGCTGTGGGTAACGGTTTTCCAGGACGACGACGAGGCAGCCGCGATCTGGCGCGATGTGGTCGGCGTCCCGGCAGAGCGCATCCAACGGCGCGGCATGGCCGACAACTTCTGGTCGATGGGGGTGCCGGGGCCGTGCGGGCCGTGCAGCGAGATCTACTACGACCGCGGTCCGGAGTTCGGCGCCGGCGGCGGCCCAATCGCGAATGAAGAGCGCTACCTCGAGGTGTGGAACCTCGTGTTCATGCAGTTCGAGCGCGGCGCGGGCGGTACGAAGGACAGCTTCCCGATCCTCGGCGAGTTACCGGCGAAGAACATCGACACCGGCATGGGCCTTGAGCGCATGGCGGCGATCCTGCAGGGGGTCGACAACCTGTACGAGATCGACAGCACGCGTCCGATCCTCGACCGTGCCGCAGAACTGACGGGGCAGCGTTACGGCGCCGACGCCGAGCACGACGTCCGGCTAAGAGTTGTCGCCGATCACTCGCGGGCCGCCACCATGATGATCGGCGACGGAGTCACGCCGTCGAATGAGGGCGCGGGTTACGTGCTGCGGCGGATCTTGCGACGGATCGTGCGCAACATGAGGCTGCTTGGGGCGCACGGTCCGACACTGCACGAACTCGTCGCGACGACGATCGAGGTCATGGCGCCGCAGTATCCCGAGCTTGCCCGCGACGCCGCGCGCATTCATGCGGTGGCCGATGGCGAGGAGACGTCCTTTTTCTCGACGCTGCAAGCTGGAACCACCCGTTTCGAGACTGCCGCCCGCGAGGCAGCGACCGCAGGGCCAAGCGGTGCCGTGTTGTCGGGCGACCAGGCATTCGCGCTCCATGACACGTACGGCTTCCCCATCGATTTGACCCTCGAGATGGCTGCCGAACAGGGTCTGAAGGTCGACGAGGACGGTTTCCGCCGGCTGATGGACGAGCAGCGGCAGCGCGCGAAGGCCGACTCGAAGCGAAAGAAGACAGGTGCGGTCGACGTCTCGGCCTACCGAGCGGTACTCGACGACCTGGGCGAGCCGGTGTTGTTCACCGGGTACCACGAGGTCAGTGGCGATGCGACCGTGCGTGGGTTGCTCGTCGACGGGTCGCCGGTCGACGCGGCGCAGGCCGGCCAGCAAGTCGAGCTGGTGCTCAATCGCACGCCGTTCTACGCCGAGGGCGGCGGGCAGCTCGCCGACGCCGGCGTCATTACGTTGGCGAACGGCGCCGTAGTCGAGGTCGACGACGTCCAGCAGCCGCTGCCGGGCTTGATCGTGCATCGCGCGCGGGTCTTGTCGGGCGAAGCCGTCGTTGGCGACACCGGATTTGCCGAGATCGATCTTGAGCGTCGGCGGGCCATTTCACGCGCGCACACCGCGACCCACATGGTGCACAAGGCGTTTCGCGAGGCGCTCGGCGAGTCGGCAACCCAGGCGGGCTCAGAAAACGCCCCTGGTCGATTCCGATTCGACTTCGCCAACCCGGCTGCCGTCGCGGCCTCGGTGCTGGCCGATGTCGAGGCCCGAGTCAACGGCGTGCTTGTCGACGACCTGGCGGTGACAGCTGAGGTGATGAGCCAGGCCGACGCCGTCGCGTCGGGGGCGATGGCCTTGTTCGGAGAGAAGTACGGCGACCGCGTTCGGGTGGTCTCCGTCGGGGATTGGGCGCGCGAACTTTGTGGCGGCACGCACGTCGACCGCACCGGGCACCTCGGCGTGATCAAGGTGCTCGGCGAGTCGTCGATCGGTGCCGGCACCCGCCGCGTCGAGGCTCTCGTGGGCACTGACGCGTACCGGTTCCTTGCCCGCGAGGCGCTGCTTGTCTCCCAGTTGGCCGAGCAGCTGAAGGCACCGCGCGAAGAGCTGCCCGACCGCATCGAGGGCCTGGTCGCCCGGCTGCGCGAGGCCGAGAAGGAGCTCGAGAAGCTGCGCGGTGACCAAGTGCTCGCGGCCGCAGCTGGCCTGGCGGCAGCCGCCGTCGACGCCGGCGGCGTGGCGGTGGTGGTCCGCCGCATCGCCGACGGGACCGACGCGGGTGACCTGCGAAAGCTCGCCATCGACGTGCGCGACCGCCTGGTTTCGGAAGGCGGTGCGGTAGCAGTGACGCTTGCCGTCACCGGCGGCCGGCCGGTCGTTGCCGCGGCGGTTGACAAGCGTGCGCAGGACCGTGGGCTGAAGGCGGGGGAGCTGGTCGGTATCGCTGCGAAGGCCCTCGGCGGCGGCGGCGGCGGTCGCGACGACGTCGCGCAAGGCGGTGGCTCGCGCGCTGACGCGGTCGACGACGCGATCGCCGCGGTGCTGGGCACGATTCAGCAGCGCGTCTCGAGCGCGTGAGCGAGCCGGTCGCCGTCATGACCGGCGCCGACATCGGCGGGTTT
The DNA here is from genome assembly GCA_963737705.1 of uncultured Actinomycetes bacterium. Taxonomy (GTDB): domain Bacteria; phylum Actinomycetota; class Actinomycetes; order Acidothermales; family Acidothermaceae; genus PALSA-607. Next base: position 601,390 of record CAVTTP010000004.1, read on the forward strand.
CGGCTAGGAGTTCGGCTCGGGATCGACGTGGGCAGTGTCCGAGTCGGAGTGGCGGCAAGTGATCCAGGCGCGGTCCTCGCTGCGCCGGTCGAAACCGTGCGGCGCGCCGACGACCGGGCTGTCAGGCGCGACGATCTGCGCCGGATCGCGGCGCTGGTGGTCGAGCGTGGCGCGATCGAGGTCGTGGTCGGGCTGCCGCTGTCGCTGAACGGCACCCGCGGGTCTGCGGCGCAGGCGGCTCTGGCCTACGCCCAGGCGATCGCTGCCGTGGTGGCACCGGTGCCGGTCAGGGTCGTTGACGAGCGGTTCTCGACCGTCACCGCGCACGGGCAACTCGGTTCGGTCGGCGTCCGCTCGCGAGCGCGTCGCGCGGTCGTCGATCAAGCTGCAGCTGTGATTATCTTGCAGAGTGCTCTTGACGCCGAGCGAACGTCGGGCCGGGCACCAGGGGAACTGGTGACGGCACCGTGACTTCGCAGATGGACCCGTTTGACCTCGGCTTGCGCCACGGCGAGCCGAAGCCGGCGCTGTATCGCAGGCTCCTTCAAGTGCCGTTCGCGATCATTGCGTCCGGCTTGGTGGTCATCGCGATCATCGTCGGGGCGGTCAACGTGACGGGCAAGGTCTTCCACCCGCAGGCATCCAACGACTACACCGGCGACGGGTACGGGTCAGTCCAGGTGTCCGTCCACCCAGGTCAGGCGCTCGCGGCCATCGGCGAAACCCTCGTCCAGGCCGGCGTCGTCAAGAGCGTGACTGCCTTCAGCGACGCGACGACCGACAACGAAGCGGCGCGCTCGATCCAGCCGGGCACCTATCAGCTTCGCCTGCAGATGTCGGCGGCGAGCGCGGTCGCGTTGATGGTGTCGCCCGATTCGCTCGTCGGCGGCAGGGTGACCATCCCTGAAGGTCTGCGTATCAGCCGGGTCGAGGCGCTGGTCACCCAAAGCGACGCGACGATCAAGGTTGCCGACATCCAGGCCGCCCTGGCTCGGCCAACCGACTTCGGCCTGCCTGCCTACGCGAACGGCCAGCCGGAGGGGTTCTTGTACCCAGCGACCTACAACGTTGACAACACGACGACAGCGACAGATCTGCTTATCCAGATGGTCGGCCGCTTCAACCAGGTCGCTACCTCGATCAACCTTGCTCAAGGCGCCGCCGCGCTGAAGCTGACGCCGTACCAGGTCGTGATCATCGCGAGCCTGATCGAGGCGGAGGTAAAACGCCCGCAGGACTACCCGCAAGTCGCCGAGGTCATCCTCAACCGAATGCACAAGGGGATGCCCCTCGAGCTCGACTCGACCGTGAACTACGCGCTCGGCACCTCGAAGCCGTTCCTCAGCCCGACCGACCTCAAGACGCCCTCGCCGTTCAACACCTACCTGAACAAGGGTCTGCCGCCGACGCCGATCGACTCTCCAGGTCAAGATGCGCTGCTCGCGGCGCTGAATCCCGCCCAGGGCAACTACATCTACTTCGTGACGACCGACCCGACGACGGGTGACACGACCTTCACCGCGTCGTTGACCGAGGCGAATGCGCTGCGGGTGCTCGCGCAGAAGAATGCTGCGGCCATCGCGGCTGGATCTGCGCCTGCGTCGGCTCCGGCCTCGCCGTAACCAAGTCTTCGTGCCCATGACCTTGTGCGCCCGACTGTGAGCCCGCAGAGCGCCGTCCGCGCGCCGCGCCGCTGTGCTCGGCTCGCCCATCGCTCATTCGCTGTCGCCGGTGCTGCATGCTGCCGCCTACCAGGTCCTTGGGCTGCGCTGGAGCTACTCGGCGATCGAGTGCGACGAGGCGCAGCTGCCGGGTGTCTTGATGGGTCTTGACGAGAGTTTTGTCGGGCTCTCTCTCACGATGCCGCTGAAGCGGGCGATCCTGCCGTTGCTCGACGACGTCAGCGAGCTGGCCGTCGCGGTCGGGGCCGCGAACACCGTGGTGTTCGACGGGGTTGGGCCGTTCTTGCGGCGGCGCGGCGAGAACACCGATGTTCCGGGCATGGTGGCGGCCATCGCCGCCCGGCGCCCGGACGGCGTGCGCAACGCGGTCATCCTTGGCGCGGGCGGCACTGCGGCCGCCGCTTTGGCCGCGCTGCGCGAGCTGGGCGTCGGCCGCGTCGTCGTCGTCGTTCGAGACCACGCTCGCGCCGGTGAGCTCCTAGCCTGCGCAGACCGCCTCGGGGTTTCGCCCTCGCTCGTCGATTGGCCCGGCGAGGCGGCAAGGGGCGAGGCCGACATGATCATCTCGACGGTGCCTGCGGGGGCAACCGACCAGTTTGCGGCGCACTCGCCGGCCGCGCGAGGGCAACTGCTCTTTGACGTCCTCTACGAGCCGTGGCCGACCTCGTTCGCGCCTGGCCTCGCTGGCGGCAGGAGCCGAGGTGATTGGCGGCCTCGAACTCCTGGTGCAGCAGGCCGCCCGCCAGGTTGAGCTCTGGACCGGTCGACCCGCCGCGATCGAGATTGTTGCGGCCATGCGAGGGGCAGGGGAAGCTGCGATGGCATCCCGGTCGGAGGGCTCCTGAGGTTCAAGCCCACCCCCCGGACCGCCGATGGGTTACCGGAAGACCCGTACAATCCCGGGTCAGACGGGTCCTGAGAGAAGGTGCTCCATGTCCTCTGTGCAGCAGCCGCTCGAGTACGTGAGTCGGGCTAGTCGGCTGGATCGAATTCTGCGCGAGTTGTTGCACCAGACCCCTGGTGTCGAAGCTGCCGCAGTCGTGTCGTTCGACGGACTGCCGATGGCGTCGGCGTTGCCGCCCGGAATGGACGAGGATCGGGTCGCCGCCATGAGCGCAGCCCTGCTCTCCTTGGCCGAGCGCGCCGCGCAAGGTCTTGGCCGCGGCGACCTGTCGCAGGTCTACATCGAGGGCGAGAACGGCACCGTCTTCCTCGTGTCTGCGCAGGACGAAGCGGTGCTCATCGCCGTCACCGCAGCAGACGCCAAAGTCGGCATGATGCTGTACGAAGTGAAGCTTGCTGCGAGCCGCGTGGGTGAGGTGTTGCGTGGCCCGATGCCGCTGCCGGCACCGCTGCCTTCACATGTCACTCGCGGCTACCTCGACGCGCACGACAACGGTGTCAGCGGTGGCGTCAGCGGTGGCGTGAACGGCAATGCCTCAAACGGAGGTGCGGCCAGCTACGGCGGATACTCCGCGCAGCCTGAGGTGTACGAGACCACCGCGGCCGATGCCAGCCTGGCCGACCTGCCCTACAGCGACGCATCGTACGGTGACGCAACCTATGACGACGGCACGGATTCGTCACCGCTGTACAGCGAGCTCACGCATGCCGAACCCGCCTACACCGAAGCCGCTTACAGCGAATCCGCCTACGCGGAACCTGCGTACACCGAGGCGGCGCACGACGAATACACCAGCAGCGATGACGCAGTCGAATCAGCTGACGAGGTTGTAGCTCTCGACGGCGAATCGGGCGACGCAGCAACAGAAACTGCTGCAGAAGCAGAAACTGCTGACGATGCTGTAGCTGAAGCCGACGTCGACGACACAGCGACTAACGATTCAGCCGACGAGGTCGATGACGACGACCACGAGTCTTCCGAGGTCTATCCCGACCGCGTCTACACCGAGATCGTTTACACCGAGGCGTCGCTCACGCAGCCCGCTTCAACGCACGAGGCCGCCAACGACGACGCCGAGAGCCACGACGATGCCAGCGAGAACGAGGAACACCACAACGAAACGGCGCCGAGTACGCCGTCGTACAGCGAGCCCTCGTACTACGCGGAGCCGTCGTACTTCGCCGAGCCTGTGGCGCCAGCTGCGCCGCCCGCAGAACAACCTGGCTGGTCGTCGTATGCACCGAGCGGCAGTGTGTTGCCCGGTGGACAGGCCTGGTCGTAGCAGCCCTCGCGGTTGTTACGGCTGAAGCGGTGCGGTCGCCGCGTCGCTGTCGTGATTTCTCGTTCTTGTCCTGACTACCTGCACGCCGCACTCACCGGAAAGGCAGACCCGTGAAACTTGAAGGCTCACTCGATGCCTTCAGCCTTCCGGACATCTTCCAGCTCTTGAGCTTCACGAAGAAGTCAGGCGGGTTGCACCTTCGGCGTGCAACCACGCGTGGTTCGGTGTACTTCCGAGACGGCGCAGTGACAGGCGCGTCGTCCGACGATGGTCGACAGGCCCTCGCGCGCCGATTGGTCGGCAGCGCCGGTGTTGGCGAAACGGAGTTGAGTGCCGCAGTCGAGCGGGCCGCGAATGAAGGTATTGGCGTGAGCCGGGCGTTGCTCGACGCGGGTGCGGTCGATCCGGATTTCTTGCGCAGCCTGGTTGCCGAGCAGGTTGTCGATGCGGTGTTCGACCTGCTCCGGTGGAGCGAGGGCGATTTCTCTTTCACCGTCGACGAACCAGGCCCCGATGATGTCGGAGTTTCGCTCGGTGTCGAGCCGGTGGTGAACGACGCGCGCAGCCGTCTCGAATCCTGGGATCATGCGTGCCGGATCGTTCCATCGCCCGAGACCGTGCTCGCACTACCGGTCGGAGTGCGTGAAGATCCCGTGGTGACGCGCGGTGAGTGGGCGTTGCTGGCGCTGGTCGACGGACGTCGAACGGTTGCCGAGTTGGTCGCACTCGCAGGTCGCGGCGACTATGCCGTGGTTTCGCAGCTTGCGGCCCTCATTGAACGCGGTCTGCTGAAAGTACGTACCCCGGACGCCGGCGAGGGAGCCCTCGCACTGGCGCGTCGCCAAGACATCTTGGCCCGGTTAGAAAACGAGCGGGTAGCCGCTGCAGCCGACGAGGCAGACGAGGTTCTGGTGTCGCCTGCGACTGTCTTTGCGCCGCTACCGCCGGTCGTGTTGGCGCCCGACCCCGCAGAACATGAGTCCGACGACCACAGTGGTGCGAACGGTGTCCTTGCTGACGTGAGCTTTGGCGATTCATCCACGGCATCGACGGTTGCGTCGGTGCTGGCCGCCGCAGCCGCTGGCGAGCCATCGCCCTTCACTCGTTCGCCGGCGTCCGCGCCGTCGCATGACGCCGAGCCGGCGCCGACACAGCGACCCGCCGCCCGCGTCGATGAAGGCGTCGCCGCCCATCTGGTCGCTGACACCAGGGTTACGCCTGCTCGACCTGAGCCGTTCATGCCACGACGGCGCCCCGACTATCCCGACGACAGTCCGCGACCGAGCATCACCAGGATCGGCGGTGGTGGCGGTGGTGGAGGCAGTGCTTCGGCTGCGGTTGCTGGGCTGGCAGTTGCAGAGCCGAGTGACCAGAAGTCTCACATCGAGCGCGATCCCAGCGTGAACAAGAGCTTGTTGTTACGTCTTATCGCCGGCGTGCGGGGGTTGTGACATGGCCATCAAACGCGGTCGTCGCGGCGGCAACGCCCAAGCGGTCAAGATTGTCGTGACCGGACCGTTTGCCGCCGGAAAGACGACGCTCATCCGCACGATCAGCGAGATCACCGTGCTGTCGACGGAGAAGGACATCACCGACGACACCCGCTCGCAAAAGGCAGAGACCACGGTCGCGATGGACTTCGGTCGAATCACGATCGACCACGATCTGGTGCTGTACCTCTTCGGGACGCCCGGTCAGGATCGCTTCGACTTCATGTGGGAGATCCTCGGCGAGGGCATGCTGGGCTACGTATTGCTCGTAGATGCGCATCGCCCGGAGTCGTTGGCTGAGGCAGTCGGGATCCTGGCCGCGTTCCAGCGGATGGCCAAGGTGCCCTTCGTTGTCGGGCTGAACCGCTCCGACGGTGCCGATCCTGACGCTGAGCACCAGGTCCGCGAGGTTCTTGGCTTGCACCCGTCGGTGCCTGTCGTTCCCTGTGACGCGACTGACCGCCAGTCGGTGAAGAACGTCCTGCTCGCGCTCCTCTACGCGGTAGTCGATTCGCTCGACGTCGCGGCAGCGGAGGCCTAAGGCAACCGTCGTATCGCCGTCAAGGCAGGGCATGGCACTGCCGATGGATTCCACATGACTGCCCTTGCCGCGCCTCCGTTGGTGAACCCAACGACAACGGCGCCGGCGGCGGTGTCGAAAGATGTCGTGCCCGGAGTGATCATCGGGTTGGCTGTCGCGTACCTCACCATGCCGTTCGCCCAGGCGACAGGTGGTCGCGATCCGTGGGCTTTGACGAGGGCCGCAGTGGTGGTGCTTGTTGCCCTAACCTTCGCCAAGCCGTGGGAACGACTACGCGTCGGAACTCTCACATTGGCTGCCGCAGTTGCCGTGGCAGCCCTCACCGTCTGCCTTGTAACGCCACCGGGTTGGTTCGGGGCAACCCGCGCCTCCTCCTACGCCGTTGCCGCTGGGGCCTTCGTTGCCGTCGCCTCGTACGCACGAAGCGTTCGGCGCGCGTACCTGATCGGCGCGATTGTGGCGGCCGCCGGCGCGGTTCAGTTCTGCTGGTCGTTTGTGGCTTGGTGGGGTGGTCGAGACCAGACCGTTCCTATGGTCGGCACCTTCTATTGGCACAACCAGTACGCGGCGTTCCTCCTCGCGCCTGCCCTCATCGCGTTGACCCTGCTGGTCAACCATCGGCCGCCATGGCGCCTCGTCGGATGGGTCGTCGCACCATTGGCGGTGGCCGGCGTCGTGTATTCGTCAAGCAGGGGCGGCCTCGGAGTTCTGATAGCTGGCTGGCTGCTCGTCGGCGCGCTCGCTTGTCGGGTCAAACCGAATCGGGGCGCGCTCGTCAGATGGTTGGCGGCGTCGGTTCTCGCGGCGGGTGTCACGCTGGCGATCTCGGGTCCGCCGTTCTTTTCCTCCAGCTCGTCACCATTCGCCAGCACGCAGGCTCGCGCGAGTGCGGGTGGTACGGCTGACGCGAGCAGCTCATACCGAGTGCAGATGTGGCACGAGGCCGTCATCGTCTTCGATCACCACCCTGTTGCCGGCGTCGGGTACGGGGCGCTGGAATCAACCGCTGAGAAGCTCACTCCGGCGAGTTGGCCTCGATCCCCGCTTGCACATAACGACTACTTGCAGGCTCTTGCCGAAGGCGGCCTGTTGCTCGGCGTGCCGTTCATCGCGGCCTGTGCGGCAATCGGGTTCGGCCTGCTACGCGGCCTTCGCAGCCGCGCACGACGCCGCGTGCTCGACGTCCGCACCGGTCTGATTGTTGGTGCAGGTGCACTCATGGCGCACGCTGCCATCGATTTTGACTGGACTTACCCGGCGCTCTTTACCCTGGCGGCGATCGTCAGCGCTGCCGCGATCGCGCCGGCGCTACGACGTCCGGACGACGCACCGTCTGGAGCGGTCCGCGCTGGCGTCGGACGTCCGACGCGCCTGCGAGCTCGAGTCGCGCTGGTCGCAGTGCTCGCCATCGCCATTGGAGCGGGTGGAGTCGCCGGTCGCCACGGTGGCTTGCAGCTTGGCTTCGCCACCAAGTCGACGCCTGGAGCTGTCGTAACGACCGGAGCGGGGATCGATGAAGCAGCTAGGTGACATCCTGCTCGAGAACGGTCTCGTCAGCGGACCGCAGCTCGCGACCGCATTCGAGGAGCACCAGCGAAGCGGTCGAAGCCTCGGCCGCGTGCTGGTCGAACAAGGGGTGCTCTCGGAGGGCCAGCTCGTTGCTGCACTCGCGACCCAGATCGGGCTTCGCTTCGTCGACCTGACCGAGTTCGCGGTTGACGGCTCAGCGGTGTCGCGGGTGCCTGAACCGGTATGCCGGCGTTACACGGCGCTGCCGATCGGCTACGACGACGGAAAACTCCTTGTCGCGATGGCCGACCCCGCCAACGTTTTTGCGATCGATGACATCCGCTCGATCACCGGCCTCGACGTCAAGCCAGCGGTCGCGACCCGAGCTGACGTCATCAGTGCCATCAACAGGTTCCACCGCGCCGACGGCGAACTCGACGACTTGACGATGTCGTTGGCTGTCGACGACGACGTCGACGAGCTCAGCAACGTCAAGGACCTTGTCGAGGATGCTCCGATCGTCAAGTTCGTCAACCTCTTGATCTCGCAAGCCGTGCAGGACCGTGCGTCAGACATTCATATCGAGCCCACCGAGCGTGACCTGCGCGTGCGGTACCGCATCGACGGCGTGCTGCACGAGGTGATGAAGTCGCCAAAGAGCATCCAGGCCGGTGTCATCAGCCGACTGAAGATCATGGCGGAGATGAACATCGCCGAGCGCCGGATCCCGCAGGACGGTCGGCTGTCCGTCAACGTCACGGGCAAAAAGATCGACCTTCGCGTGGCTTCGCTCCCCACTGTGTGGGGCGAAAAGATCGTCATGCGAATCCTGGACAACTCGACGGCGTTGCTGAAGTTGACCGACCTCGGCTTCGCCGATGGCAACTACGAGCGGTGGTCGCAGAGCTTCACGAAGCCATACGGAATGATGCTCGTCACGGGACCTACGGGCTCTGGAAAGTCGACGACGCTCTATGCGACTCTCAACATTGTCTCGACGCCCGATAAGAACGTCATCACCGTCGAAGACCCGGTCGAGTACCGAATCCCTGGTATCAACCAGGTTCAGACCAACGCCAAGGCGGGTTTGACCTTCGCGTCGGCGCTGCGATCGATCTTGCGTTCCGACCCCGACGTTGTGCTGATCGGTGAGGTCCGCGACCACGAGACCGCGCAGATCGCCATCGAAGCTGCGCTCACCGGCCACCTCGTTCTGACGACGCTGCACACAAACAACGCCCCCAGTGCCATCACCCGGCTCATCGAAATGGGGATCGAACCCTTCCTTGTCGGTACGGCCGTCGACTGCGTGCTTGCGCAGCGGCTTGCACGCCGTCTTTGTCCCAAGTGCAAGGAGGCGTATACGCCGACTGCAGAGGCGTTGGCTCTCGCCCGGTATCCGCTGTCGCCTGACGAGCCGTTGCCGACTCTGTATCGCCCGATCGGTTGCTCCGCCTGCTCTAAGACGGGGTACAAGGGTCGGCTCGCCCTCCATGAGGTCATGGTTGTGAGTGAGTCCGTCGAACGACTTGCTGTCGAACATGCGTCCGCCGAGACCATCGCCCACGTCGCACGCGAAGAGGGAATGGTCACGCTGCGCCATGACGGGCTGGCAAAGGTCGCGCTCGGTGTGACATCGCTCGAGGAGATCTTCCGCGTCGTCGTGTAACGGCGGTCGAACCGATCGATGGAGCTGCCCACCGGCTCCCGATTCGGCCGTCCGGCTCAAGGAGCACCGCTTACCGGTCGATGTGACGTCCTGAACCATGCCGGACCCGGCAGGTATGAGAGGGGCTTCTCGGTGGAAAGCAATGGCTTCTTCCCGGATCCAGGTATTCAGCCAGTTCCGGACGCGCCGCACGACTCCGGTTCCTTCACGGACGACCCGTTGACCAGCCCAACCTGGAACTCATCCGAGGTGTCCGGCTTCACGCCGTCCGTCGACGTCCAAGAGTCTGCCGCCGTGCCGTTGCTCGCCTCCGAGCCCTGGCCTTCGGCGTCGTCCGACACCGCTGAGGCCCCGAGTGACACGTCCAGCGTCGCCGCGTTGTTCGCGCCGCCTGCGGCTGTTCCGCCGCCCCCGGCGCCGATGGCCGCAACGCTCATCGACCGCAGTTCGCCCGACGTCGTACACGCCCGGCCGGTTACTGAGACCACGACGAGAATCGTTGGCCTCGACCTGAATGCCTTGCTCGCAACCGTCGTCACCTTGGGCGCGTCCGACCTGCACCTGACCGCAGGAGCGCGACCGATGGTCCGCTTGCACGGCAGCCTCCAGCCGGTCGAGGACGCTCCCGAACTGTCGCCTCCCGTGATTCAGACTCTGCTGTATGCGATCTTGACTCAGCGCCAGCGCGAGCGGTTCGAGGCAGAACTCGAACTCGACTTCGCCTACGCCGTGCCCGGGCAGTCGCGCTTCCGCGTCAACATGTACCGCCAGCGCGATGCTGTCGGTGCAGCGTTTCGACTCATTCCGTTCGACATCAAGCCACTAGAGGCCCTGGGCATCCCGCCGTCGGTATCGAACTTCGCGATGCTTCCCCGCGGGTTCGTCCTGGTCACCGGTCCAACTGGGTCGGGAAAGTCGACCACATTGGCCGGCATCGTCGACCTTGCCAACCGCAAGCGTCGCGACCACATCATGACGGTGGAAGACCCCATCGAGTTCCTCCACCAGCACAAGTCGTGTCTGATCAACCAGCGGGAGGTTGGCGAGGACACGCACTCGTTCACCAACGCGCTCAAGCACGTCCTGCGGCAAGACCCCGACATCATTCTGGTCGGTGAGATGCGTGACCTCGAGACGATCTCAGTGGCGTTGACCGCTGCCGAGACCGGCCACTTGGTCTTCGCAACGCTGCACACCCAGGACGCCGCACAAACGATCGACCGTGTCATCGACGTGTTCCCGCCGTATCAGCAGCAGCAGGTTCGAGTGCAGTTGGCTGGCGCGTTGCAGGGCGTCGTGAGCCAGACCCTCTGCAAGACGGCCGACGGCCGCGGCCGCGCTGTGGCAACAGAGGTCCTCGTCGCCACCCCCGCGATCAGAAACCTGATCCGCGAGGGCAAGACGCACCAGATCTACTCGGCGCTACAAGCAGGCGCGCGGCACGGCATGCACACGATGGACCAGCACCTGGCAGAGATGGTCAAGGCCGGCCGGATCACCTACGAGACCGCACTCGAGAAGTGCAACAACGTCGAAGACTTCAACCGGCTTTCCGGCCGGGGATGACGGGGATCACGACATGACCACGACGTTCCAGTACACGGTCCGGGATCGTGCCGGCAAGCTCGTCAAGGGCACCATCAGCGCTGAGAATCAGACGATGGTGATGCAGCGCCTGAAGGCCGGGGGTTATGCACCGGTCAGCATCACGCAAGCCAACTCCGGGATGAAGAAAGAGATCAGCATCCCTGGGTTCGGCAAGAAGGTGAAGCTCAAGGACCTGTCGGTGATGGCGCGCCAGTTCGCCACCATGGTCAACTCCGGTCTGTCGTTGCTGCGCACGCTGTCGATCCTGGCTGAACAGACGACGAACCCCGAGCTGGCGAGGGTCCTCGGCATCGTGCGCAACGAGGTGGAGACTGGAACGGCGCTCTCGGCTGCCCTTGCCAAGCACCCACGGGTCTTCCCGCCCATCATGATCAACATGGTTCGGGCCGGCGAGGTCGGCGGGTTCCTCGACTCCGTCATGATGCAGCTGGCTGCGAACTTCGAATCTGAGGTCAAGCTGCGCGGCAAGGTCAAGTCGGCCATGACCTACCCGGTCGTCGTGCTGTGCATCTCGGTCGTCGCCGTCATCGGCATGTTGCTGTTCATCGTGCCGGTGTTCAAGAAGCTCTTTCTCCAGCTCGGCGGCAAGTTGCCGTTGCCTACCCAGATCCTTGTTGACATCTCGAGCGAGCTGAAGATCCTGCTCCCGCTTGGCATTGTTGGTGCGGTTGTCTTCATGGTGCTCTGGGGCAAGTACAAGCACACGCCTCAGGTGCGCAACGTCGTTGATCCACTCAAGCTGAAGATGCCGGTGTTCGGCAAGCTGTTCCAGCAGATTGCGATCAGCCGGTTCACGCGCAACCTTGGCACCATGATGCATTCGGGCGTGCCGATCCTGCAGAGTCTCGACATTGTCGCGGACACGACTGGCAATATCGTTGTCGGGCGCGTTGTACGCGACGTTCAAGACAGCGTCCGCACTGGCGAAGCGCTAACGGCGCCACTATCGAAGCACCCCGTGATCCCCGCGATGGTCGTGCAGATGATGACCGTCGGTGAAGAAACCGGTGCGCTCGACTCGATGTTGCACAAGATTTCGGAGTTCTACGACCAAGAGGTCGAGGCAACCACCGAGTCGCTGACCGCACTCATCGAGCCACTGATGATCGCGTTCCTGGGCGGCATCATCGGCTCGATGATCGTTGCGCTCTACATGCCGATCTTCAAGATCTTCACGCTGATCAGCTGATCCATTCGCCTCAGTGCTGCGGCGAATGCCAGGCGTATCTCACCTGTCCGTACCACTCAAGTCGTGCCCTCAGGGCGTCGATCAATGCAGTGTCATCGAGCCGTCGACGACAAAGGCACACCCGTTGTGAGACGGGGTCGCAAAGCAAGGGGACTCGGGTTCACCTGAGTCAGCCCGGCCGCCCGACGGGCATCTGCCTCCGGGGAATGCAATCCGCGGCTCATCTATCTCGGTCCTGAAAGGACAACAGATGCTCGCTCGTATTCGCAAGGCCATGGCCGAGAAGGAAGAGGGCTTCACCCTCATCGAACTTCTCGTCGTCATGATCATCATCGGTATCCTCGCTGCAATCGCCATCCCGGTCTTCCTGAGCCAGCGCCAGAAGGGCTATGACGCGTCGGTCAAGAGCGACCTGCGCACCATCGCCAACGAGCTTGAGTCGTACAACACCGACCAGCAGGCGTACCCGGTCGACACCAACAGCATCACGGTGGCAGCGGGCGTCGCGACGATCGGTAGCGACCCGACCACGATTCGCGTCTCGAACGGCAACGCGTTCACCTACAAGTTGGACACCGCGGGCACCGCTGCCGCGGGCTCCGCGTACTGCCTCACCGGCATCAACGCCAAGGGCACCCACGCGTGGGAGTACAACTCGGCTCTGGGTGGTCTCCAGCCGGCCAGCACGTTCACGGCCGCGCCTGCTACCCCGAACGTGGCACCGGCCTGCTTCCAGGCACTGAACACCTTCTAAGCAGTTAGTTCGGCTAGCGCGGTGGCCGGGATCCTCGGATCCCGGCCACCGAGCTTTCCAGGGTCGGTCTGATTTCACTACCACGGCCATCAAGATCCGTGGTCACGCAGACGATGCCCATACGAGTCACCCCCATACATACGAGTCACCAGTGAGGGAGCAGAGGCGATGAGCTGGTTCTCGCGGCGCGTACGTGCCGCAAGAATGCATTCAGACGACGCTTCTGGCTTCAGCCTGATCGAGGTCATCGTCGCGCTCGCTCTCATCCTGCTTGTCATGACGTCCTCGGTCGTGTTCTTCGTCCGGTCGCTTCAGACCAGCAGTGGCCAGCAGAGTCGTCAAGCCGCGGTTTCGTTGTCCGACCAGGCGATCGAGCTCGCGCGCGCCGTGCCGGTGAACAGCCTCCTGAACGGCCGTATCCAGTCCACATCGGACACCTATTGGAACAACCTGCCGGCCGCTGCGTCCGCCGCCAAAGCTTCGAGTCTTGAGATGTGGGACACCCCGCCGGTCGCACCGACGATCGCGGTGCCATTCACGGTTCAAGATGCGACGACGTTAGTCAACAAGACCCAGTACACCGTAGACACCGTGATCGGTGGCTGTTGGGTCACCTCGATCACCCCCGTACGGTGCACCGCGCCGGCTACGCCGCCGACGCCGACCCCAAACGTCTACCGCATCATCGTCGATGTGCACTGGCCAGCCAAGCAGGGTCAGAGTTGCCTGAACTCACGATGTGATTACGTCGTCACGACCTTGCGTGACGCCTCGCCCGACCCGCTCTTCAACGTGAACGGCCCGTGATGAGCATCTACAGGTTGCTTGCGCGGAGACGCGATCAGCGCGCACGCGACGATCGAGGATTCACCCTGATTGAACTCCTCGTGTCGATGAGCATCTTTGCGGTGCTGCTCGCCGTGATGATGTCGGTGATCGTCGGAATGACGAAGAGCATGAACAAGACTCAAGGCATCGCGGACGCGGCTGCTCAGGGTCTGCGCGCGACGCAAGCCTTGGACAAGGAACTGCGCTACGCGGACTGGATCAATCCCACACCGACGTTGCCCGCGACCACGATCACCGCGACGAGCATGAGTTTTGAGAGCCTGAACGACGCGGGTGTCGTCGAGTGCTACCAGTGGCACCTGACCGCCGGCAACCTGCAGCAACGTTCATGGACGTCGGCCTCCACGACCGCGTCGTACCCGACTGCGACTTCCCCTGGATGGTCGACGGTCGCGACAGGCGTTGCCAACAGTGTGTCGGTGCCCCCCTTCACGCTCACCCCAAGGCCAACGGGTGCCGCAAGTGATGTGTTCAGTCAAGTCGCGATAGACCTCGTCATGGTGGGCAAGGGTCAGCAGGTCGGCCACGCCGAGACAAAGGTCGTCATCACCGCACGCAACAGCAACTACCCTCCTGGGAGCCCGCAATGCACGAATGCCGCGACACCGTGATGCAGCGGATGATGCAGCGGATCGCGCAGCGAGCGCAGGATCCGGAGCAGGGCGTCGCGATGCTGCTCGCCCTCATGGTCATACTCATGCTGATGACCATCAGCATCACGGTGGCCGGCGTGACCATTTCGCAGGTGAAGCCCAGTCAGCTCGATCGCAAGACTGTCGTGACCGAGAGTGCGGCAGAAGCTGGATTCGACATCGCGCTGAACCGGATTCGGGCGGCGAACACTGGCGCGACGATGATCGATCCGGCGACACTGCAGTCTGTCCCTGTCGGGAGCCGAGCGGGCCTGCCGTGCAGCGCGACAGGAACTCCGACGCTCACGGGCGCGGTCAACGATGGGTCTGCCACCGACACCTCTTACAGTGTCTCGCTGGTCTATTACACAAGTGACCCAAGCCTTCCTGGTGCGACTGTTATCGGATGCGTCTCCGGGGCCCCCGCGAGTGTGCCTGGCTTCGTCAAGATCACGTCGACCGGGTCGGCAAAGGACATTTCCGGGACCCGTGCAGGCAGTGGCAACCGCGTGCTTCAGACGGTCTATGCCTTGCACACCAACAACCAGAACATCGCCGGCGGCAACATTCCCTTCTACAGCAATCTTGCCTTGTGCTACGACGTTTCCGACGCATCGAACATGATCCAAGTTGGCGACCAGATCGTCGTGAACACGTGTTCGACATCGGATCCCGGGCAGAAGTTCTCCTACACCCAAAACCTTCAACTCCAGATTGTCGCCACGAACGGCAACCTCCTGTGCTTGCAGGCCGCAGCTACCGTGCACACCGTGGTCACGCTCCAGCTCTGTTCGACGAACGCGCTGCCGCCAGCCAGCCCATACACCGTTAGCACGCAGGTATGGAGCTACAACGACAGCGGCCAGTTCCAGGCCAGCAACGCGACCGACACTGGACTCGTCTCGAACACCTGCTTGAACTTGTACGCCGGCGCAGCCCCGCCAACCGCAATCGCGCCGCTAGCAGCTGGCGACTTCCTCGACGTTGACACGTGTGGCGCCCAGATGGTGCCGACGGCGAGTGTCGGTGCAGGCGCAGCTGGCACAGCGCTGCGACCATTCCAACTGGTCAACTACCAATACTTCGGCCGTTGCATCGACACGACCAACCAGGACGTGCAGGCAACCTGGCTGATCGGCTACCCCTGCAAGCAGGACCCGCTCGCAACGAACCTGACGTGGAACCAGAAGTGGTACACCGGCGTCAGCGGTGGCACGGCGGGCTCTGGCGCGAACGCCGCCTACGGCGGCAGTATGCCGACCACCACGGTAATCGCGACGACCACGCCGACAGCGACAGGCTGTCAGATCACCCAAACTCAGGCCTGCCAGTTCATCGAGTACCCGAACGGTTCAAACGGCGCGCTCTCTTCCTCGCCCTACTACTGCCTCGAAGCGGGAAACTCGGCATCGCCGTCGGCGCCGATCAACGGCACGATCGTCACTTCCCAGCCGTGCAGCACTTCTGACAACTATCAGAAGTGGACCTACACAAAGAACTACTACTCCAACTACACCCAGCAGTACCTGATACAGCCGTACGGTGCGTCGGTCAGCAACCTCTGTTTGGCGATGACGATCGGCAGCACGCCTCCCGGACTGACGTACGACACCGTGAACGCGGGAGGCGCACCAATCCCGGCCTACGGGTATATCTCTCTCCAAACATGCAACGGGAGCTTGTCGCAGAAGTGGAATGCGCCGCCCAACCCTCAGCAGAACCAGTTGAAGAACACATTGGAACTGCCGAACCCGTAAGTCGCGCCGCGAAAAGTGTCCGTGCTGAGATAGGTTTTCCGCGTGTTTGCCTTGCTCGTCGGTGTATTCGGGCTGTTCATCGGGTCGTTTCTCAACGTCGTGATTTGGCGCGTGCCACGAGGCGAGTCGGTGGTAAAGCCACGGTCCCGGTGCCCGCAGTGCGGTCATGAGATCCGTGGTCGCGACAACCTGCCCGTGGTGAGTTGGCTCGTGCTTCGCGGCCGTTGCCGCGACTGCAAGACACGGGTGAGCGCGCGGTACCCGCTCGTGGAGCTCACAACCGCCGTCCTCTTCGGTCTGCTTGCTTGGCATTTCGGGTTGCATCTGGTGCTGATCGCGTACCTCTATCTCGCCGCCATCTCTGTTGCCCTCGCATTGATCGATATTGACGTGCACCGCTTGCCTGACGCCATCACGTTGCCGTCGTATCCGGTCGCAGCCGTGTTGCTCACGGCCGGCGCCCTGGCCGTTCACGAGCCATTCGACCTTGCGCGGGCAGCGATCGGCGGCGCGGCACTGTTCGTGCTGTACGCGGTTTTGTGGTTCGTCTACCCGCGGGGCATGGGGCTGGGCGATGTGAAGCTGGCCGGCATTCTCGGCATGTACTTGGGCTACCTGAGCTGGGGAGCGCTTGCCGTTGGTGCATTCTTCGGCTTCGCTCTAGGCGGCGTTCTCGGAGTCACCTTGATGGCGGTCGGACGCGCTACTCGCAAGAGCAAGATTCCCTTCGGGCCTTTCATGCTCGCCGGCGCGATGGCTGCCGTGTTCTTCGGCAGCTCGCTCGCGCACGCGTACCTTTCGTTCTCGCGAGGCTGAGCCCGCAAAACCTGCCCTCACGCGACGCCCCGAGGCCAAACCCAGCGCAATACGGGTGTCTATTTCCTCAAGGCAAGCCGTGATCGTTCCGATGCCGTCTTCTGACAAGGGACCGAAGATACCGGGTCCAACTGCGGTCGACGACCGCCGTTTTGAGGGGAAGGCATCGTGGCTGGAAGAAGGGCCGTGGGTCTCGATATCGGGACGTCTGCGGTACGCGCCGCCGAGCTTTCGGCAGGTCGCGGTGGGTACACCCTCGAGCGCTTCGGACAAGTAGCGCTGCCAGTCGGTGCTGTCATCGACGGCGAGGTACTCGACCGCGAGGCAGTGACCGCGGCACTAAAGGTCCTCTGGTCGCAGACCAAGTTCTCGACGAAGCGTGTCGTGCTCGGCGTCGCCAACCAGAAGGTCGTTGTGCGACAGGTCGACCTGCCGTGGATGGAAGCGAAGGAACTGCGCAACGCGCTCGCGTTCCAGGTCCAGGACTTCATCCCGATCCCGGTTGACCAGGCCATCATGGACTTCCACCCGCTCGAGGAGTTCACCAACGACGCAGGCAATCGGATGCTTCGCGTTTTGTTGGTGGCAGCTGGCCGCGAGATGGTCGGCTCCTGCCTCGACGCGGTGCAGCACGCCGGCCTGACCCCGGTCATGGTCGACCTCACGTCGTTCGCGCTGATCCGGTCATCGACTCACGCCGATGCGCTGGGGATTGACACGCAGGCCGAGGCTCTCATCGACATCGGTGCTCGCGTCACGAACATTGCGGTGCACCAAGGTGGTCAGCCGAAGTTCGTCCGAGTGCTGCTCATGGGCGGCGCGGACATTACTGAGGCAGTCGCCGAGCGCATGGGCGTACCGCTGGAGCAGGCCGAAGCACTGAAGCAGCAACTCGGCATTCCGGCAACCGCCGCAGAACGCGACGAGAACCCGGCCGGCCGAGTCATCGACGCCACTGCTGCTTCGTTCGTCGAGGAGATCCGTGGGTCGCTCGACTACTACCTTGCGTCGCCGTCGGCTGTGCCGATTCGTCGCATCGTCGTGTCGGGTGGCGGATCGCGCCTTGGCAATCTGATCTCACGGCTCGCAACGGTTACCCGGTTGCCGGTCGAAGTTGCGAATCCGCTGGCCTCCGTGCACATCGGAAACACCAAGTTGTCGACCGAACAGCTCGGTCACATCGAGCGCCTTGCGGCGGTGCCCGTCGGGCTGGCAATGGGAGTCGCCTCGTGAGCACCACCAGCACGACCTCGACCAGGGTCTTCGACCTGCCGCGGGTGAACCTGCTTCCTCCGGAGATCTTCGAGAAGCGCCAGCTGCAACGCGCCCAGGCGGGGCTTGGCTTGGTCGTCCTCGCTGCGGTCGTCGGCGTTGGCCTCGTCTACGTCAACGGTGGATCAGCCGTGACCGACGCGAAGGCCCGGCTGCAGGCTGCCCAGACCACACAGGCTCAGCTGCAGGGCAAGGTCAACCAACTCAGCTACGTGACCGCTGAGGCGAGTCAGGCGCAGGCCGCGCAGGGCATGTTGGCGCAGGCGACTGGCTCGGCAATTCCGATCTCGACCTACCTCGCTGATCTCAGCCTGCTGACGCCGAAGAACGTGTGGTTCACCTCGATCACGTTGACGGCTTCGGTGACACCAGGAAGCCTCGTCGCAGGAGCTACGCCGCCGGCAACGGTGGGTCAGGTGACGTTCGCGGGTCAAGCACTCGCGCACAACGATGTCGCGACATGGCTCGACAACGCGGCGAAGGAAAACGGCTTCGCCGATCCGTACTTCACGTCGTCGACGGAGTCCCTCGTTCCGGGGACCGGTGCTGCTTCAGGGACCGCGCCAAAGACGTGGGTCGCCTTCGGCTCGACGGTCAATCTCACATCCGCGGCGCTGTGCAGCGCCCAGCCGGGAAAGTGCTGACATGACTCGAATCCAACAGTGGGCGGCCGGCACTGCCGTGGCCCTGGTAGTCATAGTGGCTGCGGGGTGGTTCCTCGCGATCTCGCCGCAAAAGCACAAGGTCTCCAACCTCGGGGCACAGTCCACCAGCCAGGAGCAGGCCAACAGTGGCTTGCGCACAAAGCTGGCCGAACTCACCGCGCAGATGTCTGCGGTCCCGAGCGAGGAAGCTGCCGTCGCCGCGGTGACGCAGAAGATCCCTGGTGACCCCGAGATGCCTGCCTACGTCCGCGAACTGACGACGATTGCCGGGCAAACCGGCGTCGAGCTTGTCTCGATCGCACCAGCGGTGCCCACGCCTGTGACTGTCGCAGCGGCGACCGTCCCTGTAGCAACAGCGAGCGCGTCGGCGACCACAGCCGCGGCCGCTCCTGCGGCACCTGCGGCTCCTGCCGTCAGCCTCCAGTCGATTCCGGTCGCGCTGACGGTGGACGGCGGGTACTTCCAAGTCCAGCAGTTCACTGCCGCCCTCCAGCGGTTGGCTCGGTCCACCGTCGTGACTTCGGTGTCGATGGCGCCCGGTACACCGCTCAAGGCACCGAAGACGGCGCCACCAGCAAGTGACGCCTACAAGACCCTGCTGGCGCAGATCAACGTCTCCGTCTTCATGAACTCGAGCACGACCTTCGATGTCCCTGCTGCACCCGCACAAGCATCGGGTGCGACCGTCCCAGGCGCCGCGGTTGCTTCCGCAGCGCCCACGGCGTCGGCCGCTAGCCCGAGTAACTAGGAGACCCGGATATGAGCGAGTCCTCACCCGCGCTGGCCGGGTCGGCACAGCGCAACCAGCGCCTCGCGCTGGTCGCGGTGGTCGGCGTGGCTGTCCTCGGCGTGATCGCCTACCTGCTGTTCTTCTCGGGCGGATCCAAGTCGTCCGATTCAGGCGCGATGCCGCCGCACACCCCTACTCTCGCTTCGTCGGCAAGCCCGACCGCCGTCCAGGCGGTTCCGGCTGCTTACACCGCCGCTGTGGGCCGCAACCCGTTCCAGCCCGCCCTGATCCCCCCGACTCCGCCGGCTAGCCCGAGCGCCAAGACGGCGTCGACCAAGGCGAGCGTTGCCCCCACTCCGACACCGACGGCGTCCCCGCTCATCGTCATTCCGACGTTGACACTTGCACCGACGCCGACCGTCACTGTCACGGCCAACCCGTCGCCGACGGTGACTGTCACCGCAACCCCAACGCCGACATCACTGCCGACCGCGGGTAACGCGATCACACTCACCCTCGTCAGGGCCGACGCGACGAACACGATCGACGTCACCGTGACGAACGGCGCGACCACGACTCCGTACAACGGCGTCACGCCCGGTCAGGTCTTCGGGACGTACTTCAAGCTGGTCTCGATCCTGGCTGACACTTCGGGCGCCACGCCGGTCTACGGCGCGGACTTCGAGTACGGCGACCAGTTCCTCCAGCTCGCGAAGGGCCAGTCAGCACAGCTCGGCTAGCCCCTCGCAGCAAGCCTGGTACGACCTCAAGCCACATTGGCCCCGTCCGGATCGACCGGACGGGGCCGATGCAATTCCGCCCCCGATCGCCGTGCAAGTTCCGTCGACGCAGCCGCACGTGCGTTCATGGGAGACTCACTCCATGCTGCGGTGGCTGACCGCTGGCGAGTCGCATGGTCCCGCACTCGTCGCGATTCTTGAGGGGCTGCCCGCTGGCGTTCACACCTCGACGCACGAGGTCGCCGACGCACTCGCGCGCCGCCGGGCCGGTTACGGCCGAGGCGCCCGGATGTCCTTTGAACGTGACGAGATCGACTTCCTCGGCGGCATCAGGCACGGCGTGTCGATGGGCGGCCCGATCGCGGTCCGGGTCGGCAACAGCGAATGGCCCAAGTGGGAGAAGGTCATGAGCCCCGACCCCGTCGACGAGGACGAACTGGCCGACCTCGCCCGTAACGCGCCGCTGACGCGGCCCCGCCCCGGCCACGCTGATCTCGTGGGGATGCAGAAGTACGCGCTCGACGACGTCCGGCCGATTCTCGAAAGGGCAAGTGCCCGGGAGACCGCCGCCCGCGTGGCGCTCGGTGATATCGCCGCAAGCTTCTTGCGACAGGCGTTGGACGTCGAGGTGCTGAGCCACGTGGTCTCCATCGGGCAGGTGAGCGCTCCGGCCGGACTCGTGCCCGCAGCGAGTGATCGCGACCGCATCGACGAAGATCCGGTGCGCTGCTTTGACTCCGCGACCAGCGCAGCGATGGTCGCCGAGATCGACAGTGCGCGGATGGACGGCGACACGCTCGGCGGTGTCGTCGAAGTCGTCGTTCACGGGCTGCCGCCGGGCCTTGGCAGTCATGTCCATTGGGATCGTCGGCTCGACTCACGACTGGCCGGTGCGTTGATGGGCGTCCAGGCGATCAAGGGCGTCGAGGTCGGCGACGGATTCGAGTCCGCGCGGCGGCGCGGGTCGTTCGCGCATGACGAGATCGAAAACGGTCCTGACGGAGTCCGCCGCCGCACGAATCGCGCGGGTGGCACGGAAGGCGGGATGTCGACGGGCGAGGTGTTACGGGTGCGCGCCGCGATGAAGCCGATCTCGACGGTTCCGCGGGCGCTCGACACCATCGACGTCGCGACAGGTGAAGCGGCGAAGGCGATCAATCAGCGCAGCGATGTGTGTGCGGTGCCTGCTGCTGGCGTCGTAGCTGAGGCCATGGTCGCGCTCGTGGTTGCCGATTGTGTGCTCGAGAAGTTCGGCGGTGACTCGCTCGGCGAGGTTCGTCGCAATGTGCGTGGTTACCTCGACACCCTGGTCGTGCACTGAGTGATGGCGCCTCTCGTGGTCCTCGTGGGTCCGCCCGGAGCAGGCAAGAGCACGGTTGGCCGACTGCTCGCAAGCCGGTTCGGAACGACCTTTCGTGACACTGATCTCGATGTCGAGAAGGTCGCGGGGCTCAAGGTCGCCGACATCTTCTTCGAGCACGGCGAAGAGCACTTCCGGAAGCTGGAAGCGGTCGCTGTCGAACAAGCGTTGGCGCAGCACGATGGCGTGCTCGTTCTCGGTGGGGGCGCAATCCTCGATCCGCACACTCGCGAACTCCTTCACGGCCACCGCGTTGTTTACATCGACGTCGACCTTGCTGATGCGACGAAGCGGGTGGGCTTCAATCGCGACCGACCGTTGCTACTTGGCAATCCGCGCGCGCAGCTGCACGCCCTGATGGAAGCGAGGCGTCCGCTGTACGAGGAGGTCGCGACCGCGACCGTGGTCAGCAGTGGCAAGGCCGCAACCGCGGTCACTGCAGAAATCGCGCAGGTCATCCGATGACCGATCGCCTCATCGTTGCGGGTGATGACCCCTATGAGGTCGTCGTCGGTGCCGGAGCACTTTCGGAGTTGGCCGCACTCGTACCGGGCGACGCACGACGCGTTGCTGTGGTCCATCAAGCGGTAGTCGCACATGTCGTTGACGATCTCGAGACGGCATTGTCCGGGCGTGTCGACGTGTTGCGTATCGAGGTCCCCGACGGTGAAGGTGCGAAGTCGGCTTCGGTCGTGATCGCGGCCTGGGATTCCCTTGGTGCAAAGGGATTCACCAGGAGCGACATCGTCGTAGGCGTCGGTGGGGGAGCGGTGACCGACGTCGCGGGATTCATTGCGGCGACGTGGCTGCGCGGCGTGCGTGTGATCCAGGTACCGACCACGCTGCTCGCGATGGTCGACGCGGCAGTTGGCGGCAAGACGGGTATCAACATCTCGGCCGGCAAGAACCTGGTCGGGTCGTTCCATCCGCCGGCCGGCGTGGTCTGCGATCTGTCCTTGCTTGATGCGCTGCCCCGGGCTGACTACGTGGCTGGTCTCGCCGAGGTCGTCAAGGTTGGCTTCATCGCCGACCCGGTGATCCTTGAGCTGATCGAGTCGGACCCAGTCGGAGCGATTTCGCCGGCCGGACCACACACGGCGGCCCTCGTCGTCCGTTCTATTGCAGTGAAGGCGGCCGTCGTCGGTGCCGACTTGCACGAGACGGCTGCGATCGGTCTTGGGGGTCTTGGGCGGGAGATTCTGAATTACGGCCACACCCTTGCGCACGCGATCGAGAAGCGCGAGAACTTCGGCTGGCGACACGGCGACGCGGTCTCTGTCGGCCTTGTCTATGCCGCAGCGTTAAGCACGCGTGCCGGGATCCTCGACGCCGAGTGCGCGACGCGACATCGCTCGGTGCTCGAATCGCTGGGGCTACCGACGTCGTACGCCGCGGACGCATGGCCGCAGTTGCGGGCGGCGATGAGCGTCGACAAGAAGACGCGCGGCGGTACGTTGCGTTTTGTCGTCCTCGAAGGGCTCGGCCGCGCGAGAATCCTTTCCGATCCTGCTCCCGAACTGCTTGAGGCCGCCTACCAGGAGGTAGCGCAGTGACCCAGGAACCACAGTGACCCAGAACCGCAAGGTGCTGGTCCTGAACGGGCCCAACCTGTCGCGCCTTGGCACGCGCGAGCCGGAGATCTACGGGTCTTTCACCTACGACGACCTGGTCTCGACGTGTTCGCAGGTCGGTCACGATCTCGGTCTCGATGTTGAGGTACGCCAGACCGACGACGAGGCGACGTTGATCGGCTGGTTGCACGAGGCGGCCGATGGCAAGGTCGCTGTGGTCTTGAATCCGGCCGCCTTCACCCACTACTCGTACGCGTTGCGTGACGCGATCGCGATGCGTACAGCGCCGCTCATCGAGGTGCACATCACGAATCCGGCCGCTCGTGAGGAGTTCCGCCACACCTCGGTCGTGGCCGCCGTGGCGACCGGCACGATCGCTGGCTTCGGGCTGGCCTCGTATCGGCTGGCCTTGACGGCGCTGGCCGAGGCGTAGACTCGACCGTTCCCAGACGATCAAGCCCTTAGACGAACAGCGAGGAGTCCACGTCCGTGGCCACCACGAACGACCTCAAGAACGGCATGACGCTCTCGCTCGACAACCAGCTGTGGAATGTCGTCGAGTTCCAGCATGTCAAGCCCGGCAAGGGCCCAGCCTTCGTACGCACCAAGCTGAAGCACGTCCTGACCGGCAAGGTCGTCGACAAGACCTTCAACGCCGGCCTGAAGATCGACGTCGCCACGGTCGACAAGCGAACGATGCAGTACCTCTACAAAGAGGGCACTGACTTCATCTTCATGGACACTGACACCTACGACCAGCATCACGTCCCGGCTGAGACTGTCGGCGACGCCGCAAACTTCATGCTGGAAAACACCGAAGCAACGATTGCCTTGCACGACGGCATCGCGTTGTACGTCGAGTTGCCCGCGTCGGCCGAACTGTTGATCTCCTACACCGAGCCGGGCATGCAGGGCGATCGGTCGACCGGCGGCACGAAGCCCGCAACTCTCGAGACCGGCGCCCAGATCCAGGTGCCGCTGTTCATCACTACCGGTGAGAAGGTCAAGGTCGACACCCGCACGGGCGATTACCTCGGCCGGATCAACAGCTGACCAGCGTTTTGACGAAGCTGTTCATGCAACAAATCAATCAGGGCGGACGTCGATGAGCGCGCGTACGAAGGCACGCAAACGTGCGCTTGACGTCCTGTTCGAATGCGACTTGCGCAGCTCCGATGCGCTCGAAACGCTCGCCCGGCAGATCGCCTCCGCGACGCCTCCAGTGCCCGCGTACACGGTCACGTTGGTCGAAGGCGTGGTCGCCCACCGGCCCCGCATCGATGAGTTGATCGAGACCTACGCCGTCGGCTGGACGCTCGACCGGATGCCGGTGGTCGACCGCAATCTGTTGCGAATCGGCGCGTTCGAGCTGCTGTGGGCCGAAGAGGTGCCTGACGGCGTCGTGTTGAGCGAGGCGGTCAACCTGGCCCGCGACCTGTCGACCGACGACTCGCCCACATTCGTGAACGGCGTGCTCGCGAAGCTGCTCGACGAGAAGCCCGCGCTGACGGTCTGAACCCAGCCGCTAGCCTGAATCTCGTGAACGCTATCGACGAGCTCACGGCTGAGCTGCCCGAATCTCGCGTGATCACCGACGGTGATGCCGTCGAGGCCTATCGCCGCGACGAGGCGAGGTTGGTTGAACCAGGGCGTCCCTTGGGCGTCGTCCTTGCAAGAGATGTCGGCGATGTCCAGGCCACGATGCGCTGGGCGACCAGGCACGTCGTTCCGGTGGTGGCTCGGGGAGCGGGCAGCGGGCTGTCCGGCGGAGCGGCCGCCATCGACGGGTGCGTCGTGCTTTCGCTGGCGAAGATGAAACGCATTATCGAAGTCAACGCGGGCGACCAACTTGCTGTTGTCGAACCCGGTGTCATCAACGTCGAGCTGCAAACTGCAGCGGCAAAGCACGGCTTGATGTTCGCTCCGGATCCGGCCAGCTTCGAGATCTCGACCATCGGTGGCAACGTCGCGACAAACGCGGGTGGCCTGCGCTGCGTCAAGTACGGCGTCACGCGTGACTCCGTACTCGGCCTCGAGGTCGTGCTCGCCGACGGACGAGTCATGAAGACCGGCCGACGCACCGTCAAGGGCGTTGCGGGCTACGACCTCACCGCATTATTCGTCGGGTCCGAGGGCACGCTGGGCATCGTGACCCAGGCCACGGTGAAACTTCGGCCGCGGCCCACTACCGATCCGGTGACGGTGGTCGGTGTGTTCGCCACGCTTGCCTCCGCGGGCGAAGCCGTCGACGACGTCATGGCCGCAGGGCTCCAGCCGAGCCTCCTCGAACTGATGGACAACGCGACGATCCGCGCGGTCGATGACTGGAAGCACGTCGGTCTCGACCGAACCGCGGCCGCCATGCTGATCGCGCAGGTCGACGTCGAACACCCGCGAGAGCCGGCACTCGCCATCGAGAAAGCGTTCGCGGCGGCTGGCGCCACCTATACCGCGGTGTCGACCGACGCGACCGAGGCGGCCGAGCTTCTCGGCGTCCGGCGAATGACGCACTGGGCCCTTGAGCGGCTCGGCATGATCCTCACAGAAGACGTCGGCGTGCCCCGGTCGAAGCTGGCGCAAATGCTCGCCCGCATCGAGGAAATCGGCGCGAAGTACGACGTCGTCATCGCAACCGTCGGGCACGCGGGAGACGGGAACCTGCATCCGAGTCTCGTCGTCGACTCCGATCGCGCGATGCCGGCGGCCGAGGCGATCTACACAGCTGCGCTTGAACTTGGCGGGACGATCACCGGCGAGCATGGCATCGGCATGTTGAAGCGTGACTGGTTGCCTGCCGAGATCGGTGAGGTCGGCATGGATGTGCAGCGCGCCGTCAAGGCGACCTTCGACCCGCTCGGCATTCTCAACCCGGGTAAGGCCATCTAGCTACAGCGTGTCGATGGCCCGACGTGCCTCGGCATTCAAGACACCCCACGAGATCAGCTCTTCGGTCAGCAGGCTTGGTGACTCGTCGTAAATGACCGCGAGCGAGCGCAGATCGTCCTGGCGTATCGAGAGCACCCGACCGTTGTAGTCACCGCGCTGGCTCTGGATCGTTGCTGCGTAGCGAGCGAGCGGGCGGGCCTTCTCAGGCGGGACGTCGGCCAGTTGCTCGAGGTCGATCACCAGGCGCGGCGGCGGCTCACTCGCGCCGCTCGGGGCGGCGTCGGGCAGCAACTCGCCGACCGGCACGCCGTAGAACTCGGCGAGCTCGGCCAGCCGCTGGACGGTCACAGCGCGGTCGCCACGCTCGTAGGAGCCCACGACAACGGCCTTCCAGCGGCCGCGCGACTTCTCTTCCACACCGTGCAACGACAGCCCTTGTTGGGTGCGGATGGCGCGCAGTCGGGCGCCAAGCGCCTTCGCATAGTCGTTCAAGATGACCTCATCGGTAGCGCGATCGGGTAGGCCGTTCAGGTGGTGAACAGGTTCGTCCGGTCACCTGCTGAACAAAGTCATCGAGGCGGACCAAGCTCACACCTGGTCACCCCCGGGCGCCGGTTTCACCAGTGGCTACTTCGGGGGATGCCCTTAATAGGGACATAGTGACCCAGAATTCCCGAAGTCAACGCCGCGCTCGTTACTCATTGTGACGGTAGGCCTATCGTCACTCTGCGTCAAGCAGGTCTGCTAGGTTGGCCGTGCCCAACCAGGCTCAATACTCGGCTCGACATCCTTTAAGGCCCGTCCAGTGAGGCGGGGAAGGAGGTCCCGGCGATGACGGCTGCCCATCAGCACCAGCGCCTGAACGACCAGCACGACGAGTTGCGTCAGGGCGATCAGCCCAGACAGCAAGTCCAGCCGGCGATGCCTCGCGAGGTGCTTGAGGCACCCGATATGAGCCGCGCGCTTACCCGGATCGCCCACGAAATCCTTGAACGCACCCGTGGTGGCGCCGACGTGCTGCTCCTCGGCATCCCGACCCGTGGTGTGGGTCTCGCGCGGCGGCTGGGCGAGCGCATGAGCGCTGTCGAGAATCGGGCGGTCCCAGTGGGCTCTCTCGACATCACCATGTACCGCGACGACCTGCGGATGCGGCCGCCTCGTCCGCTCGCCCGTACCGAGGTGCCGGGCGACGGCGTCGACGGGATGCTCGTCGTGCTCGTCGACGATGTCTTGTTCTCTGGCCGTACGGTGCGAGCCGCACTCGACGCGCTCGGTGAGCTCGGCCGCCCGAAGGCCGTGCAGCTCGCGGTGCTCATCGACCGGGGTCATCGGGAGTTGCCGATCAAAGCTGACTACGTCGGCAAGAACCTGCCAACGTCGGTGCGGGAGCAGGTAACGGTGCTCATCGAAGAACTCGACGGGCGCGACGCCGTGTTGCTTGGCCCTGCTTCCGCTCCAGGGTCTATGTCGGCCTCCGGTCAGGGCGGTGATGCACGATGACTCGGCACCTACTCTCGGCCGCCGATCTGACTCGCGACGATGCCTTGCTCATTCTCGACACCGCGACTGAACTCGCCCGCCTCGCCGACCGGCCGATCAAGAAGTTGCCCACTCTTCGTGGCCGGACGGTCGTCAATCTCTTCTTCGAGGACTCGACCCGCACGCGCAGTTCGTTCGAAGCAGCTGCGAAGCGGCTGTCCGCCGACGTGATCAACTTTTCGGCGAAGGGATCAAGCGTGTCGAAGGGCGAGAGCCTCAAGGACACCGCGCTGACCCTCGAGGCCATGGGTGCCGACGGGGTCGTGATCCGGCACGAAGCGAGCGGCGCTCCCCACCGATTGGCCGGCTGGATCAAAGGCAGCGTCGTCAATGCTGGCGACGGCACCCACGAGCACCCGACGCAGGCCCTTCTCGATGCCTTCACGATGCGTCGCCACCTCGGCAATCTCGAAGGGCGCCGGGTCGCAATCGTCGGCGACGTCCTGCACAGCCGGGTGGCTCGCTCCAACGTTTTGCTGCTGCACACGCTCGGTGCCGACGTCACGGTCGTCGCGCCGCCCACCTTGTTCCCAGTTGGCATCGACGGGTGGTCCTGCTCGTACTCCTACGACCTCGATGCAGTGCTGCCGAAGACCGATGTCGTCATGATGCTGCGCGTGCAGCGCGAGCGGATGAACGCGTCGTATTTTCCGAATGCGCGTGAGTACAGCCGTCGCTACGGTCTTGATGCCGCGCGGATGGCCGTGCTGCCTGACCACGCGATCGTCATGCATCCGGGCCCCATGAACCGAGGTATGGAGATCGCGGCCGAGGTCGCGGACTCCGAACGTTCGGTCATCGTCGAGCAGGTGACGAACGGCGTAAGCGTGCGGATGGCGGTTCTGTACCTCTTGCTCGGCGGCAGCGAATCAGCGATCGGCCTCGAACCGCTCGTGAGCGAACTGGCGGAGACAAACGGAGGGGTCGCGTGAGTAGCTGGCTGCTCAAGGGTGCCCGGCTACCTGAGCGCGCTGAGCCGGTCGACGTGCTGTTCGACGACGGCTTGGTCGCCGCGATCGACGCTGGCTTGTCGCACCGCGGCGCCACGGTGCTCGACGCTGACGGTCTGATGGCTCTCCCCGGCCTCGTCGATCTGCACACCCACCTTCGAGAGCCCGGTCGCGAAGATGCCGAAACGGTCGCGACCGGCACGCTGGCGGCTGCGCTCGGGGGTTACACGGCGGTTCACGCAATGGCCAACACCGACCCGGTCGCCGACTCGGCCGGTGTCGTCGAACAGGTCTGGCTGGCCGGTCGCGATGCAGGCCACTGCGATGTGCATCCGGTCGGTGCGGTGAGCGTCGGGCTGCACGGTGAGCAACTGGCTGAACTTGGCGCAATGGCGGATTCCCACGCGAGGGTGAGGGTGTTCTCCGACGATGGGAAGTGCGTCTCCGATGCGCTGCTCATGCGCCGTGCGCTCGAGTACGTCAAGGCGTTCGACGGGGTCATCGCGCAGCACGCGCAAGAACCGCGGTTGACTGAAGATGCGCAGATGAACGAGAGCGAGCTGTCCGGCGTGCTCGGCCTTCGTGGCTGGCCCGCGGTTGCTGAGGAAGCGATCATCGCGCGCGACATCTTGCTCACCGAGCACGTCGGCTCGCGGTTGCACATCTGCCACATCTCCACTGCCGGATCCGTCGAACTCGTGCGCTGGGCAAAGGCGCGCGGCGTGAACGTCACCGCCGAGGTGACGCCGCATCATCTCCTGCTTACCGACGAGCTCGCCGCGACCTATGACCCCCTGTACAAAGTCAATCCACCGCTGCGCAGCCGCGACGATGTCGAAGCTGTGCGGCAGGGACTCGCCGACGGCACGATCGATGCGGTCGCGACCGACCATGCGCCACACGCCCTCGAAGACAAAGAAACCGAGTGGCAGGCGGCGGCGCCGGGCATGCTCGGCCTCGAGACGGCGCTGTCAGTCGTGGCGCTGGCGATGGTCGAGACCGGGTTGCTCGACTGGGCTGGGGTCTGCGACCGGATGTCGACGCGGCCCGCGCGGATCGGCCGGCTCGCCGGGCAAGGACAACCGATCACGGTGGGTGCGCCCGCGAACGTAGTGTTGATCGACCCGGCCGCGCGCCGCATCATCGATCCGCGCGCGCTCGCGTCGAAGTCCCGCAATACCCCCTACGCCGGTCGGGAGCTGCCTGTGCGCGTCGTCCATACCTTCCTGCGCGCGAGTCCCACCGTCCTCGACGGGAAGCCCGCATGACGACGCCAACAACCCGGCGTCCCGCCGACACCACATCGCAACGGCGTCCCGCCGACACCACATCGCAACGGCGTCCCGCCGTCCTCGTTCTTGAAGACGGCCGAGCGTTTCACGGCGACTCCTACGGCGCCGACGGCGAGACCTTCGGCGAAGCCGTGTTCGCGACCGGTATGACGGGCTACCAGGAGACGTTGACCGACCCGAGTTATCACAAGCAGGTCGTGGTGATGACCGCACCGCACATCGGCAACACCGGGGTCAACGACGAGGACGGTGAATCGTCGCGTATCTGGGTCAGCGGTTACGTGGTCCGCGATCCGGCCCGAGTGCCATCAAACTGGCGGTCGCGCCGAACCCTCGATGATGAGTTGACCGCGCAGGGAGTTGTCGGTATCAGCGGCATCGACACGCGTGCACTGACTCGCCATCTGCGCGAGCGGGGCGCGATGCGGGTCGGCATCTCATCGACCGCGACTACTGCTGAGGCGTTGCTTGAGCGGGTGCGCGCAACCGACCGGATGGAGGGCGCCGATCTCGCGGGCCAGGTATCAACCCCAGAACCGTATGTGGTGCCGGCGATTGGCGAGCGGCGATTCACCGTGGCGGCGATCGACCTCGGGATCAAGGCGATGACACCGCACCGTATGGCGCAACGCGGCATGCAGGTGCACGTACTGCCAGCAGCGTCGAGCATCGACGATGTGATGGCGACCAATCCCGATGGGGTCTTCTTTTCCAACGGCCCGGGGGATCCCGCCGCATCGGTGGGTCCTGTGCAGCTGATCGCAGATGTTCTTGCACGCCGACTGCCGTTCTTCGGGATCTGCTTCGGCAATCAACTGCTTGGCCGTGCGCTCGGGTTCGGCACGTACAAGCTTGGCTACGGTCATCGCGGCATCAACCTGCCAGTTATCGACCGTGCTACAGGCAAGGTCGAAGTAACGGCTCATAATCACGGCTTTGCTGTCGACGCGCCGCTGAGCGGTGAGACAGTGACGCCCTTCGGTCGCGCGCGGGTGAGTCACGTGTGTTTGAACGACGAGGTGGTTGAGGGCTTGGAGTGTCTTGATACGCCGGCCTTTTCGGTGCAGTACCACCCTGAGGCTGCAGCGGGTCCGCATGATGCCGCGTATCTGTTTGACCGTTTCGGCGAGCTGATGAGTGCGAGTCGCTGATGCCGAAACGCGAAGACCTGAAGTCGGTACTGGTGATTGGCTCCGGCCCGATCGTTATCGGCCAAGCCTGTGAGTTCGACTACTCCGGCACCCAAGCCTGTCGAGTGCTGCGCGCCGAAGGCCTTCGGGTCTCGCTCGTCAACTCCAACCCGGCGACCATCATGACCGACCCCGAGTTCGCCGACGCGACCTACGTCGAACCCATCACCCCCGAGTTCGTCGAGATGATTATCGCCAAGGAACGGCCCGATGCGTTGCTCGCGACCCTCGGCGGCCAGACGGCGTTGAACACAGCGGTTGCACTGCACGAGGCCGGTGTACTGGAGAAATACAACGTCGAACTCATCGGCGCGAACATCGAGGCGATTCAAGCGGGGGAGAACCGGCAGCGGTTCAAGGAGATTGTCGCATCCGTCGGCGCGGAGTCGGCCCGCTCAGTCATCTGCCACAGCGTTGCCGACTGCCTTGAGGCGATCGACGAACTTCGCTACCCAGTCGTCGTCCGGCCCTCGTTCACCATGGGCGGCGCCGGATCAGGCATCGCCTACGACGAGAGCGACCTGCGGCGGATTGCCGGCTCGGGCCTGCAGGCCAGCCCGACCACCGAGATTTTGCTCGAGGAGTCGATCCTCGGCTGGAAAGAGTACGAACTCGAGTTGATGCGCGACCGCAATGACAACGTGGTCGTCGTGTGCTCCATCGAGAACGTCGACCCGATGGGCGTGCACACCGGCGATTCGATCACCGTCGCACCTGCACTGACTTTGACCGATCGCGAATACCAGCACTTGCGTGATATTGCGATCGCCGTGCTACGCGCTGTCGGCGTCGACACCGGTGGCTGCAACATCCAGTTCGCAGTGCAGCCCGAGACCGGCCGGGTCATCGTTGTGGAGATGAACCCGCGGGTGTCGCGGTCGTCGGCGTTGGCGAGCAAGGCGACCGGCTTCCCGATCGCCAAGATTGCCGCAAAGCTGGCGCTCGGCTACACGCTCGACGAGATTCCGAACGACATCACCAGAAAGACGCCGGCAAGTTTCGAGCCGAGCATCGACTACGTCGTCGTGAAGGTGCCGCGGTTCGCGTTCGAGAAGTTCCCCGGCGCTGACGACACGTTGACCACCACGATGAAGAGCGTCGGCGAAGCGATGTCGATCGGGCGCAACTTCACCGAGGCGTTGCAGAAGGCACTGCGGTCGCTCGAACAGACCGGTTCGTCGTTTCGGTGGGACGGTGAGATCGGCGATCGCGACGAGCTGATCGAGATGGCCCGGCGTCCGACCGACGGTCGTATCGTGACGGTTCAGCAGGCGATTCGGGCCGGCGCATCCGTTGAAGAGCTGCACGACGCGACCGGCATCGACCGGTGGTTCCTCGATCAGATCCTGTTGCTCGACGAGATCGCGAAAGCCGTCGCGCACGCGGAGTCACTTGAGCTCCCGATCCTTCAGCTGGCCAAGCGGCATGGCTTCTCCGACGCGCAGATCGCTCGCATCAGAGGACTCTCGGAGGCCACCGTGCGCGGCATCCGGCATGACCTCAACCTGCGGCCCGTCTACAAAACCGTCGACACCTGCGCGGCCGAGTTCGCGGCGAGCACTCCCTACCACTACTCGAGTTATGACGATGAAACCGAGGTGGTTCCACGAACGAAGCCGGCCGTTCTCATCCTCGGATCGGGGCCGAACCGCATCGGCCAGGGCGTCGAATTCGACTACTCATGTGTGCACGCAAGCTTCGCTTTGCGCGCGGCCGGTTTCGAAACCGTGATGATCAACTGCAATCCCGAGACGGTCTCGACCGACTACGACACCAGCGACCGGCTCTATTTTGAACCGCTAACGCTCGAAGACGTGCTCGAGGTCGTGCACGCCGAATCGCAGGCCGGCCCGATCGTCGGCGTCATCGTTCAACTCGGCGGCCAGACGCCGCTGCGACTTGCCCAAGCCCTCAAGGACGCCGGTGTGCCCATCGTCGGCACGAGTCCCGAGGCGATTCATCTCGCCGAGGATCGCGGCGCATTCGGTCAGGTACTGGCGCGAGCCAACCTGCCGGCCCCTCGCCACGGCACAGCGACGTCGTTCGACGAGGCGAAGGCGATTGCTGACGAGATTGGCTACCCGGTGCTGGTGCGACCCAGCTACGTTCTCGGCGGCCGTGGCATGGAGATCGTCTACGGCGAAGAGATGCTCGAGTCATACATCGGCCGGGCCACGGAAGCCAGCCCCGAGCACCCCGTACTCGTCGACCGTTTTCTCGATGACGCCGTCGAGATCGACGTCGACGCATTGTTCGACGGCACCGAGCTGTATCTCGCCGGCGTCATGGAACACATCGAAGAAGCCGGCATCCATTCGGGCGACTCTGCGTGCGTGCTGCCGCCCATCACCCTCGGTAGCGCGGAGATCCGCCGGATCCGTGATTCAACGGTTGCCATCGCCGAGGGCGTCGGCGTGCTCGGGCTGCTCAATGTGCAATATGCACTCACGTCGAACGTTCTCTACGTGCTGGAGGCCAACCCGCGAGCGAGTCGCACAGTGCCGTTTGTCTCGAAGGCGACAGCGGTTCAGGTCGCCAAGGCAGCAGCCCGAATTATGACCGGCACCTCCATCGCGCAGTTGCGTGCCGAGGGCATGTTGCCGCCTCGTGGGGACGGCGCAGATCTGCCGCCCGATGCCTCGATCTCGGTCAAAGAGGCGGTGCTGCCGTTCGGTCGGTTCCGTGGCGTCGACACTGTGCTTGGCCCTGAGATGAAGTCGACCGGTGAGGTCATGGGTATCGACAGCGGGTTCGGCATCGCTTTCGCGAAGTCGCAGGCCGCAGCGTACGGTTCGCTTCCGACGAAGGGCAAGGCCTTCGTGTCTGTTGCCAACCGTGACAAGCGCGCGATCATCTTTCCGGTGAAGCGGCTCGCCGACCTCGGCTTTGAGATCCTGGCGACCCAAGGCACGGCCGAGGTCTTGCGTCGCAACGGCGTGACCTCGACCGTCGTCCGCAAGCACAGTGACGGCGCTGGCCCGGATGGCGAGCCCACGATCGTGCAGCAGATCCTGGCGGGCGACGTCGACATGATCGTCAACACTCCGTGGGGCGTCGGCCCGCGGGTCGACGGCTACGAAATCCGCACCGCAGCTGTGCTGCGCGGCGTTCCGTGCATGACGACGGTGCAGGGCCTTGCGGCCTGCGTGCAGGGGATCGAGGCGCTCATGCGCGGCGACATATCAGTGCGCTCGCTCCAGGAGCATGCCGCGGTTCTTGAGGCCGACCGCGCCAACGGCGGGGGAGCGTGACAGGGTGACTCCCGGTCGCGCGACGACAGGCTGCCGGATTACAGGTTGCACAGCAGGCGAGGAGACGGCGACATGCCGGTGCAAGTAAACGGCGAGGTGCTCTCGCTTCGCAGGATCGGCGCCTACCACGCCATGACCGTTGTCGCGCCAGGTGTGGCGGAGATCGCCAAGCCGGGTCAGTTCGTGACGGTGGCCGTTGGTGGGACCGACACCGCCATGTTGATGCGCCGCGCATTTTCGATCCATCAGATCCACGAGCGCGGCGTGTACGGCGGCACCGTGGAGTTCGTCTTTTCGGTTGAGGGCCGCGGCACGGCCTGGCTGGCCAGTCGCCAAGCGCACGAACGGATCGACATCGTCGGCCCTCTTGGCCGCCCGTTCTCGCTGCCCCGTGAGCCAGCTACGTGCGTGCTCGTCGGTGGCGGATATGGCACCGCCCCGCTCTTTCCGCTCGCTGACGCACTGCGTGCTCGCGGGTGCCGGGTCGACTTCGTCATGGGTGCGGCGAGGGAGGATCGGCTGTTCGGTGCGCTCGACGCGAAACGGATTTCCGCGACGTTGACGGTGACGACAGACGACGGCTCGGTCGGTCACCAT
Organism: uncultured Actinomycetes bacterium; assembly: GCA_963737705.1. GTDB lineage: Bacteria > Actinomycetota > Actinomycetes > Acidothermales > Acidothermaceae > PALSA-607. Next base: position 636,115 of record CAVTTP010000004.1, read on the forward strand.
GGCCGAGTGTCCGACGTCCTGCCCGACGTTCTTGCGTCAAGCAAGGCCGACGTCGTCTACGCCTGCGGACCCATGGGCATGCTGCGTGCGGTCAGTGAGGTAGCAGCCGCGCTTGGCATGCCTTGCCAGATCGCCGTCGAAGAGTTGATGGCGTGCGGTGTCGGCGTCTGCATGACCTGCGTGCTGCCGGTCATCGGCGACGACGGCATTACCCGTATGGTTCGGTCCTGCGTTGACGGCCCGGTGTTCCACGGTGACCGGGTGCGCTTCGACGACGTCGGAACCATTCCCAGTGACGTGCACGGTGCGTCGATTCCGCCAGCTGCGAAAGTGCCATCGCGCACTGCGACGTCACGCAAGGCCAAAGCTGAGGTCACCCGATGAGCCTGACGGTTCGCACGGCGACCCCAGTGACCAAGGTCGCGAGCACAGTCGACATGGCCACGACACTCGGCCGGTTCGAGCTGCCGAATCCGATACTGACGGCGTCCGGTTGTGCCGCTGCCGGACAAGAACTCGCACAGTTCTTCGATGTCGCAGAACTCGGCGGCATCGTGACGAAGTCCATCATGATGAACGTACGGTCCGGCCGCGCGACGCCCCGGATGGCCGAGACGCCGAGCGGGATGTTGAACTCCATCGGCCTGCAAGGTCCGGGGATCGAGATCTTCGTCGAGCGTGACCTTCCTTGGCTGGTTGAGCAAGGCGCCCGTGCTGTCGTCTCGATCGCTGGCAGCACCGTCGATGAGTACGCAAAGCTCGCCATGCGGCTACGCGAAGCGAGCGGTATCTCGATGATCGAGGTCAACATCTCGTGCCCGAACGTCGAGGATCGTGGTCAAGTGTTCGCCTGCGACGCCCGACCGGCCGCCGAGGTTATGCAGGCGGTGCGCCGTGCGACGCGCTCCGAAATACCGGTGTTCGCCAAGCTGTCACCCGACGTCACTGACATCGTCTCGATCGCCCGCGCATGTGTAACTGCGGGAGCCGACGGGTTGTCGATGACGAACACGCTGCTCGGCATGGTCATCGATACCGACACCTTGCGGCCGGTGCTGGCTGGCGTCACGGGTGGCCTGTCGGGTCCTGCGATTCGCCCAGTCGCTCTTCGTTGCGTGTGGCAAGTGCACGCCGCGATGCCCGAGGTGCCGATCCTTGGCATGGGCGGCATTCGCACCGGCCTCGATGCCCTGCAGTTCATCCTCGCTGGCGCTCGGGCGGTGTCGGTAGGCACCGAGATCTTCCACGATCCGACGGCACCGATTCGCATCCTCACCGAACTCGAAGAGGCGTTGGCGGAGCGCGGCTTCAACCGACTGGTCGACGCCGTGGGGCTGGCGCACGGTCAACGCGAGACCACCGTGACCGAAAACGCGAGTGCTCAGTGACTGGCACTGCCCCCATTGCGGTTGCGCTCGATGCGCGCGATCTCGAGACCGCCAGCGCATGGGCGCGCGCTGTCGAGCCTCACGTGAGCACGCTGAAGATCGGTCTCGAATTGTTCTGTCGCTACGGGCCCGAGGCCATCGCCAGCGTGCGGGGAGGCAGTCGCATCGATTTGTTCCTCGACCTGAAGTTGAACGACATCCCGAACACTGTGGCGGGTGCAGTTCGTTCAGTAGCACGCGTTCGACCGGCCTACCTCACCGTGCACGCGCTCGGCGGCCGCGCGATGATCGAGGCCGCGAAGGAAGAGTTGCCGGACGGCATCATCACGGCCGTCACCATCTTGACGAGCCTCGACGACGCCGACCTTGCCGAGTTCGGTATCGCTGGCGGTTCGGAGGATGCCGTACGCAGGCTCGCGCTGATGTCGGTCTCTGCGGGTGCCGGCGCGATCGTTTGCTCAGCGCGCGAAGTCGCCGCAGTGCGCGCCGAAGTCGGGCCGGATATCAAGCTGATAACGCCAGGAGTGCGCTCTGCTGGTGCCGATGCACACGACCAGGCGCGCGTCGCTACCCCCGAACAAGCACTCGCCGACGGAGCCGATTTGTTGGTGATCGGACGCCAAATCACCGGTGCTGCTGACCCCGGCGCAGCTGCTGCGTCCCTCGCCGCGGCGTTGCGTCGACAGCTTCGAGGTTAGGGCCGCGTTGCCCGACACCGCTCGTTGTCGCTAGGTTGCGAACTCGTCGGAGCAAAAACATCGCATCGACTCCATTCGGTCCACTCCGGCCTCGCGCCGCCGCCCGTTCGAGGTGACCTTCGTGGCACTCCCGATCCTGACGCCCGAGCAGCGCGCAGATGCACTCGCTAAAGCTGCAGTCGCGCGGCAGCGTCGCGCCGAGATCAAGGCACGCCTGAAGCATTCCGGCGAATCACTGGGTGCCGTCCTCGACCTCGGTGAACGCGACGACGTCGTCGGCAAGATGCGGGTGACCGCACTGCTCGAATCGTTGCCCGGTGTCGGCAAGGTGCGAGCTGCCCAAATCATGGAGCGACTCGGGATTGCATCGACCAGGCGGGTGCGGGGGCTGGGCACCAAGCAACGCGCTGCGCTGGTCGCGGAGTTCGGTGGTGGACGTTCCTGAGCCGACTCGCCTGACGGTGCTGTCGGGTCCGTCCGGTGTCGGCAAGGGCACCGTGGTGTCCGCACTTGCCCGTCGCGTGCCGGAGCTTTGGGTCTCGGTATCGGTGACCACGCGATTCCCTCGGCCCGGTGAGATCGACGGAGTGAACTATCGCTTCGTCGACGACGCGCGGTTTGACGCGATGATCGCCGCCGGCGAGTTCCTCGAATACGCCACGTATGGCAAGCACCGATACGGGACGCCGCGAAAGCCGGTTGAGGAGAAGCTGGCCGCAGGCGTCCCTGCCCTGTTAGAGATCGACCTTCAGGGAGCACGCCAGGTACGGGCCGTGATGCCCGACGTCTTTTGCGTGTTCTTGACCCCGCCTTCGTGGGAGGAGTTGGTGCGCCGGCTCACCGGTCGGGGCACCGAGGCACCCGAAATTGCGACCGCCCGGCTGGAGCGGGCTCGCCTTGAGCTCGCCGCCGAGCTCGAGTTCGACGCTGTGGTCGTCAACGAGTCCGTCCAGCAGGCATGTGACGAACTGGTAAAGTTGCTGCATCTGCGCCCGTAGGCGCGTGCTTCCGAACGAAGGGCATCGCGTGTCAGGCATTGTCGCTAGTCCCGAGGGCATCACGAATCCGCCTATCGATGACTTGCTCGAGATCGCCGACTCCAAGTACGCCCTGGTCATCTACTCGGCCAAGCGGGCCCGGCAGATCAACGCGTACTACTCCCAGCTCGGTGAGGGCCTGCTCGAATACGTCGGGCCACTCGTCGAAACGCACCCGCATGAGAAGCCGCTTTCCGTGGCATTGCGCGAAATCAACGGCCGGCTGCTGACCGCCGAGCCGGTCGAGGCCTGACGTCGGCGGGTGCGATGACTCCCGCAGCTTCACCTCGCGAGTCCGCATCCGGCGCGGACCGACCCCGCATCGTGCTCGGTGTGACCGGCGGGATCGCGGCCTACAAAGCCTGCGAAGTGTTGAGGCTGCTGACCGAGGCGCACTACGACGTCACTGTGGTGGCGACGCAGGCCGCGCTGCAGTTCGTCGGCGAACCGACATGGGCCGCGCTGTCCGGCAATCGGGTCGGCGTCGATCTTTTTGACGACGTGCACGAAGTCGCGCATGTGCGCCTTGGGCAGCAGGCCGACCTGGTGCTCGTCGTCCCTGCCACCGCCGACGTATTGGCCAGGGCAACTCACGGCCTAGCCGACGACCTGTTGACGAACGTGTTGCTCACGGCGCGCGGCCCCGTGGTCTTTGCCCCCGCCATGCACACCGAGATGTGGAATCACCCAGCCACCACCGCCAACGTGGCCACCCTGCGCTCGCGCGGCGCCATCGTGATCGAGCCGGCGGTGGGCCGACTGACCGGCCCCGATACAGGGGTCGGCCGGCTGCCCGAACCCGCCGAAATCGCCGAGGTAGCCCGCAGAGTGCTCGGCCGCGGTCGTGACGGCCTGCGGCCTGACCTGGTCGGGCGTCGGGTGGTTGTGTCGGCAGGCGGCACCCGCGAGGCGCTTGATCCGGTGCGATTCCTCGGCAACCGCAGTTCGGGCCGCCAGGGTTACGCGCTGGCCATGACGGCGGTAGCGCGTGGCGCCGAAGTCACCCTGGTTTCGGCGAACGTGGCACTGGCCGACCCAGCCGGTGCGAAGGTTGTTCGGGTCGGTTCCGCGGACGAGCTGCGCAGTGCCGTGCTCGAGGCGGCCGCCGATGCCGATGCGGTGGTGATGGCTGCCGCCGTCGCCGACTTCCGGCCGGTCACCCTCTCGGCGTCCAAGATCAAGAAGTCAGACGCGGACCCGCCCGCGCTGGAGCTCACCCGCAATGCCGACGTGCTGGTCGAACTCGGCCGGCCCGACCGCGCCGGCCGAGCCGGTCAAGTCATCGTCGGGTTCGCGGCTGAAACAGACGACGCGCTGGCCAACGGCCGCGTGAAGCTGGCCAGCAAGGGCGCTGATCTTCTCGTGATCAACGAGGTCGGCGCGACGAAGGGGTTCGACGTCACAGACAACGCGGCGACGATTCTTGGCGCGGACGGCACAGCGGTCGACGTTGCGCCCGGACCGAAGGCAGCCCTGGCTGATGTCGTCTGGGATCTCGTGGCTGCTCGTCTCTCGCCGGTGTCCTAGACTCTGGCGTCATTGAGGCCCAGGCCTCGTGCGAGTCAATCTGTCGACCGAGGGAGCGCCGTGTCGCGCCGTTTGTTCACGTCCGAGTCTGTCACTGAAGGTCACCCGGACAAGATCGCCGACCAGATCAGCGACGGCATTCTCGACGCCCTGCTCAAGGACGATCCGAAGAGCCGGGTCGCGGTTGAGACGCTGATCACCACGGGCCAGGTCCACGTCGCCGGTGAGGTGACGACGGAGGCGTGGGCCGACATTCCCGCGATCGTGCGCGAGGTGATCTTGGGGATCGGCTACGACTCCTCGAAGAAGGGCTTCGACGGCGCGTCGTGCGGGGTGTCGGTGTCGATTGGCTCGCAGTCACCTGACATCGCCCAAGGGGTCGATGAGGGTTACGAGCGGCGCCACGGTGAAGGCGTTGACGACCTTGATCGGCAGGGTGCCGGTGACCAGGGGCTGATGTTCGGCTACGCGTGTGACGACACTCCTGAGTTGATGCCGCTGCCGATCGCGCTGGCCCACAGGTTGGCTCGCCGGTTGTCCCAAGTGCGCAAGGACGGCGTGGTGCCGTACCTGCGGCCCGACGGAAAGACGCAGGTGACGATCGAGTACGACGGCGACAGGCCGGTGCGGCTCGACACTGTCGTGGTCTCCAGCCAGCACGCCGCTGACATCGACATCGACACGTTGCTCGCACCCGACATCGCCGAGTTCGTGGTGGCGCCGGAAATGGTCGACCTGGGTATCGACACCGACACTCACCGGCTCTTGGTCAACCCCACGGGCCGGTTCGAGATCGGCGGCCCGATGGGTGATGCAGGGCTGACCGGCCGCAAGATCATTGTCGACACCTACGGCGGGATGGCCCGCCACGGTGGCGGTGCGTTCTCCGGCAAAGACCCCTCCAAGGTCGACCGCTCCGCGGCATATGCGATGCGCTGGGTCGCCAAGAACGTGGTGGCGGCAGGGCTGGCTAGGCGCTGCGAGGTGCAGGTCGCCTACGCGATCGGCAAGGCGAACCCGGTCGGGCTGTTCGTCGAGACCTTCGGCACCGGCGTGGTGCCTGACGAGCTGATCCAAGAAGCGGTCGTGTCGGTCTTCGACCTACGCCCCGGCGCGATCATCCGCGACCTCGACCTGCTGCGGCCGATCTACCGCCAGACCGCCGCCTACGGTCACTTCGGGCGGCCCGAACTCGACTTCACCTGGGAATCCACCAGCCGCGCCGAGGCACTGCGCGCCGCAGCCGGTCGCTGATTCACCGGGTGTGACGCCTGGCGGCGGTGATCCACCGCTGCGGCCGATGTCTGCTCTGGGTCACTGCCGTCTGGTAGGACTGCCAGCGCGATGACAGAGCCGTTAATCACAGAGCTAATCAAAGAGGGCAGCCCGACGCCGCCGCGTAGCCCGACGTCGCCGCGAAGTCCGATTTCCAGCAGGCCGTCCAAGCCACGGACACGTGGGGTCCGAACTCCGGGCGCCAAGGTGCCGGCCGACATCGAGCCGGTCGCGCGTATCGCGGTCGAGCTGTCGTTGCCGCACCTCGATCGACCGTTCGACTACCTGGTGCCCGAGCAGCTGGCGGCGTCGGTTGTCCCAGGCAGCCGGGTCCGCGTCCGCTTCGCCGGGCAGCTCGTTGATGGCTTCGTTCTCGAGCGACTGGCCGAGACCGAGCACGCCGGCCGGCTCGCCTTCGTCGAGCGATCGGTGTCACCTGAAGTGGTGCTGACGCCGGAGATTGCCCGCCTTGCTCGGGCGACCGCCGATCGTTGGGCCGGCACCCTTGCTGACGTGCTGCGCCTTGCCATACCACCCCGACACGCACAGGCCGAGGCGCGTGCGCTCCCCACCGCGCCGGGACTGCTCGCGCCCGCGGATGACGTCGGCGGATGGGCACGCTACGGCTCGGGTCGGCAGTTCGTCACGGCGTTGCGGGACGGGCGGTCGCCTCGCGCAGTCTGGCCGGCGCTGCCTGGTCCCAGCTGGCCGGCCGAGATCGCAGAGCTCGTTGCGAGCACGCTTGCGGGCGGACGAGGCGCGGTCGTCGTGGTTCCCGATCGGCGTGACGTAACGCGGGTCGACGCCGCGTTGCAGGCGAGGCTCGGGTCTGACCGCCACGTGGTTTTGACCGCCGACCTCGGTCCGGCCGAGCGTTACCGGCGCTTCCTGCTGGCCAGCCGGGGAGCGGTCTCAGCGGTCGTGGGTACCAGGGCTGCCGCTTTCGCGCCGGTGCACAACCTCGGCTTGGCAATCGTCTGGGATGACGGCGACGACTTGCATGCGGAGCCACGGGCGCCGTACCCGCACGTGCGCGAGGTGCTTGTGCTTCGCGCGCACCTCGCGAACGCCGCAGCCGTCGTCGGTGGGCACTCGGTGACGGCCGAAGCTGCCCGACTCGTCGCCACCGGCTGGGCGAAGTTCCTCGCACCGAGCCGTGCCGAAGTTCGGGCCAGCGCACCCGTCGTGCGGCCCGGCGACGACCCGGCCGCCGCGCGGCAGCCCTCCGCAGGGGGTCGGTTGCCGACGCTTGCCTGGGAAGCCGCGCACGCCGCGCTTGACCACGCAAGCCCTGTCCTGATTCAGGTCCCGCGGCGCGGTTACCTGCCGGCACTGTCGTGTGACAGCTGCCGGACGCCTCTGCGGTGTCCGGCCTGCGCCGGCCTGCTGGCCACAGCAGGAGCGGGGAGCGCGCCGACCTGCCGGTGGTGTGGGCGGATCGCGGCCGCTTGGGAGTGTCCCGAGTGCGGCAGCCACCGGTATCGGGCGACCGTCGTCGGCGCGCGGCGTACGGCCGAGGAACTCGGTCGAGCCTTTCCCGGCGTGGTAGTCCGCACGTCATCGCAGGGACAGGTGCTCGAAACCGTGCCAGCCGGTGCGGCTCTCGTGATCTCGACACCGGGTGCGGAGCCGGTCGCCGACGGCGGCTACGGCGCTGCGTTGCTGCTCGATGGCTGGGCGTTGCTCCAGCGAGCCGACCTGCGTGCGGGTGAGGAAGCGCTGCGGCGCTGGCTGAACGCAGCTGCGCTCGTTCGTTCCGCAGCCGAAGGTGGGCGCGTCGTGGTGCTCGGCGACAGTTCACTTCGGGCGGTGCAGGCCTTGGTTCGGTGGGATCCGGTCGGTCACGCCGAGCGCGAGCTGGCCGATCGCGTGACCCTCGGGTTCCCGCCGGCGGTGACGATTGCCGAGGTGCTTGGCGATCCTGACGCGGTCGACGAACTCATCGCCGCGACGGTACTGCCGCCCGACATGCAGGTACTCGGACCCGTGCCTGTGGCGACCGACCGCGCCGCCCCTGCAGGTGCGGCCGAGGTGCGGGCGTTGATCCGAGTATCACGATCCGCAGGCGCCGACCTTGCTGCCGCTCTGCACGACGCGCAGGGCGTCCGAAGTGCACGCAAGGCACCCGTCGTCCGCGTCCGTATCGATCCAGTCGACGTCGGTTAGTGGAGCTTGAACGCGTGCACCCCATCTGTGGACGCCCAAATGAAGTAACCCGCGGCCGTTGCGCCCGCACCCGTGAAGCTTCCGTCGGACGGCGCCGCCACTGCGCCCGTCGCTGTACACGGAGTGATCAGAGCGCCCGTAGGGAGACCTACAGGCGTTCCGTCTTGATTGGTCTCCTCCGTGAGGTTGTACGTCCCCTGTTGGAGACACCAACCGTTGACGCCCGCCCGAGGGGTCGACACGGCGCCGGTCTTGAGGTTGAGCAGGGTCGTGCGACCCGTCGCAGTGGTGAATGCAAAAACGTCACCGCTCATGCGCACCAGATTCTTCGTCCCGGCACCGACCGCGGCCGGAGCGTTCCCGAGATGGTCGCTCCAGAGCGTCGCGCCGGTGTGCACGTTGAACCCTTGGATAGTGACGTCGAGGCCCGCGATCGTCGGGTTGTCGCTGGCAGCGGTGTAAGTCAACGTGCCGGTGCCCACGCACCGAACCGCGATTGGCTGTCCCGCGTCCGTGATTCCTTGGATTGGGCACCCGTAGAGACCGGGTCGTTCCCACAACTTCACGCCATCGGATGCTCTTATCGCGAACGTCCGCTGCGCGGCCAGATCGACTGTGCCGCCGCTGTCACTCGGGTTGGCCGGGATCACGCCGAGCCAGCCGACGTAAGTATCGCCGTAGCTGTCAAAGTTCCATCCGTAGTCAGAACTGACTGGGGCGCCCGCGAGGGCGAGTACAGCGTCTCGCCACCCAAGAGCGCCAGTCGTGTCGCTGATGTGTTCGACGTATTCGGGGGTTCGCATGTCAGGGGCCCAAACTCCTACTCCAAGAGCTCGGCCTGAATCAGTGGAGATGACAACCTGCGCGCCTGTTGTCACGCTCGTTCGGACCAAAGCGGAATGTGTCGGGTCGCTGCCGAGCACCGGCGTGCACAAGGCAGCGTGATCCGAACACAGGTCCGGCATCCCCTCGTACGGAAGTGGCTGCTGCGTCGTCCACTGTGTCTCGCCGGTCGTCGCGTTCACGGCGGTGATGACGGCGCCAGCTGCGGCGGGGTCGCCAGTCGCCGCGTAATAAAACACGCTCACACCGGCGACCGGGAGGTCGAACGTCTGTCCCGGAGTGCTTGCTGACAGCGACGCCGGCCGGGCCCACACGGTTGACCCGGACGCCGGGTCGAGCGCCCGCAGGGTGAGCTGGCCACCGTCAGCTGTGTAGAGCACGAGACGGCCACCGACCAGGACCGGTGCTGTTACAGGATGCAGACCGGTGAGATCCCAACCGGTTGCCGACGCCTTGGCGTTTCCGGCGATGGCCGTTCCAAGAGCGTTCGTTTGGATGGCTGTGCCAGTTGGTGTGCTGCTCGGCTGGGTCGGCTGCACCACCGAGGGCGAAGCGGGGGACGATGCGGGAGACGATGCAGGCGACGACGCTGTGGCCGGTGGCGCGAGGGGCACTAGGGCCTTCACCCCGGAGGTCGAGGACCTCGTGTGCTGCCATGCCAGATATCCGCCGCCACCGACGACGACGAGCACACCGGCGAGTATCGCAGCCATCGCGGCAGTAGACAGTGAACGGCGGCCAGCCACTGGCGTGGTCGGCAGCACGCTCTTGTTCTGCCGCGCCGTTCTGCCAGCCGCCGTTCTGCCAGCCACCGTTTTGGTCACCGCTGCCGAACGGACCCTCACCCATGCGTACTCCATCGATCGATTGCCGGAGACAGACAGCCCAGGACACACGGCTTCCTCTTGCCGTCGACCGTTGGTTGGAGCCCCTGAAGGCAAAATGTGTCGCTATTACGCCGATAAGGCGTGTTCAACTGGTCGCGCACGCTCGCGTGCGACTCAGACGACGAGTCTGTGCATCGGTAGAGTCACCTTGTAGCGCGCACCGGTCACCGTGGTTAGCCGCCGCCTTTAGTCGTGAGGAGTTCGCGTGGCCGTTCAGCCGATCCGCCTTTTCGGCGATCCCGTCTTGCGCACGCCGGCTGAACCGGTCACCACCTTTGACAAGGAGTTGCGCAACCTCGTGCGCGACCTGACCGACACCATGCGCGACGCCCCAGGGGTCGGCCTTGCCGCACCGCAGATCGGCGTGGGGCTGCGGGTCTTTACCTACTACGTCGACGAGGAACTCGGGCACCTGATCAACCCGTCGCTGGATCTGTCTGAGGAGCAGCAGGACGGCGACGAGGGCTGCCTTTCGTTCCCCGGGCTGGTCTATCCGTGCAAGCGCTCACTTTTTGCCGTGGCCAAGGGGTTCAACGAGTTCGGCGAACCGATCGTCATCGAAGGCACCGACTTGCTGGCGCGCTGCGTTCAGCACGAAACCGACCACCTCGATGGGGTGCTGTTCATCGATCGGCTCGAGGTCGAGCAGCGCAAGTTCGCGATGCGAGCAGTGCGCGAGGCCGACTGGGCGGGCGAACCGGTGCGGGTGCAAGTCTCACCCCACGCGACGCGCGGCTTGGCGCTGTAGCGAGCGTGACCCGCCGTCCCGGTGGCGTGCCCACCGAAGTGACGGGCTGACGCGATGCGCATCCTGTTCGCCGGGACGCCGGCTGTTGCGTTGCCCGCCCTGGAGACCTTGTTGGCCTCGCCGCATGAGGTGCTTGGCGTTATTACCAGGCCGGACGCCGCTGCCGGCCGTGGTCGAGTCGCCACCGGCAGCCCGGTCGGCCATCGTGCTCGCGAGGCAGGCATCGAGGTGCTGACGCCGATCAAGCCCGCTGATCCGCAGTTCCAGGAGCGGCTGCGCACGCTTGCGCCCGACTGCATCGCCGTTGTCGCGTACGGCGCGCTGGTCCCGCCGTCCGCCCTGGAAATTCCTCGCCTCGGCTGGATCAACCTGCACTTCTCACTGCTGCCGGCGTGGCGTGGTGCGGCGCCGGTTCAGCACGCGATCCTGCACGGTGACGACATCACCGGCGCGACGACCTTCGAGCTCGAGGCAGGGCTCGACACCGGGCCGGTTCTTGGCGTGCTGACAGAAGAGATCCGGCCGCGCGACACGGCAGGCGAGTTGCTTGGCAGGCTGTCGATTGCGGGTGCCGGTCTGCTCGCGGCAACTCTCGACGAACTCGCTGACGGAACGCTTGGTGCAGTGCCGCAAAGCCCGGACGGCGTGAGTCTCGCGCCGAAGATCACGACGGCCGATGCGCGCCTCGACTGGACCGCGCCTGCGATGCACGTCGACCGGTTGATTCGCGCGTGCACGCCGGCACCGGGCGCCTGGACGATGTTCCGTGGTCGCCGGCTCAAGCTCGGACCCGCGTTGCCCGCCCTCACAGGTCCCACTCCGCAGCTCGCCGCTGGCGCCGTCATCGTCGTGCGCGACGGTCTGGAAGCCGTACTCGTCGGTACTGCGACAACGCCAGTGATGCTGTCGACGGTCCAGCCGGAGGGCAAGGCACCGATGGCCGCCGTCGCGTGGGCGCGCGGCGCCCGCCTGTTACCCGAAGACCGCTTCTCATGACGGCCACCCGGCCAACCCCGGCGCGCGGTGCCGCGGGTGCCGGCTGACCCGGTACGTGTGGTCGCACTCGACGCGCTTCGCACTGTGCGCGAGCAGGACGCCTACGCCAATCTGGTACTGCCGGGGCTGCTTGCCAGCCGCCACCTCGAGGCGCGCGACGCCGCGTTCGCAACAGAGTTGGTCTACGGCACGTTGCGGGCGCTGGGCACGTACGACGCGATCCTCGGTGACCTGGTCGACCGCCCTCTCGATGCCCTGGATCCGTTGGTGCTCGATGTCTTGCGCCTCGGAACGCACCAGCTTCTGGCGACCCGGATCGGCGACCACGCCGCTGTCGATGAGTCGGTGAAGCTGGTGCGTGACAAGGTCGGGCACGGTCCGACCGGCCTGGTCAATGCGGTGCTGCGCAAGGTGGCCGCGCGCGACTTGGCCGGTTGGTGCACAGAAATCTCGCCGCGCTTCGACATCGACCCGATCGGCAACCTCTCGCTCACGCACAGCCATCCGCGCTGGATCGTCGAAGGATTCCGCGACGCGCTCGGCGGTGACCTCGATGAAACGACGGCGCTGCTCGTGGCGGACAACGTGCGGCCGGCCGTCACTCTCGTCGCCCGGCCAGGTCGCTGCGATGTCGACGAGCTGCTAGGCCTCGGCGCGCGACCGGGTCGGTGGGCACCGACCGCGGCGATCCTCGACGGTGGGGCACCGACCGCCCTTGCGGCGGTTCGCGAGGGGCGCGCCGGCGTCCAGGACGAAGGCAGCCAGTTGGTGGCACTCGCGCTTGCAGGGGCGCCTATCGAGGGCACCGATCTGCGATGGCTGGACATGTGCGCAGGCCCTGGGGGCAAAGCGGCGTTGCTCGCCGGCCTCGCAGCTGAGCGCGGTGCGCGGTTGCTCGCCGTCGAACGACAACCCCACCGCGCGCGCCTGGTCAGCCACGCGGTCGCCGCAACCGCCGACGTCGCTGTCGCCGACGGGCTCGCGCCCCCCTGGGCGCCTGCGTCGTTTGATCGGGTTCTCGTCGACGTCCCGTGCTCTGGGCTTGGCGCTCTGCGTCGGCGGCCCGAGGCCAGATGGCGGCGCACGCTCGCAGATGTCGAGGCCCTGCGGCCACAGCAGATTGCCCTGTTGCGGTCGGCTCTAGATGCCGTCCGGCCCGGCGGCCTGGTTGCGTACGTCACTTGCTCCCCGCATCTGCGTGAGACCCGGTCGGTCGTCGACGAGGCCCTCGACGCCAGCTCCGGCGAAGGAGCTGAGCGCATCGACGTCCGGCCCTACTTGCCCCGCGTCCAACTGCTTGGCGAAGGTCCCGACGTGCAGCTGTGGCCGCACCGGCACGGCACCGACGCGATGTACATCTCGCTGTTGCGGCGCGGCTCTGCATAAGGGGTTTGGCATAAGGGGTTGGCATAAGGGGTTGGCATAAGGGGTTGGCGTACGACGCTCGCCCTAGACTCGCAGCCATGGCTGTGCAGATTGCGCCGAGCATCTTGTCTGCGGATTTCGCGCGGCTGGCCGACGAAGCAGCGACGGTGGCCGGCGTCGCCGACTGGTTGCACGTCGACGTCATGGACAACCACTTCGTGCCGAACCTGACGCTGGGTGCGCCCGTTGTCGCTGCGTTGCACAAGGCGACCACCTTGCCGCTGGACTGCCACCTGATGATCGATAACCCTGACCGCTGGGCAGCGACGTACGCCGAGGTCGGCGCGGGCAACGTCACCTTCCACGCTGAGGCCGCCGCCGATGTGGTGCAGACGGCCCGCTCGATCAGGGCCGCTGGCGCGCGCGCTGGTCTGGCCGTGAAGCCGGGCACCGACGTCGAGAGCTACCTCGAGATTCTGCGCGAGTTCGACATGCTGCTGGTGATGACGGTCGAGCCCGGATTTGGCGGGCAGGAGTTCCTCGCCGCGATGATGCCGAAGGTGGCTCGCGCCCGAAAATACTTGCGAGACACCGGCCTGCCGCTGTGGATTCAGGTCGACGGCGGCGTCACGGCGGCCACGATCGAGGAGTGCGCGCGGGCAGGAGCCGACGTTTTCGTAGCAGGATCCGCGGTCTACGGAGCCGACGACCCAGCCGCCGCGGTATCCGCTCTCCGCCAGAGAGCCAGTGTCTTTGCTGCAGAAGCCGAGACATCGGGCCGATGACGCTGAGGAGACAGCCGCCGCAGTGAAGGCGACTGCCGGTTGAGGGCGAGAGGCAGGGGTGTGGACGCGTCAGGTCCTGAACGGGGCACGATCCTGATCGTCGACGACGACGCGGACATCGTCCGCTTCGTGGAGATGAACCTGCGCCTTGAAGGCTACCGAGTGCTCATCGCGCGCGACGGGCTCGAGGCACTCGACATGGTCGCCGCCGAGGTGCCCGACCTGGTGCTCCTCGACGTCATGCTCCCAGGCGTCGACGGTGTCGAGGTCACCCGCCGCCTGCGCGCCGACAGCCGCACGTCGACGTTGCCGGTCATCATGCTGACCGCCAAAACGATGACCGCCGACCGCGTGCTCGGACTCACGACCGGCGCCGACGACTACATCATCAAGCCGTTCGACACCCTCGAGCTTGTTGCCAGGGTGAAGTCGACGTTGCGGCGCAACGCAGAGGCGCGCGCCGTCTCACCCCTGACGAGCCTGCCGGGAAACGTCAGGATCGAGGACGAGATCGCCAGTCGAGTAAGCAGCGGCAGCCCGTTTGCCGTCGCCTACCTCGACCTCGACAACTTCAAGGCATTCAACGACGCACACGGATTTCTACGCGGCGACCAAGTGATCCTGCTGCTCGCGACCGCGCTGCGGCGGGCGGTTGTCGGCGCCCAGCCGCCCGCGTTCATCGGGCATGTCGGGGGAGACGACTTCGTGCTGGTGTGCCGTCCCGAGCAGGTCGAAGACCTGAGCTTTGCTGCGGTGGAGTACTTCGATGAGAAGTCGCCGTCCTTGCACGACCCTGCGGACGTGGCGCGTGGGTACCTCGAGGTCGTCGACCGCAAGGGCATCATGCGCGACTACCCGCTGGTTTCGGTCTCCGTCGGAATCGCGACCAGCGAGCGCCGCCGATTCGATGACTACCGCGAGGTCGTCATCGTCGCGACCGAAATGAAGGGCGTCGCGAAAGGCGAGATCGGCTCGGCGATCGCCGTCGACCGTCGCGCCGTCTGACCACATCAGCCACGCAGCCGCGCGGCGTGCCAGACTGGTGCCGTAGAAGCAACGTGCGCTCCGGGGTCGGTGTAATTCCGAACCGGCGGTGATAGTCCGCGACCCGCCCGAGAACCTGGTGATCTGCAGGTAATCGTGCGGTTGACCCGGTGGAACTCCGGGACCGACGGTGAAAGTCCGGATGGGAGGCGGCGCGCGGGCGGTTCGCGGCTTGCGTGTCGCGGCCTCGTTCGCCGACGTCTTCACTCGCCCAGGGGTGCCCAACGGGTGAGGAGACGCAGGTGAGCGCAGTGGCAGCCGTCGCAGATGTCGGGTCGGTGGCAGCCATGCGCCGCGCGATCACGCTTGCCGAACGCGGCCTGGGATCGACCAGCCCGAACCCCATCGTCGGGTGCGTCATCGTCGGGCCAGACGGCTCGGTCGTCGGCGAGGGTTACCACGCCCGTGCGGGGGAGTCTCACGCCGAAGTCATGGCATTGCGGGACGCCGGGCGGCGGGCGTTTGGCGCGACCGCTTTCGTGACGTTGGAGCCGTGCAGGCATACCGGCCGTACGCCCCCATGTACTCAGGCCCTCATTGATGCCGGTGTGGCGCGGGTGGTGTTCGCCGTGGCCGACCCCGACCCGGTAGCCGGGCACGGCGCCGACGACCTGCGCGCTGCCGGCGTCGTGGTCGAGGAAGGGTTGCTGGGCGACGAAGCTGCCCGATCGAATGCGGCCTGGCTCCACCACGCCCGTACAGGCCGACCGTTCGTGACATGGAAGTACGCCGCCACTCTCGACGGCCGTGTCGCCGCGGCCGACGGCACCAGCCGCTGGATCACCGGTGAGGCGGCGCGCCACGATGTCCACCTGCTGCGGGCCCGAAGCGACGCGATCGTGGTCGGAACTGGAACTGTGCTGGCCGACGATCCGCGTCTCGACGTCCGGTTGCCGGACGCTCCGAAGGCGACCCGACCACTCCGGGTCGTTGTCGGGCGTCGAGAGCTGCCGCCTGCGTCGAGAGTGCTCGACGACTCGGCTCCCACGCTGCAGTTGACCGACCACGACCCCAAGTCGGTGCTGGCCCACCTCGGCGAGCGAAACGTCGTCAGCGTGCTGCTCGAGGGCGGCCCGACGCTGGCCGGCGCGTTCGTCGCCGCCGGCGTGGTCGACCGGGTCGTCGCGTATCTGGCGCCGGCGTTGCTGGGCGCCGGGCCTGCCGCGCTGGGCTACGCGGGAATCGAAACGGTCCGCTCCGCCTTGAGATTGCAGGTCGATGCAGTCGATCTGATCGGTGACGACATCCGGATCATCGCTACGCCAAGAGGATGGGAGTAGTCGTGTTCACCGGGATTGTCGAGGAACTCGGCGCGATTCTGGCGGTCGACGAGACCGCGGTCGGCAGCGAGCGTGCAGTCCGCGTAACCATCCAGGGCCCGCTCGTGAGTTCGGACGTGACCCCTGGCGACTCAATCGCAGTGTCCGGTGTGTGTTTGACCGTTGTTGACGCGTCCTCGGGGTGCTTCACGGCGGACGTGATGCGCGAGACACTCATCCGCTCGACTCTGCACGATGTTGGCGCGGGCACACCGGTGAATCTGGAGCGCGCGGTCACCCTGCAGACGAGGTTAGGCGGCCATCTCGTGCAGGGTCACGTCGACGGGACGGGCACGGTGCTCCGCCGGGAGCACACGCCCGAGTGGGACGTCGTGGAGATATCACTGCCAGCGGTGTTGGCGCGTTACGTCGTGGAGAAGGGCTCGATCGCCGTCGACGGTGTCTCGTTGACGATCGCCGCGATCGGTGCCGATTCATTTTCCGTCAGCCTGATTCCGACGACACTGCAGCGCACGACCCTGGGGGCGAAAGCCCTTGGCGCCGCGGTCAATCTCGAGGTCGACGTGATGGCGAAATACGCCGAGCGACTGCTGGGGTTCGCGACAGTCGAGGCCAACTCGTGAGCGCAATCAATTGGCTGTACACAGCGCAGTGGCATATCGGCAGCCAGGCGATCTACTACCGCGAGATCTTCGGCAACCTCTTTGGGCTCGCCTCCGCGATCGGTGGCATGCGCCGTCGAGTCTGGGCCTGGCCGATCGGCATCGTCGGCAACGTGATGCTCTTTACCGTCTTCCTCGGTAGCTGGACCTCGCACTCCCACCAAGCACCCCTCATCGGGCAGGCCGGTCGGCAGGTGTTCTTCGTCATCACCAGCATCTACGGGTGGTATCGCTGGGCACACGCACGGGTGGCGCCCGACGCCCCCGCTGTGACACCGCGGTGGGCAACTCCGCGAGAGCGGGTGATCCTGTTTTCGGCGGCTGCAGTGGCTCTCGTCGTGTGCGTCGTCGCGTTCCACCTGATCGGCGAGGGCTTCCCGGTGCCGTGGTGGTACTTCATTGCCGACTCGTGGATCTTCGTCGGCTCGATGGTCGCGACCTATGCGATGGCCCGCGGGTGGACCGACTTCTGGTTGTGCTGGATCGCGGTCGACGTCGTGGGCGTCCCTGAGTTGCTGCACTTCCACTACTACCCGTCAGCCGCGTTGTACGCGATTTACGCCGGCTTCGTGATCTGGGGGTTCTTCGTATGGCGACGACTGCAGCGAACCGCGCCGACCTCTCGCGGACTCTCACCGATACCCCAGGAGGCGACCGGATGACGTTCGACACCATCGAGCGCGCGATCTCAGAAATTGCGGCCGGCCGTGCCGTTGTCGTGGTCGACGACGAAGACAGGGAGAACGAAGGCGACCTGATCGCCGCAGCGTCCAAAGCGACACCCGAACTCGTAGCGTTCATGGTGCGACACACGAGCGGAGTGCTGTGTGTGCCGATGAAGAGCGTGACGCTCGATCGTCTCGGCCTGCCGCCTATGACAGCTCGTAACGAAGATGCGAAGCAGACGGCGTACACGGTTTCGGTCGACGCCCGGCGTGGCGTGACAACGGGGATTTCTGCTGCCGATCGGGCGCACACGATTCGGGTGCTCGCCGATTCGGCGACGGAGCCCTATGAGCTGACTCGCCCGGGGCACGTCTTTCCGTTGCGGGCGGTCGAGGGCGGGGTGTTGCGACGGGCTGGGCACACAGAGGCGGCGGTCGATCTCGCGGTGCTCGCAGGTATGACACCGGCCGGCGTTATCAGTGAAGTCGTCAACGATGACGGTTCGATGGCTCGGCTACCGCAGCTGCTGGAGTTCGCCGCCGAGCACAAGCTCGCGATCGTGTCCATCGCCGACCTCGTCGCCTACCGGCGGCGCCACGAGACCACGGTCGAGCGCATCGCCGAGGCCCGGTTGCCTACTTTCCATGGCGAATGGCGAGCGGTCGGTTATCGCAGCCTGCTCGACGGCGCCGAGATGATCGCGCTCGTGATGGGCGAGGTCGGCGGATCCGACGACGGTGAGGATGTTCTGGTGCGCGCGCACTCCGAGTGCCTGACTGGCGACGTATTCGGCTCGTTGCGCTGCGATTGCGGTCCGCAGCTCGACGCCGCCATGTCGGCGATCGCCGCAGAAGGCAGAGGCGTTGTCTTATACATCCGCGGGCACGAAGGGCGTGGCATCGGACTCATGCGGAAGCTCCATGCGTACGAGCTCCAGGACAGCGGCGCCGACACGATAGACGCGAACCTTGAACTCGGCCTGCCCGCTGACGCACGCGACTACGGCACCGGTGCGCAGATCCTGGTCGACCTCGGCGTGCGGTCGATGCGCCTGCTGTCGAATAACCCGGCGAAGCGGGTCGGTCTTGAGGGCTGGGGCTTGCGCGTGGTCGGCCGGGTGCCGCTGCCGACTCACGCCAACCCTGACAACATGCGCTACCTGCTGACGAAGCGAGACCGAATGGGACACGACTTGTTCCTGCCTGGGTATCCCGAGCTTTCTCCTGATGGAGGGCTGTCATGACGGGCATGCTGTTATGACTGGTACTGGGCGGCCCGACCTCGATGCCGTCGCAGCCACGGGCCTGACCTTGGGAGTCGTGGCGTCTCGCTGGAACGGCGAGGTGGTCGGCGCCCTGCTCGAACGGGCACTTGAGGCAGCGCGTGCATCCGGTGTGCCCAAACCCACCGTCGTCCGGGTTGCGGGTGCTTTGGAGTTGGCAGTGATTGCGCAGCAGCTTGCGGTCGACCACGACGCCGTGGTGTGTCTTGGTGCGGTCATCAAGGGCGGCACGCCGCACTTCGATTACGTCTGCGACGCCGTGACGGCAGGCCTCACTCGTATTGCGCTGGACGCCGCGACCCCGATCGGCAACGGTGTGTTGACCTGTGACAACCTTGCGCAGGCTTTGGACCGCTGCGGGCTGCCCGACAGCGCAGAGGACAAGGGATGGGAGGCGACGGTGGCGGCGCTGGATTCCGCGCTCGTGTTGCGCGATCTGCGACATCGAAAGGCTTCCGTCGGTCCAGGATTTAGCGGGCCGGCGGCCACCTGAGCCGCGCCGTCCCCGATCCGAGAGGCAACCACAGTGCTGTCCCTAGTTCTACCGAAGGGCTCGCTCGAAGCCGCGACGCTCGAGTTGTTTGAAGCCGCGGACTTGCGGGTGAGCCGCGGATCCGACCGCGACTATCACGCCTCGATCGACGACCCACGGATTGACACCGTGCGCTTTCTGCGGCCGCAGGAGATCCCGACGTACGTCGAGCAGGGTCTCTTCGACCTCGGCATCACCGGGCGTGACTGGATCACCGAGACCGACGCCGACATCGTGTCGGTAGGTGAACTGGAGTATTCGAAGGCGACCAGCAATCCGGTGCGAATCGTGCTTGCGGTGGTCAAGGAGCACCCGGCGAACTCGGGCAGTGAGTTGCCCGACGGCGTCCGCGTCTCGACGGAATTCCCGCAACTGACCAAGCGGTATTTCGAGAGCATCGGCGTGAAGGCCAAGATCGTGCCGAGCTACGGCGCGACCGAGGCCAAGGTGCCCGACATCGTCGACGCCATCGTCGACCTCACCGAGACGGGCACGAGCCTGCGCAAGCACGGTCTGAAAATCATCGACACCTTGCTGACGTCGCGCACCGAACTCATCACGAACGCGGCGGCGTATGCCGACGTCGAAAAGCGGGCCGCGATGGACGACGTCATGCTGTTGCTCCGCGGAGCTGTGCGGGCTCGGGGCAACGTCCTCATCAAGCTCAACGTCGCCGATACACAGTTGGCAGCAGTGCTAGCCGTGCTGCCATCGATGGGTTCCCCGACAGTGACGGCGCTGGCGTCCGGTGACATGCACGCGGTCGAGTCCGTGGTGCCGAAACGCGGAGTGAACACGTTGATCCCGACCCTGAAAGCTGCTGGCGCGCGCGACATCCTCGAGATTGCGATCTCAAAGATCGTCGAGTGATCAGTACTGCCGTTGATCAGTACTGAGGGGCGCGGGCTTCGCGGTCTGAGCGCCGCGGGGACGGGATCACTCCAGTAAGCCCGAGTGCAAGCCCGATCGCCAAGCCGATGAGCGGAAGCGCGATCTCGCTGGCGGCGCTCAGTTTCCAGACGTTCATGATCTGCAGGTCGATCGTCAGGAACCCACCAAGGATTAGCCCGCTGATGGCACCGAGTACCGGCCGCCCGCGCCGCCTCACGGCAATGCCTTCGCGATGCCGGCGAAGACGATGCCGATTGCGCCGAGGATTGTGCCGATGACCGCGATGATGCCGACCGGCGACGACAGAATCGACCCGGTGAAACGCAGATCCATCGAACCGGCGCAGGTGCCCTCGTCGCTGCTGTTGTAGCCAGTCATGTGGTACGTGCCGGGAGGCACCAGCTTCAATGCCGATGGGATCGTTGCGACGCCAGCCTTGGAGACCTTGTTCGACGCATTCTTCGACGGTCCCCACGCTTTTGCCGTCACGTTGACCAGACCGAGATGGATCACGATGTCGCCCTGGTTGTCGTGGGTGGCGGTCGGAACACTGCCCTCCCAGTGGACGTCGCCTTGGCGCAGCATGGTGACCTTGGCGTCGTTGGCGTTCACTGACACCGTCTTTCCGGCGTCTGAGCCGGTCCCGACGATCGTCGCGGACCCTGCACAGTTCGTGGTGTTAGTCGTAAATGTCGCGGCCGCAGGCCCGGCCATGGCAACGATGCTGCCGCCGCCGATGACCCCCGCCGCCACCAGCCGGATCGCCCATCGCTTCGCGCGACGCGGTCGCGACGGACGCGCGCCTACGAGCTGGCGAATACGGGTCAACCGCATGCGTGACGAAACCACGGCGCGCTGGTCCGGTTGAATAGTCAATTCTGACGACCTGGCTCGCCTGGTAGTCTTGCGGAGCGACCGGTGCCGCGCTCACGCGTGGTATCCGCAAGTGGAGGCTTCCTCCCACCCCCTCGACGTCTGCGTCGATGAGGTTCGGTCGGCCGCCGCGGCCTGGTGCTGCGGTTTGGGGCGACGCATGCACCACGGTGCAGGCGGCGTCTGGCCTTGCCGTGGGAGCCCCGCATGCGACGTCGTGCGGGGCTTTTTGCGTGTCTCGGCCAGCCAGCCAAGGCGTGCGCACCGCCGGCGGATCGTTCTTATCCAACCCAGTAGGAGGTCCCATCAGCGTCGAGCCCCGCATCAACGACCGGATCCGTGTTCCTGAGGTTCGGCTCGTCGGTCCAAACGGCGAGCAGGTCGGCATCGTCCGCATTGAAGACGCTCTTCGTCTAGCCGAAGAAGCAGATCTCGATCTCGTCGAGGTCGCTCCCATGGCAAGGCCGCCCGTGGCCAAGCTCATGGATTACGGCAAGTTCAAATACGAGTCCGCGGTGAAAGCCCGCGAGGCCCGCAAGAACCAGGCGCAGACCGTCATCAAGGAGATGAAGCTCCGACCGAAGATCGACGTGCACGACTACGAGACCAAGAAGGGTCACGTCGTGCGCTTCCTCAAGGAAGGCGACAAGGTCAAGATCACCATCATGTTCCGCGGTCGCGAGCAATCGCGACCAGAGATGGGCGCCCGGCTACTCCAGCGGCTCGCCGAAGACGTCGTCGAACTCGGCTTCGTCGAATCGGCCCCCAAGCTCGACGGCAGAAACATGATCATGGTGTTGGGCCCGCACAAGAAGAAGGCCGACTTCAGGGCAGAACGGGCGGCGGGCCGCGCGCACGATGACCACGATCTCGCGCACGAGTTGCTGACCGAACACGCCCCAGAGGCAGCTGCACCTGCGGCGGCACAACCGATGCGGCGCCACCACGGCGCGCCACAACGGCGGCGCCGCCGGTAGCAGCAGCACCGGAGGTCATCGACGCGGTACCCGACGTGCCGCAGGTCGACGACACCGAGGCTGCCGAGATGGCACCGCCTGCCAAGACCGCAGCGAAGGCAGCCCCCGCCAAGGTGCCAACGCCGCGTGCACCGGCAGCCGCCACAAAGGCGCCAGCAAAGGCGGCCGCCCCGAAGGCGCCGCCGAAGCCGAGAGCTCCAGCCGCGAAGAAGGTCAGCCAGCCAGCGGACAGCGCCGAGACGACCGCCTGACCGCAGCGCTCGACCGAACAGCTCGATCGCACCGCACAGCTCGACCGCACCGCACAGCTCGACCGCACCGCACAGTTACCGACATGAAGGAGACGACGGCGACCATGCCGAAGAACAAGACCCACAGCGGTGCCAAGAAGCGATTTTGGATTAGCGGCTCGGGCAAGGTCATGCGCCGCCGCGCGCATCGCAACCACTACCTCGAGCACAAGCCCTCGACTCTGACGCGCCGCCTCAACAACGAGGTCGTAGCGTCCGCACCCGACGCCAAGCGCGCCAAGAAGCTGCTCGGTCTGTAGTTCGCCCACTCGTCGTCCGATGAACCGGCCCCATAGGGCGCCGGACTGAACAAGGAGTTTCCACGTGGCACGCGTGAAGCGGGCGATTAACGCCCAGAAGAAGCGCCGGGTTGTCCTCGAGCGGGCAAGCGGGTACCGCGGTCAGCGTTCGCGGCTTTACCGCAAGGCCAAGGAGCAGCTGCTGCACTCAGCGACCTACAGCTACCGCGACCGCCGCGCGCGCAAGGGCGACTTCCGCCGGCTGTGGATCCAGCGGATCAACGCGGCCGCACGGCTGCACGACATGACGTACAACCGCCTGATCCAGGGGCTGAAGGCGGCTGGCGTCGAGGTTGACCGCAAGAACCTCGCCGAACTCGCGGTCTCTGACGACGCGGCGTTCGCGGTTCTGGTCGAGGTCGCCCGCAAGGCGTTGCCTGTCGCCGAGACCGCTGCCTGATCGGGTGCCTCTGGACGTCGGATCGCGCAGCGAGCTCACCGACGTCCGCTCACCGCGCGTTAAGGCGGCGAAGCGGCTACTCAAGCGTTCATTTCGTGAGCAGGACCATGCGTTCCTCGCCGAGGGCCCGCAGGCTGTCCGCGAGGCCCTTTTGCATGCAGCAGAGTTACATGCGGCAAAGGTCGGTACGGCGGGCAGCGCGCAGGGCGTCCGCGAACTCTTCGTCACGGCTGACGCCAGGGGTCGGCACCCCGAGCTGATGGAGCGGGCGACCGCCCTCGGCGTCCCGATCCATCTCGCGAGTGGGGCCGTGCTTGGTGAGCTGTCCGAGACGGTCACCCCGCAAGGCGTCGTGGCAGTCTGCGACGTCCTCGACGTCGCGTTGACGACGGCAGTAGAGCTCAGCCGGGACGCCGATGTGCCGCCGCTCGTCGTTCTGCTCGCCGCCGTCCGCGATCCTGGCAATGCCGGCACGGTGTTGCGCACCGCCGACGCCGCTGGCGCGTCCGCCGTGGTGTTCAGCGACAACTCCGTCGACCCCTACAACGGCAAGTGCGTACGAGCCTCGGCGGGCAGCGTCTTCCACCTCCCTATCGTGGTTGGCGAGCCAGTCGCTGCTGCCGTCGCCATCCTGCGATCTGCGGGGCACCAGATCTTTGCTGCCGACAGTGGGCCTGGCGGCGTGACCCTCGACGAGGTCGATCGCGATGGCCGCCTCGGCCGGCCCACGACCTGGGTCTTTGGCAATGAGGCGTGGGGACTCCCATCCGACATCGTCGAGGCCGCCGATGTCGCGGTCCGCGTCCCGATTTACGGGCGTGCTGAGAGTTTGAACCTCGCGGCTGCCGCGGCTGTGTGCCTCTACGCCTCGGCTCGCGCCCGTCGACCCGTGTGACCGGAGTGACGCACGTATCGGTGGGTAGTGTTTTGATCACCCGGTCGCCAACGCGCCGCCGGTCGCAGGCCGGCTAGGGCCGGCGAGGAGGCAGTCCCGTGGCACCAGGTATTGAGCACGAGAAGGCCGCGTTCGACGCGCTGCCCGACGGTGTGCTCATTGCCGACGAGACGGGTGCCGTCGTGCTGGTGAATCTGGCTGGGTCCGCGCTCTTGCGCCGCAGCATCGACGAGACGTTGGGTCGCGACTTCCGGGAGGTCCTTCCGTTGACCGACGCGGTGGGTCGTGATTGGTGGGCCTGCACCCGCCCTTATGACGGCCTCGCGATCCGCACTGGTCAGCCCGAGCGTCGGCTGATGCTGCCTGATGAGCGCGAGCTGTACGTCACCGCACGCTACGTGCGCTCGGGCAAGGGCGAGCCAGTGCAGCAGCTCGTCGTGAGCTTTCGCGGTGCGACTGAGCGCGAGCGGGCCGAACGCGATCGCGCCGACCTGGTGTCGACCGTCGCTCACGAACTTCGTTCGCCGCTGACCAGCGTCAAGGGCTTCACCGCGACGCTGCTCAACAAATGGGATCGGTTCAACGACGAGCAGCGCCTGCTCATGCTGCAAACCGTCAACGCCGACGCCGATCGGGTCACCCGCCTCATCGCCGAACTGCTCGACGTGTCGCGCATCGACGCCGGCCGGCTCGAACTGCACAAGCAAGTGGTCGACGTACCCGCCGCGGTCAGGCGGCTGATCTCGGGTCGCGTCGCATCCGGCGATCCGCCGGAGCGCTTCGACGTGGTGGCAGCGACGTTCTTGCCCGAGATGTGGCTGGATCCGGACAAGCTTGATCAGGTGCTGGCCAACCTCGTCGACAACGCGATTCGCCACGGCGCCGGGAGGGTCACGATCTCGATCGATGCCGCCGACGACGGAATTGTCTTGACGGTGACCGATGAGGGTGACGGCGTTGCGGCTGACATCCGCAACCTCGTGTTCCGCCGCTTCTGGCGAGCCGGCCGTCGTGGAGGCACCGGCCTCGGCCTCTACATCGTCAAGGGGCTCGTCGAGGCGCACGGTGGGCAGGTGGCTGTTCTCGACACGCAGGCAGGCGGGGCCAGCTTCCGGATCTCATTACCCACGGGGACGCCCGCCTTCGCCCTCTAGACTCACCGGTGATCCCGCACACCTTGGAGAGTCGCCCCGTGTCCGCCCCGAACAGCAACTACGACCCCGTCGAGGTGAGTCCATTGCGCGCCGACGAGGTCGAGCGCTTTCGCGACGAGGCCTTGGCTGCGATTGCGGAGGCTGCCGACCTCGACCAGCTGAAAGAGCTGCGGCTGGCGCACGCCGGCGACCGCTCTCCGCTCGCGCTGGCCAACCGCGAGATCGGCGCCCTGCCGCCACAAGCCAAGGCCGATGCCGGACGCCGGGTGGGCCAGGCTCGTGCGGTCGTCACTGCGGCATTGGCCGAACGCGAAGCAGAACTACTCGCCCAGCGCGACGCGCGGATCCTGGTCGAAGAAGCGGTCGACGTCACCTTGCCGTGGGATCGCGCACCTAGAGGCGCTCGGCACCCGATCTCCACGCTGACCGACCGCATCGTCGACGTCTTCGTTTCGATGGGTTGGGGCGTTGCCGAAGGCCCCGAGGTCGAGGCGGAGTGGTTCAACTTTGACGCGCTCAACACGCCCGCCGATCATCCGGCGCGAGCGTTGGCAGACACGTTCTTCATCGAGTCGGCCGACAGCGGCGTGGTGTTGCGCACCCACACGTCACCCGTGCAGGCGCGCACGTTGCTGACGCGCAAACCGCCGATCTACATCGTCGCCCCCGGCCGCACGTTTCGCACCGACGAACTCGATGCAACTCACACGCCTGTCTTCAACCAGTGCGAAGGGCTCGCGGTCGACGAGGGTCTGACGATGGCGAACCTGCGCGGCACGCTAGACGCGTTCGCCGAGGCCATGTTCGGCGTGGGGGTTGTGACTCGACTACGGCCACACTTCTTCCCCTTCACCGAGCCGTCGGCCGAGGTCGACCTGCGTTGCTGGGTATGCCACGGCGCGTCGGTCGGTCATCCGGAGAACCCCTGTCGCACCTGCCGTTCCGAAGGTTGGATCGAGTGGGGAGGCTGCGGCATGGTGAACCCGCGGGTGCTGATCGCCTGTGGTGTCGACCCGCAGCGCTACACCGGCTTCGCCTTCGGCATGGGCATCGAACGGACGCTGATGTCACGCCACGGCGGAGGTGACATGCGAGACGTCGTCGAGGGTGACGTGCGCTTCGCGTTAGCGTTCGGCCCGGAGTCCTGAGGTGCGCGTAGGGCTGTCGTGGTTGCGTGAAATCGTCGCAGTCCCGGCTGGAGAAGGCGGCCACGAGGTTGCGGAGCGGTTTGTGCGCGCCGGTTTCGAGGTTGACTCGATCGAGGTCGAGGGCTCGCTGTCTGGCCCCGTCGTGGTCGGTGAGGTCGTGTCGTTCGACGACGAGCCGCAGACCAATGGCAAGACGATCCGGTGGTGCCAGGTTCGAGTGGCCGAAGGCGCCGACCCGCGCGGGATCGTCTGCGGTGCCCACAATTTCGCGGCCGGCGATCGCGTCGTCGTCGCACTGCCCGGTGCGGTGCTGCCGGGCGGGATCGCAATCTCCGCACGCAAGACGTATGGGCACATCAGCGACGGCATGATCTGCTCGGTTCGCGAACTCGGCATCGGTGATGATCACACCGGCATCTTGGTGCTGCCGCCAGGCACGCCGCTCGGAGCTGATGCGTCGTTGGTTCTTGGGCTCGGTGACGACGTCCTCGACGTTTCGCCGACACCCGACCGCGGTTACGCAATGTCCGTGCGCGGCCTCGCGCGCGAGCTCGCGGCGTCGTACCACCTTGCGTTCGATGACCCGGCGTCTGCAGTGCCTGTCGCGGCCGGAAGCGCCGACGGTGGATGGCCGGTACGCATCGACGACGCCAGTGGGTGCGATCGGTTCGTCGCGCAGATCGTGCGCGGGATCGATCCGACGCGAAGCTCACCAGACTGGATGCAACGCCGACTGCAAACAGCCGGAGTTCGTTCGGTCAGCCTCGCCGTCGACGTCACGAACTACGTCATGCTCGAGCTCGGCCAGCCCCTGCATGCCTACGACCTCGACAAGCTGCGCGGATCGATCGTGGTTCGCCGCGCTTTGCCGGGCGAGCGGGTGCGCACACTCGACGACGTCGATCGCGCGACGCAACCCGATGATCTGCTAATCGCCGATGACAGCGGGGCCATTGGCATCGCCGGCGTCATGGGCGGTGCGACCACTGAGATCGATGCCACCACATCCCAGGTGCTGATTGAGGGCGCGCACTTCACTGCCTCGGTGATCTCGCGAAGTGCCCGTCGGCACAGCTTGCTGAGCGAAGCGTCGCGTCGTTTCGAACGTGGTGTCGATCCTGCAGTCGCATCCGTCGCCGTTCAACGCGCCGCAGACCTTCTTGCCGAGTTCGGGGGTGGCACTCCCGAAGGCACTTCGACCGACGTCGGCGAGCGGCCGGCACCGACGGTGATCGCCCTGTCTGCCGCGCTGCCCGCCGACGTCGTGGGGGTCGATTACGACATCGACGAGGTCCTCGGCACCTTGCGGGCCGTGGGCTGTGAGGTCGAGCAAGTAGGTATCGAGTTGTCCGTAACGGTGCCGAGTTGGCGTCCTGATCTGCGTGACCCGTTCGACCTTGTCGAAGAAGTCGCGCGTCTTGTGGGCTACGACCGGATCCCCTCAATCGTGCCGGTACCACCGCGCAGCGGGGGGCTGACCGAAGCCCAGCGCGCTCGGCGCCGTGTTGCCACAGCACTCGCCGATGCGGGCTACGTCGAAGCGCCGAGCTATCCGTTCATCGGAACAGCTGACCTCGACGCTCTCGGTCTCGACGCCGACGATCCGCGGCGCCGCACGCTGCGGTTGGCGAATCCGATCTCCGACGAACAGCCCGAGTTGCGCACGACCTTGCTGCCAGGGCTGCTTTCCACACTGAGGCGCAACATCTCGCGCGGCAATACCGACGTCGCGCTTTTCGAGACCGGGCTCGTGTATCGCATCGACGACCGCGAGAACGGACTCACCCGGCCGCCTCGGTTGCCGGTCGACCGTCGTCCGACCGACGACGAGCTTGCCGCCCTCGACGCGGCACTCCCGCGGCAACCTCGCCGGATCGCAGTCGCGCTTGCCGGTGATCGCGAACGGTCGGGTTGGTGGGGCGCCGGTCGCGTCGTTCAGTGGGGTGACGCCGTCGAGGCGGCGCGCACGATCGCACGCGAAGTGGGCGTCGTCCTCGACGTTGCTTCCGATGAGCACGCGCCGTGGCACTCCGGTCGCTGCGCGGTCCTGCGCATCGACGGTGTGGTCGTCGGGCACGCAGGGGAGTTGCATCCGCGGGTTGTCGAGGCATTCGGTTTGCCGCCGCGCACTGCAGCCGCCGAACTCGACCTCGACGCGGTGGTTGGTGCCGCGGCCGGCCTTGCGACGGCGCCGACGCTATCGACGTATCCGCTTGCGACGTCCGATGTTGCGTTAGTCGTCCCGGCCGACGTGCCGGCGATCGAGGTGGAAACTGCATTACGTGCCGGGGCCGGGGCGCTGCTCGAAGGAGTTCGACTGTTTGACGTTTACGTCGGCCACGGAGTCGCCGAAGGCAGCCGGTCGCTCGCCTACCGGCTGTCGTTGCGCGCGACCGATCACACGTTGACCGCCGACGAGGTGAACGCTGTTCGCGACGCGGCAGTCGCTGAAGCAGCACAACGGGTAGGTGCTGTTCTGCGCAGCTGACCCAACCACGGCATACCGGCCCCCTTTCGGGGGCCGGCAGCCGCGGGACGGCGGTGACTGGAGCGCTTCAGATCGTGGGCACGGCCAGCCACGGAGGCGAGCATGAAGTCGGGGTGCATGACGTCGTCCTTTCGTGGATTTTCGTTGCGGATACGCGGTGACTGAGCGGCTCAGGTGATGTCAACCGTCAGCTCGTAGACCTCGCCGGTCGGATGACCAGCGCGTTCGTGCACGCGCATAACGCTCTCCTTGGAAGGCCCGGTCGAGAGGCAGAAGACCTTGCCGAGTTCGGGGTCGAGCCACGCGCGCTCGAAATGCACGCCTTCCTCGCCCTCGATCGCGAGGTCGCGGCAATGCGCTTCGCGAAGTTGCTCCTCGGTGACGCCAACGAACCCGCTGTGCACATCCATGAATGTGGCCATGAGGCTGCTTCCCTTCAGAGTTTTCGGGTGAATCGAACGCCTTCAGCCTCGCTGCCGCGGGACGTCGCTGACATCGGGCGGCCGCCCTAACCTTTGCCAAGCGGTCCGAGTAGGTCGTTTGACCTAACTGGCGTGTCGGCCGGCGGGTTACGGTGACCACCGGGAGGTTGCCGTGCATCTTCAAGACAGCGCCGCGGCCGCAGACCTGGTTGGTCGCGATGACGCGCTCGCGCTTGTCGACCGCAGGCTGGGCGAGGCGATGGCTGGACATGGCGAGTTGTTGTTCGTCGCAGGGGAAGCGGGGATCGGCAAGAGTCGGTTGCTCGCAACCCTCTGCGGTCGGGCAGCAGACTATGGCTTCGCAGTGATGCGGGCAGCGGGCTTTGCCGACGACGTACAGGCGTCCGGCGCCGTTCTCTTGGACCTCGTGGATGACCTGCGCCGAGGGTCCGACCCAGCCGCGCACGCCGTGGGTGAGGCCATTGCGTCGCGCTTGCGCGATACGGCTGGCACCGAGGGCGATCCGCACCGGCGACGCCGACTGCTCGTGCACGACTTAGCCGAAACCTTCGGCGACCTTGACAGCGATCGCCCACTCCTGGTCGTCCTCGATGATCTGCACTGGGCAGATCAGCTGAGTCTCGAGGTCGTTGGTCGGCTCGCCGCGCGGCTTTCAGCGCGCAAGATGCTGGTTGTCGGGGCGTACCGAAGCGACGAGCTCTACGCCGGGACGCCGATGCGCGAGCTTCGCGCCCGACTGTTGCCACAGCGTCTTGCCGAGGAAGTGCGCCTCGCGCGCCTTACGCTTGCCCAGACAGCCACGTTGATGAATGCGTTGCTCGGTCGCGTTGCGCCGACTCAGGTCATTGCCACGATTCACCAGCGAAGTGACGGCATCCCGTTGCACATCGAGGAACTCCTCGCCGCAACACGCAACGATGACGGTGGTCACCAGGGTTGGGAGCTCGAGGACGTTGATGATGCGACCGCGAGTGCCTACGTACCAGACACGTTGGCTGACGCGATCCTGCGTCGTGCAGCCGACCTCGACGCGACGACACGTGACGTCGCCGCAGCTGCGGCGGTCATCGGTCGATCATTCGACTTCGATCTCCTGACCACGGTCACGGGCCGTAGCGCCGACGAGGTCGATCTGTGTTTGCGCACCCTCCAGTCGATCTACCTGGTGCAGGCTCGGCATGACGGCGTGACCTTCGATTTCCGACACGCGTTGATCCGCGACGCCTTGTACGGCGCGGTCCCGCTGCCGCGTCGGCGTCAACTGCACGAGCAAGTAGCCAAAGCCGGAGTCGACCGCGGGTACAACAACGCGTTCGTCTCCACACACTTCGATCAAGCGACCATTGGTCGGCAGGCCTACCTTCACGCAATGCTGGCGGCTCGCGAGGCCGCAGATGTGTCCTCTCACCGCGAGGCTTTCCACCTATACCGGCGGGCACTGCGCAACCTTCCGCCAGACACAATCTCGGGCGAGCACGCCGCGCTGTTGAGCGCTCTCGGTGCGGAGGCAGCAGCGATCGACGACAACGACGCGGCTGCTGAGGCTTACAACCGAGCCCACGCACTCTGGACGCAGGCGGGCGATCGCTTGGCGGCCGCGAAGGTAGTCCCAGCTCTCGTCGCTGTCGGGCACCTGCGTGGCGAAGCTCTCGAGACTCGCGTGCGCCGCGTGGAGTTGGCGTTGTTGACGCTCGAGGCGACACCCGACGCGGACCCGGTACGAGCTGCCCTACTCAGTGCCCTGGCGGCGGCCTACATGCTCGACCGACGGCTCGACGAGGCCATCGAGTATGGCGAGCAGAGCCGGGCGCTGAGTAACCTCACCGGCGATCACAAAGACAGCGACGTCGGCCTCAACACGGCCGCGACTCTCGGGTCTGTTTTGCTCTTCGCCGGCAATGACGACGGGTGGCAACTTCTCGCGGACGCAGTGACGAAGTCCATCCAGCTCTACAACGAGAGCGCGGCTGCGCGCAGCTACCGGATGGCCGGAACATCTGCTTCTGTGTTAGTCGAATACGACCGCGCTGACAAATGGCTGTCCCAAGGAATCGCTTACGCGGACGCGGCGGAGCTGTGGAACCACCGCAGTTATATGGCCGCGCATCTCGCGCACGTCCAGTGGGCTCGTGGCGACTGGGATGCCGCGCAGCACACGGCAGAGCGGGCAATGGCGGACGGTCGCGGCGGGATCACCACTCGCATCACGGCGCAGTACGTGCTCGGTTACCTGGCTATGGGCCGCGGCGAGCTAGAGCTCGCCGTCGACCTGTTGACCGAGGCGTTCGCAGCGGGGGAGTCGATGGGTGAGCTTCAACGAATATCTCCGCCACTGTGGGGTCTGGCAGAGGTTGCTGGCATCCGCGGCGACCATGAGCGCGCGGTCACGCTGTGCGAGCGCGGCTTTTCGTCGTCCGGCCAAGTCTTTGATGCGGCGTACCTCTTCCCGTACCTGGTTACCGGCACGAGGTCGTATCTCGCGATGGGCGACCTCGACGCTGCAGGGCACTGGGTCGAGCGCGTCGAGGGGGCTCTGACGCGCCGGGCGATCCAGGGCACGCTCCCCGCGATTGCGCACGCCCGCGGGCTGCTGCAGATGAGCGCGGGCGACAACGCCGCGGCAGGGCGCAACCTCGCGATGGCCCGGGCGGCGTGGATCAGCCGTCGGCGGTTTTGGGAGGCGAACTTCGCGACACTCGACCAGGCGCGTTCGGCGATGGCAACCCGGCGCTACGCCGACGCATCCGCTTTGGCAGCAGCTGCTCGCATCGAGGCCGAGCGGGTAGGAGCGAAGGTTCTCCTGATCGCGGCCGATGAACTGCTCGCGGAGGCGCGGCCTGCGCGGCCGAGGCAGCCCTGGCATCCGTTGAGCGAGCGCGAGTACTCGGTCGCGAGTTTGGTCGCTGCTGGGCTGACGAACCGTCAAATCGCGGTCGAGTTGACCGTTTCGCCAAAGACCGTGTCTGCACACGTCGAGCACATCCTCGCGAAGCTTGGCGCGTCTCGCCGCACCGAGATCGCCGTGTGGGCGGCTCGGGTGGCCGGCGACTCAACCGCCTAGCACTCAGGGCGGACGACTCTTAGTGCAACGAGGTGTCGAGGGCCGTCTTGCGGCCTTGCAGTTCTGGCGCTTCTTCATACAGCGCGTCTCGGCCCGCTGCGGTGTACACCGACAGCGTGAAGGCCTGGTTCCCCTTCTCCCAACTCCATGCGAGAGCGAAGCTGCCATTGTCGATGGTTGATGCGGCTTCCGTCTGCGTCCAACCGTCGGCCGCGAGTCGCTGCTTGAACCACGCCAGCACTTGTGGCCAAGTGTCGTTTGTTGCCTCGTCGCGCGAGAGGTCCGCCGGAAACGGATGGTGACCGTCCCAATAGCTTTCACGGCCTTGAGTGGTTTGCGTGGCGACGGCTGCCCCTGGGTAGACCAGCTGCGCCTCCGGAGTTACCTTCAGTTCCGCGAGTGTCGGCTTTGGGTTAGGCGGCAGTGTCGCTCGGTACCACGCCCAACCGCCACCCATGACGGCGAGCGCAACGACCAATAAGCCGACGCGAATGCGTGTCCCACCTCGGGCAGCTGCCGCCAAGCTCGCGACAGTCAGTCCTGTACATGCGCAGACCCACAAGTGCGCCAGCTGATGAGTGACGTCAGGGCCGGTACTGGGAAATATCAAGACGAGTAGTCCGAGCGTGATGAACGCGAGGTTTGCAACGCCTATCGCGATGCCGACGGCGAAGCATGTCTTTGCCCACCCCGGCAGGCGATGTCCCGGCAGCTTCGGTATTGATGCTGGGCCTGTCCAAGCAGCGCCGTCCCACCACCGGACCCCGGGCAATCCCAGCGGATCCGCGTACCAACCTGGCCGCCCCGGCGGCCCCGTCACGCTCACGACTGGAGCATCGGTGCGACTCTGCCCCAGGTTGATCTTGCCACCGGCGATAGGCACGGTGTGTATACTCATGCGACTAGACGCATAAACATGACGGACGGCGAGGGAAGGTGCGATGGGACTCAGTGCGGCTGTAGCGGGCGCAAGCGGCTATGCCGGCGGCGAACTGCTGCGACTGCTCGATGCCCACCCCGATCTGTCGGTCGAGGTGATCGCTGCTGCAAGCAACGCCGGCGAACTCGTGACCTCTGTGCATCCACATCTGCGGCAGTTCAGCGGGCGGGTGTTTGAACCGACCGACGCGGCAAGCCTCGCCCAGGCCGACGTCGTCTTCCTCGCGCTGCCGCACGGGCAATCCGCCGCCATCGCGGCACAGTTGCCGGAGCACCTCTTTGTCGTCGATCTCGGCGCCGACTTCCGGCTGCGCGACCCAGCGCAATGGGTCAAGTACTACGGCGGCACCTACGCGGGGGCCTACACCTACGGCCTGCCCGAACTTCCCTTGGCCCGCAGCCTGATCGCGCGCAGCCGGCGGATCGCCAGCCCGGGCTGCTACGCCACGGCCATCACGCTCGCGCTCGCGCCGCTGTACGCCGCCGGCCTCGCGGAGCCGTCCGATGTCGTCGTGGTTGCCGCGAGTGGCACGACCGGCGCCGGTCGGGGAATGAGGCCGAACCTGATGGCCAGTGAAGTCATGGGGTCGCTGTCGCCGTACAAGGTCGGCGGTACGCACCAGCACACGCCAGAGATCGAACAAGCTCTATCGGACGTCGCGGGGCAGCCCGTCACTATGTCCTTTACGCCCGTGCTCGCACCCATGCCGCGGGGCATCTTGGCGACCTGCACTGCGCGGCCAACGCCGAGCGTCTCGTTAGCCACACTGCGCGAAGCCTTTGACTCGGCCTACGCCGCAGAGCCCTTCGTGTATCTGCTGCCCGAGGGCGAATGGCCGCAGACAGGTGCGACGGTTGGCTCGAACTCGGTCCACCTCCAAGTCGCACTCGACGAGCACGCGGGTCGCATCGTGGTGGTCACCGCGCTCGACAATCTGACGAAGGGCGCCGCCGGGCAGGCGATTCAGAACGCCAACATCGCTCTTGGGTTCGACGAGACGACTGCGCTGCCGATCGCCGGGGTCACGCCGTGAGCGTGACCGCAGCAAAGGGCTTCAGGGCGGCCGGTGTCATCGCTGGCATCAAGCCCAGCGGCCGCAGCGATGTCGCCTTGGTGGTCAACGACGGGCCGCAGCGCCACGCCGCTGGAGTCTTTACCGGCAACCGCATCAAGGCTGCGCCTGTGCTGTGGTCACAACAGGTCGTCAAGGGCGGGCAGGTTGTCGCGGTCGTGTTGAACGCGGGTAACGCGAATGCGTGCACCGGTGCTCTCGGTTTTCAGCACGCCCATCGCACTGCCGAAGAAGTCGCGGCGGTGCTCGACGACTCAGCCGCACAGGTCGCGGTCTGCTCCACAGGACTGATCGGTGAGTACCTGCCGATCGACAAGCTTCTCACCGGCGTACGCAACGCCCATGCGGCACTGGCCGCTGACGGCGGTAGCGACGCGGCTCACGCCATCATGACGACGGACACCGTGCCCAAAGAGGCGACGGCGACCTCGCCTGCGGGATGGACGGT
The DNA here is from genome assembly GCA_963737705.1 of uncultured Actinomycetes bacterium. Lineage (GTDB taxonomy): Bacteria > Actinomycetota > Actinomycetes > Acidothermales > Acidothermaceae > PALSA-607. The sequence goes on from CAVTTP010000004.1 coordinate 670,675, forward strand.
GGGCGGTATGGCCAAGGGCGCCGCCATGTTGGCTCCCGGGCTCGCGACCATGCTCGTCGTGCTCACTACTGACGCCGTTGCCGACGCAGCAACGCTCGATCACGCACTGCGTGCCGCGACCGCGACGACTTTCGACCGGCTCGACTCCGACGGATGCATGTCGACGAACGACACCGTGTTGTTACTGGCATCCGGTGCTTCAGGAGTCGAGGTTGACGGCGATGACCTCGCCGAAGCGGTCACGCGGGTGTGCGCGACGCTCGCCGACCAGCTCATCGATGACTGCGAAGGCGCGAGCAAGGTGATCGAGATCGAAGTCCTTGGCGCGCTCAGTGAGCCTGAGGCCGTCGACGTCGCCCGCGCCGTGTCGCGTAGCAACTTGTTGAAGTGCGCGATCCACGGCGAGGATCCCAACTGGGGGAGGATTCTCTCGGCGCTTGGTACGACCTCAGCGACGTTCGACGACGACGGTGTCGACGTTGCGATAAACGGGATCTGGGTGTGTAGGGCTTCAACAATCGGCGACGACCGCAACTTGGTCGACATGTCTGCGCGGCGGGTGGCGATCACGATCGACCTGCACGCGGGCGCCGCGACCGCCACGCTCCTCACGACCGACCTGACGGCCGAATACGTGCGCGAGAACTCGGCGTACTCGACATGAACACGATTCGAATATGAGCGCGACGACGAGCCGGGAGTCCGCGCAGCAGAAGGCGTCAACGCTGCACGAGGCACTCCCTTATCTAGCTCGCTTCCACGGGGCCACCGTGGTGGTGAAGTACGGCGGTCACGCCATGACCGACCCTGCGCTCGCGGCATCATTCGCCGCGGACATCGTCTTCTTGCGGTACGCAGGACTTCGTCCTGTCGTCGTCCATGGTGGCGGGCCGCAAATCAATGCTCAACTCGACAAGCTCGGGATCGAGCCAGCATTTGCTGGCGGTCTTCGGGTCACTACTCCCGAGACGATGGACGTCGTCCGCATGGTGCTCGTTGGTCAGGTGCAGCGCGACGTCGTCGGGCTGCTGAATGCCCACGGGCCCTTCGCGGTCGGGCTGAGCGGCGAGGATGGACAGCTGTTCACGGCCGTCCGCCGGGATGCCATCGTCGACGGCGAGCCCGTCGACATCGGTCTCGTGGGTGACATCGCCACTGTCGAACCTGGCGTCGTCACGAGCTTGCTGGACGACGGTCGAATCCCCGTTGTGTCAAGCGTCGCGCGGGGTTTCGACGACGACGGGCAGCCGTGCATTTACAACGTCAACGCAGACACCGCGGCTGCCGCGCTCGCGGTTGCCCTGCGGGCGGAGAAGCTCGTCGTGCTCACCGACGTCGAGGGACTGTATGCCGACTGGCCGAACAGCGACGCGGTCATCAGTGCGCTGAATGCCGACGAGCTCGAAGTCCTGTTGCCGAGCTTGTCCTCCGGGATGGTCCCCAAGATGGAGGCTTGCCTGCGAGCTGTGCGAGGCGGCGTGGCCAGCGCCCATGTTCTCGACGGACGGGTACCCCACGCCGTCCTGCTCGAAATCTTTACCGATGAAGGGATCGGCACGATGGTGCGGTCGTCATGAGTAACGCCGACCTGTTAAGCCGCTTCGACGCGGTCATGATGCCGACGTACGCGCCGGCGGTTCCACTTGTGCGTGGCGAGGGTTGCACTGTGTGGGACGCCGACGGGCGCGCGTACCTCGACCTGATCGCCGGCATTGCGGTGTCGTCTTTGGGCCATGCTCACCCGGCGGTCGTCGAAGCCGTGTCAACCCAGGTCGCCACGATTTCGCACACCAGCAACCTGTTCTGCCACGAGCCGGTGATCAGGCTTGCCGAAAAGCTCGTCACCTTGCTCGGAGGCAATGGGCGGGCGTTCTTCGCCAACAGCGGCACCGAGGCCAACGAAGCTGCGTACAAGCTGGTGCGAAGGCATGCCGGGCCGAACCGCAGCTACGTCGTGGCTGCGGAGAAGAGCTTCCACGGCCGGACGATGGGTTCCCTCGCGCTGACTGGCAAGCCGTCGATACGAGAACCGTTCGAGCCTTATGGCGCTGACGTCGTCTTCGTGCCGTACGGCGACGCCGCGGCGCTTGCGGCGGCCGTCACTGATCGAACAGCTGCGCTTTTTCTCGAACCACTGCTCGGCGAGGGCGGTGTGATAGCTCCGCCTGCTGGCTACTTGCGGGCGGCACGTGAAATCTGCACGGCGACCGGTGCCGTGTTCGTTCTCGATGAAATTCAGTCCGGCATCGGCCGCACCGGCGCATGGTTCCTGCACGAGGCCGACGGCATCCGGCCCGACGTGATCACCCTCGCGAAGGGGCTCGGAGGCGGATTGCCGATCGGAGTCTGCATTGCCATGGGTGAGTTCGGTGAGGCGTTCGCCAAGGGGGATCACGGCAGCACGTTCGGCGGCAATCCGATTGCATGCGCAGCAGCGTTGGCAGTCATCGACACGATCGAGAGACAGGATCTGCTCGCGCACGTGACGAAGGTCGGCACCCATTTCGCCGACGGGCTCCTCGCTGTCGAGCATCCTGCACTCGTCGGCGTTCGCGGTCGCGGCTTGTGGTTGGCGCTCGAGTTGGCCGGACCGATCGCACCTGCTGTCGAGAAGGCGAGTAGGGCCGAGGGCTTCCTGGTGAACGCCGTGCAGCCCGATGCGATCAGGATCGCGCCACCGCTCATCCTGACGATTGACGAAGCCGACCGGTTCGTGGCCGCCCTGCCTGCGATTCTCGACGCCGCGACCCTGCCTAGCCCGAATACCGGGCAGGCGTCATGACACGACACTTTCTCATCGACGACGACCTCGAGCCCGTCGAGGTCGTGGCGATCCTCGATCAGGCCGACCGGCTCAAGAAGGACAGGTTGGCTGCAAGACCGCTTGCCGGTCCGCGATCGGTTGCCGTGTTGTTCGAGAAGCAGTCGACGCGCACCAGGGTTTCGTTCGAGGTGGGTATCGCCGAACTCGGCGGGCACCCTCTGATCATCGACGCGCGCACGTCGCAACTGGTCCGTGGCGAACCCATCGAGGACACGGGTCAGGTGCTGTCGCGGTACGTCTCGGCGATCGTGCTGCGCACCTACGGACACGAGCGGATCGAAGCGCTCGCCGCAAGCTCGAGCGTTCCTGTCGTCAATGCACTCTCTGACCTTGCGCATCCGTGCCAGTGGCTCGCTGACCTGATGACGATTCGCGAGCACCGCGGCGAGCCAGCGGGACAGACGATCACCTACGTCGGCGATGGCAACAACGTCGCGCACTCGATTCTGCTCGGTGGTGCACTCGCGGGAATGCACGTACGGGTCGCATCGCCGGCTGGCTATGAGCCGCTCCCGGCGATCGTGCAACGCGCGACCGCGATCGCTGCACGCACCGGTGGGAGTGTTCTGGTAACGCAGGACGCAGCTGAGGCCGCGACTGGTGCCGACGTCCTGTACACCGATGTCTGGGCGTCGATGGGCCAGGAGGACGAGTCGGAGGCGCGGAGGTCGGTGTTCGCGTCGTACCAGATCGACGATCGACTGGTCGCGTTGGCGGCTGGCGACGTCATGGTGTTGCACTGCCTGCCGGCCCATCGCGGCGAGGAGATCGCCGCGTCCGTCATCGACGGCCCGCATTCGTTCGTATTCGACCAGGCGGAGAACCGCCTGCACGCCCAAAAGGCGTTGCTGGCCTTCCTCCTGGAGCAATCGTGAGTGCGGCCCGTCAGCGTGCGGCCGCTGCGACGCAGGGGCGGCGAAGCGATGCGCCGGTCACGAAGGCCGCGCGGCACGCCCGGATCATCGAACTGCTCGCATGGACGCCGGTGCATTCGCAGTCTGAGCTTGTCGACCTGCTAGCTGCTGAAGGCTTGGTAGTAACGCAGGCGACCCTGTCGCGCGACCTCGACGAGATCGGGGCCGTGCGGCTGCGGAGCGCCGGTGGCGGCTTCGTCTATGTCGTTCCCCGCGATGGCGACGATTCCGTCAGCCGGCCGGCGTCCGACCGTGTTCAGACGGCGTCGGCCGCGCACGCCCGGCTGATCCGGATGGCGGGGGAGTTGCTCGTCTCGGTCCGCGCGTCCGGCAACATCGTCGTGGCACGCACGCCGCCGGGCGGCGCGCATCTGCTGGCCGGAGCCATTGATCACGCCGACCTCGCAACCGTCATCGGTACCGTGGCCGGCGACGACACCGTTCTGTGCGTCTGCCGTGACCCCGATGGTGGCGCCGACGTTGCCGAGCAGTTGTTGCACTTGTCTGACCGCAAGACGTAATCCCGCCCACTACCACTGGAGAAGTTTCGTGACAGAGCGCGTCGTACTCGCCTATTCAGGAGGTCTCGACACCTCAGTGTGCATTGGCTGGATCGCGGCCGAGACCGGAGCGGAGGTCATCGCCGTCGCCGCCGATGTCGGCCAGGGCGGCGAGGACATGAACGTCGTGCGCGAGCGGGCACTTGCGTGTGGTGCGGTCGAGGCCATCGTCGTCGACGCGAAGGACGAGTTCGCCGACGACTACTGCTTGCCTGCGATCAAGGCCAACGCGCTGTATATGGAGCGCTACCCGCTCGTATCTGCGCTGTCGCGCCCCGTCATCAACAAACATCTGGTCGCTGCGGCGCATCAGTTCGGCGCGACGAGGGTTGCCCACGGCAGCACGGGCAAGGGCAACGACCAGGTCAGATTCGAGGTCGGTATCGGTGCGCTCGATCCGAATCTCACCGTGCTCGCTCCCGTGCGTGACTCGGGCATGACCCGCGACAAGGCGATCGCGTTCGCCGAGGAGAAGGGGCTGCCGATCGACGTCAACAAGAAGTCGCCGTATTCGATCGACTCCAACGTGTGGGGTCGCGCGATCGAGACGGGCTTCCTCGAGGACATCTGGAACGCTCCGATCGAGGACATCTACTCCTACACAGCGAATCCGGCTACGCCGCGCGATCCCGACGAAGTCGTCATCAGCTTCGAGCGCGGCAAGCCGATCGCGATCGACGGTCGACCCGTGACCGTGCTGCAAGCGATTTCGGAACTGAACACGCGCGCCGGTGCGCAAGGGGTTGGCCGGCTCGACATGGTCGAGGACCGCCTGGTTGGCATCAAGAGTCGTGAGGTCTACGAAGCCCCTGGCGCCATCGCACTGATCACCGCGCACCAGGAGCTAGAGAACGTCACTACCGAACGCGACCTGGCCCGATTCAAGAAGCAGGTTGAGCAACGGTGGGGTGAACTGGTTTACGACGGCCTGTGGTTCTCGCCATTGAAGTACGCGCTCGACGAGTTCATCGCGTTCTCCCAGCAGCACGTCACTGGCGACATCCGGCTGACATTGCACGGTGGTCGGGCAGTCGTGACCGGACGCCGGAGCCCCGAGTCCCTCTACGACTACAAACTCGCGACCTACGACACGGGCGACGTGTTCGACCAGTCGTTGGCCAAGGGTTTCGTGGAGTTGTGGGGTCTCCCGAGCAAGACAGCCGCGCGCCGCGACCTCGCAGTGAAAAACGGTTCGTCAGCAGCGGGAGCCTGACCGGATGACAGATCCCGGCGCCGGCCCGCCGGCCGGCGAGCCGCTGCGGCTATGGGGTGGCAGGTTCGAGGGTGGTCCTGCGGCGGCGCTAGCCGCGCTCTCCGTGTCTGTGCATTTCGACTGGCGCCTCGCGCCGTACGACTTGATGAGCTCGCGGGCGCATGCGCGCGTGCTGCACCGGGCCGGATTGTTGGACGACGACGAGCTGCGGCTGATGATCGGAGCCCTCGACGACCTCGATGCTGCGTGCCAGTCCGGTGCGTTCGTCCCGACAGTTGCGGACGAGGACGTGCACACCGCTCTCGAGCGCGGCCTGATCGAGCGGCTCGGGCCGCTTGGCGGCAAGCTGCGGGCTGGTCGCAGCCGCAACGACCAGATCGCCACCGATCTGCGGTTGTACTTGCGCGCGCACGTGCGGCTCCTCGTGCAACGGCTGGCTGAGCTCGAAACAGCTCTGGTCGACGTCGCCGAGCGCCACAAGGATGCCCCCGCCCCCGGCATGACGCACCTTCAACATGCACAGCCCGTACTGTTCGCCCACCACCTGCTCGCGCACGTTCAGGCGTTCGCACGCGACGTCGATCGGTTGCGCGACTGGGACATCCGGGCAGCGGTTTCCCCCTTGGGTTCAGGCGCGCTGGCCGGCTCGTCGTTGCCACTTGACCCGGTCACGACCGCGCACGAGCTCGGCTTCACGTCGTCCGCTGCAAACTCGATGGACGCTGTGAGCGATCGGGATTTCGCGGCCGAGTTCGCGTTCTGCGCGGCGATGGTGGGGATTCATCTGTCGCGTATCGGCGAAGAGATCGTGCTGTGGACCAGCCGCGAATTCCGCTGGGTCGAACTCGACGACAGCTTCGCTACCGGGTCGTCGATCATGCCCCAGAAGAAGAATCCTGACGTTGCCGAGCTCGCGCGTGGCAAGACTGGCCGCCTCGTGGGCAATCTCACGGCGATTCTCACCATGCTGAAGGGCCTGCCACTTGCGTACGACAGGGACCTGCAGGAAGACAAGGAGCCGGTCTTCGATTCACTCGACACGCTGCTCGTGTTGCTGCCGGCTGTGACCGGCATGATCGCGACGATGCGCATCGACACCGATCGATTGGCGGCGGCCGCACCGGAGGGATTCGCGCTAGCGACCGACGTCGCTGAGGATCTCGTTCGTCGCGGAGTTCCGTTCCGGGAGGCACACGAGGCCGTCGGCCGGTTGGTCGCGTGGTGTGCTCAGCACAACTGCGATCTGAGCGACGTCGATGACGCGCAGCTCGCCGAGCTCTCGCCGCACCTCACGCCAGGAATACGGTCGGTGCTCTCCGTGCGGGGCGCGATCGCTGCTCGCTCGGCGCGGGGGGGCACCGCACCCGAGCGGGTCGCCGAGCAGCTGGCCGACCTGCGCACGCGAGTATCCGGTCAGGCGGCGTGGGCGACCGCCTCGAAGCCTTCGCAGCCCTAAGTGTCGTGTTAGGTCGATCGGTCGCAACACTGCGGGCTGCGAAGGTAGGCGCGTGACAGGTCGCGTTTTGAAGCGCTCGTTCTTCGACCGCCCAGCTGCCGTTGTCGCGCCCGAACTCCTCGGCTGCGTGATCGAGCACCAGACCGCCGAAGGCCTCGTCGCGGTGCGTCTCACCGAGGTGGAGGCCTACCAAGGCGACCTCGACCCCGGATCGCACGCGTACCGGGGCCTGACGCCACGCAACGCGATCATGTTCGGTGCGGCGGGCTACGTGTACGTCTACTTCACCTACGGCATGCACTACTGCATGAATCTCGTGTGCGACGGCGTGGGCACGGCCGCCGCGGTGTTGCTTCGGGCCGGCGAGGTGATCGAAGGCGTCGACCTGGCGACCCTGCGCCGTGGGTCGTCTTCCCGCGATCTCGCGCGCGGCCCGGCGCGTCTCACCGTCGCGCTCGGAGTCGGGCGGGGCGAATACGGGCTCGACGCGTGCGACCCGGCCAGTCCGCTGCAAGTCCGCAGCGGAGGTCGGAGCGGACGTCGCAGCGCGGGTCGCGTCCTTGCAGGGCCGCGGGTCGGATTGTCAGCTGGGGCGGAAACTCCCTGGCGCTTTTGGCTGGACGGCGAGCCGACGGTCTCTGCGTTCCGTGCGTATGCCCAGAAACGCCGTCCCGCCAAGCCGTCCGAGCACTGACGTCGCCGATGCGCAAGGATTCGGGCGTGACGCAAACCCCCCACTTCCTTGATGACCTCGCGTGGCGTGGCCTGATTGCCGTGAGCACCGACCTCGGTGCGTTGCGTACAGCGCTCGACGAGGGGCCGGTCACGCTCTACTGCGGCTTCGATCCAACGGCCCCGAGCCTGCACCTGGGAAACCTCGTCCAGATCCTCACGCTCCGCCGTTTCCAGGATGCCGGGCACCGACCGCTCGCGCTCGTCGGCGGCGCGACTGGTCTGATCGGAGATCCAAAGGAGAACTCCGAGCGGCAGCTCAACGATCCGGAGACCGTCGCGGACTGGGTGGAGAAGATCAAGCGGCAGGTCGGGCCATTTCTCGACTTCGGCGGGGGACACGCTGCCCAGCCGGCGGTGATGGTCAATAACCTCGATTGGACGGCTAGCCTTTCCGCGATCGATTTGCTGCGCGATATCGGAAAGCATTTCCGGGTTAATAGAATGCTGGCGAAAGACGCCGTCAGCGCCCGGTTGAACTCCGACGTCGGCATCAGCTACACCGAGTTCAGCTACCAAATCCTGCAGGGGCTCGACTTCCTCGAGCTCTATCGCCGGCACGGCTGCACGTTGCAGACGGGCGGGAGTGACCAGTGGGGCAATCTCACGGCGGGTCTCGACCTCATCCACCGCGTCGAAGGCGCGTCCGCACACGCGCTCGCGACGCCGCTAATCACGAAGGCCGACGGCACCAAGTTCGGCAAGACCGAATCGGGAACGATCTGGCTCGAGGCCGACATGACGTCGCCGTACGCGTTCTTCCAGTTCTGGATCAACAGCGACGACCGAGACGTTGTCGGGTACCTGAAGATTTTCAGTCTGCGCTCACGCGAGGAGATCGAGGCGTTAGAGGCCGCAGTCTCGGAGCGCCCGGCGGCACGTGAGGCCCAGCGCGCGCTCGCCGAGGAGTTGACGACGCTGGTCCACGGTGCAGACGAGTGCGCTCGGGCGGTTGCGGCCAGCGCGGCACTGTTCGGTCGTGGCGAGCTGGCTGATCTCGACGAGGCCACGCTTTCGGCTGCCCTGGCGGAGACCGGAGTCGTCGCGATCAACGCCGATCCGCTGCCGGCTGTGCTCGACGTGTTGATCGCCACGGAGCTGGTCGACTCCAGGTCGGCAGCGCGCCGGGCAGTAGTCGAAGGCGGCGTTTACATCAACAACACCAAGGTCACCGACCCGGACGCCGCCCTACAGACCGCCGACCTCTTGCACGGACGGTGGGTCGTCGTCCGCCGCGGGAAACGGTCGGTGGTGGGAGCGCGTGCGGAGCACTGAGCTCGCGCCGATCTGCCGGATTTGACCGTCCCGCTCGGGCCCTCGTAAGCTGCGCTCTGTTCCCGGGAGGAACGGACGCCGATGGCGGCCGGTCTCGGGCTTCCCCCGATCAAACTGACGGTCATCGGCGTGATGTCGAAGCCGCCTGAGGTCGTGTGGAGGAGTGCGTTGCGTGGTTTGACACCACCAGTGCCCTCGGCTAAGTTAGAGAGGTTGCCCCCAGAACGGCCGAAAGGCCTTACTAGGTGCGCGTCCGTTCCTTGAGAACTCAACAGCGTGCAAAAGTCAGTGCCAAAACATAACCCCGTCTACGGGCATTCTTGCCTGTAGCGGAATTCCTTTGGTAAAGACA
>CAVTTP010000004.1:682500-684844 GCA_963737705.1 uncultured Actinomycetes bacterium
TGAAAAGTACCCCGGGAGGGGAGTGAAATAGTACCTGAAACCGTGTGCCTACAAACCGTGGGAGCGTCGTCGTCGAGTTTACTCGGCGGCCGTCACCGCGTGCCTTTTGAAGAATGAGCCTGCGAGTTAGTGGTATGTGGCGAGGTTAACCCGTGAGGGGCAGCCGTAGCGAAAGCGAGTCCGAATAGGGCGTCTCAGTCGCATGCTCTAGACCCGAAGCGGAGTGATCTACCCATGGGCAGGTTGAAGCGCGGGTAAGACCGCGTGGAGGACCGAACCCACCAGGGTTGAAAACCTGGGGGATGACCTGTGGGTAGGGGTGAAAGGCCAATCAAACTCCGTGATAGCTGGTTCTCCCCGAAATGCATTTAGGTGCAGCGTCGCGTGTTTCTTACCGGAGGTAGAGCACTGGATGGTCTAAGGGGCCTAAAAGCTTACTGAAATCAGCCAAACTCCGAATGCCGGTAAGTGAGAGCGCGGCAGTGAGACTGCGGGCGATAAGGTTCGTAGTCGAGAGGGAAACAACCCAGACCACCGGCTAAGGCCCCCAAGCGTGTGCTAAGTGGGAAAGGATGTGGAGTCGCACAGACAACCAGGAGGTTGGCTTAGAAGCAGCCACCCTTGAAAGAGTGCGTAATAGCTCACTGGTCAAGTGATTCCGCGCCGACAATGTAGCGGGGCTCAAGCACACCGCCGAAGCCGTGGCATTCACGCAATAGCTCGACCCCTTGTGGGTCCAGGCGCGTGGATGGGTAGGGGAGCGTCGTGTGGCGAGTGAAGCGGCGGGGTGACCCAGTCGTGGACGCCACACGAGTGAGAATGCAGGCATGAGTAGCGAAAGACGGGTGAGAAACCCGTCCGCCGAATGATCAAGGGTTCCTGGGGCAGGCTAATCCGCCCAGGGTAAGTCGGGACCTAAGGCGAGGCCGACAGGCGTAGTCGATGGACAACGGGTTGATATTCCCGTACCCGCTTTAACACGCCCATGTTGAACTCAGCAATGCTAAGTGTTCGAAGCCTGCGGTCCTTCGGGACTGCGGGTGGATAGCACGACCCGAGCTGACAGTAGGCAAGCGATGGGATGACGCAGGAAGGTAGTCCAACCCGGGCGATGGTAGACCCGGGGTAAGGGTGTAGGGCGAAGCGTAGGCAAATCCGCGCTTCACGTGCCTGAGACCCGATGCCGAGCCGTCAAGGCGAAGTGGATGATCCTATGCTGCCGAGAAAAGTCTCTAGCGAGTGTTATGGCGGCCCGTACCCCAAACCGACTCAGGTGATCAGGTAGAGAATACCAAGGCGATCGAGCGAACTATGGTTAAGGAACTAGGCAAAATACCCCCGTAACTTCGGGATAAGGGGGGCCGCGTCGCGTGTAGGAGCTTGCCTCCGAAGCGTGGTTCGGCCGCAGAGATTAGCGAGAAGCGACTGTTTACTAAAAACATAGGTCCGTGCGAAGTTGCAAAACGATGTATACGGACTGACGCCTGCCCGGTGCTGGAACGTTAAGGGGACGGGTTAGTGCCTTCGGGTGCGAAGCTCAGAACTTAAGCGCCAGTAAACGGCGGTGGTAACTATAACCATCCTAAGGTAGCGAAATTCCTTGTCGGGTAAGTTCCGACCTGCACGAATGGCGTAACGACTTCTCGACTGTCTCAACCATAGGCTCGGCGAAATTGCACTACGAGTAAAGATGCTCGTTACGCGCGGCAGGACGGAAAGACCCCGGGACCTTTACTATAGCTTGATATTGGTGGTTGGTTCGACTTGTGTAGGATAGGTGGGAGACTTTGAAGCTCGGACGCCAGTTCGGGTGGAGTCAACGTTGAAATACCACTCTGGTCGTACTGATTGTCTAACCTCGGTCCGTAATCCGGATCAGGGACAGTGTCTGGTGGGTAGTTTAACTGGGGCGGTTGCCTCCCAAAATGTAACGGAGGCGCTCAAAGGTTCCCTCAGCCTGGTTGGTAATCAGGTGTCGAGTGCAAGTGCACAAGGGAGCTTGACTGTGAGACAGACATGTCGAGCAGGTGCGAAAGCAGGAACTAGTGATCCGGCGTTGGCTTGTGGAAGCGACGTCGCTCAACGGATAAAAGGTACCCCGGGGATAACAGGCTGATCTTGCCCAAGAGTCCATATCGACGGCATGGTTTGGCACCTCGATGTCGGCTCGTCGCATCCTGGGGCTGGAGTAGGTCCCAAGGGTTGGGCTGTTCGCCCATTAAAGCGGTACGCGAGCTGGGTTTAGAACGTCGTGAGACAGTTCGGTCCCTATCCGCCGCGCGCGCAGGAGACTTGAGAAGAGCTGTCCCTAGTACGAGAGGACCGGGACGGACGAACCTCTGGT
>CAVTTP010000005.1:0-538251 GCA_963737705.1 uncultured Actinomycetes bacterium
GTTCTGTCACCTGAACCTTCCGGTCCAAGCGGGCGACCATCCATCTACGACTGCCGTTGCCGACAGCCTCCAGCGGTCTACCCGCAGGCTCGGGCGGGCAGCCCTCAAACGCCTGCGCAGCCACGCCCGGGTCGAAACCAGAGCGTGACCTCTTGACCTTGCTCCAGGTGGGGTTTACCAAGCCGCGCGAGTCACCTCGCACGCTGGTGGTCTCTTACACCACCGTTTCACCCTTACTGCCCAGCCCAAAGCCAAAACTCTGAGCCCGACAGCGGTCTGTTTTCTGTGGCACTGTCCCGCGGGTCACCCCGGGTGGGCGTTACCCACCACCTTGCCCTGTGGAGCCCGGACCTTCCTCGGCACACACCTGAAGGTGTGCAACGCGGTCGCCCGGCCGACTCGTCCGCCGTACCGGCAACTGTAGACGGTCAGGCCGGTACGAACAGCAGCGTGCGCGTCGCTGGGTCGGCCGTTACCAGTCGGACGTCGATCCGCGCGCCCAGTAGCAGTCCCTCGCCGTCACAGCGAGCACGCACCGGCGGCGTCTGCAACTGCACGATCGCACCATGCTTCATCGTCTCGACCACGCCAGCCGAGAACGTCTCTTCCACATGTGCAGCCAGCACCACCGTCTCGACCAGGTCGATGCACGCGCGTTCAAGTGCATGCGCCTTGTGCCCGGAGTCAGCCATGACATCAGGTAGTGCCGGTAGAGCTTCACGAATCCAAGGCGGGACGTCGAGGTGCGCGCATACTGCCACGCACAGTTCGCCCACATACCGGTCGACCAGTCTCCGCAGTGGTGCAGTCGCGTGCGCGTACGGAGCGGCAACCGCGCTGTGATTGGGCTGGGCAGGCGGCGCTCCATCGAACGCGGTGTAGCCCGCGCCGCGCAGCAGTCGCGTAGACAGTTCGATGAGTGCGGCTCCCACGTCCGTCGCCGGATCCAGCGCGCGTACAAATGCCTGGTACGTCTGGTGTTTCGGCCACGGGATACCGAGCGCATGGGCGACGCGGTGCAGCAATCCGATCGCTCCCGCATCGGCTGGCGGCAACGTGCGGAGGATGCCGACATTCGCGCCGAGCATGATGCCCGCAGCTGCCATGCCCGTGAGTAACGAGATCTGCGCGTTCCAGTCCTCCACCGGCAACGGCGCGCGGTAACTCAAGCGAAAGCCCGACCCGTCGGCGTCCACCTCTTGTTCGGGCAGCCGTAGGCTCACGGCGCCACGCTCGACCTCGAGCGCCTGCCGAAGTCGTCCCACCTCAGCGAGCAGCGCCAAGGTGCCATCGCCCGCGCCTGAACCGGTCTTCGCGTCGATCAGCTGCTGGGCCTGGCTGTAGTTGAGTCTCGACACCGATCGCACAACTGCCCGCTTGACGTCGACCGCAGTCTGCCGCCCGTCGGCGTCGAGGTCGATGGTCCAGACGAGGGCTGGCCTGATCTGGTCCGGCAGCAGGCTCGCAGCACCCTCGCCAATCGCCGGCGGATGCAACGGCGTCCGCATGTCTGGGCTGTAGAGCGTCTCGCCGCGGGCATGCGCTTCGACATCGACCAGGTCACCGGGCGACACGAACGCCGCGACGTCGGCAATCGCGTACTGCACCCGGTAGCCACTGCCGATTGCGGGCGATGTACATGGCCTGGTCGAGGTCCATCGATCCCGGTGGATCGATCGTCAGATACGGGACGTCGGTTTGGTCAGGCGCCGTTGAGTTCGCCGGGCTCCACCGGGCTGCGGCCTGTGCGGCCGCCGCGAGGACCTCCGGCGGAAACTCCGCGGGCACCTTGAGTTCGACGCGGATGGCCTCGAACCCGTCTCGCAGCACCGGCCCGTCGACGCTGAGGCGAACGCGGCGGTGCGGCATGCCGCCACCGTATGTGAGAAAGGATCATGCGTGGGGCAGGCTCTCACTGTGCCCACGCCGAAACGGTCGAAGTGGCCCGCGTGGTCTCAGGTAGCCGCGTGGTCCCGGTTCGCGCCTGCCTGGTTGATCGCCGCGGTTGCCGGCGTGATCTGCGTGGCGAGCACCGCGTTGCCTTGGCATGAAGCAGTCGCGACCACGAAACGGGTCGGACCGATCCTGCTGTTTCTTGTCGCCATCACCGTCGTCGCCGAGCTCGCCGATGCCGCGCAGGTTTTCGACGTCGCGGCGACCCGCGCTGCCAAGCTCGGCCGCGGTCGCACGTGGGGGCTGTTTGCCCTGATCGTGGTCCTGGGCAGCCTGACCACCATCGTGCTAAGCCTCGACACAACCGCCGTCCTGCTCACGCCCGTCGTACTCGCGCTCGCATCGCAGCTGCGGATCTCCGTGATCCCGTTCGCGATGGCCGCCGTGTGGCTGGCGAACACCGCGAGTTTGTTGCTGCCGGTGTCGAACCTCACCAACTTGCTCGCAGTCAATCGATTACATCTGTCTGCTGTGTCATTCGCCGCGAAGATGTGGTTGCCGGCAATCGCGTCGATCGTGGTTACTGCGGTGGTCATTGGCGTTGCATACCGTCGGGATCTGCGTGGTCACTACCCCGTGCCGGGCACGTTCGCCATCGCAGACCGAGTCAGCTTTCGCATCAGTGCAACCATGTGCGTCGTCATCGCGCCGTTCTTCGTCATCGGTTTGCCGGTGTGGTTACCAGCGAGCATCGCTGCCGTCGTCCTGGTCATCCTCTTTTTGTTCCGACAGCCGCAACGAGTTCGCGTGTCATTGCTGCCATGGCGCTTGGTCATCCTCGTGCAAGGGTTGTTCCTCTTCGTTGCGACACTCGGCGCACACGGTCTCGATCGACTGCTCGGAGACGCCGCTGGGCACAGCGACAGCGCGCTCGGTGTGTTGCGGACTGCGGGCGTCGGTGCGGGCGCGAGCAACGTCGCCAACAACCTGCCGAGCTACCTCGCGCTCGAGCGGGTCACCGATGGACGTCAACATCAACTGCTCGGCCTGCTTCTGGGTACCAACGTCGGTCCACTGGTGCTGCTCTGGGGATCGCTCGCCACGCTGCTGTGGCGTGAAAGATGCAAGGCGCGGGACGTCGAGATCAGCCCGTGGCAGTTCGCCCGACTTGGTCTGGTGGGGGTGCCCGTCGTGCTGCTCGCGTCCTGGGCCGCGTTGCTGGTCACAACGTGACTGATCTGCGGGTTACAAAATAGGGTCAGATCGGACATCCGGCGGCCGATACAGACGCATGGCGCCTGAGTGGACGCAAGGCGCGACATCACGATGGCGCACCCTGCTGCCCCCGGAGCGACCGCCCGCGTTCTTTCGCTGGGCCAGATTCCTCCTGCTGGCGGGCGTGCTCGTCTTTGCCGCCTCGACCGTGCTCGTACCGCTCAGTTCGAGCGCCAAACCGATTCTGGATGGGTGGCTCTATAACTCGCTGACCGCGCTCGGCGCGGTGGTGATCGCCGGTCGCGCGTGGTGCGTCGCGACCGAGCGTCTCGCGTGGACGCTGCTTGCGGTCGGGATCGCAGCCAACGCGATGGGCGACACCGTTTACACCCTCTTCGTCGGCGACAACGGTCCGTTCCCGTCGATCGCCGAACCGTTCTATCTCATCTTCTACCCGTGCGCGTACATCGCTTTGCTACTGCTGGTGCGGGCACGAGCGACACGAATGGCTGCCGGCGTCGCCATCGACGGCGTCGCATGCGCGCTCGCCATGGCCGCCATCGCCGCGACACTTGTGTTCGGCCCGATCAGCGCGGCAACGGGTGGATCCCCCGCCGCGGTGACAGTGGGTCTCGCCTATCCCCTGGCCGACCTGCTGCTGCTCGCGCTAGCGGTGGCGATGCTCGTGATCCTCGGCTGGCGAAGCGAACGTCGGATGCTGCTGCTCGCTGCGGCCTTCGCGATCCTCGCGGCAGCCGACACCGTTTATCTGTACGAGGTCGCGAAGGGCAGCTACGTCGAAGGTAGGTTCATCGACGCGTTCTGGCCGGTCGGCACACTGCTGCTTGCGTGGGCAAGTTGGTTGCCTACGCGGCGGTTGGCAGACCGCCGGCTCGACGGGATCCGCGCGCTCGTCGCACCGTTCGCGTGCACCACCGCAGCTGTGGCAATCCTCGTGACCGGCACGCAGGTGAAGATCCCCGATCTCGCCGTCGCACTGGCTGCGCTGACACTACTGACGGTCACAGCCCGGCTCGCGATCACCTTCCGCGACGTCATCAGCCTGGCCGAGACAAGAACGCAAGCGTTCACGGACGAACTCACCGGCCTCGCGAACCGCCGTTCACTCGTCGCCGCGCTCGGCGCACACGCGAAACGCATGGACGCCAACGCGGAGTCGAGCCTCGCCCTGATGCTTATCGACCTTGATCGCTTCAAGGAAATCAACGACTCCCTCGGTCACGACGTCGGCGACGAGTTACTCCGGCAGCTTGCGCGGCGTCTCGAGCGTTACATCAGACCGGGCGACCAGTTGAGCAGGCTTGGTGGCGACGAGTTCGCCATCCTTCTCGCCCCTGAACGGGACCAGACGGCTGCGGAACGCGTTGCGCGGCGAATCGCCACCGCACTCGACGAGCCATTCGCACTCGATGACCTGACGCTGCATGTCAAAGGCAGCATCGGCATCGCGTTGTACCCGCATCATTGCTCTGATCCGATGCAGCTGCTTCAGCGAGCCGACGTTGCGGTCACAATCGCAAAGACAGCGCCGACTCGCGTTGCGCTGTACCAGATCGGCGAAGACCCCCACAGCAAGAAACGCGTACAACTGCTCGAGGCACTTCGGGCCGGACTCGCGCGCGGCGAACTTGTCTGTCACTACCAACCGAAGATCACCGCCGCGACCGGTGAGACCGACAGCGTAGAGGCCCTCGTGCGTTGGCAACACCCTGAGCGCGGTCTCCTCGCTCCCGACACGTTCCTCCCGCTGGCCGAGCAGGCCAGCTTGATGCGTCCGCTCACACTCGCGGTGCTACACATCGCGTTGCGAGACGCGAGCCGTTGGCGGCGGGCTGGCCATGATGTGTCGGTCGCGGTGAACCTGTCGGTGACGAACCTTCTCGACGTCGAGCTCGCCAGCGATGTCGCGGCGCTGTTATATGAACACCAACTGCCCGCTTCCGCGCTGATCCTCGAGATCACAGAGACAGTGTTGATGACCGACTCGACACGAGCGAAGACCGTGGTCGACGCGCTCCACGCACTGGGCGTCGGGCTGTCGGTCGATGACTACGGCACGGGCTACTCGAGCCTCGCGTACTTGCAGGACCTCGCGATCGACGAGCTCAAACTCGACCGCAGCTTCATCATGCGGCTCGCCGAGGACCCGCGTACGGCGGCGATCGTCCGATCGACTGTTGACCTCGCGCATAGCCTCGGGCTGCGCATCGTTGCCGAGGGCGTCGAGGACCGCGGAACGGTCGAAGTGCTGCACAGATATGGCTGCGACATCATCCAAGGCTTCTTTTACAGCAAACCGATGCCCGTCGCGGACCTCACCACGTGGCTCGCGAACGGTCCGGCCGCTGAGCCGTCCCGACGTCTCTACTCGCGCGCTCGCCCGGCGTAAGTCCGCCCGACTCAAGGGCAGGCTTCGCCTATCTCGTTGGACCGTGATCTTCCGCGGCGACGAAGAACTGCGTCCCGCCCGGCGATACCCACGTCAATGAACCATTGCCATGACACTTAAGCGTCCAGCCGCCGAAGGTCGTGACCGCGGCCATGTCGCAGCGTTGGCTCATCTCGAGGGCGATCAAGTTGTCGTCGCCCGGAAGGTCTTCTATCAACACATGAACGAGCGCGTTTTGCGCACGAGCAGTTGCCCAACGTTGCTGGCGATCCCACGCTTTCGCGTACTTCAGACGACCGTCGGAATCCAGCGTCGTGGGATCCATGCTTTCCAGCAGCATGAGCGACAGTGGCCCGGGCTGCTCGTACGCGAGGTGTTCGAGGATCGTGGCGTCGTCAACGATGTGAGTGTTGGTACCCGCGCGTCGCTCGAGCTGATCGATCCCCATACGAAGCAACGTAGCGACGGCCACCGACAAAACGATTCGCGCGGTTCGCCACTGTGACGCATCTAACATTCGGCTGACTATGCGCATGCAACTGCACGCGTACTGAGCATCGTGAAGGTCACGCAACGGTCACGAAAGTGTCACGCTGAGCGTGAATCGTTGATCACAAGCGCACGTGTCCTCAGGTGTTTCTTTGTTTATTACCAGGCACTTCTAAGCATCCTGCGTGAAATACATCAGTAACAGCGGGGAAGTAAAATCGAGTGATGCGTAGCGAGCTCTTGGCAGATCGGCCGACCGAGTACGACGATCTCGCGGCGACAGCTCGCGTCAGCGGCACGTCGTCGGGTTCACGAGTCGCACGCGGTTTGCGCAGTGTCGGAGCCGCATACACCCGGGTACGCGAGCTGCCTATTCGCAAGCTCTTTCTCATCACGCTCGGCGCGTACATCGCACTCACTGCGGCAGTTGTCTTTGGCTCGCCACTCGACATCATCGATCGGGTAGCCGCAGCATCGGATCTCGCAAAGCGTTTCCCGGACGCGACCCCGTGGGTCCTCCATTACGTGATGCTCGGCCAGCGCGGACCGTCGTCCCACGTCGCGTTCGTCTATCTCGTCTATCGAGCCATACGGCAGCGGTCGTGGCGGCCGCTCGCGCTGTTCATCACCTCGCTCACGATGCTGAACGTGACCGTCGGCAGTATCAAGCTGGCAACCGGGCGATTGGGGCCAGCATTGACGACGCATCCGCGCGCAGTGTTCGACGGCGGCGATATCTTCCCCTCAGGTCACACGTCGAATGCGGTCGTCATCTTCGGCGTGCTGGCGATGATTGCCGTCGAACATCGGAGGGCGTGGATCGCGCTCGCGGTCTTCGTCTCTACGACCGTCGGTCTGAGCACCATCTTCCTCGATACGCACTGGGTGACCGACGTACTCGGCGGCTGGCTCGCCGGCGCTCTCGTACTGCTGGCGTTGCCTGCGACCTACGGCCTTCTCGAGCGGTGGGCGTTGCGTGCAATACACGGCGTGCAGGAATGGTTCCGCCCCGCGCCCGTGCGCAGGGGCGTGACTACGTGGGAGGCACTTCCCCGACAGCATGACCTGACGAGCGAGATGCTCACCGAAGATGCGATGTACCGTTGAACAGTCGCAAAACGGCAGGCCCGTCGTCGAAGTAGTCGACCTCCGTCAAGCTCGCGTTGTCGACCTGCAACCGGTAGAGCGAACTCGTTGGCGTATCGAGCAAGTTGGCCGCGATCATCGCGATCGGCCGGGAGTGACTCACCACGCAAATGGTTTCGCTGCGATGGCGATTGACGATCCGTTCCTGCGCCGCGCGCACCCGATGCCGCAACGACTCGTAGCTCTCGCCGTCAGGCGGTGAGATAGCCGTATCCCCCAACCACAAGGCAAGTTCACGCGGCCATCGCTCCTCGACAACTGGAAACGTCAAACCCTCCCATGCGCCGAAATCGACCTCACGCAGGTCGTCGTCGATCTCCACGGGAACACCGAGCGCGGCACCGATAATCGCCGCGGACTCACGACACCGTGACAACGGCGACGAGACGATCCGTTCGATCCCGCCGCGTGCGGACAACTCAGACGCGGTTGCCCTGATTTGTTGGCGACCCTGCTCGATCAACGGCGGATCACCAACACCAGAGAAACGCTTTTCCAAGGTGAAGGTCGTCACCCCGTGCCGGACCAGCACCAGCGTCGTGGGCGGCGCACCCGCCGTCCAGCCAACAATGCGGTTGGACGGCGGCAGTTCGGCAAGAGCGGACGCACCTACGCCAGAAGACGAGCCTGACGAGGAGCCGGACGCCTTGGCGCCGAGCGGTAGGCCGGTCCCTTCGTCCATCGCGCGGTTCGCCAACCGGTCGGCGTCCTTGTTCTGCTCGCGCGGAATCCAGGTGTAGGTCACGTGTCCTGGTCCGAACGAGGCAGCAAGTGCGGCGCCCTCACGCACCAAGGGCCGCAAGTCGGGATGCTTCACCTGCCAGCGTCCGGACAGCTGCTCAACGACGAGACGCGAGTCGAGCCGACATTCGATGTACGCCGCCGGGTCGATCTCGGCGGCCGCCTTGAGTCCGGCGAGCAGCCCGCGGTACTCCGCGACGTTGTTCGTGACCACGCCCAGGTACTCGTAACGCTCGGCCAATACCTCGCCGGTCGACCCTTCGCGCACGACGGCGCCATAACCGGCAGGTCCCGGATTTCCGCGCGATCCGCCGTCGGCCTCGACGATGAGCCGGCGAGGGCTCACAGACCGGAGTCCGGAGTCCGCACCAAGATGCGCCGGCACTCCTCGCATCGCAGTACGGCATCGGGCGGTGCGGCGCGCATCTGCCCGAGCTCCGCCGGGTTAACGGTCAGATGACAGCCCTCACACCGCGCGCGATGCAACGCTGCAGCACCGACGCCGTCCGATGAGGCTCTGATTTTCTCGTACAGAGCAAGCAATTCGGTGCCGACATCGGGCGCAACTGCAGCGCGTGCGGCGCGACTCGCAGCAATCTCTGCATCGATCTCGCCGAACAGCTCGTCACGTCTCGATGTGACCGAAGCGAGTTCGGTCGTCAACTTGTCGCGCTCATCTCGCAAGCGACGACATCGACGACTGCGCCATCTCACGACGCTCCATGATCTCGAGCACGACATCCTCGAGATCGTTTCGGCGCCGTGAAAGGGAGCCGATCTCCGACTGCAGGTTTTCCAACTCGCGAGGCGAGCTCACCTGCCCTGCGTCGAGTCGCTGCTGATCGCGATCTGATCGCTGGCGCACCTGATCGACGTCGCCCTCGGCCTTGCGCTGGTCGCGGGCGAGATCCGACTCAAGCGTCTCCGCCGTGACCAACGCATCGCTGACTTCACGCAGCCGCGACGTGAGTTCGTCGATGGTCGCCAACTCGGGCAGCGTGCGGCGCCGGTGGTCGAGCCGGTCGAGGCTGGAATCGAGCGCCTGCAAGTCGAGCAGGCGGGCTTGGCTTCCGGGATCGGCGTTCAGTGCGGGTCCTTTCGTGTTCCTGCGTCCACCATGGCCACCCATGGATCCGTGGGCACCATCGAGACATCTGTGCTCACCGTAGTGCCGCTGCGCGCAAGCCCCGCGCGCACGGCATCCGCAGCCACCTCCAGCCACGGCCATTCGGTGGCCCAGTGCGGCATGTCGACGACCGCGCAACCGCCGTCAGCGAGGTGCTCGGAAACCACGTGGTGACGTAGATCAGCGGTGACATAAACGCCCGCGCCGGACGCCGACGCCTGGCGTAGGAAGGCGTCGCCGGCGCCGCCACACACCGCGACCCGGCGCACCATAGCGTCGAGATCTCCGGCGACCCGGCCGCCGCCCGCGGTCGACGGCAGCGCCGACCCGACGGCGACCGCGAACTCTCGCAGTGTTACCGGATTCGGCAGTTCGCCAACACGTCCGGTGCCCGTGTCGCCGGGCCACGACGCCAACTCAAAAACATCGAAGGCCGGCTCCTCGTAAGGGTGCACCGTGCGAAGTGCGTGGATGACCTCGTTGCGCGCAGCCCGCGGCAACACCATCTCGATGCGGAGCTCGTCGACCCGCGTCACATCGCCGACGGCGCCGACGGCCGGGCTCGCACCCGGCTTGGGCAAGAACGTGCCGATGCCAGACGCAGTCCAGGCGCAGCGAGCGTAGTCGCCGATCTCGCCGGCGCCGGCCGCGGCGAGCGCGTCGAGCAGCTTCTCGGCGTTGGCCTCGGGCACGAAAGTGACGATCTTGTCGAGCGGCGGCGCCGGCAACGGGTCGAGTGGGCGGGTGTCGACGAGCCCGAGCGCCGCGGCGAGGGCGTCGGACACTCCAGGGTTCGCGTGGTCGGCGTTGGTGTGCGCAACGTGCAGACCGATCCCGGCGCGGATCAGCCGGTGCACCGATCGTCCCTTCGCAGTCGTCGCGGCGACCGACGATGTGCCGTGCAAGAACAGCGGATGATGCGTGACAAGCAGGTCCGCGCCCAGCTTGAGCGCCTCGTCGACGACAACCTCGACCGGATCGACCGCGAACAGGACCCGATTGACCGGTTGCGCCGGATCACCACACACCAGCCCCACGGCGTCCCACGACGCGGCGAGCGACGGCGGGTACAGACCCTCCATGATCGCCACGACGTCGGAGAGCGTCGCAGCTGGCACAGCTCAGAGGTTAGCCGCCGCGGTAGGAGTCTGCTTTGGTCGCGGCCCGGACGCCGAAGCGTCCGGGCCACTCGACGCCCGGCCCGGGGTGAGCGGATGCGACGCCGTATTCAGTGGACGTTCGACCCGCCGCAGAAGTTGCACCACGACCACACCACGACCACACCACGACCACACCATGGCCACACCATGGCCAAACGCGCGGTTAGGAGCGGCGGTCGGGACCGGCCGCGCCGTTCACTCGACCGCTCAGGATTCGCCGCAGGTCGCTGATCTGCGCCGGACTGCCGCCGAAGCCGACCCGATCCATCTCACAGCTGACGAACGAGCAGTTGCGGACGGCCGTCACACCGACGAATGCGACCTGTGACGTGTTCACCCACAAGATGGATTCGAGGTCAGGCGCGTTGAAGCCGCAGCCCTCGATCTGGATGCTGCCGGTCGGATCGAGCCACAGCACGACTGGCCCGCTGACCTTGCAGCGTCGAAACGTGTAGCCCTCAAGGACTGGCGCCGCCGTCGAATCGACCAGCTCGTGGAGCCGGACGATCCTGTCCTCATAGGTCTTGTGACTGGTCAGAGTCATGACGTGCCGCCGGCACGTGCTGTCATCGCGTCCCCCACGGACGTGTCGTCAAAGCTGGCCTTACTGCCGATTCCCCGTCGGTCTCTCATGACCCTAGGGGGCTCGCTCCCTCAGAACCACCACCAACTATCGGCTGAAATCGGGGCGAAATCGGGCAGGCGCGCGGCCTGCGAGCGACAGGTTACAGATTCGAGGGGACGACGAGGGGTGCGGCCGTGGCGTCCCTGACCTCGTCGACAGTGACACCGGGGGCCGTTTCGACGAGCACCAAGCCGTCGGGTGTGACGTCGATCACCGCCAGATCAGTGACGATGCGATCGACGCACGCGCGACCGGTCAGCGGCAACGTGCACTGCTCCATGATCTTCGAGCTACCGTCCCGCGCGCGGTGCTCCATCATCACGATGACGCGCTTTGCACCGTGAACAAGATCCATCGCCCCGCCCATGCCTTTGACCATCTTGCCGGGGATCATCCAGTTCGCGAGATCACCCTGTGCGCTTACTTGCATCGCGCCGAGAACGGCGACATCGATGTGACCACCGCGGATCATGCCGAACGACGCTGCGGAATCAAAAAAGCTCGCGCCCGGCAACACCGTGACGGTTTCCTTGCCTGCGTTGATCAAGTCGGCGTCGACGTTGTCGGGGGTCGGATATGGCCCGGTGCCAAGGATCCCGTTCTCGCTTTGCAGCACGACCGTGACGCCTGGAGGCAGATAGTTCGACACGAGCGTCGGCATGCCGATGCCGAGGTTCACGTACTGGCCGTCGTGAAGTTCGGTAGCAACTCTGGCCGCGAGACCATCCCGATCGAACGCCATCACGCACCTGCCTGCGACGTCGTGCGACGCTCGATGTTCTTCACGATGTCTGGCGTGTGCACGATGCGCTGCACGAAGATGCCAGGGGTGTCGACTTCGTCGGCGTCGATCTCCCCGGGCTCGAGAAGCAGCTCGACTTCAGCGATCGTGATGCGCCCTGCTGTTGCACACAGCGGATTGAAGTTGCGGGCCGTCTTTCGATACACGAGGTTGCCGTGCCGGTCGCCTTTCCATGCGTGCACCAACGCAAAGTCGGTGACGATGCCGCGTTCGAGCACGTAGCTCTTGCCGTCGAATTCGCGCACTTCCTTGGGCTCGCTCAGCACCTCGATGGTGCCGTCGGGGTGATAACGGCGAGGGATGCCGCCGTCCGCTACCTGAGTGCCGATGCCCGACGGCGTGAAGAAGGCAGGGATGCCTGCGCCACCGGCGCGCAACCGTTCGGCCAGGGTTCCTTGCGGGCTGAACTCGACCTCAAGTGCACCCGTGAGGTACTGCCGCTCGTACTCCTGGTTCTCCCCGACGTACGAGCCGGTGTGCCGGCGAATCCGGTGTGCCTCTAACAGGACGCCGAGCCCGAGACCATCAACGCCGCAGTTGTTGCTCACGGTCTCGAGGTTGGTCGCGCCTTGAGCCAACAGCGCATCGATCAACACCGACGGAACGCCGCACAGGCCGAACCCGCCAATCGCGATCGACGCGCCGTCGAAGACATCCGCGACGGCCTCGCTGGCCGACGGCACGACCTTGTCCACGCAATCCTCCGCTGATCAACAGAAGTCTCTCGTCAGGTGGCTCATCTGTCCCGCGGATCGTAAGCCTCGCCGGTGGTCGCGAACAGGTCGACCCCGCGGGTGCTCGCATGTGCGACGACGATGCGGCTTGCCAGGCCAATGAGTGTCTTGCGCTCTGTGGCCGGGAGGGTGGCCAAGATCGCCTCGACGTCGGCCTCGAAGCTCGTCGCGACCGTCTCCACCTGGGCGCGGCCTGCATCCGTCAGGCTCACCTGCACCGCACGCCCGTCGGTCTTTGACGGCACACGTCGGACCAGGCCGCGTCGCTCTGCCCGATCGACCAGGCCGGTGACGCTCGACTTGTCGAGCTCCAGAAGCTTCGCCAGCTCGTTCATGGTGGGCGTGCGGTCGCGCAGCACGCCGAGCAGCCGGGTCTGGATCATCGACAAATCCTGCTCGCTCGCCCGCAGCTCTAGGGTGCCCTGGATCAAGAATGAGAGCTGAGCGAGAGCGTCCACCACGCTCAACCCTCGACTCGCCCCTGCGCGATTGCCCGCCATGACCCGACTCTAGTTGATTTAGTACGTGACACCAACTACTTTCAAACAAACCAGTGACGGTTCTTCACCCTGGAGGTGAAAAACCGTCACCGATTCCCGATCCGTAGGGGGACTGCCAGATGAAGATGCACGCAGCGGTCGTGACGTCGTTCGATGAGCCGCCGCGCTATCAGGAGTTCGAGGTTCCGCAGCCGGCGAACGACGACGAGATCCTGGTCGACGTGTTAGCCGTGGGGTTACACCCGCGCGTGCGAACAGGCGCCCGCGGCGCTCACTACAGCAGCTCGGGAACGCTGCCCATGATCCCCGGAATCGATGGCGTCGGCCGGCGAGCCGACGGAAAGCTGATCTACTTCGTGGCCGACGACGACGTCATCGGCACAATGGCCGACAAGGCCGTGGTCGATTCGCGCAGAGCAATCGAACTACCCGACGACGTCGACGTCCTCAAGATTGCTGCCGCCATGAACCCCGCGATGTCGGCGTGGGTGGCACTGCGCCGCCGCGTTCCGATCGAACCGGGGCAGAGCGTGCTCGTACTCGGCGCGACCGGCAACGCAGGAACGATGGCGGTACAGGTAGCGAAACGGCTCGGTGCACGCCGCGTCGTCGGAGCAGGCCGAGACCGCATCCGGTTGGAGGCACTGCGTTCCGTGGGTGCCGACGACGTTGTGCAGTTGACCGACGACGCCGATGCGACCGCACGTGCACTTGCCGCGGCGGCCGCCGACGTCGACATCGTGATCGACTACTTGTGGGGGCAGCCCGCACAGCACGCGATGATGGCGCTGCTTACGCAACGCACCGATCGAAGCCACGCACTGAACTGGATCCAGATCGGTGCGGTAGCAGGCCCCACCATGGAACTGCCATCAGTCGCACTGCGGTCGACGAACCTGCGCATTCAAGGAAACGGTCAGGGTGCAGTCTCGACCGCTGTGTATCTTGCCGAATTGCCGTCCCTGGTCGACGAAATCGATGCCGGGACAATCGCCGTCACGGCGAACAGCGCGCCACTCGCCGACGTCGAGAGAATTTGGCGAGAGAACGACAAGCCCGGCGAGCGCAAGGTTCTGGTTCCGTAGCTAGCGACGGCGCTTGAATACTGGTGTCCGCACGCGGCGCGGCACCACGGACTGCCTGGCTCGTGCAGCACGACGTACCGCACGCGGCGTCAACAAGTGGCGGACGGTGCGAGTCACGAAGCCCATGGCACAAACCCAATTCGCATCACGTTATGCCGAACGCGCGCCGGCATGCGGGGTCCTGTTCCCGCATGCCGGCGCGCGTTCCGCAGACCTTTAGTAGACCTCTCGGTGCTCGACTACCTGCTGCGTCGTCACACCTGACGGAGCGGCAGCGACAGGCGCCTGGGCAACCGGCGCCGCGACAGGAGCCGCAGCAACGGGAGCTGCGGCGACGGGCGCGTCGGTCGTCACAGTTCGTTCGGAGGCGACACCCGTAACGCCCCTACGTGGGGCGAAGATCGTGAGGGTGGCGGCGAGGCCGATAACACCAGCGATGATGAGAATCACGCCAATGGTGTGGATGTTGAAGCCGGTCGCGGTCTTGTGGACAGCGAATAAGAGAACCGCACCTACGGCCATGAGAAAGACCGAGAAGCCGATCCGCATAAGTACTCCCCAATGAATGGCTGCGACGCAGCCGAGCAAAACGGAGGTACCCGACGCGTCGACCGGTGAAACGCGGCACTCGGGTTACGTCGCCTGAATCTCCCCTACACCTAACTGCGCGTTATCAGTGACGAGACGTTTCGCTGCGTGCTTTGTTGCGCTTACGACGGGCGGCGGCTCGTGCCTGCACCGTCGACCTCGGCACCAAATCCTGAGGTCGACGAAGTGCAGCGAGACGCTCGGCACGCGGTAGGGCACGCAGCCGCAACCGAGTCGTGCGCCACATCAGCCAGTCGCGGCGCCACCGAGCCCTCGACCACGGCTGCTGGTCGATAACCGAGCGAAACCAAGCGCCGCCGACCGGCGCCACGCCAAGCCACACAAGCCAGATCGGGAGGCGGAGCAGGGCGGCACCGACGGGCACGACGAGGAATGCGACGAAGAGAACCCAGGACCGCAGCCGCCCGATGCCGCCTCGGCGGAGCTGATTCATGTGGGCGCGGCAGGGGTCGAACCTGCGACCGCCCGGGTGTAAGCCGGGTGCTCTTCCGCTGAGCTACGCGCCCTCTGCTGCCCGACGCACAAGCAGCTCTGCTGCCCGACTGGCAAGCAGCGCGCCGGTCAGCCTACCGATGACCACGCATGCCGCGCAGTCGAGCGAGGGCGCAGACGCCCACAACGCCATGATGGCCGCCTTATGTCCCAACTCGGTTCAGCCGAAACAGATGAGGACGAAGGTGCACGCCAAAAGGCGCCTCACGCGACGGTGTGCGTCAACGGACGGGGAGGACGCGGTGACGACCGGCTGCCCGGGCTGTGGCGAAGGCATCACGACACCGGCCCAGACCTGCGGTCACTGCGGGCTGCGGCTCGTCGGTTCTGACGCTGCCCGCCTCTGGCAGATCGACACGGCGCTTGCCCAGCTGAACGCCGAGCGCGGGCAGTTGCTCGCCCAGCTTCGACAGCCAGCGCGTCCGACAGCAGCGGCCGGCTGGGCGTGGCCACAGGCGCAGTTCCAGCCCACGCCGTACCCACGATCCGATATCGAGGACCCGTTCTCGCGTACGCCGAAAGCGGTCCGACGCGAGGTGTCGCCACAGCAACTGCTGCTCGGCCTTGGCGCCGCGGTGCTCTTGTTGGCGTCGATCGTGTTTGTCGCGGTCGCCTGGAATGACCTCGGTCTGATCGTCCAGGCCATCGTCATGCTTGCAGTCACCGGCGCGACGACGTGGGCCTCGGCGGTGGCCGCGCGGCGACGTCTTAGGACGACAGCCGAAGCACTCGGAGTTGTTGCGAGCGGGTTGGTCGCCATCGACTGCTCGGCATTCTGGAGACTCGACGCCTTCCACGTTCAGCACATGCCGCTCGCGGCCTACACAGCGGTCAGCGCGCTGATTGCGACGCTGCTGCTCGCGGCGGCCAGCAGATTGATCCCGGAGGTGAAGGCGTTCGGGATCGTCAGCGTGCTCTCGGCTCAAGTACCTGTCGTCTCACTCGTGATCGCCGTGGTTGCTCATGGTCACGAGCTACCAGTGCTGCTCGCTGCCGCCGTTGTCGCGATGTCCGCGATCGACCGCGCGCTCGCGCTTCGACTGCCTCAGCTGGCCGGGATTACCGCTCGCGGCTTCGCGATCGGTGGCTGGATCGCCGGGGCAGCGGTTGCGACATTCATCGCCATCTCCTCCGACGGAATCAGTCCGAGGATCGGCATGGTCGTCCTCGCAGTTGCGGCCATCTCTGCCTTACCCCCGCTGTCTCGAGACGTGCCGCCGAAGTTCAGAGTCTTCGTTACCGCGACCGCGGTTTTTGCCGTGGTTCTCGACGCACGCCTTGCCGTCGCGACGGTTGGTGGCGACACCGCCATGTGCGTCCTTGGTGTGCTCGGCGGCGCGTTGATCGCCGTCCAGTCAAGACTGCGCACTGCCGACCGTTGGCTACTTGCCGCCGGCATCGGCACTGTTGTCTTGAACAGCCGTGCCATCGCGACCGCACATCCGCATTCGCTGTCGTGGATCGTGATCGCTGCCGCCGGCCTTGGTTTCCTCGCGCGTGGCTTTCGTACTCCGCCCGACCGTCGGTGGGCGGTCTCGGTGGGCGCAGCGTGCCTTGCACTCGCCGGCGCGACCTCCGTCGCCGCGTGGGACGCATCGGCAACGACGGTCGGCGGCGTGCTTGTGATCGCAGCCAGCTGCGTGTTAAGCGCGGCCGCTCTGCGGCGGCGCCAGCCGGAAGAATTTGGCTTGGTGGCCGTGGCTTGGGCCGCTGCGATCGCTGGCGTCGCCATCATGGCGGCGCAGACACCGCACGACAACATGCCGTCTATCGCGGACGCGCTCGCACTGACTGGCGGTGCCTGGTTGATGTTCTCCGCGTTGCCCGAGCGCACTGCGCTACTCGCGCCCGCGCTCGTCACGTTGGCGGCTGCCCAACTGTGTCAGCTCGCCGATCCCCGCGTCAGGCCAGTCGAATTCCTGACCGTCGGTCTCGCCGCGCTCGTGCTCGCGGCGAGCAGGGCGCACCACGGGAAGGCTCGCGTTGTTGTCGCCGTCGCTGGCATTGGGTTGGGCCTCCTGCCATCGGCACTTGTCAGCGCGTTCGACCCAGGGTTAGCCAGGCCGACGGCGACTGCCGCGGTCGGCGGCGTCGTTGCGTGGTTCGCCATGGAACGGGCCGACCGTGTGCTGGTCGCCATCTGCGCAACGGGATTCTGCCTGATCGGGGCCGGGCTCGTTCACCAGCGGCACTTCACAGTCTTGGCCGTCATGCTCGGAGTTCTCTGTGTGCTCGTGGCCGCGCGCGAGACGGCCGGCAGCAAGTTCGACCACCGCGAAATACCTGCAGCCGCATCGTTGTCGACCGCATCCCTAGCAGCCGCTTTCGCCGCCGCGCATTTCAGCGCAGGGCAGGCCAGCATCTGCCTCGCCGTACTCGCCGCGCTTTGGGGCGGCTTGGCGTTGGTGTGGGCGGCCAAACCGAGAGGACGCGGACTGCTCACGGTCTCGACCGTCACCTCAGCTGCAGCGGTTTGCACGGGTCTGGCCAACGCAACCTCGAGCTCTTTGTCTGTCACGCTCGTCATCACCGGCGCGACCTGGCTGGCCGTCGCCTGGCGGCGAAACGAGCTCGGCTGGATGTTGCTCGGCGTCGTGTCCTTGACGATGTCGTGGTCGCTTCGGCTCGCCCTCGTCGGCGTCCGCGTGCCCGAGGCTTACACGCTCCCGGTCGCGGTGCTGTTGCTCGGCGTCGGACTGGCCTACCTTCGACGCCAGCCCGCCGCCTCGTCGTGGCTCGTGGTAGGTCCGGCGCTGCTCGTCGGTCTCGTGCCCTCGACGGCATTGGCTGTGTTCGACGCGCACCCGCTACGCCCGATGCTCGTCCTCGTCGCGAGCGGCCTGGCCACGATCGTTGGGTTGCGACTTCGGTGGCAAGCGCTCATCGCCCTCGCCGCATCATGTCTATGTGCCGTCGCCCTCGCCCAGCTTGAGCCCTACGCAGTAGGTGCGCCCCGATGGCTCACGCTTGCCATCGTCGGTGTGCTCCTCATCGCGACAGGCGCGCGATACGAACGGCGACTCAAGGACGCCCGTTCTGTTCGCGCGTGGCTCGTGGGCCTTCGTTAGGAACGCGCGCCACGGATCAGCAGCAATGGTCAACGCCCAGGGGTCAGCGCAGTTCGGCCAGAATCCGGCGGTACTCGTGTGCATCGCGCGCGTCCGGGATCCCTCGCACCACTGACCAGCGCACGATCCCGGAGCGGTCGATGACGAACGTGCCTCGCACCGCCGCACCTTTCAACTCGTCGAACACGCCGTAGCGACGCGCCACGTCACCGTGTGGCCAGAAATCCGCGAGCAACGGGAACTCGAAGCCCTCGCGCTCGGCGAACTGCCGCTGCACGTACTTCGAGTCGATCGAAATCGCCAACAACTGCGCGTCGTCGTTCTGGAACGACCCGATGTCGTCGCGCAAGACGCACAGCTCGCCAGTGCAGGTGCGGGAGAACGACCACGGGTAGAAGACGAGAAGGACGTTGCGCGCACTCCGAAACGACGAAAGCCGCACCGGAGTGCCGTGCTGATCGACGAGTTCGAAATCGGGAGCGACCGTGCCCACCGCCGGCAACCCGGCGTCCGGCCCTGAATCGGGTGCAGAGGTCAACGCTTGCGCGAGCTCTTCGGCGCGACGAGGCGGGCACCTGACCAGTCAGGACCCGCGCTGATCGAGCTGGTCTGGCTGAGACCAGCAGTCGGGGCTGCTTCGGTAACGTCGCTCGGCTCGATGTGACCCGCACGACCGGCCTTTGGCGAGAGCAGCCAGATCGTGCCGCCGTCGGCCAGCGAGGTCAGCGCGTCGACAAGTGCGTCGACCAGGTCGCCGTCGTCCTCGCGCCACCAGAGGACCACCGCGTCGATGACGTCGTCGTAGTCCTCGTCGACAAGTTCGCTGCCGATCGTCTTCTCGATCGAGGCACGCAGGTCCTCGTCGCAGTCGTCGTCGTAGCCGATCTCCTGGACCACCTGCCCCGCCTGGAAGCCGAGCTTCTCCGCCCGGCTACGTCCAGCCTCCGCGTGGTCCGCGGTCGCGCTCACGAAGATCCTCCCTGCGTTGTCGTGCTGTCGGCACCGTGACGGCGCCAACCTACCGGCCCCGTGGCAGGGCTTAGTCGATGTAGTCCAACGCACCAGGGCCGTGTGCGCAAGTGCTGGTCTGTAAACAACAAATGGCGCAGGCCGCAAACTGCAGCGCCGGAGACCCCGAGCGCGGGGTGATGAGACAATCGACACGTGCGTCCGAGGCAGCTCCAGCGTGAGGATTCCCGTGGCCCAGGTAGGTAAAGCAGGAGACCGTCCGCCTGTCATTAGCGACGGTTTGCCGAGCCAGCTGCCCGACATCGATCCCGAGGAGACGTCGGAGTGGCTCGAGTCGCTCGATGCCGTCGTCGCTGCTCAGGGCAAGACGCGAGCCCGCTACCTGATGCTGAAGCTGCTCGAACGCGCCCGCGAGAAGCAGGTCGGCGTCCCCGGCCTGCGCAGCACCGACTACATCAACACGATCCCGCCGGAGGCCGAGCCATGGTTTCCCGGCGATGAGCGGCTCGAGAAGCAGATCCGCCGCGCAGTGCGCTGGAACGCCGCCGTCATGGTCTCGCGGGCCAACCGCCCCGAGCTCGGCGTCGGCGGCCACATCGCGACCTACGCGTCGGCCGCGAGCCTCTACGAGGTCGGCTTCAACCACTTCTTCAAGGGAAAGAACGGCACCGACGCAAGCGGAGGCCCCTCGTCCGGCGATCAGGTGTTCTTCCAAGGCCACGCCTCGCCTGGCATCTACGCCCGCGCATTCCTCGAAGGCCGGTTGAGCGAAGCGCAGCTCGACGGCTTCCGCCAGGAAGTCAGCAACCACGGCCTGCCCAGTTACCCGCACCCGCGCCTGATGCCGGACTTCTGGGAGTTCCCCACCGTCTCCATGGGCCTCGGCCCACTCGACTCGATCTACCAAGCACGCTTCAACCGCTACCTACAAGCGCGCGGTATCGCCGACACGTCTGACTCGCACGTCTGGGCATTCCTCGGCGACGGCGAGATGGACGAACCCGAATCGCTGGGTGCCATCGGAGTCGCTGCGCGCGAAGAACTCGACAACCTGACGTTCGTCATCAACTGCAACCTGCAACGCCTCGACGGCCCGGTGCGCGGCAACGGCAAGATCATCCAAGAACTCGAGGCCTACTTCCGCGGCGCCGGCTGGAACGTCATCAAGGTGATCTGGGGCGGCGACTGGGATCGCCTGTTCGCCAAGGACGTCGACGGCGCACTCGTCAACAAGCTCAACGCGACCCCCGACGGCCAGTTGCAGACGTACTCCGTCGAAAGCGCGCAGTACATCCGCGACCACTTCTTCGGCGACGACCCGCGGCTGCGCAAAATGATCGAAGGCATGTCGGACGCCGATTTGCGCCGTCTGTCGCGGGGCGGACACGACTACCGCAAGGTGTACGCGGCATTCGCCGCGGCCCGCGCGCACGTCGGTCAACCGACCGTCATCTTGGCGCACACCATCAAGGGCTGGACGCTGAACAGCCTGCAGGGTCGCAACGCCACTCACCAGATGAAGAAGCTGACCAAGACCGACCTCAAGGAGTTCCGCGACCGGTTGCATCTGCCGATCACCGACGCCGCCCTCGAAGCCGACCTGCCGCCCTACTACCACCCCGGCATGGAGTCAGAGGAGATCCAGTACATGCTCGAACGGCGGCGTGCGCTGGGAGGCTCGTTGCCGTCGCGCGTCAACCGCGCGAAGCCGCTGACGCTGCCCGGCGATGCCGTTTATGCGGAGCTCCAGCAAGGGTCTGGCAAGCAAAAAGTCGCGACCACGATGGGATTCGTGCGGCTGCTGAAAGACCTCATGAAGGAAGACGGGCTCGGCGAGCGCATCGTCCCGATCATCCCTGACGAGGCACGCACGTTCGGCATGGATTCGCTCTTCCCGACAGCGAAGATCTACTCCCCGCATGGCCAGCAGTACGACGCCGTCGACCGTGATCTCGTGCTGTCGTACAAGGAATCCAAGACCGGTCAGCTGCTGCACGAGGGCATCACCGAAGCTGGCGCGATGGGCTCGTTCATCGCGGCCGGATCCGCGTACGCGACGCACGGCCAGTACATGGTGCCGGTCTACATCTTCTATTCGATGTTCGGTTTCCAGCGCACCGGCGACCAGATCTGGGCAGCCGCCGACCAGATGTGTCGCGGGTTCTTGCTCGGCGCGACTGCTGGTCGCACAACGCTGACGGGCGAGGGTCTGCAGCACAACGACGGCCACTCACCGTTACTCGCCTCGACAAATCCCGCGGTCGTGTACTACGACCCTGCGTTCGCTTACGAGATCGGCCACATCGTGCATTCGGGTCTGCAGCGAATGTTCGGCAGCGATGACGAACACCCTGCGGGCGAAGACATCTTCTACTACATCACCATCTATAACGAGCCGATTCTGCAGCCGGCACAGCCGGAAAACCTTGATGTCGAAGGCTTGCTCGCCGGCCTGTATCACGTCGCGAGCCCCCCGGCGTCCGTGCTCGAAAGTCCTCGTGCGCAGCTGCTCGCGTCGGGCGTCGCCGTGCCGTGGGCACTGGAAGCGCAGCGATTGCTGGCCGAAGACTGGAACGTCGGAGCCGATGTGTGGTCAGCGACCAGCTGGACCGAGTTGCGGCGCGAGGCGCTCGCGTGTGACACGTTCAATCTTCTTCATCCGGACGCCGACCCGCAGGTGCCGTACGTCACCCGCAAGCTCGCGGCGAGTGCGGGACCGGTGGTCGCGGTCAGCGATTACATGCGCGCGGTGCCCGACCAGATCGCGCGTTGGGTGCCCACCGACTACGCCTCACTGGGCACAGACGGGTTCGGCTTCTCCGACACCCGCGCAGCGACCCGTCGGTTCTTCCACGTCGACGCGCCGTCGATTGTGCTGCAAACGCTGCACGAACTGGCCCGCCGCGGCGACATAGCTTCCGACACACCCGGCAAAGCAGCCGCCCAATACGGTCTCCTGTAGTTGGAAGCTCCAGGACGCTTTCTATAGCGCCGTCGAGCTTCCAACTTCGCGATTAATCGCCCACGCGAGCACCTCGGCGTTCGCAGCAGCTTCCACCCGCACGTCGGCAGCACCGGTGATCCGCACCGCGTCGCCGGTGAGCAGTTGCACGTGTTCTGTGTCAGCGGTGAGCGTCATCGAGCCGCGGGCGACGAAAACATGAAGCAAGGCGGACGCCGGGATGGTGGCCGACGAGCCGGCCGCTAGGCGGGCCACAAAGAGGGTCGCGTCGCAACGAAGCGTCACTGCTGCCGGCTGGCCACCCGATGCGACGGCGACGAATACACCGCCCTCGAGCTGCGACGTCACGTCAGCGGTGGAGTAGGACGGCAACCCCTCGACGTCCGGCAAGATCCACATCTGCACGTAGTGCGTTTCACCGGACGATGCGTTGATCTCGCTGTGGTGGACGCCCGCGCCGGTGCTCAGCAGTCCGACCGTGCCAGGACGCACGATCGCCGAGCCGCCGGTGCTGTCGGCATGTTGCAATGCGCCCGACACGACCCATGTCACGATTTCGAGATCGCGGTGCGGATGCTCGGGGAATCCGGTGCCGGGTGAGAGCACGTCGTCGTTATGCGTCACCAGTGCGCCAAACCGCGTGTTGGTCGGGTCATAGTGCGCACCGAACGCGAAGGAGTGCCTCGAGATGATCCCGTCGGCTCGGCTCTCTTGCCTCTCCGCAGCCCGCCGCAACTCGACGTTCAAAGATCTTCCTTATGCATAGGGAGATCTTGCTGGACGAACCTCTAGAGAACACGCGGTTCTGCCGAGGATGAGGACACCAGACTCCGAGGAGGCCGCCAATGCCGTGGCGCCGTCAACGGGCAAGTCGATGGGTCACCTCCCTCGACTTGCACCCGAACCTGGCTGAGATCCTGGGCGTCTTGAGCCAGCTCCCCCAACTGACCACTCGCGACATGACCAGCCTCGCACAGGGCTGGCGCGACACATCCTTCTTGCACAGCGCTCGGGCCCACGCCCTTGGTCCCGACACCCCACTGGTACTCGAGGTGCTCGCCAGGTTCGAGCACGTCGATCGGTTTTTTCGCGAAGAGCTGTCGCTTGACTTCCTCGGCGATGACTTTGCCGCGACCGCAGTCAAGCCTCAGGTCGTGAAGCACGCGCTGCACGCCGTCCGCGATGCGATTGCCGCGGCGTACGCGCGACCGATCTTGAGTCGGGCCGAATACCTCGCCTTGATGAAGCCCTGGCACCGGGCATTCGCTGCCCAGTAGGAGCCCGCCAAGACCGGTCGCGGAATGCGGCACACTGGTCGGCCGTGACGCCTCGTTTCCCCAATGCCGCCGCGCAGGCTGCGTCGACGGCAGCACGGGCGCGGTCGGTGACGGCACGCGAGCTCGACCGCGCCACCGGTGACCTCGCCCGCGCGGCCATCGCCCGCATGGACGAGACGCTGCCGTGGTACCGCGCGATGCCGGCTGAGCAGCGGTCATGGGTTGGCCTCGTCGCGCAGGCCGGTATCGCGGCCTTCGTCGAGTGGTACCGGCACCCCGACCAGCGCCGGGCGATCACCGGGGAGATCTTCGGGACGGCGCCTCGCGAGCTCGCCAGGACCGTGAGTCTGCAGCAGACCGTCGAGATGGTGCGCATCACGATCGGCGTCGTCGAGGAAGCCGCGGAGACGATCGCCGCGCCCGCGAACTCGAGCGACCTGCGCGAGGCCGTGCTCGTGTACGCGCGTGAAGTCGCCTTCGCCGCCGCGCAGGTCTACGCCCAGGCTGCCGAAGCTCGTGGCGCGTGGGACGCCCGGCTTGAGGCGATGGTCGTCGACGCGTTGATGCGCGGTGAGGCCGACGAGGCCTTGCGATCGCGGGCCGCGGCGCTCGGCTGGGGGTCGCCCGACTCGGTCACGGTCGTCGTCGGCACCCCGCCTGACGACGAACCCGAGGCAGTCGTCGACGGGGTGCGGCGTGCGGCGCGGTATGCCGGCCTCGACGTCCTCGTTGCGGTGCAGGGCGATCGGCTGGTTGCCGTGCTTGGAGGCGCGCCTGACCCGCTGCGGGCGTCGCGCGCGCTGCTCGCGCAGTTCGGCCCTGGCCCGATCGTGATCGGCCCGCCGGTTCCCGATCTCATGTCAGCAGCCCGTTCTGCGCAGGCGGCCGTGGCCGGACTCGTGGCGTCGAAGGCTTGGCCGGCCGCGCCGAGGCCGGTGCTCGCAAGTGACCTGTTGCCCGAACGGGCGATCGACGGCGACCCCGCCGCCCGTCGGCAGCTGGTCGAAGCCGTTTACCAGCCCCTCGTTGCTGCGGGCGGTGGGCTGCTCGAGACCGTGACCGCCTACCTCGCCCACGCGGGCTCGTTGGAGGCCACCGCCCGAACCCTGTACGTTCACCCGAACACCGTGCGCTACCGGCTGCGCAGAGCCGCTGACGTCACCGGGCTCGCGGCGACCGAACCCCGAGAAGGCTTTGCGCTCCAGATCGCGATCGTCCTAGGCCGCTTGTCGGGAACGAGTCACTCACCCGACGTGTTGTAGGTTTTCTACAAAGTCGCTCCGGCTACTTGGTCCCGCCGGGCAACGACCAACCCGACCAGTTGCGGCAAGGTGGAAGCGTGCTGGCATTGCTTGCTCCCGGTCAGGGAGCTCAGGTTCCCGGATTTCTTGCACCATGGCTCGATCTGCCTGGTGTCGCCGACGCAGTGACCTGGTGGTCAGCCGTTCTCGACCTTGATCTGGCTCGCCTTGGCACCAGCGCCGACGCCGACGAAATCAAAGACACCGCCATCGCCCAGCCCCTGCTCGTGGGCGCCGGGCTGGCCGCGGCCTCAGTGCTCTTCCCCGACGGCCAGCCGCGGTTCGGCATCCCTGGCCAACCCGCGGGTCGGTTAGCAAATACCTTCGACGACGTCGCGAGCAATGTCGGCGCGGTTGCCGGCCACAGCGTTGGCGAGATCACCGCGGCGGCACTGGCCGGCGTCCTGTCGCCTGAATCTGCCCTCGTTCTAGTCCGTGAGCGCGGCCGCGCGATGGCCAGCGCGGCTGCTGCCACCCCGACCGGCATGACCGCGATCCTCGGGGGCGACGCCGAAGCGGTGCTCGCAAAGCTGACCGAACTCGGGCTCACCGCCGCCAACGTGAATGCTGCAGGTCAGGTTGTTGCCGCCGGCACTCTCGACCAGCTGGCCGCTCTGGCCGCCGACCCGCCTGAGGGTGCGCGACTGCGGCCACTTGCCGTGGCCGGCGCGTTCCACACCGCCCACATGGCACCTGCCGTCGAACGTCTCCGGCAGCTCGCTAATGGCCTTCCGACGTCTGAGCCGGGCACCTTGCTGCTGTCGAATGCCGACGGCAGCGTGATCCAGCACGGCCCCGAGTTCGTCGGCCGCCTCGTCGAGCAGGTCGCAGCGCCCGTGCGATGGGACCGTTGCATGACGACGCTCGGCGAACTCGGCGTCACCGCGGTCATCGAACTACCGCCAGCCGGCACGCTCGTCGGATTGATCAGGCGCGCACTGCCGGACGTCGAAACGTTGGCGCTGAAGACGCCCGATGACCTCGACGCCGCGCGCGACCTGATCGAGAAGCACCGCCACGCGATCGAGTACAGCGCGACGCCCGCCTGGCGGCTACTGGTCGCTCCACTCGCGGGCATTTTCGAGGCCACCGAAGCCAAAATCGGCGACAGCCTTGGAGCGGGCGCGGTCATCGGCAAGGTCGTGACCAGGCGCGAAGCCCAAGAGGTAGTGGCGTCGCAGGGTGGCGTACTGGTCGAATGGCTCGTCGAGAACGGCGACCCGGTCTCCCCCGGCCAACCACTCGCTCGCTTGCACCCCGACATCTCGCGTCCGGATCTGGAGTCGGTATGAAGGCACAACCCGGTTCGCCAGGTGCCCGCATCGTCGCGATCGGTGAGCACCGGCCCACGCGCATCGTGACCAACGAGGAAATCTGTCGCAACATCGATTCGACCGACGCCTGGATTCGCGAGCGCAGCGGCATCATCACCCGTCGCTACGCGGCAGCCGACGAGACGGTCGTCGACATGGCGACCAGTGCGGCGAGCAAGGCACTCGCAGCGTCGGGTGTCGCTCCCGAAGAGGTCGACCTCGTTCTGCTCGCAACCTGCACGCACCCGTACCAGACCCCCGGCGGATCGAGCGAGGTGCAAGACCGGCTCGGTGCCGTCAATGCGGGCGCGATGGACATCAACGCCGCGTGCGCCGGATTCGCGTACGCGCTCGCCGTCGCCAACGACGCGGTGCGCGGTGGCAGCGCTCGAAACGTTGTGGTGATCGGCTCCGAGAAGATGACCGACTTCATCGACCCGCACGACCGGGGCATGGCCTTCCTGTTCGGTGACGGTGCAGGCGCGGCTGTCGTCAGCGCCAGCCCGACGTCCGGCATCGGCCCGGTGGTGTGGGGCAGCGACGGTTCGCATGTGTTGACCATCACGCAGGAGCCGACCTACACGCAGGTGCAGCACGCACTCGCGACGGGCGAGTCGTTGCCGCCGGTTGCGTTGAAGATGGCCGGCCAGACCGTCTTTCGGTGGGCCGTCACCAAGATGGCGCCAGTCGCCCAGCAAGCGATGGACGCCGCGGGCGTGCGCGCTGAAGAACTCGGCGCGTTCGTCCCGCACCAAGCGAACCTGCGCATCGTCGAGTCACTCGTGAAGTCGCTGAAGTTGCCCGACAACGTCGCCATCGGCCGCGACATGGAGACACAGGGCAACACGTCGTCCGCTTCAATTCCGTTGGCCTTGTCCGCGCTACTCGAGCGCGGCGAGGTGCACAGTGGCCAGCCGGCTCTGTTCATTGGATTCGGCGCCGGCCTCACCTACGCTGCGCAGGTCGTCGAGGTTCCCTAACCTCGCGCGGTCGCGTATCGATCAACCCCCACGCACCACACCCCAACCAAAGGAGCACCACTCATGGCCCTGTCCCAGCAGGAGATCCTCGCCGGTCTCGCCGAGATCGTGAACGAGGTTGCTGGCATCCCGGCTTCCGACGTCCAGATGGAGAAGAGCTTCACCGACGACCTCGACGTCGACTCGCTGTCGATGGTCGAAGTCGTGGTCGCTGCGGAGGAGAAGTTCGGCGTTCGGATCCCAGACGACGACGTCAAGAACCTGAAGACGGTCGGCGACGCGGTCACTTACATCGAGAAGGCCGGCGTCACAGCCTGAGCATTTTCAGCCGAGGCGGACGGCGAGCAGCTCCCTTATCGGAGCAGTGCGGCGCCGTTCTTGGCTATGCCAGTCATGACATCACGAGCGAGGAGATGCGGTACCCGTGAACGCCACAACCGAGCGCACCCGCGTTGTCGTCACCGGTCTCGGTGCGACCACGCCGATCGGTGGCGACGTCGCCAGCACGTGGGCGGCGCTGTTGGCCGGCAAGTCCGGGGTCGGGGTTCTTACCGAGGAATGGGCGGCTGAACTCCCGGTCCGTATCGCAGCCCGCGTTGAGGTCGAACCCCTCGATGTTCTCGACCGCGTCGAGGCACGCACCCTCGACCGCTCGCAGCAGTTCGCCATCATCGCGGCGCGCGAGGCGTGGGCCCAAGCAGGCAAGCCGGACGTCGAGAAAGAGCGTCTCGGCGTCGTGTTCGCCTCCGGCATCGGTGGTGTCACGACGTTGCTCAACCAGTACGACGTGCTGCGCGAGAAAGGCCCGCGGCGGGTCTCCCCGCACACCGTGCCGATGCTGATGCCGAACGGTCCGGCGGCCGCAGTCGGCCTCGATCTGCAAGCTCGGGCTGGTGTCCACACGCCGGTCAGCGCCTGCGCGTCGGGCGCTGAAGCGATCGCTTACGGCTTGGAGATGATCCGCACCGGCCGTGCCGACGTCGTGGTGTGCGGTGGCACCGAGGCTGCGATCCACCCGCTGCCACTTGCGGCGTTCGCGGCGATGCGCGCGATGTCGACGCGCAACGACGAACCGCTGCGCGCATCACGGCCCTACGACAAGGGGCGTGACGGTTTCATCATGGGCGAGGGCGCCGGCGCAGTCGTGCTCGAATCGGAGGCGCACGCGAAGGCGCGTGGCGCGACAATCCTTGGCGAGATCGCGGGCGCGGGCATCACGTCCGACGGCTACCACATCGCCGCTCCGGACCCCGAGGGTCGCGGCGTTGTCAGGGCGTTGCGCGCTGCTCTCGAATCGGCCAACCTCACGCCGTCCGATATCACGCACATCAACGCGCACGCGACCTCGACTCCGGCCGGCGACGTCGCCGAAGCGAAGGCCATTCGCGAGGTGTTCGGATCCGCGGCCGACTCCGTCGTTGTCACCGCACCCAAGTCGACGTTCGGCCACCTGCTCGGGGCGGCTGGCGCTGTCGAAGCGATCGCCACCCTGCTGTCGGTGACCCAGCACATCGTGCCGCCGACGCTGAACCTCGACGACCGCGACGACGACGTCGACCTCGACGTGGTGACCGTTGATCCGCGGCCGCTACGTGAAGGTCCTGCCATGTCGAACGCATTCGGCTTCGGTGGCCATAACGTCGTACTCGTCATCCAGCCGGCCTGATTTTCCCCCGACCGTTTCCCGATGATCATGGGGAAATGGGTGGGTTTCTCGACCCGCACCGGCCCATTTGCCCATGATCACGAGGAGGGACATCACCTGTGACCACGACCTCGCCTGACGAAACCGCACTCGACCCCCGATCGCCGCGTGCCCGGCTCACCGCGTTGTTCGACGAGGGCACCCTCGAAACGATTACCGCGGACGACGACAGCGGCATCTTGGCTGGTGTCGGCCGGATGCTCGGGACCCCCGCCGTTGCATTCGCGTGCGACCCGACGATTCAGGGCGGCGCGATGAGCAGCGCCGGCTGCACGGCGATCGTGGAGTCCTACGACCGGGCGCTGCACGACGGCGTCCCGATCATCGGCTTGTGGCACTCGGGCGGCGCTCGATTGCGTGAAGGTGTCGAGAGCCTCGATGGTGTCGGCCGCGTGTTCGCCGCGATGACTCTCGCATCTGGGAAGGTGCCCCAGATCTCGGTCGTGCTCGGCCCCGCAGCGGGTGGTGCCGCCTACGGCCCCGCACTCACCGACATCGTGATCATGGGGCCGGCTGGACGCATCTTCGTGACCGGCCCTGACGTCGTGCGAAGCGTCACCGGCGAGGACGTCGACATGGAGCGTCTCGGTGGCGCCGAGGTGCACGGTCGACGCAGTGGCGTCGTGCACATCGTGACCGACAGCGATGAAGACGCCCTCGAGCGCGCCCGCGAACTCACTGATCTGCTTGGCAACCAAGGAAAAATCGGCGACACCGAGATCGTCGACGCCGACCTTGCGTCGCTGCTTCCCGAAGGTGCGAAGCGCGCGTACGACGTGCACCCACTGATCAACGGCGTTCTCGACGCCGCGGGAGTCGAACTGCACGCGAAGTGGGCGCCGAACATCGTCACTGTTCTCGGACGCCTGGGGGGACGCACGGTCGGTGTCATCGCCAACAACCCGCTGCGGCTTGGCGGTTGCCTCGACGCAACGAGCGCCGAAAAGGCTGCGCGCTTCGTACGCACCTGTGATGCCTTCGGCGTCCCGTTGGTGGTCGTCGTCGACGTCCCCGGCTACCTGCCAGGACTCGGACAAGAGTGGGACGGCGTGGTGCGCCGCGGTGCGAAACTGCTGCACGCTTTCGCCGAGGCGGTCGTGCCGAGGGTGACGCTGATTACCCGCAAGGCGTACGGCGGCGCTTACATCGCGATGAACTCGCGGTCGCTCGGTGCCACGTTGGTGCTTGCGTGGCCCGGAGCCGAGGTCGCCGTCATGGGATCCGTGGCCGCAGTCCGCATCTTGCACCGCCGCAAGCTGGCCGAGGTCGGCGAAGCACTGCGGCCCTCACTGGAGCTCGAACTCGCCGCCGAGCACGAGAAGCTCGCGGGCAGCATCGACAAGGCCGTCGCGATTGGCGTGGTCGACCGTGTCGTGTCGCCCGCAGAGACGCGCACCGCCATCGCCGACGCGATTGCGTCAGCGCCCGCACGGCGCGGATCGCACGGCAACATCCCGCTGTA
The DNA here is from genome assembly GCA_963737705.1 of uncultured Actinomycetes bacterium. Lineage (GTDB taxonomy): Bacteria > Actinomycetota > Actinomycetes > Acidothermales > Acidothermaceae > PALSA-607. The sequence goes on from CAVTTP010000005.1 coordinate 30,065, forward strand.
GCTGTTCGCGGTACGTGAGCTGCGCGGTACGTGGGCTGTTGTCGGGCCACAGTAGCGGCGCCAGGGGCTGCCCCAACTCCTCACAGAGGCAGGCATTTCAGCGGTTGGAAGCTGCTTCTTTGAGGAGTACACCTGCATCTCTGCAGAGACGCGCGGGTGCCAGAGAAACGTACGAGCCGCCACCTGGTCGGCGTTACACGACCTGATGCAGCCAGCGAACGGGAGCACCGTCGCCGGCGTACCGGAATGGTTCGAGTTCGTCGTCCCAAGGTTCGCCGAGCAACCGCCTGATGGCATCGAGCGGACCTCGCCCCTCGGCGTCCGCCTCGATCTTTGCGTTCGGCGCGTCGTTCGCAGGCAACTGCCCAGTCAGCAGCTGGCGCAGTCGGTTCTCAGGCACCACAAGGTCGCCGTTGGCCGAGGTCATCGCGTGGAACAGGCCAAGACCCGGGGTGAACGCGAAGCGCTCGCCATCGCAACCGTCACTGGCATCTTCGGTCACCTCGAAGCGCACCGGCCAACCGATCAGGGCGGACGCGAGGCGACTGCCGCAACCGGGAGCTCCGATCCAGGGTGCCTCGGCACGCACTGAACCAGGCGCCGCGGGCTGCGCCTGCCATTCGAAGCGGACAGGCGTCGACAACACGCCGGCCACCGCCCACTCGATGTGGGGCGTGACAGCCAGCGTGGCGCTATGCACGTACAGGACGCCGCGTGTGCTCACCGGAACCTCCGTCAGATGGACGAGATGCGCCTTCCCCGACGTCCTCGTAATCTGATCAGCTGTCCCAGTGGTCACATTCTGCCCCACGTCCTGACTCGGCGCCACCACCGGACCCCCGCGCCGTGGAGGCAGTGTCAGGTCGAACTGCGCTCGCGAAGCCACACGGAGACGTGGCTGGGCTGCATCGAGAGATGGACGACGGTCACGAGGTCGTGCTGGACCCGGTCAAGGTCAACAGCATCGCGAAGACCGGAACTGAAGGCCGCAACGGTCGCCTCCGCGTCGTAGTGCGCCCGGTTGAAGCGGCGATCGACGATCCGTTGGGTGTAGCGCCGTAACGGGGTGAACAGCGCGGCCGCGCCGAGGGTTGACGCAGCGACGCCGATCGGCGACGACAGTGGCAACGCCCGGGTGGTCAGTGCGATCAGGCCGACGTACACGCCGACGAGTAGGCCAGTGACAATCGCGTAAGACAAGGTGCGACTGACGAGCCGGTCGATCTCGAAGAGGCGGTACTTGAGGATCGCGATGCCGATGGAGAACGGCAACGCAGTGAGGCAGACAGTACCGACGCCCCCGATCACCTTCGCTACCGTCGAGGACGCGTTCGACCACGACGTGACGGCGCAGACCCCACCCACCGTGAACAGCGCACCACCGCTGAGCAGCCACTTGAGTTGTTGGCGCCGCTCGCCCGTCGACGCGCGGTAGCTCACGATCTGCTTCGCGAGCGAGCCAACTCCGCTCGCAAGCACCACGACGAAGAACGCGTTCTGCACCGCACCCCACCAAGCCGCGTCGCCGGTCGGGTGGTCAAGCGAACTCAAGTCGCCAGACGCCGTGATGTGCACGCTTTGGGTAGTGATGGAGTTGACGGCGATCCCGAATGCGCCGAGCACCCATAACCCGGCAACACCAAGAAACGGCCACAGAATCCATCGCCACCTACCCAGCGGCAGCCGTGCATCCGGGAACAGCAACAGCACGAGCACCATGCAGACGATCGCGGGGGCCCATGAAGGCTGAACGAGAACCGCGAGCGGCCCGAACAGCAAATGGCCACCGTGTTGGCGGTAGTCGTAGACCGTGTAGAGCGACGCGTCCTGCTCCACGATGAAGAAGAGGCCAGCCGCGAGCAGGATCCAACCGACGGCATTGCGCGGTTGCTTGCGGGCCACGACGACACCGACCAGAGTGAACGGGACGATCACGAAAAGGGTCCAGAGACTGCCACCCGATTGCGAGATAGACGCGCGGCTGAGCGGAACCTCGATGGCGATCAGGGCCAGAACCAGCACACCGAGCGCGGTCGCCATCGCCGGCGTGGCTAGCGACAACCGGCGTGTCATACCGGACGTCGCTCGCGTAGCCACACCGACACGTGGCTGGGCTGCATCGACAGCTGGACGACGGTCACGAGGTCGTGCTGGACCCGGTCAAGGTCAACAGCATCGCGAAGACCGGAACTGAAAGCCGCGACGGTCGCCTCGGCGTCGTAGTGCGCCCGGTTGAAGCGACGATCGACGATCCGTTGGATATGTCGGCGCAGCGGCGTGAACAGCGCGGCCGCACCCAACGTCGAGGCTGCGACGCCGACCGGCGAAGACAACGGCAACGCCCGCGTGGTCAGTGCGATCAAGCCGACATATATGCCAACCAACAGGCCAGTCACGATTGCGTACGACAACGTGCGGCTGATCAGGCGATCGATCTCGAAGAGCCGGTACTTCAGGATCGCGATCCCGACAAACACCGGCAGCGCCGTCAGCCCGAGAATGCCCAGGGAACTGATAACCCGGTCGAGGACCGAGTTGCCGATGGACCCGCTGAAGGTCAGAAAGCCACCGACAACGAAGATCGCGCCGCCTGCCAGCAGCCACTTCAACTGCTGACGTCGCTCCCCGGTCGCTCCCCGATAGCTGATGATCTGCTTGGACAGTGAACCCAAGCCGCTAAGAAAGATCACCGGGAAGAACACGTTCTGGACGACACCCCACCAGGTGTCGCTACCAGTGGGGCGCGCCAGTTCGCTCAGGTCCCCCGAGCTCGTGATGTGAACAGTGTGGGTGGCGATCGCGTGCGCGGCGATACCGAAGGCGCCGATCACCCACAACCCAGCGACCCCGAGGAATGGCCACAAGATCCAGCGCCATCGGCCCAGCGGCAGCCGCGCGTCGGGGAAGAGGAGCAGCGTTAGCACCATGCAGACGATGGCCGGCGCCCACGATGGCTGCACCAGCACCGCTAGCGGCCCGAAAAACAGGCGTCCACCGTGCAGCCGATAGTCGAGCACCGTGTACATCGACGCATCGTCTTGCACGACGTAGAACAGTGCGGTCGCGAGCAGGATCCACCCAACGCCGTTTCGGGGCTGCCGCCGAGACACGACGACACCGACGAGTGCGAACGGCAGCGCGACGAAGAACGAGGAAATGTCGGCCGCCGCGGATTCGTGGCGGGTGAGGCGATACAGCGGGATCACCAGCGCGAGGAGCACGAGAATGACGGCGAACAGCGCCGTCGCTGCCGCGGGGGTCGCCAGCCTGACTCTGCCCCTCATTGGCGCCTCATAGACGGCCACGTTAGGCGCCGATCGTTCCGAGAACGCTACGAACTAGCCCGGCTGCTTGGCCGGGTCGGAGGAATGGCCGGGGAACAGCTTGCGCGACGGATCTATCACGATCGCAGCGTTGTTCACGGCGGTGGCCGCCTCGCCTAGTCCGACCGAGATCAGCCGCACCTTGCCCGGATACTCGGTGATGTCGCCGGCCGCGAAGATGCGCGGCACGTTGGTTGCCATCGTGGTGTCAACGACGATGTGCCGCTGGTGCAGGTTCATCCCCCAGTTCATCAGCGGGCCGAGCTCGGCGATGAACCCGAGAGCCGCCACGACCTCGTCGATCTCCAGCCGGTCGACGTCGCCGCTGTCGTGGTTGGTGATCTCGACGATCTCGACACGACCGTCGCCCTGCATGGCGCTTACCTGAAACGGCGTGCGGATGATGACCGACGAGGCTCGCATCTTCTCCACCGAGGCCTCGTGCGCACGAAACTCAGGTCGCCGGTGGACCACGGTGACCGAGGCGCAGACCTCCTCGAGCATCAGCGCGTAGTCGACCGCGCTGTCGCCGCCGCCGACGACGAGCACCCTCTTGTCGCGCAACGCGCTTGGGTCAGGCACGAAGTACCGGACGCCGACGCCCTCGTACTCCTGGCCCGCGGGCAACGGCCGCGGCGTGAAGATCCCGATTCCAGCTGTGACCAGAATCGCCTTGGCGTGAATGGTTTGCCCGGTGTCTGTCGTGACGAGCAACGTGCCGTCGTCGAGCGTCGTGAGCTGGTCGGCACCATGACCGAGCAGGAACGTCGGGTCGTAGGTCTGCGCCTGCCGGAACAGGTCGGCCGCGAGCTCGCGCCCAAGGATCGCCGGGATGCCGCCGACGTCGTAGATCATCTTCTCCGGATACAGCGCCGCCAGCTGCCCGCCAGGCTCCGTCAGCGAATCGACGACGACCACCGACAGCGCGCGGAAACCGGCGTAGTACGCGGCGTAGAGGCCAGCCGGGCCGGCGCCAACGATGAGCAGGTCGACGTCGTAGTCCTGCGCAGCCCCCACGCTCACGAATTCCTCCCAGGGTGTTGACCTGCACGGTAGTACGCCGCCCGACCGAAGGGATGGCGCCCTTCCGAAGGACCCGGTGCCGCTCGCAGAGGAAGAAGGCGAGGCAGTCCGAGGAAGAGGCCATCCCGCAGGTCTTCCTCTCGTAGACTCGTGGGATGGCTCGCCGACCGTTGCTCGCGCGCCGCGGTCTGGCAGTCGTCATTGTCATCGGCGCGGTGCTCGCGACCGCTGCCCTCGGCGTCCGATATGCGCACACCCGCACGCCTGGTCGTTTCGACCGGCACATCGACGCCGCGATCCAGCGCCGGGTCGCCGGGCACCCGCACCTGGTGGTGCACGTGGTCGACCTCGCCGACCCAGGCAGCATCATCGTCATCTGTGCGTTGCTGTGCGCGTTGTTCCTTCTCCTGAACCGCACGAGGCTCGCCGTGCTCGCAGTGCTCGGACCAGGGCTGGCCGGCGGGCTTGTCGATCTCGTGTTGAAGCCGCTGTTCGACCGGCACATTGCGACATCGCTGTCGTTCCCCAGCGGGCACACGGCCGCCACCGCCTCGCTCGCCCTCGTCGTCCTTTGCGCGATGATCGGACCAGGCCGATTGCCGTGGCCGTTGGTTCTCCGGTGGGTGATCGCGGTTGCAGCGATGGTGTCCGTCCCGATCATCGCGATCGCGCTCGTGGGTGGCGGGTACCACTACGCGACTGACACGATCGGCGGCCTGCTAGTCGCGGTCGCGTGTGTGCTGTCAGTCGCGTTGGTGATCGATACGATCGCGGGCGATCCGGAGGGCTACCGACCGGTGCACAAGAAGGCGGTGCCGATCGAAATGGCGCAGTCGAATGACGCGGCGCAGTCGAGAGTGAGAGCGTGACGCATCTCGCCGCGAGCGAGCGCGCAAGTCTCAGTGACCTGCTCGACCGGGTCGGTCCGGACGCGCCAACGCTGTGCGAGGGCTGGAACACCCGCGATCTGACCGCGCATCTCGTCTTACGTGAAAGCAGGCCCGACGCGGCACTCGGCGTCGTCATTCGTCCGTTGGCGGGCTGGACGGCGAGGCTACAAAACAAGCTGAAGCGTCGCGACTTCGGCGAGCTGGTAAACCGACTGAGGGGTGGCCCACCGCGCCTTTCGCTGTTCCGACCGCATGCCTTAGGCGAGCTGCTTAACAACGTCGAGTTCTTCGTTCACCACGAAGACGTGCGCCGCGCCGCGCCGCAATGGGAACCCCGTGCCCTCGACAGCGCGACCACCGCCCTGCTCTGGAAGCGCTCGACCCAAATGGCCAAACACATCTTGAGATCAGCACCTGGCGGCATCGAACTGATCCGGTCCGACACCGGGCAACGTCACACCGTGCGTGCGGCAGTTTCGGGTCAGTCGACGCTCCGACTCACCGGTGCACCGCAAGAACTACTGCTGTACATGTTCGGGCGGCGTGACCACGCGTTGGTTTCCATCGAGGGCGAAGGGCGTCAGGTACTCGAGACCTCGTGAGCGGGTACGAGGAAACCGGCGTCCGGCTTCGCGACGTGGCAGGCGGCGAAATGCCGCGGGCCGAGCAGTTGTAATGGCGGGTCGACGTGGTGACACACGTCGATGACAAAGGGGCACCGCGCGCGGAAACGGCAGCCCGGCCCAGGGTCGATGACCTTCGGCGGCTCGCCCTTGTCGGTCTCGGCACCGACAGCCAGCGGCGCTCGCGGATCTGGCACTGCCGAGAGCAACAACTGCGTGTAGGGATGCTTGGGATCAGCCAATACAGCTTCAGCAGGACCCGATTCGACCACATGCCCGGCGTACATGATCATGATCCGGTCGGCGACGTAGCGAGCGCTGGCGATGTCGTGGGTGATGTAGAGGAACGAGACCTGCGCTTCCTGGCGCAACTTCGCCATCACGTTCAACAGACCGATGCGGATCGACACGTCGAGCATCGATACCGGCTCGTCGGCCAGGATCAGTTTGGGCCTGTAAGCCAGCGCCTGCGCGAACCCAATTCGCTGGCGCTGCCCGCCACTGAGTTCGTAGGGGTAGCGCTGCAAGATCTCGGCCGCCGGCGTCAGACCCACTGCATCGACGACACGCTCGGCCTCTGCAAAACGCTGCGCACGCGAGGTCAGGTCGCGACGATGCAGCTTCAAACCACGCATGATGCCGTGGTTCACGCGGTAGGCCGGATTCAGCGAACTGAAGGGATCCTGGAAGACCATCGGCACGTCGCTGCGGTAGCCCAGGCTGTCGCGACGCGTGCGCATCGACGACAACGGCTTGCCCTGGTAGTAGATCTCACCGCTGGTCGGCTTGTAGATACGTGCGAGCAATCGAGCGATCGTGCTCTTGCCACTGCCACTCTCACCGGCGAGCGCGACGATCTCCTGCCGGTTGATGATGATGTTCACGTCATCGACCGCGTGCAGGGTCGTGCGCGAGAAGTTGCCGCCAATCTTGAAATGCTTGGTCATGCCGCGGGTCTCAAGTAGCGGCGGCGCGGCCGGACTGCTCACGTCGGCGGTCACGTCACTGCTGAGGTCGTGGCTCACGTCGTCGCTCCCGACGCTTCAGAGGTTTCAAGCAGCGGCGCTCCTCCAGCGTGCAGCAAGCAGCGCGCTTGAACGTCACCGACCTGGTACAGCAATGGCTCGGTCACCCGACAGGCGTCGAACACCTGCGGGCAACGAGGGTTGAATCGACACCCTTGCGGTGGTCTCGCAAGATCGGGCGGGCTACCCGGAATGCCAGTGAGTTCGACGCGCGGTCCGCGAATCGAGGGGAACGCGTCGAGCAGGCCGCGACTGTAGGGATGAGCGGGGTGGTCGAAGACCTGACGGGTAGGCCCGATCTCGGAGACCTGACCCGCGTACATGACGATGAGTTGATCGGAGAAGTGGCTCACGAGTGACATGTCGTGCGTGACGAAAATGACCGCAAACCCCAACTGGCGTTGGAGTTCTTTGATCTGCACCATAAGCGAGCGTTGGGCGACGACATCAAGAGCCGACGTTGGTTCGTCCATGATGACCAGGTCGGGGGTGAAGAGCAGCGCCATCGCGATCATCGCGCGCTGCCGCATACCGCCGCTGAGTTGGTGCGGGTAGCTCTTGAGGTGAATCGGATCGATCCCGACCAACCGCATCACTTCGGCCGACCGGTTGGCGATCTCGTTATTCGACGCAGCGCCGTGCGCTTTCAGGACATCCTTGAACTGCGCGGCGATGGTGATGACCGGGTTCAACGCGTTCATCGCGCTCTGCATCACCACGGAGTAGTCGCGCCAGCGCAGCACGTTCAGTTGCTTCTCGGTCATCGTCACGAGGTTCTGACCGTGAAATTTCACGGTGCCCGCGGTGACGGCCGCCGGCGGGCTCAGCAGCGCCGCGATCGCAAAGAGCATCGTCGACTTTCCGCAACCCGATTCGCCGACGACTCCGACGAACTCGCCCTTGTGAACCTCGAGGTCGACGTTGTCAACGGCACACACTGCGCCGCGCGAGGTGTTGTACTCCACCCGTAGGCCTGAGACCTCAAGAATGGGTGCGCTTGACACGTATCCTCCGGACCGGCCGCAGCGCCGGGTTGCTGATCTCGTCGAATGCGTAGTTGAGCAGCGCGAATGACGCGCCAAGCAGGGCGACGCAGATTCCAGGCGCGATCGCCCATACCGGGTAGCCGCTTTGCAACGCGCCGTCATTTTGCGACCAATAGAGCATGGTGCCCCAGCTCAGCGACGACGGATCGCCGAGGCCCAAGAACTGCAGGCCGGCCGCCGTCAGCACTGCATAGAGCGCCGCACCGAGGAAGTTCGCGACGATCAGCGACGTCATGGTGGGCAGCAACTCGGCGACGATGATGTATGACCGTCGCTCGCCTCTTACCCGCGCCGACTCAAGGAAGTCTCTGTTGCGCAACGACAATGTCTGTGCGCGCAACTGGTTCGCGCCGTACGACCAGCCGGTTACCACCAGCACGATGATGACAACCAGCAGATTTCCCTTGCCGGCGTAGGTCGCGAGCACGATGATCAGCGGGAATGTCGGAAGCACGAGGAACACGTTCGTGAGCAACGACAGTGCCTCGTCGCCGATGCCACCCAGATACGCAGCGGACACGCCGATCAGCACCGAGAGCACGGTCGCGAAGAAGCCCGCGATCAGCGCGATCACCAACGACTGACGAGTGCCGTAAATCAGCTGCGCGTAGATGTCTTGGCCGAGCTGGGTGGTACCGAGCCAGTGCTGGCTGCCCGGGTGCGCAAGCGACGCGTACTGGGCGGCGTCGTTGGGATGCTTCACCGACGTGAACAGCCGCGGTACCGCAGCCATCGCGGCGAAGATCAAGAAGATGATCAGACCGGCCATCGCCTTGCGGTTGGTGCGCACCGCGGTCCACAGCCCACCGCCCGCACGGCGGCGTGCCGGCTCGGGTGCGCCGGTCACCACGGCGGTGTTCGCGAGGATCGCACTCATAGCGGTTACGCCTTCGCTCGTGCGCGCGGGTCGAGCCAGAAGGTCACAAAATCGCAGATCAGGACGGCGACCAGCACCGCGACGGTGATCAGCATGAAGAGCGCTTGCAGCAACGGGTAGTCGGTGTTCACCGTCGCGTTGTAGAGCATGTAGCCAAGGCCCGGATAGTTGAACACGTATTCGACGAGAATCGCGCCGCTGATCACGAAGCCCAGCGACATCGCAAAGCCCGAGAGATTGGGCAGGAATGCATTGCGCGCCGCATAGCCGTACATGATGCGTCGGTTCGACAGGCCTTTTGCTCGACCCATGCGGACATAGTCCTCAGACAGCGTCGTGATCATGTTGTTGCGCATGGTCAGGATCCAGCCGCCAATGGCGGTGATGAGGATCGTGGCACCAGGCAGGATCGCGTGCTTGATCACGTCGAAGATGAAGTGTCCGGAGAATCCAGCCGTGAGGCCGTTGGTGTAGTTGCCATCGTTGGGCAACAAGGCATGAGTGCCGCTGGCGAACAGGAGGATCATCAGCAACGCGACCCAGAAGTACGGCAGTGCCGAGGTGACGACGAACACGGGCGGCACTATGCCGTCGAGCAGGCCGCCACGCTTCCACCCAGCAACGATGCCAATCACGGTACCGAGCAAGAACGCCATGACGGTCGTTACGCCGACCAGTCCGAGAGTCCACGGCAGCGCTTGCCCGATCAGCTTTCTGACCGGCACCCCGAGCGAGCCACCGATCGAGATGCCCCAATGGCCAGTTGCCATGTTCTTCAGGTACTGCACGTACTGCACGGCCACGTTCTGGTGCGGGTCGAAGCCGAACTGCGACAGCAGGCTGTTCAGCGCCGCTGGCGACAACTTGTTGTGCGTACGGTCCCGCAGCGCCTGCAACGGACTGCCCGGCATCATCCGCGGGATGAAGAAGTTCAGGGTCAAGGCGGCCCAGAGGGTGAGCACGAAGAAGCCGAGCCGGCGGAGTAGGTACCTCACGTCGATTCGCTCCTCGCGCTCACCCTCATGGACCGTCCCTACTTACGTGACTACTACTCAGTCTCTATTACTACTGCCGTTCTAGAACTACTGAGCTTCTATTACTACTGAGCTGCCTTGGAGTACAGGTGGAGCAGCAGCTGTTCCGCGTCCGGCACGTTGAAGGCTGCCGGCTGGGCGTACGGGTTCTGCGGGGTCGGCCAACCCTGCAGGTCCGAGGTGTTGTACTGGAACCAGTCGACCGATTCGGTGGTCGGAATGATCGGCACGTCCTTGATCATGGCCGCTTCGATCTGCTTGATGATGGCCACCTGGCCGGCATCGTCGGCAGTCGGGTACTGCGCGAACAGCGCGTCCACGGCGGGGTTCTTGTACCGCTCGTAGTTGCTGTTGGCCTGCTTGCCGATCGGTGCGGTGTTCGCCGAGTCAAGGATCTGGCGCATCTCGTAGTACGGCGAAGGACCGCCGGCCTCGCCGTAGTAGGCGAGGTCGTAGTTGCCTTCGTAGAGTGCGCTGTCATAGGTCTGTTGCGCCTCGTCATTGACCGTGAGGTCGATGCCGATTGGCTTCAGTTCCTGCTTGATCACGGCGAGCGAAGCGTCCCAGTCGGTGTAGCCGGTGATCGTGATGATCGACAGCTTCAATGGCTTGGACGTCGAGTAGCCAGCACTTGCCATCAGCTGCGTCGCCTTTGCGACGTTCGGCTTGTCATAGCCGGACGCTGCTAGCGCCGCTGAATCGAAGTACTTCTGGAACGTCGGAACGACAACGCCGGTCTGGTTCGCTGCCGGCTGTTGACCGCCTTCTCCGATTGCAGCGATCTGGGTCCGGTCGATCGCGGCCGCGATTGCTTGCCGGACCGCCAGCGTGCTCGTTGCCTTATGCGACGGGTCGAGGTTCGGGAAGATCTCGACGTTTGTCACCGGCGGCGACCAGGTGTTGTTGTCCTTGGACTTCGACAAGTACGCCTGCTTGATGTTCGGGATGAACTGGCTGCCCCATTGAGCCTTGCCACTCGCGAGGTCGAGGTTCGCCGGGTTGTTGTCGAGGTACGCCGGGTACTCGACCTTCTGGATGTAGGGCCTGCCTGGCATCCAGTAGTGCGGGTTGGCGACGTACTGGATGTTGTTCGCGGTGCAGGGGCTGACCGTGAAAGGACCGGTGCCGATTGGCGCGACGTCCGGCCACGTGTCGGGGTGCGCGGCGGCATCGCCCGTCGAGAAGATGTGCTGCGGGACGATGCCCACTTGATCGGCGAAGTTGAAGAAGTAGGTCGTCGCCACCGACGAGAAGGTCATCGTGACCTGGTTGCCATTCGCGGTCACGCTCTGCAGGCCGGCGTTGGACCACAGTGAGTAGAGGTCGAGCGCGGGCACCGTCTTCATGAGATTGAACGTGAACGCGACGTCGGCTGCGCTGAAGGGCTGCCCGTCGCTCCACTGCACACCGTCGCGAATCGTGAAGACGATCGACTTCTTGTCAGCCGCCCACTGGTAGCCGGTCGCGAGCATTGGGGTCTCAGCCGAGTTGTTCAGCAGGTCGACGTAGATCAATGGCTCGTAGACGAACCCCAGCGCCTCGGAGTTGACCGCCGGGTTGAACGGGTTGAACTGGCATGGCCAGGTTTGGCCCTGCTCGTTGGAAATCGTGACCGTGCCACCCTGCTTCCATTGCGCCGGCGCAATGCTCGCACCCGCGCTGGCGGCCGGCGCGCTGGCGGCCGGAGCACTGCTCGCCGGCGCGCTCGCGGGCGCACTGCTCGCTGCGGGCGCTGTCGTGGCCGGCGCGCTCGCGCTCGGAGCCGACGACGACGGCCCTGTAGACGGAGTCGCCTCGCTGCTCTTGTGACTGCTACTACTGCAAGCGGCGGCCAACAGGCCGGCCGTCACTGCGATGGCGGCACCTTTCATTCGCCTCATCGTGTTAGCCCCTCACTGGTTGTGTGGCAGGCATTGTGCCTGTCGAACATTCGGCTGTCCGTGCGGTCGAACATGGGTCGAACAACGTTGGTCGACTTCTCACCTGAGCGCCTCCTCGCCGACAACGGCCGCAGCCGCCTCGACACCCAGTGCCAACGCCCCGATCAGCGGAGCGTCGAACGGAAACTGGGCGAGCACCAGGTCAGGAGGGAACGGAACTGCCGCATCGAGGGCGTCACGCAACCGGGGCGCGATGATCGCCCACGAACGCGCGAGGCCGCCGCCGACTGCGATGCGCGCCGGATCCACCGCGATCGCCAGGTTGACGACATGCTGGGCCAACTCGCGAGTGAACGCGTCAACGATGCTCGCGGCCGCAGGCTCGGTGCTCGCTCGGTCGAAGATCTCTGCGACAGAGGTCTGCGCACCGAACTCGGTGTCAGCGATCGCGACGAGAGCTTTGCCGCTGACGACGTCCTCAAGCGTGATGCGCTCCGCGGGTGACTTCCCGACATCGGCCGGCTCACGCACGTTGTAGCCGATCTCTCCCGCTGCACCGTGTGCGCCGCTGATGACGGCTCCGCCGGCGACAATCGCGGTGGCGAGACCGGTGCCGAGGTTGAGGTAGATCGCCGGATCGCAACCGGCAAGCGCACCCCAGCGAAGCTCTGCGAGTGCGGCCGCTTTGACGTCCGTAGCCATTCGAAGGCGGACGCCGGGGAAGGCTGCGCGTAGTTCGCGCCCGAAAGCAAAGGTCTCCCAGCCCGGGATCGCCGGCGCCAACTCGACGCGGTCGTCGAAGGGGATGCCGAACGTCGCGGCCGCTACCGCGACGAGTTCGCGCTCGGGAGCAGCGGAGGCCAGCAAGTCGCGCGCGGCCGCGATGGCGCGATCAAAGGCGCTCGCGGCGCCCGCCGCCGCTTGGGTGGCGAGCACGGTTTCGCCGACTCGGTTACCCGACAGGTCGCAGACGGCGATGGCGATCTTGGTGCCACCAAAGTCGAGACCGAGCACCACGGGCGTCTGTGTCACGAGCCCATCGCGCGACCGTGTCACGAGCCCATCGGGCGACTGCGTCACGTGCAGGCCTCCCGAGATCGGCGAGCCCTTGCGGGCCTCAGGCGGTAAGATTGTTAGGAAAGTAACCTACCGATTGTTACGAAGCAAGACTCGCTTGTAACAGCTTGAGTACGATCGCCGCACACAAGAAGGGGCCGGACGTGACGCTCGTCGGTAGTGACGCACTGGGCAACCCGGCCGTGCCGGCTGCGTCGCAGACCTCAGCCGCGCCTAACACTGGGATGTCTGCCGCTCGCCCTCAACTCATCCGGGCGATGAACGAAAAGGTCCTCATCGACCACATCCGCCGCAACGGTCCCCTCTCAAGAGCCGACCTCGCACGCAGCTCGGGCCTCTCGAAGCCGACCGTCTCGCTGGCTTTGGCCAACATCGAGCGGGCCGGTTTGGTCCGCGCGGCTGGCACTCGCACGGGCGTACCTGGCCCGGCCGCGATCCTCTACGAGGTCCGGCCAGAGGCTGGCTTCGTCCTGGGTCTCGACGTTGGCCGCGAATACCTGCGCGGCGCAATCGCCGACCTGACCGGGACCATTCGCAGCAAGTCCTCGCCTCGATCCACCGCAACGGAAGGCCACGGGCGAGTAGTCGAGCTCGTCGCGCTCGGCAAAGCGCTCGTCGCAGAGGCTGGCCTCACGGCGTCCGACATCACCCAAACCGTCATCGGGAGTCCTGGCGTCTACGACCCAAAGCGCGACGCGCTGGCGCTGGCCGGCGACTTGCCCGGCTGGGACTCCCCCGCCGTGCTGGTCGACCTCCGCGAAGCGTTCGGATCGACTGTCATGGTCGAGAACGACATTGATGTGGCCGCGCTCGCCGAGCGGGCTCACGGGCACGGGCGTGACGTCGACAGCTTCGCCTTTATCTCGATTGGCACGGGTCTGGGCATGGGCCTGGTGCTCGGCGGCAAGCTGCATCGTGGCGCGCACGGTGCCGCGGGCGAGATCGGCTACATGCCGTTCTCCGAGGGCCACGGCGCGGACGTCGAGGACGCTCGCCAGCGCGGCAGTTTCGAGGCGGCGTCGACCGCCGCGGCGGTGGTGCGTGCAGCTACCCGTGCCGGCGTGCCTGATGCGAGCTCGGCACAGCAGGTGTTCAGCGCTGCGTCGAAGGGTGACGCCGCGGCCGCGACAGTCGTCGCCGAGGAAGCATTACTGGTCGCCAAGGCGGTGTGCGCTGTGATCACAGTGGTCGACCCGGACCTCGTCGTGCTCGGTGGCGGTATCGGCCAAGCACCTGGGTTTATGGCCGCCGTGCAGGCCAACCTCGCCACCATGGCGCCCGTACTCCCGACCGTGAAAACCAGTGCGTTGGGCGCCGACGCGGTGGTCGACGGCTGCGTCGCGGCCGGACTCGACCGCGCGTGGGAACTGGTGATCGCGCGCATCCCCGCGCCCGCAGCCGAATGAGATCCACGTCACTTGTGGGAGCGCTTTTCGAAAGCGAATTACCAACCATTTGAGGCTCCGCTAATGATGAACAACTGGGGCCGATTATTTGCGGGGAATGTCACACAGTATTTTCCCGTTAGTAACGCGTGCACGGCCCTTGGCTGCCGATGTTGATGGCAGAGTGAAAGCTCGGGCTGAGCAACGAAGGAAGGGCCCAAAGATGGAAGAGACGACGAACGAGATGATGACCGAGATGACGTACGAGGCGAACGACGACCTGATGATGTCGCAGGACGAGGGCACCCAGGCGGAGATCGCGACGATTCGTGAGGCCTACGCCGAGAAGATCAACGCGGCTATTGGTGCCGATGACGACAAACTCGCTATTGAGCTATCGCGGCAATTCCGCGACGAGGCTTTCGAAGCGATATTCGGGGAGAATGCGCGTAAGCGCGACGTCGCGTAGTCACTGAATTTCATTTGCCACGATCGCATTGGGCGCTTCGACAACGACGTCGAACGCGTCCCTGCGAGGCGGGCCGCTTTGTCGTGCCTACAACCTGGCCGCTGCCGCGTCCCATGCAGCCTGCCCACCCTGCGGCTCGTAACGGCGCAGCTCACTCGTGTCGCACACCAGCTGCCGAAGGTCTCGCAGCGATCCGGACACCGCACCCAGCGCGCGAGCCTGCACCAGGACGTTACCGATGGCGGCGGCCTCCACCGGGCCCGCTACAACGGGCACCGCGCACGCATCGGCCGTGAGTTGGCACAGCAGCGCATTGCGCGAACCGCCGCCAACGATGTGCAGTACCTCGACGGACCGTCCGCTCAGCTGCTGCGCCTCGCGAATAGCTGACCGGTAAGCCAGTGCGAGGCTGTCGAGGATGCATCGCACCGTCTCCGCCTGACTTTGTGGTGGCGTCTGTCCACGCCGCTCACAGGCACTCGCGATACGCGCCGGCATGTCACCGGGCGGCAGGAACACCGGGTCGTCGGGATCGATAACCGCAGTGAACGGGGGGACCCTGCCTGCCTCCACCAGCAACGATTCGAGGTCGGCCGACAGGCCCAGGGAATTCCACGTGCGCACGCATTCCTGCAGAAGCCACAGGCCCATAACGTTGCGCAGGAATCGGGTGGTGCCGTCGACCCCTGCCTCGTTGGTGAAGTTCGCCGAGCGTGCGGGGTCGGAAAGTACCGGGTGGTCAAGTTCGAGGCCTACCAGCGACCAGGTGCCGCACGAGATGTAGCCGAAGTCCGGAGCCACTGCGGGCACGCCGACTACGGCCGACGCGGTGTCGTGCGAGCCCACTGTGGTGACGGCGACCGGCCCGATCAGCCCTGTCTCCGCCAATACATCGCTGCGAAGATGACCGGCCGGCGCGCCGGGATGGCGTAGCGGTGGGAACAGCTGTGCGTCGATGCCAAGGGAGTTCATAAGGTCCGTCGCCCACTGCCCGGTGTTGACGTCGAGCAGCTGCGTGGTCGAGGCATTCGTGCTCTCCGCGCCGATCTCACCGGTGAGCCAATAGCTCACCAGATCAGGAACCATCAGCACAGTCTTTGCGGCCGCCAACGCCGGCGTGCCCAACGCCGCAACCAGTTGGTACAGCGTGTTGATCGGTAAGAACTGGATGCCGGTGGTCTGGTACAGCTGGGTCGCGGGCACCTTCTGGAGAACCCGCTCCATGACACCAACGGTTCGCTCGTCGCGGTAGTGCACGGGGTTCGCGAGCAATGCGCCGGAGGCGTCGAGCAGCCCGTAGTCGACCGCCCACGAGTCGATGCCGATGCTGTCGAGCTGGCCAACCTCCCTGCCCGCAGCGCGCAGGCCTTCGATCACACCGCGGTACAACGCGAGGATGTCCCATTGCAGGACACCCGCGACGCGCACCGGGACGTTCGCGAACCGATTGACCTCACGCAACTCGAGGCGGTCGTCGCCGACGTGTCCGACCAAGACCCGCCCGCTCGACGCTCCGAGGTCGACCGCCGCAACGCTGACCTGCGTCAAGGGCGGACCTCGACGAGCTCCAGTTCGAGCAACTCAGCAGTCGCGCGCAGTTCCGCAATGCGATGCCCGGTGCCCAATGCCCAGTGGTGGCCGACACCGGAACCGCTCCACGCGTCGGTCCAGACTCCGGGGTCACAGCCGAAATCGACGCGTGACGTCGTGTTGCCGACGCGCAACAGCGGACCACCCACAACTTCGCCTTCGGCTGCGATGCCGACGTAGCTGCCGTCTCGCCGCTGGCCGATGCCGAACGCGGTGACGGGTCCGTGCTTCACGTCGAACTCGACCGACACCCCCCAGCCACGTTTGCCGTGATAGACGCCAAGCCCGCGAAGCAGTGGACGCTGGTCGCTGATGGCCAGGTGGGCCGGGCCGTCGTGACCCATTTCGACGACGCCGTCGCGGAAGTTCAGAGCTTGGAACTCGGTAAACGATCCACCGGCGCCCAAGCGATCCATCACCAGCATGGCCAGCGATGTGCGCAGCTCGTACTCACCGACGACGGGAATGCCGCGTGCAGTCAAGAGTGACGCGCCAAGGATCATCCCGGCACCGAGTCGCTCGTGCTTCTCGCCCTCGAGGCCGCGGTGGTAGTAGGCGATCGAGTCGAGTGAGAAATCCTCGACCAATCGATCGAGCCCGACCGATACGCGTGCGGCCCATTCGAAGTCGACCGGGTCGACGCTGCCGTCGAGTTCGAAGATCTCGCGGGCGAGCTCGATGCGAGCTGCGGCTTCCTCGTCGGTAACGGCGTCGACGCGCACCCGAAGATCGTCGAACTCGACAACCTCCATGTGACCGCCCAGGTGCGACGTGACCATCGTGAGGTCAGTCGAGACGTCGAGCATTCCAGGGTAGAGATGTCCCATCGAGCCGTGCCGGGCGTGGCGCAGTGTTCCCCGCACCCCAGCCGCTTTGATCCAGCCGCTGATACGTTCCCAGGCGCGCGGATCCTCGACGTAGCCGGAGACAGATCGAAATGGCACGCCGCATCGCTCGAATGCGTTCGCCATTTCCGGCAGCGGACACGCGCCGCAGTACGCGAGCCATTGGCCGGTGTCGAACGTCGCGTGGTCCATCGATTCCGTCGGTTGCAGGTTGATGAGCAGCACCGGTGCACCGCTGCGCTGCGCAATCGGGACGAGCATTGTTGCGGTCATGTACGTCGTGAGAAAGCCGACGATGAGGTCACAGCCAGCGACGCGCAACTGCTCTGCCGCGCGCGATCCCTCTTCGGCATCGGAGATGAAGCCGACATCGATGACGTCGCAATTCAACTCCGTCATGCGCTGTGACACTCGTGCCGACGATTGCTGCAATTGCGGAAGCAAGTCGGGAAACTGCGGCCAGTAGGCGCCGAGGCCGCCGGCGACGAGGCCGACCCGTGGTCTACGCGCGGTGACCCGCTGCAGACCAGAGGTGTGATCGACGTCGCGCTCCGTGGTCGTCACGGGTCTCTCCTCACTCGTCAGGTATCCATCAGTACTGGACGACGGATCAGCGAAGGAACGCGGCCGCTACCCCGGCGTCGACCGGAATGTGCAAGCCCGTCGTCTGGGAAAGGTCGCCGCCGGTGAGGGCAAAGACGGCCGCTGCCACATGCTCAGGAAGCACCTCGTGCTTGAGGATCGTGCGCTGGGCGTAGAACGCGCCAAGTTCTTCCTCCGGGACCCCGTACACAGCAGCCCGTTGCGCACCCCAACCGCCCGCGAAGATGCCCGACCCACGCACGACACCATCGGGATTGACGCCGTTGACTCGGATCCCGGACTCGCCGAGCTCCGCCGCGAGCAACCGCACTTGATGAGCCTGGTCGGCCTTGGCCGCGCCGTACGCGACGTTGTTCGGCCCTGCGAACACCGAGTTCTTGCTGGAGATGTAGACGATGTCGCCCCCGCCACCTTGCGCCTGCATCAGCTGGGCGGCCGCGCGTGAGACCAGGAACGAGCCGCGGGCCATCACGTCGTGTTGCAGGTCCCAGTCGTCGAGCGTGGTCTGCGCGAGTGGTTTGGAGATGGAAAGGCCGGCGTTGTTGACCACGAGGTCGACGCCACCGAACGCGAGCGCGGCCTCGTCGAACGCAGCCGCGACCTCCTCCTCACTCGTGACATCCATCCGAACCGAGATCGCCTTGTCGCGACCACCGAGTTCCTTGGCGACGATCTCCGCGGACGACGCGTCGCGGTCGGCCACGACGACGCATGCTCCTTCGGCTGACAGCCTATGCGCGATGGCGCGGCCGATTCCGGAGCCTGCTCCGGTGACGAGCGCCACCCTGCTCGCAAGCGGGCGCGGTGCAGGCATGCGTTGCAGCTTGGCTTCCTCGAGCTGCCAGTACTCGATGCGAAACTTCTCCGCCTCCGAGATTGGCGCGTATGTCGAGATTGCCTCGGCGCCGCGCATGACCCGGATCGCGTTGCGGTAGAACTCACCCGCGACACGTGCCGTCTGCGCGTCCTTGCCGAAGCTGAACATGCCAACGCCTGGCACCAGCACGATCGCCGGGTCAGCTCCGCGCATCGCGGGCGAATCGGCGTCCGCATGCCGCTCGTAGTACGCCTGGTAGTCAGCCCGGTAGGCGACGTGCAATTCGCGCAGGCGGGCAACCAGTTCTTCGACGCCTGAATCGCTTGGAAGATCGACGAGCATCGGGCGGACCTTGGTGCGCAAGAAGTGGTCTGGGCACGACGTCCCGAGTTCCGCCAGGTGCGCGCACTTGCTCCCCGCGATGAAATCGAGGACCTCGTCGGCGTCGTCGAAGTGGCCGACCTGCCGGTAGTCGGTGGAGGCGAGGCCGCGCACGACCGGTGCGATCGCGGCAGCACGCCGACGCCGCTCCGCTTGCGGCAGTGCGCCAAATCCCGCCCTAGGCGCGCCGAATGGTTCAGGTGATCCGTTCGCGTCGATGAATGCCTGGGCACTGTGAATGATCTCGAGCGACCGAGCTTCGCATTCGTCGCTCGTTGCACCCCACGCGGTAATTCCGTGACCGCCGAGGATGACGCCGATCGCATCGGGATTGGCTCGGTATGCCTCGGCGATTTCCAGCCCAAGCTGGAAGCCGGGTCGCCGCCACGGGACCCAACCGACCCGGCCGCCGAAGCACTGGTTGGTCAACGCCTCGCCGTCAGCCGCGGTGGCGAATGCGATGCCGGCGTCTGGATGCAGGTGATCGACGTGCTCCGCACCAACCAGGCCATGCATGGCGGTGTCGATCGAAGGGGCCGCGCCCCCGCGACCGTGCAGGCAGTAATCGAAATCGGCAACCATCGCGTCTTCGTGCTCGACTCCGCGATAGACGCTGACCATCGACCGAAGCCTGTCCAGCCGCAGCACCGCGAGACCCTTCTCGGTCAGCGTGCCAAGGTCGCCGCCAGAACCCTTGACCCACAACAGCTCGACTGGGCTGCCGGTGACCGGATCGATCTCGCTGCCCTTGGCGGACGTGTTGCCGCCGGCGTAGTTGGTAACGGTCGGATCAGAGCCAAGCCGATTACTGCGAGCGATGAGAGCAGCGATTTGGGCCGCACCGTTCGTCGGACCGCCTGCCATCAGGCGCCCCAGCCGGCAGCGTGCCCGCCGATGCGCTCGGCGGAGATCTTCTCGGCGTAGCCGGACTTTGCGTATGCCGCCATCGGATTGCGATCAACACCCATCTGCTCACGAAGGTCGGCCAACAGCGGCCGGACATCGGTGTTGTACGCATCCATCAGCACGGCGTTCGCTCCGAGCACGTCGCCGGCCGCTTGCATCGCCGCGAGTTCATCCGCGTCGATGAGCAGCGCCTTGGCGGTCGCTTCCTGCACATTCATCACCGAGCGAATCTGGCCGGGAATCTTGGGTTCGATGTTATGACACTGGTCGAGCATGAACGCGACTCCGACCGCATCATCGAGGCCGCCGCCGCGCCGGACCTCCCACATGATCCTGAACAGCTGGAAGGGATCAGCGGCGCCGACCATCAGGTCGTCGTCGGCGTAAAACCGTGAGTTGAAGTCGAACCCTCCGAGCTTGCCTGCCCGCAGCAGCAACGCGACGATGAACTCGATGTTCGTGCCGGGTGCGTGATGGCCCGTGTCGACGACGACCTGCGCCTTCGGCCCAAGCTGCAGGCAATGCGCGTAGGCGGTGCCCCAATCGGGGACGTCCATCGTGTAGAAGGCTGGCTCGAACAGCTTGTACTCGAGCAGCAACCGCTGATTGTCGCCAAGCCGCGCGTACACCTCGGCCAGAGACTCAGCTAACCGATCCTGCCGATCTCGCACGTCGTCTTGACCTGGGTAGTTCGTGCCGTCGGAAAACCACAGCTTCAGATCGCGCGAGCCGGTCTGGTCCATGATGTCGATGCACGCGAGCAGGTGGTCGGTCGCCTTGCGCCGGATGGACGCCTTCGGGTTGGTCACCGAGCCGAGCATGTAGTCGTTGTCCTGGAAGACATTGGCGTTGATCGTGCCAAGCTCGACGCCGAGATCATGCGCGTGCTGCCGGAGCTTGCCGAAGTCGTCGACGCTGTCCCAAGGGATGTGCAGCGCTACCTTCGGAGCGACACCGGTGAGCCGGTTGACGGTGGCGGCGTCCTCGATCTTTTCAAATGGATCGCGCGGTACGCCTGCTTGGGCGAAAACCTTGAAGCGAGTGCCAGAGTTGCCAAATGCCCATGACGGCAACTCGATCCGCTGTGCCCGCAGCGTCTCCTGGACGGCGTGCGTGCGGGGGTCTGTTGTGGAAGTCATGGCCGAGGTAGCTCCTTCATTTCAAGTTGTGCGAGCTGGTCGTCGAGATTGAAGACTTCCTCGAGGACCAGGAATCCCTCATCCGGGCGGCGACCTTCGAGGCCGGTGAAGAACCTGCTCATCGACTCCTGCCAGCGCCCGTTCACCTCGGTCGCCGCCATTTTCTCTTGTGCTTTCGCCAAGTCGTCTGCCTCGACATAGCCGACTAAGAGGCCGTCGTCTCGGGCAAACAACGAGTACCGATGCCAGCCAGAGTCGTGCAGCGCCTGCAACATGTCAGGCCATACCTCGGCATGCCGAGTGCGGTACTCGGTGAGCAGCTCGGGCCGAACCTGGAGCAGAAAGCAATACCGGCGCATGGTGCCTCGTTTGTCACGTCGTCTGGTGTTCCCGCGCGGCCTGCGTCGTGCAGGCCGCGCGGGACACCAGGTCAGTCCGCTAGTCGGTCGATCAGAAGTTGAACTGCGCGACGTTGGATGCGTCGAACACGGTGGGCGGGCCGAGCACGACCGAGGGTCCGGTGCCACTTGCAGCAGGCAGCACGGTGTAGCTACCGAGCTTGCCTGCGGTGAACGTAGCGCCAGCGGTGGTGATGTCGGTGCCTGAGGCAGCCTGTGCAGCCGCGTACCCGGCGAGGTAGCCGAGGTTCGACGGGTTCCACAGTTCGAACGCCTTGACTGTGCCGTCCAGAACGTAGGTCTTCATCTGGGACGGCAGGCCGAGACCGGTAAGCGTCAGGTGCGAGAGCAGCGACTTGTGCGTGTCGAGGTACTGCGCTGCGGTCGAGATACCGACGGTGGTCGGCGAGATGATGCCGCGCAGGTTCGGGTACGCCGAGAGCAGACCCTGGAGAACAGTGAGGGACGTCGCCGGGTCGTCGTTGCCGTAGACCGTCGTGACGAGCTTCATGTTCGGGTACTTCGTGAGCTGCTGCTTCATGTAGCCGATCCAGGCGTTCTGGTTCGTCGCCGTCGCGGCGGCCGACAGGATCGCGATCTGGCCCGTGCTGTTGATCTCCTTGGCGAGCAGGTCGACCTCAGAAGTACCGATCTGCTCTGTGTTCGCCTGGTTGATGAACAAGTGGTTCGGGCACGTCACGTCAGAGTCGAACGAGACGACCTTGATGCCAGCTGACACTGCCTGCGCCAGTGACGGGCACAGCGCCGACGGGTCGTTACCAGCGATGACGATGGCGTCGGCCTTCGCCTGGATAGCTGCCTGGATGGAAGGAATCTGAGCAGCCGCAGTGTCGGAGGTACCACTGCTGACGACCACCTTGCCGCCGAGTTCGGCGAGTGCCGCCTGGCCACCCTTGTCGGCGATGACCTCGTAAGGGTTCTGGGTGTCCTTCGGGATGAAGTACACGACCAAGCCCTTCTTGATGTTCGCCGGAACACCGGCAGCCGCGGAGCTCGCAGGCGCTGCGGCGGAACTTGCCGGCGCAGCAGCAGAACTCGCGGGAGCCGCAGCGGACGACGCCGCGGTCGAGGGGGCTGCGGCGGCGCTGGAGGGGGCTGCCGCCGGCGCAGATGAGGTGGGAGCCGCCGTTGACTTCTTCGAACTGCTGCACGCCGTGGCGACCAACGCCAAGGCCGTCAATGCAAGCACGGCCGATGTCCTTCGGCTTCGCGCGGTAATGCGGATCATCTTGTTTCCTTCCAATGTGGTTACTGTGCCGGGACTAGCGGGACTGTTCGAACCTGATGGCGCGGCGATTTCATTGCCGTCGTACCGCACGAGCGCGTATCCGACGCACTGCGTCGGTACTGTTCGGGACGACGACACTGACGAGGAGCAGACCTCCAGTGACGATGTTCTGCACTTGCGCGGCAACATTCATGAGGGTGAGTGCCTCTTGAATGCAACCGATGACGACGATCGCGATAACGACACCGAAAATCGTGCCGCGGCCGCCGAAGATGGAGACTCCGCCAAGTAGTACGGCGGCGACGACGGTGAGCTCGAGGCCCGTTCCGGCGTCGTATCGGGAAGTGTCGAACCGCAGCGTCCAGAGCACGCCAGCGAAAGCGCAAACGAGGCCGGACAGTACGTACAGCAGGAACTTGATGCGAGTCACACGGATACCGGAGAAGCGCGCAGCCTCCGACTGCAGTCCGATGGCAAAGATCGATCTCCCGACTGGCGTCGCGTGTAACACGACGCCGAATATCACGGCCATCACCAAGAAGATGCCCATCGAGTAGGCGATCTTGGTGTGTGGAATCGGGACCACGCCGACCTTTGTCAGCGACTGCGGGAAGCCGCCGACCGAGTTCGTTCCGAGGACGATCTCGGCGATGCCGCGGAAGAGCGTCAGCGTGCCGATCGTCACCGCGATCGAGGGCAGCCCGAGCTTCGTGACAAGCACCCCGTTTAGCGCACCACCAGCGGCACCGACGATGAGCACTGCCACGATCGCCCATGCGATTGGCCAGTGGTGCTCGAAGAGGTACCCGAGCAGCGTGCTCGAGAGTCCGAGCATCGAGGCAACCGACAGGTCGATCTCGCCCGTCATGACGATCAAAGTGAGTGGCAGCGCCATGATGGCGATCTCGCCCATATTCAGCCCGATGAAGAACACATCGGTTGACGTCAAGAAGTGCGGAGACTCCGACGCGCCGAACAAGATGCTGCCAAGCAGCACGAGTACGAGGCCGCTCTCCCACCGAACGAGTCCTCGCCAGGACGCCGGGTTCTGCGCCGGCGGCTCGGCGACCGGCGCCTGACTAAGAGTGTTAGACGACATGGTGTTCGCTCTTCGCCGACTGCAGGCGACGGCTTACCCGTAGGCCAAGCCAACGGTCGAAGGCAATAGCGCCGAGTAACAGGGCGCCCGCGATCGCTTGGTTCCAAAACGAGGAGATCCTCGAGGCCACGAGCGCCTGGTTGATCGTGTTCAGCAGCAGCGCGCCGAGCGCCGCGCCAAGCACGGTGCCGCTACCGCCGAATATTGCGACACCGCCCACAACCACGGCGGAGATGACGAGCAACTCATAGCCCGTGCCGCCAGTGGCGTTGATGGTGGCGAACTGAGCGAGGAAGAGTGCGCCACCGAGCCCAGCAAGGGCGCCGCTGACGACGAACGCGGTGAACACCCGTCGTCCGACTGGAAGGCCCGCAAGCGCTGCAGCGTCGGGGTTGGAGCCGATCGCATACAGATCGCGGCTCGAACGAAACGACCTCATCGCGTAACCGGCGAGACCGATGACCACAGCAACGACGACGGCGAGCCACGGAATGCCGAAGATGGTCTCGTACCCCACTGCCTGGAACGAGCGAGGGATGCTCGTCGGGTCGGTCTGCTTGCCGTTGACGATGATGGCGTCGACACCGCGGACGATGTAGAGCGCTGCGAGAGTAACGACAAGGCTCGGCACCCGCGTCACCGTCGTGATCAAGCCGTTGATCGCACCGATCCCGGCTCCGATCGCAGTGCCGACGACGAACCCGAAGATTGCCGGCATGTGCGGGTTGTGCACAAACAGATCGCCCACGAGATACGCAGAAAGGCCGAGCACCGAACCGACGGAGAGGTCGACGTTGCGGGTGACGATCACCAGGGTCTCGCCGACACCGAGCAACGCGACCAACGCGGCGCCGGCCAGCAGTTGTTGGACGCTGTGCTCGCTGGCGAACGAGTGATTGTGCAAGGTCGTGAGGCCGAACACGATGACGATGACGATCGCGATGCCAAGCTCGCGCGCCCGTAGCAACGAGCCCGTCCGGCTGATCCGGTTCAGCGTCGGTACCGTTGTCGACGTCACGCTGCCGACCCGACGCTCTGGCCCGTCGCGGCCCGCATGATCGATGCCTCGGTCGCGGTCTCGCGTGGCATCTCCGCGACCAGCCGACCCTCTCGTAGAACGAGAATTCGGTCAGCCATGCCGAGGATCTCGGGAAGTTCCGAGGAGATCATCAAGACGGCGACGCCCTGCGACACAAGTTGATCGAGTAGCCGATGTACCTCAGCCTTGGTTCCGACGTCGATGCCGCGAGTCGGCTCGTCGACGATCAGCAGTGCCGGGTTGCGTGCCAGCCACTTGCTGAGCACGACCTTTTGCTGGTTGCCACCCGACAGTGTCGAGACCGGGTTCTTGAGGCGGCCGAACTTCAGGCGCAGCTTCACTGCCCAGTCCGCTGCCAGATCGCGCTCTCGTTTGCGCGAGATGAGCCCGTGCCGCTCGAGCCGGCCAAGTGATGCGAGCGCGACGTTGTGGTCGATGGCCATATCCATGACCAACCCCTGCAACCGTCGATCCTCGGGAACAAACGCCAAGCCGGCGCCCATCGCTGCAAGCGGCGACCCCTTCGGGAGCACCTTGCCACTCATCGTCACGGTGCCAGCGTCATAGCGATCGATACCGAAGATGGCGCGCGCGACTTCGCTGCGACCGGCTCCGACGAGTCCCGACAGCCCGACGATCTCGCCTCGGCGCACCTTGAAGGACACGTCGGTGAAGACACCCTCGCGCGTTAACCGCGAGACATCGAGAACCTCTGCTCCGGGCGCAGTCTCCGTCTTTGGGAACAAGGTGTCGAGGTCGCGACCGACCATTGACCGGATGATGTCGTCAATGGTGAGTTCTTCAATCGGGGCTGTCCGGACGAACCTGCCGTCGCGCATGATCGTGACTCGCTGGCAGATCGCGAAGACCTCTTCGAGCCGATGCGAGATGAACAGGACGGCGGTGTTGTCGGCCCGCAGTGCGCGAACCACCGTGAAGAGTCGGTCGACCTCGACGGAACTAAGGGCAGCAGTCGGCTCGTCCATCACGATGACCCGGGCGTTGAACGAGATCGCCTTGGCGATTTCGACGATCTGCTGATCGGCGACCGAGAGGCCGCGTGCGAGCCGGTTGGGATCGAGCGCAACCCCGAGACGGGCAAACGCGGCCTCGGCCTGGCGGCGCATCGCCGCACGATCGACTTGTCGTCCTCGTCCCAGGAGCTGCCGCCCGACGAAGATGTTCTCAGCGATGCTGAGGTCGGGAAACAGCGTCGGCTCTTGGTAGATGATCGAGATGCCCGCGGCCCTCGACGCGGCGGGGCCGTTCAGCGTCGTTGGAACGCCGCCAATGAGGAGCTCGCCGGTGTCGGGGTGGTGCACCCCGGCCAGGATCTTGACGAGCGTCGACTTGCCCGCGCCGTTCTCGCCGACCAGCGCATGTGCTTCGCCGGCGAAGAGCCGGACCGAGCCGTCTTCGAGTGCCTTTACGGCGCCAAAAGACTTCGTCGCGTGCACCAACTCGAGCAGCGGGACGTCACTGGTTGGCCCAGGGGACGCGGCTGCCGCATCGGTCACGGTCATGAAGGTCCCTTCCGCTCGGCGCTCGATCGGGAGAAGTTCGTGAATCGTTTCAATGCGGCTTGTAGGGCGAAGCTAGAGCCGGTTTCCACGCTGTGTCAAGCCATTCCGGGACCGTTACCAAGACGTGACTCCGCGGTGTTCTGGGAGATACTTGAGTCGTTTCAACGCAGAACCCTTAACGCGTAAGGTAAGTGCGCTCGCTAGAGGATCAGGAGCAGCGACGCCGTGAGTTCGACCGTGAGCATCAAAGATGTGGCTGCCCGCGCCGGCGTCTCGGTCGGGACGGTCTCCAACGTCTTGAACCGGCCTGAACGGGTCGCGGAGGAGACGCGCACCCGCGTGCAGTTGGCGATCATTGCCCTCGGCTTTGTGCGCAACGAGCCCGCGCGCCAGCTGCGGGCCGGGCGTAGCCGCACGATCGGACTGCTCGTCCTTGACGCGGCGAACCCGTTCTTCGCCGACGTCTCTCGAGGCGCCGAAGAAGCCGCGGCGCGCGCCGGGCTCGCGGTCATCTTGTGCAACAGCGGCCAAGACGCCGCGAAGGAGTCCGCGTACCTGAATCTGATGGCGGAGCAACGCGTGCAGGGCCTGCTGCTGACACCAGTAGACGCCGACCCGATACGGCTGTCCAAGCTCGTCGAACGCGGCATGCCCGTCGTCCTGCTCGACCGTCGGGCTGAGGGCGCTGGCATGTGCTCGGTCTCGGTCGATGACATCAGCGGCGGTGAGCTCGCGGTGAGTCATCTGCTGGAGATGGGACACGAACGGATTGCGTTCGTCGGCGGACCGACGACGATCGCGCAGGTGAAGGACCGGCTCCAGGGCGCCCGCAATGCTCTTGCCCGGGCCGGGCGTGACCCCGAATCGCTCGTCACCATCGTCACGACGTCGATGACCGTCGCCGCCGGACGCGGCGCCGGCGAACGGCTCGGTGGCCTGCCGGTGAAGCGTCGGCCGACTGCCGCGTTTTGCGGCAACGATCTGCTGGCGCTCGGCTTGCTGCAAGAAATGATCCGGCAGGGCCTCGACGTACCGAACGACATCGCAATCGTCGGCTACGACGACATCGAGTTCGCGGCTGCTGCGGCCGTTCCGTTGACGTCGGTTCGTCAGCCCCGTCACCTTCTGGGAAAGACTGCGGCTGAGCTCCTGCTTGAGGAGACACAAGATCCGCAAAGCCACATCCACCGGCAGATCGAATTCGAGCCCGATCTCGTGGTCCGCGCATCGACGCGTTCGCGGACCGCGGCTGGCACGGCCACACCGCGCTAGAGCACAGCCGGCGACGAGCTCGGCAGCAAATCGTCGAGGCCAACGAGGTGCACGTCCATCCGCAGCCGCGCTCGCTCAGGGTCGCGTGCGGCGATCGCTTGCAGCACCGCCCGATGTTCCGCGACGGTACGCCCCAACGCCCCAGCGTCGACGATCCCAGGCACCAGACGGGCGCGCGCGGTGCGACCCGAGAGCGCTGCAATGAGTGCGGCAAGTACCTGATTACCCGCCCCCATGGCAACGGCGCGATGAAACCCGACGTCCGCTGCAAAAAAGCGATCGATGTCTACCGGCGGCTGCGTCGCCGCGTCACTCTCGGCGAGCAACCGCTCGGCTGCGGCGAGGCCGTCGGCGTCGATATTCATCGCGGCGAGCGCAGCGGCCTCGCACTCGAGAACTCGGCGAATAGCCATGAACTCACCAGCCCGGCTCGCGCTGTACACGTCGACGACGAAGCGCAGCGGTGCCATCAGCGGGCCGGGCTCCAACCCGGTGACGTACGTGCCGTCGCCTTGCCGGGTATCGAGGACGCCCATCGCCGCGAGTGCACTGACACCTTCACGCAACGGGCCGCGCGAGACGCCGAGACGAGCGCCGAGGTCCTTCTCCGTCGGGAGCCGATCGCCTGCACCCAACTCACCGGCCAGGATCATTTCCTTGATGGCCTCGACGACCTCCGCGGTGCGAGCCATGACATCCGTTCCCGCGCCGAAGCCCGGAAAGGTCACATGAATCCGGGGCGTTAAGGCAACAAAACACCATAAAGCCCCCGATGGCTATGGCCATTGGTCATATAACCGGTCGCCGGACTGCGGATCTTTGACGGTCTACCCGAACGTGAAGTCGTACGCCTGGACGCCGGGAGTCGCACTGAGAGTGAGGATGCCGGGTGCGTCCGAGGTGCCCTTCACGAGCGTGTAGAGCTTGGGCACACCCGTGACCGCAATGGTTGACGTCGTCGTGCCGTTCACCGCGACCGTCACAGTGCCGCTGCCGCTCATCACCAGGTACACCACGTCAGCCTGATAGTTCAGTTCGAGCTTTGCATTCGCGCCAGCAGTCAGGGCCTGCATGCCGTCGTTCCACGTCCCAGACAGCGCGAACGCGTTAGTCGCGAGCGTGCTCGGGAACGTGTAAACCTGATCCTGGTCTTGTGTCGGCTGCGCACCGGTGACGTGCAGAGGCGCGTACTCGTAGCCGAGGTAAGTCTCGGGGGTCTCGGCCTCCGTCGGTGTCGTGTCGGCAACGTCGGTGGGAGGGGCCAGAGTCTGCGTGGGATTCGCAGTCGTCAGCAGTTGCCTGATCACCGATTCGGTGCCGTCGTAGTCGCCTTCGCCGAAGCTGACGTGGCGGATCACACCCGTTGCGTCGATGAGATATTCGGCCGGCCAATACTGGTTTCCGTACGCATTCCACGTCGCGTAGTCGTTATCGACGGCGATCGGATACTTGACGCCGAGGGCCTTCGCTTGAGACGCGACGTTGCTCGTGACGTGTTCGAAAGCGAACTCGGGCGTATGCACTCCGATGACGACGAAGCCGTCCTTCTGGTAATCGCGATACCACGCCTCAACGTGCGGCAGTGTGCGCTGACAGTTGATACAGCTGTACGTCCAGAAGTCGATCAGCACCACTTTGCCGCGCAATCCGGCGAGGGTGAGCGGCTTGTCGCCGGTCGTGTTGAGCCACGCATTGATTCCGGTCAGCTCTGGTGCGGGGCCGCAGTTTTGCGGCGTCGAGCCGCCCTCTTGGCAGCTGCTTCCTGCGTTCGCGGCGCCACCCGTCTGAAGCTGTTGAAGCTGCTTTGCCGCTGTCTTGTTTCCCTCCACCGCATTTTGCAATGCGGTGGTGTAGCCGGGAACGTGGCGTTGCAATCCGTCGGTGAGATTGAATCCGATGGCAGCCGCAATGAGGATCATCAAAGCGCCGCCAGTGATCCGCAGAGCCACCGCGTGGCCCTGCAGCGCACGTGTACGTCGCGAGAGAGCATCACCGGCGAGGGTGAGTAGCAGTAACGGCACCGCCACGCCAATGCCGAACGCAAGCGTGAGGACCACCGCGCTGAATCCGACTCGGTGCGTTGCCCCGACAACGGCAATCGTTGCGAGCACCGGGCCCGCGCACGGTACGAACAAGAACCCAGCGCCGATACCGAGAACAAATCCGTTGCTGCTCTGATTGACCGGCCGGCCCGTCAGCCGGATGAAGGGGAGCTCGAGCAACTCCCCCACGGGACGAAAGATGAGACCAAGACCAAAGACCACGAGGACGACGATTCCGGCGTCCCGCAGGAGATTGTCAGAAAGGTGCAGCGCGCTGAGCACGACGGCGCCGAACAAGGTGGCAGCGCTGAAGCTGATCACCAACCCGGCGACCACTGCGTACGGACGCCACGACCTGACATGAAGCCGACGGGCGGGCTTCTTGCTCGGCGCAGTGATCACGTACTTGGCAGGCGCGGTCGCACGCGCAGGGGCACTCGGACGCGCAGGGGTCGTGGCCAGCGCAGGGGTCGTGGCCAGCGCAGGAGTCGTGGCCGCAGGGGCAGTCGTCACGGCAGGCGCCGCAGCAGGATCGGTCGGGTGACGCCTGACACCAGCCGCCAGCACGACGGGGAGCACCGGCAGAATGCACGGCGAAATGCTCGTGATCAGACCGGCAACAAACCCGATCGCTATCAGAACGAGCATCCACACTCCCTGAGCCCTGGGATCGCCCCTAGGCCGCGGCAGCTTCCAGTTTCACCGTTGCGACCGGCGAATGTAGGCATCCGGATATTACGAATCGCAGACGTCCGCCACACTCACGTCTAGCGCCCTAGCAGCCAGACTGGGTCGGCCGACCGCAACGCGAAGGACAGACCTTGTTGGAGCGAGCTTGATCACGCCGTTTGGTGACTTGCCGAACAAGCTCGCCATCGACATGTCTATGGCGGAACAGCATGAATGGCTCAAGCGTCCGGTCAGCAGGCGGGCTGTCCTGGCCGCGATTCTCGGCACCGCGGTCGCGCCCATGCTCTGGACGCAGACCGCAGCCGCCAGCGCCGCCACGGCCGGAGTTCACGGCCGCCACCTGGCATTTGGACCTGATCCGCAAACGCAAATGGTCGTCGGCTTCAACAGCACGGCACCTATCAGCAGGGCGGACGTCATCGCGACTTCCGTTCGGGGAGATCACGCCGTCACCGCACCGGCGGTCCTGCGGATGGTGCGCGGCTCGACGGCGCGGTATGCCCAATGCATGTTGACGGGTTTGCATCCCGACACTGCCTACCGGTACGCCGTGCGGGTCGACGGGCAACAGGTCAGCTCTGCAACCTTCACAACCGCAGCGCGTAGCGGTCCTTTTCGCTTCACGGCATTTGGCGATCAGGGCGTCGGTGCTCGCGCGGTGGCCGTCCTGAACGTCCTTCAGCGATTGGCGCCTCGCGTTCATCTGCTCGCCGGCGATCTCTGTTATGCGGATAGCTCCGGGCAGGGCGGCCCCGGCGATGTTTTCGATCCGAGCCAATGGGACAAATGGCTCGACCAAAACGACCCAGTGGTGTCACAGCTGCCATGGATGATCGCGCCTGGTAATCACGAGATGGAGCCGGGATTCGCCAACCACGGCTACGCCGGCTGGTTGAGCCGGGTTGCCATCGGGGGCAGCAGCCCGTTGGCGGTACCCGTCGCGTCGACGTTTCGCTATTCATGCGTGGGATTCGTCGGCCTCGACAGCAACGACGTGTCGTACGAGATCCCAGCCAACCGAGGCTGGACGCAAGGCCAACAAACCAGTTGGCTGGAGAGCACGCTCGCAGCGCTGCGAGCTGATCCAGCTATCGACTTCATCGTTGCCTACATGCACGCGTCGCCGTACAGCACCAGTGATGCTCATGGCAGCGAAGGCGGGATCCGCGAGTCGTGGGTCCCACTTTTCGACAAGTACCAGGTCGACCTGGTGATCTCCGGACACAATCACTGCTACGAACGCACCCTGCCCCTACGAAACGGCGCCATCACCGCGCAGACCGCACAAGGCACCGGCAGCGGACCGCAGCGCACCGACAGTGAGCTAGGGACGACTTACATCACCGCGGGCGGCGGTGGCCAGGTCCTGACACCAGGGTTCTACCCTGGCGCTTTGACCAGGGTTGCCACCCAGGGCGAGGACAATCTCGAACTTGCTCCTTGGTCTGCGAGCGAGCGTGCCAACTACGGCACGCTGTGCGCCGACGTCATCCCCTCGACCACGCACGATGCACCGACGTTGCGTCTGCGCGCGTACAACACTGACGGCGCTGTCGTCGACGAGGTCACGTTGACCCGGTCGACGAAGCGACGACCAAAGCCGCCGCACGACGACACGCCTGCCATCGTTGGCGGCGCCAGCGCGTTAGTGATCGCCGGCGGTGCGATCGGAGTTGCCGCCTTGCACAGGCACTACAACCCGCGGCACGAGCGCTGAGCGCTACACGTCCCGCCGCGGCCCTACACGTCCCGCAGGGGCCCTACACGTCCCGCCGGGGCCAGGCAACCATCTCGCCGACCGCCTGAACGTAGACGCGTTCTCCCCGTCGGATACCGACGCTGCCAATCGCGGCGGTATCGGTGAGACGCGCGACGACCATGGTTCCGTCGTCGAGAGTCAGCTCGGCGAGGCTGTCATGGCCGTAGTAGTCGATGTTGCCGACTGTTGCGGGTACCGAGCCTTGCGTCGGCACCATAGACATCCGCAGTTGTTCGGGTCGCACGAGAACAGTTGCCGGCCCGCTCGGCACTGCCGCGACCACCTGCACGACACCAAGCGAGCAACGAGCGACACCCGCGTCGACATGCGCTGACAGCAAGTTGGCATCGCCCAGATAGCGAGCAGCAGCGGCACTGATCGGCGTCCGATAGAGGTCTGCAGGGCTGCCATGGGCGAGCGCATGACCCTCATCGAGGATCACGACCTGATTGGCGAGCGACAGTGCCTCGTCTTGGTCGTGAGTGACGATGATGGACGGCGTGTGGGTTTCGGCAAGCACGCGCGCGATGTCGCGACGCATGCTGACCCGCAAGCTCGCGTCGAGTGAGGAGAAAGGTTCGTCGAGCAACACAAGCTTCGGGCGGATCGCCAGTGCACGCGCGAGGGCAACACGCTGTTGCTGCCCGCCGGAAAGTTCGTGCGGGTAGCGATGGCCCAGCCCGGTGAGTCCGACGAGGTTGAGCAGATCGCCAGCCCGGTCTCTGTCCCCTCGATCGAGGCCGAAGCTGACGTTGCGAAACGCGTCGAGGTGCGGAAAAAGCGCGCCGTCCTGGGGGACGTAGCCGATCCCGCGTCGCTCAGGTCTGACGTGGGTTCGCGCATCATCGACGACGTGATCGCCGAGCATGATGGTGCCCGCATCCGGCCGGTCGAATCCGGCAATGAGCCGCAGCAGTGTGGTCTTGCCGCTGCCCGACGGGCCGAGGATCGCCGTGATGAACGCATCGGCGACAGTCAGTGTGAAGTTGCTCAGGACCGTTGTTCCGTCGTAGCTCTTCGACACATCACGGATCTCAACGGCGCTCACGTTTTAGGCTCCAGCGCACCGAGCCGGGAATATCGCTCGCGGTCGAACCACAAGCCCAGCAGCGCGCCCGGCACTGCGGCAAGCGCGATGATGACCAGGGCATACGGAGCCGCAGCGCCGTAAGCGGCTTCACTTTGATAAGCCCAGAACTGAGTCGCCAACGTGTGCACGCCAGTCGGTGCGAGCACAAGGGTCGCCGTCAGCTCGGTCGTCGCAGTAAGAAAAACCAGGCAGAAGCCTGCGATCAATCCGGGGGCGATCAATGGCAACGTCACACGGGCGAACACCGCGGCCGGACCCTTGCCGAGTGAGCGGGCGATGTCGCCGAGTCGCGGTGGAGCTTGCACGACCGAGACTTTGACACACACGAGCGCAAGCGGGAAATGCAGGATCGCGTACGCGGCCACCAGCAAGAAGCTGGTCTGGTACAGCGGATACGCGTACCGGATCGAGAAGAAGACCAAACTGAGCGCGATCACCACACCCGGCAGCGATTGGGTGAGGTAGGTACTGCGCTCGATCAACCGGCGGACCGTCGACGCGCGACGCACGGCCATGATCGCGATCGGCAGCGCGAGAGCGACGGCGACCAATGCACCGAGGGCGCTGTAGTCGATAGTCGCCCACGTCGCCTTTCCGACTGTCGCGGCCGCCGGCAACGTGCTGCGCTCGCTTCGTTGCATCCAGTAGATGAGGGTGCCGATCGGGACACCGACGGCTAGCGCGATCAGCGCACTCATTGCCGCGAGCACCGGCGCGGTGGCATAACCCAGCCGGCGGCGTCGCGCCATCCGCGCAGCTTGAGACGCGGTGCGACTGACTCGTCCGCGTCGACCGATACGCGATTCACCGGTAAGCACCAGCAACCCGAGAAGCACCAACGGCACGGACAATGCAGACGCTGCCGCTTGGTCGAACTGAAACTCGGTGAAGATCTCGGTGGTGAACGTCTGGAAGTGCACGATCTCGAACGCGCCGTACTCCGACAGCAACGTCAGCACGACGACAAGCGAGCCGCCGATCAACGCCGGCCGCAGCTGCGGAACCGTAACCCGCAGGAACGTTGCAAACCGTCCGAGACCAAGGCTGCGGGCAACCTCGTCGACTCCGGGGTCTGCGCGGCGCAATGCGGCGGCGACCGGGAGATAGATAAGCGGGTACGTCGACAACGTCATGACCAACGCAGCGGCCCACAAGCCGGTGAAACTCGGTCGGATGGAGTGCCACGCGTAGCCAGCGACAAAGTCAGGGATGGCGATCGGCAAGACCAGCAAGACGGTCCAGAGCCTGCGCAGCGGAAGCGCGCAGCGTTCCGTGCACCACGCAGCGGCCGTCCCAATGACCGCCGCCGCGGTGACAACCACCACCGACAGCTCGACGGTGTTTACCAGCAGCTGCCGCGACCGCGCCCGAAACAGCACGCGGTGGATCTCGGTCCAGCCTGCCCGCCGAGCGTCGAGCGCTACCAGCACCAGCGGCGACAGCAGGGCCAGCGCGATGAAGATGCTGACGTAGACAACCCAGCCGGCGCGGCCGCGGCGGGCACGGGCTACACGTGGCGCGGCGGGCGCGGCAGTGGCTGTTGAGCTCGTCATGATCCTTCAGATTGTCGCGGATCTAGAGGAGCTGCGCCTCTTGCAGCAGCGTCTTGGCATCGTCGCCGGTCCCGAGGTCGGCCACACTGAACGAGTTCGGCTGCAACGAAGCGAACGCCGGGAGCTCTGAATTCGCCGCGACATTGTCGCCGATCGGATACTCGAAGCTGTCGCTGTGCGCCAGGATCGTCTGCCCGGCCGCGCTGGTGAGGAACGCGACGAACTTCTGTGCCGCCGCTTGGTGCTTGCTCGACTTCAGGATCGCGGCACCAGAGATATCGAGGACGTAGCCCGGGTCGTGCGGGGCGAAGAACGCCAGTGCGGAGCGCACGGCGGGCTTACCGATCTCCGCCTGGAGGCGATAGAAGTAATAGTGATTGATCAGACCCATGTCGCCGGTGCCCTTGTTGACATCGCTCACGACGGTCTCGTTGTCGGGGATGTTGTCGTTCGGGGCCGCATTGCTCTTCAGACCCTTCAGCCACGCCAAGGCCTTGGCGTCGCCGTAGGCTTTGGCGACCGAGCTCACAACGGGCCAGAAGTCGGTCTCGGCCGGAGCAAGCTCGAGCTTGCCTTTCCACTGCGGGTCAGCGAGATCAAGGATCGACGTCGGCAACTGCGCCGCCTTCAGCTTGTCGCTGTTGTAGACAAGTACCGAGACCCTGGCCGACACCCCGATCCAGTCGCCGGTCGAGGCGCTGTCCGTCGCAGGCACCTGATGCAGGGTCGCGGCGTCGACGGGAGCGAGCAGGTGTTTCTCATCAAGCTGAGCTAGCCACGGTGAGTTCTCGGTGTAGAAGACATCCGCCGGCGACTTCGAGCCTTCTTGCTCGAGCTGTGCGGTCAGCACATCCTCGTCGTCGCTTCGCACTTTCACCTTGATGCCGGTCTGCTGGGTGAACGCGGTGATCAGCGCGTCGGTGGTCTGCTCGTGTTGGGCGTTGTAGAGGGTGATCGTCTGTGACCCGCTGCCACTACCGCTCGCCGATGAACATCCGCTCGCAAGCAGCGCGGCAACAGCGCCGGCCGCCATGCATCGCACCGCAACGTTCGAGTTCCGCATGGTCGCCGATCTGCTGAGACTTAGGTAAGGCTTACCTTAATCTCACGGCCCGGCCCTGCGTCAAATCCGGGTTCACGCGGTCGCTTCTGTGATCGTCGTTTCAAGCACGCGACCGGTGTATTCGATGCGATTGCGGCCCAGCGCCTTTGCGCGGTACAACGCGGCGTCCGCCTCCAAGAGCACGTCGCCGCTGAGGCGTCCGGACCCGGAGGTCAAGATCGCCAGGCCCGCACTGAAGGTGAGGATCCCATTCTCAGCGGTCGGATGCGCCAGCTTCAATGCTTCGATGCCTGACCGCATTCGCTCCACCGCCAAGCCGCCGGACTCAAGGGACTGCTCCGGGAAGATGGCGACGAACTCCTCGCCGCCGTAGCGATACAGGGTGTCTCCGTCGCGGAGCAGCACGGTCAACTGTTCGGCGAACAGTTGCAGAATCTCGTCGCCAGTTTGGTGCCCGAACGTGTCGTTGTAGGCCTTGAAGTGGTCGATGTCGAGCATGGCCATGCAGTAGCTATGGCCGTACCGAGCTGCGTGCGACTCATACAGCTCGAGGTCCTCAGTAAGTGCCCGCCGATTGCGCAGCCCGGTGAGAGCATCGCGTCGGGCAATCGCCGTCAACTCGCGATTGAGGATTCCCATCTCCTCGGTCGCCACCTGCAGCTCACGCGCTTGTTCCGCGAGAACCGCAGCCTGCGCAAACAGTTGCGCAAAGACCTTGACCTTGGCCCGCAGCTCGTCGGGAGCAACTGGCGCCATCATGAAGTCGACGGCGCCCTCGGCGTAGTGATCGTCGTGCTCGAACTCGTCTTTGTTGTGAGCAGTGATGAAAATAATCGGGGTCAGCTCGGATTGCTTGCGCTGTCGAATCAACGCCGCAGTCTCGAAGCCGTCCATGACCGGCATCCGCACATCGAGCAAGATGACCGCGAAATCCTGCATTACCAAGCAACGCAGACCGTCAAGTCCTGAGCTGGCCTCCACGATCGGCAAGCCGAGGGGCTCCAAGATAGCCCGCAACGCGAACCGCTTGGTGGGGTTGTCGTCGATCATCAGGATGGGCGCGGTCCATCCGAGCTTGGTGGTCACGGAATCGGCGGCATGAGCACCGGCAGCCACGGTCCGATGGCGGCCAGCAACTCGACGGTGTCGACGGGTTTCGGGACGTAGTCATTCGCGCCGGCGTCGACGCAGCGCTCGCGCTCGCCGTCCATGACCTTGCCGGTAACAGCAATGATGGGCAAGCCGGCAAAGTCATCGAGGAGCCGGATAGCACGCATGGTCGCGTAGCCATCCATCCCCGGCATCATGATGTCCATCAGCACGAGGTCGATTTCGGGCGACTGCGCAAGCAGTGAGAGTGCCTGCTGGCCGCTCTCGGCGGAGACGACCTCAGCGTTGCCGCGCTCGAGCAACGCGGTGAGCGCGAAGACGTTGCGGTAGTCGTCATCGACGACAAGGATCTTGCGTCCTTCGAAGGGCCGGGTGTCGAGGCCCTCGTTTTGGCTGCGCGCGTGCAGTGCCTTTGACTTGGCCGCGGACTCGGTAGCGAAAGCTGCGGTGACGGTCGCGCCGCGGCTCAGGGGCAGGTAGACGGTGAACGTGCTGCCCTGCCCGAGCGTGCTCGTGACACTGATTTCGCCGCCGAGCAGTGTCACGAGTTCGCGGCTGATCGACAGCCCGAGACCGGTACCGCCATACTGGCGAGCCGTTCCGCCGTCTCCTTGCGCAAATGCCTCGAAGATGCGTTGCTGCTCTTGCACTCCGATGCCGATGCCGGTGTCGCGCACGGCAATAGAAAGCACATCGGTCGCGTCTCGCAACGACTCGATGTCGCGACTCCACCCGTCGTGCGCCATCGCGATGCGCATTCGAACGTCGCCCCGCTCGGTGAACTTGAATGCGTTCGCCAACAGGTTCTTCATGATCTGGCGGAATCTTTGCGGGTCCGTGACGATGGAGTGAGGGACGTCGGGCGCGACGTCGATGGAGAATCCGAGAGACCTCGCTTGCGCCACGTGTTCGAACTCGCGGAACAGCGCGTTGCGAAGTTCATCAACAACGGAGGTGGTCAAGTCGGCCACGACGGTGCCCGATTCCGCTTTCGCGAGATCGAGGATGTTGTTGAGAAGCTCGAGCAAATCTCGACCCGATGCAAGAATCACGCTGGCATATTCGACCTGCCTGACGGTCATCGTCTGATCTGGGTTGTCCTCAAGCTGCTCGGCGAGGATCAGGAGGCTGTTCAGCGGCGTACGCAACTCGTGCGACATGTTCGCGATGAACTCCGACTTGTACTTCGACGAGATCGCGAGCTGGCCCGCCTTTTCCTCCAGCAGCTGCTTTGCTTGCTCGACCTCGTGGTTGCGGCTTTCCGCTTCGATGTTCTGCTCCGCAAGAAGCTTCGCCTGGCGCCCTAGGTCTTCGTTCGACTCACGCAGCTCTTCTTGCTGTGAGCGGAGCTCTTCGGCCTGAGAGCGTGACTGCACGAGCAGGTTCTCGGTGACCGTGTTCGCCTCGATCGTGTTGAGAACGAGGCCGATGCTCTCCGTGATCGAGTCGAGAAACGTCTGGTGGATCGGGCTGAAAGCCGAGAAAGACGCGAGTTCGACAACTGCGTGCACGGAACCTTCGAACAGCACTGGCAACACGATGATGTTCAATGGGGTCGCTTCACCAAGGCCCGAACTGATCTTGACGTAGTCGTCTGGGACCTGCGTGAGCAGGATGCGCTTCTTCTCCTTCGCACACTGCCCGATGAGCCCCTGCCCAAGGCGGAACGACGTCGAGATGTTCTTGCGCTCCTCGAAGCCGTAGCCGGCGAGTAGCTCCAAGACCGGCTCGCTACCTGCCGAGCCGCTGGTCATCGAGTAGAAGACAGCGTGCTGGGCCGAGACGAGTTGGGCGAGTTCGGAGAGAATCATCCCCGCTGTCGCGGCAAGGTCGCGCTGTCCTTGCAAGATGCGGGTGAAGTGCTCGCGGTTGGTCTTCAGCCAGTCCTGCTCGACGTTTTGCTGGGTCGTCTCGCGCAGGTTGCGAATCATCTCGTTCAGCTTGTCCTTGAGCCCGGCAACCTCGCCGCTGGCTTCAACGCGAACCTGCCGGGTGAGGTCTCCCTCGGTCACTGCAGTTGCGACCTCTGCAATGGCGCGGACCTGGTTGGTGAGGTTGGCGGCAAGTTGGTTCACGTTGTCGGTGAGGTCTTTCCAGACTCCGCCGACTTCCTTGGATTGCGCCTGGCCACCAAGCTTGCCTTCGACGCCGACCTCGCGGGCGACACGGGTTACTTCCCCGGAGAACGCGTTCAGCTGGTCGACCATCGCGTTGATGGTGTTCTTCAGGACGAGGAACTCGCCTCGGGCTTCGACTGAGATCTTCTTGCTCAGGTCGCCGTTGGCCACCGCGGTCGTAACCTCGGCGATGTTACGCATCTGACCGGTCAGGTTCCCGGCCATCAGGTTCACGTTGTCGGTGAGGTCCTTCCAGACGCCGCCGACCTCGATTGTCACGGCGGCGGCCTGGCCCAGCTTGCCCTCGGTGCCGACCTCGCGAGTAACGCGGGTGACCTCGGAGATGAAGCCGTTCAGCTGCACGACCATGGCGTTGATGGTGTTCTTCAGTTCGAGCATTTCGCCGCGCACA
Organism: uncultured Actinomycetes bacterium; assembly: GCA_963737705.1. GTDB lineage: Bacteria > Actinomycetota > Actinomycetes > Acidothermales > Acidothermaceae > PALSA-607. The sequence goes on from CAVTTP010000005.1 coordinate 69,414, forward strand.
TCAGCGGAGACTTTCTTGCTCAGGTCGCCATCAGCAACCGCTCCGATGACACGCTGCATCTCGATGGTGGGTAGCACGAGGTCATCGATCAGGCTGTTGACCGAGTCGACTGCGCCCGACCAGCGTCCCCCGAGAGCCGCGCGCTGGGAGAACCTGCCGTCCTTGCCCACGACCTGGCTGACCCTGGCTAATTCGGTCTCGAGCGCCTGGTTGTAGGAGATGACCTCGTTGACGCCGTCGGCCACCTTGCCGGCCACTCCGGTCCAGTCGAGCGGCAGCCGAGCGCTGAAGTCGCCGCCCTTGACCTTGCCGAGCACGCCGAGAAGGGCGTTGATGTCGAGGCTGGCTGCGCTGTCCGCGAGTACTGGGGCCGCCGGTGCGCTGACCATGGGTGGAGCCCTCCGACTCGGGGAGATAAGGCCTGCCACGGGACCGCGGCACGCTCGCTCCTCGATACCGCATCGACGCTTGCTGGCCGGAATCAAGGAAAACGGCACAATTCGGAACTTGGCCGCGACCTAGCCACGATTCGCGCTCAACGTGCCTGACTGCTGGTAAGCGCTGTTTCGAGCGTCCGATGATGGAAGAATCGTTGCGAATTCGCGTCGTAGCGAACACGTTCGATTGCACGTTCTTGCGCGGGAGGTTGTCATCGCTGCGGTATCGACCCGCCGAGCGGAGCGAGTGTCCTCCATTCTTGAGCGGCTCGCGGCCGTCAACTCGTTGAACGCGAGCGAACTCGCCGCAGAGTTCGGGGTGTCCGCGGCCACACTTCGCCGCGACCTCCAGATGCTCGAAGACCAGCATCTGCTGTCGCGCACGCACGGCGGTGCGCTGGCTCAGGCGGTTGCGTACGAGCTACCCGTTCGCTATCGCGGCGGCCAGCACCGTGAGCAGAAGCGTCAGATCGCAGCGATGGCAGCGTCGCTGCTGCCGCGCGGCCAGTTGACCCTGGGCCTCACCGGGGGGACGACGACCAGCGAGGTCGCCCGCAGAATTGCGGCCCGCGTTGATCTCACGGTCGTCACGAACGCGCTCAACATCGCCGCAGAGCTGGCGCTGCGACCGCGGATCAAGATCATCATGACCGGCGGCGTCGCGCGGGCGCAATCGTATGAGGTAGTCGGGCCGCTGGCGGAGCAAACGCTCATGGGCCTCAACATCGAAGTCGCGGTCGTCGGGGTCGACGGGATCAGCGCAGCCGGCGGTCTCACCACCCACGATGAAGTCGAAGCGCACACAAATGCGTGCATGATCGAGCGGTCGGCGAGATGCATCATGGTCGCCGACGGATCGAAGATCGGCCGGGTGTTGCTCGCTCGCATCTGCCCGATCTCGCGAGTCACCGAGCTGATCACCGACGACGGTGCCGACGAGTCTGCGCTCGACGACTTGCGTCGGGCCGGGGTCAGCGTTCACCTGGTGCCCCGAAGCGCGCAGTCCTGATTGCTCACTTGATTTTCAGAGCGTCCGCGGGCTCTTTTCCGCTGCTATGTTCCCGACACACTCACCTGGGGCGGGAACCATGTCGATCGTCAATTCTCATATTCGCGGCATTCGTCGAGCGGCCATCGTGGTGGGTTCGATTTCCGTCCTGATCGGCGCCTCCGCCGTCCAGGTGCAGGCAGTCGCACTCACTGGCACGACCACTGCGGCGGCCGCAATGACCCTTTATGTCTCACCGACGGGTTCTGACCACAACAGCGGTTCGGTGACCTCTCCGTTGAAGACGCCCCAGGTCGCGGCCGACCGGCTCGGCGCGATCGGCGGCACAGTGATATTCGCCGGTGGCCGGTATGCGAAGGAACGGGTCAAACTCTTCAACCGCAGCCACGTCACCCTTGAAGCGGCGCCCGGCGCCAAGCCCGTGCTCGACGGCAAAGGGCTTACCCCACCGGACGACGACAGCGGCATGGTCGACATCCGCAACAGTTCGTTCATCACTGTTGAGGGCCTGACCATCACCGGCTACCGCACGACGTCCATCAACAAGGTGCCCATCGGCATCTACGTCACCGGGTCAGGCAACGCCATCAGCTTGCGAAACAACCACATTCACGACCTGGGCAACGACAACCCCACGTTGGGCAGCATGGACATGAACGCGCACGGGATCGCGGTATACGGGCGCGACGCCACCAAGCCGATCTCCAACGTCAGCATCGTCGGAAACGAGCTCGACCACTTGGTACTCGGTGCCAGCGAATCCTTGGTACTCAACGGAAACGTCGACGGTTGGGCCATCACCGACAACGTCATCCACGACAACAACAACATCGGCATCGACGCGATCGGGTTCGAGCCGACGATCTCTGGTCCAGCCCGTTACACGGGGGTCAATCAGGCCCGCAACGGCATCATCGCGCGCAACACGGTTTCTCGCATCATCAGCGAGGGCAACCCCGCCTATTGGGACGACGGGTGGTGTAACTGCGCCGACGGCATCTACGTCGACGGGGGTCGATCCATCAAGATTGCCAACAACCGGGTGTCGCTGTCCGACATCGGGATCGAGGTGGCCTCCGAGTGGGCCAAAGGCAGCGCAAGCGACGTCCAGGTCACTGGCAACTTTGTAACCGGCAGCCGGTACACCGGGCTTTCTCTCGGCGGCTACGACGAGCTACGCGGGCAAGACTTCGACATCACGGTCAGCGGCAACACTCTGATCGGCAACAACACCTTGAACGACGGGTCGCCCGAGCTGTTGTTGCAGTACTACATTCACGACACCACGATCACCGACAACGTCATCGAATCGACGAAGTCGAGCGACCCCGTGATGCTGTTCCGCGATGCGCCAGCTGGCAGTGCAGCGGAAAACGCTCATCTGGTGCTGAACAACAACCGGTACGTGGGTCGGGTGCCGGCCGGGCAGGAGCTGTTCCAGTGGAACGCGGTCACGCAGCAGGGGCTCAAGGCATACCGAGCTGCCAGCGGCGAGGACAAGTCCAGCACCTACACGAAACGCTGAGCGCGCTGCGGATCGACCAATGCTGCCAGTGAAATTTGGGACTGGTGGGGCGGCTGGGGCTCGAACCCAGGACCGACGGATTATGAGTCCGCTGCTCTGACCGGCTGAGCTACCGCCCCTGCATAGCGACGCCACGAGCCTATCGAGCATCCCGACGGCAGTTAACACACCCGCAATAAACACGTCGAATTGACGAAACACGGCCCCCTTATGTTCTGCCCGATTCGGTGCGCGGCCGCACGGCCGTTTGCCCTAACCGTGGACAAGGAGGGCCCGTTGTTAATCGAGCTCGCGACGGCAGTGCACCAAGCAGCGAACACGTGCACCGCTACCGCCCTACCGGCCGCGTGTCAGCCGTCGTGGTTAGACACCGGCAGCAACTCGTGGCAGCTCACAGCGGCCACCTTCGTTGGTTTGATGAGCGTGCCCGGCCTGGCGGTTCTGTACGGCGGTCTCGTACCGAAGAAGTGGGTCGTGAACACCATGTTCATGGCGTTCAGCGGCTTCTCCGCCGTCCTCATCGTCTGGGTGTTGTGGGCCTACAAGATGGGCTTCGGCTCACCTGTCGGCGGCGGCACCGCGAACACCTGGAACTACACGTACGGCGGCAACTTCTTCAAGAACTTCTTCTACAACTTCGTCGGACATCCAGAAACCTCCTTACGTGGTACGTCCGAAACCAGCCAAGCCACACTGACCGCGAACGGCGGCACATCGCTGCCGCTGAGCCAGGCAACAGCTGCGTTGTTCTACTTCCAGTTCGTGTTCGCCGCGATCACGCCGCTGCTGTTCCTCGGTAGCGTCATCGGGCGCATCAAGATCAAGGTCTGGATCATCTTCGTTCCGCTGTGGACGACGTTCGTCTACGCGGTGAACGCGATGCTGATCTGGGGTGGCGGCTACTGGGCGCACGAAGGCGCGGTCGACTACTCGGGTGGTTACGTCATCCACCTGGCCGCCGGTACCAGTGGGTTCGTTGCAGCGTGGATCATTGGGCCGCGACTCGCTCGCGACCGCGCGAAGTTCATCCCGCACAGCCTGCCGCTCGTCTCGATAGGTGCCGGCATCATCTGGCTCGGCTGGAACGGCTTCAACGGAGGCGACCCGTACTTCGCCAGCGCCGACGCCGCGACTGCTGTGCTCAACACGAACATCGCCACGGTGTCCGCTCTGCTGACCTGGGTGTTGTTCGACATGTTCCTGAGCAAGTCAAAGAAGCCGACGTTCCTCGGTGCCGTGAACGGCATGATCGTGGGGTTGGTGGCAATCACCCCCGGTGCCGGTTTCGTCAACGGCTTGGGTGCCATGCTCGAGGGCATCATCGCCTCGGCCATCGTCTGGGTCGCGTGGACCTACCTGCAGCCGGTTCTCATCAAGCGGGTCGACGACGCCATGGGTGTGTTCTACACGCACGGCATCGCCGGACTCTGCGGAGGCATTCTGGTCGGATTCTTTGCCGACCCGAGCGTCGTGGTCTATCCGTTCACCACGAGCGGCAGTCAGTTCGCTGCGAGCGGGTTGATCTTCGGGCACCCGCACTCGTGGAAGCTGATCGAGGAGCAGCTGCTCGCCGCACTCACCATCATCGTCTGGGACGCGCTCGTGACGTTCATCATCTTGAAGGTCATCAGCATCTTCACGCCGTTGCGGATGTCGGACGAGGATCTCGAGATCGGCGACTTGGCCATCCACGGCGAAGAGGCGTACCCCGAGGACTAGGTCCGTACAGAGAAGTCACGCGTTCGCACCGGTCATATACTCAAAGAGACGGAGCCTGGCGATGGGATCGGCGATGGCAGTACAGCAAAATCCGAAACGGTTCCGCCTGCCGGACGGCAGCCGGTCCGTGCAGTCGCCGTGGGTGTGGCGAGGGTTCGCCTTCATGTCGTTGGTTGCACTCGGCATCTGCATCATCTCTGCGGTCGGCGGCCAGCTGTTCTTCGCCGCCGCATGGGCCTTCATCACGGCTGGCTGGTTCGCCATTGCGATGTGGCTGTGGCGCAAGCACATCCGTGACGACGACCTCGCCTATCAGCAAATGCGGCAATCGAACAAGAGCGGGAGACGTGCATGAGACTGATCACGGCCGTGATCAAGCCGTTCAAGCTCGATGAGGTCAAAGCTGCTCTGCTCGAAGCCGGCGCGACCGGGATGACGACGAGCGAAGTGAGAGGCTTTGGTCGGCAACGAGGCCACACCGAGGTCTATCGCGGCGCCGAGTATGTGGTTGACCTAATTCCCAAGGTACGCATCGACATCCTTGTCGATGACGAGGACGCCGACAAAATCATCGACGCCATCGTTGCAAGCGCACGTACCGGCAAGATCGGTGACGGCAAGGTCTGGTCCGTCCCGGTCGGCGACGTCGTCCGTGTGCGCACGGAGGAACACGGCGCCGGCGCAATCTGACAGCAGCAATCTGACACCAGTAACTCAGCCCAGCGCATCCCCATCAGGGGGGCGCTGGGCTGAGTTGCGTCGCGACCACCACCAAACTCCAGCAATCATCAGCAGCAGCAGCACGAAAAGAACACCGGCGCCGATGAAAGCGCGCCACGACGAGTGGGCACTCACCAGCGAACTCGCCAATGAGATGGACGTCGGGTGCTTGGGGTCCGCGACCGCCTGCACCACATCACCAGCTTGGTGGTTGATGTGGGAGCCGTCGATGACGGCGTGGTAGCTATGGCCGCCCAGCTCAAATGAGCCGCTGCACTGGAAGTAGGCAACGGTGACTCCGGTGCCCGAAAGAATGCCGAGGCAGTCCGTCACGGTAACGTCCACCGGCACCCCACGACGCTGCAGACCGTCGATGCGTGCGTTCTTGTGCACCGCTTGAATCGCGAGCACCACCACGAGCACGGCGACCAGCCCGATGGCTAAGCCGACAACGACGCGGAACAGCCGACGGGGATCGACAACGCCGCCACCGCCGCGGATGTACCCCGGCGACGCCTCATCGGTCTGCATCGCCGAATCCTACCGACGCTTCGCGGCGAGGAGCGGCTAACGTTCTCGTGCCATGGAACGTGACTCACTCTCCGTTGTCTCCGAGGCCTCGGCGCGCACGGGGGTACCCGCGGAGCACGTCCACCGCGGCTCGTTCCGGGCCCTGCGATCGAAACCGTTTCGGCTGTACTTCATCGGTCAGGTCGCCTCGGCCAGCGGTACGTTCCTGCAGCAGACAGCGATCGGCTGGCTGGTCTTGCAACTCACCGGATCCGCCGCCTCACTGGGTCTGGTGCTCGCCGCGGGCGGCGTCCCGTCGCTGATTTTCGGCCCCTGGGGTGGCTCGATCGCCGATCGGGTCGACCTGCGAAAGCTGCTCATCGCGACGCAAGCTGCCTTCGGTTTGTTGGCCGCACTCCTGTGGGCGGTGGCGGCGTCGGGCTCGGCGTCCGTCGGCCTGGTCGTGACCGTTGGCGTGATCGGCGGCTTCATCTCGATCGTCGACTCCCCCGCCCGGCAAGCGTTCGTCAGCTCGTTGGTGCCACCAGGCGACCTCGCGAGCGCGGTCAGTCTGAACGGCGTCGTCATGAACAGCGCGCGGGTGGTTGGTCCGGCAATTGCCGGCGCGCTGATCGTCACTGTTGGCACGACGCCTTGCTTCGCGGTGAACGCCATCTCTTACATTGCGGTCATCGCTGCGTTGCTCGCGATTCGTCCGCTCGCGTCGGTGCACAAGTCGACAACGAGCCCTGGCGGCGTGCGCGACGGCGTCCGGTACGCGCGCAGCCGCGAACAGCTGTGGCTGCCTCTGACGATGATGTCGCTGGTCGGGTTGCTTGCATTCAACTTCGCGGTGATCCTGCCGGTGTTCGCCAGCAAGACGTTCCATGGGTCGGGCGGCACCTACGGGCTGATGACAACAATGCTCAGCGTCGGTTCGATCGCCGGGTCGTTCAGTGTGGGTCTCATCCACCACCCCCGGCGTATCTACCTCGTCGCGGCTTCGGCTGCCTTTGGCGTCTGTCTAGCAGCCACCGCAGCGGCGCCCAACATCGTCACAGCCTGCGTGGCACTCGTCGTCACAGGCGCAGCCGCGTTCTCGTTCGTGACCCTCACGTCCACGACGCTGCAACTACACTCCTCGTCGGCGTACCGCGGCAGGGTCATGGCGCTGTTCGTGTTTGTGTACCTCGGTACCACGCCGATCGGCAGCGTGCTCTCTGGCTGGATCAGCTCGGCTGGTGGCCCTCGCATCGCCCTGCTCGTCGGAGCCGGCGCGTGTCTGATCGCCGCGCTCATCGGCTCGCGAGTGCACACCCCACCAAATCCGGATGCCGCCCTCACCGACCTGGTGTGACAATGGCGCGATGCTAACTTCGGCGGCGGTGCTCGGGGTCATGGCCGTTGCGTTGGCAATGGTTCTGACGCCCGGGCCAAACATGATGTACCTCGTGTCGCGCACTGTCACTCAAGGTCGGCGCGCCGGCCTGATCTCGCTTGGCGGAATTGCGCTGGGTTTCTTGGTCTACCTCACTGCCACCAACGTTGGGCTCTCAGCTCTGTTCGTCGCGGTGCCCGATCTGTATCTCACGGTCAAGCTCGCTGGCGCGTGTTACCTCGGGTGGCTCGCCTTCAAAGCATTGCGACCCGGTGGTGCGTCTCTATTCGCGCCCACTCGACTGTCGCATGACTCAGGCCGACGTCTCTTCTCGATGGGCCTGATGACCGCGCTTCTCAACCCGAAGATCGCCATCATGTACCTGTCCCTGATCCCTCAGTTCGAGCGCCCAGCGCAAGGGCACTTGGCGCTACAGGGATTCACTCTTGGTGCGATCCAGATCCTGGTTTCGCTTACGGTCAATTTCTGCATCGTGCTGGCCGCCGGCACGATCGCCCGCGTACTCAGCGGGCGGCCAGGATGGGTCCGTGCACAGCGCTATGTGATGGGCACCGTGCTCGGCGCGCTCGCGATAAAGCTGCTCACCGACCACGGTCGGCCCAGCGTCGCGTAGTCAGGCCGCGCGCCACCCAAAGCCTCAGGACTTCGCTGCCACCGTGTCAGCGAGTGCCGGAATCACTTTGTCGGCATACGCCTGCAGGGTCGCTTCTTTCGCGTCATGTTGCAGGTAGACCGCGAACTGGTCGACACCAAGCGCCTTCAACGCTCGCAACTTGTCGATGTGCTCGTCAGCGGTACCTAGCAGGCAGAAACGATCGACAATCTCGTCGGGCACGAAATCGGCGTGAGTGTTTCCGACTCGACCGTGTTCGTTGTAGTCGTAGCCTTGACGTCCCGCGATGTAATCGGTCAACGCCTGCGGCACCGGGCCGCCGTCCGCTCCGTATCGAGCGACGATGTCGGCGACGTGGTTGCCGACCATGCCGCCGAACCATCGGCATTGCTCGCGCTGGTGATTGATGTCGGTACCGACGTAGGCGGGTGCCGCGACGCAGATCTTCACCGATGCGGGATCGCGACCGGCCGCCACCGCAGCATCGCGCACCGCCTTGATGCTCCACTCGGCGACCGCGAGATCGGCGAGCTGCAAGATAAATCCGTCGCCGACTTCGCCGGTGAGTGCAAGCGCCTTGGGACCGTACGCCGCGACGTAGATGTCGAGCCGGCTGTGCGGATTCCAGGTTAAGCGCAATGTGCTGTCCTTGTATTGCGCCGCGTCGCCGTTGGCAAGCTTGCGAATGACGCCGATGGCCTCGCGAAGCTCAGAAAGCGTCACGGGCTTGCCGTTGATGACCCGCACCGCCGAGTCGCCACGCCCGATCCCGCACACCGTGCGGTTGCCGAACATCTCGTTCAGTGTGGCGAACGTTGATGCTGTGACCGTCCAGTCGCGAGTGGCTGGATTCGTGACCATCGGGCCGACGATGACGCGATGTGTCGCCGACAGGATCTGGCTGTAGATGACGTACGGCTCCTGCCATAGCAGGTGCGAGTCGAAGGTCCACACGTAGCCGAAGCCGGCCAACTCGGCCTGCTTGGCCAACTCGACCGTGCGCCATGCCGGCGGGTTGCATTGCAGCACGACGCCGAACTCCATCGGTATGTCTCCCTTTTGTGAACAGCTGTTAGAGCAAGTACTGCGACTGGCCGCGCTTCAGGTAATGTCCGTGACCCTTCGATCCGACAAACTCACGATCGCGGACGACGACGGTGCCGCGCGAGATGACGGTGTCGACTCGACCAGCGACCTCGAAGCCTTCCCACGCGGAGTAGTCCATGTTCATGTGATGAGTGTCGACGGAGATGCGCGTGGTCGCGTTCGGGTCGTACACCACGACATCGGCGTCGGAACCGGGTGCGATCACGCCCTTGCGTGGATAGAGGCCGAACATCCGGGCGGGCGTCGTTGAGCACAGCTCCACCCAGCGGGCGAGAGTGATCTGGCCGTCGACGACACCTTGGTAGATCAGGTCCATCCGGTGCTCGACGCCGCCGATCCCGTTCGGAATCTTGGAGAAGTCGCCAATGCCGAGCTCCTTCTGCTCCTTCATACAGAACGGGCAGTGATCGGTGCTGACAACCGAAAGGTCGTTGGTGCGCAGCGCCTTCCACAACTCGTGCTGGTGCCCTTCGGCGCGTGAACGCAACGGCGTTGAGCACACGTACTTCGCACCCTCGAAATCCGGCGCCGACAAGTGTTCTTCCAGCGAGAGGTAGAGATACTGCGGACACGTCTCGCCGAAGACATTCCAACCGTCGTCGCGAGCAGCGGCCAACGTCGCGACCGCCTGCTTCGCCGACATGTGCACGATGTACAGCGGCGCGCCGGTCATCCGCGCGAGCATGATTGCGCGGTGGGTGGCCTCTTCCTCGGTCTCCCACGGCCTGGTGAGCCCGTGGTAGCGCGGCGCGGTGTCGCCGCGCGCGATGGCCTGCGCAACAAGCACGTCAATGGCAATGCCGTTCTCCGCATGCATCATGACCAGCGAGCCGTTGGCCGCAGCCGTCTGCATCGCGCGCACGATCTGGCCATCGTCGGAGTAGAAGACGCCTGGGTACGCCATGAACAACTTGATACTGGTGATGCCTTCGCTGACCAGCTCGTCCATGGCCTTCAACGACTCATCATCGACCCCACCGATGATCTGGTGGAATCCGTAGTCGATCGCACAGTTGCCGTCAGCCTTTTCGTGCCACGCGGCCAAGCCGTCGAGCACCCGCTCGCCGGTGCGCTGGATCGCGAAGTCGATGATGGTCGTCGTACCGCCCCATGCCGCAGCGCGGGTGCCGGTCTCGAAGGTGTCCGATGCTTGCGTCCCGCCGAATGGCATCTGCATGTGCGTATGTCCGTCGACACCGCCAGGCACGACGTACTTGCCGGCCGCGTCGATGACGACGTCGGCGCTCGATTCGAGATCGGCGCCAAGCCTCGTCGTCCCAGGTTCGAGAAGTGCGACGATGCGCTCACCGTCGATCAACACGTCAGCAGCAATCGCACCCGTCGGACTCACAACGGTGCCGTTCTTCACCAGGATCGTCATGTCGCTTCCCTAAGGCCGGGTGAGGTCGCCATACGCCTCAGGGCGCCGGTCGCGATAGAACGCCCAGCGATTGCGAACCTCGGTCAACAAATCCATGTCGAGGTCGCGGACGACCAGGTCGGGTGAGTAGGGGTCGCCGACATCGCCGACGAACTTGCCCTCGGGGTCAACGAAGTACGTTGTGCCGTAGAAGTCGTCATCACCGAGATCCTCGACGCCGACCCGGTTGATCGCGCCGATGAAGTACTCGTTCGCGACCGCTGCGGCCGGCTGCTCGAGCTTCCAGAGGTACGACGAAAGACCGCGCGACGTAGCTGACGGATTGAAGACAATCTGTGCGCCGTTGAGGCCGAGCGCACGCCAGCCTTCAGGAAAGTGTCGGTCGTAGCAGATGTAGACACCGATCTTGCCGATCGCAGTGTCGAACACCGGGAAGCCGAGGTTGCCGGGCCGGAAGTAGAACTTCTCCCAGAAGCCGTTGATGTTCGGGATGTGGTGCTTGCGGTACTTGCCGAGGTACTTGCCGTCGGCGTCGACAACTGCGGCGGTGTTGTACAAGACGCCGGGCTGCTCCTGCTCGTACATGGGCAGGATCATCACGATTCCAAGTTCGGCGGCGAGCGCCTGGAACCGCTCAGTGGTCGGGCCAGGGATCGATTCCGCGTAGGAGTAGTACGCGGCATCTTGCACTTGGCAGAAGTAGGGACCATAGAAGAGTTCCTGGAAGCAGATCGCCTGGGCGCCCTGCGCGGCCGCCTTCCTGGCGTAGTCCTCGTGAGCCACAATCATCGACTCTTTGTCGCCCGTCCAGCTGGTCTGCACAAGAGCCGCGCGAATGATCGCCATCGCCTGTTCCTCCCCGATGCCGCAGTACGGGTCCTGACCGAGATACGGAAGCTTACCTACGGCCCAAGCGGATAGGCTCGCGTCCAGCTACCAACATGAGGAGCGATCCCGTGCCCGGTCAATACAGTGGGTCTGCCGTAGTCAATCGCCCGATCGACGAGGTCTTTGCGTACCTCGCCGCCGGCACCAACGACCCCAAGTTCAGTCCGCGAATCCTCGAGATCCGCAAGGAGCCCGATGGCCCGTCGGCGTTGGGCACGATCTTCGTAAGCAGGGCCAAGGACGCCGGCTTAAAGTCGAATCGCCGGTTCGAGTTAACCGGTTTTTCAGCGCCCACCACGATTCGTTGGACGGAACGGTCAAAGAACCTGGTGACAGTCACCGAAGGTGGCTACGACCTCGAGGATCTGGGCAACGGGCAGACCAAGGTCACAATCTTCAACTCCTTCGCCGGCCACGGCTTCGGCAAGGTCATCGTCGGTTCAGCTCTGAAGGCCGCTAAGAAGGACGCCGACGCGTTCGCGCAGCGCATCAAGGCCGCGGTCGAAGCCAGCTAGCTGTGCGGGCGGTAGTGCCAGACCTCGCGTCGGCGCTACAGTTCGGCCGACACGGGGGCTCGAGAAGACCTCCGTAGAAGGCCTCGGGGTCGGGTTCGCTTGACTGCGGCGAGGCACCCGTCACGCCGAGGCCAAAGGAAGCTCCCGATGACCGAGCCGACCGATCCCAACGAGGCAGCGGCACCGCCGCCCGCCTACGAGCCGCCGCCGTCCTATCAGCCGCCGCCGGCTTACGAGCCGCCACCGCAGACGGGGCCTCCGCCGTCCTACCAGCAGCCACCGCCGAGTTACCAACCACCGCCGGGTTACCAACCGCCGCCGTCCTACCAGCAGCCGCCGCCGAACTACCAAGCGCCGCCGTCTTATCAGCAGCCGCCGCAGTACGGGCAGCAACCACCGCCGTACCAACAGCATCCGGGTTACCAGCAGGCGCCGCCCGTTCAGCCGGGATATGGCTACGGACAGATGGCCCCGACCAACGTCCCGCCGGGAATGTACTTCGACCCGACTAGCGGGCTGATGCTGCCAAACGGCACCCAGTTGGCCAGCGTCGGTCGACGCATTGGTGCGTACTTCCTGGCGATCCCGCTGGCCATCGTGACCCTGGGCATCGGGTACCTCATCTGGGGACTGATCGTCTGGCGCCGCGGCACGACACCGGCGCTGTCGGTGCTGCACATGAAGGCGTGGCGTCCCACTCAGAACAAGCCTGCGTCGTGGGGCTACATGGCACTGCGGGAGATCATCGGCCGAATCGTCGATGGCATTCTCAGCGTCATCACCCTGCTTATCTCATTCATCATGTTCGTGAGCGGCAAGCAGCACCAGTCGTTACACGATCTCGTCGCCGGGACGGTCGTCTTGTACGACCCGAACAAGGTTCTGCGCTAGGTCAATCAGCCCGGACGGCGACCGCTGGCTCCTGTGCGGGCGCGGCCGGCGCGCGATTCGCGAAGTCGCGGCTTCGTACGAGTGCAGCGCCGGCAATCGCGCCGACGATCACTACGACTGCGCCGATCACGAGGATCAGCCGCAGGCCCGACAGGAAAGCACCGTGGGCGGCAACGGCGAGTCCGGGGGTTGAAGAGCTCGACGCAACCGCTGCACGTACACCCGCAGACGCCACGACCTTGGCGAGCTGCGTCGCCGGATGCCCGAGGTTGCTCGCAAGTGAGGTCGTCACCTTCTGCTGGAAGATGGCCCCCAGCGCAGCAACTCCGGTAGCGACTCCGCCGATCCGGAATGTGTTGTTGATCCCCGACGCCATGCCACTGCGGGCCGGCGCGACGACCCCGAGCGCGATCCTCGCGATCATCGGGTTGGCGATGCCGATGCCGAGACCGGTGAGCAGCAAGCCGGGGATCAGTGCAGTCCAGCTCGATTTGGCGGTGACGACCGTCATCGCGAACAGGCCCACGCCAGTGATGCCGAGACCGATGGCTAACCCCAGCCGCGGCGACAACCTCGCCGCAACACGCTGCATAACGAGCGGCACAACGAAGCAGAGCAGCGTGCACGGCAGCAGCCTTAAGCCCCCCTGGAGCGGGGAGTAGCCGAGGTCGTTCTGTAGATAGAACGTGATGTAAGGCAGCAGCGCGAACATGCCGGCGCCAATCGCGAACGTTCCGATCGAGACACCGGTGAACGACGGCTTTCGGAACAGTGAGAGATCAAGCAGCGGGTGCTCTTGGTGCAACTCTGCAAATACGAAAAGCACCATGAGCACGGTCGCGCCGGCAAACAGGGTCAGGATTGTCGTGCTGGTCCAGCCGTCTGCGCTGGCCCGGATCAGGCCGAACACCAACAGGAACATGGAGCCCGAGAACGTTGCCAGGCCGGGCACGTCAAGTCGGATCGTGCCCGAATCGCTGATGTTCACCATCCGCGTCACCGCGAGCCAGCCGGTGAGAATGCCGACGGGAACGTTGACGAAGAAGATCGAGCGCCACCCGAAGCCGCTCGTGAGTGCTCCACCGATGAGCGGTCCGACGGCGACAGCACCTCCGACGGTTGCACCCCATGCCGCAATCGCCGTGCCGCGTTCGCGTCCGTGGAACTCCTGCCCGATCAGCGCGAGTCCGGTCGCAAACAGCGCGGCGCCGCCGATGCCCTGCAAGGCACGCGACCAGATGAGCATCGGCGCATTTGTTGCGACACCGCACAGCAGCGAGGCAAGAGTGAATAGGCCTAAGCCAAAGACGAAAACGCGCTTGCGACCGAAGCGGTCGGCGGACGAACCCCACACGAGAATGAGGGTCGACATCGCCAACGCGTAGGCATCGATAACCCACTGCAGGTCACTGAAGCTGGCGTGCAGGCGATGTTCGATCGTCGGCAGCGCGACCTGCACGATGGTGATGTCGACCAACAACATGAAGGTCGCGCCGCACACGGCGATCAGCGTCAGCCATCGGCGCTCGATGCCCAACCACGTTCCGGCCGCAGGTGCCAGGGGTTCGCTCACGGGGACGAACCTACCGGTTGTCGGTCACCGGCCTGCCCGGCGTCCGTCTGTTCCCTGTTAGATCGTCTCGCCGTCGTCGATCGCCTTCTGGAGTCCGCCGCCGCCGAAGTTCTTGTCGTGGTCCAGGGTCATTCGCAAGACCGGGTACGCGATGTCGCGCATCTGCGCCTCGTACGTACCGATCGCCTCGAGCAGGTCGACCTCTCCACGGCCGTAGCGGTCGAGCTGCTCGGTCAGCAGCGCCGCGTCATTCAGCGCAAGGTTGGCACCCATGCCGAGCGTCGGCAACATGCCGTGTGCGGCATCGCCGACGACGGTGACCCGCGAAGGCTCCCAGTTCTCAGCCGGCTCGAGGAACCCGAACGGGATCGCGAAGACCGAGTCGAGGTCGAGCCCGCGCACAAGCGCTTGCGCGGCCGGATGCCAACCAGAGACAGCTTCGAGCATCGACTCCTGCAGAATGCCGGCGGTGTCGGGCGTCCATTCCGACGCTGGCGGAACGACGGTTCCTGGCATCACGCTGCAGCTGATCATGACGTACGCCGGCACATCGTCGAGCTCGACGTCAGGAGCGATGTCCTTGGCCGCCTCGGCCGCCGGACGCCTGGGCCGAAACGTCGCGATGAGCAGCCGCGAACCTGCGCGGTCGACCGCCATCAGCACGCCCTGGTTAAGGATGTCGGGCATCAACGCGTCAAGCTCGGGCGTCAGTGGCGTGCGCCCGAACACCCCGATGCCTCTGACGCCGGTGGCGATGACAGGGACTTGCGGCAAACGCTGCGAGCGGACGGCGGAGCGGATTCCGTCAGCCCCCACCAGCACATCTCCGCGCGCCGTGCTGCCGTCGGCGAGGGTCGCGGTCACCCCGTCGGCGTCCTCGACATAGGAAACGACGGGCGAGCCGATGTGCATTTGCTTGCCAAGTCGCCCGGACAGGATCTGTCGCAGCGTCCGCCGGTGCACGCCGGTGTGGTTGCGCGGCCCCACGTTCGGCGGACCCATGTGCGGGTTCGACGTGATCTCGTTGAAGCCGGGGTCAAGCACGATCGACACCGCTCGGTCGTAGGACTCTCGCGACGTGTCGAGATACAGCTCGAACAGGTCAGACGGCAGCACTCGACGCAGCGCCTCGCCGCCGATCGCGTTGAAGTGCAGGTAGTAGCCCTGCTTGCGGTTCAAATCGGCGTCGCGTTCGAAAACCTCGACCGTATGCCCGGACTTCAGAAGGCCCTGAGCTAACGCCAGCCCGGCGAGGCCGCCGCCGGCAATAAGAACGTGCAGGGAACGAGTCTCGGACACCTTGTCTCCAAATCAGTGTGTGGGACTTACCAACCAACCGGACGAGTCGTACGCCGCGGCCTTCTCCTCGATCTCGTCTCGCACCTTCGCGTGACGGCCTGCTGTCTCCAAGATCTCCTGGTAGTGCGCGCGCTTCTCGGCGAGTGTGATGACCGACGAATCGAGGTCAGTCCACTCGATCGAGAAATCGTCTGCGAATCGGCCTCGTGCCCCGCAGCTCGCGCACTGCACGTCGCGGCCATGGAGCTCGACGACGTCGAGGTGGCAGAGCGGACACGCGCCTTCGTCGCCGCAGTACTGGGCGTCGTCGAAACTGCGACCGAGCTGGCGCGCCACATTGCGACCCAAGGTCGCCACGCGTGCCAACGCGTCGTCGTCGAGAACCACCGACTTGGGTGTGCCCGCACCGGCGATAACGAGCTGGTCAACCACGGCCGTCTGCATCGAGAACGTCAGCGAGTGCATCACCGGGAGCGCGAGAGCCTTCCACTGTTGCGTGAGCGATCCACCGACAGCAATGAGGCCTGCGACCCGAGGACGCAGCACCCGCTCGTCGAGGCGGAAAGGCACGGCTGGCTCGTTACCGGCCGCGCGCATCGCGAGCAGCGTCTCTACAATCGCCGCGTCGGCATTTGGACCCAGCAGCCGATCGACGACCAGCTTGAGGCGGGCCGGCACCGTGCGGCTGATGATTGGCGAACTGACGATCAGGCCATCGGCGGCCATGAGCCGCTCCCACAGCCACCACAGGTCATCCGGCGTCTTGGGGTCAGGCCCGCTCGGCAGACTGAGGTCATCGAGCCGCACCAGCTCGACGTCCGCCCCCTCGTTCTGCGCGGCACCCAAGGCGATGTCGAGCACGATCTCCGCGCTGCCCCCTGGCGTGCCGGCACCGAGGCCGAGCAATCGCATGGTCATGGGCACCACTGTCTTGAGAGCGTCCGTCTAGTGGAAGTCATGTTCTCAGAATGAGAGTATGAACGGCGATACGGTCCAAAGGGAACCCCGGCGAATGAGGAACTGACATGTTTGTGACCCACCTCGGCCACGCCTGCGTGCTCGTTGAGACCGAGCAAGCGCGAATCCTGATCGACCCGGGCACGATGTCCGCGTTCGAAGATCTGCGCGACCTCGACGCCGTGTTGGTCACCCACCAACATCCCGACCACGTCGACACGTCGCGACTGGCAGCGTTGCTCGCTGCCAACGGCGCGGCAACGCTGGTGGTCGATCCGGACACCGCAGCCGTCACCGCCGACCTGCCTACCCATGTGGTCGCGCGACCCGGCGAGGGATTCAGCTTCGGCGGCACCAAAGTTGATGTCTTGGGCGGCCTGCACGCAGCGGTGTACGCCGACATTCCCGGCTGTACCAACTCTGCGTACCTCATTGACGAGGGTGCGTTCTTCCATCCAGGCGACTCTTTTTTCGTCCCCTACCTCGACGTCGATGTGCTCGCGGTTGCCGTCGATGGCCCATGGCTCAAGCTGTCCGAAGCTGTCGACTACGTACACGCCGTCTCGCCGCGCGTGGCGATTCCGATTCACGAGGGTGAGACCACCGACCCGCAGAAGTACGCGGGCATGCTCGCGGCATTCTCCCCGGCGCGCGTGGTCACCGTTTTGACCCAGGGGCAGCCGACGACGCTGTAAGTCCGCACGAACCCCCGTCACGACCGTCACGACCGTCACACCGTCACGACCGTCACGACCAGGAACTCTCGAGGCCGTGCACAAGCGCGACCATGGCGTCGTGGCCGGGAGTGTCGACGCCGACCCGGCGCCCTTGCGCCGCGATACCGCCGTTCAGCACATCGATCTCGGTGAGCCGTCGAGCGAGAACATCCTGCAGCATCGAGGGTTTATGGCCGAACGCCTCGGTGATCGCCTCCTCCACCGAGTGCAGCGGGCTGCGCAAGAGTTCAATGCCCGACGCATCGGCCACCGCCATCGCCTCGGCGATCAGTCGCTCGACCTCAACGCGCAATTCGGGGTGCGTGCAGACCTGGCCAACGGTGAGACCGGTGAGAGCAGCAAGAGGACTGGTGGCCGCGTTGAACACGAGCTTGGTCCACTGCGGCCCGCGCGCGTCTGCGAGAGCGAAAGTCCGCAACCCGCCACTCGTGAGAAGGGCCGCCAGCGACGCGATCTCTGTTGCGCGCGCAGGGCTGGGCTCGAAAGGCCCCAACCACGAGTCGCCCGGCCCGTCGTACCGAACACAGCCAGGTTCGGTGATGTGACCAGCAGTCACGATGCTGCCGCGAACGACGCGCGACACGAGTTCGGCGATGACCTCTTCGTTGCCCACGCCGTTCTGCACGCTCGCGACCGCCGCGTCCTTTACTGCTGGTAGCGCGGCCGCAACCGCGTCGCGCGTATGCAAAGCCTTTGTCGCAACGATCGCGAACTGACACGGCGGAAGATCGCCGGCGTCGACGATTGCGCGAACTGGCGCGACGAACTCGGCGTGACCCACGACCCGGAGCCCGTTCGCATCGATCGCCGCGACGTGCTCGGCCCACGGGTCGACAGCCCACACCTCGACGCCTTCATTGCGGGCAAGATGCGCGGCGTAGAGCGAACCGATCGCTCCACAACCCAAGACCGCGATGCGGATCGGCTCAGTGTCAGTCACGTGCGGGCGACCTCGCGCGCAATCTCGGCGCATGCCGCGGGGTCTAATCCGCCGACTCCGAGGCCACCCACGACGCGGTCCTCCAAGACGAGTGGCACGCCACCAGGTGCCGCGAGGAACGGCGAAGGATGGAGGGCACCCAGCGACGACGCCGCCGTCTCGTAGCGCGCCGACAGTTCCGCGCTCTCGCAGCCAAACCGCGCGGCGGAGGCGGCAGTCGCAAACGCGATGTCGATGCTGGCCGCGACCGCGCCGTCCTGTCGATCCTGCTGAATCGGATCACCGCCGGCATCGACAACGGTGACGCCGACGTGTAATCCGCGAGCCGACGCTGCGGCCAACACGCGGTCGCAGAGCTCACGCGCCCACATGAGTTCGCGCTGCTTCGAGGCCGCTGGAGACGGCGCCATGCCGAGGCTGTCCTGCGGCGCGACAACGAGGTCACCGAACCGGGCCGCCCACCGCGCGGCATCGTCGCCGTGTTGACCCACATACGGGACGCCGAGAGCGTAGGCGATCAGCAGGTCCTCGGGATTCGCGGGCTTGCCCTCGGCGCTGACCACTTCCGGTGCGACGCCCGTTGGCAGGAAGGGACTCACGGTCGCACCAGACGCTGCGATACCGCCGATCACCACGCCGTCCGGATCGAGCAAGGGCATACCACCGGCACCGGGGAACAACGCTTGCGGCGACGCGAGCACGAACCCGTTCGAAATGGGGGTCGGCAACGTCGTCATCCGCTGCAGGTGGTCGGCACTTGGGATTTGCTGGGTAGCAGAGATCCAGGCTTTTGACGTTGCCCTCGCCATGCCTCCAGGGCCGCCGCGATCGAGCCGCGAGGCCGTCACGAGTGCGCCGCTCGCTCCAACGACGGCGATGCCTCCGCGCAAGCCAAGCTGTTCACACTTGTCGACTGCTCGTTGAACGAGCTCGCGCGCCTGCGCCAACGGGACGTCGCGCATGTGTCAGGCGCCAACCATGTTGTAGCCGCCGTCGGCAACCATGTAGCCGCCGGTCATGTGCGCCGCGTCGTCACTCGCGAGGAACAGGGCGGTACCGGCCAACTCGGCAGGACCAGGAATGCGTCCCATCGGCGTGAGCGACCGCAGCTGGTCACCGCGGCCGGCCTTCCAGTCTGCGCGGTCGAGGGTCGCTTGGGTCTCGATGAATCCGGGCGCGAAAACGTTGACCCGCACTGTCGGCGCGAACGCGTGCGCGTAGGACTTCGTGACGCCGAGGATGCCGTACTTCGCTGCCGCGTACTGCGGTGCCCGCGCGCTGCCGCGCACGATGACGGTCGACCCGATGTTGACGATCGCGCCGTGACCCTGGTCGAGCATCCGCGAGCCGAACTCGTGCACGCACAGCATGGTGCCTTTGATGTCGACACCGAGCACGTGATCGATCGACTCTTCGGTGATGTCACGCCACGACATCTGCTCGCGCGCTACGTCGCCAACGTTGTTGATCAGCACGTCGAGCCCGCCCAGTGCTTCGAAGGCGGCGTCGGCCATGCGTTTGATGTCGTCCCAGATCGCGATGTCACCCTGGATCAAGATGGCCTCGCCGCCGAGCTCTTCGATGCGCGCGACGGTTTTCAGCGCACCGTCCTTAGAGTTGCGATAGTGGACCCCGACCCGGGCGCCCTCCTGCGCTGCGCGGACCGCGATCTCTGCACCGAACCCGGTGCCCGCGCCGGTGACG
Source organism: uncultured Actinomycetes bacterium (assembly GCA_963737705.1). Lineage (GTDB taxonomy): Bacteria > Actinomycetota > Actinomycetes > Acidothermales > Acidothermaceae > PALSA-607. The sequence goes on from CAVTTP010000005.1 coordinate 89,338, forward strand.
AGCACCGACCGACCGGGAAACCGCTTGGTGATGACCGGGTTAGCGATGCCTGGCATGCAATCTCCTCTTAGACAAGAACCCGGCGCCCTTAGACAAGAACCCGGCCACCGTCAACGTAAAGCACTTGGCCCGTGACAAAACTCGCCCTGTCCGACGCAAGAAACGCGACGGCGTCCGCGACCTCATGCGGACGGCCCAGCCGCTGGGAAGGAACGAGCGAGGTGAGCCCCTCTCGAATGCCGTCCTTTGCTAGATAGTCCTTCGTGAGGTCCGTCTCGATATACCCAGGCGCTACCGCGTTGACGGTCACGCCTTGCGCGGCCCACTCACGAGCCATGACTTTCATCAGCTGGTTGAGCCCACCCTTGGTCGCCGCGTACGGCGCGTGGTGCGGGTGCGCGAGGAGTCCGGACACTGACGACATGAAAATCATCCGCCCGTACCCGTTGGCGCACATGACCTTGCCCACCGCCTGCCCGAGCCAGTAAGCGGTCGAGAGGTTGAGGTTCACCGTCTGGATCCACGCGTCGTCGTCGAGTTCGACCACGGGCAGCCGGACGTTGCGGCCGATCGCGTGCAGAAAGACTTCGATGCCGCCCAGCCGGTCGACAGCCTCGGCCACGACGTTGCGGCAGGTCTGCGGGTCGAGCAGGTCGGCGGCCAAGATCTCGATGTCGTTGCCGGCCTCCTTCGCCTGCAACCGGACCGACTCGAGGTTGGCCTCGCTGACATCGACGACGAGGACCCGGCCGCCGAGGTCGGCCAGGGCAAGGGCACTCGCGCTGCCGAGGCCGCCGGCGCCGACGACGAGGCATGGTCGGTCGTGGAGTTGCAGCCAGTCGGTTCCGGACACCAAGGAACCTTTCACGCTTGATCTTCTCGGCCAACGAAAGTAACTTCCATAATACGCTAAGCCCTACTGCGGCGCGTGTCCAGCGTCGTGGTGTGCATCCGTCCTAAACTGCGGCGAGTCAGGTCAGCCGCGCAACGACGCTGCAAAAAGGCCCGCGTCCGGCTTCGGCTAACAAGAGTGAGGCGCACACGCATGGCGACCAGACGCGCAGCGACAGCAGAGCCGGCGGGCGAGCAGGGGGTGGCTGAAGCGACCGCTGACGACGGCTCGCCGAACCGACCCGACTACCGCGTCGAGGCACTGGCCAAGGGCCTGCGGATCCTCGCGCTGTTCACCGAGCAGCGGCCGACGTGGCGGGTCAGTGACATCTCGTTGGTCCTCGGGATCCCGCTGCCGACCGTGTACCGCGTCGTCATGACACTGTCGTCGGAGGGTTACCTCGAGCACCTTCCCGATGGCGACTACCGGCCCGGAGTCAAGGTCCTCACTCTCGGCACGGCAGCACTGCGCAGCCTCGACCTCGTCGAGCTGGCGACACCTCGACTGAAGGCGCTTGCGACTGCGAGCGGCGAGACCGTCAACCTTGCCGTGCTCACCGGCGACCGAGTGCTGTACCTGGTTCGTTTGCGCAATCGCGACCTGGTAACTGCCAACATCCAGGTCGGCTCAACCCTTGCCGCGGTGCACACGTCGATCGGCAAGCTGCTGCTTGCGTACCTCACCGAGGCCGAGCTGACCGCTGCCGTGACCGACGCGTCATTCGACGCCAACCACGGCCCGAACGCCAAGGTCACGCTGAGCGAACTGCGGTCGGAACTCGCCAAGATCCGCGAGGACGGCTGGGCGGTTCAAGACGAAGAACTCGCGTTCGGCCTGCGTTCTGTGGCAGCGCCTGTGCACGACGCGACCGGCCGGGTGATCGCCGGCGCGAACGTGGCCGTGAGCTCACGCGATTGGTCCGCGCAACGCATCGTTCGCGAACTGCGCCCCATGGTGGTGCGTACGGCGGAGGAGATCTCCGGCCTGCTCGGCTACTCGGGCACCTCATGAACATCGCCGCTTCATGACGATGCCCCGACTGGCCAAGCTCTCCCCCACCGAGCTCGACGAACAGCAGCGGGCGCTTTACGACGCCATCGCCAGCGGGCCGAGGGCGCGCGGACCACAGCTCTTCGCGTTAACCGACGCTGACGGTGGGCTCGAAGGCCCGTTCAACGCCATGCTGCTGAGCCCTCCGGTCGGCGGTGCCTTGCAGGCACTCGGCAGTGCCGTGCGCTACGGCAGCGGATTCGCCAATCGCGATCGCGAGATCGCGATCCTGGTCGTGGCACACGCGTGGAACTGCGAGTTCGAGGTGTACGCGCACGAAGCTGTTGGCCGCGCGGCCGGTCTGAGCGACGGCGAGTTGGCCGCACTGCGGACGGCTGAGTACGAACAACTCCCCGAGCACGACCGGTTGATCGCGAGCACGTCCGCCGCACTCGCCGTCCGCTCCGAACTCAGCGACGCCGAGTTCAGTGCGGCCCGCGACGCGCTAGGGCTACGGCTCCTGTTCGAACTCACCACGCTGGTCGGCTACTACGCGACACTCGCCTTGCAGCTACGCGTATTCGACGTCCCCACCCCCTCGTAGCAGGCACTTCGCCTTGACACGACCAGCGGCAGTGAAGCACGATCTGAGGCATACGAGAACTACTTTCACAGAACGAAACCACGTGCGAAACTGGGAGCGCTGCGATGAAGCTCGTCACTTTTGACGCCGGACGCGTCGGTCGCCTTGAGGGCGATGAGGTGATTGAGCTCAGCTGCGGCTCCACCCGCGAATGGTTCGAGCGTGGCGGCGACGTGGCGGAGTCCGGCGAGCGGCTGGCACTGGGCGACGTCCGACTTCGGGCACCGATCGTGCCGAAGAAGTTCTTTCACACGGCCGGCAACTTCACGGCGCATCACGAAGAGCTGGCCAACGTGAACTGGTCGCATCCGGTGCACAAGGGCATCGTGTTCTTCCAGAACGTCGACGCGATCATCGGCCCGGACGACGACATCGTCTACCCGGAGAGCCTGACCAAGGAGCTCGACTACGAACTCGAGCTGGCGGTGGTCATCGGCAAGACCGGCAAGTGGTTCACGCCAGAAGAGGCCAACGACTACATCGCCGGATTCATGGTCTTCAACGACATCACCGCACGCGACATCCAGCGCCGCGAGATGAAGTCGGGCGTGTTCTCGTTCTCCAAGGGCATCGAGACGTTCTGCCCGATCGGCCCCTACATTGTGACCGCGGACGAGATCGACGACCCGCAGGCGCTCGCCATGGAGCTCAGGGTCAACGGCGACGTGCGCCAGGTCGGTAACACGAGCCAGATGGTGATCGACCTGCCGCACCTCGTTGCCTACCACTCACCGCAGGGTTATACGGCCGGCGACATCATCACCACCGGCACCATCTCCGGCGTCGCGGCGGTGCAGCCGAACCCGTTCGACTTCTACTTGCAGCCCGGCGACGTCGTCGAGGCAGAGATCGAACACGTCGGCGTGCTGCGCAACACCGTGGTCCCCTGGAGCAAGGCGCACGACACGCCGTACCTGGCCGACACGCTCTGATCTCGGGCGAGCAGCGTGAGATTCGGGTCAGTCGCGGGGCGCCTCGTCGTCGTCCGCGACGACGGATTTGTTGATGTCGAGACGCAAAGCAACGGTCAGTTCACATCCGACGTGCGCACCACGCTCGCTCAATGGGACGACGTGTTGGTCTGGGCTGACGACATCGACTGGACGGCGGCGCGGCCCATCGCCGACGTCGAGCTCGGGCCGCCGGTGCCTGACCCGCGGCAGGTCTTCGCGGTCGCGTTGAATTACCGGCCACACGCAGCTGAGGCCGGCTTCGAAGCACCGGAATCGCCTTTGGTGTTCACGAAATTCCCTTCGTGCATCGCCGGACCGGTGACGCAAGTAACCCTGCCGCCCGGCAAGGTCGACTGGGAAATCGAGTTGGTGGTCGTCATCGGCCGCGGCGGTCGCAACATCGATCGCGACGCGGCGTGGGAAGCCGTTGCCGGTCTCACGATCGGCCAAGACCTCTCGGAGCGGGTACTGCAATCCGCCGGCAAGCCGCCGCAGTTCTCGCTCGGTAAGTCACATGCCGGCTTCGGGCCAACTGGACCCGTCGCTGTCACCCCTGACGAGTTCACCGACCGCGACGACATCGGCTTCGCCTGCACGCTCAACGGGGAGCAGATGCAACGCGGCCGCACGTCGGAGATGATCTTCCCGGTCGACGACCTGGTGTCGACGCTGTCGGCTGTGTGCGAACTGTTCCCGGGCGATCTCATCTTCACCGGGACCCCTGCCGGTGTCGGCAACCGGCGCACCCCGCCGCGCTACCTGCAGCCCGGCGAGACGCTGGTGAGCACGATCGACCAGATCGGTGAGATCCGCCAAACCTTCGTCTGATCTGACTGTTGATCTGACTAAGGGCGGCGGGCGGAGACCCATCGGAAGACGTTGCGCATGGTCACCGAGCCGTCTGCCGCGGTGAATGGAGCGAGTGCGCCTTCGATCGTCGCCCGCACCCGCTGCTCCCCGACGTCTTCGACTGCACGAGTGGCACCAGCCGAGCTGAGGAGTCCGCGCACGGCATCGGCCATGTTCGCGTAGTGCCACGACAACGGCACCTCGCCTGCGCCGGAAAGCTCGAGCCCCGCCGCAGTCATCGCGGCTTCGAGGTTGCCTGGTGCAGACAGCGCGTACGGCGCGTGGTCGGCATCCCTCGCAGGCGGGCTCAACGCAGCCATCGCGAGATGGACCGCCGTCGACTCCGACCGTTCGGGTTCGGCAAACATGCCAACAGCGACGACGCCGCCCGGCTTGGTGACCCGCGCGGCCTCGACGAGTGCCGCCTTCGGGTCACCTGCGAACTGGAACGCGTTGATGCCGATCACCGCGTCGAAATCGGCGTCCGGAAACGGCAGTTCACTGAGGTCGCCGCACCAGAGTTCGGCATCGGGCAGCCGCTCGGCGGCGACGGCGAGCAGGCCTGGCGTCACGTCGATTCCGGCCACGGTGGCGCCTCGGTCGTGCGCGAGCCGCATCGCAGCCCCCGTGCCACAACCCACGTCGAGCAACCGGGTGCCTGACCGCACCTGCGCGGCATCAAGGACGGCTTCGAAAAGCGGCGCGTTGTGCGGCTCCGCAAACAGCGCCCAGCCGACAGGGTCGCTCCCCCACAGCCGGCGCTGCAGCAGCGCACTCGCGTCGGGCGCGTTGCCGTCACGGACAGGACTCATGCCGGCACCGGCGTGATGTTCTGGTTGAGCCGGAAGATGTTCCCCGGGTCGTACACGGCCTTGATCGCTTGCAGCCGCCGAAGCGTTGACCCGTAGGCCACCTGGTCGCTGCTCGTCTCGTCGCCGTCCATGAAGTTCGAATACGCACCGCCGGTGCTGAACGGCTGGATCGCGGCGAACGTGTCGCGCACCCATCGGATTTCGTAGTCGCTGTCGGCTGGATCAGCCCAGCTGGCGGGCACGTTGAACAGCCAGCGCGCGTCGCGGTACGGAAACGCCGTCGCGTCGCTAGCGACCCGATCGATTGCGCCGCCCATCGATAGCAGCTCTACTTGGGTCAACGGTGACCGAAGCAGCTTGCCTTGATCGATCAGGACGTCGACAAGCTCGTCGGAAAGCCCGCTTGCAAACGTCGCCTTGACGTAGGAGTGCAAACCGTGGCCAAACTCCGCGTCGCCGGCCTTTTGCAGCCAGCCGAACGGGATCACATCAACAGATCCGGCCGCCGGTGCCAGTTCGTCACGCAACTCGCCCAACATTGACGCTCCAACGTCTGGGTCGCCTGACCATTCGATCACCGACATGACACCGGGCGTGCCCACGAGGGAGTCGGGTAACCAGGGCCGCACAGGTGCCTTGCGGACGAAGCTGGTCCAGAGCAATTCATCGGGCGGGCGCGATGACATCATCTGCTGCGCACGCTGTAACAACGCGTGCGCATCGTCGAACAGATGGAACGCCGACAGCACCGCAAGCACCGACAGCTCGTGCAGCGCGAACTCAAAGCTCGTGACCACACCAAAGTTGCCACCGCCACCACGTAGCGCCCAGAACAGATCGGCATTCTCGTCAGCCGTCGCGGTGAGTTGTTGGCCGTCGGCTGTCACGATGTCAGCGGAGACCAGGCTGTCGACGGTGAGCCCGAAGCGCCGCATCAGGCGCCCGACACCACCGCCGAGGGTCAGCCCAGCGACGCCCGTGTGCGAGATGACACCCGCGGGCACAACCAAGCCGTGCTCCTGCGTTGCGCGATCGACGTCACCAAGCAGTGCACCGGCCTGCACGACAGCACGCTTGGCGACCGGGTCGACCGAGACGGCATTCATCAGCCGCATGTCGATGACGATGCCGTCGTCGCACACGCTGAGACCCGGCAAACTATGACCGCCACCACGCACGGCGATCAGCAAACCTTGTGCCGTGGCATACGCGATCGCCGCGACGACGTCACTGACGCTGGTGCACTTGGCTATGAGTGCAGGGCGCCGGTCGTGCATGACGTTCCAGACCTGACGCGCCTGCTCGTAGTCGTCGTCGGACGGTGCGATCACCGGTCCTTTGAAGCCAGGAATAGAGCTGTAAGTCGTCGACGTCATCGGGCGACGTCAGACACGGCTGGCGGGCGTGGGAGTCGTTTCCAGCTCCGCTACCGAGTCGGTCGCGGATTGGGTGCGGGTATGAGGGAGTAAACGATCTCGGAGCCGGACGACGCGTGGCGCGGGTCCCTTCTCACCAGCTACTTCGCTGGCGACGCCGTCCGGGTTCTTGATGGCAGTGAACGCGAGCGCGACGCCGGCCACGATGGTCTGGTACTGGCCGATGTGCAGCTCTTTGTCGAGGAACGACACGAACAACCCGTCAGAGGCAAACATCAGGCCGGCAATGACCGCGCCTGCGATGCGGCCGATACCGGCGACGTAGGCAACGGCGAGCAAGGCCAGTGACGTTTGTACGTTGAACGATGCCGACGACACCGTGCCTTGTTCGTAGGCGAGCAAGGAACCACCGATGCCCGCGATGAACGCCGACAGCGCGAACACATAAAGCTTGACCGGAGCAACGCGAATACCCACCGCAGCGGCGGCTCGTTCGTTCGAGCGGACAGCGACGAGCATTCGCCCGGTTGCCGACGTCCGCAATCGTGCGACGCAGTAACCCACGAACGTCACGATCACGAGCAGCAGGACGCCGAACACGACGCGCGGGTAACTGCGGCCTTCAGAGATGCCGAGGTTGAAGCCAAACAGATGCGGTGACCCGATCGAGCGGCCGCCGAGGCCGCCGGTGAAACCGACGTTACTGAAGACCAACGCGTCCATTGCGGCCGCAGCCGCCAGCGTCACGACAGCAAGGTTCACACCTCGCACGCGCAGGGCCGGCAGCCCGATGAGAATGCCGATCGGCACCACAGTGAGTGCGGCCATGATCAGCGAGATAGGGAACGGGATGTGGTACTGATCCGCGTAGTGGGTCAGCGTGAACGCCCCGATGCCAGCGAACGACATCTGCGCAAGCGATACCTGACCGACATAACCCGTCAACACCACAAGGGAAAACGCGATGCACATGGTGACCAGCGACGCCATGAACGCGGCGCGCAGAAATCCGTGCAGCGACACGAGCACGACGACCCCGAGCACGAACATGATGAGCGACGTCGCAACGGGTCGGGTCGGTCGGCCGAGCGACGGATTGCGTAGCGCCCCAGTCGTGCCGCGAGCGCCTAGGCGGCGCGCCGACAGCGTCATCGTGACCAAGATGATCAGGAACGGAACCCCGTCGGAGAGTCCCTGCTTCGGCAGCCAACTCCACACCGTCTGCAACTTGATCAGCTCAGACTGCACGACACCGAGCCCGAGCCCGGCGACAGCGGTGATCCAGAACGACTGGAACCGCCCGATCAGCACCGCACCGAGCGCAGGCACAACGAACAGCGTGTACGACGTGGGGTCGAGCGACGAGATCGGCGTGATAAGCACGCCCGACAAGGTGGCGAGCAACGTCGCAATCATCCAGTTGCGGGCCGCGATCGACGGCCCCGAGATGCCAATGAGTGCCGCGCCCGTTTCGTTCTCAGCGCCGGCCCGCGTGGCCAAACCGAAGTGGGTGAACCGGTAGGTCATCGACAGCGCAACTGCGACGACGATGACAATGCCGGCCAGGTAAAGCCGATCCGACGGCACCTGCACGTCAGCGATCTTGATGCTGCGACTCGGCAGGATCGGCGGCGCGGAGATGGCAGTCGTGCCGAAGTTGAGGACGGCGATCGCGGTCAGTGCGAGCATCACCCCGACGGATGCGCAGACCTTCGTGAGCGGCGCGGCGCGTAACAACGGGCGGTAGACCAGCACGAAGATGAGCAGGCCGAGCAAAGTGCCGTAAACCAAAGTGATGATCAGCGCCGGCCACAGCGACATGCCGTGTGACGACAGCGGGACCTGATGCTTCAGCGCGACCCACGGCAGCTGCAACTCGCCAGTAGTGCGCAGTTTCAAGAACACGTAGGCGCCGAACATGGCGACCGCACCCTGCGCGAAGTCGACCACGCCGGTGCTGCGGTACTTGAGCACCATCCCGAGCCCGAGCAGCGCGTACACCGACCCGGCGCCGAGCCCGAGCATCAGGAAAAGCAGGTACGTGCTCAAACCCCGAACTCCCTCATTGCTTCTCTATTGCGCCGGTACGGGGGCCTGCGCGTCAATACGCGCAGGCCCCCGGCCCTTGTGACGCCGCTCGCTATCCCTTGTAGAACTGGCCGGGCGTCACGAAGTCCTTCGAGGCCACCACGATCGAGGTGCCCTGCACCTGACGGATCTGCTCGTAGGCGTTGCAGATCGCGGGAGCGCCCGCCAACTGCTTGCCGTCACACAGGTAAGGGTGACCCATGAAGTTGGGCGTCGATTGACCTGTTCTGAAAGCGGCCAGGATCTTGGCCGTCGTCAGGTCAGCGGTGGTGAACTTCGCCAGCGCTGCCTGCACATCGATGATCGTCTGGAAGCCGATGGCCGCCGGTGAGTCGAGCACCAGGTTGGGCTGGTACTTCTTCACGATGGCCAGGTACTCGTTGGAGTCCGCCGTGCCCGAACCTGGGTCGAACACCGGGCTCGCGAAGTAGAGGCCCGTGGCTCCGCCGTTGGCGCCCTTGATAGCGGGCGGCGACGTGCACGGGTCGATGCCCATGATCTTCGCGGTGTTTCCGAGTTGCTTGAGCGAGGCGAGAATGCCCGGGCAGGCGGCCGGTGCGTTGATGTAGATGAGATCTGCGTGCGCACCAAGTGCGGACGCCACGGCCGACGAGACGTCCGACGACGTTGGCGGCAACAGGATCGGCGTGACCTTGGTGATACCAGCGGCCTTCATCGTCGGGATGATGACGTTGTTCATGACGCTGGTGCCTTGGGTGTCGGAGGTCGCGATGACTGCAGCGCTCTTCACGCCCAACGTCTGTGCCGCGTAGACCGACGCTGCTGCGTTGTCGGCTGTCGAGATGCTCGAGAAGATCACTGCGTTCGCGTAGGTCTGCTCAGCCGGAGTGAACGGCACCCCACCTAAGTAGGCCAGGTTCGCGCGCTGCCAAACCGGAATAGCACCGGGCGCACCGGTATCCCCGCCACCAATGATCGCCACCGGCTTGTCAGAAAGAATCTGGTTGGCGCAGCGCTGCGACGTCGAGGGCTGACCGTCGGTGATGCAGGAGACGAGCTTGATCGGGTGACCGCCGATGCCGCCCTTGTAGGCGTTCACGTAGCTAACGGCAGCCTGTTCGGCCTGAAGTATCTCGGGGAACGTCACCGGGCCCGACTGGATGTTCAGCACGCCGAAGACCACCGGCGAACCGGAAGCCGCGTTCGGCGTCGCGAACGGATCGGCCGGCGCCGCGGCCGAGGATGCAGGTGCGGGCGCGGACGACACGGGCGCCGGGGCCGACGACGCAGGTGCTGGTGCCGACGACGCCGGAGCTGGGGCAGAGGTCGAGGGCGCTGCGGCGGACGCCGCCGCAGAGGTGGCCGGAGCCGCTGACGACGGTGTCGCTGTTTTCTTGCTGCTCGAACAACCGGCAGCGACCAGGCTGACTGCCGCCGTCGCAACCAGCAGGGCGGTGGACCGCCGTCTGACCATTGCTCGCATGTCTTCTCCTTTGAAAAAGGTGTGCCTTGCAGGGTGGCGTTGTCGTGGTTTATGCACTGCTGGTGGGGTCGCCCGCCTCCCCAGCTGAGTCGCTGTTCATGCCCGCGGACAGTGCGGCCGCGGCGTCAAGGTCGCCGAGATAGCAGGCCATCAAGAGATCCCGGCGCGAACGCAGGTCTGCAGTGCGGCCCTGCACGACGAGACGTCCATGCGCGAGCACATACGCGCGCTCCGCGACGTCCAGCGCAAGAGACACGTGCTGCTCGACGACGAGCACGCCCGAACCAAACGTGTTTGCCGCAGCGCGAAGAACCGGTAGCAACCGTTCGACGACGACCGGTGCGAGTCCAAGACTCATCTCGTCGACGATCAGCATCCGCGGCTTGCCGACCAGCGCTCGACCGACCGCAAGCATCTGCTGCTCACCGCCGGAGAGCAGACCCGCCTTGCGACCGAGGCATTTGCGCAGTTCGGGCAGCAGGTCGAGCACCTCGTCGTCGCTCGCCGAATCGCGGCCGCGCGCAACGCGCAGGTTCTCGCGAGTGGTCAGATCGTGGAACAGCGCCCGGTCTTCGGGCACCAACGCGATGCCGCGCCGAGCTACCCGATGGGCCGACTCCCCACTGATCTCATCGCCCTCGAAGGTGATGCTGCCGGCGAGCGGTTTGATCAGCCCGGCAATCGCCGACAGCGTGGTCGTCTTGCCCGCACCGTTCGACCCGAGCAGCGCGACGACTTCCCCTGCGGCGACGGTCAGATCGAGATCGCGGACGACGGCGATGCCGTTGTAGCCGGCCGACATGCCCGACACAGCAAGCATCGGCCGCGTTGCGGTAGCTACCGCCGTCCGGCCCTCTCCGGAGTCAGGCAACTGCTCAGGCATGGGCATCATGGCTCCCGAGGTAAGCCTCAATAACCCTCGGGTCCGCGCGGATCTGGTCTGGCGTGCCAGAAGCGATAACGCTCCCGAAATCGATCACGACAATGCGATCGCAGACGCCCAGGACCAACCCCATGTCGTGGTCGACCAGCAGCACGCTCACTCCGTGGCCGGGCAGCGAACGCACGCGAGCACCGAACGTGACGCTCTCGTCGGTGTCGAGACCGGCCGCCGGCTCATCCATGAGCACGAGGCGCGGTCGCTGAGCAAGGGCGCGCGCAACGCCGACGAGCTTGCGCTGACCGTGCGACAGCTCGCGCGGGTAACGGTGCGCGACGCTGTCGAGGTCACAGAGGCCGCGCGCCCAAGCGACGTCCTCGACACCTTGCGGCCGCGACGGCACGACGAGATCGCGCAAGGCGCTCCAGATTGTGGGGTGCTCGGCCGCGACGAGCAGGTTCTCCTCGACAGTGAGGTCGTCGAAGAGTTCGACCGACTGGAACGTACGCACCAAGCCACGTCGGGCCACATCGTGTGCGGGGCGGCCATCGAGGGACGAGCCTTCGAAGGTGACGTGGCCGCCGCGCGACGGGTGATAACCGGTCAGCGCATCAATGAACGATGACTTGCCAGCACCGTTGGGTCCGATGAGTCCCACGACCTCGCCCTGCGCGACAGAAAGCGACACGTCGTTGACTGCGACGACGTTGCCGTAGGTCACGCGGAGGTCGGTGACCTCGAGGAGCTGGCTCATCGCAAATTGGAGCGTGGCGTCTCGGCTGGCATTGTGGCTGGCGCTTTCGCTAGGAGAAAGTGATTGTCACGATAAGAGTGTTGGGCGGCAGTGTCCAGTCCAAACCGGCATCGTTTCGATTACAGCTCAGAGGGCGAACTTTCGCCTAGCGAGAGTGGCTACCGATACGGATTTAGCTAGCCGCCGTCAAGGTGTGGGCGAGCAGCGTGCAGCGCACGCGTCTCCGGAGACCGAAGGACGTCGCGGAAGATTCGTTGCTCGAGCTCCAGGCCCTCCGCCAGCGACAACAGCAGGCCCTCGACGAGCGCCCTCTTGGCTGCCACCAAGGAATGCCGCGGCTGCTGGGCAATCGGGGCGACCCACTCGCGCACGTGCTGGAGAAAATCGGCGTCGGGACGCACTGCGTCGACGAGCCCGAACTCGGCTGCCTGATCGGCGTCGATCCGCTCCCCTCCCAGGACCAGCCGGGCGGCTCGAGAGAACCCAATCAAACGCGGAAGCCGCTGGGTGCCACCCGCTCCGGGGATTGCACCGTTGGCCACCTCGATGAAGCGGAAGTGCGCTGACTGTGCGGCCACGCGCAACGTGCAAGCCAAAGCCAACTCACACCCGCCACCCCAGGCCTGGCCATTGACGGCAGCGATCACCGGCTGCGGGATGGTAGCGAGTCGACCCAACGCGCGGGCCCAAACCTGAGGACCATCTGGACCAGTCGGCCGATCGTCGACGAGAGCAGCGACATCGGCGAGGTCGGCGTGCGCAACGAACGTGCCCTCGAGTCCGCCAGTCAACACGATCACGCGCGCCCGCTCGTCGTCCGCCCAGTCGACGAGGGCCTCATCAAGCTCGGCGAGGTCAGCGAATCCGATGACGTTTTCTGGTGGCCTGACGTAGGTGAGGACGACGACACCGTCGGCCAGCTGCGAGTGCCACATTGATTCAGCTCACCCGGCCAGCCCGAAGTCGGGCGGTCGCTGCAGGAACTCGACGAGGTTGCCGTCGGGATCCCTCACGAAGGCGACCAACGAGACGCCGTCAGGAGCCGTCGTCGGCTCGAGGGACGATTGCGCGCCAGCCGCAACAACCGCGGCGAAGGATTGCGCAATGTCAGGTACCGCAAGCGCGAACTGGAACCAGCCTTGGCGACGCGTCGACTCGATCTGGTGGTGAGGACCACTGGGCTGCGAGCCTTTCCGCTCGAACAACTCGACCCGTGCGCCTTGCGGGTTCGTCAGCACGACACCCCTCAGTTCGTGCTCCTCGAAAGCGAAGCGGTCTTCGACTACGTCGAATCCGAGAACGTCGCGGTAGAACCGTTCGGATCGCGCGAGATCGGCTACTGAGACGCCGGCGTGATCGACGATAGCCTGGGCAGTGGAGGAGTCAACCACGATCGAGGTCCGCTCGTGGAATCCAAGTGCCGTGGAAGCCGTAGCGGAGCCGGAACGGAATTTTCAGCGTGGCAATCGGGCCAGCCGCTACGTCGAGGGCGTCGAGGATGATCATGTCGTTGCGGTTCTCCGCCCGCCTACCCACAAGCGTCAGCAGATACCCCTCGCCCTCGCCTGCGTCGGCGCCTTTCGGAACAAACACGGGCTCCTCGGGTGCGGAGTCCTCGCCAACGTAGTAGCCAGTGCGGACGCCGGTGTCATCGTCGCGGTGAAAGATGCTGTTGAACGGCGGCCCCATCGGTCCGAACTCGGGCATCGGGCCGACCGCCGGGTTCATACAGCCGATCCACGAGTGCCGGTTGCGGGCCATCATTGCTCGCGGATCGACACGGGGCATGTCCCCTGGGTGATCGAACAGTTGCACGGACGCATACGAGTCGGTGCTGTCCGCCCAATGCCCTGCACCCTTGGTGACGTCGAACGTCCACCGCTGCGCGAACGGGGGTGCCTCGCGCATCGGACCGGCCGTCGTCTTCGGGAACTGGGAGAACCAGCCGCTGTTCGCGACGAAGTGGTCGGCCACGACGGTGTCACCCATCGAATAGCCGTTGAAACTGTGGGTTTCCATCACGAGATCGCTCGTGAACCAGCGGATACCCGACACACCCTCCTCGCGCGGAATGATCGCGACGTGCGTGCCCTGCGGCGGATCCCACACGAAGTACTGAGGCTCCTCGCGCATGCGATCCCAGTCGGAGATCATCGGCGAGAAGGTGAAGATCAAGTGGTCGCTAGTAACGATCCAGTCATGCATCATCGATGAGTAGGGTGCCTCGAACGTCTCAGTTCGTACCAACTCGCCAAACGGTGAGATCACGAACACGTTGACGAAATTGTCGGGCCGCCCGCTCGAGTTGTACGAGAACGCGATCATCTCCCCGCTGATCGGGTCGATCTTGGGGTGAGCGGTGAACGTCCGGCCGCGAAGCTGGCCGTCAAAGTTGAAGACGCCGCGCGTCTCCAGGGTCACCGGATCGATCTCGTAGGGCAAAGCGGCCTCTTTCAAGGCGAGCAGCCGACCGGCGTGCCAGACCATTGACGTGTTGGCGTTGCCGTCGTCGACGCCGGCGACCAGTGGATCGTCGGTGAAGGGATTGCGGTAGGCGCCGAACAGTGCGCGGCGTTCTGCGCGCTCGAGCTTGAATCGCTCTGTCTGCACGTAGCGGGTGCGCAGGTCAGCGTGGCCGTTCTCGAAACGGACCATCGTCATCATGCCGTCGCCGTTGATGTAGATGTCGTCGTCACGCAGCGGATAGAACTGGGTATCGGCGGCCGCCCGCACGAAAGATCCATTCAGTTCACGCGGGATCTCCCCCTCGACCTCGAGATCGAAGACGTCAGCCTCGATCCGCGACGGCGCGAAGAATCCGCGGAAGGCGTTCGTGTTGGGCCAGCCGTGGGCGCGGGTGAGCGGTCCCCTGGCGGACATAGTCGTGCTCATCGGCGAACTCCTTGGGGTTGAGGCAGCACATCTGTGGTTGACATCGCAGGAGACAGGTCGTGGTCGCTGTCGCCGTCCAGCCGAGCATGAAGCGCACTCGCGAGTTCAAGGTCGGGCGGCAGCCCGAGGTCAACGGCGTGGTAGCCCGCTACCGTCAGCAGAACCTCGCCGTTGGACGCGACGATGCAGCCGTCGTAAACGGCGCTATCACGCAGGCCATCGCCTGCGCCGAAGCGCGGTGAAATGTGCGCGACAGCCGGTTCCTCGTGAACGCCGGGGAACGGACGCAGCGCGGGTTCGTGCCACGTCATGCGGTCGATGCGGGCCGGGATCATCATGCGTCCCGACCAAGCGAAGGCGGCTAGGCCGCAGCCCTGCATGAAGAGCTCGAGGAGGCGTGGCCGAATCTGCAGGTCGCCGCTCGACCAACCCAACGTCGGAAGGTCCTCTGCCATCGACACGACGAGCCCGTCGGCAACCCGTCCCAGGCCACCGACCACCTGGAAAGTGGGGCCGTGGAAGAACGGCGGATACACCAAGTCCGGCCGCACAGCCCTCGGCCAGACCGGGTCGATGCGCGGGTCGTGGATCCGGGGGGCGTCGGTCTCGATGACAGCCCGGTAGTGAACGTCGCCGGTGTCGGTTCCGCGGATTTCGCACACTCGGCGACCGCTGCTGGCGAGCTCATTGGCCGTGACCCGAAGCACGACCGCGGCATTCACCACGATCGGCTGCCCGACCTCAAGGTCGCCTATCCCCACGGTTGCGGCCAGCGGGTGTCCTTGGCTGGCGGCGCGGACCAAGAGGTCGAGCGCCATGACGGTCGGCAACACCGTCGTGTCACCCACGACGTGGTCGGCCAAGAACCGGTCGCGTGCGGGATCAATCTGGATATCCAATCTTCAGACCTCCCGGGAACGACCGCGATCTGGGCTGGATTCGGGCGCCTGTGGTGCGTACTTGTGAATCGTTGCGCTCGAATCGATAGCGTGTCCAACGCTGATGTACGCATATAGCGATCGGAATTGCAGATGGATCTACGCCAACTCCAGTACGTCGTCGCGGTCTCTGAGGAACTGAACTTCACCCGCGCTGCGGCCCGCTGCCACATCGCACAGTCGGGGCTGAGCCATCAGGTAGCTCAACTCGAGCGAGAGATCGGTGCTCCGCTCTTCGAGCGAACCAGTCGTAGCGTGCGCCTCACGCCAACGGGCCAGGTGTTCCTTCCCTACGCACGACGATTCCTGCGCGACGCACAAGATGCATTCGCCGAAACAGCGGCGCTGCGAGGCGCCGTCCACGGCACGCTGCATGTGGGCTCAATCCCCTTTGCATCGGCGGACGTCGATCTGCTCGGGCTGTTGCGCAGTTACCGCGAGGCCTATCCCGCGATCGACGTGACCGTGTCCGACGAAGGCAGCATGTCGACCGTTGCTTCGATCCTCGCCGGCTCGACCGACGTTGCATTTGTCGGCCTGTTCGACCATCAGTTGCCACCCGGCCTTGCCCACCAGCTCCTGACAATCGAGCCGCTTGTCGTCATCGTCGGGCAGGAACATTCCCTGCGTGGTGCCGGCCAAGTTGCGATCCAAGAACTCGCCGACGGTCAGCGGTTCCTCGAGAGCCATTCCGACTCCGGGTTGCGCGCACAGGTCGACGCAGCGTGTCTGCGAGTGAAGGTGCGTCGCGCGATTGTGTGCGAACTGCGTAACCCAGCAGACCTGGCCAACCTTGCCCTGCAAGGGCTAGGCGTAGCCGTGGTGCCCCGACCGGTCGCCCTCGCCGTCGTGCCCAGCGAGTTGGCCGAGTGCGTGTTGCGGCTCACCGATCCTCAAGCGCTCCAGCCGGTCGCGCTTGTCCACCGCGATCCCGAACCGTCGCGGGGCCCGGTTCAGGCATTCCTGCGCGTCGTGCGATCGCGCTGGGCACCGCCCCGCTGATCGCAGCGACAGTGCATTGACATCGTCATCGGCCGGAACGACGATGGGCACGCAGGTGAAAGTCACTATCAATCAGCAAGAGTTCAGGCGGCCAGTTTTGAGGCTTGACCACGTCGGCGTGCAGGTCTCCAGCCTCGCGGCGGCAGCCGACTGGTACTGCGCCGCATTCGAACTGGAGCGTGAGGTCGAGCTTCGGGTTGACCCGATCGACCTCGACATCGTCATGCTGCGCAACGCCGAGTTCGGCCACCGCGTCGAGCTCCTGCACAAGCCCGGCTCGAAGCCTGGGCTGCGAGCAGGGAACCCGGCTATTGCCGCGCTGTCTGAGTGCTTCACCCACATCGCGTTCGACGTTGCCGACCTTGAAGCCACTCACGCCCGGCTCATCACGCTCGGCGCCCGCGAAGTGATGGTCCCGCAGCAGTCACCCGAACGCGGTGTGCGGATGTCCTACGTCACGGATCTCGAGGGCAACCTCATCGAGCTCGTCGAGCGCAATCCGGCCCACTGATGCCAGACGTTGTCGTCGTGGGTTACGGCCCGGCCGGTGCATCGGCCGCGATCGCCGCTCACGACGCCGGGCACTCCGTCGTCGTCGTCGAGGCCACCAGCCGCGGCGGCGGCAATGCCTTGTACAGCGGAGGTTTCCTGTTCGACCTCCCAGACGAACACACGCTGGATCATCTTGAGGCGCTGTGCTTCGGCCGCACCGATCGCGATGTCCTCGAGGCGTACGCCCGAGGCCTGCATGACATCGACCGCTGGCTGGTCTCGCTCGGCGGCGACACTCTCGCGTTCAATCCACCTCCGATGCGACTGCCCGCGCCCTTCCCGTCGTGGCCGAACCACGAGGCCGGCCGCCATATCAAGTACCGCGTGGTCGCCGGAGGAGACGGCCGCCGCGGCGAAGCGCTGTGGTCGCTGCTCGACCGCGCGGTCCGCGAGCGCGGCATTCCGGTGCAATTCGAAACAGCCGCATGCGAGCTGCTGATCGACGACACCGGGGTGGTGGGGCTGGCCGTCGAACGTGGCGGCACCCGTTCGTCGATCAGCGCGGACGGCGGGGTGGTACTCGCCTGCGGTGGATTCGAGGGCGACGCAGGACTGGCCGACGCCTACCTGCCGCTGGGCAACACGTCGCCGGTCGGACACGCGGCGAACAACGGCCGCGGCCTGGTGATGGCGCAGCAGGCCGGAGCGGCACTGTGGCATATGTACGGATTCTTCGGCTGGTTCGCGTTCCGCGCACCGGAGTTCGCCGCCCCGTTCGCGATCGACTTCTTCGGGGCTGGCCACATCTTTGTGGACGCAGACGGCCACCGTTTCGCCGACGAGACCGGTCACGAGGTGCACGACCGGCTCCGCGCGTTGCTCACCTACTTGCCCCGCAACGCCAATCGCCCCGCACTGCCGAGCTGGGCGATCTTCGATGAGAGCGCACGATTGGCGGGTCCGCTCAACGGTCTGCTTGGCACGCCGAACGACTACCGCTGGAGCGCCGACAACGTCGACGAGATCGCGAGTGGCTGGATCGTCGCTGCCGACAGTGTCGAAGTACTGGCCAACCAGACCGGCATCGATTCCGGCGTGCTCGAAGCCACGATCGCCGAGTACAACGAGTACGCCGCGGCGGGCCGTGATGATCGATTCGGCCGCTCGCCCGACACCCTCGTACCGCTCGACCGCTCGCGGCTGTACGCGATCAAGACATGGCCTGGTATCGCCGGCACGACCGGCGGGCCGCGCCACGACAAGCGAGCGCGCGTGCTGCGTCCTGACGGCTCGGTGATTCCGGGCCTCTATGCAGCCGGTGCGGTCAGCATGGTGTGGGGCCACCTCATCGACCACGGCGGCGGCCTCACGAATGCCATCGTGTTCGGCCGTATCGCAGGAGCCGATGCCGCAGCGATGACGAGGGCGGGTTGATATGGAGCGAACTGCGGTGGTCACTGGCGGTGCGGGCGCCATCGGTGGCGCCATCTGCGCAGCGCTATCGGCATCGGGGCATCAGGTGGTGTCCTTCGACCAGCACGGGCCTGACCCGGTCGACCTAGCCCGAGCCGACGACGTGCAGGCCGCTGCAGCGCGGGTACTCGCGGAGGCCGGACGTTGCGACGTGTTCGTCCACGCGGCCGCCGCATTCGACCGCGCCGGCCTAGCCTCCATCGACCTGGTGACGTGGCGCCACGTGCAGGCAGTGAACGTCGAGTCGGCACTGCTGCTGGCACAGGCTTTCGCGCCCTCGATGGCGGCCAACGGCTTCGGACGAATCATCTTCGTCGTCTCCGACACCATCTGGTCACCGCCGTCGTCCGATCTACTGGCTTATGTCACGAGCAAGGCCGCACTCGTCGGACTCGCGCGCACTCTCGCGATGGCTCTAGGCAAGGACGGCGTCGCGGTGACCTGCGTCGCGCCCGGGCTCACCGCGACGCCTACCGCGCAACGAGATCTACCGACCGCCGCCTTCGACGAGGTTCGGCGGCGCCAGGCGCTGCCCCGCACGCTCGTCCCGGACGACGTCGCTCACACCGTCGCCTTTCTCGCCTCGGACGCAGGGGCGGCGTTGACCGGCCAGACCCTGTGTGTCGACGGAGGCCTCTCTTTGCGCTGAGCGGGGCTCTACTAGTTTGTCCTGATGCGGACGGTGTCGGTCAGTTGGCAGCACTGCTTCGAGACTGCTGCCGTCCTGGTCGCCGTCGGCGGCGCGATGGCGGCGTCGAAGGACAAGCGGGTTAAGGCTGTCGGTGCCTTCGCCCGTGAGGTTGCCGTCATCGGCGTGCTCTACGCGTTGTGGGAGCTGGCGGGGCGGATAGCCGGTTTCAGCAACAAGGACGCGTACGTGCGGGCGCGATGGATCGAACATTTCGAACACGACATCTTCCTGCCTTCAGAACGCAGCGTGCAGAACCTGATCCTCGGTCACCCGCTGATCGTGCAGGTCGCCAACCTCTATTACGCCGCCATGCACTTCCCGATGATGTTCGTGTTCTTGATCTGGCTGTTCTGGTGGCACCGAGATCAGTACCGGCCGGTGCGGCAAGTACTCGGCTGGACCACGTTGGTCTGCTTGATCGTGCAACTCGTGCCTGTCGCCCCGCCGCGTTTCCTGCCAGGCATCGTCGACACGGGCAAGCTCTATAACCAGTCGGTCTATCAACACGGGCTCGCGGTCGATCAGCTATCGACGATGCCCTCGGTTCACGTGGCATGGGCATGCCTTGTTGGCTATTACACCTGGAAGATCGGGAAGGGCCGCTGGCGCTACATCGGCCCGCTGCACATGGTGCTCACGATCTTCTTCGTCGTCGCGACCGGCAACCACTTCTGGCTCGACGGGATCGTCGCCGCCATGATTCTGTCGGCGTGCGCATGGTCCGTCTTCGGCGTCCGAACCGGCTGGCACGCAGCACTGCGTCGGTTGCGGGCGCGACACGATCAGTCGATTCTGCTTGACGACGCAGAACCCGTGACCGCTAGGGCTGATGCTCGTTGAGTTGCAGGTCGGCGCGGACTAGGTAGGAGCAGAAGAGTCGGTCGGGGTCGCGCTCTGTGCGAATGGCTTCCAGCCGGTCGTAGTTCACGTCCGACATGAACCGGTCGCTTCGTGCGGTGAAGTCGGTGTCGCCGAGATACACGCCCTCGCCTAGTCGGGCCAGTTCTGATGTGCGGTCATGTACCCAGCCGCGATACTTGGCGTCGTCCGCCTCACCCTTGTAGATCACGTAGGTGGCGAGGTAGACGTTTGCCTCCATCGAGAACGCCATGTCCGGCAATGCCCGCGTCGGCGCCCAGCCGTACCAGATCGAAAACGAATGCTCGGTCGGCAACTCCTTCCACAACCGGCTTAGTACCGGCGCGAGCTGCGGCGCCGTTGCATTGGTCCACGTGCAGTCGACGGCGTAACGGTGGTTGGTCGGATTCTGCACCGCTTGCGCGACATTCTCGTCGGCAATCGTCGTCTGCCCCCGCACATGGCCGAGTCGTTGGTTGTTCAGCGGACACGCGTCGAGAGGTTCAAGCAGGCGGTCGATCTCTTCGAGCGAATCGCCCATCACTGTGGTGTGCAACAACAGGACAGTGCCCTCTGGTCGCGCCTGTCCCTCATCGAGCGGGACGCCGGGTAGGCGGGTCGCCGCGATCACCGGTTCGACCGTGCGATGCAAGGTGGGCAGTACGTCGTGAAGCCATAGGAGCAGCGGCTCGGCGTCCTCGAGCCGAAACGTCCAGGTGTCCTGGACCATGACTGCCGGCAGCTCGTACGTGTTCAGGTGAAAGCGTGTGACGACGCCGGGAAACCCTGGCCCAGCGCCGCGCGCGGCCCAATACAGGTCACTGTTCTGGTACTCGTCGGCGCGAACCAATTCGCCGCCGGCGGTCACGACGTCCACCGCGAGCACGTTCTCGCACGCCCAACCCCAACTGCGACTGTTCCAGCCCTGCCCACCCTGAAGCAGAAAGCCGCCGAGGCCAACCGATTCGCAGTGGCCGCCGGGAAACGCTCGGCCGCGCGACGTCAGGAACGGCGCAAGCTCGGTGCCGCCACGCACTGCCGGACTTACCGTCGCGACGTGTGTTGCTGCGTCGTAGGACATCTCACGCATCGCGCCAAGATCGATGAGGAGGCTGTCATCGCGGACGCTCCACGCGGCCCATGAGTGACCACCTGATCGCACCGCGACCTGTAGGTGCTCGTCGCGCGCAAGCCTGACCCCGGCAACGACGTCGTGCTCGTCCGCGGCCTGCAGCACGGCGGCCGGAAATCGCTGGGGCCGCCGGGCGTTGAACACGCCCCCAACTCGGGCGCGCTCGTACCCGTCGTCGCCGCGCCGCCACAGCATTCCGTGGAACTTGCTGCGCTTCATCAGCCGATCGCCGCCGCGCCGCCGTCGACGGGGATGTTCGCCCCGGTCACGTGAGCCGCCTCGTCCGAGGCAAGGAATAACACCGCGTTTGCCACGTCTTCGGGCTGGCCGACTCGGCCCATGGGGATGCGCTCGACCTGGCCTGCGAACGGGCTGTCGGGCTCCGACAGCAGCGGCGCAGTGTGCGGTGTGGCAGTCATCGCGGGACTCACCGCGTTGACCCTGATCTTGTGCGGACCGCCCTCGGTCACCAGCTGAAGCGTCAGCGACAAGACGCCGCCCTTGGCAGCGCCATGCGCGTTTTGTGGCATGAAGAACGCACCTCGGGTCGCCGAGATCGACGCGATATTTACGATCGAGCCGCCGCCACGATCCACCAGGTGCGGCCATACCGCGCGGGTGACGAGGAAAACGATGTCGAGTTCGTTTCGGATCGTGAACGACCAGTCGGCGACTGACAACTCGGAGATCGGACCGAACCTGATCGCCGATGCATTGTTAACAAGGATGTCGACACCGCCGTACACGGCGACAGCCTGCCCCACCCAGTCGTTGGCGCCTCGCTCGGTGGCAAGGTCGACAGGCGCCATCGCCGTCATCTCTGCGCCGATCACGCGTGCCATCGACACCGTCTCGGCCGAGCCGTCGGGATCGAGATCGCAACCGACAACGCGCGCGCCTTCGCGGGCGAAAGTTAGGGCAATCGCGCGGCCGATGCCACCTCCGGTGCCGGTGACCAGTGCGACCTTGCCGCTCAGTCGACCCATCGAACCTCCGGTCAAGGCACTTCCGTATTGCGGAAGTGGATTTTATCGAGTGAGAATGCCCTGGGACAAGGTGTCGATCTGAAGGGCCGCGGATGACTGAACCCCGCACGATGAAACAGACGAGAGTGCGCGGTCTGCACCACATCGGCTACTGGGTCGACGATCTCGATGCGGCAATGGCCGACGCCCAGCGCATATTGGGTGTCGGACCGTTCAAAGTGCTCGAGCACATTGATCTCGGCGACTTTCGTTTCCTAGGCTCGAATGCTGCCGTGCTCGATCACTCGGCGGCGTTCACCGCGTGGGGGCCGGTGCTCCTCGAGCTCAACCAGGTGCACGTAGTCGAACCACCAGAACTCCGGGAGGCGCTCGGCATCAGGCATGGCGCGGTCAGTCACGTCTCTTGGACGACTGATGATCTCGAGGCCGAAGGTGCGCATATGGCGGACGCCGGCTGCGCGCTGCTGACCACGTCCGTCGGTGGCGCGGTCGCGAACTGGTTCTCCGGCGGCCCGTTGTTCGGACACGCCGTGGAGATCCACCAGCCACCCGAGCGCGTGTTGAACTTCTGGCAATCGATACGGGACGAATCGTCTTAGGCACGGCAGACGTATGGGTTTGGCAAAGTTTCTCCATAAATAGGGGAGATGGCGGTACAACGGGTCGTTACGTCGATCTCTCTTCCCGGCCCCGAGGAGGTTGCCTGGTGGGCGACTTCGCCGAGAACAACGAGGCCTCACAGGCGCAAGGGGCCAGCGTCGAGGGTCGATGTGTGTGCCGCGGTTATGCGACTCCACCACCGCATCGGCCCAGTGGCGAGTGCTATTGGTGCCATCACCCGCAGTCGAAACACGCAGACGGCGCGGGTCTGTGCGAAGTCTTTCCCTACGGACCGATGCGGCACTAGTCGGACTACAAGCCCCTTGCCCGCCTGTCGCTCGTCAGCTTGCGGGCGTGGACTCTCGGCCCGATTCCCGTGGGCCGAGCACCGTGATCAGCGTCAGCCCCACGGCAATCACGAGAATCGCGCAGGTTGCACCGCCACCATCGTGTGGTGGGCGGCTCGCCCAGATCCATGGCGAGACCGAGCCATGCGCGAGTGCCGCTTCTGTGATGAGCAGGTAAGCCATCGGCCCGATCCAACCGAAGGATCCGCCGACAATCGCTGCGGTAATCAGCCCGATGCCGACGAGGCCGGTCACGTTGCGGAGGAGGGTGAGGGTCCCGCCCGGCATCGCGCCGGTCGCGGCCCCAGCGGCTAGTGCGCCGAATGCGACTGCGGTGACCGTGACGATCGCGAAGGGCCGCAGCCAGGGCAGCCACCGGCCGGCAGCTCGTTCTATTTCGCCGAAAGGCCCGTACGTGGTGACTGCGACTACCGCAGCGGTACCGGTCTCGATGGTGAGCGGGATGAACTGCTGGGCAGCGGCACCGCCGGCGATGTTCCAGTGCCAATACAGCGAGGCTCCCAGTAGCGCGCCGAGGCCGGCGAACAGTACGAGTGCCGTCGGCACGCGGCGGCTGATCAGGTACAGCCCCGCCAGTCGCAAGCCAGCGACTATCGACGTTCGTCGAGTCGGGGTCGGTTGGAGTGGAACGCTTCCAGGCGCGCGACGGTGCAGGCCCGCAGTGGTCATGGCAGCTCGCCGATGGTGACCTGCCCGGCGCGCAGCGCAGCCAGATGAGCATTGAGCCAGCCGTGCTGGGCGGCGATCGGCAGCGCAGCGAGTCGCTGGGCCGCCGCATAAATCGCTCCACTCGCAGGTGTCGGACTCGGCCCCGGTGCGTCGCGCAGGGTGTTAGCGAGCTGCGGTTGCGCGTCGAACGAGATCCCAACGTCATGCAAGAGCGCCGCTTCGACGCCCTGCTGGGCCGGGTCGCCCGATCCGTCATTCGCGCCCACGAATGCGCGCACGAACAGTAGCTGCACTTGGTTGGCAAACTGGTCGGTTGCGACAGACCCGACGCCAAAGCCGTTGGGTCCTGGCAAGTTGAGGACGCCGAGCGAGATGCGAAGCGTCGGCGGCTGCCCGCCTAGCGTCGTCGACGCTTGGGGCGCGCCGTCGCCGAGAGATCCCGCGGCAACTTGGGTGACGTTGACAGGCGCGCCGGGCAGGCCGGCTACCTCGGCGAGTACCGGCGTCAGTGCCGCCGTCACGTCCGGAAGCCATCGGCGGTAGGCAGGGTTCACGCACACCGGCACGCTGCCGGCGCTGCTGCACGCGGATGTGTAGGAAATCGGCGAGTCGTCGGCATTGTCGTGCAAAGCCGAGATCACGACCCCCTGCGCTGACAGCCGTGCGGAGTTCACCAATGCCACGCCGGTCGCAGCCAACGCCACACCAGCGATGGCACCGAGGGCAGCCGTGCGGCGCAACCAAGGGCCACCGGCCCGAGTCGGCAAGCCGGTCAGGCCGAGCGCCGCAACGGCGATGCCGGACAAGAACATGATTCGCGCGAACGGCAGGTCAGGCAGCCAGCGGTAGAAAACCCCGGAGTCAACCCCGATGCTGCCATCGAAGTTGCCGTTGGAGTTGGTTGGCAGGATCAGCGCCCATCCGTCGGTTTGCCTAAACCCGGTCTGCGATGACATGACCATCGCCAGGAATCCGCCGAACGCAGCGACGGGCGCGGCGAACCGGCTCGGCCAGTAAGCGCCGACAGCGAAACCCGCGGCACTAAAGGTGATGACAGCCGTCGCGCCGACGGCGACCCACCACCACGGCGGAGCGCCTTTGACGCCCTGGTGTCCGTACACCGCAAACATGACGCACACGAAGACCAGGTAGGAACCGGCGGCCCAGATCGCCGTCGCGGCCCACGTCGCAAGCTTCGCGGTCCAGCGCGGCCGCGAAGTAGTGGTGATCAGGTCGGCCAACCCGCGACGGCCGTCCCGCGATCCCATCCACGCTGCCACGCCGGCAACAAACGGCCCGAAATCGATAATCGTGTGGCCCTGACCCATGTTCCAGAACGTGCGAAGCCCATACAGCGGCATCGTGGCCGTGCTCGGCCGGTAGGAGTCGAACCAGAACAGCGCGGCAATCAGCGGCAGAACCCAAGGCATCGCGTTATGCCGCAGTTCCACCCGCAACAACCGTGCGGCATTGAGCGGGACGGCGGCGGTGGCCCTCGTTGTCAGATCGCGCGGCGGAGCGTCGGTGGCGGTCATTACACCGCGGCCCTAGTCGATCGGGCCGCCGCGAGCACCGAGCTGTAGCCACGCTCGAGGGGAGCGTCTCCGGCCGCCCCGGTTCCCTCGCCGAGTGCGATCAACTCATCGGGGGTGCCCTGAAAGACGATCCTTCCGGCGTCCATCAACGCGACCTCGGCGCACGCAGCCGCGACGTCCTCCACCAGGTGGGTCGACACGATCACACTGGAGCGCTCACCAAGCTCTCGAAGCAGCGCACGAAAGGCCACGCGCTGCTCGGGGTCCAGCCCCGCGCTCGGTTCGTCCAACAGCAACAGTTCGGGCTCGTTGACGATCGCCTGCGCGATCCCGACCCGGCGCAGCATGCCGCCGGAAAGGGTCTTCAGTTTCGCCTTCGCCTTGTCGCCGAGGTCGACCCGCTCGATGGCAGTGGCCACCGCCTTCGGCACGCGGGCCGGCGGCATCTCTTTCAGCAACGCGAAATACTCGACAAACTCGACCACTGTGAACCCTGGGTGGTAGCCCAGGTTTTGCGGCACGTATCCGAGCCGTCGCCGGATCTCCCGCCGTGTTCCGTACGCGCCTGGGTCGCGGCCGAGCAACCGCAGTTGTCCTGAGCTCGCCGGAATAACCGTGGCCATGATTCGCAGCAGCGTGGTCTTCCCAGCGCCGTTGGGACCAAGCAATCCGAACACCCCAACACCAGCCTCCAGGCTCACCCCTGCCACCGCCTGAGTGCGACCGAACCGCCTGGTCACATCGCTGATCTCAACGTTCATGACGTTCCTCTCGGGATACGGGTGGCAAACCAGGCGGTAGTTGCGCACGCGGCGGCGACCGCCAGATAGGGAATGACAAGTGCGGAACTGTCGAACGCCGGCGTGACTTGGCCGGAAGCCGTCGACACCGACAGCACCGTGATCGCCCACGCGCCCATGCCTGCCGCGACGCCGGCATTAGCCGACCGAGTCACAGTGGCCACTGCAATGGCCAGCGCGGAGACTGCGGTCATCGGGACTAGCCAGCCGAACGTGATCGCAGCGACGGTCCCCGATGCCGCCGATGCGGCAAGCCCGAGCGCGGTGTTCAGCGCGAACACCACCACGACCCGAACCAATAAGACCATCCGGTCGCCGACCGCCATGC
The DNA here is from genome assembly GCA_963737705.1 of uncultured Actinomycetes bacterium. GTDB lineage: Bacteria > Actinomycetota > Actinomycetes > Acidothermales > Acidothermaceae > PALSA-607. The sequence continues at coordinate 115,783 of CAVTTP010000005.1, forward strand.
TCAGCGACAGCTCCCAAGCCGGATCGACTCCCGGCCCGTAGGCGTAGGCGATACCCGCGCCCGCGATCGCGGGTGCGAAGAGCGCTACGAATGGCGTGCCGGTCCCGAGCGTGGCCAGCGTCCCGGCTGCCAGGATGATCGCGCTGGCGATGAGCCAGCCAAGCAGCAGAGACGGCGTGGTCACCATCGCCCGCGCCAAGCCCGGCGAGCGCAGCACCCTCCCGGCCAACCGCTCCACCAAGCCCGGCCGGCGGCGCCACACGTCCGAGGCGACCCCCAGCCACACCCGTTGCAAATCGACGTCGGGCGGACACTCGTCCCACTCTGGTCGCCGCGAGACCTCGCTGCGCCAACTCATGTCACCGCTATAGGTCATCGACGCCTCCCTCGTGCATCGGCTGGCGCAGCACAGCGCGGGTGAGTTGCCTGACCCGATACGCGCGGCTCTTGACGGTGCCCTCGGGAACGCCCATGAGGCCGGCCACCTCGGTGATCGTCCGGTCCTCCACGTACATCAGCCTCCAGACCTCCTGCATCGTGCTGCCCTCTGGACCAAGCGCTTTGACCGCGTCGGCAAGGTGAATCCGGGACACCGCTGCCTCTGCCGGATCGTTCGCGAGCTGTCCCTCGAGAGCGGCTAACTCGGTGAGTGGCAACGTGTCGGGGCCGCGCTTGCGCAGCCAGAGCGCCGCCTGCCGTCTCGTGATTCCCCACAACCAGCCGCCCGGTGAGCCCTCGCGCCGGTAGCTACGCGCCGCTCGCCAAACTGCCAGAAAGCTCTCCTGCAACACATCCTCGACGTCGGCCGCTGGCATCACGCGACGCAGTCGCGAGGCGAGCCAAGGGGCATGCCGAGCAAACAACTGCCGCAGCGCCGTATCGTCGCCCGCTGCTATCGCTGCGATCAGCTCGTCGTCGTCCATCGCTTCTCTATTGCGTTTCGCCGGCAACAGGTTCGCCGCGCGGGCAAGAAAGTTGTGGAGTGCCAGCAGCGGAAGTCTGGCGCGCTGGAGTCGGGGCAGCATCAGGGATGGTCCCCAACGTTCCCATGGGAGTCGCATGATCTATCAGGGACGTTAGGACGTCAGCGCTGCTTCAAGTGTTGGCGGCGCAACGGTCATCCGGCAGCTGACCTGCGCGTTTGCGTCGCATCTCGCCCTCGGCGAACAGTTGGCCCGCAGCCACGCGCGCGGGGCGGAACCGCACTGCTGGCGTGGGTCATGACCAATCGGAGCGGACCATCCTGAATCAGCGGGTCCGCGTCACGCCACCGACGCGCACCGTCACGTCACCGAAGACGCTGTGGCCGTGTATACGGACCGTACGATCCGGCGCGCTCTTGGGCGGGGCCGGGACATCGTTACGAAGTTCACCTCTGAACATGCCCCCGAACAACTCAACGTGAGTGTCCGCGGTGACCAGCACATCGACGTCGCGAAAGATCGCATACGCGTTTATGACCAGCTCCGCCGGCGCGCTCTTGGTTTGAGATAAGTCGATGGTGACGTCGCCGAAAATGGCGACGGCGATGAGCTCGTCTTCGACGTCCCAGCGCTGAGCAGCGGTTCCTTGTCGACCGGCCTCGAAGATGGGATCCACAGCAACGAGCCATCGCCGGCGCTTGCCCGAGGACAGCCTTTGACTGTTCATCGGCTGGCTGTTCATGGCGTTCCTGATACAGCCGCGAGGTGTAGGAGGGCCACACGCCGTTGCATCAACGGCAGTTGAACCCACCGCTCGCGCTGCCACACTGATGACAACGATTGGCCCCGCTCCATTAACGGCAGGCCGGCGTGTAGCGACATCGGGGAATACGACGGATCGAGGCCGACCAATCTCCGCCTGATTTGCGCAACGCGGTCCTCGATCACGGGACTCCTTCGATGAGTGCACTGCTTTCTAAGTGACCTCATCGTGCCCGCGTCATCGCCAGTGCGTCGCAGGCACAACGTCCCGTTCAGTCGGGACAACGGCCACCGGGACCATCGGCCCTTCAATGCAGGACGCAGGTAGCTGGGACCGACCGTTGCAGCCTCCTACCGTCAAGGTATTCAGGAGGATGCCGTTATGCCGCAATCGTTCGATGTCGACGTGGATGCGTTGCTGATGGACGCGAGGACCACCGCCGTTGACGTCAAGGTGCAGCTCGCGCCCGCGCGGACCGTAGACCATGCGCTAGCTCGAGGATTGCGGAGGTGAGTCGTTCGATGGTGACGGACGCGATTAGGACCGAAGGATTGTCAAAGACCTACGGCGGCGTCGACGCACTGCAGGATCTCGACCTTGTCGTTGCGCCCGGTGAGGTGGTGGGCTACCTCGGCCCGAATGGCGCGGGGAAAACCACGACGATACGGCTGCTGCTGGGGCTGATCCGACCGACCAACGGGCGAGCGGAGATTTTCGGATTCGATTGCCAACGCGCGCCAGTCGAGGCGCACCGCCGGTTGTCGTATGTCGCGGGTGAGGCAAGCCTATGGCCGTCCTTGACGGGTGAGGAGACGCTCCACTTGTTAGCGCGGGTGCAGGGGCAAGTTGACACTGCATATCGGGATGAGCTGGTTGCCAGATTCGAACTGGACCAATCGAAGAAGGTTCGCACCTACTCCAAGGGCAATCGGCAGAAGCTAATTCTGATTGCAGCGTTAATGGCGCGCCCCGATCTGTTGGTGCTCGATGAGCCGACGAGTGGCTTGGATCCGCTGATGGAGCAGGCGTTCCGCCTTTGTATTCACGAGGCGAAGGAACGTGGTCAAGCGGTATTCCTGTCCTCACACATCCTCAGCGAAGTAGAGGCGCTGTGCGACCGAGTCGGGATCTTGCGAGCGGGCCGGCTGGTCGAGATGGGCACCCTTGCGCAGATGCGCCACCTCTCTGCGCTGACGGTAGAAGCGACATTCGACGGTTCGGTTCCGGATCTGTCGCGGGTTCCTGGCGTGAGTTCGATTCAAGTTGAGGGTCGCGTTGTTCGCTGTCAGGTGCGCGGAACAGTCGAACCGCTTCTCAGGGTGTTGGCGGCTTCCCGCGTGCATGAACTGTTGAGCCGCGAGCCCTCTTTGGAGGAATTGTTCTTGGCACATTACGGCGCAGGCGAAGACGTAGAGACAGCGAACGTGCCCACACATGTCGGCTGAGCCTGCACGACAGATACCACTTGCACTGCAGACACCCATTGTCAGCGTCCGCCTGCCGGGCACAGTCATCGTCTGGTTGACGGCCCGAAAGGCCCTGCGTTCGGCGGTTGTCTGGGGCGCTGTGTTCGGGCTTTATGTCACCTCGTCGGCACTGGGTTACGCCGCGACCTACAAGACACCGGCCGCGCGGGCCGAGCTGGCGGCAACGTTCGGAGCGAACGCCGGCTTCAACGCACTTATCGGACCAGCCCATCAGATCGGCACGGTCGCCGGCTTTACTGCATGGCGCAGCCTCGGAGTGCTCAGCATCGTCGGCGGTGTATGGGGACTGTTGATCGCTACCCGGCTGCTGCGAGGAGAAGAGGATGCTGGGCGTTGGGAGTTGCTCCTCGTCGGACAAACGACACGACGGGGCGCAACGGCGAAGGCACTCGCTGGGCTAGCGACCGGGCTGCTGGCCTTATGGGCTGTCACAGCAACCATCGGCGTTGCCGTGGGTCGCGCTCATACGGTGAACATTGGTACGCGCCCGGCATTGTTCCTGGCGACCGCGCTGGTCTGCAGTGCGGCAATTTTCTTGAGCGCGGGAGCGCTGGCGAGCCAAGTGGCTCCCACCCGCCGACAAGCCTCCGGCTATGCCGCAGCCGCACTCGGAGTGTCCTTTGCGTTACGGATGCTCGCCGACTCCGGAACAGGCCTCGCCTGGTTACGTTGGCTCTCGCCGCTCGGCTGGGTCGAGGAGCTCCGACCCCTCAGCTCACCCCAACCGCTGATGCTCGTTCCGATCGCCGCACTCGTCGCCGCCATGGCGGGCCTCGCAATCCATCTGGCCAGCGTGCGCGACCTCGGCGAGAGCGTGATCGCTGACCGATCGACCGCAAGCGCTCACACCAGATTGCTGTCCAGCTCGGCTGGGCTAGCGATTCGGCTCACCCGCAGCGTGCTCATCGCCTGGGGTATCTCGATCGCATTGCTGAGCCTGATGATGGGCCTCATCGCGAAGTCTGTGGGCAGCGTCTTGTCCGACAACGCAGGTGACCGTGCCGCGTTTGCGAAGATGGGTTTTCGCGGCTCAGGCGCAGAGCAGTACCTGGCGATCACGTTCCTGATTGTGGCTTTGCTGATCGCGCTCGCGGCGGCCGGGCAGATCGGTGCGGCGCGCAGCGAAGAATTCGGGGGCCGCCTCGACCACTTGCTCGTTCGCCCGGTGTCGCGCCATGCCTGGCTGACGGGTCGCCTCGCGGAGGCGACCACCTACCTGGTTGTCGGTGGATTGCTCGCGGGTACCGTCTGCTGGCTCGGCGCCGCAAGTCAGCACAGCGGTGTCGGACTTTCCACGTTGCTCAACGCTGGGCTGAATGTCGTCCCGCCCGCGCTGTTCGTCTTAGGGATGGGTGCACTCACATTCGGCGCGTGCCCGCGAGCCGTTCCGGCAGTGACCTACGGTCTTCTCGCGTGGTCGTTCTTAGTCGAGATCATCGGCGGGATCGTCGGCGCCTCGCATTGGATCCTCGACACTTCACTCTTTCACCAGATGTCCGCCGCGCCAGCTGTCAGCCCGGATTGGGCCAGCGGCGCTGTCGTGGCCATGCTCGGTATTGCAGCGGCTGGCCTCGGCGCGGTTGCGTTCCACCGCCGCGACCTCGCAGGTGAATAGCTTGATCGACAGAACGCTGGGTCCCCCGGCAGAGTGACATTGCCTCTGACCTGCGGGTTTGCTCCTGCGATAGGACTCGAACCTATAACCTGCCGGTTAACAGCCGGCTGCTCTGCCAATTGAGCTACGCAGGAATGCTGGCCAGCGAACCGGCCGTTGGTGCCTCCGTAGGGTATCGCACGAGCCAGCGTGGCCTCAGGCCGTCGCGGCCGTACTCGACCGCGACGAACCGTGGGGATAACGTCGGGTGTCGCGGGTACGTACAACTGCAGATCAGGACCGACGCGAGCGCCGCCAGGCAATCCGACCGGTTGACAGACGTCCTACATCCGAGGAGCGCGCATGCGATACAAGGCCACTCTCGTCATCGGAATCGCCGCGGGTTACGTCCTCGGCGCACGCGCCGGGCGGCAGCGTTACGAGCAGATCAAGAGGCTCACGCAGACGGTCAAGAAGAACCCCGTCGTTCAGCAAGCAGCCGACAAGGTGCAGGCTCAGGCACTACACCTCGGTGACCGGGCGCGCCGCGTCGTGCAGGAGAAGGCCGGATCAGTGGGGTCGGATCTGGTCGGCAAGGTGACCAGCCGCTTCGGCAGCCACGAGATCAATCTGGACGCCGACCATACCTACGCGAACGGTTCGATGACCTGAGTTCGCTAGTCGATAAGGAAGTCGCGCAACCGCGTCGCGCACGGTGGCTGACGTAGCTTCGCGAGCGTCTTCGTTTCGATCTGCCTGATGCGTTCGCGCGTGACACCGAAGCGCTGGCCGACCTCTTCGAGTGTGTGCGAGAAGCCGTCGATGAGGCCGTAGCGCATCGTGATGACTTGTTGCTCGCGCTCCCCCAACGTTGCAAGCACGTCTGCCAACTGCTGAAGCATCATCGTGTACGTTGCGGCCTCTGCGGGGGCTACTGCATCGACATCCTCGATGAGGTCGCCCAGCGTGGCGCTGTCTTCGCCGACGGGCGATTGGAACGAGATCGGCTCTTGGGCGATTGCCTGAATCTCACGTACGCGGTCTACCGTGAGATCGAGTTCGGCGGCTAGTTCGATCGGCGTAGCTTCGCGACCGTTGAGTTGCACGAAGGCCCGCTGCGTACGAACAAGCTTGTTGATCGCATCGATCATGTGGGCCGGCACGCGAATAGTGCGACCTTGGTCGGCCATGGAACGTGTAATGGCCTGCCGGATCCACCAGATCGCGTAGGTCGAGAACTTGTAGCCGCGTGTGTAATCGAACTTTTCGACGGCGCGAATGAGGCCGAGATTGCCTTCCTGGATGAGATCCAGAAACAGCATGCCCCGACCGGTGTAGCGCTTGGCGATCGAGACGACGAGCCGGAGGTTGGCTTCGATGAGTCCACGCTTCGCAGTGCGGCCATCGCATTCGACGAGCTCCAGTTCGCGTCGCAACTGGCTCGACATTGCTACCCCGCTCGCAAGCTTCTCGCCTGCGAACAGCCCTGCCTCGATGCGCTTTGCGAGATCAACCTCTTGCTCTGCAGTGAGTAGCGGGACGCGGCCAATCTCTTTCAGATAGGTGCGCACTGGGTCGGCGGACGGCGCCCAGCCGACAACTGCATCGCGTTGCGCAGGCAGCTCAGCTTCGTCGTCATCGATCGGCGCCGCAGCCTCAACCTCGACATCGTCGGCGTCGTCGACATCAACTTCGGCAACGTCCGTGACCGCCACAATCGCGACGTCAGGGCTCTCGAATATCTCGAGCGTGTCGACATCGACGACAACCTCGAGCGCGCCACCGGACCGCTGATGCGGAAGGTGCGCAATGAACTGGAGCGGCTCAGTCGCCGCAAGCATCCCCACGGACATAAGTGTGCCGGGGTATCGGGCCGCGCGAGGCTACTCCGGAAAATCCGTGGACAGGACTATGCCAACTCGGCCGAAATCGCACTACTTTCAACGTCGCAGACGCCAGACTTCAACGTCGCAGACGCCAGTCAGGAGACGCCGAGCGTGCCTTCGAGGTCGTCGCGGCGCCGTTTCTCCAACGTCACCAGGTCGCCGAAGAGACGGTTGTACTCCGGGGCAACCTCGATGGGATTCAGTCGCTGGAGGCGAGACTTCACGTCGGCGATCTGCCGGTCGACCGCCCGCACCCGTAACTGCGCGAGTTGGGCGCGCGCGTAACGTTCGTCGGGTTCGGTCGCCGCAAGGATGGGCTCGACAACGAGTTCGGTGATGAGCGCGCGCACCCGGTCATCGATGGCGGCCTCAAGGACGGCGTTGACCCACACATCGCCGCCCGCAGTCGACCCCGTGCCGCCGGCTTTGGCGACGGCGTCCCGGACTTCGCTGTAGGCGAGGTGGGTGAAAGCCAGCGGGTCTAGCTGGTCGAAGGCCGGCCCGAGCAGTGCAGGTCGTTGCACCGCGAGCTTCAGTGCCTCGCGCTCGACCTGCAGCGTCGGATCACGCGGATCTGGCGCAGCGACGCTTCGACTGCGCCCGCCACTCGACGTCCCGGCAATGCGGCGTACCCGCTCGAGAACCCCGAGCTCGTCAGGCGCACCGACCCAGCCGGCGAGCCTGCGGGCGTACTCGTCGCGCAGCGAGGTGTCTTTGATCGACGCCACGAGGGGCATCGTGCGCTCGAGGGCGGCGACCCGGCCCTCTGAGGTCTCCAGGTTGAACCCCGCGAGGACGCTGCGCACCGCGAACTCGAACAGCGGCTGGCGACGCGCGACCAGATCGCGCACGGCCGCGTCGCCCTTGGCGATCCGCAGTTCGCAGGGGTCCATGCTGTCGGGGCTGATCGCCACGAAGGTGTGCGTGACGAACTTCTGGTCGCTCTCGAAGGCGCGAAGGGCGGCCTTCTGGCCCGCGGCGTCGCCGTCGAAGGTGAAGATCACCTCACCGGCGTACTCCGCGGAGTCGAGCAGCAGCCGCCGCAGGATCCGAACGTGCTCGTCGCCGAAGGCGGTGCCGCAGGTGGCAACTGCCGTCGTGACGCCCGCGAGGTGGCAGGCCATGACGTCTGTGTAGCCCTCGACCACGACGGCCTGGCCGGCCTTTGCCATCTCGCGCCGAGCGAGATCGATGCCGTAGAGCACCTGGCTCTTCTTGTACAAGGGGCTCTCAGGCGTATTCAGATACTTCGGCCCATCGTCGTCCGCTCGAAGTTTGCGTGCGCCGAAACCGACGACATCGCCGGTGACGTCACGGATCGGCCAGACGAGCCGGCCCCTGAACCGATCGATGAGGCCGCGCTGGCCGCGGCTGGCCAACCCACCGGTCGCCAACTCCTCGTCGGTGAAGCCACGTCCGCGCAGATGCTTGACGAGGTTTTCCCACCCGTTGGGCGCGTAGCCCACGCCGAAGTGGGCAGCCGCGGCGGAGTCGAACCCGCGCTCGTTCAAGAAGGTGCGGCCGACGACAGCTTCCGCGCTGGTCAGCTGCTCGGCGAAGTACTCCGCGGCGGCCTTGTGGGCATCGACCAGCCGCGCTCGCTGGCCCTGCTGGGCGCGTGGCGCGGATCCGCCCTGCTCGTAGTGCAGTTCATAGTTGGCTCGGGCCGCAAGGTGCTCCACTGCCTCGCTGAAGGACAAGACGTCGATCTTCTGGATGAAGCTGATGACGTCGCCCCCCTCGCCGCAGCCGAAGCAATGCCAGAAGCCGCGGGCTGGAGTGACGTTGAACGATGGTGAACGCTCGTCGTGGAAGGGGCAAAGGCCCTTCAGCGAACCGCCGCCGGCACTCTTGAGCGTCACGTGCTCGCTGATCACGTCGGCGACTGGGGACAGCTCACGCACTCGAGCGATGTCGCTGTCAGGAATCCGGCCGGCCACGATCCCCGAGTCTAAGTGTCTTGCGGGATCGGCACGGCTTGGCCGCCGACCCTGATGCGCAGCTCCCCGTCGTCCACATCGACGATCAACAGGCTCGGCCGACCCATGTCGACGCCTTGATGCAACGTCAGCGCGATCGGCGGTTCGATCAGCTTGGTCTCGCGCAGGTAGTGGCCAAGGGCCGCGGCCGCTGCGCCGGTCGCCGGATCTTCGACGACTCCCCCGACAGCGAACGGATCGCGAACGTGAAAGATCGTCGGGCTCTCGCGCCAGACCAGCTGAATGGTTGTCCAGTCGCGTCGCACCATAAGGTCGCGCAACCGGTCGAAGTCGTACTCGAGATCGGCCAGCCTGGCACGAGTGGCCGCCGCCAAGACCGGATGCCAGGCACCGGCGAAGGCGACCTTGGGTGGGAAATCCGGATCGAGATCGCCCAGCCTCCACCCCAACACATCGAGCAGCTCGTCGAGTTGGCTCGGCTCGAGATCGTCGATCTTGGGTTCGACGCTCGTCAGCGTTGCGCGAACCCGACCGCCCGCATCTCGTTCGACACTGACGGGGACGTCGCCGGCCCTGGTGTGCAGCAAGAACACGCCTTCGCCTAGGCGCTCTCCCAGAGCAACGCCGGTGGCAATGGTGGCGTGGCCACAGAACGGCACTTCGATGGACGGCGCGAAGTACCGGACGTCGAACTCGCGGCCGTCGTTGCCGGCTACGGTCAGAAAGGCCGTCTCGGAGTAGCCGACCTCGGCAGCGATCGCCTGCATCGACGACGCGTCGAGCCCGCTCGCGTCAAGCACGATGCCAGCGGGATTGCCACCACCGGGTGTGTCGCTGAATGCGCTGTAGCGCAGCACGTCAACGGTCACAGCTCAATCTCCATGACGTAGTGCGGGCCGATCGGGGCGATCTCGAATTCGTCACCGACGATGGAAAACCCGAGCCGTTCGTAGAAGCCGAGCGCGCCCGATCGCGCGTTGCACCACAGGAGCGTGCCACCGCGCCTGCGTACTTCTGCGATGCCGTACCGCAGGGCTGCGGCGCCGTAGCCCTGGCCTCGTACCTCGGGCAACGAGGCCATCGCCCGAAGCCGCCAGGTCTTGGCGGGATCGGCGTCGGGCCGGTGGGGTGCCGCGTCGGGATGGAAGCTCGCGCAAGCAGCAACCTCGCCACGAGGCCCGAATGCCGCCACGTGAAACGTGTCGGGCCAGGAGTCGTAGTCGTGAACAACGCTGCTCCACGGCTGCCCAGGGCGCAGCACTTGACGACGCAACGCATGGAGGACCAGCGGCTTGACGAACTCGACGTCAATCGAGGCGGGCCGCGGAACTGCGTCAGTCACCTCGTCGTCGTTGCCCTCGGTCGACTGCTCGCTGTTTGTCATGTCGCTGTTTGTCATGTCGTCACGACCCCCCTCGCGAGGCTCGTCGATGCCAGATCACCGCCGAGGTATCGGTCAGCGAGGCGACTTGGTCGACCGCAACCCGCAGCCGCGCACTGTCGTCGGCGGCGGATGCCCACGCCGTTTGGAACAGTGGTTCGAGTGCTTGTCCGTCAGAGGCGAACAGTTGCTCGACGAGTTCGAGAAGGAGCTCGCGCTGCCGGTTGTGAATGGCGGCGACGCCCTGGCGATTCATGACGTAGTGCGCCGTCACCCCCTTTAGCAATGCGCACTCGATGCGGCTCGCGCGCGGAACGATGAGGTCGGCGTCATACCGCGTCAAGGGTGCACGACCGTAGGCCTCACGGGTCGTTGCCTCGGCTGCCTGGCAGAAGCGCCCGATGAGCATGCTGGTGAGATTCTTCAATTCTGCCAGGGAATTCAGGCTCCCGTCGTGCGCCGCTGGCCAACACGACAGGCCAGTCAAGCTGCGGATGCCTGCTTCCAATTCTGCTTGCTCGGCGTCGGGCACGTAGAACGCGACAACGACCGGCAGCACGTCGCCCCAGCCGTCTTCGTTGCTGAGGTGGTCGAGTTTCACGAGGCCCGCTTCGACGCCGTCCTCCAGATCGTGCACCGAATACGCAACGTCGTCAGCCCAGTCCATCACCTGGGCCTCGATGCAGCGGCTCTCCGTTGGCGCGACTTCGCGCACCCAGTTGAAGACTTCGAGGTCGTCGTCGTAGACGCCGAATTTTGTGTTGCCTGCGTGCTTGGCCCACGGATACTTCGTCGCCGCATCGAGGCTGGCCCGCGTCAGATTCAAGCCCGCGCTGCGCCCATCGTCGGTCACGGTCTTGGCTTCGAGGCGCGTCAGCAGCCGGAACGACTGTGCGTTGCCCTCGAACCCCCCGATCGCTTTCGCCGCTTCGTCGAGTGCGCCCTCGCCGTTGTGGCCGAACGGCGGGTGGCCGAGATCGTGTGCCAGGCAGGCGGTCTCGACGAGGTCAGGGTCGCAGCCGAGGGTCGCGCCGAGTTCGCGGCCTACCTGCGCGCACTCAAGGGAATGCGTCAACCTGGTGCGCGGGAAATCGCTCTCGGCCTCCGCGGGCCCGACGACCTGTGTCTTCGCTCCGAGGCGCCGCAACGCCGAACTGTGCACCACCCGAGCCCGGTCACGTTCGAAGGCGCTGCGCCCAGGCCGCTTGGGCGGTTCGTTCACCCAGCGGGCACGCGCGCCGTCGTTGTATCTGGCAACAGAGTCGTTCACGACTCGACGCTACCCCGGCCCGCCGACGTCCATCTCAGTCCCATCGATGCCGCCGACGGCGCACCACGCGCACCGTGTACGTGAACGCGAGCAGCAGCAAGAAGATGACGATGAAAATGGCGCCAGTAACGAAATCCGGATGCGCGCTCGATGTCGGAAATACCGTGAGCTCCGCAGTCGCCGGCGCAGCGCTGATCAGTGACGGGGACCCAACCGGCACGGACGTCGATTCCGGCCCGACGGGCGACGGTGATGCCGACGTGGCAGCGAGCAGCGCCGTCGCCGTGCAGTCGTTGACGAGGAAGGGCGGCTTGGAATTCTCGGGCTCGATTCTGTATCGAGCACCGAGAACGAACTCGAAATCCTCGCCAGTGGAGGCACCGCCAATCGTCCCTCCGTCGACCTCGACCTGGGTGCCGTCGTCCTTCTGGACGAAGGCCTGCCTGTCATCGGGTCCGATCCGGATCACCGTGCCGGTGAAGCCGTTGGGTGAGAGCGTTGGGCTCTCCGCACACGATGCGTAGGCCACGCCCGACGCCGCACTCGCACTGATCACCGCGATCGCCAGGGCGCCCACCACAGCGAGCTCGCGCAGAAATCGCATGGGCATCAGACTCGCGATCACGTGCCCCCGTTCCGCGTGCGTCACAGCTGGAAAAGCGGCGACGGATCCTTTGGCGTGTACTGGCTCGGGAAGAATCCAATCACGGTGTGGTCGTCGTAGGAGTAGCTGAACTTCGTCGAGTGGTGCGGGCTGGTGTGATCGAACGCGATCGTCACGCCGTCATCGTCTGGATGATTGCAGTCGTAGAGCCGCAACGTGGTTGTGGTTGCGGTGTCGGTGTAGCCATACGCGAGCACCTGGTGATTTTGGCCGAGGTCCTGCGGGTTTGCGGAGTGCACGCACACGACTCCGAGCGGACACGGGTGCCCGGCGTCGATCGATGCTCGGATGACTGGCATCGAGACTTCGATCGTGCGCCGCGACGTACCGTGCACGAAGAACTCGTCGCCCGTCGGCAGGTTCATCCACTCGTAGTACTTCGCAACCCCGTCGGGCAGGTCGAAACTGTCGATCAATCGCGTGGTGACGAAGTGGAATGCCGGCGATGGCGGGAGCGGGTTCGCGGTCTGCGGAGGCGGCGGAAGGTGTGCTTCGAACAGATCGCGGACGGCGAATGCCATCCCACCGCACAGACCATGCTTGGCATCGCCGATGTTGACGTTGCCGAACGGGGTCGGAACCTCGACGACCGGCGCGGACGGCCATGAGTTGGCGTAGTGGAGTCCCTGCGCACTGGGAAGGAAATTCGCAACGTCTCCCATAGCTGCCAGTATCCCGCGCCAGCCGTACGGGCGGCCACCCCTCGGCGTCCTTGCTGGTCAGCGCGTGTCGGAACCTGCCGTCTCGAGAGCGGCACGACCGGCTTCGAGGCGGGCGACCGGAATCCGAAACGGTGAGCACGAGACGTAGTCGAGGCCGGCCTCGTTGCAGAAGTGGATCGAGTCGGGGTCGCCGCCATGCTCGCCGCAGATACCGATCCGCAGGTTGGGGTTGCTCGCGCGACCCTCCTCGACGGCGATGCGCACCAACCGGCCGATGCCGTCGCGGTCGAGGGTCTCGAACGGCGACACACCGAAGATGCCGAGGTCCATGTAGCGACCGAAGAATGCGCCTTCAACGTCGTCGCGCGAGAAGCCCCAGCCCATCTGGGTTAGGTCGTTGGTGCCGAAGCTGAAGAAATCAGCCGCCTCGGCGATCTGGCCGGCGGTCAATGCAGCACGCGGTACCTCGATCATCGTTCCGATTAGCGTGTGCACCTCGACGCCGGTTTCCTTCGCGACGTCAGCAAGAATGCCCAACGCTTCTTCGCGAATGATCTCGAGCTCCTGAACGGCGCCGACCAGCGGAACCATGATCTCCGGAACCGGATTCTTGCCGAGCTTCTTCAGATGAGCGGCCGCCTCGGCAATTGCCCTTACCTGCAAGGCAAAAAGCCCAGGAATGACAAGCCCAAGGCGGACGCCGCGAAGCCCGAGCATCGGGTTCTGCTCATGCAAGCGACGCACTGCTTCGAGCAACACACGATCCTTGTCGGCGACCGTCTCGCCCTTCGCCTCAGCGACGGCAATCTTGACGGTGAGCTCGGTGATGTCGGGCAGGAACTCGTGCAGCGGCGGGTCGATGAGGCGGACCGTTACAGGCAAGCCGTCCATCGCGTCGAAGATGCCGATGAAGTCGGTGCGCTGCAACGGAAGCAACTCGGCCAGTGCGGCCTTCTGCTCGTCTTCGCCGTTGGCCAGGATCAGCCGCTCGACGTTCTTGCGACGCTCGCCGAGGAACATGTGCTCTGTGCGGCACAGGCCGATGCCTTCGCCGCCAAAACGACGCGCACGCTCGGCGTCCTCGGGGGTGTCGGCGTTCGCCTCAACGCCCAGACGTCGCTTTGAGTCTGCGTGTACGAGGATGCGGTGGACCGCGGCGACCAGCGGGTCGGCGTCCGCCTTGATGGTGCCTTCGAAGTACTGCACCACCGGGCTGGGAACGACCGGAACTTCACCGAGGTAGACGACGCCCGACGTGCCATCGATCGAGATGACGTCGCCTTCCTTGACGACCTCGCCATTCGGGCCGGTGAACTGCCTCGTCTTGAGGTCGACGCTGATCTGCTCGGCGCCGGAGACGCACGTCTTGCCCATGCCGCGCGCGACGACGGCTGCGTGCGACGTCTTGCCGCCGCGCTCGGTCAAGATGCCCTTCGCGGCGATCATGCCGGGCAGGTCGTCGGGGTTGGTCTCGCGACGGACGAGGATGACGTCCTCGCCTTTTGCGGCCCACTCGGCGGCGACGACCGAGTCGAAGACGACCTTGCCGACGGCTGCACCCGGTGATGCGTTGACGGCCTTGGTGATCTTCGTCTTCTTCGCGTCTTCGTCGAACTTGGGGAACATCAGCTGCGCGAGCTGCGCGCCAGTTACCCGCTGCAGCGCCTCGTTCATGTCGATGAGGCCCTCGTCGACGAGTTGCGTCGCGATCCGGAACGCTGCGCCTGCTGTGCGCTTACCGACGCGGGTCTGCAGCATCCACAGCTTGTTGTTCTCGATCGTGAACTCGATGTCACACAGGTCCTTGTAGTGCTTCTCGAGCTTGCTCATGATGCCGAGAAGTTCGTCGTAGGCGGGCTTGTCGATGGTCTCGAGGTCGGCGAGCGGCACGGTGTTGCGGATGCCGGCGACGACGTCTTCGCCCTGAGCGTTCTCGAGGTAGTCGCCGTAGATTCCCTGATCGCCGGATCCAGGGTCGCGGGTGAAGGCGACGCCGGTGCCCGACTCGGCGCTGATGTTGCCGAACACCATCGCGACGATGTTGACGGCGGTGCCGAGGTCGGCCGGAATGCGCTCCTGCCGGCGGTAGAGGCGGGCGCGATCGCCGTTCCACGAGTCGAAAACGGCGCGGACGGCGAGGTCGAGCTGCTCGCGGGAATCCTGCGGGAACTCGCGGCCTGCGTGGTCGCGGATGATGCCCTTGTACGTCTCGACGAGGGCCTGGAAGTCAGCCGCGTCGAGGTCGAGGTCGTTCTTGGTGTTACGGCTCGTCTTCAGTTCGTCGAGTGCGTGCTCGAACAGTTCGCCGTCCGCGCCGAGCACTGTCTTGCCGAACATCGAGAGCAGGCGACGGTAGGAGTCCCACGCGAACCGGTCGTTGCCGCCCTGCTTCGCGAGGCCGTTCACGCTCTGGTCGTTCAGGCCGATGTTGAGGACGGTGTCCATCATTCCCGGCATCGAGAACTTCGCGCCGGACCGCACCGAGACAAGCAGCGGGTCGTCGGCGTCACCGAGGGTCTTACCCATCGCCTTCTCAAGGCTCGCGAGGTGCTCGCTGATCTCGTCTTCCATCTCGGCCGGCGCATCGCCGCTCTCGAGATAGGTGCGGCAGGCCTCGGTGGTGATGATGAAGCCGGGAGGCACCGGGAGGCCGATGTTGGTCATCTCGGCGAGGTTCGCGCCCTTGCCGCCGAGAAGGTCCTTCATGTCTCGGTTGCCTTCGCTGAAGTCGTACACATACTTCGGCACTGGGAACGCTCCTCGCAGGGTGATCGCGCTGGGTGGGTGCGCGGGGTCGGCAGGTCCGATCCTACCGATCGCCTGGTTGTCCACAGGTCGCCGGTTCACGGCCCCTTCGCTTGGGGTTTGTGGCTAGCGTCGCCGGTGACTTCTTGGGGGGACTCATGCCAGACGCTGCACGGGGTTTTGCGGTCACACCCGCTGCACTCGCCTTACTCGCTAGTGCCGTCGGCCGGGTCCGCGACGAGCTTTTGCTGACCGCCGACCTCGGCCAGGACGTCGGGGCGTCGTTCGGTTCGGACGTGGTCGCGGGCGCCTTGCACCATTTCGTCACCGGCTGGCACGACGGACGTGCCCAAATCTGCGCGGACGTCGGACACCTCTCCGACTTGCTGGGGCAGGCGTCTCAGGTCTACGGGTCGACTGACGGTGACCTCGCCGCAGCGATGCAGTGAGCATCAGCCCGGACGACGACGGGCGTGCGTCGCGTTCGCCTGTCCCGCTACGGGCCCCGTTTCCCGACATTCACGCGGCGTCGGGCTCGTCGCCATCGTCGACACTGAGACAGGCGAGCATCGTCACCCCGGGCGATTGGGGGGAGCTCGACCTCGACCCGGCAACCCGGCACACCTCGATCCGCCGCGCGGTTCGGCGGGCGATCACTCGCTCACCGGTTCTGGAGCCCGACGCAGTCCCGCTCATCGCGTTGCTCGATGGCGTGACCGGTAGTGCGGCAGATGCTGGTGCGTTCTACTGCGCTTCGCGGGTCATCGAAGACACGGCAGATGGCGTCCTCATTGCAACGGTCGTGATGCAGATTTCTCAGTCCGGAACAGGACCGCTGGCGGGCCGGATACCGAACCTTTCAGCAGCCAACAGATGCGTCGCGCTCGCAGCCGTCATTGAAAACGACCCCGCCTGGACCGGCGCCAACGTTGGGGTTGTCACGTTGCCATTCGTAGGCCCGGCTGTGCGGCTGCGCGTTGAGGACGGCGCGATCATCGTGCAATACCTTGCGCCGTTAGCCGGAAGTCACACAACTCTCCTGGTGACGTTCATGTGTTCGTCGCCGCCGCACGCGCAAGTGATGACTGAGTTGTTCGACACCATGGCGCAAAGCGTTTCACTGCACTACGGATGAGTTGTCCACAGGCAGCCTCGTTGTTCGCGTTGTGATGCCGTCGAAAGAGCTAACTTCGCGCTGTGCCTGTTGATGTTCTCGACCCGATTGTCGGCGATCCGATGGCCGTTTCAGCCGCCGGTCGCACACTTGAATCGATCGCGTTGGACGTCGCGAACATTGCAAGCCGACTTCGCGCACTTGCGGCTGGCGATGACTCGTGGACAGGCGCCGCCGCTGTTTCCGCTCACGTGCGTACCGCCTCATTGCCACCGGCTCTCGACAAAGCGAATGTGTCGTATGCGGCGGCGGGAAGCGCGCTGGGCTCGTACGCGCGCACGCTCGCCGACGCGCAGGACCAGTCGACTTCTGCTATCACTGCGGCCGGACGCGCGAGTGCTGAGCTCGCATCGGCAGTTGCAGCGCACGCTGCCGCGGCGGCTCACGATGTAGCCGCGTCGGCGTCCGCTCACGCGGCTGGCGTATTGCCGGCGCCTGCAACTGCACCGCGTTACGAGGCTTCGATCGAGGAGGCTCAGTCGCAGCTGAAGCGGGCGATCGCGTCGAACGACGAGGCGCACGAGCAACAACGGAACGCCGCGCGGACCGCGGCTAGTGCGTTGCAGCTGGCATCACACGCTGGCATCCACAACCAGTCGTGGTTCCACCACGTCACGCACTCGATAATCCATTGGGCGTCGACACATTGGACCGCAACGCTTCGCGAAGTGTCGAAGGTCGGAACGATTGTTTCGGCGCTCGCCGGTGCAGCCGCCCTGATCCTCGCGGTCGCAGGCGTTGCATTTCCGCCATTGGAAGCAGCGGCCGCTGCGCTGGAAACGGTCTCGCTCGTCAGCGCGGTCGCGGCCGGAATGGCAGACACCGCGCTGGCCGCGACGGGAAAGGCGTCGTGGACGTCCGTGGGAGTCGACGCCCTGAGCTTCGCTCCAGCCGGCATGGGCAAGCTCGTCACCAAAGCTGCGCCGCTGCTGCGCGAGTCGCGGCTGATCAAGCCAAGCACCGTCGTCCACGCCAGCAACGGCGATGCCGCAAAGCTTCGCGCCCTCACCACCCTCGGGCACCCACCCGGCGCCACCGGCGATCTGCGAGTGGTCAGCTGTTCGGCAAATGGCGCCGTCGCGCCGATTGGGGCTTCACCGACTTCACATCGACAAACACTTCTTTGGGCCGAGCTCGTATTCACTGTCGCGCATCGATCCCGGAGGAACGATCGAAACTTGGCTCGGTCACCTGCAGCGAACTCGCCACGCGGCCTATCACCTCGAGTTCGGAGCAACGGGATGCACGACATCATGGGAAAGTTCGAGAAAGCTGACGGATCCGGGACGTTTAAACTGGGCATCTGCGACTCTGGCCGAAGGATGACGGAACATTCGATTTTGTAACCCTGCTCACGGGCCAAGGGAAGTAGCGGCGTGTTCGAGTGCCCCGTATGTGAATTCGTGGGGCTTGCCCGTCCAGCCGTACGCCATCTGGCCGCCTCCCGAGGGCGTCGACATCACGCCCGCCGTACATGGAGTGGCTCGGCGAGGCGACCTACGAGGTCTGCCCGATGTGCGGATTTGAGTTTGGTAACGATGACGATCCCGGCGAGGGTAACGATCCGATGTCGTTCGCCGAGTACCGAGCCGAATGGGAGTCCAGGGGTAGCCCGGTGCTCAGCCCGACGAGCGTCGCGCAGATCAACGCGATCCGCGAAGCCGAGCATGTGACGCCCGAGTAATCGGAAGACGCGTGTTGCGAACTGCGAGCTGACAGCCGAGACGGGTGGGCGGCGGCGCGTACATGGTGGCGCTGAAATCGGGGACGTTAATTGCCCTGGGAGGGCGGTAATAGTCCCGGATTTCGCCCCGTGGCGGCGAGCTGGGCGGGGACCGGCGACTGCGGGGCCCACACCTACAGGTCGAGTAGGCGCTCTGACAGGTAGCCGACTACTGCGTCGAGCCCGACTCGCTCTTGCTTCATCGTGTCGCGCTCTCTGATCGTGACGGCCTGGTCCTCGAGCGTCTCGAAGTCGACCGTCACGCAGTATGGGGTCCCGATCTCGTCTTGGCGGCGGTACCGACGTCCGATTGCTGATGCGTCGTCGAAGTCGACGTTCCAACGTCGCCGCAACTCCACGGACAAGTCGCGCGCTTTGGGTGACAGGTCCGCATTGCGCGACAACGGAAGCACCGCAACCTTCACCGGTGCCAACCGTGGGTCGAGCCGCAACACAGTGCGCTTCTCCAACTCACCCTTCGCGTTGGGCGCTTCGTCCTCGGTGTAGGCGTCGATCAAGAAGGTCAGCACGCACCGGTCGACCCCCGCGGCCGGTTCGATCACGTACGGCGTCCATCGCTCTCCCGACTCCTGATCGAAGTACGACAGGTCGACGCCCGACGCCTTGGAGTGCACGGTCAGGTCGTAATCCGTACGGTTCGCGATGCCCTCGAGCTCGCCCCACTCAGATCCCTGGAACCCGAAGCGGTATTCGATGTCGACCGTCCGCTTCGAATAGTGCGACAGCTTCTCCTTGGGGTGCTCGAAGAGCCGCATCATGTCCGGGCGCAGACCCAACCCCACGTACCAGGCCAGCCGAGTGTCGATCCAGTACTGGTGCCACTCTTCGTCGGTACCCGGCTTGACGAAGAACTCCATCTCCATCTGCTCGAACTCGCGCGTGCGGAAGATGAAGTTGCCAGGCGTGATCTCGTTGCGGAAGCTCTTGCCCTGCTGCGCAATTCCGAATGGCGGCTTCTTACGCGACGACTGCTGCACATTGAGGTAGTTGATGAAAATGCCCTGTGCGGTCTCCGGCCGCAGATAGGCCAGACCCGACTCGTCCTCGACTGGACCCAGGTAGGTCTTCAGCAAACCGTTGAACATCTTCGGTTCAGTGAACGCGCCTTTGGTGCCGCAGTTCGGGCAGTTGATGTCGGCCAACCCGTGCGCCGGCGGCCGACTGTGCTTCTCGGTGTAGGCCTCTTCGAGATGGTCCGCGCGAAAGCGCTTGTGACATGACTGGCACTCCGTCAGCGGGTCGACGAATGCGGTGATGTGACCGCTGGTCTCCCACACAATCGGATTGAGGATGACCGACGAGTCGAGCCCGACGATGTCGTCACGCTCGTGCACCATCGACTTCCACCACTGGCGCTTCACATTGTTCTTCAGCTCGACACCAAGGGGTCCGTAGTCCCACGCAGCCCGCAGGCCGCCGTAGATCTCGCTACTTGGGAAGACCAACCCGCGGCGCTTGCTCAGGTTGACGATGGCGTCGAGTCGGTCGTCAGACTTCTTGGTGGAGCTGGCCATGAAATGTCCATCCGGCTGGCGGTCGGTGAGCGGCCAGCGTATCAATCTCCGCCGGACGCCGAGAGGTTCGGTCGCGCGGTCCCGTAACGGCGATCACGGCTGGCGTAGATCTCGATCGCCCGCCACAGATCGCGGCGGTCAAAGTCGGGCCACAGAGTGTCGAGAAAAACCATCTCTGCGTATGCGGACTGCCACGGCAAGAAGTTCGACGTTCGTTGTTCACCTGACGACCGCAGAAACAAGTCGACGTCCGGCATTGAAGGCTCGTCGAGGTAGCGCGCGAAGACCTTCTCATCGACTCGTTTCGGGTCGACCTTGCCGGCCGCAACGTCGACGGCCAATGCTCGAGCGGCGTCGGCAATCTCGGCTCGACCGCCGTAGTTGACGCACATGGTCAACGTGAGCACGTCGTTGTCGCGGGTCATTTCCTCGGCGATCTCAAGCTCGCGAATGACACTCGCCCACAAGCGCGGACGGCGACCCGCCCATCGAACGCGAACGCCCAACGAGTGCATGTAGTCGCGGCGGCGGCGAATCACGTCGCGGTTGAAACCCATCAAGAACTTCACTTCGTCGGGCGAACGCTTCCAGTTCTCAGTGGAGAAGGCGTAGGCCGAGATCCAGCCGACACCGACCTCGATCGCTCCCTCGACGACGTCAAGCAGCGCCGCCTCACCGCGTTCGTGGCCGGCGGTTCTGGGCAGCCCGCGGGACCTGGCCCATCGACCATTGCCATCCATCACGATGGCCACGTGTTTGGGTACCAACTCCGCCGGAACCAAAGGCGGCCGAGCGCCCGAAGGGTGCGGTGCTGGAAGATTCACCGCGCGCCGCGCAGCCATCAGGCGTGCTCGACCAACCGAAGCGACCGGATGCTGTGCTCGAGATGCCATTGCAGATACGCGGCCGTCAGCCCACTCGCCTCACGTTGGTGCCGCGATTCGCTGGCATCGGCGGCGAGCCAATCGCCGTCCAGCAGGGCTTCGAGAAGCAGTAATGCCTCGGACGACGGGGTGGCTGAGCCAGACGGACGGCAATCGGCGCACACGGTGCCGCCGCCCTGCACGGAGAACCATCGATGCGGACCCTCGACGCCACAACGCGCGCAGTCCCCCAACGCCGGCGCGTAGCCCGAAACCGCGAGCGCGCGCAGAGCGAACGCGTCGAGCACGAGACGCGCGTCATGGGTCTCTTCAGTGAGCGCCCGCAGGCCGCCGACCAGCAACAGGTAGAGCCGCAGCGCCGGCTCGCGCTCCTCGGCAGTCAGCCGCTCGGCGGTCTCGAGCATCGCCGTGCCGGCCGTGTAGCGCGGATAGTCGCCGGCCAGCCGGTCGCCGAATGCGGTGTACGTCTCGACCTGGGTCACGATGTCGAGCGAGCGCCCGACGTAGAACTGCGCGTCGACGTGCGAGAACGGCTCGAGGCGGCCACCGAACTTCGACTTCGTCCGGCGCACGCCCTTCGCGACGGCACGCACTCGTCCGGTCCGGCGCGTGAGCACAGTGACGATGCGGTCGGCCTCGCCGAGTTTCTGGACGCGCAGCACAACCCCGTCGTCCCGGTACAGCGTCATCTGCTGTCGTCCCGACATGGAGTCACCGCGTCATTGTCCCTGAAGCCGCCGCCATTCGCTGCCCGCGCCGCGCGTCCCGCCCGAGCAAGACCCGGGCGGGACGGCGAGGGGTCGGGCTACTGGGCGGACGCGACGGCCTCGGCGGCCCGGTTAACCGCGCTCACGACCGCACGCAGCGACGCCGTGACAATGTTCGGGTCGACGCCGACGCCCCAGAGAACCTCGTCACCAACCACGCACTCGAGGTAGGCGGCCGCGCGCGCGTCGCCACCGGCCGAGATCGCGTGCTCGGTGTAGTCGAGCACCCGGACGTCGACCCCGATCGTGGTCAGCGCATCGAGGAAGGCCGCGATCGGACCGTTGCCGGTTCCCTCGAGCATCCGGGTCTCACCCTGGTAGCGCACCTCGACCGACAGTGCGTCCTTCTGGTCGACCGCCGCCGACGTGTGATGTGACAGCAAGGTCAGCGGCGAGTCCGACGCGAGGTACTCGGTCTCGAAGATCTTCCACATTTCCGAGGGCGACACCTCCCCGCCCGACGCGTCGGTGCGCGCCTGAATAACCCGGGAGAACTCGATCTGCAGCCGCCGCGGCAGTTCAAGAGAGTGTTCCGCCTTCATCACGTAGGCGATGCCGCCCTTGCCCGACTGGCTGTTGACGCGGATCACGGCTTCGTACGAGCGGCCGACGTCCTTGGGGTCGATCGGCAGGTAGGGCACGGCCCAGTCGATCTCGTCGACGGTCTTCCCGGCAGCGGCGGCGTCAGCGGCCAGTGCCTCGAAGCCCTTCTTGATCGCGTCCTGGTGCGAGCCGGAGAACGCCGTGTAGACGAGGTCGCCCGCGTACGGATGCCGCGGATGCACCGGCAGTTGCGTGCAGTACTCGACAGTGCGCCGGACCTCATCGATCTGGGAGAAGTCGATCTGCGGATCGATGCCCTGGCTGAACAAGTTCATCCCGAGCGTGACGAGGTCGACGTTGCCGGTGCGCTCGCCGTGCCCGAAGAGGCAGCCCTCGATGCGGTCGGCGCCGGCCATCACACCGAGCTCCGATGCCGCGACAGCGCAGCCGCGGTCGTTGTGCGGATGCAGCGACAGGCAGATGAACTCGCGGCGCGACAGGTTGCGGCCCATCCACTCGATCTGGTCGGCGTAGACGTTCGGTGTCGAGCGCTCGATGGTGGCAGGCAGGTTCAGGATGATCTCGCGCCCCGGCCCCGGCTGCCAGACGTCCATCACGGCTTCACAGATCTCGATGGTGAAGTCGAGTTCGGTGTCGATGAAGATCTCCGGCGAGTATTCGTAGCCGACGACCTCACTCGAACCCAGCAGCCGCTCGGCGTGCTTCATCACGTGCCGGGTGCCATCGACCGCAAGCGCCACAGTTTCGGCGCGGCTGTTGCGGAACACCACGCGCCGAAACAGCGGCGCGGTCGCGTTGTAGAGGTGCACGGTCGCGTTGGGTGCACCGACGAGGCTCTCGACCGTGCGCTCGATGAGGTCCTCGCGAGCCTGCGTCAGCACCGAGATCGTGACGTCGGACGGCACCTCGCCGTTCTCGATGATGCTGCGCACGAAATCAAAATCTGTCTGGGACGCCGAGGGGAACCCGACCTCGATTTCCTTGTAGCCCATGCGCACCAGGAGCTGGAACATCGACAGCTTGCGGCCCGGGCTCATCGGGTCGATCAGTGCCTGGTTGCCGTCGCGAAGGTCGGTCGACAGCCAGCGGGGGGCCTTCGTAATGACCTGCGACGGCCAGGTGCGGTCAGGGAGATCGACCGGCGTCCATGGCTTGTATTTGTGGATCGGCATCTGGCTCGGGCGCTGCGCGACGATGCGCCCGGAAGAATCGCGATTACTGCTCATTGCTGCTCCTCGTATGGCGGGTGGCGGAATACGGCCGGCACGCAGCAATCCCGCGACGAGGAGACCGGCCTCTTAGAGGGTCTCGCCGCGGCAGCTAAGGAGCAGGAGCTTCGACATTGGGTGCATCATACCCCGCCCGGCGACCCATCCGATCGACCAATTCCGAGTAGGAAATATCGGTGAACGACTCGACCCGCACGTCGGCCTGCCCCAGCGGCAGTTCCGCGGTCACCGGATTAGGCACGGCGACGCAGTAGAGCCCGGCCGCTTTGGCCGCCGTGATCCCGTTGGGCGAGTCCTCGAACGCGATCGCGTCGCTGGCCTCGACGCCCAGTGCCGCGATCGCCGCGAGGTAGATGTCAGGGGCAGGCTTCACCCGGCCGTTGTCGCGGGCGCAGACGACCTCGAAGCGATCGTGAATGCCTAGCCGGCCGAGTTGCTGGTCGAGCCAGTCACGCGTCGCACTCGATGCCACCGCGAACCTCGCACCGGCCGAGGCCGCTTCATCGAGAAAGGCCGCGACGCCGGCCCGCAGCGGTTCGGTGCTGACGATGCGGTTGTGACGCTCTCGCCACTGCGCGCGCAGCTCGGTGTCGACGAACTCGATTCCGCCTGCGCGAATCGCGCCCATCATCGCCTCTTGGCTGCCCTGCGAGCCGATGAACTGATGCCAGACCTCAAGCGGAAAAACAAGTTCGTGGACGGCGAACTGCTCGCGCCAGGCGAGTAACGCAGTTGATTCGGTGTCGACGAGAAGACCATCGAAGTCGAAGATCAGCGCAAGAGCTGAGGTCATCGGTTCTCCTTGCGCCACACGAACTTCAGCCCTGACCAGTCACTGTCGATCGCGGCGACCTTCACGTCGACAACTCCCGTAGGCAGCAACACTTCGCGCACAAAGTTGTCGTTGATATCGCTCACGTGACCGCCGGCCCTGCGTGGCCAGGCCACCCACAGCGAACTTCGTTTCGGCAACGAACCCACCAACGAAGGTACGGCCGCGAGATCGGTCCCGGTGCGACAGAACACGATCGCAACATCGACCGCAGCCAACGGCGTCGTTGTCCGGCGCGCAGCACTGATGCGAGCGACCACGACACCGTCAGGCAACTCCGGCACCGACCACGACGGCGGGGCATCGATCAACGCCAGCTCCCCGCCGTCCTTGATGCCAAGCTTTTTTGCCAACGGGGTGCCGGAGTACCCGGCGTCCGGGGCCACTTCAGAAGCCCAGCTTCCGCAACTGTGCGGGATCGCGCTGCCAGTCCTTCGCCACCTTCACCCGCAGGTCGAGGTAGACCCGCGAACCCAGCAGCGCCTCAGCCTGCATGCGGGCGCGAGTGCCGACCTCGCGCAGACGAGCTCCGCCGCTGCCGATGACGATCGCTTTCTGGCTCGGCCGCTCGACGTACATGACGGCGAAAACGTCGATCAGGTCTTTGCCCTCACGCGGCTTCATCTCCTCGACGACCACTGCGAGACTGTGCGGCAACTCTTCGCGCACGCCGTCGAGCGCGGCCTCGCGAATCAGTTCGGCGATCATCACCATCTCGGGCTCGTCGGTTAGTTCGCCGTCGAGATACAACGGCGGACCTTCGGGCAACCGAGCGATCAACAGATCGGCGAGCAGGTCGACTTGCTCGCCGGCAACCGCAGACACCGGGACGATCTCAGCCCACTCACCAAGTCGCGACAACGCCAGCAACTGAGCTGCCACCTCGCTGTTCGGAGCGGCATCGGTCTTGGTCACGACGGCGATGACCGGCGTCTTCTCGATCCGGTTCAACTCGGCGGCGATGAACTTGTCGCCCGGCCCGACCTTCTCGTTCGCGGGCACGCAAAACACGATGACGTCGACCTCGGCAAGAGTCGTGCGCACGACATCGTTCAGTCGCTCGCCAAGCAGCGTCCGCGGTTTATGCAGGCCCGGTGTGTCGACGACGATGAGTTGCGCGTCAGCCCGGTGCACGATGCCGCGAATAGCGTGGCGGGTGGTCTGGGGTCGGTCGCTGGTGATCGCCACTTTCTGGCCCACGAGCGCGTTAAGCAGCGTCGATTTGCCGGCGTTCGGGCGACCGACGACGCAGGCGAAGCCGGACCGATGAGCAGGGGCCATCCCTGCAGTCTTGCCTATCGGCGCGTGGCAACCGCGATCCTCCTCTCAGATCGTCGTCTGGGCAGGGCCGGTCAGAGCCGGGCGTAGTCGACGATGTCTTGCTCGAAGTCGTCCACCATCTGGCGAGTCAGCGTGGGGCGCGTCTCGGCAACCGCGCGCAACAGGTCGTCGGTGCCCGCCGTCGGCTCGTGGTGTTCGAGAACGGCCCGCTCGAAGACCGCCTGCGCCGTGCGGCGCGCCGCGAACTCGATGTCGGCGGGCGTGAAGATCTCCGACTGCTCGACGAGCGCGTCCATGTCGACCTCATCATGCGGAATCGAACCCAAGTAGCGCTCCCAGATGGCCCGTCGAGCTTCGGCGTCAGGCGGCCCGACCGGAATCACGTAGTCGAACCGGCCATGGCGTAACAGCGCAGCATCGAGAGCTCGAACCGAGTTCGTCGCGCAGACGAGCAGCCGATTGTCACGCTCCCGGAACGCGGGAATGAGTTTGAGGAGCTCGTTCGTCAGACCCTGCGAAGGCGACACGGCATCGGCATCGCGCTTGCCTGCGATCTCTTCGACCTCATCGATGAACAGCACCAGCTCGGCGAGTTCGTCGACCAACGCGAACGTCTCCCGAAGTGCGGCCGCAGGAGCAGCAGTGGTCGTCGTCAGACGCGATGGGAACAGCTCGACGAACGGCCAGCCCAATCGCGCAGCGACCCCTTTCGCGAATGTCGTTTTCCCGGTGCCAGGCGGCCCGAACAGCACGATCGCGCGCGGCGGCACCAATCCCGACAGCACAGCTAGCTCCGGACGGGCGAGCGGCATGATCACTTGCCGCTCGATGAGCCCCTTTTCCCTCGCCATGCCGCCGACTTCGTCCCACCGGCCGGCCGGAATCAACCGAGCGCCGAGCTGGTCGAGAATGCCGCGGTCGGCACCAGAGGTGCCGCCATGCTTCTCATAGAGCACGACGTCACGGCGCACAGTGAAGCCGCGATGTTCGAGCGCGGCATCACCGACGTGTGAGGCTTCGGGCAGTGCGCACCTGATCCAGTGCGCGCCGGCGGCAAACAGCCGGCGCTCAAGTTCGGCGAGCAGCGCACTTCCGATGCCGCGCTGCCGCCAAGCCGTAGCCAAGCCCACCCGCAAGATCCACGCCTGGTCACCGTGCACCGCAGCGACCGCGGTGCCGACAATCTCGTCGCCCACAGTGGCGACGATCGTCGGCTGGCCGGCGCGTACAGCAGTCAGCAACTCAGACAGCCCGAAAACGGGCTCGAGCCCACCCGCCTTCGGGTCATCCCAGATGCGAACGACGGCATCCAGGTCGTCCTGCTGAAACTCGCGAACTCGCCAAAGCGTCATGGCGCAGTGTGTTCTTCGCGCGACGCTTAACCAACCGGTTTATTTGATGGCTCAGTACGAGCCGATGATGCGATGAACCGAGCCGTCGATCGCCGCGAGCACGATCGGCGCGTCCGGCGAGAGATCGGCTACGACGGCGAGGTCCTCGGTGCGAGCGGTCGCTGCGGCGCCGACGATTACGGCCGCTTCGAGAGCGTCGGCTCCACTCGCCACGGCGATGACGACCGCGGCCTGCAGTGCCGACAACGGAAGCGACGCCAACTCGACAGTCGTCGCCACGTAGGTACGGCCGGTGTCGTCGCGCACGGCGGCACCCTCGGCAGTGTTGTTTCGCGCCCGTGCCGATCTGGCCAGGGTGACCAGCTTCGCGTCGTCCGGCTTCAGTTCAATCGGGTCAGGCATCGGCCCGCTGCGATCCATCGGACGCCGGTGCTGCGGCTGCGGTGCGGCCCGATCCGTTGGACGACGGTGCGACGCCCGCCGCCTCGGCTGCGCTGTTGGCCATCGGGAGCGCCTCAGTTTCGGCCACTGGCGCGGGCTCTTCCGCACCCGGAATCCCATCAATCGCCTCGCGGCGTCGGCGTGATTTCGCGCGTTCTTCGTCGGTGAGCCGGACGACGACGCTGGCGATCGTGTTGCGGCGACCGCGCGCACCCTCGGCGACGAGCTCAAGGCCGGCGACGGTTGCCGTCGCGCCTGGGATCGGTACCCGGCCGAGCGCCTGCGCGAGCAGGCCACCTACGGTCTCGACGGCGTCGTCGTCTTCGATCTCGACGTCGAACAACTCCGCGAGTTCGTCCACCGGCAGTCGCGCAGTGACCCGCACGCCACCATCGGCGAGTCGCTCGATGCGCGGGCCTTCGCGATCGTGCTCGTCGGTGATCTCGCCCACGATCTCCTCAAGAATGTCCTCGATCGTCGCGAGGCCCGCAGTACCGCCGTACTCGTCGACGACGATGACGAGGTGAATGCGCTCCGCCTGCATTTCGCGCAGCAGCACGTCGACCGGCTTGCTGTCAGGTACGAACGTCGCCGGCCGCATGAGCGATTCGACGCGTTCGGTCGACTCAGAATCACGGTACTCAAAGACGCGTCGGGTGATATCGCGGAGGTAGACCGTGCCGACGATGTCGTCCTCGTTTTCGCCTACTACCGGCAGCCGGGAGAATCCGCTGCGCAGGGCGAGAGACATCGCCTGGCGCAGCGTCTTGGTCTGTTCGATGAACACCATGTCGGTGCGCGGCACCATCACCTCGCGCACGATCGTGTTGCCGAGCTCGAACACAGAGTGGATCATCTGGCGCTCGTCGCTCTCGATCACCTTGCTGGCTTCGGCGAGGTCGACCATGTCGCGCAGCTCTGCCTCGCTGGTGAACGGGCCGTCGCGAAAGCCCTCACCGGGAGTGAGCGCGTTGCCGACCGCAATGAGGAACTTCGGCAGCGGTCCGAGAATCCCGGCGAGACGCACAACCCAGGGTGCGGCGAACAGCGCCACTCCGTCAGCGTGCTGGCGGCCCAGCGTGCGGGGGGCGACGCCGACGACGACGTAACTCACCACGACCATGGCGGCGGCGGTAGCGAGCACGGTGCCCCAGCTGTTGCCGAACCGGCCGATCGCCCACACGGCGACCATGACTGCAGCGGTCATTTCGGCGGTGACTCGCAGCAGTAGCACAACGTTCAGGTAGCGCGGCGGCTCCGCGATCACCCGGCGCAATGCAACCGCGCCCCGGCGGTCGTCGCGCAGATAGTCGTCGACGTGCACCCGCGAGACACGCGACAACGCGGCGTCGGCAGCAGCGCACAAGCCGGCCACAAAGATCAGCACGACCACCGTGACTGGCCAGAGAACATCGCCCGGTGTCATGCGCCGGCACTCTCGGCGGTCGTCTGTGCCGACCGCGCCGACTGCCACGCAGTCAGCAAGTCGCGCTGGAGGCCGAACATCTCCTTCTCGTCATCGGGCTCGGCGTGGTCGAACCCGAGCAGATGCAAGATGCCGTGCGTGCAGAGCAACTCGAGCTCGTCTTGTACCGAGTGCCCGGCGACCTTTCCCTGTTTCGCCGCGACAGCAGGGCACAGCACGACATCGCCGAGCATGCCGGCGTCGTCGGTCTCGTCGATGTCGCGGTCGTCGCGGCCCGGACGCAGCTCGTCCATCGGGAACGACAGGACGTCGGTCGGGCCGGGCTCGTCCATCCAGCGCTCGTGGAGAACAGTCATCTCGCCCTCATCGACGAGCAGGATCGACAGCTCGGCGAGGGGATGAATGCGCATCGCGTCCAGCACGTGGCGTGCAACCGCTACCAGGCGCAGTTCGTCGACAGGGACGCCGGATTCGTTGGCGACTTCGACGCTCACTCAGCGGCCACCGCGACGGCGAGCCGACACCGTCCGTGGCGCGGCTGAGTCGCTCGCCGCGTCGGCGCGCTCGTAAGCATCGACGATTTCGCTGACCAGCTTGTGGCGCACGACGTCGCCGCTGCCGGTCATGGAGAAGTGCACGTCGGGAATGCCGTCGAGGATGTCGCGCACCACCCGAAGGCCACTTTGGGTGTTGCCGGGCAGGTCGATCTGCGTCACGTCACCCGTCACGACCATCTTCGAGCCGAAGCCCAACCTGGTCAGGAACATCTTCATCTGCTCAGGCGTCGTGTTCTGCGCCTCGTCGAGAATGATAAATGCGTCGTTGAGCGTGCGGCCGCGCATGTAGGCCAGCGGGGCGACTTCGATCGTGCCGCTTTGCATAAGCCGCGGGATCGAGTCTGGCTCGAGCATGTCGTGCAGCGCGTCATAGAGCGGCCGCAGGTAGGGGTCGATCTTCTCGTAGAGCGTGCCGGGCAAGAAGCCGAGCCGCTCGCCGGCCTCAACCGCAGGGCGGGTCAAGATGATGCGGTTGACCTGCTTGGCTTGCAACGCCTGCACCGCTTTGGCGACCGCGAGGTAGGTCTTGCCGGTGCCGGCCGGGCCGATGGAAAAGACGATGGTGTGCCGGTCGATCGCCTCGACGTAGCGCTTCTGGTTGACCGACTTCGGCCGGATCGTCTTGCCGCGCGACGACACGATGTCGAGGGTGAGTACTTCGACCGGGCGCTCGGTGTCCTTGCTGCGCAACATCGTGACGCTGCGCTCGACCGCGTCAGCCGTCAGCGTCGTGCCACTCTCGAGCAACGCGATCAGCTCTTCGAACAGCTGGGCAACCACGGCGTTCTCCGGGCCCGCACCGGTGATGGTGATCTCGTTGCCGCGAACGTGGATGTCGCTGTCGAACGCGCGCTCGATGATGCGCAGCAGTTCGTCGCGCGATCCGAGGAGGCTGACCATCGAGTGTGCACCTGGCACGACGATGCGGGTCTGCGTCGCGGCGGAGCCGCCAGTGTCGCGGGTGGAGCTGGCGCCATCCAGTATCGGCGTGGAATGGGCCTGGCTCGGTTCGGCTCGCATGGATTGGCCGGTGGGGCCTGCTCGCGCCTGCTTTCGGTCCTCGGTGACGTAACCCCTCTATCGTACCCGCGCGCCGGAGGGCCGCCATGCGGTAAACCTCTCCGGTAAACCGACCCATGCGGATGCGCGTCGTATCCGTATGACCGCCGCACTCTTGAGCCGCCCGGGGAGCCGAACCTTGCTGGGCCAATTCGAGACGGCTACCGCAGACGAAGCGGTCGTCGAGCTATATCGAGCCCACTACGCGGGGCTGGTGCGCCTTTCCGCCATGTTGGTCGGCGACGTCGGCACCGCCGAAGAAGTCGTCCAGGACGCCTTCGTCGCGATGCACGGCAGCTGGGGCCGCCTGCGCGACCCGGAGAAGGCGCTGGCCTACCTGCGGCAGGCAATCGTCAACCGCTCCCGGTCGGCGTTGCGGCACCGTGCAGTCGTCGCGAAATATCCGCCAGCCCCACCACCCGACGTCCCGAGTGCAGAGCATTTCGCGGTAGCCGCAACCGAACGTGACCAGCTCATGCGGGCGATCCACGCACTACCTCGCCGGCAGCGGGAAACCCTCCTGCTGCGGTACTACTCCGATCTTTCGGAGGCCCAAATAGCCGACACCCTCGGAATCAGTCAGGGCGCCGTCAAGAGCCACGCATCCCGTGGCCTGGCCGCCCTTCGCAACGTTTTGGAGACCACGCCATGAGCGACCGCCCGGGTCCGTTCGACCCCGACGACGCCTCCGCCGACGACGACGCGGCGCGGCGTCTACGCGAACTGCTGGCGCGCGAAGCCCGAGCCATCACGCCGTCCGCCGATGGGCTCGCGATGATCCGCGAGAAGATCCGCGCTCAGCGTCCGAGGCGCCGCAACTGGGTGCGCGCGTTCCAGATCGGCGGCGCCGGCCTCGCAACGGCAGCGGTCGCGATCATTGCCGTCGCGATTGCGCAGAACAAGCCTGGAGGCACCAACCACCCCGCCGCCACAGCAGCCGCCGCGTCGTCGTCCACCCCTGCGGCATCAGCGCCGGTCGTGCCGCCCGCAACTCCGGCCGTCTCGAGCCCGCCGGCTTCGTCGGAGCCCAGCACTTACCCGGTGTGGGTCTACTACGTCGACAAGCGCAAGGATCCTCAGCAACTTCTGTTCCGCGAGAAAGCGATCTGGCCGTCGTCGCCGGCGCACACGTTCGTCAAGGACGCGGTCAGTGCGATGCTCGCGACTCCTGCGCAGGACCCCGACTACACCAGCTACTGGCCGGCCGGCACCACGCTGATCTCGGCCAGCATCGTCAACACGACGACAGCGGTGGTGAACTTGTCGAGCGAGGCAAGCACCGGACCCGCCAACGAAGCTGCGATCAGCGCGCAGCAGCTGCTCTACACAATCATCGCCGCGGCGCCGAAGATCGACGCCCTCCAGTTGCAGATCGCCGGCGTGCCAGTGACCACCCTGTGGGGCACCCCGCTCGGCGGTGCAACGGCGAGCCCGCCCGCGTCTTCGGCCACAACGGCGCCCGGCACCATCACCCCGCTGCCGACCTGGCAGGTGTGGGGCCACGTCTGGATCACCGCGCCGCTTGAGAACGCGACCGTCGCGTCGTCCGTCGTGATCGCCGGCGAAGCCAGTGTTGTCGAGGGCGCCGTCCACTGGCAGATCCTGCGCAACGGTGGTCTGCTCAAGGAGGGCGTTGCGCAGGCCACGATCGGTGCTCCCGATCGCGGCACGTGGAGCGTGACGGTCGAAGGTCTCACTCCCGGCCCGTACCAACTCAAGGCGTACGAGGTGTCGGCGAAGGACGGCTCGACCACCTTCGAAGACGACAAAATGTTCACGGTCAGCTGACCCGTCGCGCCCGGCCTGCCGCCACCTCCGCCTGCGAGTTGAGCCTGCGAGTTGATCACGTTAAGGAGCCGTGTAGTAGCTGAGGCAGGTGCACACACCTGCTTCGGGACCTATACGGCTGCTTAACGTGATCAACTTCGGGGCGCGGTCGGGGCGGTCGGGCGCGGTCGGGCGCGGTCCGGCGTGCGGTCGGGGCAGTCGGGCGCGGCCGGGCGGTGGGGCGCGGTCGGGCGCGGGCGGGCGCGGCGGGACGCGGTCGGGCGCGGTCGGGCGCGGCGGGGGCGTCCGGTTAGCCCCAGCGGCCGGAGTTCGCCATCACGATCGCGGCGGCGACGGTACCTGCGGTCGAGGTGCGCAACACGGTCGGACCAAGGCGGCGGACGACGGCGCCGGCTGCTTCGAACGCGGCGACCTCATCGTCGGCGATGCCGCCCTCGGGTCCGACGACCAGCACCACCTCGCTGTCGGCCGGAATCGTGAGCGGACGCAGCGGCTGATCTGACATCTCGTGCAGGACGACGGCCACCCCGCCGGCCTGCACGGCAGACCGGATCCGGGCCACCACGGCGGACGTCGTTTCAAGGAGCGGGACGTCGACCAGCCAGGGTCGTCGCGCCTGCTTCGCCGCTTCACGGGCGGTCGTGCGCCACCGCGTGACGGCCTTCTGCGCGCGTGGCGAGTCCCATCGAACGATCGAGCGGGATGCCTGCCACGGCACGATGACGTCGACGCCGACCTCCGTCATGGTTTCCACGGCACGTTCATCGCGGTCGCCCTTCGCCAATGCCTGCACCACGGTGATCCGCGGCTGCGGCCGCGGCACCAAGACGCGTTCGAGCACGCGGGCGTGCAAGACCTGGCCTACAACGGCGGTCACTTCCGCCACGCACAGCAACCCCGCGCCGTCCGATAGATCGAGTCGCTCGCCAGCAACGAGCCGACGCACCGTCGCTGCGTGCCTGCCCTCGGCGCCACCGAGTTCAACGACGTCGCCGACTTCAGCAGCGGCGAGGCGGTCGTCGTCCGCGAAGAAGAGCGGTGCGGTCAAGGAAGGTCAGCGACCGTTGAACGCGTCGCGGATGCGGCCGAAAAGGCCAGGAGTTGCGGCCTTGAAGGCGCCGTCGGGTGACTCCTCGCCGCGCAGGCTCGCCAGCTTGCGGACCAACTCTTCTTGTTCGGCGTCGAGTTTCGTCGGCGTCGTGACCTCGAGATGAACGTGCAGGTCACCGCGGCTGTTCGAACGCAGGCGCGGAACGCCGCGACCACGCAGCGGGATCACCGTGCCCGACTGGGTGCCTGCCTTTACGTCGATGTCGACCGGACCGTCGAGGGTCTCGACCTTGAGCGACGTGCCCAAAGCGGCAGCCGTCATCGGCACCGGCACGGCTGCATGCAGGTCGACGCCGTGCCGCTCGAAGGTCGGATGCTTGCGCTCCTCGATCTCGACGTAAAGGTCACCGGGCGGCCCGCCGCCTGGGCCGACTTCACCCTCACCTGTCAGTCGCAGTCGCATGCCGTGCTCGACTCCGGCGGGGATGCCGACCTCGACCGTGCGCCGTGCCCGCACCCTGCCGTCGCCCGAGCACTCGGGGCATGGGTGCCGGATGACAGTGCCTACGCCGGCGCATTGCGGGCACGGTCGTGACGTCATGACCTGACCAAGGAACGAGCGGGTCACCTGGCTGACTTCGCCCCGGCCCTTACACACCTGGCACGTTTCGGGATGCGTGCCCGACGCGGTGCCTGCGCCGTCGCAGGTCGCGCACACGATCGCTGTCTCGATGTTGAGTTCGCGAGTAGCGCCGAACACTGCTTCGACCAGGTCTATCTCGACGTGGATCAACGCATCGTTGCCCTTGCGGGTACGGGTCCGTGGCCCGCGCGCAGCGCCCCCGCCGAAGAACGCGTCCATGATGTCGCCGAGGCCGCCGAAGCCTGCGTTGAAAGGATTATTGCCAGATGCCGACAGCGGATCGCCGCCCATGTCGTAGAGCTGTCGCTTGCTCGGATCAGACAACACCTCGTACGCCGACGTGATCTCCTTGAAGCGCTCCTGCGTCTCCGCATCGGGATTCACGTCAGGGTGCAGTTGTCTCGCCAATCGCCGGTACGCGCGCTTGATCTCCTCAGGCGGTGCGTCCTTGCGCACGCCGAGGGTCGCGTAATGGTCGCGCGCCAACGGTGACTCCTTGTTGCTTCTCTAGTACTTCAGGACTCGGCGAGAATGCGGCCGACATAACGTGCGACTGCGCCGACGGCCGCCATCGTGCCCGGGTAGTCCATCCGCATCGGACCGAGCACACCGAGACTGGCCAAGGCTCGACTGCCGGAGCCGTAGGTCGCACTCACCATTGAGGTCGACCGCAGCCCCTCGTACAGGTTCTCGTCGCCGATTCGAACGGTCACCTCGCTCGGCCTGCTTGCTTCACCCAGTAGCCGAATAAGCACGACCTGCTCTTCGAGTGCTTCGAGTACTGGATGCACCGAATCGGGGAAGTCGAGCGCCAACCGCGTGAGGTTCGATGCCCCGCCGACGACGACGCGCTCCTCCCTGCGCTCGACCAGCGACGCGAGCAGCACCGCGACCACGGCCGATGCGTTGCCGCGCGTGGCCGGCGGCTCGGCTTCAGCCAGATCGGCCAGGTCATTCGGGACGTCGTGAATGGGTCGGCCCGCGATGCGCTGATTCAGCCTTGTCCGCAGATCGCCGACCGTGCGCTCGTCGATCAGTCCTGGCAGGTCGACTTGCCGCTGCTCGACCCGACCGGTGTCAGTGATCAACACGAGCATCAGCCGGGTGTCGCTGAGCTTGATCAGCTCGAGGTGCCGCACCGACGATCGGTCGAGGATCGGGTACTGGACGACGGCGACGTGCCTGGTCAGTTGGGCCAGCAACCGCACGGTTCGCGACACCACGTCGTCGAGGTCGAGCGCGCCGTCGAGGAACTGCTCGATCGCCCGCCGCTCGGCACTACTCAGCGGCTTGACGGTCGACAGCCGGTCGACGAAAAGCCGGTAGCCCTTGTCAGTCGGCACCCGGCCTGCGCTGGTGTGGGGCTGGGCGATGTAGCCCTCTTCCTCCAGCGCCGCCATGTCATTGCGCACGGTCGCGGGCGAAACCCCGAGATGGTGCCGCTCGACCAGAGCCTTGGAGCCGACCGGCTCGTTGGTCGAAACGAAATCCTGGACGATGGCACGCAGCACGTCGAGCTTGCGATCGTCGAGCATGCGTTCCACCTCCATCGACCCGCTACGAGCCTCCTGGCACTCCTTTGGCCCGAGTGCCAGTGTACGGCGCGAGACGGCCAGGCATAGAAATGACGTGCCTATGCGTCTAACTGCGTAAAGGGGGTGCGGTGGACGACGAGCTCGCCGATTTCGTGCGAGCCCGCTATCCGCAGCTGCTCCGCCGGGGATATCTGCTGACGGGCAACCAGCTCGCCGCCGAAGACCTGGTGCAGGAGGCGTTGGCACGGTGTTGTGCGGCGTGGCGAAGACACCCGGTCACCGAACCGGACGCGTACGTGCAGCGGGTGATGGTCAACGTCTTGATCAGCCGCTCGCGATTGCGCCGCTTCCGTGAAGAGGTGACCGCTGACGTCCCCGACGTTCGATCGCCAGACCCGACAAGCCAACACGCAGATCGGGACGCCGTGTGGCGGGCCTTGCAGGAAACCGCGCCGCGTCAGCGAGCGGTGCTGGTGCTTCGGTTCTACGAGGGCATGACCGAGGGCGAAATAGCGGCGTGCCTGGACATCACGATCGGCACGGTTCGAAGTCAGACCGCAAAGGGCCTGGCCCGGCTGCGACAACTCACTCAAGTCTCGACGAGCGACGACGTGCTTGGTTCGGAGGACCCGCGGTGACCGACAACATGGAAGAGCAGTTGCGGGCGGTCCTGCGTGAGCGCGCCGACGAACCGACAGTCAGCGGCGATGCCGTTGCGGCCGTGCAGCACAGGATGCGGCGACGCTCGGTACGTCGGGGGGTCACGGCCGCGGCGACGGCGGCGGTGTGCGTCGCCGGTATCGCCGTCGGAGCGACGGCGCTCGCCGGAAATGACGATGCTTCTCGTCCCGCAGGCCCAGCGGTCGGTGCAAGCAGCCTCGCGCCCACGACTTCGGCCGGGCCATCGCGATCGCCATCCCCAAAAACAACGTCTGGCGCTTCGACGTCCGCGCCCCCAAGCGCGGCCCCAAGCGCGCCCCCAAGCGCGCCCGCGAGCGAAGCGGTCGCGCCGTCGCCCGCACCACCGCTGCCACCGAATGCCGCCGTGCTGGCGCTCCCTACCGACGACACGTTCTATGGCGTCTCGACAGACTCAGGGCAACTGCTCGTAACCGGCACTGTCACGACCAGCCAAGATCCACCGTGCGTGCGAGCTTCTGTCGATCCGTCCGCGCTCACGTTGGGTGCGGTGACGCACGGCAGTTGTGACGATCCGGCCTCGTCAGGCGAACGAACCTCGTTCGTTGTCAACAACCCCGACGGCGGTTCGACTGCGTTCACGTCGTCGATCGCGATCGTCACCACCGATCCAACGACTGGCAAGCCGACGACCGGTCCGATCGTCATGCGGTTTAGCGAGGTGTCTGACACCAGGCCGGTGGCCGCATACGGCGGCGGTTGGCTCTGGGTTTACGACGTCGACACGAGCAACGGACCGGAGGTGTTACAGGTCTCCGCCACGTCAGGACGGGTCGAAGACGTCATCCACACGCCGGAGTTGTATCGCCCTGTGCTCGCCGCGAACAGTGACGGGCTCTGGCTGGGCAACTCGATCACCGGCGTGCAGCTGTCGGGCGCGCTGTTTCACGTGGCACCGGGATCGCACGTCGTCACGACGGTGCTGTCAAGCTCCGCCGACGACGACGTGGTCGATTGGATGATCGCCGACGACGGTCACGTCTGGGCGGGCATTCGTCGGGCCGGTAGCTCGCTGCTCAATCTGTGGCGCTTTGACGGCCCGACGGCGAAGGTCGCGCTCGACCTGCCCGAACCGAGTCTCGAGGTCGGACCGAACTTCGTCGTTGGCAACGAGCAAGCCGGGATCTGGCTAACGACGCCCGATCCGCCGTTCGGAGCTACCGCGTCTCCGACCGCCAACCAACACTTGGACGTCGTGCGTTTGGATCCCGACACCGGCAAGCCGATAGTAGAGGCCCAGTTGCCGCCGCTGGACCTAGTCGCAGCAGAGTCAGGGACGGCGCCGGAGACAGCCGCGTTCTTCGCCGGCAACTACTTCCTGCTGCAGTCGCCCGGGACCAGTGGCTCCACCTACGACTTCACGCAGCTGCTGCGCGTCACACCGTTGCCGTAGCACCCTAGTCGAGCAACCGCCGCACGACGCCGTCCGCAAGTAACCGGCCCTCGCGCGTCAGGACAGCCCGACCCTGCTCGAACGCGGCCGGATCGAGCAAACCAGCCGCAACCTCAGCTACCGCAGCAACGCGACCTGCGTCATCGAGTTCGATCAGGTCGAGACCCTCCGCCAACCGCAACTGCAGCAGCACCCGCTCGACTCGCTGCGTTGACGCGTCAAGCACCTCGCGCGCGTGG
Source organism: uncultured Actinomycetes bacterium (assembly GCA_963737705.1). Classification (GTDB taxonomy): domain Bacteria; phylum Actinomycetota; class Actinomycetes; order Acidothermales; family Acidothermaceae; genus PALSA-607. Next base: position 153,269 of record CAVTTP010000005.1, read on the forward strand.
CCCGGGCTGACGCCGTCAGAGACGCGCGAGGCGTACGCCGTCGGGTGCTTCACGTTCCACCAACGCATTCCCCCGACATGACTGTGCGCACCCGGCCCGATGCCCCACCAATCGAAGCTGCGCCAGTACGCCAAGTTGTGCCGGCACTCACCACCCGGCTTCGCCCAGTTCGATACCTCGTACCAGCCGAAGCCGGCGGCGCTCAGCATCTCGTCGGCGATCAGATAACGATCGGCCAGCACATCGTCGTCCGGTCTAGGGAGCTCACCGCGAGCAACGCGACCGGCCAGTCGCGTGCCGTCCTCGACGATCAACGAGTACGCACTGATGTGGTCTGGCTCCGCGGCGATCGCGGCATCGAGCGACGCCCGCCAATCGTCGTCCGATTCACCAGGGGTGCCGTAGATGAGGTCAAGACTGACGTGCTCGAAACCGGCGGCCTTGGCTTCGGCAACTCTCAAAGCTGGCGTGCCTGGCGTGTGCACCCGATCGAGAACGGCAAGCACATGCGGACGCGCCGACTGCATGCCAAGGCTGATCCGCGTGAAGCCGGCTTCGCGAAGCGCGTTCAGCGAATGCGCATCGATCGACTCCGGGTTGGCCTCTGTCGTCACTTCTGCATCACGAGCAAGACCAAAAAGGTCACGGACGGCCGTGAGCATCGCCGCAAGATCAGCCACCGGCAGCAGCGTCGGAGTGCCACCGCCGAAGAACACCGTCTGTACAGGCAAGTCGACGTCGCCGAGCACCGTGCGGGCAAGCTTCAGTTCCGCAATCGCATCCTGTGCATACGACGCCTGACTCGCCCCGCCGCCGAGCTCGGAGGCCGTGTAGGTGTTGAAGTCGCAATAGCCACAGCGGGTCGCGCAATACGGGACGTGGATGTAGACGCTGAACGGCCGCGAGCCCACACCAGCGCGGACGCCGAGGGGCAGGGCTCCGTCGGACGGCTGCGGGTCGCCGTCCGGCAATGTCGATGGCACCGTCACATTCTGCGCACAGTTGGAAAACCAGTAGTGCAGTTGACCCCTTATGGGAGCAGAATCAGGAGTGCCCAAGGAGGCGGCAGGCTGGTGTTCTGGCTCGTGCTCTGGCTTACGGCAACGGTCGCAATCTGCGTGCTTGCACTGCTACCGGCGAACCGCGTTGCCCTGCACGTGAAATTTGCCAACGCCGTCAGTCGGGTCTGGCAGAGGTTCTCGCCAGCTCCAGTCCAGCCGGTCGGGCCGCCGATCGAGGACATCGCCAAGAGCCTGCGCCGACTCCAGCAGTGGCTCGACAGCTACGCCGATTCTCGGCCAAGCCCTGGCAAGGCCACCAAGGTGATCGCCACGACTAATGCCTACGACCGCGTGCTCGTCGAGGCTTGTCGGGCGCTCGAGGTCCCTGAGGGTCTCGACGGCACCGACGGACTCGATCGCGAGGCGGAACGGCTGCGCATGCAGTCGGCGTTGTCCGACGCTGGCCTCGTGCTGCGGGGGCGTCGCCAAGCCGAGCGCTGAGGCTCGCTAGGAGTTCTCCTCGGTGTACCGAACAGCGAACTGGTAGTCGGCCGTCGGCAGTTGGGGCGCATCGAGCAGCCGCGGGATCAGGCTGCGATCCGTCGTTCTCGCCCGAAAGACCAGGCCGATCGTGACGTCGTGATCGGGCCTGTCCTCGATGGCGATGTCGTCGCCTGCACCGAGGTCACCCTCCTCGAGCACCCGAAGGTAAGCGCCGGGCCGGCCGTCATCGGTGAACCGCTTCACCCAATGCGGCTCTGCAAGCCAGTTCTGGAAAACCACACACGGGAACCTCGGCCGCGAAACCTGAAGCAGCGCGCTGCCGATACGCCACGTCTCACCGATCAGCGCGCCCGTGACATCGAGTCCGCGGGTCGACAGGTTTTCACCGAACTGGCCAGGCCGCAGTTCGCGATCGAGGAGACGTGCCCAGTCTTCGAGGTCCTCCATCGCGTATGCGTAAACAGCCTGCTCGGGGCCGCCGTGGTTCGCGGTGTCCATCTGCGAGTCGCCGTCCAGCCCGAGCTGCCGTACGGCTACCCGACCCTGCACGCCGCGCTTGTCGATCGAGCTCATCCCCGACTTGCCCGGCATCGCCTTGCCGCGCCCGACGTTGACGGCCACCACCGTCGCCTGCGTCACGTGGTCAGTCCTTGGCCGTCGGAGCTGTCGACAACGCAGCGATGAAGGCCTCCTGCGGAACCTCCACGCGGCCGACCATCTTCATCCGCTTCTTGCCTTCCTTCTGCTTCTCCAGCAGCTTGCGCTTACGGCTGATGTCACCGCCGTAGCACTTTGCTAGCACGTCCTTTCGGATCGCACGAATGCTTTCTCTGGCGATGATGCGCGACCCGATCGCCGCCTGGATCGGCACCTCGAACTGCTGGCGCGGAATCAGCTCGCGCAGTTTCTTCGTCATCTCGACGCCGTACGCGTAGGCCTTGTCCTTGTGCACGATCGCACTGAACGCGTCGACCGCTTCGCCCTGCAACAAGATGTCGACCTTGACGAGGTCGCCGACCTGCTCACCAGTTGGCTCATAGTCGAGGCTGGCGTAACCGCGGGTACGCGACTTCAGCTGGTCGAAGAAGTCGAAGGCGATCTCGGCCATCGGCATCGTGTACCGAAGCTCGACGCGGTCGGCGGACAGATAATCCATACCCAGCAGGGTTCCGCGCCGGCTCTGGCACAGCTCCATGATCGTGCCGACGTAGTCGCTTGGTGAGAGCACGGTGGCCCGCACCACCGGCTCGTAAACCTCAGCGATCTTGCCCTCGGGATATTCGCTGGGGTTCGTGACGGTGATCTCTTTGCCGTCCTCACGAATGACGCGGTAGACGACGTTAGGCGCGGTCGAGATCAGGTCGAGGTTGAACTCGCGTTCGAGCCGCTCGCGCACGATCTCCAGGTGCAGCAGGCCGAGGAATCCGCAGCGGAATCCGAACCCGAGCGCGGCGCTGGTCTCCGGTTCGTAGGCAAGCGCTGCGTCGTTCAGCTGCAACCTGTCGAGCGCATCCCGCAGCAGGGGGTAGTCGCTGCCGTCGATCGGATAAAGCCCGGAGTAAACCATCGGCTTGGGCAGCGTGTACTCAGCAAGGGGCTCAGTCGCAGCCCTGCTCACCACCGTCACCGTGTCGCCCACTCGTGACTGCCTGACGTCCTTCACACCGGTGATCAGGTAGCCGACCTCGCCCACGCCGAGGCCCTCGGTAGGGATCGGCTCTGGTGAGATGACGCCGACTTCGAGCAGTTCGTGCGTGGTGCCGGTCGAAAGCATCTTGATGCGCTCGCGGCTCGACAGGTAGCCGTCGACGACACGCACGTAGGTGACGACGCCGCGGTAGACGTCGTACACAGAGTCGAAAATGAGCGCCCGCGGCGGTGCGTCGAAGTCGCCCACCGGCGGCGGAACCTGTTGCACGACGTGATCGAGCAGTTCGCGGACGCCGGAGCCAGTTTTCGCGCTGACCCGCAACACGTCGCCGGGCTCGCAGCCGATGACGTGCGCGAGCTCCTCCGCGTACCTCTCCGGCTGCGCCGCCGGCAGGTCGATCTTGTTCAGCACCGGGATGATGTGCAGGTCGCTCTGGATCGCGAGATACAGGTTGGCCAGCGTCTGAGCCTCGATCCCCTGCGCGGCGTCGACCAGCAGCACCGCGCCTTCGCACGCGGCAAGCGACCGCGACACCTCGTAGGTGAAGTCGACGTGGCCGGGCGTGTCAATCATGTTCAGCACGTAACCGGCGCCGTTGACCTTCCACGGGAGCCGGACGGCCTGGCTCTTGATCGTGATGCCGCGCTCGCGCTCGATGTCCATCCGGTCGAGATATTGGGCGCGCATCGAGCGCTCGTCGACCACCCCGGTCAGCTGGAGCATGCGGTCGGCGAGCGTGGACTTGCCATGGTCGATGTGGGCGATGATGCAGAAGTTGCGGATCGTCGCCGGGTCGGTGCGTTGGGGCACGCGCTTCTCTCGAGTCGGGGATGCCAGACCATGATCCCATGCTCAGGCGGCGACCCCGCCCAACTCGAGCGGCGACCCGTCCCCCTCCACCGTGATCATGGGGAAATGGGGCACTCAGCGGTCGCCAAGTGCCCCATTTCCCCATGATCATCGCTCCGGGGGGCGTGCCCGTGGTGCGGTGGTGGCTAGAAGGTGCGGACGGCGACCTCTGCGGGTGCGGCGAGCAGCTTGGTGATCTCGTCGTCGAGCTTGACCAGCGTCACCGACGCGCCTGCCATGTCGAGTGAGGTGCAGTACTCGCCGACGTAGTTGCGGCCGACGGTGATGCCGCGGTCGGCAAGCTGCTGGTGCGCCCGCCGGTAGAGGATGTACAGCTCGCTGATCGGGGTGCCACCCAGGCCGTTGATCATCAGCGCCACGTTGTCACCGCGCTTGAACGGTAGGTCGGACGCCACGGCCTCGACCAGTTCGTCGACGATTGCGTCGGCGGCCGCGAGCTGCTCGCGCCGACGACCCGGCTCGCCGTGGATTCCGACGCCCATCTCCATCTCGTCCTCGCCGAGCTCAAACAACGGCGATCCCTTGGCGGGCGGCGTGCATGAGGTGAGCGCCATGCCCATCGTGCGCGTGACGGAGTTGACCTTCTGACCGATCCGGATCAGCTCGTCGAGATCCGCGCCATCCTCTGAGGCCGCACCGATCGTCTTGATCACGAAGAAGTTGCCGGCCACCCCTCGTCGTCCGACTGTCCATGTTGAGTCTTTGACGGCGACGTCGTCGTCGACCATCACCGTCCCAATGGTGATGCCTTCAGCTTCGGCGAGCTCCTTGCCCATCTCGAAGGCCATCCGGTCGCCGGTGTAGTTGTTGATGAGGTGCAACACGCCCTTGGGCGAGTTGAGCAGCTTCGATGTCTCCAGGACGTAGTCCATCGGCGGCGCGGCGAACACGTCGCCAGGACACGCGGCGTCGAGCATGCCCTTGCCCACGATCATGACGTGAGCCGGCTCGTGTCCCGAGCCGGAGCCCTGCATGACCGACACCTTGTCGGGCCGTGGCGCGTCGACTCGCATGATCAGGTTGTACGCCGGGACGTACTTCAGCGTGTCGGGGTTGGCGAGCGCGATGCCCTCCAGCATCTCGGGCACGAACTGCTTGGGATCATTCACAAACTTCTTCAACGCGCCACCTCCAGGCCCACAGCCGACTGGGAAGTTCAGCTGCATCGGTGTATGCCGCCGGGCGGGACCGTCCGGCGTTGTCTGTCAGCCGGTTGTGTCCGGCCACCTCTTCGCGAGTGCCTCGAACATGACTGCTACCGCGACCGCACCTGCATCAAGCGAACCGATGCTCCGCTCCCCCGTGTAGCTCGCGCGGCCGCGCATTGCCTGCATCGATTTCGTCTGCTCTGCCGACTCGCGCGCGACTGCCGCGGCGACGTGTAGCGCGTGCGACCACGAGGCGCCGTTCTTCAGTTCGGTTTCGATCGCGTCGGTGGCTGGCACGATCGCGTCGAGCAGCGTCTTGTCACCGACATCGCTTTGACCGCGTGCCTTGATGCCCTCGATCGAGGCTCGCAACATCGCGATCACTTGATCCGGCTCGAGTTCGGTCACGGCACCGGCTGCGGCACCCGCTCGCAGGAACGCGGTTCCCCAGATCGGCCCGGACGTTCCGCCGATCCGCGAGGTGATGACGACGGCCACCTTCTTCAGGAAGGTCCCGATGTCGGCGCGATCGAAGCCGTCCCAGTCGCTGACCACGATTTCGAAGCCGCGGGCCATCGAATAGCCGAAGTCGCCGTCGCCGACCACAGCGTCGAGGTCACCGAAGTACTTCTCGTTCGCAACCGCAGTCTCTGCGACGGTGCGAACCACGATCTCGACGTCGGCGAATGAGGCGGGCGATGCCATCAGGTGTCCCTTCTCGTTTCACGCAGGACGGCGGCCAGGTCGGCGACTGTCACGTAGTCACCAGGTCGTGCGCGACTGCGGTTGGCCAGCACGACGATCGGTTCTGCGCCTGGGTCGCCGAGGTCAGAGACAACGAGTGCCGCCTCGGCGAAGTTCTCGTCCTTGGTGTAGTCGTTGACGGTCACGACGCAGTCGAGCCCAGCAGCGGTTGCAGCACGCAGCCCGTTGCGTGAGTCCTCGACCACGACGATCTGGCCCGGGCGCATACCGAGCCGCTCCTGCGCGAGCAGATAGATGTGCGGCGCCGGCTTCTTGCGCGGCACGATGTCGCCCGCCAGCACCAAGAAGTCGCTCGCATTGTCGATGCCCACCACATGCTCGAGCACTGCGCGCACCGACGGTTCAGCGGAGGTTGAGGCCACCGCAAGCGCCCAGCCCGCTTCGCGAGCTTCCTCGACAACCCGCCGCACGCCCGGGCGACCGGGCAGCTTCCCGGCTTCGACCATCTCGGTGTAGATCTCGGTCTTGCGCCGATGCCACGCGGCGACTGCTTCATCTTGACCTTCGGGGTCAGTCGGTAGCCCGGCCGCAGCGACGAATTCGGGCGTGAGCAGACTCGCCATTCGCTCCTTGCCGCCGCCGATCAACAGCTTCTGGCCGTACTCCTCTTCACTCCAGGTCACCGGGAGCTGAAACTCCTCGAAAGTCTGGTTGAACGCCGGGAGGTGCCCGTAACGCTCGGTGTCGGCCAGCACGCCATCGCAATCGAAAACCAGCGCGGTTCCGTCACTCATAGGGGTCACCAGGCCCGCCCGACGCTGCCGAACTTGCGCATGTGGTCGGTCGCCATCGCAACAACAGACGCGCGTACATCGCGAAACAGCGATGGCGGATCCCAGCTGTCCTTCGCCTCAGCCGCCTTCAGGAACTCGAGGTTGGACTTCATGAAGACGACCTTCAGAGCAGTGGAGATGTTGACCTTCGCGCACCCGCGCGCGATCAGGTCGGCGAACTGCGCATCAGTCATCCCGGTGCCGCCGTGCAGCGCGATCGGGACGCCCGCGGCGTCGACCAAATCGGTTACGCGTTGCGCGTCGAGCTTCGGCTCGCCGTGATAAACGCCGTGCGCGTTACCGATGGCGGGAGCGAAGACGTCGACACCGGTGCGCTCGATGAAGTCGACGGCGACCTCAAGAGATTGATGCTTGGACTCCTCGTCACTACCGATGCCGTCCTCGACACCGGTGATCGCCTCGATCTCGCCTTCGACGTTGGCACCAACGGCGTGAGCTTCGGCTACCACCTCGATCGTCTGCCGCAGATTCTCCGCAACAGGCAACGACGAAGCATCAAAGAGCACCGAATTCCAGCCGGTGCGCAGGCAATCGGTGATGACTTGACGGTCTGGACAGTGATCAAGATGAAGGCTGACCGGCACCTCGATGCCGGCCGTCATCGCTGTCCACATCGAGAACAGCACTTCGCGCCCGATCATCGCCACGGTCTTGACGGAGGTCTGGACGATCACGGGAGCCCGCTGTTCGACCGCGGCAGCCAGCACCGCCTCAAGAGTGAGGTCGTTGACGACGTTGATCGCAGCTACCCCGTAGCGCTGCGCGAAAGCGCGATCGACGATCTCCTTCAATGCAACAACGGGCACGCGTGACTCCTCGGGGACTCACGTCACGCTAGGAGACGCGAACCCGCGCGAGCATCGGGAGTTGTCCCCGTGTGCAGGTAGGGAAATCCCTACCTATTCCTACTCGTCAACTTCCTATTCACCGACGAGCCCGTCGATGGATTCTCTGATCAGATCGGCGTGACCGTTGTGCCGCGAGTACTCCTCGATCATGTGGGTGAGGATCCAGCGCAGGCTCGGCGCCCGCCCGTCGGGCCATTTGCGGAGCGCGACCGTGTCGAGACCGCCTTTGCTCAAAGCGTTCGCCACCTGTACCCGTGATCGTTGCACCGCACCCCGCCACAGCGCGAAGAGCTGATCAGGGGTGTCATTCGCGGCCGAGCGCCATTCCCAATCACGGTCTGCTTCCCAGTCGACCGAGTTCCAGGGCGGCGCAGAGGGTAGCCCTGGCAGGCACTCCGAGAACCAATCGTCCTCGACAAGTGCGAGGTGCTTGAGTAACCCGCCGAGAGTCATCGTGGACACCCCCACCGTTGCGCGCAGGGCCGCCGGATCGAGCCCGGCGCACTTCCATTCCAGGGTGGCTCGCTGGAAGTCGAGGAAACCGAGCAGCGTGGCTGCCTCGTCGGCCACCAGCGGAGGCTCGGGGCGCCCCTGCTCATCGATGTCGGTCAACGCACCCGCACTCGGCCTCGCGCCGCGACTTCAGTACGGCTGTGGGCACCCGTCTTGCGCAAAAGCGCGCCGACGTGTTTCTCGACCGTCTTGACCGAGATAACCAGCCGCTCCGCGATCAGCTTGTCGGAGAGACCCTCTTCGACGAGGGCGCGAACCTGCCGCTCGCGTGGTGTCAGTGAGGACGCCGCCCCCTCCGTCAGCTCGTCCGACAGGTGTCGCAACGCTGCCACGGACAACACCGCTTGGCCGCGGCCAGCGGCGATAACGGCTTGCGCGAGCATGGATCCATCGGCGTTCACGTCGACGCAGCCGCGTGCGCCTGCGCGCAGCAGCGCCGTCACGCCGACATCGTCACCTGGCTCGCACAGTCCGAGCACGCCGACCGACGGCTGCTGCGCCACGAGTTCACGCGTCAGCTCCACGGCGTCGAACCCGTCGTCATCGCGATCCAGGCGAAGCGTGGCGATAACAACGTCCGCCCGCAGTCTTTGCTGCATCGCGCGTGCCTCCGATGCCGTCGCGGCATCGCCCACCACCTCGATGCCCGGCTCCGTCATCGACAGCAGGCGCGTGACGCCCGAGCGCACGAGCGGTTGCGCCGCGACGACGATGACCCTTGGGCCGCGCAACGTAGGGCCGGCCGACGGCCGGCTATACGGAAAACGAACGCGAACGCTGGTGCCCCATCCCGGAAGTGAGTCGACCTCGAGTTGACCACCGACGGCCAATGCCCGCTCGGAGATCCCGCGCAGGCCAAACGGCACATCGTCGGCAGCCGTCGAGAACGCCGAGCCCTGACCGTCGTCCTGTACGAGCAGCGACACCCCGTGCGTCTCGTACGCGATGCCGAGGCGCACAGTCCTCGCCTGCGCATGCTGCACGATATTGGTGAGCGCCTCCTGCGCGATCCGCACGATCTCGTCGGCAACGTCTCGCTCGAGCAGCACTGGCACTCCGGCCAGCACGAACTTGCCATCGAGGCGCCCGGTGCGCTGCGCCCAGTCGACTTCCGCGCGCAGCACGTCCTCGACGCTGTGCGTCTCCAACGGCGACGCCGACAGGCCGAGCATCGTGCGGCGGGTCTCGACCAGCGCGGCCGACGCGGCGTCACGCGCTTCGCGCACGAGCGGCATGTCCCGGGACTCGGCTGCGTCGAGTTGGCTGAGGACACCGACCAAGCCCTGACTCAACGTGTCGTAGAGCTCGCGGAACAAGCGGTCGCGTTCGGATGCGCTGGCAATCGTCCGGGCACGTTCTTCAGCGGCGGCGTACATGCGTGCATTCGCCAGGGCTACGGCGGCGTGCGTCGCGAACAACTGCAGCAACTCCGCGTCGTCCGGCCCGAAAACCCGCGACGGGTCACGGCTGAACACGACGCACGCGCCGACGATCGAGCCACGCCACGACAGCGGGACGCCGATCACTCCGCGTAGCGTCGCGCGATCCTCCGCCGCAACGTGGCCACCTGGAACCTCGTCGTAGCGGGCCAGCCAGATGGGCTCGCGGTTAGCGACAACGAGGCCGGTCATGCCTTCGGTGAGCGGGAACACTTGGCCCGACTGGCAACGCACACCGATGTCGGCTTCCTTGCGATAGGTGCCGGCCGCCTCATCGACACTGCAGATCGAACCGGCGTCGCAGCCGAGGAGCTCGGTGCAGCGCAGCAAGATGCGCTCGAGCAGAGGGCGAAGGGAGAACTCACCAGCGAGATCTTCGGCGACCGCGATCAGGGCCGCCGCGGTCGCCTTGGCTGGATCGCGCTCGGGTACGCGCGGACCTGGGACAGGCCCGGACACGCTGCCGTCCGGACCGGCTCTCAGCGAGCCGTCTCGCGTGCCGGGCAGTCGCACTGATGCTGGTACCAGGCCGACCATGGGCTCTCCGCTTCTGGTTTGCGGGTTCCAGCATGCCTCGCGAGAGCGGTCTCGGCCAGCCTGGTTGGACGCCGAAGCTGCCGTTTGGGTACTCTGAGTGGTCGCTCGACCCGCAACGGTGTTGCGCGCCGCGCTGCCCCAAGCAACCCGGCCCCGAACAACCAGACCCGAACAACCAGACCCGAACAACCAGACCCCGAACAACTCGATGAGGCTTCCCGCGTGGCGAATATCAAGTCCCAGATCAAGCGCATTGGCACGAACGAGAAGGCACGGCTGCGCAACAAGGCCGTGAAGTCCTCGCTCAAGACCCATGTCCGCCGTTACCGCGAAGCGGTTGCTGCAGGGTCACCCGACGCGCCTGAGTTGCTGCGCGCAGCGAACCGTCAGCTCGACAAGGCCGCCAGCAAGGGCGTCATCCACGCCAACCAGGCCGCCAACCGCAAGTCAGCGCTGGCCAAGCAAGCGGCGTCCCTGTAGGGACTAGCTGTATCCCTGCGCCTGCAGCGCGAACAGCTCGGCATAGCGCCCGCCGGTAGCCAACAACTCCTCATGGCTGCCGATCTCTGCTGCCCGGCCGGCCTCTACGTAGATGATGAGGTCGGCCATCCGCACGGTCGAAAAGCGGTGCGAGACCAGAACCGTGATCGTGCCCGCCGCTTCTGCACTCCGCTTGGCGGCCTCGGCGTACTTGCTGAACAGAGCGTGCTCGGCCGCCGCGTCGAGGCTTGCAGTTGGCTCGTCGAGTACGACGAGCAGCGGTTCCTCACGTCGCAGCGCCCGCCCCAGCGCGAGCTTTTGCCATTGACCACCCGATAGCCCATGTCCGCCGGTGAACTGCGTGCCGATCTCAGTCGCGAGGCCTTCAGGTAGCTGCGCCACCAAGTCGCCGGCGCCGGCCCGTTCAAGGGCGGCGAGGGCGGCCCGCTGGTCGTCGAGTGCAGGTAGGTCGGCCACGCCGACCGACTGGACGGCGACCAGATGGAACTTCGCGAAGTCTTGAAACGCCGCCGTACACCGCGCTCGCCAACCGGCCGGATCGAAGTCGCCGAGCGACACCCCGTCGATCGTGATGGTTCCGCTGTCGGGCTCGTACATGCCCAGCAGCAACTTGATGAGAGTCGTCTTGCCCGACCCGTTCTCACCAACGAGCGCGACCGTCGAGCCTGCTGGCAGTCGCAGGTCGAGGCCTTCGAGTACCGCCCGCTCCGTGCCGGGATAGCGGAACGTCACCTCCCGGAAGGCGATGCCTTCGCGCAGCTTCTCCGGTGCGGCGCGGGTGCCTGCGCCCGCAGCTTGGGCGGCCGCGTGGTCCTCGAGCCAGAAGAGCCGGTCGGCGGTAGCCAGCGTCGAGACCAACGCACCCGAGCCCTGCGCAGCTGATGCGAGTTGCGTGCGCGACCGCCGAATCAACGACACCGCCATCAATACGGTGCCGAGCGACATGCCGCCTTCCGATGCACGAACGGCAACGAAGGCGATCGCGCCCATCAGGCCAGCGGCGTAAAGCAACCACCCCGTCCCCTGCACGGCCAGCACCTGCACGGCCTCGCGCGCACTGAGGCGGTCGAGTTCTGCGGACAAGCGCTGATGTTCCGCGGCCAAATACTTGCCGAGTCCGTACGACCTGACCTCACCGGCGCTGCCGACCTCGGAGGTCAGGCCGAAGACCAGGCCGGCGAGCCTCTTGGTGTGCGCCATCTCGTTCTGCGCGCGCTTCGTGACGCCCTTCGCAAGCCGATCGGCAACAAGCGGGGGCGCCGCGCACAGCGGCAACAGCAGCAACCACGGCGAGACCGTGAGCAGCAGCACCAGAAACGCCACGATTCGAGCGGCGCTTGCCACGTTGCTCAACAACTGCCTCGGCGCCGCAGCGAGCTGCCGTCGATCGGCATGCAGACGCTCGACCTCGGTGAGATATTCCGGGCGCTCGAGATGTTCCATGCCGTGCACACCGCTGATGAGCTCGATTAGCTTGCCGGTGCGATAGACCGAGATGTGATCGGACAGGATCATCGCTTCGGTGGCCCCGATGGCGCTGAGCATCCAGCCCAACGAGATGAGCCCGCCCACTACTGCAACGCCCCACGCCACGCGCGTGGGTGAATGCCCGAGTGCGCCGTCGACAAGCAATCGGTAGCCGAGCGGATAGCACGTCGATGCCACGCTGCCGACGACGAGCATCGCTGTGACAACGGTCATCCACCCAGGCGCAGCGCGAAATCCGTCGAGAAACATCACGTGCGCAAGCCGGATCAGTCGGCGGGGCGATTTGTGTTGCGCGCGTTCCTGTTGTGGGGCATCAGGTGTCAGCGTGGCCGTCGTCACTTCGCGCCGCCGAACCGTGCCGCCTGCAACCGATACAGATTCGCGTACGTGCCGCCGGCTGCGAGCAACTCGTCGTGCGAGCCACGCTCCGCGATCGCGCCATTGTCGAGGACGCAGATCACGTCGGCGCGACGCACAGTCGGGAAACGGTGCGAGATGACAACGGTCGTCAGCCCATCTGTCACTTCGAGAAACCGGCCATAGAACTGAGCTTCACTGCGGACGTCGAGTGCTGCGGTCGGTTCATCGAGGACAAGCAACCGCGCGCCGTGTCGAGTCGCAAACAATGCACGCGCAAGCGCGAGCCGCTGCCACTGACCACCAGACAGATCGGAACCGCCGGGGAGCTGGCGGGCTAGAACCGTATTCCACCCGTCGGGCAAAGTCGTCACGACATCGGCGAAGCCGGAAAGCCGTGCGCACTCCTTGATGCCAGCAACATCGTCGCGGTGCTCGAGGGCACCGAACGCGATGTTGTCGTAGGCGCTGACCGGGTAACGGACCGGATCCTGCGGCATGATCGCGACGTTGCGCTGCCAACTCTGCGGATCCAATTCAGCGATGTCGACGCCGTCGACGGTGATGCTGCCCGCAGTCGGGTCACGCCAACGCGAGAGCAAGCTGACCAGCGTCGACTTGCCGGCGCCATTGGCACCTACGATCGCTGTCGACGTCCCGGCTTGAAGTTCGAGGGTGAGGCCCGCGAGAACGTCGGAGCTGCCGCTCGGGTAGCGAAACGACACGTCGTGGAAGCGCACCGATTCGCGAGGCCCGTCGACTCGCTGGTGACCACCGAGGTCGGCGCGCGCACGGGTGAGGTCGGCTTCGAGCTGGTCGACGTCCGGCAACGCGGCGAGCGACCACGCGAGGGTGATGTCGTCGAAACTAATGCTGCCGGTCGACATCGTCACGGCGAGCATCGGCACCAGGATCGCGAGGGTGCGCACGCTGACCTGGTCATGGCTCGCTCGGTGCGCGAGAAACGTGAGGGCGACGACGTAGACCGCCAGGACAATGACGAGGCAGCCAAACGCCCGCCTATGCAAGGAGCGCAAACCCGCGGTGCCGGCCTGATTGGCAAGGCGCTGCTCGTGTCGGTAACGTCCGGCAACAAAGTCTTTGAGGTCGAAAACCCTTATTTCCTTGGCATCTCTGGTTTTTGTTCCGAGGCCGATGAAGTACCACGCTCGCCGCAGGCCGGTGGTCTGCCCGCGCAGTTCTGTCGCCTGCCGGATCACGGCTCGCAACATGAACCGCCGCACCCCGACCCACATGACGAGAAGCAATAGGCCAAGCCACCACTGAAAGAGGGCCACCACGATGCACCCGACAACGCCGGCGATTCGGCTGGCAACGACCCCAGCCCAGGTGACCGGTGCATCGCCGGGAAAGAAGCCGCTCAGAGAGCCTTCGGCGCGAGAGAGCCGGTCAAGAACGGCGGAATCCTCAAGATGCCCCACCCCGACCGGCCCCGACACGGCCGCGAGCAATCGACCCTGCAATGTGCCGGTGATCTGGGCGTTCGCAGCAGTACCAAGAGCGTTGCCGATCGGATCAAGGACCAGAGAGAACGCGTAGAGCAGGCCAGCGACGACAAGCGCACCGATCAGCCGCGAACCCGCAGTGGAACTCATGCCGTGCTCGACGGCACCGGGGATGAAGCCGACGACGGCGCCGAGCGCACCGACGACGAGAGCCGGAATGAGAGAGCTGACAACGACCCAAGCGCTGACCAGGATGGCGAGGCGGCGGCTCGAGGTCCACAGCAGCGCCCAGGCTTGACGCCCACTCGCGCGTTCGCCGGAGATCGCGGCCGCCGAACCGATCGGGGCACGTTGACTCAGCGACACTCCAGCAGCCTAAAAGGACGACCGCTCAGATGTCGTCCGCGTTTCCCGCCACCTGCAAGCCGACGCGTCAAGCAGCCGTGCGGGCGGCAACGATCGCAAGCACCGCCTTCTCGAGCGCGTAGCCGGCATCAGTGCCACCGCCCTTGACCTGCTCATCAGCCTGCGCAATCGCCGTCACGGCGGTCGCCACACCCGTCGGCGTCCAGCCCTGCAATTGAGCTCGCACCCGATCGACTTTCCACGGCGGCATCTCCAGCTCACGGGCCAGGTCGGCGCCGCGTAACCCCCGGGGAGCGCTCGCGACCTTGGCCAGTGCCCTGATGCCTTGCGCCAACGCGCTGGTGATCAACACCGGCGCGACCCCGACTGCCAACGCCCAGCGCAGCTGTTCCAGTGCCTCGCCGAGCCGACCCTCGAGGGCTCGGTCGGAGACCGCGAATCCCGACGCCTCGGCGCGACCGCGGTAGTAGCGCGCCACGAGCTCGCCGTCGACTTGGCCGTCGGTGTCTGTGCAGAGCTGGGCACAGGCTGCGGCGATTTCTCGCAGGTCGTTGCCGACTGCGTCGATCAACGCCCGCGCGCCGTTGTCGGTGATAGCCCGGCTCGCGGTCCGGAACTCGGCTCGGACAAAGTCGACGCGCTCGCCCGGTCTGGTGAGCTTCGCGCAGTCGACCCGCTTCGCCCCGAGCGCCGACGACGGCGTCGAGCAACGGCTTGCCGCGCGCGCCACCCTTGTGGGCGAGCACGATCGCGACCTCGTCGGCGACATCGCGACACGAGGCAATCACTTCGTCGACGACCTCTTTGGGCAGTTGCTCGACGTCGCGGATGACCAGAACGCGCCGCTCGCCGAATAGCGACGGGCTGGTCAGCTCGGCCAGTTGCCCAGATTCGAGTGCGGCGCCCGTGAGGTCACGCACATCGGTGTCGTCGTCGGCGGCGCGGGCGGCGGTGATCACGGCGGCGATGGCTCGCTCGACGAGGAGTTCCTCGTCACCGACAACCACGGTGACAGAGCTCGAACGGCGGTCAGCGCACACGACAGGCAGCATCCCATGCGGGCGCGACACCGGGGGCTCGCCGTCCACGCAGTCGAGGCGTACCGCGCGTCGACCAGCCTGCCGAGCGCGTGGTTGGGCTCAGGCTGGCCTTCGAAACGCCGAGAATCACCTCGATGAGAAGTGATGAACGCGTTCGGTCGGGCGCGATCCTGGCCGTCTGCACCGGCAACTTGTGCCGCTCCCCTGTCGTGGAGTGGCTCTTGCGCTTGGGCTTGAACAGCCGGTGGCCGGCCGCATCGTCGGCGCTGCCCATCGCAAGCGCAGGGACAAACGCCGCAATAGGGCAACCGATCCCCCTCTCGTTCGCCTCGCGGCTCGAATCGGCCGGCGCCGAACCCGCCATGTTCGCTCCACGGCAGGTGACCCGCGACATGGTGGCCGGCGCCGAACTCGTCATCGCCGCCACCCGGGCACATCGAGCCACCCTGGTCGAGATGCACCCGCGAGCGGTGCACTACACCTTCACGCTCCGAGAGCTCGCGAGACTGTCGGCGGCCGTGCCGCGGACCGGCCAGGCACCGGTCGAACCGCTCGCGCGGTTGCGATTCTTCGTCACCAGTGCGGCCAGCGCGCGCGGCGGAGGCATGCCGGGAGACCTGAACGCAGAGGACGTTCGCGATCCCTACGGTGGCAACGATGCGCGCTACGCGGCTGTGTGGGACACCCTGGTCGACGCGACCTCCGAGATCCTCACGGCCCTTTGCCCGGTGGGTGTGACCGTGCCGTCGTCGATGAGTACGCGGTCGACATGACGGCGCAGCTCAGCTCGCCGTGAGGTCGAAGCGACCGGCCCAAGACATGCCATGCACGACCGCAAGCGCAGATACAGACGAGGCCTACTGCGCGTCGGACTGGTTCTCGGGCTGATAGTCGTGGCAGCAGTCGGGTGGATCGCCTACAGCGGCCTTCGTGCAAAAGACAATCTGCAGCGCGCGGCGGACGATGTCGCTGCGCTGCAATCCCAAGCGCAGAACGGCGACGTCGCGGGCGAACGAGACAGCCTGGTCAGCCTGCAACGCGAAGCGCACGCGGCACGCGGCGAGACCAGTGGGCCAATCTGGCGGCTCGCACGGTTGACGCCCGTCGTCGGAAGCAACGCCGCGGCGATCACGCAGGTTGCATCGGCGGTCGACGAGCTTGCTCAACACGCGTTGCCCTCGCTTGTCGAGACATCGGCGACACTTGACCTGCAGGCACTCGCGCCACACGAGGGCCACATCGATCTCGCGCCGATCCAGCGAGCGGCACCGGCAATACTCGCGGCCGCTTCCGCCATGCAACGTGCGCGTGACCAAGTAGCCGGCATTTCGACGTCCGGCCTCGTGCCTCTGGTTCGCAACTCTCTGATGCAACTGCGATCAGATCTCGACGCCGCCGTGACTACCACCTCAACGGCAGCACGCGCTGTAACGCTCCTACCGCCGATGCTCGGCGCGTCGCAGCCGCGTACGTACGCTCTGCTGTTTCAGAACAACGCCGAGTTGCGCGCGACCGGTGGGATCGCGGGTTCATGGGCCATCGTTCGGGTCGACAAGGGCGCCGTCCAGATCGTGAAGCAGGGCTCGGCAGGCGACATCGACAATCTGCTGTCCGGAGTGCCGGTGCCACCCGATGTCGCGGCCCTGTACACGAATCGACCAGGCACGTTCTTTCAGGACGTCGACATGGCGCCGTCGTTCCCGACCGACGCGGCCCTTGCAAGCGACATGTTCGAGCAGGCCTACGGGATTCAACTGGACGGCGTCATCTCCACCGACCCCGTGGCACTAGCGGGCCTGCTGAAAGCGACCGGGTCAGTGAAGCTGCCAAGTGGCGGATCTCTCACCGCAAGCAACGCGGTGTCGTTGCTGCTGTCGCAGGTGTACCAGAGCATCCAGAACCCGGCGGCGGAGGACGCCTTCTTCGCGCAGGCCGCGAACGCCGTCTTTACTGCATTGTCGGCTGGGCAGGGTGACGCACGTGCAACGGTCAAAGCTCTGGCGGACGCCGCGGGTGCGGGCCGCCTCACGGTGTGGAGTAGCCATCCCGACGAGGAAAAACTGCTCGCGGGCACCGAACTCGAAGGCGCGCTGCCTACGTCCGAGCAACCAGAAAACCCAACCGTGGGTGTGTTTCTCAACGACGGAACCGGCGCCAAGCTTGACTACTACCTCCACGAGGACGTGGCCGTCACCTCGGCGAGCTCATGCCCTGCGGGCCGCATCGGATTTCACGTCCTCGTCACGCTCACGTCGACAGTTCCAGCGAACGCCAAAGGGCTGCCTTCATACGTCACCGGAACACCGGGACCCGGTGTGACACCCGGCACGATAGGGACGCAAGTTGTTGTCGCCGCCCCGGTTGGCGGCTCAATCGTGTCCGCAACGATCGACGGCGTACGCAGCCCCATCGGTACCGGCAATGAGTCAGGCCGATCGAACGGCCTCCTCTTCGTCGATCTCAAGCCCGGTCAGACACAGACCGTCGACGTCCAACTTCTGAGTGCCGACCTCACCGCCGCAACGCGCGCGGCTGGACTGCATCTGCGCATGCGACTGACCCCGTTGGCCGTACCTGCATTACTCCATTTGCCGCGCATCTCCTGTACGAACGACTAAAGGCCTGGAGGCCATAGTCAGTTAAGACCAGCAGTGCGATGCCGAAGATAACGGCTGTACCCGTGTGTGTGGGGATACCGGAAGGCCGCAAATGCTTCGACGTCGAATTGCCGGCACGGTGTGTAGCTTCACCATTGCCATGCTCGGTCTCATCGCCTTCCCGAGTGTGGCAGCTGCGACCGCACCGACAGCAACCTCACCTGCACCGAGTAGTGCCGCACCCGCTGTTTCGAGCGGCTACCCGGCACAGCGCCCGCTGCTGACCGTCTCCTCGGGCAGCACGAAGGTAGGCGGCTCCGTCGTCGTCACTGGACACGGATTCAAAGGCGACGAGATCGTCGACATTTCGGTGACCTACGCGCCGGCCAGCCACGCCCTCGGATCCGGCGGACCGGTGGCACAGCCCGCGGCGTTCACACTGCGACACGACGTAGCACGCACAGTTTCCGCCGCACACGCGGTAGCGGCAAAGGACGGCGCGTTCTCGAAACAGATCTCGCTGACCCAGTCAGGAAATGCGACCATCGCGGCCACCGGTGAGCAGTCGCACCTCACCCTCGACGCGACAGTTTCGGTGTTGCCGGGAGGGGCGGCGAGCGTCGTAGGTACGAAGTCGACGAAGCGGTTGCTCCCGTTCGCCAACACCGAGTTGCTGATCGGAGCTCTCGCGGTCGTCGTCTTGCTCGTCATTGCAGTTCTTGCGTGGCAACGCCGGTCGCGCAACTCATCCGCCGCACTTGACGTCTTCACCACCTAAGCCAAGCGATGACCACGGACGAGTTGCTTGCAACCAGAGGATTGGGTCGCAGGCAGGATCAGAGCGCTCTCGGCCTCACGATCGGCGCGCGTACGAGCAAGGAATGGGAGCATTCCGCGAAGCGCCTGCTCGATATCGTCGGCAGCCTTCTCGGATTGGTCATCTTTCTCCCGGTGCTCGTCGCGGCCGCACTGCTCGTCAAGGTGACCTCACGTGGTCCCGCCATCTACAGGCAGGAGCGCATCGGTCTGCACGGACAGCAATTCCGCATTTGGAAATTCCGATCGATGCGCTTTGGCTCCGATCGCCGTGTTGCCCAACTCATGGCCGAACACGGCGGCTACGTGCCGTACTACAAGATGCGCGAGGACCCGCGGATCACGCGCGTGGGCCGATTCTTGCGACGGTGGTCAATAGACGAGTTGCCGCAGCTGATCAATGTGCTCGTCGGTGAGATGAGCCTGATCGGCCCGCGGCCGCACGTACAGGCCGAAGTCGACCAGTACGCGCCAGAGCACCACCGACGACTCGTCGTGAAGCCAGGACTCACCGGCCTGTGGCAAGTCAGTGGCCGCTCCGAGGTGCCGCGACACGAAGCTGTGCTCATCGATCTTCACTACGTCGACACCTGGTCACTGAGCCACGATCTGCGCATCCTGCTGAAGACAGCAAAGGCCGTTGCTACAGCCCGGGGTGCGTACTGAGCCTCCGGTA
This sequence comes from uncultured Actinomycetes bacterium, assembly GCA_963737705.1. GTDB lineage: Bacteria > Actinomycetota > Actinomycetes > Acidothermales > Acidothermaceae > PALSA-607. Next base: position 172,646 of record CAVTTP010000005.1, read on the forward strand.
GCTCAACGACCGCATCTCGTCCACAGACAGCATCGCCACCACGACCGAGAAACGAGTTCTCGCCTTGACATCGCTCCAACACGGTGCCTACCGGCGAATGGCCGTGGTCCACGAGTGGATCGGCGCGTATGCGGGGTCCGAGCAGGTGTTCGAAGCAATCGCTGGCGTGTTCCCGAGAGCCGATCTCATCGCGCTTTCCTATGAGCCTGGAGTGCGGCTACCGCTCGCGGGTCGGCGTGTGCAAACGACGTTTCTCGACAGAGCAGGTCTGCGTAACCGTCGCTCGCTCACGCTGCCGTTCATGCCCGTAGCTTGGCGCGCACTGGGCAAGAACAAGTACGACGTTGTCGTCTCTTCACACCATGCGTTCGCACATACCAACCGGCTCGCGGATGTCGGGACACACCTCTCCTACGTGCACAGTCCTGCGAGATACCTGTGGAGCCCGGAGATCGATAGTCGCGGCGCTGCACGGTACCTCGGCCCAGTCAAAAGCGCGCTTCGCAATGTCGACCTCGCCGCCTCAAAACGCGTCACTGCGTACGCGGCGAATAGCACCGCGGTAGCAGAACGGATTCAGAAGTTCTGGGCCCGCGACGCGACCGTGATTCACCCGCCGGTACGGGTTGATTTCTTCGGCGCGGCTGCGGCACAATCGCCGACAAGAGACTACGTGCTCGGTGTTGGACGCTGGATTCCCTACAAAAACCTTCACCGTGTCATCGAGGCGGCAGATCTGGCCGGCATGCCCGTGAAGATCGCTGGCCGCGGGCCGGACAGGTCGCGCATCGTGGCCGCCGCAGAAGCGGCGAGCGTACCGGTCGAGTTGATTGAGGCGCCATCAGATGATGCGTTGCGGGAGTTGTACCGCAATGCGGCGTGCCTCGTGTTTCCAACGATTGAGGACTTCGGGATTGTCCCCGTGGAGGCTCAGGCGGCAGGAACTCCTGTCGTGGCGGTTGCTGCAGGCGGCGTCGCAGACACCGTCCGCGATGGCAGGACAGGCTTTCTGGTCAGCGAATCCACGCCCGAGGCGCTCAGCGAACGCATCCGCGACGTTGGGCGAATTGATTCGCTCGAGTGTCGGAACAATGCAGCCCGCTTTACCCGTGCGGCATTTGACACCCGGATGCACGATTGGGTCGCTAGGTACGTTGGCTGAACGTCCGCCTGACCGTTAGTTCGGTAGCGACAGCAGCGCCGACAGCTTCGTCATCATAGACGCGGCCGTGTGCCTTTCCTCGATGTGTTGGCGAGCCCTGCGTCCGACGTCGGCGGAACGCTCCGGGTCGGCAAGCAGAGCGAGCACCCTTGCGGCCAACCCGCGCACGTCACCTGGGGCTATAGCCGGTTCAGACCCGGCCAGCACGTACTCCTGCCCCCCTGGCGTCGCGGTCATAACGACCGGTCGTCCGACAGCTTGCGCCTCGAGCGCCACTGTCATACCCGAGACGTGCGTGTTGTGCCGGGTAGCGATGAGCACGACACTCGCGGCGCTGTACAGCCGCAGCAACTCATCGTGCGAGATGGACCTGAGCAGCTCGACGCCCGGCGGTGCGTGGTCGAGCATCGTGCTTTGAATGATCAGCCTGACCCCCGGCTCCGCCCTGCGAACCTCGCTCATCGCCGCCACTACGGACATCGGGTCGCGGTCGGGATCGTTTCCGAGGCTCAGCACCATTTTCGGGTGGGGATATGCCGCGTAGGCGAAGTGGTTGGTATTGATGCCGAACGGCAGGAACTCGACTCGAGGACCACTGCCTGAGGTCGAGCTCAGCCACTCTCGTGCCAAGTCAACCTGCGGCCTGCTAAGACACCAAACGACATCCAGCTTCTTCATGTATCGCCGGAGCACCTTCATCTCCACGGCCCGCTGAGATCGTTCGACGTGATCAGTGGCCCAGATCAGCCCGGAGGCCCTTCGCACAGCCCGAACACCTTCCTGAACTGCTGCGACCGCTGATCGCTCGTCCCACGTCACTGCCCAGTCCGTATCCGATGCATGGTTACCGCGAGCACCTATGAGGCCACGGATGCTCCTTTGCGGAGACGCGACAACGCTCGGACGCACGTCAACCTCGGGCCCTTCAAGTGCGTCGAACCCGTACGGCAGTCGATCTGCGACGAGCCCGGACCGAAATCTGCGACCCCACTCTTCGAAGTCGATAGGGGCGCACAACTGAATCCTTTGCGTTCGCCGAGTTGAACCTCGTTGGGCCGCACTCGTTGCGCCGTCATGACGACGCATCGTCGATCGCCTCCATAACCTGGTTAGCCGTGCGTTCCCATTCAAAGAGCATCGAGCGAGCAACTAGCGCTTGGCGATCAACCAGAGTTGCTCCAAGACACGCGTCGACCGCGAGCGCGAACGATCGCGGATCATCTGATGGGGCGCGGAACCCGAGATCGCCAACAACTTCCTGGACCGCATCACAGCAGTACGCAGTAGGGATCCCCAATGCCATGGCCTCAAGAGCCGGTAATCCGAAGCCTTCTTCGGTAGACGGGAGGACGAGACAGGACGCGTTCAGGTACAACTTCCGAAGCTCCTGATCGCCGACGCCGTGCAGGAAGTCGACGCGGCTGTCCGGAATTCGATGGCTACCGAAGCGCTCGACCACCTGCCGGGAGGGACCGACAAGGATCAATCGGATCGCTGGGTCAATGAAGCCCAGCGCGTCGAACAGCAGCGCGAGGTTCTTGTGCGGACGCGAGTTGCCGACGTACAGCATGTAGTGGCCAAACTCGTCGCGATGCCGCGCAGCTGCGCCAAGATCTGCGTTGGACGCACGCGCTATCGAGGTGCCGTTGCCAACCACCTTCACGCGATCCACCGGAATGTTCGCCCAGTTACTAATGGCGGACGCCGTGTAGTGCGACACCGTCAACACGATCCCCGTTTGCCTGATCGCGGGTGCGACAACTGTGCTGTAGTAAGCCCTCTTCAATCGCGAAGACTCGCTCGCATCGTTGAGATGTATCAGGTCGTGGACTGTGACCAGTTGCCGGCAACTCGACCTCAACGCGGCGTTGTAGCCCGGCGAGACGAAGATACGCGGGCGGAGCTGCGCCAACAGCGCAGTCAGGCGGAGCGGGTCCAATGGAGCAGCTGGGTTGGACCCCGCAAGCTGCTTGACCGCGCCGGGCAGACGGCGTGAGATCTCGTCGGCGTGTCGACCGATCCCATGGCGTCCCCGCCACCGTCCATCCCAGACCACGTCCGGTTTCACGCTCGTCATGCCAGGTCGCTCGGACGTGACGACCGCGGCTGCGAAGTTGTGCGCGCGACGAGCCGAAGCAGGGCTCGTCTCAGTCGGCGAAGGAAGCCTCCCGCAGTCGACACCATGATGCGATCGACGATGTCGTCCCGGACGCGGTAGCGGAACCCAGAACTCGCGGAAAACCTTGTCGTGGCGTCCTTTGGCAACGCTTCGATGGTCAGCCATGTGTGAAACTGCGACGACCGATTGTCTACGAGCACTGTGTTCGCGCTTAGTTGCGAGGCCGCGATGGCGTAGTTCACGGACAGCTGGTCGCGTCGAGAGTAGAGCAGAACCATCGCCATCCATGTCGCCGCCCAGTTGTCCACCCATGCGGATGGTCGCCGAGCCATGAGTCCGGTCCAAAGTGGGCGTTCCGCGAGAACGGACGGTAGGTCGCGACAAAGGACTGCGAGTTCCTCACGCACCCGATACGCACTGTCGAAGCCCGCTCGCAGGACAGCCTGGTACTCATCGGCGACGCTGGCCCGGTGATCGTGCAGGGGAATTGCCAGATCGTGGCCAGTGAGCCATGAGTCCAAGAGCTCGTCTGGTGAGGCGCAGAGAACGACGCGATTGTCGATCCACAGCCACTCGTCATAGTCGCGCAGGGCGTCATGCCCGAGGATCTTGATATGACGCGCGCTTCTGACGGTGTCACTTCTTACCGGTAGATCAACAACAACTACGCGCCACGACGCGCTGTCTCGCGGTACGTCGGAAAAGCAGATGAAGTCGATGCTGGGCACGGCCGTCGCGATGGGTTGTTCAACGAGTGCCTCATAGCTCCCGAACAGCGCCGTGTAAACGACACGACGCGGAGTGCTCGTCGGAGTGCTCATAGCGCATCTACCGTGACTTGCTGAGGGACTGCTCCGAGGTCAGCGAGGGTAGCGCGAGCTGGTGGGAGCAGTACCGCGAAGACGAGTGCCTCGCTCAGCGCAAGACCTACGGCGATACCACCGACTCCGATCAGGTAGTAACCCGCCACCATCAAGGGGATCCCGACGATCGCGCCGCTGCTCGTTCCGACTAGCAGGCGAGCTCGCCGTCCGGCAGGGATCAGGAGATTCCGTCCGAAGGGCGTAGCTGCGGACACGAAGAAGAAGGCGACGCCGAAGCCGACTGTCGTCACGTAGCTTGCCTGCACAGCGGATCCGAACAGCACGCGTGAGATGGTCGGCCCTAGGAGTCCAATTCCCAGCGCGCCCACCAAGCCCAACACAACGTGGCTCCAGATCACTGCACGCTGACGCCGCACCGCAGCCTGGCCTTCGGCCTCGAGAACCCACTTCTGAAGGCCGTTGGCCAGCGCGACTATGGAGAACTGCGCGATTCGGTAGAACCTCTCGCCGGACGAGAAGGACGCAGCCGACACCGCTGGGGCAAGCGCAGACGCGATCGGCATCGGGGTCGACGAGTAGGCGGAGCCGAATGCGTTGCTGGTCACAATCGGAGCCTGCTCGCGAAGCGTCGCGATGACCTCGCTGAACGGTTGGAGATCGCGCTCGGCCCGCGGGATCTCGCGCAGCACGAAGACAACGAGAGCTCCGACCGTGCCGACAATGAGCAATATGGGGTACGCCATGACGTTGTGCGTCTGCCAGACGATCAGCCCGGCGGCAGCGGTGGCCAGCATTTTCGGAACGGCTTCGTATTTTGCGAGCAGGCCGGGCCGTCCGGCAGCGATGCAGAACCAACCTGGCGTTAGCCCCGACACAGCGAAGCCGATTGCGACCATTCCTGCTTCGAGCCGCCAGGAGCGGGAACTGAGAAGTGCTGCAACGGCAAAGGCGATCGGGATGACGAATGCGCTGACGAGCAGTCGCGTCTGCACGCTACTCATGAACAGGGCATGACGGTCGCGGCTGTTTATCCGCCTGACGTAGCCAACAGGGCCGGCTAGCCACCATCCCCACGCCACGATCACTGCGCCCATGGTGCCCAACGCCTGACCTGTTCCGATTGCCGCCCATCCCGGCGCTCCGGAAACCCTTGCCAGCGCGGGAAGCAGCAGGAACGGCACGAAAGAGGAGAACAGCGGGATGGCTGTGAACCCACCCATCCGAAGGCCTAACCGGCTGCGGCCGCTGTCGGCCGGGTCGAGCGGGCCGCGCGGCGTATTCACCGGGGGCGCGTTCACGCACCACCGGCCGACAGTGCGTCGCGCACACCGTTCGCAACACCGTTGCTCGCGTACCGCGAATACGAACCGGCCATGGCCATCGCGGATATTTGCAAGGTTCGTCTTAACCGGTTCGAGTGAAGCGCAGCCCGGCGTGCCTCAAATCGAGACTTGCCTTCCACTGCCGCCAGAGCACCTATCTGCGCACTGGGAATTGCGGACAACCGATCGCGAAGTGCTGAGAATCTGGTTGCGTAGAGTTCAGCGGTTCGTTCCGAACGTACGCGACCAATCCGGTACGCCATCGTGTGCGGAACGAGCCCGACCGCGTTCGACTCGTGCTGCCTGTAGTCGACGAGGTGCTCAGTGGAGACCGTGATCGATCCGAGCGACGCCGCAATCAGCGAGAGCCAGTAGTCGTGGGGCCACAGTGGCGGAATCGGTAGCGCGCAATCCGCGACCTCACGCCGGAGGGCGAAGGTCATGCCCGGGAACACGCTTCGCCTGACGAGCCACGCAAAGGGACTCTCTCCTGTAATGGATGCGATATCGCGCGCGCTCACACGGATCGCACGGAACAGATCTGTGTGCCTGTCGCTACCGTCGGCGCCGATCAGCCGCGCATTGCTCACTGAAAGCATCGAGCCGGGCGTGCGTTCCAGATCGGCTAGCTGGGTCGCGATCTTGTCTGCACGCCAGACATCGTCCTGATCCGCCAGGAACACGACGTCGGCGGACGCTGCGTCGATGGCCCGTGAGAAGTTTGCGGTAACTCCAAGCCTGCGCTCGTGGTCCAGAACCATCAGGCGTGGCGGAGCCGCCGTGGATGCGTGCGAGATCCGGTCGACCGCGACCTCGAGAGTTCCGTCATCCGAGCCATCGTCGGCGAGAATGATCTCGTCGGGCAGACGTGATTGGGCAAGGATGCTATCGATCTGCTCGCCGATGTGTGCACATCCGTTGAAGGAGCAGAGGACCACTGAGACTTTCATGGCCGACCTAGGCTCCGGAGTTCCTGATCCTCGGCCCCAAGGAGCTTGTCGAGACCCTCAACTCGAAGCACGAGGATCATCAGGAAAGTCACGCTGAAGAAGAGATCTGCCCGCGGGGACGTTACCCAGATGTACTCGAGTGTCGACAGCGCGATCGCTGAGATCCAGTACCAGTACACGGTCAAAGACGTTCCCGGGGCTCTCAACCGGCGCGAGGCCAAGCCGAGAAGCCTGAAGATCAGAATCGCTCCGAGCACCAAGCCAACCAGGCCGCCCAGCACCAGCGTTGACACGAACCAGTTGTGTCCCGACGATGCCTGATTTCCGAGGTCGTTGTCGAACTGCGCTATGTCGGAGTACCAGTTCGGGCCTTGCCCGAAAAGCACGTTGTGGTGCGCCTGCGCGAGACTGCCAATCCAGATCGCTCCCCTTCGGGTGAAGGCGTTCGGATCTGTGGTGCGTAGCGGCAAGATGAACACGACAGCAAGCACAACTAGTGAGCTAACCCATACGACCGGCCCCGCGAACCTGCGCGGTACCTTCCTGAGAATGCCCATGAACACCAGGGCGAATCCTGCCGCGAACATCCCGGTCCGGCTCGAGCTCCACACGAGTACCCAGATCGCCAACGCCAAGAAGATGAGACGTACGATTCGCCGCTCAAGCAGCAAGATGAAAGGAATGCCGAGCGCGGTGGCGATCCCCAGCGTGTTCGAATGGCCAAAGACGCTGGCAAGCTGATTGTGGCCGATATACGACTTGGTGGACTCGCCGATCGCACCCGAGAGCGACGTGTAGTAGGCGCCAGCAGGATCTACGAAAGCAAATATCAAGGAGTACACGACCAGGACACAGACTAATCGTCCGACGTGGGCGTATACGGCCCGCGAAGGCCTCAGACACCACAACGCAAGGACGACGAGTCCTACCGTGAAGTAGTCAAGGATGGATCTCGTCGTTGCGTCGCCTTCACGCCACAGGCCTAGCAAGCTCCACGCAAAGATCGCGAGCACCAACACCAGGTCAGCGCCGTTTCCGCCTATCTTCATGCCCCGGCTGACCGCGATATAGAACGCGAACAGCACGATCGAAACGTTGATCAGTAGGCCCACTTCACTTGCGAGTGGGGTCCTGACAGCGATGACACTAGCTAGCAGACTTTGATGACTGCGGCCCAAGTATTCAATGGCCCCGGGAAGCGTCGAGCCGGCAAAGGCGAGCGAGGTCAGTGTCCGAGCGTGTCGGTCGTCCTTGCTGAGGGCGGCCTTTTTTGGGGCGTGCGGCTTCTCGGTAAGTGCTCCGCGTGTGCCGAGCACTACCGAAGGTTCTAGTGTCCGCAACTGCGTCAACGCTGGCCTCTCTCATCAGTGTCTGGCGACCTTGCGAGTCCGCCGACCACTGGCCAACGTGATCGTCGGTGCGCCGGCGGAGTTGACATCTGGAAGCCAGTTGCCGGATCCGACGACGTCCTTCTGCTTGTTGCCGTCGTAGCCGTACGCGTAGTAGGCGTAGGCGTCCGGTCCCTTCGTCGGCAGGAAGTTCAGGATCAAGCCATGCACTGGCGCGTCGACGGACGCGAGCGTCTCGAGCGCCCTACGCAACTGCTCGCGTCGAATCTTGCCGGAACCAACGACGACGATCGCGCCCTGCGCGATCCGGCTGAGCACCGTTGCGTCTGTCACCGGGAGCAATGGCGGCGCATCGATCAGCACGTAGTCGTAGTTCGCCTCGAGTTCGCGAATCACCAGCTGCATTGCCGGCGAGCCGAGCAGCTCGCTCGGGTTGGGTGGCACCCGGCCGGCGGGCAGCACGTGCAGCTGACCGTTCCCCCACGACTGCATGACATCGGTGACAGTCGCTTGTCCGATCAGCACGGTGGTGAGTCCGACTGCGCGCTCGAGTCCGAGGTAATCAGCAACCTTGGGCCTTCGCAGGTCGCCTTCGACGAGTGCGACCCGGCAACCAGTGGCGGCGAGCGCCACCGCGAGGTTGGCGCACGTCGTGCTCTTGCCTTCTCCGCCGATCGACGACGTGATGACGAATGACTTCGACTCGTTCATGATGTCGAGGAACTGCAGATTCGTGCGCAGGTGCCGGAACGATTCGGCGCGTCGCGACTGCGGATCCGCGTGCGTGATGAGCGGCCGCTTAGGTACGTCTGGGTCGAAGACTATTCCGCCGAGGAACGCCGTCTTCGTGACGAGAGCGAGATCGGAGATCGTCTTCACCGATGTGTCGAGGGTGTCGCGCAGCACCGCGATTCCGAGGCCCACTGCGAGCCCGACCAAGAGCCCCAAGGCGATGTCGAGCTTCTTGTTCGGAGAGACGGGCACAACAGCGACGCTCGCTTGCTTGACGGTGGTCACCTTGATCGGCGACTCTCCCCCAGTCGCCGGTTCCTCCAGAAGGGCCACCACCGTAGAGAAGGACCCGCCAACCGCGTTCGCGATCCGCGATGCCAACGCGGGGTTGGTGTCAGTGACGGTCACGTTGATGAGCACCGTGTTGAGTGGCGCAGAGGCGCTCACGTGGTGCGCAAGTTCGGTGTCGCTCTCCGTCAGGTGAAGCTGGGCGATGACGGGATCCAGAACCTTGGGACTCGACACGATCTCGGCGTACGACTTCACCCGCTCTTGGGTGAACGTGTTGCCTTGCTGAAGGCCAGTGGTGTCGTCCCCGCCTGACGGCGTAGTGACGAAGAGTTGGATGTGTCCCGCGTACACAGGAGTCGCCCGGTATGCATAAGCGGCTGCCGCTGCTCCGGCGAGTACGACGGCCGCAACAATGATCGGCCAGCGCTTTCGCAGGATGCGCAAGTAGTCATGCAAGTCCACCGGGATCAATCCTTTCCGTCGCCGCATAATGCGGTCACGGTGGAGTCTCGGCGGAAATCGGCCGGGCATAAGCCCGAATGGGCTAATGGTTGGGTGGGCGGCGCCGGCCGAGTCATTTGAGGCGCTACCGGTCGACGACCTCACGTGATCGGTGCTGCGAAACGACGACCAGATTGTCCGATTTCATTACTATTGCTATATCGCCGTCCGTATCAGTCCGAACAACGCCGGTCGCGATTGATGACAGTGCATTCAGCACACTCCCCGACGGATCGTGCTGGCTATTCCCGCGCCCCGCGGAGATGACTGCGACGCGGGGGTGAATGGCCGCAAGGAACGCGACCGGCTGCGCAGCGCCATGATGCGGGACGACGAGAACGTCGGCGCGCAGCGAATGTACCCGTGACTCGAGGTCCGCCTCGTCGGCCGCGTTCAGGTCGCCCGCTACCAGCACACTGAGACCCGCGACGTCGATGGAGACCACGCGAGCGGAGGCCGATTCGACGACGACTCGCCAGCGCAGACTCCCCACCGTGTAGACGATCCCTGGGCTCGCAGAAGCAACTGCAATGTGTGATGCCGACGCCCACCCTCGAACACGCACAACGGCGTCGGCCGCCAACTGTGTCCCCGCATCGATCGTGCCCACGGTTCGCCCGTGCAGCGCGCCGGGCACCCCACCGACTGCGGCCGAAGTCCCGCCGGTCAGCACGATCCAGACCAGCATTCGAACACCGAGCGCACCAAGGCAGCCGTCCACGGCGGACGGCGACGGCCCCGCGTCAACAAGAACCGCCGCATCGCCGCTGGCTCTGACGACGACGGCCTCCCCCTGCCCGACATCGCACGCTGCCATCACCCAGTCGCGCGGCGGCCACGCGTGCGCCGAGATGCGGCTGCGGACGGCGAAGCCGGCCGCGATCACGCCAACGACCACGAGCACCCGAAGACCGGCGCCAAGCCATCTCCCCAACTGACGCAACCGCCATAGTTCGACGACGAGGGCACCGATGCTGAGGATCGCGACCAGAGTGAGCGAACCTCGGGTACCACTGGGCCACGGGACCGCGGCGCCGGGCAGCCGCGAGAACGTTCGCGCGACGTACACCAGCCACCAGCACGGAATGCCGGCGACGCGAGCGACGAGTTGCGCCGCGCCCACGGAAACCGGCGCGACCGCGGCAGCCAGCACTCCAAGAATCGTCGCCGGCGCCACAGCCGGCTCCGCGAGCAAGTTCGCTGGGATAGAGGCAAGGCTGATCTGACCCGAGATCGACGCAATCAGCGGCGCGCAGGCGAGGGTCGCCGCAGTCGGGACGGCGAGTGCATCAGCAAGCCAGCCCGGCATCCGAGTCGCCATGCGCGCGCGCAGTGGCGGTGCAAGGAGCAGCAGAGCCCCGGTAGCGACGACCGAAAGCGCGAAGCCGACGCTTCGCGCCAGCGTCGGGTCGATGTAGATCAAGCACAACACGGCGGCGCACAACGCAGGCAGCGCACGCCGTCGGCGTCCGGTAGCTAGAGCAAGCACGGCGACAAGACCCATCGCGGCCGCTCGCAAGACTGAAGCCTGCGGTCGGGCCACGATCACGAAGCCGACGATCGTCAGCACACCGACGAGCGCCTGCGCACGCAGGCCGGCTCGCATGCGGCGAGCGATCACGAGGGCCGCACCGAGCACGATGGCGACGTTGGCCCCCGCGACTGTCGACTAACCACATACGTCACGCATGAAAAACGAGGGCTCCCCTAGCTGCCCAGCCGGGAACCCTCGTCGTGACTTACGGAGTCGATGCAAATGCTACAGCTCTGCCCTCACACTTCCGCTGACACAACGCCGTGAGCGGCACCCTCGTCGGCGAAGTCCTCATGCACGCGCCGTCGGACCTATCGCAAGGCGAGCTGCTCCTCCTCGTCGCCCTGGCCGAGCTGGCACGAGACGAGACCCGCGAATGCTTCCCCGGCATGCCGACGATCTGCTGGCGCACCCGAATGACCGAGAACGGCGTCAGCGCGGCTCTCAAGCGACTGCGAGACCGTGGCATCGAGATCCGCAAACAACTCGGGACGACGTCACGAGGGAAAGCGATCTTCGCCCATGAAGGCACCGCGACCACGTACCGCATACCTGATTTCAAGGCGTTCAGTGGCCGTGCGAGGACACCCCCTCCCGGTTGGGAGAGGCCGTACGTAGGCACGCCCTCTGACGACAAGAGGCCGTGCGTAGACATGGCAGAGGCCGTGCCCAGGCATGGCAGAGGCCGTGCCCCGGCACCCCCCTATCCCTCATTAAGCCCTCAAGAGCCGTACCCCGCCGAAGGAGCTGCGCAGATGCACGACGCCATCGACTCGACCGCAGCTCGGGAACTCCGCGAGCACGACAAGACACCGACTCACCCGCCTCGTCAGCGCACTTCACCATCGAGCAAGAGCCGCCGCAATCGGTGCCCGAATAACGCCATCGTTGCCGCCGACGGATCATGCTGCGGCCGCGGGTGCGAACGAGCCGCCGCCGCGTCCTGAACCGCCTCCGGACTCACGGACACGCCGACATTCACCAATGTTTCCCCACTCGCGGCCGGTGGGTGAGATAGTTCGTGCCGACGGAGAAGGTATGCCCGCCGCCGTATCTGCGACCGGCAGGACTCCCGCCGAAACACACCGCGACACACCGATCTACGCCACTTCCCACCTGTGATCGGTGGAGGGGTGCCACACTCGTTGTCGGCGGACGAACTATGCCCGCTCGAAGCCCCCGAAGCGTTCACGCCGGGGGCTTTCCCCATTCCCGCTCGCCATCAACAGGCTGAGCCGCACGACCCTTCCCCCCGCAATCTCGGCCCACCATTGCCGCACGCCCCGAGAAAGGGAACCCGCATGACCCACACAACCGCGACAGCCGACCGCTTTTTGACGGTGGCAGAGGTCGCACAATTCCTTGCTGTACATGAGAAAACGGTCTACTCCTACGTCGCCGAGCGGGGCCTCCCGGCTACGCGCATCGGCCGGACAGTACGGGTTCGGCCGTCCGAGCTGGCCGCGTGGCTCGCCGCACAAAGCGACTGACCGCCATGTCGAAACACGTCGACCTCTTGCCGGAGTCCTGGCAGGCGGCCATAAGAGCGTGCGTTGCGCAAGCGCCACCGCTCACCCCAACGCAAGCCGCCGTGCTCCGTCGGGTGTTCGCACCCGAACCGACGACGCCCAACGTCCGCCGCAAGGCGACCGCCACGAAAGGCACCGCAGCATGACTGAGACCGTTCACCAGTCCGTCACAGAAGCCGCACCCGAACTCGACCTAGAGAACGGCACGCCGCGCCTGGACGCCGAGACTGCGCGTGCGCTCGCGGCTCTCGCGACCGTTCCCGCCGCCTGGAACGTGGCGGCGCTCGAAGCCGAGCTGTTGAAACGCGGTCGCCACGTTGCATGGACGAACGACGTCCGCGCGCGCTCCGCAGCGGCCGACGACGACCTCGCCGAAGTAATCGCAACCGCCATCCACGGCTCCGGATCAGAGCTCAACGACGAAGCGTTCCTTGACGACGTCCTCGACTTCATGCGTGTGTCGCGCGACTGGCAAGACCTGCTGCGGCTAGTACCGAAGGCGCCCGACCTCTCGCCAACCGTCGCAGCCGGCGCGCTCGACGCAGCACAGGCGGAGATCCTCTCGGTCATGCATGGGGCAGGGATTCAGGAACTGAGTTACACCAAAGAACGCGACTTCTACCGGTCGCTGGCGCCGCAGACGAGAGAGCGCACGGACGGCCCGATGGTGACACCGGACGAGAAGAAACTCTCGGAGGCGATCGACGCACTTCTAGCCGAGGGCCAGGGCTGGTCTCAGATGGCAAACCAGTGGATCCAACGCGATAGACACTCGACCGATGCGATCTCCGCATTGGGCGGCGCGGTCGGCATCGTGAACATCGGACGGGACATAACCGCTCGGGCAACCGCACTGAACGAGCAGATTTTGGCTGCAAATAATGACCGCCAACGCCTCGGGCTCAACTTTACGTGGGAGGGGAGCAGCGGCCTCGGCGCGTCGCCAAGAGCACTCGCGCCGACCGTCCGCTAGTGCCGAGCGGCGTCGTCCCGTTGGACCGGCAATGCGGGGCGCAAAAGCGAGACGGGGGCACCTGCGCGCACGCCAAAGGCTGGGGTACCGACCATCCCGGCTACGGCACCTGCAAGTTGCATCTTGGCTCGACCTCCACCGGGAAACACACCGCGGAACTCGAAGCGGCCCATAAGGCCTCGATGATGTGGGCTCAACCTCGCGCAACGGTCGAAGTGACCCAGCTCCTCCTGGAACACATCCGGGTCAGCGCTGGCCTCACCGACTGGTACCGAAGCCGCGTCGAGCTGGTCATCGAAACCGACGGGACCGATGCCCTCGTCCAGGGCATCCAATCCGTCCAGGAGATCACCGGGTATGTCGCCGACGAGGGCGGCCAGCTCCGCCGCGGTCGCTCGTACCGGGGCGGGGAAACGACGACGGTAGTCGCTCCCGCCGTGAACGTGTGGCTGAAGCTCTACAACGAGGAACGCGATCGATGCGCGCGACTGTGCAAGGAAGCGGCAACTCTCGGCATCGAGCGCCGACTCATCGAACGCGAGTCGCGGTTGGCGGCACTTATCGGCAGTGCCATACGGCGCCTTCTCGACGGCCTGGACCTAGACGCCGAGCAGATCGCCCGCATTCCCGACCTCGCCCGTCGGTTTCTCGCCGAAATCGAGCGCTAGGCCAATCCACCGGCAACGCCAAACAGCCTGCCAAATAAGGGGAAACCCGAACCAGGAGTCCGCAAGTGACCACCGACCCGAACACCCCGCGCACCCAACTCGAACACCTGGCCGGCCCAAACGCCGAACGCGCATTCGAGGAACACCGCGCCGCCATGGCAACACAAGACGTCGTCAAAGCGATCGCGAACACGATGCGCAGCGGCGCCAACGCGGCAACACCGCCGAAGCCGCCGTCGATCTTCCCCGCATGGACCGCCCGCCTGTTCACGACCCGGCCGCAGACCGCCGCCGCGAACAGTGGCCTAGCAGGGAAGGACCCGCGCAAGTGAGCGACTACCTCACACCCGCCGACGGAGTCGCCGCACTCTGCGCATTCATCGACCAGGCCGACGTGCCGCCCTACGAGCACACCGTGGCCGTCCTCACCGCCCGCCGGTCCCTCACCGAAGTCGCCGCCGGTCGGTCCCGCGTCCGGCCCGTGCAGCCGACACCGCTGCACGGAGCGCCCGCCAACTCACCGGCACGCCACCGCATCGACCTCACCCACGCGGACGGCGCAGACGAGGCCGTATTCGGGCCACCCGTCAACGGGCGCACACAACACCACTGATCTCGCGGCCGCTGCCACGACGGGCGGCAGCCGCGACCGTGCGTAACCCCACTGACAGGGGCGGGTTACGCACACCGACGCCCCTCGGTGCGCATTGAAGCTCGAACCCGCGTCCGCCTCCCATCGGACGACGGGAACGTGGCGCACCGAGGGCGCCGTCGGCCACCGGCATCAGCCACGGAACCTCGACCCGCACGGAGTCAGCCACGGAGCCTCGTCCCCTGAATCGCGAACATCTGCCGAGATCCGGTAGTTCAGGGGCGGCTACTTCCTGCGTTTCGGTTGTGGCAAATGAACGACTAAATACTCCTTAGCGGCGTCGTTCGTCTGGAAGGCGTGAGCTTGCCGCTCGGCGTCGGCAGTGCTGTCGAATCTGAGCGCCTGTGACTCGTGCACGCCCCACTGCCCCTGGATGCCACCTTCGAGGCAGTAGTAGCGAAGGCTGCCGTCAGCAAGTCGAACGGCGATCCCCCACTCCGGCGCTCGCTTCGCCTTGCGACTCTCCGCGCTCATCGACAACCGCCCTCGTGCGCTGCACTCGTTCTCGTCATCATGTCGAGATGCGCCGATGCTGCCGTGCGCGTTCTACCTCAATGATCGGTTGCAGGAACGATCTCCAAGTAGCGTTCCAGCACCTGGGAGGAGTCGTACGGACCATCACCTTCGGCGTCTCGCTGCGGTTCATCGAAAACGATCCAGTAGGTGCGCTCAGGACCTTGCAGCGTCGCAACGACAGTGAAGTAGGGGCTGACGCGACCGGACACGACGCCTCGCGGTTCGGCTGGCCACGGACCGGGACCATAGTCCGGGTCGCGCCGGACTATCACTTGCGCTCCGACGGCCAGCGGCTCTCCAGAGTTCACGCTCAGACGCTAGCAGCGGGAAAAGGCAGTACATGCTTGCGAACGCAGCAGACGATGAACTGAAGCCCCCTCTCTCGCCGCGAGCCGCGCTATGGGCTGACTATCTGCGGGTGCGGTGTGCGGCGTCGTGTCACGATGTCGCCTATGGGCGGCGACGGTGAGTTGGCGTGGTACGCGGTGCGCTGTGTCTTCCGGGCGGGCTGGCCTCCGGAGTTTGCTGGCAAGGCGTACGAAGAACGGATCACACTGTGGCGAGCGGCGTCGTTCGATCACGCCGTCGAGCGCGCCGAAGCTGAGGCCCGCGCATATGCCGCGGTCATTGCCGACGGTCCGTCAGAATATGTCGGCTTCGCTCAGGCGTATCACCTGTACGACGAGCCGACCGATGGAGCGGAGATCTTCTCCCTGTTTCGAGTCAGTGACCTAGAGCCGGAGCCGTACCTGGATCACTTCTTCGACACCGGTGATGAACGCCAAAAGGACCTTGACGAATCGCCCTAATCTGCCGCGAAGACGGTCGTTGGGTCCTGCCAAATGGCGGATGTCGCGAGCGCTGCTTGTATGCGACCCTGCCGCTATGAGCCAGGGCCCGGAGCTACCGCTGTCTCCCGAGTACTCGGAGTTGACGATCGAGGGGTGGCGCGAGGATTTCTTGAAGATCTCGTTCACCAAACTCCTGCAACGGGAAGCCGCGTTTGGCCTGGCAGATGCGAAGCGGGCCACGGACGAAGTCCTGGACAACAAGCCGATCCGCGTCCGGGTTCCAACGGACCGGCGTGACGGTTTCATTGCCGAGGCCAAGGCGCTCGGTATCCACGACTTCCGGGTCGGCTAGGCGATGGACGACGACCTGCGGATGCCCCGACTGTCACGTCCAGAGCGGTGGGCCGCCGCGTACATCGTGGAACGTCAGCGAACGCACCGAACGCCAGCCATCGTTCTTCTGGAACAAAACTACGGTCCTGCCGGCATTCGCCTAATGGCCGCCGCGCTGTTGACTGGCCTCGCGGGCGCGATCAGCGCATGCACAGGCATTGTGGTCCTGCTCGCTTCGAACGACCACGGCGCGCTTGTCGGAGTCGGTTACGGCCTGCTGGGTATTGCGATCATCATGGAAGCCCCTTCTATCGTCCGAGCCGCCCAAGGAGTGCGCGCCGGTCGCCGCTTTCGGGGTACGCGCCCATTTGTAAAGCGAGCCAAGTTTTAGGGCTGGGCAGCTGTTATCAGGTTGGGCCCCAAACGCGATCATCTGCCGCGATGACGCGCGTTCGATCGTCTGACCCGGTCGCCTAACGTGCGGCGACAGTGAGGATATGTAAATAATCCCTCGGGATTATTTACATGGCAGGTCAGCCGCCTATACCCTCAAAACATGCGACTAGCCGCCTACCTCCGGGTCTCCTCCGAATCCCAGCTCGACGGATTCGGCCTCGACGTCCAACGCGACGCGATCACCCGATGGGCCAAGGCCAACGGGCACCGCATCGTCTGCTGGCACGAGGACGCCGGGATCTCCGGAACGAAGGACGCCAGCGAGCGGCCGGGCCTCGCAGCCGCACTCCTCGCCGTCCAGCGCCCACCGGACGCCGACGGCATCGTCGTCGCAAAGCTCGACCGCCTCGCGAGAGCCCTCACCGTTCAGGAGGGCATCCTCGCGCTCGTGTGGCGGGCCAACGCCAAGCTATTCACGGTCGACGACGGCGAGGTCCTGGCCGACGACCCCGACGACCCGATGAGGACCGCGCTGCGGCAGATCGTCGGCGTCATCGCGCAGCTCGACCGCGCGATCGTCGTCAAGCGCATGCGCGACGGCCGCCGCGTCAAGGCAACCACCGGGCGCAAAGCGACCGGCGCGTACGCCTACGGCTACGTCGGAGCGGGCAAGGGCCGCGAACGTGACGCCGCCGAGCGCGCCGACGAACAGAAAGCGATCGCCCGCATCGTCCAGCTACGCGCCGAGGGTAAGAACTCCTACCGGTGGATCGCAGCAACACTCGACGCCGAGGGCTACAAACCCCGTCGAGCGGAACACTGGTCGTCCATGGCCGTCCGCAACATCGTGCTCCGCCAACTGACACCGACGGCATGACGCCCGCCGACACACCCGAGGATGCCCTCGTAGCTGCCCTGCGTGACTCGCTGAGCCGCCCGCCTACGTTCGTCGTGCCGCTCGACATCACCACGTACCTACGCCAGGCAGAGAACGACCTCGACGGAGCGCACTCATGATTGTGCGCGAGCCCGGCGCACCGGCGGAACTCATCGACGTCCCCGCTTTCGCGCTGTGGATCGGCGAGAGCGAGAGCGCGGTGCGGCAATGGGTCGCCCGCTACCGGCCGAAGTGTTGGGGCCGAGAGACGCGCCGCAAGCTGTACGCGCTCGACGACATGTATGTGATCGAACGCGACGTCAGAGAAAACCGCGAAGCGCAGCAGAAACGCAGTCGACCGGTCTAGATCGCCTGTCTCCAAGTGACCTGCACCGACGCCGGATCAAACCCGCGCTTACCCCGCATCCCCTCGCCGACCGGCAGGACGACAACCTCAACGAGAGCTGTGATCACCGAGCGCCGTTGAACCATCTCCAGCGCTTCCCAGCGAGCCTCGACACCGGGGCCAGCGATGGCGCTCACAACGTCCGGCAGACCGGACCACTGACGCGCCCGCAGCTCCGCCGCCTCGATCTTGGGGTCGAGAGCACTCACGACTCTTACCCATGCCGCGCGGTCGATCTCGCCGTCCACGAACGCGGCCTCGGCGTCGATCTTGCGGGCACGCAGCGCCGCCAACTCGTCGACGGCCGCATCGACTTCCGCGCGCCCGTCACCCGCAGCCGTCGCATGGATGTGCGCTAGCGCATCGGGCGCCTCCAGCCGCTCCAACACGATGCCAGTGACGTGCGCGTCCACGTAGTCCTCACGACGGCCCAGATGCAACCTCGGGCAGGCCAATGCCCGGTAGTTGCCACGCGTCGTCTTGACAGTCGCCATCCGTTCACCGCACGTGCCATCGCCCTCTGGCCGCCCACACCGCGCAATGCCGCCGAGCAGATGGGTGTAACGCTCTGGCCGCCTCCAGACCGACGTCTCACCGAGGCGTGTCTGCACGCGCGCCCACAGTGCATCGTCAACGAGTGGCTCCCAGTCGCCCTGCCCCACGACCTCGCCTCTGTGGACGCGTTGGCCGACGTAGGCGGGATTGCTGAGCATTCGCGTGAGCTGCGTTGTGTTCTCGCGAGCCCTCGACCCTGGACCAATCGCACTGCGGGTACGCAAATCAGTGACGATCGTGCGGCGCGATTCGCCTGCCGCGTAACGCCGGAAAACCTCTTGAACGATCGGCGCCCGGTCGGCGTCGGGCACCTGCCGCTCGAGCTGCCCGGTCCGTGCGTCGTATTCGTACGCGTAGCCGAACAGGATGCGACCGTGCGGCCGGCCTTTCACCGCGTTGGCCTCAACAGCTCGCAGGACACGCTTGCGGGTCTGCTCAACTTCCCCTTCGGCCATGACCGCACGGATACCGGCCTCGACTGCGTAGGGCTCCCACAGCACGCCGCTGACGTCCGTCATTCGCACGCTGTGCTCGTCGCAGGCTTTGCGGAGGTCAACCCACACGCCGAGGCTTCGGGTAAGCCTGGAGGATTCCCAGACGATCACAACATCAACTTGCCGCGCACGGATCACGCCGAGGAGCTGCTCGAATGCTGGACGCGTCTTGCGGGCGTGCCGCGATGCGCTGCGGTCGTTGTCGAGGAGCGGCTCCATACCTTCTGTCCAGCCTTGCCGCTCGATCGTCGCGCGGCATTCCCCGATCTGTTCCTCGACGGAGCGGCCGTCGCGCTGGTCTTTGCTAACCCGGGCGTAGATGACAGCTCGGACGGCGGGCGCGGTCGCGTTCGTGGGTGATCTCATGCCCGAGACAGTAACGTGTCTTACCGACATTCGCACCGGACACAGCAACTATGTGGGTGAGACCCGTCGTGCGAAACGCAGCAACAAGGTCAGGTGAGAGTCCTGACGTGTCGCCGTCGACGAGGCCTGGCAGTAACCCGCGCGGACCACTCGGCAGCGGTGTCGCGGCCTTTCGCAAGCCGTCTCTGATGTGGCCGGCGGCGCGTTCGATGCGCGAGGCCGAACCGACTTCGGTCGGCGATCCACGTGCGTCGAAGACGGCAGTGTCGAGTTCTCCTGGCTCTGGCATGCTCACGCGACCAACCGCGGTGACGCGCTGCGTCGGCTGCAATGTGAGCCAGTCCGGCGCGGTGGCGAGCACGACGATCGGTGAACTGATCCTGGTACTCGGCACCCCGTCGCTGCTGACCTCGACGGCCTTCGCCAGTAACACGACAAGCGAGCGGCTGGTACCACTCGACGAACCCGCTGATAGGTGCGGGTCACTCGTGACAATCAGTTGCACCGTGACTGTCGCGTGGGCGCGCGCGAGCGACGGCAGCGGACCCCGCTGCACCGCCGCCACTCTCCACGCGGTCGCCGCCGCCGCTCCGGCCGCGCACAGAAGGGCAGCGGCAACAACCCGCCGCCGGGCGCGCGTTCGGCTTCTATGTGCGGTCGCGATGATCGAAGCACCGACAACCGACAAGGCAACGGAGGTTAGCAACCCCGCTGTCGACGACAACGACAGCGCGATCGCGGCGGTCAGCCACGCCGCCGCGGCCGGCGCCAGCAGCCGGAGTTCGACCGGTTCACCAGGGATTAGCGCGCCACTGTCATTGGGAACGCGCGCAGGTGATCGCGAGGTCGGCACGTCATGACGCTAGGTGCACCTAGCGTTCAGGCGAGCTCAATGCGCCCAGCTGTGCATGGCTTCGACAGGATGTGGATGCAGCGTCGCCGCGACTGCGACCTCAGCTACACGTGATCCCTACGCAGTTGGGTAACGGGGTGTTGTGGTGCGCCGAGTTGCCGCCACCGTTAATCGTTCCGTCCGCAACATCCATGCCGTGTGCCGCGTTGTAATCGGCAACGTTGTGGCTCAATCGATTGCCGGCCGCGTCGCCTGGCACATCGTCGAAGACCCCGATGCCCACGTCAAGGTTGTGAGACGCGACGTTTCCGGTCAGGGCATTGCCGGAGGCACCGACAACGATCACGCCGCCTCCTTCGCCCGGCGCACCCGTGTTGGAATCCGCAACGTTGTCGACGACAGCGTTGTGGCCGGCGTGGTCGAGAAGAATGCCGGTGACGTTGTTGCTGGCGTTGTTGTGGCTGATCGTGTTGCCGATCGAACCGTTTTGGCCGAAAGCCAGCACGAGCCCGGTCCCGTTGCCGGTCACGCAGTTCCCGCTGACGACGCTATTGAGCAGATCGAACAGGTACACGCCGGTGTCGCCATTGCTCGTCGCCGTGTTGCCGGTAACGCGCGCTTTGGAAACCGCGCCGACGACGATGCCGAAAAGAGTGTTCTTGTTCGCCTGATTGCCGGTAACTGCCACACCGTCCGTGCCTGAGTTGATCTCGGCGCCGTTGTTCCCGCTCTTGCTCAGTTCGTTGCCTTGAACGGTGCTGGTTGGCGAGTCGAGGACGAACAAACCGTCCCAGTTGTTGCTCACCAAAGCGTTGCCCTTGACGACAGTGTGCGCCGACGACAACACGTCGACGCCATCAGATTGGTACGCCGACACAGCGTTGCTCACCGAGTTAACGCTCACGTTCGACCATGGCGAGTCCTTCACAAGGATCCCCGCCGATGCATCGCCGTCGACACCGCCCGCACCTATGCGACTGATCTTGAGGCCCTGTGCCAAGCTGCCCGGCGCGGATTGAAACGCGACACCGTAGGCAAAGAAGTCGCGCACCGTGCCGTTCTTCACGACGACACCACCGTGCCCGTTGTCATTCACGCCGATGCTGCCGGCCGCATTCACGCCATCGATGACATGACCGTGCAGATCGATGGTGATGTGGCTCGCGCCGACCTTGAGGCCGTCACCTGGGCAGTTCAGTAAGTCGTGAGTGAGTTGAACGTCGTGCGTTACCGTCTGGCCGCAAGCGATGACGGGACCAGCGAACGCGTCCGTTGCCATCGTCGCCTGCCCCACGACGACGACCAGTGAAAATGCGCCTACGAGAAGTATTCGTCGCATGTCGACCCCCTTGGGCGCGAAATCTTAGCGGCATCCCGCGCCGGCCGATAGACGCAACTTTTGACGCTTCTTTTTAACGCGCTTTACGTCTACTACTGCGTTGCCGGGTGGCTTGACCGGGCTGTCACACCTTTACCCGTCCTGCGAGCGCCGCGTACTTCGCCGGGCCGATGCCCGAGACCTGCTGCAGCTGGGTCACGCTGGTGAACCGACCGTGCTGCGTTCGCCAGGCGAGGATCTTCTGCGCCGTCACGGCACCGACCCCTGGCAACGTCTCGAGTTGGGCTTGCGTCGCGGTGTTGATGTTGACGATCTGATCCGCGCTGCCCGCTCCCGCCTCGGCGCCCTGGTCGGTGTCGTCGCCAACCACGCCGCCGCCCGACATCGCTGCAGCGCCGGACGGCGGTGCGACGCCGATGAAAATCTCCTGACCGTCGCTCAACTTGCGGGCCAGATCGAGCGCGGTCAGGTCGGTGCCTGGAAGTGCGCCACCTGCGGCGGCAATCGCGTCGACGATCCGCGAACCGGGCGGCAGTGTGAACACACCGGGTTTCGCGACCTTGCCGACGACGTCGATGACAAGCTCGCTTGCTTTGGACGGCGACGGCGGGCCGGATGGGAGAACGCTCACGCCGACGGACGCGAAGCCTTCGATGGGTGCCACGCTTTCCGTCGGCGAACGCGCCGTGCCGCCTCCGACCGTCAGACAGCTACCCGGCTCTTGACCCGCAACTGTCTGACAGTCAACTGTCGGGTCAGCGTCCGCCGTCTGACCGTGCGGCGCTGCCCGCAAGAAGTACCACGCTCCCCCAGCCGCACCGACGACCGCGACGATGACGAGCACAGCAACCCCTCGACGTCCCGGATCGAAAGCGGTGACGTGCAGGCGCGCCGGAAGCAGTGCCCGCAACCGCGCTCGCCACTCGCGTCTGGCCATGGCAGGCAACGGCGGCGGCTCTGCATCGGGCGCAGCGGGCAGCCACCCCGCGGGTTGCGCGCCGATCTGCAAGCGTTCGAGCCGGTGCAGCACGCTGGCCAGCTCGCGCGGGTCCGGCCTGCGACGGAACATCGGCACAACCCGAGCTAAGCGGCCGAGCAGGCCCTAAGGGTGCGACTCGACCAAGCCTGTGCACCGCGCCGGCAATGCCGAGCACTGTGGAAAGCGGTCAGCGCGTGCAGACGACGATGGCGAGCATGCCGGGGCCAGTGTGCGCGCCGACTACAGCGCCGACCTCGGTCGTGATGATGTCTCCCGCTTTCGGCAGGCGGGTCTCGAGGGCTTCGACAACCTGTGCGGCACGCGGCGACGCGTCGAGGTGATGCACGGCGACGCTCACAGGCTCGTCGGCAGCCATCGACACCGCGAGTTCCTCGAGCCGAGCAATCGCCCGCGACGCCGTCCTTACGCGTTCGAGCGGTTCGATACGTCCGTCACGCAGGCAGAGCAGCGGCTTGACCGCGAGCGCGGATCCGACGAGCGCACGGGCCGCGCCGATACGACCGCCGCGACGCAGGTATTCAAGCGTGTCGACGTAGAAGATGGCCTGCGTGCGCGCAAGCGTCTGGTTGACCGTCTCTATAACTGCATCAACGTCGGCGCCAGCAACCGCAGCGTCGGCGGCGGCCATGACCGCGAAGCCCATGCCCATGCCGACCGAACGCGAGTCGATGACCCTGATGTCACCACCGACGTCGGCTGCCGCAAGCCGGGCGGCATCGACGGTGCCCGACATCGCAGCCGATAACTGCACCGACACGATCGACGTCGCGCCAGCCGCAAATGCCCGGTGATAGGCGGCGGCGAACAAGCTCGGCGACGGTCGCGACGTGCTCACCGAGTGCCCTCGATGCAGGACGGCGGCAACTTCGCTCGGTCCGATTTCCTCGCCCTCAGCACGGACGACGCCACCAACGATCACCTGCAATGGCACGACCTGGACACCGAGCAGTTCCGCCGACCCGGCGGGCAGATAGGCCGTGGAGTCTGTGACGACCGCCACCGCTGGCGTGCTCTTGCGCGCGCGCGACATAGGCGGACCCTAGACCACGAGGTTGACGAGCTTCGGCGCCCGGACGATCACCGTGCGGACCGCTCGCCCATCGATGGCCTTCACAACGGCCGGCGCAGAGAGTGCGAGCTCGCGCAACGCGGTCTCGTCAATGTCCGGCGCGACCTCGAGGCGGTCGCGAACCTTGCCATTGATCTGGACAACGCAGACGACGGATTCCTCGACCAGCAATGTCGGATCGACGACCGGCCAGCCCGCGTGGAACACCGTGGGCTGGTGCCCGAGGCGCGCCCATGCGTCTTCGGCGGTGTACGGCGCGAACAGCGACAGCATGATGGCGACCGCCTCGACTGCTTCACGCACTGCCGGGTCGGCCGGGCCTGGGCCGACGTCGACCGTCTTGCGAATCGCGTTGACCAACTCCATGACGCGGGCGATCGCGACGTTGAACCGGAACGTGTCGAGCAGGTGCGTGACGTCGTGCACCGTGCGATGCGTCACTCGCCGCAATGCGACGTCGCCTGTGGTCACGTCGACACCGACTTCGCTGCGGACTTCGGCGGCCAGCCGCCAGGCCCTCGCCAAGAACTTGCCGAGTGCCGGCACGTTCATGTCGGCCCAGTCGATGTCTTCTTCGGGTGGCCCGGCAAACAGCATCGTCATGCGGACCGCGTCGACACCGAATGCAGCAAGCTGCTCGCCCAGGTCGACTCCGTTGCCCAACGACTTGCTCATGGCCTTGCCCTGGTTGATGACCTGGCCCTGATTCAGCATCGCTTTGAACGGTTCGTCGAACTCGACGAGCCCCATGTCGTGCAGCACCTTGATGAAGAACCTGCTGTACAGCAGGTGCAGGATGGCGTGCTCGACGCCGCCGACGTACTGGTCGACCGGCATCCACAGCTTGACGTCGGCCGGATCGAAGACCACATCGTCGCGATGCGGTGAGCAATACCGCAGGAAGTACCACGACGAGTCGACGAAGGTGTCCATCGTGTCGGTGTCGCGAGTTGCTGAGCCCCCGCACTTCGGACACGTCGTGTTTACCCACTCGGTCGCGGCCGCCAGTGGCGATACGCCCTTGGGCTGGAGGTCAGCACCGCGAAGGTCGGGCAGTCGCACCGGCAACTCGTCGTCCGGCACCGGGACCTCGCCGTCGACAGGGCAATGCACGATCGGGATCGGCGCGCCCCAGAATCGTTGCCGTGACAGCAACCAATCACGCAACCGATAGTTGATCGCGCCCTTGCCGACACCCTTCGCTTCGAGCTGGCTGATGACGCGATCGATGCTCGCAGCCTTGTCGAGACCGTCGAGTGGACCGGAATTCACATGGACGCCGTCACCTGGCGTCGCGACGCCGCTTTCCGCCGGGTCGGGCTCATCAGCGGCTACCACGATGCGCACCGGCAGCCCGAAGGTCAGCGCGAAGTCGAGGTCTCTTTGGTCATGTGCCGGCACCGCCATAATGGCGCCGGTGCCGTAGTCAGCCAGCACGTAGTCAGCCGCCCACACCGGGATGCGTTCGTCGTTGACCGGGTTAATTGCATACCGGCCTAAGAAAACACCCGTCTTCACTCGCTCAGTCGACATCCGGTCGATGTCTGAGAGCCGCCGCACTTGCTCGACATAAGCATCGAAGGCCGCTCGTTGCTCAGGAGCGCACAGGTCGGCCGCCAGTGCAGAGTCGGCCGCGACGACGAAGAACGTCGCGCCGTACAACGTGTCGGGTCGCGTGGTGAACACGGTGACCGGCTCGGCGCGGTCCTCGATCGCGAAGTCGACATGCGCACCAACCGATCGACCGATCCAGTTGCGCTGCATGGTGAGGACGCGCTCAGGCCACGAACCTTCGAGTTCGCGCATGTCGTCGAGCAGCCGGTCGGCGTATTCGGTGATTTTGAAATACCACTGCGTCAGCGTCTTCTTGGTGACCAGCGTCCCGCAGCGTTCACAGTGACCAGCGACGACCTGTTCGTTCGCCAGCACGGTCTGGTCGTTCGGGCACCAGTTGACCGCCGATGCTTTGCGGTAGGCGAGCCCGCGTTCAAAGAAGCGCAGGAACAGCCACTGAGTCCAGCGGTAGTACTCCGGGTCGCTGGTGTGCAGCCGGCGCGACCAGTCGAACGAAATGGCGTAGCGCCGAAACGACGCGGCCTGCGTCTCGATGTTCTTGTACGTCCAGTCGGCCGGATGCTGGTTGCGGGCGATCGCGGCGTTCTCGGCGGGCAGCCCGAACGAGTCCCAGCCGATCGGATGCATGACGTCGTAGCCGAGCTGCTGCCAGTAGCGCGCTAGCACGTCACCGAAGGCGTACGCCTCGGCGTGACCCATGTGCAGATCGCCCGACGGATACGGAAACATGTCGAGCATGTAGCGGCGCTCGCGTGGCGAGCCGTCCGCGGCCGGCCGCCCGGTGCGAAACGGGTCGAGCTCGTCCCAGACCGGCAGCCATCGATCCTGGATGGCGGCGAAGTCGAACGTCTCGCTCATCGGTTCCTCATCCGTCTCGCAATTGGGCGGTACGTGTAGTGGGCGGTGGACACAAAAAGACCCCTCGCGCACGAGGGGTCGCCGCGCCGACGTCGGGTCAGCGCGGCGTAAGAAGAAGCAACTCGGACATGGCGCTCAGTGTACGCCCGCAGCGCTCCCGATTTGATCACCAAGCAGGCCGTCACCGGTGTGACTCGAGTGGCAAATGACCGGCTCGACACCTAGTGACGGCGCCGTACCGATCTGCTATGTTTTGTCCGAATGGTCACCCCGCTGCGCCGAACGCTCACCAAACATGGGCAGATGCGCTCACGGTTGTGGCCGGACGGCCAATACCCGCAGCTGCCGCCTTCCGCGAAACTTTTTATCGGTAGGCCGCTAGCTGGGGGGTGCGGTCTCCAACCGGGGGCGCGGCGGTCCGGCTCTGCGTGGGGGATGCGCGAGCCGGACCGCCACTTCGCGGCGAGCCCGTGTCACCCGGGGGGACAAGTGACCTGTCATCGTCGCGCAGATTTAGAGTGCCCGATCGCTTTTCACCTAGGTGTGCGGCGCGCCGCAACGCGGTGATCTCGTGTCAGCGGCTAGCGGTTCCGAAGACCACATCGGTCTGGACCACGCTGACGTCACCAACACGCAACTCGGCGAGCAGTCTCTCGCGGAGTTGGTCGCGCTGCTCAGGAGTTAGTGCATCGAACGTGGCCCGGTAACCAGACCCGAGCACGATGTCCCAGAACCTGTCGGGGTGTTCCAGGTCATGACGGGCCTCGACAGCCTCGACGGTCGGCCGAGCCACACCAGCTCCGGTCAGTAGTTCGGCTAGAGCGGCCGGCGTGGTGATTTGGTCCCACGGGTTGAAGCTCTTATACAGCGACGGCTCGATGTCAGCGATGCATTGCCAGAACACGCTGTTGCCAGGCTCGAACAGGCCAGGCCCCCACGTAGTGACGGCCAATACTCCGCCGGGGCACACCAGTCGCCACATCTCCTGCGCGAACGCTGTCATGTCTGGCGCGAAGAACACGCCAAAGACGCAGACCACGGCATCGAAGCTCTCGTCCGGCAGCTCCGTCTTTGTGGCGTCGCCGTGGCGGAACTGGATATTGGACAACCCCTCTCGAACGGACCTGGCTCGCGCTAGCTCCAGGAGCGGTGCCGCGACGTCTATCCCGAGCACCCGGCCCGTCGCTCCAAC
The DNA here is from genome assembly GCA_963737705.1 of uncultured Actinomycetes bacterium. GTDB lineage: Bacteria > Actinomycetota > Actinomycetes > Acidothermales > Acidothermaceae > PALSA-607. The sequence goes on from CAVTTP010000005.1 coordinate 199,872, forward strand.
CGCGTGGGCCGCCGGGATCGCCGAAGCACCGGCGCCACAGCACAGGTCGAGCACGCTCATACCGGGTGCCAACTGAAGGCGCGACACCGTCTCGGCGCCGAATCGATCCCAAAACCCGAGGCTGCGGAGCGTGTAGTGGTCAGCGGCTGCGCTATAGACGCGGGCCGCTCGCCGCGCATGCTCACCTACCGGTTGCTTGTCCACAAGACCTCCGAGCACACATTAAGCGCCGTCGCGACGGACCAGCACCGGCGTCCCGTCGTCGTCGTAGACGTTGTCGACGGTCTCACACACTGTCGTCGGCGCCATCATCACAGCGTTGCCCATCTGCGAGTTTCGGCCGAATCGGTTGTTCGCGATGCGGCCGAAGTTCATCGACGGCAACGGTTTCGAGCTGAGATTGATGGTCGCCACCACACCACCGTCGAACACGTTGCCTTCGACCAGAACGTTGCCAACCGGTCCGACGCCCTGAGTCACTTGGATCACCGACGATGCCTGCCGGACCGAACTGCGGTCACCGAGTTCTGACGCCAGGAACCCGTGCCAGACGTTGTTGACGATGCGGACGTTCAGACCACTTTGGATCTGGCAGCAATCGTTGTGCGTGCCGCCCCCTTTGTGATTCGGGTCGCTCGCAAAGAACGAGAGGTCATGCACAAACGTGTCTTCGACATCGACGTTCACCTCGGGGCCGTGCGTGTTGTAGATCCCGAAACCGTCGACCGTGCCGGTGACCTCTACCTGCCGGGCGGTGTAGTCATGCCCGAGCACGCCGTTCCACCACACAGACGGCAGCGTCGGGACGAGCAGCGCGTTCGTCAGCGTGAAGCCCGACACATTCGCATGCGTGCAGTCAACGAGGCCGGAGTTGAAGCCGATTCCGGTGTCGAGACCGCGGACGACGATGTTCTCGCCGCCACAGCCGGCAGCCTTGACGACGATGCGGCCATGTACGTCGAGATCGGCAACGACATCGCCCGGTGTGGTGAGAACGATGTCGCCGTCCCACATCTTGGTTGGCTTCGGCACGACGGGATAAGGCACGGGAGTCTCAAAGTTGTGGCGCGACTGCCGACGCGATGAGTTCGAGATGATCGAGATCTTTTAGGTCAAGTACCTGCAAGTAGAGGCGGGTCGCACCGATCGCGGCGAACTTCCCGATCCGATCGACTACCTCGTCTGGGGTGCCGGCAAGACTGTTCGCCCTCAGTTCGGCAACGTCGTGGCGAATAGCCGCCGCGCGCCGGGCAACCTCGGCATCGTCGCGACCGACACACACCACCTGCGCGCTCGAGTAGACCAGTTCTCGTCCGGTGATTGCACGCACCCGCTCGAATGCAGCCTCGACATCCTCGACAGGTGCGAACGGCACGTTGTATTCGGCCGCGTAGCGGGCTGCAAGTGCAGGCGTCCTCTTCGGCCCGCGCCCACCGATGATGATGGGCACGGGCCGCCCAAGCGCCGGCGCATCGACGACGGGGTAATACTTGCCGGCAAACGAGAACTTCTCCCCCGCGGGCGTGCGCAATAGTCCGTCGATGACGGCCACTTGTTCCTCGAGGCGGTCGAACCGTTCGGCGATGTCAGGAAACGGGATCCCGTAAGCGGTGTGCTCGGCGTCGTTCCACGCCGCGCCTATGCCGAGCTCGACGCGGCCGACGCTCATCTGGTCGACCTGCGCAACCGAGATCGCGAGCGGTGCCGGCAGCCGGAACGTCGCGGCCGTGACCAACGTGCCGAGCTTGATCCTGCCAGTGTCGCGGGCGAGCCCAGCCAACGTGGTCCACGCATCTGTAAGTCCGGGCAGCGTCGGTGAACTGAAGGCTAGGTAGTGATCGGACCGGAAGAACGCGTCGAAGCCGAGCTCTTCAGTTGCTCGCGCGACGCTGAGCAGGTCGTCGTAGGTGCCGCCTTGTTGCGGCTCGGTGAAGATGCGCAGGTCCATAACGCTCAGCCTATGCCGCAGTCATCACTACGGCTTGCTTGTCTTGGCGGTCGAGACGACCGTTCCGTCGGGTCTCTTGCAGCCCATCGTGTACTCGTGCTGCGGGCCGCCCATGTACGCGGCATGCGAGGACTCGCTGACGATGACGACGGAGCTGCCCGGGCTTGCGAGGCAGCTACGCCTGAATGACTCGTAAGAGTTCCCGGCGTGAAGGCTCACGTAGATCGCGACCGCAAGCGCGGCAACTGCCCCGACCCCGACAGCACCGAGGATCAGTCTCGTCCTCGAGAACCGAGCGGGCGGCGCAGTTGGCGTCATGGAACATGATGATGCTCCCGGCCATCGAGCCGGATCGTCCAGGGCGTGACCGACTCAAGTTCCAAGTGAGTCTCACTCCACGGATCACGCGCGAGGGTGGCGCGCACCGCGTCTGCGGACTTGGCCTCGATCGCGTGGATTATTCGGAACTCGTCGTCGAGCGGGCCACCTAGCACGATGAAGCCTTCGTCAACGAGAGCATCCATGAACGTCGCGTGCGAGCTCCATTCGGACTGCTGTTCGAGCGGCAGTGACGGGTCCCATCGCGGGCCCGAACGGTGCAATTCAACGAGGAACATCGCCATCCGCCAGTCCTATCCCGGGCCCATGACATTTTATGCCGCTGTTTGCGGGATTTAGCGATGAGTTCACCTACCGGTTCCGGTAAGAAAACCTTGGCTGCTTAGCGTCATGGGTCGAACGGCCTTTCTGTCGTCGATTCGAGGAGGTCAAAGGTGACCGCATCCCGACGCTTCGCCTCGTGGAAGACCATCCGGGGCGCTGCCCTGGCCCTGACGTTGATCGGCGGTGGTGGCCTCTCGGCCATTGCGGGCTCGACAGGTGCGGCCGCCGCACCGGCGTCGTCTTCGGGCACGTGCCACCTCGGCAATGGGGTGTCGCACGTCATCGACATCGTCTTCGACAACGTTCACTTCGCCAGGGATAACCCGAACGTTCCGTCGGACCTCGAGCAAATGCCGCACCTGCTCAACTTCCTCGAGCAAAACGGCACCGTCTTCTCTAACAGTCACACGCCGATGATTGCCCACACAGCCGATGACAGCCTGACGATCTACACCGGCTTGTACGGCGACCGGCATGGTCAACCTTTGTCGAACACCTACAAGGTCTACAACCAGGATGGGTCGACGGACCCGGCGAGTTCGTTCGCGTACTGGACGAGTCCGGTCGACGACACGGCGTCACATCCGACCGGCAACGACACCGCGCCGAGCATGGCGTACTCGTCGACGGTTCCGGCAACACAGGGTACGAACCTGCAGACGCCTGCCCCGTGGGTGCCGTTCACCAGGGCCGGGTGCAACGTCGGTGACTTCTCCACAGCCAACATGGTGCTCGAGAACACCGGCGTTGACCTGCCGACAGTGTTCGGGTCAGCCTCACCCGAGGTCGCCCAGTACAACGCCGACCCGGACAGCTTCAAAGATGCTGAGGTCGCTGACTACGTCGGCGTCGCCGTACATTGCGCGGCCGGCAACACGCTGTGCACCTCCGCGCAGGCAGTGAAGTACGGCCAGACCAACCCGTCCGCTAGTGCGGTAGCCGACAAGCTGCCGACCGAGCCAGGCGGATACAACGGCTACGAAGGCCTATTCGGTGCGCGCTACGTCGCTCCGCAACTCGGGGCTGGGACGCCCAACGTCACGCACAACGGCTACGAGGTTACGAACGCTGCGGGCAATCTGGTGGATCTGAGTGGTCAGCAGATCAACGGCGCGTTCCTCACCAACCACCCTGGTTTCCCTGGCTTTAGCCCGACCGCATCGCAATCGCTCGCCTACATCGCCGACATGCAGGAAAGCGGAGTGCCCGTGACCTACGGCTACATCTCCGACGTCCACGAAAAGAAGGCCGGGCAGGCAGGCTGCACGACGGCGTCCGCCACCGGAACCGGCAATCCCGTCGGTCCTGGCGACAGCTGCTACGTGAGCACGTTGAAGTCGTACGACACCGCGTTCGCGACGTTCCTCTCACGCCTCGCGGCCGATGGCATCACGCCGAACAACACCGACTTCGTGATCAGCGCCGAGGAGAACGACCAGTTCGCCGGAGCGAATGTGGGACGCGCGGTCCAGCCGACTCCCACTGGTTGCGACGGTGTGACCGTGCCATGCAACTACGCGAGCGGCACCGTGGGTGAGCTACAGGCCAACATCAAGGGCCTGTTGTCGACGACCGCGAGCGCAAGTACTGCGTTTGACATCGAACCGCAGGGCGCCTCGATCTACGTACATGGTCAGCCCAGCGCCAGCGACCCCAAGGTCCGTCAACTCGAGAGAGATACGGCGGCGATGACGGCTGACAATCCCTACTCCGGCGTGACTAACCAGAAGATCGTGAACTACCAAGCCAGCGCGCTCGAGGAACGCGCCCTTCATATGCAGACCGCTGACCCACTTCGGCTACCGACGTACACGCTCTTCCCGGTACCGGATTACTACTTCTCCACGACCGGGCCAAACGTGAGTATCAACAGCGCGTTCGGGTGGAACCACGGCTACTACAGTCCGAACATCGATGTCACGTGGGCGGCGATTGCGGGCCGGGGTGTGGCACGCCGAGGTGTCGATGGACCGCAGCCGGCACAGAGCAACGAGGCCCACGATCCGAACTCCACCAAGACAGTTCCGCAGGCCAGCACAGTCGGAACGTGGGTTGATGAAACCGACCTGCGACCCACCCTGCTCAACTTGGTCGGGTTGACTGATGACTACACCTCCGACGGCACCGTAATCACGGCCGCGTTGGCGCATCCTTCGCCGGCGTTGAACTCGACCAGGCTGCTTGCCGCGGTGTACACCCAACTGAATTCCAGCGTCGGCACGTTTGCGACAGACACCCTGCTCGCGGACACGCATGCGTTGGCTTCAGGGAGTTCGACGTCGGACAACACATTCACCAGGGAACAGGCAGCGCTCGGAAGCTTGGTCAATGACCGTGATCAACTGGTCAACGGAATCAAGCAGACGCTGGCCAGCGCCGCTGCGGGACATCCGCAGTCACCCGTAACGACCCTGAGCGAAACAGCACGTGCCGTTGCATTGCTGTTGCGGGCCGGCGCCCTACGCATCACCACGCCATAGCAAGGAGTGACAGGTCGACCGCGCCCACGAGCCTCTCAACAAGGTTCGTGGGCGCGGGCCAACAACGCGCCCGGCCGGTTACGAGTGCCGCTGTCTTTCGGAGGGCGCTCGCAGCCACAGCGTGGTGCTCGCCGGACTCAATGTCTCGTGCACGACCTCGAGTAGTTCGGCGCTGACTGCGTCGAGTTCGACCAGCTCGCGCAGTCGTCCGGCAAACCGGTCGAGCGTTCGGGCGGCGTTGTAACGCGTCCGGTAGAAGCGGCGGTCGACACCGCGTTTGATTCGCGCATGCAGCGGGTGAAACACCACCGCCACTGCGAGCGTGGAGAGTGTCACGGCGAGCGTGCCGGACTCGCCGCTTGCCGTGCGGACCAAACGATCGATCGCGTAGGTGCCTCCGACGTAAAGCCCGGCGAGGCACACGACGAGCACGGTGTAGACAACCGTCTTGCGGATGATCGTGTCGATCTCGAACAGCTTGTGACGCAGCACCGCGATGCCTATGGACACCGGGACGAGGCCGAAGCCCAACACCGAAAGGTCGTCTGCGAGATCCAGCCATGGCGATTGAACGGACGTCGAGCGGTTGACGATCGCCGACACCGAGGTGTCTCCCAGGTACAGCGCGGCGACCAGCGCGGCGGCCGTCACGAGCCACTTGATCTGCAGCCGCTCGATCACCGCCGCCCGGCGGAATCGGACGATGAGGCTGGCCGCTGACGCCGCCATCGTCACGGCAAGGACCAGGACGATGGACTGCGCTGCCTTGAGAAAGGCGGCCAGGCTCTCGATACCGAACGGATTCAAGGTCGTGTCGTAACCGTTGTCCGACATGGGACCCGGCTGAAGTAGCGATACAACCGTGCAGCCCAGAATCGCGAATGCCGCCGTGTAAGCGACGGGGCGCCAGCGACTGCTCGGGAGGCGGCCAGTTGGGAACAACAGAAGCAGGAAGGTCCCCATGAGCCCGACCGGAACCGCCCATGCCGCTTGCCCGATCCCGGCGGCGATGTCTGCGCGAGGGAGCGAGCCTGGGTGGTGCTTCAGCCCGTAGTCGGCATAACCACCCGTGCCGACGACCACGCCCCAGCCGAGACCGATCGCGAGGAGTAACCATCCGATCGGACTCGTGCGGCGTCGGGTCGCGATCAACAGACCGACGAGCGGAAATGCCAGCAGTGCGACGAGCAACGACACCTGCAATGCCTCAAGCACCAAGTCGGCCGCTCGGTTCCCGGTCGAAGGCGACTTGGTGACGTCGCGCGCCTGCCAATCCAGCACGAACCCCGGCACCCAGAGCACTGCGGCGCCCGCGAAAGCAGCCCAAGCGCTGACCCGCGACGCACGAGGGCTCATCTCGGAATCTTCCTCCCTAGGCAACGCAACGATAAAGACCCTGCTGGAACCCAGTTACGGCACCGTTACGAGCGAATCGCCGTAACGATCTCCGAACAACCGAGCGCCACGATGCGTCCCACCGGCAGATCGGAGGAGATCGTGAGCGAAGTCGATGCGTTCCTGACGTCCGTTATCGAGCGCCAGGTCGAGGCGGATACAGCCCTACATAACGGGGACGCCGGGCTGCGCAAGGCATTGTGGTCGACGAACGACCCCGTGACGTTGTTCGGAGCGGTGGTCTCGGCTACGGGGCGAGACCACGTCACTCCGGTGTTCGACGCACTCGCCTCGTCTTTCTCAAACTGCTCCCACTTCGAGCTCGAGGTCATCGCGGCCGGCGCGAGCGGCGACCTTGCCTACACCGTCAGCTACGAGCACAGCCAATTGCTGATCGACGGCCAGCCACAGTCATACGTGTTGCGCGTGACTCACATTTACCGACGCGAGGGCGGCGAGTGGAAGGTCGTGCATCGCCACGGCGACCGACGGCCGGAGGAGGTCGACTCCGGCATCCGCATCGCGAACATTGCGCAAGCAGCTAGTTGCGCATGACCGCTGTCGGTGCGACGAGTCGTACGATCGTTCGCGGAAGAAGGGACGAAGACCGCCGATGCCGCTCGACCAACTCATGACGCTGGGGATCGCTTGGCCGATCACGAGGTGGGGTGATCCCGTTCTGCACCGCGCGTGCCGACCGGTGACCGACTTCGGCCCCGATCTCTGGAACCTGCTGTGCGACATGTTCGCGACGAACACGGCCGCCAGCGGAGCCGGTCTTGCCGCCCCACAGATCGGTGTCGATCTCGCGGTCTTCGTCTACGACTGCCTCGACGAGTTCGGACGACGGCGGCAGGGGTTGGTGTGCAATCCGCGGATCGTGCTGCCAGCCGAACCCCACATGAACACGGATTTCGAAGGCTGCCTCTCACTGCCGGGCGCGCACTTGCCAGTCGCCCGGCCAGACATCGCCATCTGTCAGGGACAAGACCAGTTCGGCGAGCCGATCAGGGTCGTCGGGACGGGCACGCTGGCTCGGTGCTTGCAGCACGAGACCGATCACCTGAACGGCATTGTCATGGAGGACCACCTGACGTCAGCTGAGCGCCGCGACCTGCGACGCCAGCACAAGAGGGTCGCAGCCAGTTACTCAACGGCTTGGCCGAGCTGACGCAAAGACTGTACGGCGAGTGCTCACCGCGTACCTGCCGAATGCGATCGCCTGCAATGAGCGTCCGGCGGTGATCCCACCCCCAGCCACCTCCAGGACTTGACGTCCGCGGCCGGTTTGGTCAAGCGGTCGACGGAGCCGGTCGACATAAGACACGGCGGTCCTTCGTCGCCAGTCGAGGAGACCCATGCAAGCCGACCAGCATCCGATAGCTCAGGTAGTACCCGCGCCTATGGAAGTCACAGTCCTGCCCGGCAAGGCGACCGCCGCTACACGTTCGTCCTCGCGGGATCGCCAACCTGCCAGGCCACGCCCCAGCAAGGGAGCAATGCGACTCGGACTCGTGGCGGTTGCGATTGCGTTACTCGCCTTGGCGGCTGTCGTCGCCATCCCGCGGTTCATGACCAAACAACCTGCCGTTGCTAGCCGAACCATCTCATTGCCCCCGACGTTGGCCGGCGAGGAGTTCATGCCGTCGGGGGATCCGGTGCAGCAGACGCGCACAGAGCTCGCGGACATGGCGGCCGACTTCGCGGCGACCGGCATTTTCATTGAAGACCCTCAACAGGCCAGCTACGAAAACAGTCGGACGTCAGCCGACTTCGGGGTAATCGCCTCGAAGCTGAGGAAGCGACCAAGCGCCGCAGCCCAAAATGCGTTCCTCGCTGGAGAATCCACTGGCTATTCAGTGGCCTTCTCGTCAGTCGTGCCTGGGCCGTACGGCGGCCAAATGGAGTGTCTCGCTGCTTCGCCTGCAAACGAGGCTCGCTGCGTGTCGATCGACGACGTTGCGGTGATCACTGTGCAGGCCATCGGACCAAAGACGGTCGACGAGGTCGCTAGCTTGACCCGACAGATCATTTCAGGTGTGGAGCACTGACGTGACCGCCGATTCTCGAACGTGGAGCTTAGGGGACTCGAACCCCTGACCCCTTGCCTGCCAGGCAAGTGCTCTACCAGCTGAGCTAAAGCCCCGAAGTGCCCTTGCGGGCGTCGGGAAGTCTAGCGGACGCGCAACCGACGCCCTCCGACCGCCGAGATCATCGGTCGTCCCCGACAACGATCTCCGGCAGCGAGCCCGCATTGTGATCGAACAGCCGCCACCCCGACGGCGCCTCCCTGACCAGCGACCAGGAGCAGTTCGCGAGCGAGCCGAGCGAACGCCAATACGGCGTCGGCAACCCGATCATCGACGCCACGATCGCGCGACCCGCGGCACCGTGCGTCACGACGACCAGCGTCCCGCCGTCCGCAAGAGAAGCCAGCGCATCGTCGACCGCCGCCGTCGCACGTACGCCCACGTCGACGAGACTCTCGCCACCACCGCGCCGTCCGTCTCCGCCGTCTCGCCAGTTCGCCGCCTCGACGGGATAACGCTCGGCCACCTCTTCGAACGTGAGTCCTTGCCACGCACCGACGTCGATCTCGCGCAACCGCGGATCCGTCGCCACGGGCAGCCCCGTCAGGTCGGCTAGTGCCTGCGCGGTCTCGCGTGCACGAACGAGATCCGAGCAGACAATGGCGGACGGCGCGAAGCCGGCCAGAAGCGCAGCAGCTTGAGCCGCCTGGGCTCGGCCTAGATCATCGAGCGGGATGTCGAGCTGCCCCTGGAACCGTCGCTGCAAGTTCCACGCGGTCTGGCCGTGTCGCCAGACCAGCACCGTGCGAGTGCCCACTCAGCCGTGACCCGCGGCCGCTGCCCCACGCGAGTCGAAGCTCTCGGCGTCGGGCTGATTGAGTCCGACCGTGACGTGCTCGGGAAGCGGGACCTGTGGACAGTCTTTCCACAGCCTCTCCAGCGCGTAGAACGTGTGCTCCTCGGCGTGCTGAACGTGCACGACGATGTCGGAGTAGTCGAGCAGCACCCAGCGGCCCTCGTGCTGACCTTCGCGACGCGGCGGCTTGGCGCCCATCTCGCGCAGGCGGTCTTCGACAGCGTCGACGATCGACTTCACCTGGCGGTCGTTGGGTGCGGACGCGAGCACGAAGATGTCGGTGATCGCGAGTCGATCACTGACGTCAAAGGCTTGTATGTGGTGGGCCAGCTTGTCGGCGGCTGCCTCGGCGGCGGCGACAGCGAGCTCGATAGCTCGGGGAGATGCGGTCATCGGGGCATCGGGTCAAACAGTCGCATGCGTTGGTGAACTCCTGTCGGTTGGCCGCCCTCAGCAGCGGTCACCCCTCCATCGTCTCACCCTTTGTAGTCAGCCCCGAGTTTCACGAGGACGTCGGCGACCGTAAACCCGTCGTTAGCGACCCGGACGTCCGATATCGGCAAGCCGAGCGAGCGGGCAACCGCGTCGCCCTGGTCGATCTGCGCCGAGCTCGGACCGAGGATCACCACGACCGAGGGCGCGGTGGCATTAGGCATGTCAGCGGTGTTCTGCCCCTGGACGTAGACGAAGCCGGCGGCGACGAGCCTCGACCGTGCCGTCGCGCCAAGCCCTGGGGTGCCTACCTGGTTCTGCACGTACACACGGTTCCCGGTCGTCTTCCGGCTCGCCGGGACCGATGACGCAAGTTCAGTGCTGACGAGCGTCGCGGTTTTGGCCGTGTCGAGGGTGAAGGCGTCCTGGCCCGAGCCGGTGGAGAGCGGGGTGACGGGCAACTGCTGGTCGGTCATCGAACCGGCCGCGTTGTCGGCCGCAAGCCCGAGCAGGAAGGTGGCCAATCTCGCCGGGGCGAACGACGTGGTCGAGCCGGTACCGAGGCCGGCGAGCATCGCGGTCAGACCAGCCTGCGTCTTCGGCAAGCCCGCGAGAACCTGCTTCAGGACGGCATCGAACCTCGTGAGCTGGGCTTGATCGGTCTCCCCCGTGGCCAGGAAGCTCGCAAACAGCGCAGCGTTGGCGCCGTTCAATTTCTGCCTGCCGGCCGGCACCACGATCGTGGTCGTGCCGTTCGCGGTGGTCGTGACGTCCTTGTCGACGGCCACGGTGACGCCGCCGACCTTGTCGACGAGCGCAGCAAGACCGGCCTGCGTCAGCGTCCATGATCCGTCGACGGTCACGCCCATCAGATCCGACAACGCAGCCGTCGGCGCATTCGGATCACCGATGCTGAGCGCTTGCCCGAACGGCATCGACCCGAAGCCCGGCACCTGCGTCTGCACGTTCGACGGAATGAGCACGACCGCGCCGTCGTGGCTGGCCGAGTCATGCGCAAGCAGCACACTGTCGACGGCCACCGCGAGACTGCCCTTGAGCTCGAGCAACAGCGTGCTCTGGGTACGACCCGTTGCCGCGGCGGCTGCTGCCGGCGGGTTCTTGCTGGACTTGCCTGACCCGCCCACCAGCAGCCAGGCAACAAGCCCAACGACAACAACGAGGGCGAGGACGGCGAACAGCAGGCGTCGGCGATCGCCGAACAGGCCACCGACCGACCCGCTCTTGCCCGACCGCGACGGCAAGATCTCGTTCCCGAGCGGCAGGACGGCGGGCGCTGACGCAGGTTCGGTCGCAGGCTGAACCGCTGGTTCCGGTTCGGGCCGGGCGAGGTCGCTGAGCTGGCCGGCCCAGTCCGAGGGCGACGGCTCGTCTCGCTCGGCCGTCCCGAGCGGGTTGTCGCGGTCGACTTCGGGCAGCGGCAGATTATGGATCACCGGGGCAGCCGGGGGCGGTGGGGACTGCGGCGATGTCGGCAGCTGCGCGGACGCCGGAAGCGGGGCGGTCAGCACGCTGGCTGCCGGCGGCACGAACATCGGCCCAGCTGCAACCGGCGCGCCGACGCTGACGGGCTCGGGCGCGTGACGCGTCGGCTTGGGTCGACCGTGCTTCCCGCTCATGGGTGGGCCCGGTACAAGCCACGCTTGGAGATGTACTGAACGATTCCGTCTGGCACGAGGTACCAGATCGGCTGGTTACGCCCCACTCTTTCGCGACATTCGGTAGAAGAAATTGCGAGCGCCGGAATCTCGAGCAGGCTGACCGCGCCGTCAGGCAGCCCGTGCGGGTCGGCGAGCGGATGGCCAGGCCGGGTTACCCCGACAAAATGGGCCAAATCAGGCAGCATCTCCGCATTGTGCCAGGAGAGGATCTGAGCCAGCGCGTCGGCACCCGTGATGAAAAAAAGCGACGGCGCTGCTCCCCGCGAAGCCGTCAGCTCGTCGCGCAGCTGGAGCAGCGTGTCCTTGGTGTACGTCGGGCCCGGTCGGTCGATCTCGATCCGGCTGACCGAGAAGCTCGGATTCGACGCGGTCGCGATGACCGTCATGAGGTAGCGGTCTTCTGCCGGCGACACTGCCCGATCGGCCTTCTGCCACGGCGCGCCGGCAGGCACGAAGATCACTTCGTCGAGTCCGAACTTGCTGGCTACCTCGCTCGCCGCAACCAGGTGGCCGTGGTGGATCGGATCGAACGTGCCGCCCATCACCCCGACCCGCGGGCCGCTCGCGGGCGTTCCCGCGCTCACCCTGTCGGGCTCAACGGAGGTGCCCGTCGCCTACCACGACGTACTTCGTCGACGTCAGCTCGGGCAATCCCATCGGACCTCGCGCGTGCAACTTCTGCGTGGAGATGCCGATCTCAGCGCCGAACCCGAACTCGCCGCCGTCGACGAATCGGGTCGATGCGTTGACGAGCACGGCCGCTGCATCGACTTCCGCGATGAAGGTCCGCGCGGCAGCTTGCGATCGCGTGACGATCGCCTCGCTGTGCGCAGTTCCGTGCTTCCTGATGTGTGCGATGGCTGCATCAATAGAGGGGACGACGGCTGCTGCAATGTCGAGTGAGAGGTACTCGGTGTCCCAGTCGGCATCGGTCGCAGGCACGACGTCGGAGCTCATGGACGCGACGGCCTCGTCGCCGTGCACCGTGACACCGGCCGCACTCAATGCAGCGAGTGCAAGCGGCAGAAATGCGTCGGCGGCGTCGGCGTGCACGAGGAAGGTCTCCGCGGTGTTGCAGGTACTCGGCCGCGAGGTCTTGGCGTTAACCAGAATCGAGATCGCCATGTCGAAATCGGCATCGGCGTCGACGTACACGTGGCAGTTGCCAACGCCCGTCTCGATCACCGGCACGGTCGACTCCTCGACGACGCTGCGGATGAGGTCGGCTCCCCCGCGCGGAATCAGCACATCGACGAGCCCGCGTGCACGCATCAAATGCTTCGCCGCCTCGTGACCTGCACCTGGGACAAGTTGGATCGCATCGGCAGGTAGCTCGACGGACGCGACAGCATCGCGAAGGATCGCCACCAGCGCTTGGTTCGACGACAAGGCGGACGACGATCCACGCAACAACACTGCGTTGCCGCTCTTCAAGCACAACGCCGCTGCATCGACCGTGACGTTTGGCCGACCTTCGTAGATGATGCCGACGACGCCGAGCGGCACCCGAATCTGACGCAGTTCGAGGCCGTTCGCCAGGACGCCGCCGCGCAGTACCTCTCCGACCGGATCCGGCAGCCCGGCAGTCTTGACGACGTCGGCCGCGATGGCCTCGACCCGCGACGCGTCGAGTCGCAGCCGGTCGATGTACGAATCGGTAGCGCCGGACGCAGCCGCAGCCTCGACGTCCACCTTGTTGGCCGCAAGCACCTCATCGACGCGCGCCAGCAATGCGGCGGCTATGGCAAAGAGTGCCGCGTCTTTCACCGCACGCGATGCGGTGGCGAGCTTGGTCGATGCAACGCGCGCGCGTTGCGCGGTCGCGAGCACGTCGGCAGCAGTGTCAGGTTCGGTGTTAGTGCCCACGGCCTCAGGATATGCCGAACCTGTTAGAACGGCCGCCAGCCGCCGGCCGGTGCGACGAGCGACACGGCCGCATCGCCGCCACGACGCTGAAAGACGTCGCGATCGACGACTTCAATCCCGAGCACGTGCCAGAGCGGCAAGCCGGCCGTCGACCGGTGCTCGCCCCAGAGCCGCAACGCGAGCGCGGCGGCGTCGGCACACTCGGGCGCCTCCTCCCAGTACCGCACCTCGGCCTTGTCGTTGCTGTACCGGCCGGAGAGTAGGAAGGGCTGCTCGCCTGAGAGCCGCTCGAGCGCGGCCCTGACGAGTGCGGTCTCCATGGCGTCGCCACCAACCGTGACTGTGACGTGCCACAACTTCGCCTGCAGCGCGCTCATCCCCAGTCGTCGGTCCCACCCATCAGCGACGACACATAGTTGATCAGTACGCGGGGTCACGCGGAGGGGTTTTGGCTGAAGTCGTTACCTTCGGCAGGCGGAGCTCAGCGGCCGGTGAGCAGTACCAAGTCGTCGCGATGGACGACCTCTCGTTCGTACGCGGTGCCGAGTTCGGCGGCAAGGTCACGCGTTGAACGCCCGAGCAGGCCGGGCAATTCGGTCGCGTCGTAGTTCACGAGGCCACGGGCAACAGCGCGACCATCTTCATCGACAAGGTCGACGGGGTCGCCGGCCGTGAACTCGCCTTCGACTTTCGTGATGCCCGCGGGCAAGAGCGACAGCCGCCTCTCGACAACGGCTGCGACCGCCCCTGGATCGAGCACCAGCCGGCCACGTGGGGTCGTCGCATGCGCGAGCCAGAGCAGTCGGCTGGCCACCCGCGCGCCGGTCGGATGAAAGAGGGTGCCGGTGTGCTTGCCGGCGAGGGCGTCGACGACGTTGGCCGCCGAGGACACGACGACCGGGATCCCCGCTGAGGTCGCGAGCCGGGCAGCGTCGACCTTCGTGATCATGCCGCCGGATCCGATACCGACGCGTCCGACCCCGCCGAGGTCGACGCCCGCAAGGTCCGCTTCACCATGGACGTCGTCGAGGCGCACGGAGCCGGGCCGCCCAGGCGGCGCGCTGTACAACGCGTCGACGTCGGAGAGCAGCACGAGCAAATCGGCGCGAATGAGATGAGCGACGAGAGCGGCGAGCCGGTCGTTGTCGCCGTACCGGATCTCGTCGGTGACGACCGTGTCGTTCTCGTTGACGACGGGGACGACGTGAAGCTCGAGCAGGCGGGTAAGTGTCCGCTCGGCGTTGAGGTAGTGCACCCGGCGAACCATGTCGTCGGAGGTCAGCAGCACCTGACCCACGCGGACATCGTGCAATCCGAACGCGCGCGCGTATGACTCCACGAGCAGGCCCTGCCCGACGCTAGCCGCCGCCTGCTGGGTCGCGAGATCGCGCGGCCGCGCCGTGAGTCCGAGCGGGCGCAATCCGGCCGCGATGGCTCCCGACGACACCAGCACACATGACGTCCCCTGGGCAAGACGGCCGACAAGTGCGGCCGCAAGCGCGTCGATGTTCGTCTGATCGAGACCGCCCTCGGGTCGGGTCAGTGACGACGACCCGATCTTGACGACGATCTTGCGGGCGGCAGCGACCAGCGGACGGAGAGCGCCGTCCGAATTGCTTGCGGCCACCGACGTCACCGACCGTCGAGGCGCGCGTCGGTGCCGCGCGGTCCGATCCGGTGCTCAGACCCGGACAACATCCCGGGCTCCCAGTCGAACGCGACGTCGCCGATGATGACCTCGGCGCCCTCTTCGGCGCCCGCCTTCGCCAGCTCCGCCTCGACGCCGAGCCGATTCAACCGGTCGGCGAGATACCCGACGGCTTCGTCGTTGGTGAAGTCGGTCTGCTTGATCCAGCGCTCGGGCCGATCGCCCTTCACGACGAAACTCGTGCCGACTTTGGTCACTGTGAAGCCGCTGTCGTCGACCGCGCGCGGCTTCAGCACGATCCGCGTCGCTTCGTCGCGTGGTCGCGCCGCCCTGGCGTCTTCGACGAGCTCGGCCATGGCGAACGAAAGCTCGCGAAGACCCTCGCGGGTCGCCGCCGAGACGATGAAGACCTTGACGCCGCGCTCTTCGATCTCGGCGCGAACCATCTCGGCCAAGTCGCGGGCGTCGGGCACGTCGACCTTGTTCAACACCACCAGGCGCGGCCGCTCATTCAACGGGACGCCGCCAACATCGGTCTCGTCGTACGCGGCGAGCTCGGCTTCGATTGCCTCGAGGTCGCTGACCGGATCCCGGTCGGGCTCCATCGTCGCGCAGTCGATCACATGCACCAGCGCAGTGCAGCGTTCGACGTGCCGCAGGAACTCAAGGCCCAGGCCGCGGCCTTCGCTGGCGCCGCGAACAAGTCCGGGAACGTCGGCCACGGTGAACCGCGACTCCCCCGCCTGTACGACGCCGAGGTTCGGGACGAGCGTCGTGAACGGGTAGTCGGCGATCTTCGGCCGGGCTGCCGACATCGCCGCGACCAGCGACGACTTGCCTGCGTTCGGGTAGCCGACGAGCGCGACGTCGGCGACGGTCTTCAGTTCAAGGACGACGTCCGCGACGGCGCCCGGCTCGCCGAGCAGCGCGAAGCCCGGGGCCTTGCGACGCGGCGACGCGAGGGCCGCGTTGCCCAGGCCGCCGCGGCCACCCTGCGCCACGATGTAGGTCGAGCCCGCGCCGACCAGGTCGGCCAGCACGACGCCGTCCTCGGTCTTCACGACCGTGCCGTCGGGGACGGGCAGGATCATGTCCTCGCCGTTGGCCCCATCGCGGTTGCTGCCCTGGCCCGGCTTGCCGGACGTTGCACGACGGTGCGGGGCGTGATGGAACGCCAGCAACGTGGTCGTGTCGGGATCGACGATCAGAGCGACGTTGCCGCCGCGACCGCCATCACCGCCGTCCGGGCCGCCCAAGGGCTTGTACTTCTCCCGGTGGATCGAGGCGCAACCATGGCCGCCGTTGCCGGCGCTGGCGTGCAGGATGACACGGTCGACGAACGTCGGCATCGTGCCTCCTTCTCGAGAAACAAGACGAGGGCGGACCGAAACCGGTTCGCCCTCGTGTACTGCTGCGGTGCAATAACCGGGCTTAGGTCCCCGGGACGATGTTGACCACACGCCGGCCGCGCGCGGTACCGAACTCGACTCGACCCGCCGACAGGGCAAACAGCGTGTCGTCCTTGCCGCGTCCGACGTTGAGGCCGGGGTGGTGGTGGGTGCCGCGCTGGCGGATGAGGATCTCGCCGGCGTTGACCAGCTGGCCGCCGTAGCGCTTCACGCCGAGGAACTGGGCATTGGAGTCGCGGCCGTTACGGCTGGACGATGCGCCCTTCTTGTGAGCCATGTCAGCAGCCTACTTTCCGGTCTCGATGCCGGTGACCTTCAGCTGGCTGTGGCGCTGACGGTGGCCCTGCCGCTTGCGGTACCCGGTCTTGTTCTTGTACTTGAGGATGTGGATCTTGGGGCCCTTGGTGTGGTCGACGACCTCGGCGGTGACGGTCACGTTGCCCAGGGCCTTGGCGTCACTGGTCACCGCGTCACCATCGACGAGGAGAAGTGCGGCCAGGGTGACCGAGGTGCCCGGCTCGCCAACAACCCGGTCGACCTCGACGACGTCGCCGACGGACACCTTGTGCTGCCTGCCGCCGCTGCGAACGATCGCGTACACCGCGGAACTCCTGCCTGCTCGAACTTACGACTCGGACTCACCGCGGACACGCGACACCGACAACGGACACGCAGCGATGGGCGCATGAGAAGCGCGCCGACCTCTAAGAGTACGGACCACCGCGCCGGGGGGTCAAACCGGGCCCCATTGGCGGGGATTTGGCACGGAGTCGGCGAAGATGGCGGGATGCGACGGATAGCGGCTGCGCTGGTGCTCGTGCCTGTCCTGGTGACGGCCGGGTGCACGGCGTCGAAGAAGGCGGCCGCGCCCTCGGCGTCGGGTCCTTCGGTCTTGGGTTCGGCGATCGCTAGTGCATCGGCCCCCGTCCCGGGAGGGCCTAGTGGCGCGCCCGCCGCAGTCGGACCAGCCCCAACATCTGCGTCGGTCACGCCCGGCCCGACGCCGGCGGCTAGGTCCGCCTCGACGCCGGCCAAACCGACCCCGAGCTCTAAGCCGGCAGCCCGGTCGAAGGGGGCGAGCCCCTCGCCGTCCGCCTCGCCGTCCGCCTCGCCGTCGACCTCGCCGTCGACCTCGCCGTCGAAGAACTCGACGCCCAGCCCCTCGCCGTCCGCCTCATCTGCCGGGCCTGAACCCACGGGCAACATGACCTTGATCAAGACCATTACCGGTCACCTCGACGAGAAGTCGGTGGTGTCGTCGCAGACCGGGCTCTTCTTCGCGCAGAACATGATGTATCTGCACACGATGAACGTGTACGACCGCAACTTCCACCTGGTGAAGATCATCCCCGATGCGGTGAACCTGGCGAGCCTCGGCTATCCGCAATATCCGGGCACCTACAAGGGCGCGCCCGTCGAGGCTGCGTTCACGCCGGACCACAAGTACGTCTACGTCTCGAACTACTCGATGTACGGCGCGGCACCGTTCACCCGCGAGGGCTCCGACGAGTGCACGTTGGGCGACCACTACCCCGACAGCTTCGTCTATCGCGTGAGCCTCGCGACGTTGACGATCGACCAGGCAATCGAGGTCGGCGCGGTACCGAAGTTCGTCGCGGTCACGCCGAACGGCAAGTACCTGCTGGTGTCGAATTGGTGCTCGTACAGCGAAAGCATCATCGACATCGCCAGCGGCAAGGTCGTCACGACAATCTCGCTCGGCCCATATCCGCGCGGTATCGCGATCGACCCGGTGAGCGGCACCGCATACGTCGCCGTCATGGGGTCCACGCGGATTGCCGCGATCAACCTCTCGACGTTCGCAGTCAGCTGGATCTCCAACGTCGGCTCAGCACCGCGGCATCTGGTGATGAGTGCCGACGGTCACTGGCTCTACGCGACGATCAACGGCTCCGGGTTGGTCGACAAGATCTCGCTGATCACTCGCACCGTGGTCGCGAAAATTGCGACCGGTCGAGCGCCGCGGAGCATGACGATCTCCCCCGATGGCGCCTACATCTACGTCGTGAACTACATGTCGAACACGATGAGCAAGGTGCGCACGAGCGACATGCACATCGTGCAGACCGTGCCGACGAATCCCGACCCGATCGGCATCACCTACGACGACGCGACGCACGAGGTGTGGGTCGCCTGCTACAGCGGCTCGATCATGGTCTTCCAAGACGCAACGCCGACCGCGTAGGGGTTTCAGGGCCTTCGGACGGCGGGAGGTTGCAGTCAGGCCTTGGGCGGCGGGTGGTGCGGCTAGGCGCCGGCGGGTCCGGAGTCGTTCGCCGCTGCGGTGTGGTCGGCGCCGGCGTTGGCCTTGGACCCACCGCGGCGACGACCGCCACGGCGTGATCTCGAAGCGCCCGAGGACTTCTTAGCGCCCGTAGCCGCTGCGTCGTCGGAACTCGCCGGCCGCTCGGAGGTCGGGTGCTCGCCATTCGGCTGCTCGGACTGTGCGTGGTCGGCGTGCTCGGCCCCGTCAGCGTGGTCGGCGTGGACAGCTTCGCCTGCATCCGTGATGCCATCGGTGGCGGGCTGGCCAGAGTCGGACTGCTCGCCGCCCTCAACCACGCCGGGCTCAGCGTCGGATGCTGACCGTGCGGCAGCGCCTTGGCCGCCACGACCCCGTGATCCCTTGCCACGCGCCGCCGCTACGACTGCCGGCGTCGGCTTCGACGTCGGCGCAGGCCGCGATGCGTGGTTGTGCTCCACCAGGTCGGTGTGCACGATCACACCGCGTCCGTTGCAGACTTCGCAGACCTCCGAGAACGCCTCGAGCAGGCCGTTGCCGACCCGCTTGCGGGTCATCTGCACGAGACCGAGCGAGGTGACCTCGGCGACTTGGTGCTTCGTGCGATCCCGGCCAAGACATTCGACAAGCCGGCGCAACACCAGGTCTCGGTTGCCCTCGAGCACCATGTCGATGAAGTCGATGACGATGATGCCGCCGATGTCGCGCAGTCGAAGCTGCCGGACGATCTCTTCGGCGGCCTCGAGGTTGTTCTTGGTGACCGTCTCTTCGAGGTTGCCACCCTTGCCGATGAACCGGCCGGTGTTCACGTCGATGACGATCATCGCTTCGGTGCGGTCGATGACGAGGTAGCCACCGCTCGGCAACCAGACCTTGCGGTCGAGCGCCTTCGCGATCTGCTCGTCGACGCGGTAGTGCGTGAAGATGTCCTCTTCCGAGGTCCACTGCGAGAGCCGCGGCACCAAGTCGGGAGCGACGTGGGCGACGTAGGCCTCGACGGTGTCCCAGTCAGAATCCGCCGACACGACGAGCTGGTTGAAGTCTTCGTTGAACACGTCGCGGATGACGCGAATCGTCAGGTCGGGCTCGCTGTACAGCAGCGCAGGGGCGTTGGCCGTCTCGGACTTCTTCTGGATGACTTCCCATTGGGCCGCCAACCGCGCGACGTCGCGGGTGAGGTCTTCTTCGGACGCACCCTCGGCGGCCGTACGCACGATCACGCCAGCGCCTTCGGGTGTGACCTTCTTCAGGATCGCCTTCAACCGCGACCGCTCGACGTCCGGCAGTTTGCGGCTGATGCCCATCATCGAACCCTCGGGCACGTACACGAGGTAGCGGCCCGGCAGGCTGATCTGGCTCGTCAGGCGGGCGCCCTTCTGCCCGATCGGGTCTTTCGTGACCTGGACGACGACTGCTTGGCCTGGCTTGAGCGCCGACTCGATGCGACGCGGACCGCCCTCAAGACCGGAGGTGTCGAAGTTCACCTCACCGGCATAGAGCACCGCGTTGCGGCCCTTGCCGATGTCGACGAATGCGGCCTCCATGCCGGAGAGCACGTTCTGCACCCGGCCGAGGTAGACGTTGCCGACCATGCGGTTGGTCGAGGCCGTACTGACGAAGTGCTCGACCAAAATGCCGTCCTCGAGGACGCCGATCTGGGTGCGGTCGCCGCGCTGCCGGACCGCCATGACGCGGTCGACTGACTCGCGGCGAGCGAGGAACTCGGACTCGGTGATGACCAGACCGCGCCGGCCGTGTCCCCTGCCTTGCTCGCGACCTTCACGGCGGCGTTGCTTCTTGGCCTCCAGGCGGGTCGAGCCTTTGACACCCTGGACGCCGCCGTTGTTGCCGTTGTCGTCGTGCTCGCGGGGCTCGCGAATGCGAACGACAGTGTTCGGCGGATCATCAGGCGAACGGACCTCGCCCTCACCCGCACCCCGGCTGCGGCGGCGACGTCGACGGCGACTAGATGCAGACCCTTCGCCGTCGTGATCGTCGTGGTGATCGGAGTTGTCGGACGGCGGGCCGCTCTCGCCGTCGGATCGCGCATCGGCGCGGCCGTCGGTCCGGGCCTCGTCGGAATCGGAGCCGTCGCGATCGGTCGAACCGTCGCTGTTGGCGGCGAACTCGCCGCCGCCCTGCCCGCCACGGCGACCACGGCCGCCACGGCGGCGCCGTCGCGGTGCGCCGGAACCTTCGCCGGCACCGCCGTCGGCGGTGTCGCGAGGTGTGCCGTCGCCGCCGGGAACCGTGCTGCTTGAGCTGCTTGAGGCGGTGCTTGCCGGCACCGCGTTCTCGACGCTCGGGGGCTGGAAGAGCAGCGTCGGGATCGCGGCTGGTCGGCTGGGCGCCGAGTCGGAGTCGCTGTGGTCCGCGGCGCCGTGGCCGGCTTGATCGCCGGTCGCCTTGGCTGCCTTGCGAGGCGCGCGCTTGGCCGCCTTCTTGGCGGCGGCTACGGGTTCGGCCGCCGACTGGTCGTCTTGGACCGGCTGGTCGTGAGTGGTCTGCGGTGCCGCGGCCGTCTTCTTGGCCGGCCGGCGGCCGCCTCGGGCCGGCGCCGCGGTGGCGTCTGGCACAACCTCAGCGGCGGGAGCGGCTACGGCTTTGGCGGCTCTTGTTCTGGTCGCGGCGGCGCGAGGAGCTGCGGTCTTCTTGGCGCTCGTGCGCTTGCGCGCCGTGGCGCGGCCGGCGGCCGGAGCGTCCGGGTTGCCGGAGTTGGTGGAGGTATCGGATGGATTGGTGGGCTCGTTCTCGAGCATGCGGAAAAGTCTTTCCGTCGGGCTCCCGGGCGCCGCTTCGTCGCCAGTAGAGATCACTGGTTGGAGCCGCACCGCACAGGAGCAAGTCGTGTAGTCGGTCGCTGTGTCCTGGCGGTCGGGTCCGGTTGGGCCCTGGCCAGAAAACAGCGCAAGTCTGTGGACGAACGAAGTTCGAAGCGGGCCGGACCTACCGCGTCGCGGGGATTCCCACAGCCGGATCGGCTCCGGCCGCGGCTTCCCTGTCGGGCGCCAGCGGGTCGGCGAGCTTGCCAAATTCGTCGAGGTGCCCCTGCGCCAGCCGCAACACCAAGGGGGGAAGCGGCGGCGCCAGGTCACTCACCTGGCGAAGTCCGGCGAGAACGTCGTCTGGTCGAACAGCAGGTGTGAGGTGCCGAACAACCATGTCAAGTATCGCACAGCCGGTCGCGTCAAGGTCCCCGACCACGCCGAGGTGGACGACTGGCAGGCGGGCGTCGAGGGTCCGGCGCCCATCCTTGAGCACTCTCTCGACCGGGATCGACTCGGCCTGAAGGAAGGCAGCCACGGCCGCCTGAGCATCGCGCGGGTCGACCCCATTGAGGGTCACCTGCCAGTGCGAGGTGTCGATCCGGTCGGGCAATGAGCCGCCGCGCGCCTCGAGCACCTCGATGACGTCGAACCCCGGCGGGAGCGCGGCATCGAGCTCGGCCCGTACCTGGGCTGGGTCGCAGACCCTGGTGACCGCGATCTCGAGGTACTCCGCTTCGCTGGCCGCCCCTGTCGAGGCCGCGCCGACGTAGGAGATCTTCGGATGCGGCGAGAACCCAGCGCTGAACGCGACCGGAACCTCAGCACGCCGGATCGCCCGTTCGAACACCCGCTGGAAATCACGATGGCTGGTAAAGCGCAGGCGGCCGCGCTTGGCGAAGTGAATGCGAAGGCGTTGGACGGCGGGAGCGACGTCGCGTGCGTCAGGCTGGCGGCCCATCTCAGACGACGGTCAACGGCAGCAGCGTGCGGCCGGTAGGCCCGACCTGGATGTCGGTGCCCATGGTGTCGCAGACGCCGCAGTCAAAGCACGGGGTCCAGCGACAGTCCTCGACCTCGACGTCGGAGAGTGAGTCCTGCCAGTCCTGCCACAGCCAGTCCTTGTCGAGCCCCGAGTCGAGATGGTCCCAGGGCAGCACTTCGGAGCGGTCGCGCTCGCGAGTGGTGTACCAGTCAACGTCGACCGGCTGGTCGGCGAGCGCGACGGCAGCCGCATTCATCCAGCGATCGAAGGAGAAGTACTCGCTCCACCCGTCGAAGCGACCACCGTCGAGCCAGACCTGCTTGATGACGCGACCCACCCGCCGGTCGCCGCGCGACAGCAGCCCTTCGACGATGCCGGGTTTGCCATCGTGGTAACGGAAACCGATGGCCTTCCCGTACTGCCGGTCCGTGCGAATCGTGTCGCGCAACTTCAGCAGTCGCGAGTCTGTGGTGGCGTGATCGAGCTGCGCGGCCCACTGGAACGGCGTGTGCGGCTTGGGCACGAAGCCACCGATTGACACGGTGCACCCGATGTCGCGGCTGCCACTCGCCGTCCGGCCTGCTTGGATCACTTTTCTTGCCAGGTCAGCGATTTGCAGCACGTCGTCGTCGGTCTCAGTCGGTAGCCCGCACATGAAGTACAACTTCACGCGGCGCCAACCCTGGGCGTATGCGGTGGTCACCGTGCGGATCAGGTCTTCCTCGGTCACCATCTTGTTGATGACCTTGCGCATGCGCTCGCTGCCGCCTTCGGGTGCGAAGGTCAGGCCCGACCGGCGGCCGTTGCGGGAGAACTCGTTGGCGAGGTCGACGTTGAACGCGTCGACTCGCGTCGACGGCAACGACAGCGAGGTGTTCGTTCCCTCGTAGCGGTCGGCGAGTTGCTTGGCGAGCGGACCGATCTCGGAATGATCGGCACTGCTCAGTGACAGCAGGCCAACCTCTTGAAAGCCGCTCGCCTTCAAACCTGCATCGACCATCGCACCGATCGTGTCGATCGACCGCTCGCGCACGGGTCGGGTGATCATGCCGGCCTGGCAGAACCGGCATCCACGTGTGCAGCCACGGAAGATCTCGACGCTGAACCGCTCGTGAACGGTTTCTGCCAGCGGTACAAGGGGTTTCTTCGGGTACGGCCACGCGTCGAGGTCCATCAGCGTGTGCTTGGAGACTCGCGCAGGGATGCCGCTGCGATTCGGGACGACCATGTCGATGTGGCCGTCACTACGGTAACTCACGTCGTAGAAACGGGGCACGTAGATGTTGCCGGTACGCGCCAACCGCTGCAGCACTTCGTCGCGACCACCCGGAGAGCCTTCGCGCTTCCATTCGCGCACGATGTTCGTGATGGCAATCACTGCCTGCTCACCGTCGCCGAGAACTGCGGCGTCGATGAAGTCGGCGATCGGCTCGGGGTTGAAAGCAGCGTGGCCGCCGGCGATGACCAGTGGATGTTCGTGCGTTCGATCTGCCGACTCGATGGGGATGCCGGCGAGGTCGAGTGCGTTGAGCATGTTGGTGTAGCCGAGTTCGGTCGAGAACGAGACTCCGAAGATGTCGAACGCGCCGACCGGCCGATGCGCATCGACGGTGAACTGCGGGATGCCGTGTTCGCGCATCAGAGCTTCGAGATCCGGCCACACGGAGTAAGTGCGCTCGACGAGCACACCGTCGAGTTCACCGAGCACCTCATAGAGGATCTGAACGCCCTGATTGGGCAGCCCGACCTCGTAGGCGTCGGGGTACATGAGGCACCACCGGACGTCGCAGTCTGCCCAGTGCTTGACGAGTGAGTTCAGCTCGCCGCCGACGTACTGGACAGGCTTGCTGACACTCATCAGCAGCGGCTCCAGCCGAGCGAATACCGACTCTGCTTGGTTGCTCGACACGACTGAAAGACTAGCTCTAAAGGCCGCCGCTGGAATTTTGCGTCGCCTGCGTCTGGATATGCACGTTCTGGAGTAGCCCCACGGCCAGCATGCTGGCGAACAGCGACGACCCGCCGTAGGAGACAAACTGCAGCGGGATCCCGGTGACGGGCATGATCCCCAGGTTCATGCCGATGTTCTCGAAGGTCTCGAATGCCAGCCAGCAGACGACCCCGCCGGCGACGATCCGACCGAACAGGTCGGGCGCGCGGGAGGCGATCCGGAGCCCACGCCACAAGATGACCGAAAGCAAGACGATGATCAGCGCCGAACCGAGGAATCCGAGTTCCTCACCCGCGGTCGCGAAGATGAAGTCGGTGTGCGCGGCGTAGACGGCACCGCTGTTGATCTGCGCCCCGTGAAAGAGCCCGCTGCCGGTAAGGCCGCCTGACCCGATCGCGAGTTGAGCTTGATGAGCGTTGAATCCCGAATCTCGCAGGACCGACGGCGAGTTCGGGTGCAGATACGCCGTGATGCGGTTGACCTGGTAGGTGCTCAGCAGGTGAAGTCGGACGATCACGATGGTCGCCACGAACAGGGCGAGCGTGAGACCGATCATCCACCGCGTCGGCACGCCGCCGATCGCGAGCACGCCGAACACGATCGCAACCATCACCAACATGGTGCCGAGGTCGTTTTGGAGCAGCACGAGAAGCATCGGAATGCCCATGAGCACTAGGGCTCTTGCAACATCGAGGTCGCCGATGTCGCGACGGTCTTCACGCGCCGAGCTGAACAGCATCGCCACCAGCACGATGACGGCGAGCTTCGCGAACTCCGACGGCTGAATCTCCAGGCCGCCACCGATGCTGATCCATGCCTTCGCGCCGGCGACGCTCGACCCGATCGCGAAGGTCGCGAGCAGGCCGAGGCAGGCAAGCACGTAGATAACCGGCGCGGACGAACGAATGGCCCGATAGTCGGCCAGGGTCGCAGCCACCCCCAATCCCAAGGCGACTGCCAGGAACAGCACCTGGTGTTCGACGACGGCGAACGGATGCGTCGGATTGAGCGGCCTGGTAGCGGCGGCAACCAGCAGGACGCCGATCAGCGAGAGGCTGAGGACGGCGGCGGTCAGCACCCAGTCGGACCGGCGCAACCGTGATTCGCGCGTGAGCATGCCAGCACTCGACGAGCTCATGCGGCGCGGCCGGGGAGCAGCCCAGTCGCCCATCATCTTCGCTTCACCCGTCTTCGCCTGAGCAGTCGCCGTCGCGGGCGTACTGCCGTGGCATCGGCGGCCTGCGTCTGCGGTGTCGCAACTGCTCCGAGAACTGCGGGAGCTGCACGAGCCGCCGACGCCGGCGAGGCCACCGATGCCGCAGCGCCGGCCGCGGGCGAACCCACCGTCGGAGCTTGCGAGCCTGCGGTCGGGGAACTCGAAGAGCTCGTTGACGGGGAACCTACCCCCGGCGAAGCTGGGGCCGCGGACGCCCCCGCCACCTGTGCGACCTTGGGCAGCGCGCTCGGCGGCGCGCCACCGGGAAGTGCCGGGCCTTTCGAGGCGAACTGGTCATCGGGATTCTTGGGATTGCCGTTCAGGCCCCAGATGCCGTCGTAGATCTGGCGAACTGCGGGCGCTGCGGTCACGCCACCCTGGCCGCCTTGCGAGATCGCCACGACGACGGCGTACTGCGCGGGCTGGCCGGCCGGACCACCGTAGGAGGCGAACCACGCAGTGTCATCCTTGGGCGGCACCTCCGCAGTACCGGTCTTGCCGGCGACCGTGTACTGGTCGAACGGGAATCCAGCAAAGGCCGACGCCCCGGTTCCGTCGGGATCCGTCACGACGCCTACCAGCGCCTGCTGGATGTACTGCAGCACCTCTGGCGAGACCTGCAGCTTCGTTGACGGCGCGTTGATGGTCTGGACGAGTTTGCCGTCGGGTCCGACGATCGCCTTTGCAAGCCGCGGTGAGTACAAGGTGCCGCCGTTGCCGAGGGCTGCGTAGATATCAGCCATCTGCATTGGTGACGCAGTCGTCGTGCCCTGGCCGATGGCGACGTTCACCGCTTCACCGATCTGGTACAGCCCCGGTATGTGGTACAGGCAGTTGCTGTTGTCGATCGCCTTTTGGTTCGGGTCTTTGTCGGTCTTCGCTTCGGAGCACCACAGGGCGTGGTTCTTTGCGTCGTAGTTCTTCAGGTCCTGCCGCGATTCGATGTTGCCGCTGGCATCGATCGGCAGGTCAATACCGGTGTCTTGACCCAGCTTCCATTGCTTCGCTTCGTTGACGACGAGCTCTTTCGCGTTCGCGCCCGCGAGTTGCCCGTCTGCGTTCCACAACGCGGCGCCGACGCCGTCGAAAAACGTGTCACACGAGATCGTCAGTGCCTGCGCGAAGGTGATCATGCCCTGCGCGCCTTCGTTGTCGAAGTTGTGGAACGTCCGGCCGCCCTCGCTCAGTGTCGCGGGGCAGTCGTACGTGGCGTCGGGGGTGTAGCCGCCGTGATCGAGCGCCGCCGCAGTCGTGACGACCTTGAAGGTCGAACCGGGCGCGTACTGGCCTTGGATTGCCTGCGAGAAAAGAGGTTTCCCAGGATTGTCCTGCAGCGACTGGTACACCTTCTGGTCGATCGCGCCGCCGTCCCACACTCCCGGGTCGTAGCTCGGGTAGTTGGCGGACGCAATCACATGACCGGTCCGCGTATCGATGACGACCGCTGCCGCGGCGTCCGCCTTCTGCGTTTGGTTCTTGCCTGAGATGAACTGCGGCGTTGTGCGAGCTGACGTCACTGCATCGGCTATTGCTTGCTCGGCGATGCGCTGCACCCTCGCGTCAATGCTCGTAACGACCGTGTCGCCGGGAACGGCAGCCACCTGGCTCAACGTCGAGACCGGATTGCCCGCGGGCGTTACCGAAAACGTCTCGGTGCCCAACGTGCCCTGCAGATAATCGTTGTACTGAGCCTCGAGGCCCTCCTGCCCGACGATTCCGCCGATGCTTGCGGCAGTCTTCAAGTTCGCGGAGTCGGTGGCAGTCTTGGCCGAGTCGATGTCGGCCTGGCTGATCTTTCCCACATGGCCGATCAGCTGAGCTGCCGACGCGTTATCGGGTGCAGGGTAATCGCGAACCTCCTCGATCTGCGCGGTGACTCCGGGGTACAACTCCTGCTGCTCGAGAACCTGCAGCGCGATCTGCGTCGCCTTTTGGGTACCGGACGGCGTGGTGTTGTCGATGGTGATGAGCGGGATCGGTTGTAGCGGGGACCCTGTCCAGCAGCCCTTGTTCTTCGTCGGGGCAGCGGCGCCGTAGTCGAAGTAGTCGCACAGCGTCGCTGTGGCGTCGAGTTGCGCCGCAGGTATCCCGAGCACTGCAGAGAGCCGCTGCATCTCCTGAACGCGCACCGGATTCGGTATCGGATTCTTCAACGTGCCGAGGTTCGCCTTCGGCAACGCGGTACTCAACGCCGAGACGACGAGCGCGCTGTCATTGCGCGCGAGCGGGTTGCCCACGTCGTCGACAATCGCACCGCGCGGCGCAAGTGTGCGCACGACACTGGTCGCGTCGGCGTTCACCGCCGCTGTGTACTGGGAGCCGGCGAGGGCCTGCATGTACCAGAGGCGGCCAAGCAACGTGATCGGCAGGGAGAACACCAAGACGCCGAGAATGATCAGCCGCAGCCCCGAGCGGTCATTCATTTCCGGGTCACCTGCGACACTTCATTTCCGGGTCACCTGCGGTTCCGCCCGCCTGGTCAAGGACATGACCCACGGTACGACGAACGGCGCGAGGAGGACGTCGTAGAAGATCGAAAACGGCAAGCTGCTCAAGATCGTGTGCGCATCAACTCGACCATCGCTCAGCAATCCACCGAGCGCCCCGTACAGCAACGTGGCAACTGCCGCGGCGGCTCCCACGGCAACCAGCGACAGCAGGACGGAGTCTTGCGCCTCATCGTGCACGAGACCGACCAGGTAGCCCGCCAGACAGAAGACCAAGGCGTAGCGGCCGATCAAGTGGTCAGCCGGCGGCAAGATGTCGGCGGCGAGACCGGCGAGGAAACCGGTGACCGCCCCCCCGACCGGGCCGAGCACCAGCGCGATCGCCGCCACGACGAGCACCAGCACGTTGGGCGGCGAACCGGGCAGGCTCAGTGGGTCGAAGAGCACCGCGTCGACAACGCAGGCGAGCAGGACCAGAACCACGATGAGCGCGGCGCGCGGAATCTCAGCCATGGGACGCCGATGCGGTCGGGGTTGCAGTGGGCGTGCCGGTCGGCGTCACGCTCGGCTTCGGCGGTGTCGGCGTGGCGCTCGGTGTCACGGTCGGCTTCGGGCTCACCTTTGCTGTCGGCGTCGCACTCGGCGACTTGCTGGGCTTCGCAGTCGGCGTGGAGCTGAACGAGAAGGTGGGCGTGAACGATGCGAGCGGAGAGGCCGTGACAGTCGCGGTCGCGGTCGCCGTTGCTGTAGTAGTGACGGTGACAGTGGGCAACGGCGGCGCGAGAAGTGCTTCGCGTGGATCGACGCGCGGTGGTTCGACAACAACGCCGACGAGGTCGAGCGTGCTGAAGTCGACGTATGGCTTGACCTGACCGGTCTGCACATCACCAGCGAGCGGATTGGTCGCCGAGATTACGCTGCCGACCGGCACGCCCCACACGAACGGCGTCTGGTCGAGAGATCCCTGTGTTACCAGGCCATCGCCCACTTTCACGCGGGCCGTCGGGTCGAGCATCTCCAGACTCATCGCCGAGCGACCGTGGCCCGACACGATTCCCATGGCGTTGTTGGGCAAGCGGACACCGACATTGAACTCGGGGTCGATCGCGAGCAACACCGTCGACGTCGTCGAACCGACGATCTTCAACCGTCCAACGAGGCCGTCGCCGTTCAGGACGGTCATGTTCGCTTTCAGACCGTCACTCGAACCTGCGTCGATTGTCGCCGTCCACTCGAAGCCGTTTCTTGCACTGACCGCAATCACCTGCGCGTACAGCAACTTGTACTGGCCGACGGCTGACACGTGCAGCAACTGCTCGAGTTCGTTTTCGCGCGCGGTGTCGAAGGGCTGCAACTTCAGTTGCTGTTGAAGGGTGGCGACTTCCTTCTGCAGATCGGTGACCTTCTTGTGGTTGCTGCCAATGTCGCCGACGGCCTGGACCGCGTGCCGCACCGGTCGCACCACGTCGGCTGCAGCGCGTTCGACCGGGCCGAAAACCGACGACGCAGTCCGGCGAATCGACCCGAAGAACCCCCCGCCGCGCGATCGGTAATCGAGGGTGATCAAGGTAAAAGCGGTCAGCAGCAGCAACGCGAGGACGACGCGGGTGCGGCGACTATCCCTCACAAGCGCACGCGGCGATTCATGAAGACCTCAGACGTGTTGCGCGACACCAGTCCCTGCGTCGGCGGGTCAGCGACCGCGCGGCTCGGAGATGAGAACCTGCTGTAGGGCCTCGAACTCCTCGATGCACTTGCCCGAACCCATCGCCACCGAGTCGAGCGGGCGCTCAGTGATGTGGATCGGCATTCCGGTCTCGTGCCGCAACCGCTCGTCAAGGCCCTTGAGCAACGCGCCGCCACCGGTAAGCACGATGCCGCGGTCCATGATGTCGCCAGCGAGTTCGGGCGGACACTTGTCGAGCGTTGTCTTCACTGCGTCGACGATGGCGTTGACCGGTTCGTCGATTGCTTTACGAATCTCGGCGGCGCTGACGACAATCGTCTTCGGCAATCCGCTCACGAGGTCGCGACCGCGAATCTCCGCGTGCGGTTCGTCGGGTGCGGGGAACGCCGAGCCGATCGCCATCTTGATTTCCTCGGCGGTTCGCTCGCCGAGCATCAACGAGTATTCCTTCTTCACGTAGTTGATGATCGAGCTGTCGAGCTCGTCGCCGCCGATGCGGATGGACTGGCTCGTCACGATGCCGCCGAGTGAGATGACGGCGACCTCCGTCGTGCCACCACCGATGTCGACGACCATGTTGCCGGTCGGCTCGTGCACGGGCAGGCCCGCACCGATCGCCGCCGCCATCGGCTCTTCGATGATGTAGACGCGTCGCGCACCCGCCGCATAACCGGCGTCCTTCACTGCGCGTTGCTCGACGCCGGTGATACCGCTCGGCACGCACACGACGACGCGAGGACCGCGCGCGAGGTAACGGCGACGGTGCACCTTCTGAATGAAGTAGCGCAGCATGCGCTCGGTCGTGTCGAAGTCGGCGATGACGCCGTCCTTCAGCGGACGGATCGCGACGATGTTGCCGGGCGTCCGGCCAATCATCCGCTTTGCTTCGATGCCGACCGCCAAAATGCCGCCGGTGTTGGTGTTAATGGCAACCACGGACGGCTCGTTCAAGACGATGCCGCGGCCGCGGACGTAGACCAGCGTGTTGGCGGTGCCGAGGTCAACGGCCATGTCCCGGCCGAGGAACGACATGTTGGAGGCCATGGATGCTGCAAACCTTCCGATCGACGTACGCGAGAACAGGACTGCTGGACAGCCTGGCCATGCTACGCGGTGACCCACCACCTCGGCCAAAACGGCGGGAGCGCTCTCAGCCCGGACCCAGCTTGGTTCAGCTTGAGTTCCGGCTTGGGTTCCGGCTTGGGTGCCGAAGTTGATCACGTTAAGCAGCCGTATGGGGCCTGAGGCAGGTACAGACACCTACCTCGGGACCGTCACGGCTCCTTAACGTGATCAACTTCGAAAGGCGGAAGGGCGGACGGGCGGACGGCGGGGGGTGCGCTAGGCCGACAGCTGCGGGAAGAAGAGCGCGACCTCGCGGGCTGCTGACTCCAGCGAGTCGGAGCCGTGCACCAGGTTCTCGGTGACGATGAGTCCGAAATCTCCCCTGATCGTGCCGGATGGCGCTTTCACCGGGTCGGTCGGGCCCATCATCGCGCGCCACGTCTCGATGGCGCGCGGACCTTCAACGGCCGCCGCGACCAGCGGTCCTGAGGTGATGAAGCCGATCAGCGACTCGAAGAAGGGCTTGCCGAGGTGCTCGGCGTAATGCTCCTCGGCGGTCGCGCGGTCGAGCGTGCGTAGTTCGAGCGCGACGAGCCGCAGACCTTTGCGTTCGAGGCGGTCGATCACCTCACCGACCAGCCCACGTCGGACAGCGTCAGGCTTCACGAGAACGAGCGTCCGCTCCAAGGTGTCTGTCACGGCGCGGAGCCTACAGAGGTCGAAACGTCACCGCAGCAGCAGGACGCCGAGCCGCCGGGTCGCGACCGCGACCCCGATCAGCGCCATCGCGAGCAGGTAGGCGATGTTCGCGAAGAGCCCAGGCCCGACATGGCCGAGGGTCAGCGACCGCTGCACGTCGATGGCTTGGTAGAGCGGCGTCCAGCGCACGATGTCTGCAATCACGCGCGGATACGTCGTCAGCGGATAGAAACTGGCGGAGAACAAGAACATCGGCAGGATCGCCAGCGTCACCCACTCGAAATCCTGCCAACTGCGCATGAAGGTCGTCGCGGCCATGCCGCAGGCTGCGAACGCGAGCGCCTCGAGCACCGAAAACGGCAGGCACAGCAGCGCCCACCACGAATGGAACAAGCCCATGAAAGCCATGACCACCAGGAACGCGGCGGAGTAGATGCAGCCGCGAACGAGTGCCCAGGTGATTTCACCAGACGCGACGTCGAGCGGGCCGAGCGGCGTCGACAGCACCGCGTCATAGACCTTGACGTACTTCAGCTTCCAGAAAATGTTGAACGTCGAATCATAGATAGCGCCATTCATACCGGACGACGCGAGCAGCGCCGGCGCGACGAAGGCGGTGTAGCCCACATGCTGGCCACCCACGTTCAGATCGGGCACCAAGTGGCCGAGACCGATGCCTATCGAGAACAGGTAGAACACCGGCTCGAAGAAGCCTGACACGAGGATGATCCAGCTGTGTCGGTAGACCATCAAGCTGCGTTCGATGAGCACCCGCCCGCGGCGTCCGCCCAATCCCTGCAGAGAACCGACCGGCACCACCCGAGCTACCAGAGTCGCCACGTCAGACTCCGAGCTTGCGTCGGTATTGCCTAATGGCGAGGGCAATGCCGACCGCAGCCCACGCCGCGAGATAGGCGGCATGCCCGAGATCCGCCGCGACGAGATGGCCGAGGCACAACGAGCGCACAAGTTCGACGCCGTGCCACAGCGGCGTCGCGTAAGCGATCCAGCGCAGCACCTCGGGCAACTGCGATATCGGGAAGAACGTGCCCGAGAACAAGAACATCGGGACGATGCCAAATCTGTTCAGTGCTGCAAATCCGCTGTCGGTTTCGCGCGTGCTGGAGAACGCAACGATCGGACCGGCGAACGCCATGCCGATGAGCAGGCACGCAGGCCACGCGACGAGCGCGAGCGGTGACTTGATGCCGCCGAAGGCCGCGACCACCGCCAGGTAGATACCTGACGCCATCGCGATTCGGGTCGCGATCCACAAGAGGTGACCTATCAGGATGTCGATCGGCATGAGCGGAGTCGCCGCCATTGCGTGGTAGACGCGAATCCACTTGAACGATCCGAGCACTGCATACGTCGATTCGGCAGCGCCGACCTGCATGGCCGTTGCGGCCAGCAGGCCCGGGCCGATGAACTGCAAGTAGGTGACACCGCCGATTGCCGCACTGCGGTGGACCAGTGAACCTAACCCGACTCCCATGGCCGCGAGGTACAGCACCGGACTCACGACACTGGTGCTGATACTGCCGCGCCAGGTGCGCCGGTATGCCGCCAACCAGTACCGATAGGAACGGATTGCGGGGAGGGAGGAAATCGAGGTCGACGTCATCAGTCGACCAACGTCCGGCCGGTGAGACGGAGAAAGACGTCTTCGAGTGTGCTGCGCCGCACGAGCGTCGATACCGCCAGGACACCGCGATCGTTCACCGCGTCGACGCACTCGTCGCCGTCGTCGGTGTAGAGCAGCACGCGGTCGGGCAGCACCTCGATGCGCGGTGCGAGGCCGAGAAGCTTGTCGGCGCCGATCTCGTTTTCACCGACGGCGAAGCGCACCTCGACGACGTCGCGAGTGGAGTACTCGTTGATCAACTCGCGCGGCGATCCTTCAGCCGCAATCGTTCCTTTGTCCATCACCACAAGCCGGTCACACAACTGCTCGGCTTCGTCCATGTAGTGCGTGGTGAGAACGAGCGTGACGCCCTGCTGTTTCAGACGGAACAATCTGTCCCAGACGACATGGCGGGCTTGCGGATCGAGCCCGGTGGTCGGCTCATCAAGTAGCAACACGTCGGGGCGGTTGATGAGCGACCGCGCGATGGTGAGCCGACGCTTCATGCCGCCAGACAAGGGCTCGACCTTGTCTCCTGCGCGGTCGAGCAACTGCACGAAGTCGAGTAGCTCGATGGCGCGCTCGTTCGCCTCTGCTTTCGACAGCCCGAAGTAGCGGCCGTAGATCAGCAGGTTCTCCTGCACGGTCAACTCGAGGTCGAGGGTGTCCTGTTGCGGTACGACGCCTAGACGGCCCCTGATCGCCGGGCCGTCGCGGTGGGGATCGAGCCCAAGGATCCGCAACGTGCCGGCCGTCGGCGGTGAGACGCAGCCGATCATGCGCATCGTCGACGACTTACCGGCTCCGTTAGGACCGAGGAATCCAAACGCTTCGCCCGGCGCGACGTCGAAGTCGATGCCATCGACGGCGACGAACTCGCCGAACTTCTTGACCAGTCCGCGGGCATGGATCAGCGACTGCGGTTGCGAATCGGTCATCCTTGGACGCTACCCCGCGGGGCCACCTTTACCCCAACCGTTTATGCGTCGAGCCACCTTAGATTTCGTCAGGCCACCTTAGATTTTGTCAGGGCACCTTAGATTTGCTGGACGTCGGCAGCGGGGTAGGGGGCACGCCGACGTACGTCTCGAATTGCTTCGCGCGCTCCAGCGCGGCATCGCCCAAGCGGATGCACACGACCCAAAGCACAGCGAAGATGCCACCAATCACAAACATGACCGTCACGACAAACCCGCAGGCAATGGCGAGCACCTGCAATGCACCACCCGCGACGTAGGCCCACGGTCTGCGAATCATCCCGGCGACGACGATGCAACCAACCGCGAGCGCTCCGCCTACCGACAGCGCCGCGGCAACCGAGACGTGGTCTTGGATGACGGCAACGATGATGGCCAACCAGAACACCACAACTTCCATCGCCAGCACACTCGACGTCAGCCGTCGCTTTCCCTTCACCGCCTCGCGATACATCCGCGCGACATCGTCGCCGTCATACTCCGAAGGCGGCAGCGGCGGCCCGCCGGTCGAGCCGCCCGTTTGCGCGCTCATCTCAGCTTCAGCAGCCGGCGAGCTTCGCCCGCGGTCACCACGGAACCGGTGATCAGCACTCCCCCACCGCCGAACTCGTCCTCGTCGTCCTCATCCGCTCGTTCGACCGCAATGCTGATCGCTTCGTCAAGGTGTGTCGTGACATCGACCCGGTCGGCACCGAAGATGTCGATCGCGATTGCTGCCAGGTCATCGGCTGGCATCGAACGGCTCGAACTGTTCTGCGTGATGACCACGTGCGCAAGGAATCCCTCGAGCACCTCGAGCATGCCGTCGGCATCCTTGTCACCGAGTACCGCAACCACGCCGACGAGGCGGCGGAAGGCAAACGACTCGGCAAGTGCCGCAACAGTCGCCCTCGCACCGGCCGGATTGTGGGTTGCGTCGACAAGGATCGTGGGCGATGTTCGCACAATCTCCAGACGCCCGGGCGACTGCACTGTGGAGAAGGCGGCACGCACGAGATCGGCATCAAGCGGTTCGACGACGCCCGCAAAAGCCTCGACGGCGGCGAGCGCACACGAAGCGTTCGACGCTTGATAGCCGCCGTAAAGCGGCAGGAACACCTCGTCATACACCCCGTGCAAGCCCCGCAGTGCAAGTACCTGGCCGCCGACAGCGTTCTCACGCCTGATCACGCCGAATTGAAATCCTTCGCGCAGCGGCTCGGCGCCCACGGACTCTGCCGTCGACACGATGACGTCGATCGCATCAGGGTGTTGCGCGGCGACAATCACTTGTTGGTCTGGCTTGATGATGCCTGCCTTCTCGGCCGCGATGGCGGAGATCGTGTCGCCCAAGTAGGCCATGTGATCGAGGTCAACAGGTGTGATCACGGCCACCGGCGCGTTCACGATGTTTGTCGCGTCGAGCCGACCACCCAACCCAACCTCGACGACGGCGACATCGACGGGGGCATCCGCGAACGCCGCGAACGCCATCGCGGTGACGGCCTCGAAGAACGACAGCCGAATGTCACCACTGCTATCAGCCAGCTCGAGAAAGTGCGCGACCTCGTCGTAGGTCTGGACGAACAGCGCGGGACTGATCGGCTCGCCGTCGATCGCGATGCGCTCGGTGATCGACTCGAGGTGCGGGCTGGTAAAACGGCCGGTGCGCAGGTCGAGCGAACGCAACAGAGCATCGATCATGCGGGACGTCGACGTCTTGCCGTTGGTGCCGGCGATATGCACCGAGGGGTAGGCCAGCTGCGGATCGCCCATCAGATCCATGAGTGCGGTCATGCGACCGGGCTTCCACTCGATACGCGACTCTGGCCAGCGTGCAAGCAACTCGTTCTCAACACGTTCGAGCTCGAGTGCCTGCTCACTCATAGGGGCAATCATCGCTGCGATGAGGGAGGGGGCAGCGCGTCGAGCTGTCCGCGCAACCGTTCGACTTCGGCTTGGGCGTCGCGGAGCCTGGCGCGGATCTTGTCGACGACCTGCACCGGCGCTTTCGCGATAAACGCTTCGTCGGCCAGCTTGACTTCTGCGAGCGCGACCTCGTTCACCGCGACGTCGAACGCCTTGGTAAGGCGGGCTCGTTCCTTGCCGATGTCGATCGTGCCCGAGAGATCGAGAGCAACGCGCACCGCGCGTCCGCTGTGGCCGACCACCACGGCGGCCGTCTCGTGGAAGTCATCGGTCGGTAACTGCAGTCGCGCAAGAGACCGGATCTGGTCTTCGAACGGCGCGAGCGCACCGTTCGCGAGCCCGTCGATGTCTGCAGGCACCCGTTGTGCCGGCCGAAGACCTTGTTCGGCGCGGAACCGCCGAACCTCAGTGACGACCGCCTGCAGTTGAGTGGTCAGCGCCTCGGCCGCACCGTCGACCGTGGCGACGTCGACCAGCGCGGCTGCGTCACCTGTCACGAGCCCCGTCGGCCAAGTTGCCAACACGACAGTCTCGCCGCCCGTCAAGGTGGTCCACAGTTCCTCTGTCACGAAGGGGATCACTGGATGCCAGAGTCGTAGCAACACGTCGAGCACGTGGCCGAGCACCCGCCTGGTCGCCGTCGCCTCGGCGCCACCCCTCTCGAGAGGCAGCTTCGCCAACTCGAGGTACCAGTCGCAGAGCTCATCCCAGGTGAAGTGGTAGAGCGCGTCGCATGCCTTGGCGAACTGGAAGTCGTCGAAATACCCGTCGATATCAGCCGCGGTGCGGGCCAACCTTGACAGAATCCAACGCTCCGTCGCCGGCAACGTCTCGAGGTCAGGCAATGGACCCTCAACTGTCGCGCCGTTGAGAATCGCGAATCGAGTCGCGTTCCAGAGCTTGGTGATGAAGTTGCGGCCGCCCTGCGCCAACTCC
The DNA here is from genome assembly GCA_963737705.1 of uncultured Actinomycetes bacterium. Taxonomy (GTDB): domain Bacteria; phylum Actinomycetota; class Actinomycetes; order Acidothermales; family Acidothermaceae; genus PALSA-607. The sequence continues at coordinate 236,801 of CAVTTP010000005.1, forward strand.
TCGCTCACCGGGATGTCGGACCCAGGGGATGCGCTGCGGGCAAGGGTGAACCGCGCGGCGTCGGCGCCGTACGTGTCGATCCATTCGAGTGGGTCGATGCCATTGCCTGCAGACTTGCTCATCTTGCGGCCGCGGTCGTCGCGCACCAGACCAGTGAGCGCCACCGTACGGAACGGCACCGAGCCTTCCGGACCGCGGTCGGCCATCGCATATAGGCCAAACATCATCATTCGCGCAACCCAGAAGAAGATGATGTCGTAACCCGTGAGCAGTACAGACGTGGGATAAAACTTCTCGAGGTCGGTCGTATCAGCTGGCCAGCCTAGGGTCGAAAAAGGCCACAGAGCTGAAGAAAACCACGTGTCGAGGACGTCGTCGTCCTGTCGCCAACCGTCGCTGCTCGGAGGCTCATCGTCAGGACCGACGACCACCACCTCGCCGTCCGGTCCGTACCAAACCGGAATCCGGTGACCCCACCACAGCTGACGCGAGATGCACCAGTCGTGCATGTTGTCGACCCAGTCGAAGTAGTTACGCGCCATCTCGGGCGGATGAATCGTCACCCGGCCGTCGCGCACCGCGTCGCCGGCCGCCTTCGCCAACGACTCGACTTTCACGAACCATTGCAGCGACAGCCGCGGTTCGATCACGGTGTCGCATCGCGAGCAGTGACCCACGGAATGTAGGTAGGGCCGCTTCTCGGCGACGATGAGGCCCAGTTCGCGCAGCGCGGCGGTCACCGCCGGCCGCGCCTCGAACCGGTCGAGACCCTGGAAGGGTCCGTGCGCGGTAATCACACCGCGCTCGTCGAGCACGGTGATTGCAGGCAAGTTGTGACGTCGGCCGATCTCGAAGTCGTTCGGATCGTGCGCCGGAGTCACCTTCACGGCGCCTGTTCCGAACGCGGGATCAACGTGTTCATCGGCGATGATCGGGATCCGCCGGCCGGTCAACGGCAGCTCGATCTCGGTACCGACGAGGTGCGCGTAGCGAGGGTCGTCGGGATGCACCGCCACGGCAGTGTCGCCAAGCATGGTCTCGACGCGGGTCGTCGCTACCGTGATCGGTCCGTAGGAGATCGAGATCAGTTCGCCCTCGTCGTCGGAGTGGTCGACCTCGATGTCCGAGAGCGCGGTCCGGTCGCGCGGACACCAGTTGATGATCCGCTCGGCGCGATAGATCAGGCCGTCGCCGTAGAGGCGCTTGAAGATCGTCCCGACGGCGCGCGACGACCCGGCGTCCATCGTGAAGCGCTCTCGCGACCAATCGACCCCGTCGCCCAAGCGGCGCATCTGACCGAGGATCCGGCCGCCGTACTCCGCCTTCCACTGCCACACCCGCTCGACAAACCCCTCGCGCCCCAGGTCATCGCGCGAGATCCCTTCCTTGCCAAGCTCGCGCTCGACCACGTTCTGGGTGGCGATCCCGGCGTGATCCATGCCAGGCAGCCAGAGCGTCTCGTAGCCCTGCATGCGACGGCGCCGGGTAACGGCGTCCATGAGCGTGTGCTGCGGCGCGTGGCCCATGTGCAGCTGCCCCGTGACGTTCGGAGGCGGCAACACGATGGTGAAGGGCGGCTTGTCGCTGGTCGCGTCGGCGGTGAAATACCCCCGCTCGACCCAGCGCTCGTAGAGCTTGGTCTCGACCGAGGCAGGCGAATAGACCGAGGGCAGGCCGGACGGCGTGTTGTCGGCAGCGCCGGCAGGCCCGGCAGAGCCGGCAGAGCCAGCAGCGCCGGCAGGCCCGGCAGAGTCGGCAGGATCGGTCGCAGTCACACCGCGCAGTCTAGGGATTCTGAGCCGGCGACAACGAACGGGTTGCGAGCCCCTTAAGCGCTCAACCCGACCGGCCGAAGGTACTCATGGTGTCCCATGACCGGGCTCACCAGAGGAGAGGGCCATGCGGGGCGACCAGCAAACGACTGAAGAAATCCCTCAGTCGTCGTTCGCTATGACGATCCTGCCCGGCGCTGGTTCGTCGCGCACTCGGCCGGTTCGTGCGCCGAAGGAGCCGCGTGTCCCCAAGGAAGCGCGTGCCCCCAAGGAAGCGCGTGCCCCCAAAGAAGCCCGTGCGCCGAAAGAAGCGCGTCCTCCCAGGGAAGCGCGTCCTCCCAGGGAGCCACGCGCGCCGAAGGACGCGCGACCACCGAAGGAGCCGCGTGGACCCAGATTCACCGTCCGCGGCCGCAAAGAGACGCCCCCCGTCGATGTCGCAGCGCCCGTCGACACAGCCGAGTCGTTCGAGACAGCGGCGCCCGTCGCTCCAGCAGAGCCGATCCAGATCGCGCAACTGATTGACGTAGCGAGGCCTGCGGAGACACCTGAGCCGGTTGGGCCCCTCGAGTTTGCCCCGCCGACTGCCCAGTCCTTCAGCCCGCCGGCGCCCCCGGCGCAGTTCGCCCCGCCGGCGCCCCCGGCGCAGTTGGCGCCGCCTCTGCCGTCACCTTTCACACCTACCGAGCCAACCCCGCCAACCCCGCCGACAGTGCCGGGCTGGTACGCGCCGCCGCTGGACGCACCTGCACCTGAGGCGCCCGCAGCCGACTACCCGCCGCCGACCGCCTACCCGATGGCTCCCGGTTACCCACCCCAGCCGCAGTACGCCGAGCAGCCGCATTTTGGTTATCCGCAGCAGGCCGCCCCCCAGCAGGTCGGCCCGCCGCAGTACGGCAACCCGAACCTGAGCACGTTTGCTCCGCCGCCACCGGCCGGGGCATGGGTGCCTCAGCACGCGGCGCCTGCCAACTACGGTGCGGGCTCCGGCCGCAGTACGGCGTCCAAGGTCCTCATCGGCCTTGCGATCGGCGTCCTCGGATTCATCGTGTTGGGGATCTTGGCCGCGATCGTGATACCGGTGTTCCTCAACCAGCGGACAAAGCCAGCCAATCGCAACGTGGTGTTGCCGACGACGCTGCTCGACCAGCAGTTGATGCCGAGCAGTGAGTTGTTCGAAACCGACGGTTCGCCGATCACGGTGTTGCGGCAAGCCGTACCGGGCGTGACGCAAGCAAAGGCGGCGTACTACGGCCAGGACGGACAACCGGTATTCGCGGTATCTGTCGGAAAGTTGCCGAAACGCGCGACGGCCGCCGACGCGAAGACATTCTTCGACTCGCACACGATTTCATTTGCCCCGACGGGAAGCGGGCCGTTTGGTGGGTGGATGGAGTGCGGCACCTCAGTGACGAACGCTTCGAGTGTCACGACATGTGCGTCCCTCGACGACGCCGCCGTGGTCGTCGTGGTCGCTGCAGACACCACGCCCAGCCAGCTCGCCGTCCTGGCTCGGCAGGTTATTAGCGCGGTCGAGGTCAAGAGCTAAGCTCGGGGATCGCCGGATCTGGGCCTACGCTCAGGCATGACCTTCAAGACGATCATCGAGCCGTTTCGCATCCACAGTGTCGAACCGCTACATCTCACAACCGAAGATGAGCGGCGGACGGCGATCAGTGCGGCCGGCTACAACCTGTTCAATCTGCGGGCTGCTGACGTACTCATCGACCTGTTGACCGACTCCGGCACGGGCGCAATGTCGCGCGACCAATGGGCCGGTATCCAACGCGGCGATGAGAGCTATGCCGGGTCACCGTCGTGGTTTGCGTTTCGCGACAGCGTCCGCGACCTCTTCCCGTTCGAGCATGTGATCCCGACGCACCAAGGTCGCGCGGCGGAGAAGATCCTGTTCACCGCCGTCGGTGGGGTCGGCAAGACGGTGCCAAACAACACCCACTTCGACACCACGAGGGCGAACGTCGAGTACTCGGGTGCACGGGCCGTCGACCTGGTGATCGCCGAAGGTCGCGACCCGCAAGCCGACCACCCGTTCAAGGGCAACATGGATCTGGAGGCCCTCGACGCCCTGTTGGCTAAAGCCGAGCCCGGCGAGGTTCCGCTTGTCATGGTGACCATCACCAATAACTCCGGCGGTGGACAACCAGTCTCGATGGCGAACCTGCGGGGGGTCCGCGAAATCTGCGACAGGTATGGCCTGCCGCTGTTTCTCGACGCGTGCCGCTTCGCGGAGAACGCCTGGTTCATCAAGACGAGGGAGCCTGAGTTCGCGGATGCGACCGTGCCCAACATCGTGCGCGAAATGGCCGGCCTTGCCGATGGAATGACCATGAGCGCAAAGAAGGATCCGCTCGGCAATATCGGTGGCTGGCTCGCCATGAACGATGACGCTCTCGCTGCGAAATGCCGCACGCTGCTGATCCTCACCGAAGGCTTCCCGACCTACGGCGGACTCGCTGGTCGCGATCTCGAGGCGCTGGCCCAAGGTCTGCGCGAAGCCGTCGACCACGACTACCTGCGTTACCGGATCCGGTCGACGGCCTACCTCGGTGAGGCCTTACACGCGGCAGGGATCCCGGTAGTGCGACCGATCGGCGGGCACGCGGTCTACATCGACGCGCGCGCGTTCTTGCCGCACATCCCGCCACTGCATTACCCAGGCCAGTCATTGGCGGTCGCGCTTTACGAGACGGGTGGCGTGCGCGGTTGCGAGATCGGCACCGTGATGTTCGGCCGACAGCCCGACGGCACAGAGGTGCCGGCGTCCCTCGACTTGGTGCGGCTGGCAATCCCACGGCGTACCTACACGCAGAGCCACATCGACTACACGATCGAGGTCTGCGAGGCGGTCGCAAAGCGCGCGAGCGCCCTGCGAGGAATGCGGATCGTCGACGAACCGCCGACGCTGCGGCACTTCACCGCAACCTTCGAACCTCTGTAACCGGGATCAGGCAGTCACGTCGCGCAGCGCGCGAGCATCAGGCGGTCACGTCGTGCAGCGCGCGAGCATCAAGCAGTTTTCTCGCGCCGTTCGCGCTTGACCGCTGTCGCCGACTCGCGCGGCACCAGTGTCGGGATGACCTTGTCGAGCACGACCTCGCGGTTGATCAGCACGCGGGCGACGTCCTTGCGGCTGGGGATGTCGTACATCACCGACAGCAAGACTTCTTCCATGATGGCGCGAAGGCCACGCGCACCGGTGCCCCGCAGGATCGCTTGATCTGCGATGGCTTCGAGGGCCTCTTCGTTGAACTCGAGCTCGACCGAGTCGAGATCGAAGAGCCTCTTGTACTGGCGAACGAGGGCATTCTTCGGCTCGGTGAGGATCCGGATCAGCGCCTCGCGGTCGAGGTTCGCGACGGTTGTGATGACGGGCAACCGCCCGATGAACTCTGGAATCATGCCGAACTTCAGCAGGTCTTCCGGCATCACATCGGAAAACGCGTCGATCGCGTCGGCGTCACGCTTGGTGTGCAGGGTGGCGGCGAAGCCGATGCCCTTCTTGCCCACTCGGGATTCGATGATCTTCTCGAGACCGGAGAACGCGCCGCCGACGATGAACAAGACGTTGGTTGTGTCGATCTGGATGAACTCTTGGTGCGGGTGCTTGCGACCACCCTGCGGCGGCACACTCGCCGTCGTCCCTTCAAGGATCTTGAGCAGCGCCTGCTGCACACCCTCACCGGACACGTCACGGGTGATCGAGGGGTTCTCGCTCTTGCGCGCAATCTTGTCGATCTCGTCGATGTAGATGATGCCGGTCTCGGCCTTTTTGACGTCGTAGTCAGCGGCCTGGATGAGTTTCAGCAGGATGTTCTCGACGTCTTCACCGACGTAGCCGGCTTCGGTCAGTGCGGTCGCGTCGGCGATGGCGAACGGCACGTTCAACATCCGCGCGAGCGTCTGCGCCAGGTATGTCTTGCCACACCCAGTCGGGCCGATCAGCAAGATGTTGGACTTCGCGAGCTCGACGTTGTCACTACCGGTGCGCGACTCTTTGCCTGAGGCCTGGATCCGCTTGTAGTGGTTGTAGACCGCGACCGAGAGGGCCTTCTTCGCGATGTCCTGGCCGATGACGTACTGCTCAAGGAAGTCGTAGATCTCGCGGGGCTTGGGTAGCTCGTCCCACTTCAGGTCGGCGGACTCTGAAAGCTCTTCCTCGATGATCTCGTTGCACAGGTCGATGCATTCGTCGCAGATGTAGACGCCGGGGCCCGCGATGAGCTTCTTCACCTGCTTCTGGCTCTTTCCGCAGAAAGAGCACTTAAGCAGGTCGCCGCCGTCACCTATGCGTGCCACCGGATGCGTCTCCTGACCGTCGGACCTGCTACACGTATCGGACTGCGGAACCAATCGGGCTAGCTGCTCGTACTCGGTGGTACAGCGGTACTTCGAAGGTACCGCTTCAAGGCCCGCTGCGGGCCGGTTACGGCGTGTCCGGCTGGCTGCCGGGACGTCGGGTGGCTTGCGACCGTTGCGTAGGTGTGGCTCCCTGCCGCTATTTGGCGGCGGCGAGGGTGAGCTTGCGGCTGACGATGACCTCGTCGATCAACCCGTACTCGACGGCTTCCTCGGCGGTCAGGATCTTGTCGCGCTCGATATCGATCCGGACCTGGGCCTCGGTACGACCCGTGTGCTTGGCCAGCATGAACTCCAAGAGCGCGCGCATCCGGAGGATCTCCCGGGCGGCGATCTCGATGTCGCTGGCCTGGCCGCCGGCCTCGCTGGACGGCTGGTGGATCAAGATCCGCGAGTTCGGCAACGCGATCCGCTTGCCCTTGGCGCCGGCCGCCAGGATGACCGCCGCCGCGGAAGCCGCCTGGCCCATGCAGATCGTCTGGACCTCGGGACGGATGAACTGCATCGTGTCGTAGATCGCGGTAAGCGCGGTGAAAGATCCGCCAGGCGAGTTGATGTAGAGCTGGATGTCGCGGTCGGGATCCATCGACTCCAGAGTCAGCAGCTGGGCCATGACGTCGTTCGCCGACACGTCGTCGATCTGGACGCCGAGGAAGATGATGCGCTCTTCGAACAGCTTGGTGTACGGGTTGTGGATCCGGTCGCCCGTGCTTGTGCGCTCACGGAACTCGGGAATGATGTAGCGGCTCTCAGGCCGCATCGCACCAGCAAGGCTGCGCGCGCGATCGACGGTGACGTCGAAGAGATCAGGTGGCACGTACGAACTCACGGGATGGTCCTCGCTCTTCAGGAGACCGCTGTGGTCTCGGTGGGAACCTGGCGGGCGCTGCGCACCACGTGGTCGACGAAGCCGTAGTCCTTCGCCTCTTCGGCGGAGAACCAGCGCTCGCGGTCGGAGTCCTTCTCGATCTGGTCGACTGTCTGGCCGGTGTGCTGCGCGGTCAGCTCCTGAAGCTTCTTCTTGGTGTAGAGCATCTGCTCGGCCTGAATGGCGATGAGGGATGCGGAACCGCCGATGCCGCCCAAGGGCTGGTGCATCATGATCCGCGCGTGCGGCAACGCGTAACGCTTGCCCCGCTCGCCGGCGCACAGGAGGAACTGGCCCATCGAGGCCGCGAGGCCCATGCCGACAGTCGCAACGTCGCACGGCACGTATTGCATGGTGTCGTAAATCGCCATGCCGGCGTCGACCGAGCCACCGGGTGAGTTGATGTGCATGTAGATCTCGCGCTCGGGATCCTCGGCAGCGAGCAACAGCAGCTGCGCGCAGATCTTGTTGGCGATCGCGTCGTCGACGACCGAGCCGAGAATGACAATGCGGTTCTTCAGCAGCTTGTTGAAGACGTCGTCGTCGGGGGACACGCCAGAGGACGGCATCCGCCCTTGCGGATCGTCAACCGAACCGGAGGCCGGGGAGTACAGCGCCACGCTCTTCACCTGCTCGTCTTCGCTGGTCGGGCGCCTGCAGCATCACTGCAAGGTGCGCGCGACGTGCCTACTGGAGTTATCGGGAGCCAACGATCCGACCCTAACCGGCCAATCGTGTTCCGCGGGACACTCTCGCGCACTGTTCGCTGTAGGCGCACCCCAACCAGCCGGTCATTCAGACCCGGCGGCGACGTCCTGCTCCAGACGATTGAGGTCGACGGTCCGGCCGGACGCGTCGGTGACCACGGCGTTCTCCAGGACGTAAGCGAGCGCCTTGCCGCGCAATACGTCGGCGACAGCGAGCGGAACGGTGCCGGTGCGCACCAGCTGCTGGGCGTAGTCGTCGGGACTCACTCCGGCCCGGGTGGCGCGGCGGACGATGTATTCGGTCAGCTCAGCCTCTTCGATCCCGAGCTCTTCCTTCACGACCACCGCGTCAAGTACGAACTGGGCGCGCAGGTCGCGCTCGACGTCGACCTTGGTGTGGGCCTCGTGAGCCTCCAGCGACTCGTTCTGCGACGCGAGGTAGGCATCGAGGTCGAGTCCGTTCGCGGCCAGTTGCTGCTCGAGCGAGTCGCGGCGGTTGCGGATCTCGTCCTCGACGGTTCGCTCCGGCAGTGGAATCTCGACCTTGCCCAACAGCGCCTCGAGAACGTTGTCGCGAGCTTGCATGCCCTGCTCGAGTCTCTTCACGCGCTCGAGCCGCGACCGCAGGTCGCCGCGCAGTTCGGCGAGCGTGTCGAACTCGCTAGCTTCCTGGGCGAAGGTGTCGTCGAGGGTCGGCAACTGCTTGGTACGCACGCTGCGCACCGTGACAGACGCCCGGCCCTTGGCAGCCGCGAGCGGACCGCCGAGCGCGGTGTCGAACTCGGCTGACTCCCCCGCCGACAGACCGAGCAATGCCGAGTCGAGGCCTTCGACCAGCCCTTCGCTGCCGACCTCGTACGACAAGCCGGTGGCGGTGCCGTCCTCGATCGGCTCACCGTCGGCACTCAGGCTGAGATCGATGCTGACGAAGTCGCCCGCTTCGACCGGTCGCTCGACGGACGTCAGAGTTCCGAAGCGGTCAGCGAGCGACTTCACCTGCTCATCGACGTCGGCCTCGGTGACCTCGGCGTCGTCAACGGTGACCGGCATGTTCGTAAGCTCAGGCAGCTCAATAGCGGGTCGGACGTCGACCTCCGCCGTAAACGTCAGCTGCTCGCCGTCCGCGAAGCTGGTGACTTCGATCTCGGGCTGGCTGAGCACACGGACATCGGCCGCCTCGACGGCTTGTCCGTAGAACTGTGGGATCGCGTCGTTGACCGCCTCGTCGAGCACGACGTCGCGACCAATCCGCTGGTCGACGATGCGGGCCGGCACCTTGCCGGGACGAAAACCCGGGATCCGGATCTGCCCGGCGACCTTGCGGTAAGCAGCGTCGACGCTCGGCGTCAGCTCCTCGAAAGGCACCTCGACGGTGAGCTTGACCCTGGTCGGACTCAGGGTCTCGACTTCGCTCTTCACGGACAGCAACTCCCTGGGCAGTAACGGTCGGCAGTAACGATCGGAAAAAGATGGGCGGACGACGAGGCTACCGAAGGATGATGCGGAACCAGTCGGGGCGGGGAGATTCGAACTCCCGATCTCCTGCTCCCAAAGCAGGCGCGCTAGCCACTACGCTACGCCCCGGGGCGTGCCAGGTAGTCTAGGCGGCTGCGGACGATCGACTCGCGGGTGTAGCTCAATGGCAGAGCCCCAGCCTTCCAAGCTGGCCATGCCGGTTCGATCCCGGTCACCCGCTCCACCGAGAAATCCTAGGTGGGCGTCAAAATCCACGTCAAAACCACGAAGGCCGGGGCGAACAGCCCCGGCCTTCGCTGGTGTGCTTTCCCTGGTGTGTACGTCAGCGGTGCGAGTGAGAGCGGGCGAGGCCAGGGAGGACCTTTGTGCCTTCACTCCTCACGGCGGTGAGCGCGGCCGGGTTGAGTCCCAAGACAGAAAGGATCGTCGGCGCGACCTGGGTGGTCTCGACGGCGGCCGAGCTGACCTGGGCCCGGATGTTCGGACCGTTGACGACCATCAAGACATGTTGGTCGCCGACGTTCATACCGCCATGCTCGGCAAGCTTGCTCGGGCCTGAGTAGACGACGCCTTCCTGCACCTTGCCGAACACGTCGGGGTAGTGACCGTTGTTGACCGGGACGCCGAAGAAGTGGGCAGCGCCTGCCCCGGCCCAGATCTGCGCGAGGCCGGAGTGCTGGACGGTCACCGGGTTGTGGTCGACGTCGAGTCCTTGAGCGGTGTGGTTCCACAAGTAGGTCTTGACGAAGTTGTCGGCGACTTGCGAGTTGTCCGACAGGTAGGACTGCCATACGTCGTCGTCGGTGCCGGCGACGATGAGCTTGGTGTTGCCGGGATGGGTCTGCGCCCACGCGGCATTGATCGCGCTGATGATCGGTCCGTCTTGAATGGTGACGAGTTCGTTCGGGTTCTGCGGCGATTGACCGTGCTTGGCAGTGACGATGATCGTCGTCGAGGCCGACAGTCCGTCCTTGTGAATCTCTGCGACCATGCGGGCGAGCTGGGCGTTGGTGTAATCAAGAGCGCTCGACAGGACCGGACCGGGGACGAGCTTGCCGTTGACGAACTGGTAGCCACCTGCCTGCGGGGCGCTGGTGGTGTAGTTGCCGTTCTTGTCAGGACCAATCAACGTCGTCGGGGTCGACGGGATCTTCTCTGCGACCGAAACAGTCTGGAAGTTCATGCCGAAGATCGCGGGCGTGCCGACCTTGGTCTTGCCCGAGTGATCGAGACCGTCGATCTCGTTCAGGATGGCCTGGACCTTGTAGCCGTCGTATTGCTTGGTAGCTGCATCGATGTGGGCCCAGTCGTTGTCCTGCGGGTAAGGGACGCCGTTCGGCTCGACCGCCTGCGAGTCGATTTCCGGCCCGAAGTAGTCGTCGATGCTCTGCCCGTTCGATCCAGGGCCGTTGAACGACATGTAGACGGCGTGCTTGTCAGACCAGGCGGTGCGAAGGCCAGCATTGTGGATGACCTGGAAGATCGTGTTATCGCCGAGGTAGTCCCAAGGCATGATGTTTTTGCAGGTCGCCGGGTCGACGGGGAAGGTCGCGGTGTTGAACGACGAGGCGTCGTTCTTCAGGTTCATAATCGCGGCCGGGTTGGTGTCGACACCGTTCGCGAAGATCGATCCGTTCTCGTCGAAAGACGGGAAGGTGCCGTTAGCCGGGTTGATGAAGTCGTTGACGCTCGCCAACTTGTCGTCGGGCGAGTCGTAGATAACGTCGCCGCCAGTAGCCGGCTGGCCAGGAGTGCATGCAGCGCCAGGCTCATCCGTCGTGTGGCTGTATTCCACGTCGTAATAGATGCCAGTCGTCTTCGGGTTGCCGCCCGTCATCAACGCGGTGCCGCCAGGGTCGGAATCCGACGGGTTTGACGTTTTCGCGTTCGTGTACTCGCTGCCGGTGCGAGTGAGCTTGGCCAGCGTCGAACTCGGGTGGTGGGCGATGTACCAGTCAAGGTCACTCTGGTGCATGCCATCGACAGAGATCAGCAGGACGTGTTTGCCCGCGTGCGGGCTGCTCCTCAGTGGAGAAGCATTTGCCGGCAGGTTCGAGAACGCACACATCGCTACGGCGCCGACCGCGGTTAATCCGATGGCGGTAGGGCGGCGGTATTTCGACATGGTGCAACTCCCTCAGTCGAGTAATCGTGAGTGGGTACAAGGTCAGCAGTGACTCTGCCCTCCTAGCTCGGCTGGGAGGGAAAGCTCAGGTGGCTAGAACGCGACAATCGCGCAAAGCGCGTCCCTAGCCCGGCCTACGGCGGGTAAAGCGGGGGCGACGTACCCATGCCTGTCCGATACCGGCGATTGGCTTACCTACATAGGCCGAACGGGTACTCAATCGCCAAGTCTGGGCAAACGGCGAACACAGGAGACGTCAAAGCCTCACCCTAGGCCTGGGAGTTGCACTGCGCTCGCATGGTCCGAGGGGGATTTTCGGTGGGAAAGCAAATGTCGGATCGGCTGTTTCCGCGCGTCTCGGTTCGTGGGGTCGCGGGCACCGCGGCAGCCGTGCTGGCACTTGGGGCACTGACCATGACGTCCGCGTCTGTGTCACGCAACGCGAGCGCGGACAGCGCCCCGGTCGGTGGCTTGCCCGCGACGGTCACTGCCGACGCATTGCCGACCGTGCAGATCGACGGAGTCGCCTGGGCCCAGGTCACAGTCGGGAACACCGTTTACGTTACTGGCAGCTTCAGCCAGGCCCGGCCAGCAGGTGTCGCGCTCGGTGGTGCCGGCTCGGTGGCGCGAAGCAACTTGCTCGCCTACGACATCACCACCGGGAACCTGATCACCTCGTTCGATCACAGCCTCAACGGTCAAGGTCTCGCGATCACCGCATCGCCGGACGGCTCGACGGTTTACGTCGTCGGTGACTTCACCTCGGTTGACGGGCTGACCCACAACCACATCGCGGCCTTCTCGACTGCAACTGGCCAGCTGATTTCCACGTTCGATGGGAATCTGAACGGCAGCACCAAGGCGGTCACCGCGAACAATTCCACGGTCTACGTGGGGGGCTCGTTCAGTACCGCCGACGGCGTCGCGCACCAGCACTTGGCAGCGTTTTCGGCTGCCGGCACGTTGCTCTCATGGAATCCCTCGACCAGCGCATTGGTGACCCCGACAAACCCGACGGCGACCGCGATCGTGAGCGCCATGGTGCTTGCGCCGGACGGCTCGCGAGTGATCGTGGCAGGCAAGTTCGACCACTTGGGCGCGGACGCCCGCACGGGCCTCGGCGCAGTTGACGCATTGACGGGCGCCGACGAGCCGTTTGCCGCCAGCAACCCGATTGCCGACTTCGGTGCGACATCGAACCTCACCAGCCTTACCGCCGACGCGACCCAGGTGTACGGCGGCGGGTACTACTACACCCACGGCGGCAACTTCGAGGGCCGGTTCGCGATGAACCCCGACACCGGCGCCATCATCTGGATGAACACCTGCCACGGCGACACCTACGCGACGTTCCCGATGGGCCAGGTGCTGTACAGCGCCAGCCACGAACACGAGTGCAGCGACATCGGCGCCTTCTCCCAGACCACACCGGGCCCGATCCAGGCGTTGCACCACTTCGGTGCGGCCGAGACGACTTACCCGACAGGTTCGCTGCACCCGGCCATCTTCACCGTCGGCGGTGGACCCACGTACTACAACTTTGGTGGCGAGCCCTCAGGCACCCAGCTTGACTGGTACCCGACGTTCACCGAAGGCACCTACACAGGCCAGAGCCAAGCGGCTTGGTCGATCTCCGGTAACTCCAGTTACGTCTCGTACGGCGGTGAGTTCCCGACCGTCAACGGGACCGCCCAGCAAGGCCTCGTCCGGTTCGCGATCAGCTCGATCGCGCCGAACAAGGTCGGACCGGCCGTCACGGCTGCCGCGCTGGCGCCTACCGTCGTCTCCCAGTCAGCTGGCACTGCCCGCATCGCGTGGCAAGCAGCGTCTGATCAGGACAACAGCACGCTCACCTACGCGGTCACCCGTGACAGCAGCACGACGCCGATCTACACAACGACGGTGAACTCCACGTTCTACGACCTTCCCGCGCTGTCCTACGTCGACCAGAACCTCGTTCAAGGCTCCACCCACTCCTACAAGGTGCGGGTCACCGATCCGTACGGCAACACGGTGCTGTCCTCGGCGACTTCGGTCACGATCAGTTCGACGACCGTCGACCCCTATACCGCGAGCGTGCTCGCGAGTGCGCCGATCGCGTTCTGGCCGCTCTCCGAACCGAGCGGCAGCACACTCGCTTACGACTACGCCGGCGGCGCGGACCTCACGATGGGCGCTCACGGCACCTTCGGAGCCGCAGGACCTCGCGCGGGAAGCACCGCGGTGGCCTTCCAGGGCGACCCGACGATTCCCGGCACATTCACCCCGCCGTCCACGATCACTGATCCGGTGTACTCGACAAGCACTTCCGGCTCACTCGCCACGGCTCCTCCATTGGCCACTTACAGCGTCGAGGCATGGGTGAACACCACGTCGACGACTGGCGGCATGATCGCGGGTGACGGGCTCTGGCAGACGAATGACAGCCAGATCGAAGACCGCGTCTTGTACTTTGACGCCAGCGGCGACCTGCACTTCGGTGCCTACAACAACGGGCCGACCGACGCCGGCCTGATGTCGGCGATCGCCAGCCCGACGCCCTACAACGACGGCAGCTGGCACTACGTCGTCGGTACTCTCGGCGCCAGCGGAGCCACGCTCTATGTCGACGGCGTGCAGGTCGCGTCCGATCCGACGATGGTCGACACCGCCGCCTATTACGGCAACTGGCGGGTAGGTGGCGACAGCCTCGCCGGCTGGCCATCCGCTCCGTCGAACGGCTACCTGGCCGGGTCAATCGCCGACGTCGCGATCTACCCGACTGCGTTGTCAGCGACCACGGTGCTGTCTCACTTCAACAGCACGACGGCCGCGTCGACGCCCGTGGCGGCCTTCACTGCGAACTGCACCGACCTGTCGTGCGTGTTCGACGGTTCGGCCTCGTCCGACACCGGCGGCACCATCACGAACTACACCTGGGACTTCGGTGACGGCCACTCGGCCACCGGCCCCAACCCCACACATGCCTACACAGCCGGCGGCACCTACACGGTGAAACTCACCGTTACCGACAACCTCAGCGCGACCAACTCAACGACGACGTCGGTCTCCCCGGCGTCCGCCCTCGCAGTGACGACAACGACGTCGGTTGTTGCCGTCCCTGGTTCTCCGACGACTGTCGGCACGTCGGTGCTGTTTACGGCGACGGTCAGCCCGACCGCTGACGGGTCGGTGCAGTTCATGGACGGCTCGTCTGCTTTGGGCTCGCCGGTCACGGTTTCGGGCGGGACGGCGAGCATGGCAACGTCGTCGTTGAGTCAGGCCACTCACTCGATCACCGCGATGTTCACGCCGACAGATCCGGCTGCGTTCTCCTCGTCGACTAGCACTTCACTCAGCTACGAAGTCGACGCGGTCGGCGGCGGCGGCGGTGGCGGCGGCGGTGGCGGCGGCGGCGGTGGCGGCGGCGGTGGCGGCGGGGTGGCGGTGGCGGCGGCGGTGGCGGCGGTGCGGTGGCACCTGCGACGACGCCCACTTCCGTGGTCCGCATCGCTGGAACCGATCGCTTTCTGACGGCGGTGGCGACGATGAACGCCGAGTTCCCAACCGATGGCAGTGCTGGTGCAGTGGTGTTGGCCCGAGCCGACAACTACCCCGACGCGCTCGTCGGGACCGCACTTGCAGCCGCGAGGAACGCGCCGCTGCTGTTCGTCCAGGGCGGCTCGTTGACGCCACAGACCCAGGCCGGCATCGTGCGGGTGCTGCCAGCCCACGGCACCGTTTACCTGCTCGGAGGCACCGCCGCGATCCCCAACAGCATCGCTACTACGCTGACCAATCTCGGGTTCACGGTCGTGCGCTACGCCGGCACCGACCGGTACGACACCGCCCTGAAAGTGGCCACCGCATTGGGCAGCCCGAGCACCGTGTTCCTCGCCACCGGCACCAACTTCCCTGACGCGCTCAGCGCCGGCCCGGCCGCTGCGGCATCGCACGGTGTGGTGTTGCTGACCGACGGCTCGAGTCTGCCGACTACGGTGAAGGCCTACCTAACTGCGCACCCCGGCACGGTTTACGCCGTCGGCGGACCGGCCGTCGCAGCCGACCCTGCCGCGACTCCGCTGCAAGGTGCTGATCGGTACGCCACCGCCGCCGCGGTCGCCACCGCGATCTTCAGCGCACCGACCAGCGTCGGCCTCGCCAGTGGCGTCACGTTCCCGGATGCACTGAGTGGCGGCGCGTACCAGGCGCATGCCGGCGGCCCGATCCTGCTCACCGCCCCAACCGCGTTGGCCACCGCGACTAGCACTTACCTGGGCGCGGCCAAGGCAACGATCACCAACGCCGAAATCTTCGGTGGAGACGCCGCTCTGTCCACGTCCGTACAAGCCGCGATCACAGCCGCGCTCGCCAGCTAACCCAGCGAGCTCATGTCGGTTCCCACAACTTGTAGTAGGCATTGACCGCTGGCTGGCCGCCTAGATGGGCGTAGAGCACGGTCGAGTCTTTGGGAATCTCACCTTCCTTGACCAGATCGATGAGGCCGGCCAGCGACTTTCCTTCGTAGACGGGGTCAGTGATCATCGCCTCGAGCTGGGCACCCAGCCGCATGGCCTCCATCGTCGAGTCGACCGGGATGCCGTACACATCTCCTGCCCAGCCTTCGAGAACGGTCGTCTCGTCGTCGCGCAGTTCGCGACCGAGTTCGATGAGTTCTGCGGTGTGGGACGCGATCCGCCTCACCTGATCGCGCGTCTTCTCCAAAGTGGCAGAGGCGTCGATGCCGAGGACGCGGCGTCGCACACCTGTTTCGGCCTCCAGCGCCGCGAAACCAGCGATCATGCCGGCGTGCGTCGAGCCCGTGACGGTGCACACCACGATCGTGTCGAAATGCACGCCGAGGCTCTTCTCCTGCGCAGCCACCTCGAACGCCCAGTTCGCAAAGCCCAATCCACCAAGACGGTGCTCGCTCGCACCCGCGGGGATGGCGTACGGCACGCCGCCCTCGGCCTCCACCGCGGTGAGTGTTTCCCGCCACGAGTCGCGGATGCCGATGTCGAAACCAGCCGGGTTCAGACGCGAGTCGGCGCCCATCATGCGCGAGAGCAAGATGTTTCCGACCTTGTCGTTGACCGGGTCATCCCACGGGACCCACTTCTCTTGCACCAGGCGGCATTTCAGCCCAAGGTGTGCGGCGACGGCCGCAACCTGGCGGGTGTGGTTCGACTGGTACCCGCCGATCGAGACGAGCGTGTCAGCCCCAGATGCGAGCACGTCCGGGACGATGTACTCCAGTTTGCGAATCTTGTTGCCGCCGTAGGCGAGACCACTGCTGACATCCTCGCGCTTGGCCCATATTTGGGCACCGCCGAGGTGCTGCGAAAGTCGCTTGAGCGGGTGGACCGGACTCGGGCCAAAGGTCAGTTCGTACCGAGGAAACTCATTTAGGCGCACGAGGACGAATACTGCAGATCGCAAGCTGCGGTGTCTACGTCTGGACGCGAGACGCGGACGACCTTGACGTCGGCTGACTGGCACCACTCGCCGTCCCCCTGCCGAACCGCCGGGTTGCCCACGATCTTGTCCGAATTATCGCTAAATACCGCATACTTGGCCGATAGGTAGTTCCGTCTGGACGTTGTGCGGGGCGAGTTGGGCCTGCGACGTGCGGAAGGAGCTCGGCCGATTCCGTGCCTGACATCAGCGAGCCCAAGAGACCTGACGGCACTGCTGGCCATGTGCTGCTAGCCGAACACAACCCCCTCGACCAGCAGGTAGCGCAGGCAATGCTGCGTCATCTGGGCTTCACCGTCGATGTCGTCTCCGACGGTGCCGCTGCCGTAGCCGCAGCGATGTCGACGAGCTACCGGGCGATCGTGATGGCGTGTGAGTTGCCCGTGATGGATGGCTACGACGCGACTGCGGAGATCCGCGGGCGCGAGGAGTCCCGCATCCCGATCATTGCGATCACCGGCTCGGGGCCCGGACAAGGTCGGCATCAATGGACGGCGGCCGGCATGGACGACCACGTCGAGAAGCCCCTGAGCGTCGCCGCGCTCGCCGGCGTGCTGGCGCGATGGGTTCCACCTGCATCCCGCGATGGCGCGGCCAACCCAGCCGAACTGGCCGACGCGGAGAGCGGACCGGTCGTGCTCGATGCCTCCATCATTCGGCGCCTCGAGCGACTTGGTGAGGCAACGGGGCAAGACCTCATGAGCCAGCTAGCCACGTTGTTCATTGCGGACGCCGACGACCGCATCAACGAATTGCGAGCGGCACTTGCTTGTCGCGACACGGACGCAGTCGTGCGCTCGGCACACACACTCAGCGGCTCTGCAGCAAACCTTGGCGCCACCGATCTCTCGCGTTTGTGCGCCACCTTGTCGATGCCGTCGGCAGCAGCAGATCCCACCTACAGCAAGACGTTGTTTGATCGCATCGAAGCCGAGCTGGGGCGGGTCCGGTCGGCACTCGGATTGCTAGCAGCGCCAGCATGAGAATCCTCGTGGCAGACGACGACGCCAGCTCGAGGCTGATCGTGAAGGCGGCCCTGCGCAATCTCGGCCATGAATGTCACACGGTCTCGGACGGCGACCAGGCCTGGAGCGCGTTCCAGACGCAGTTGCCGGACGTTGTCATCAGCGACTGGCGGATGCCGGGCCTAACCGGCCCGCAGTTATGCCGCAAGATCCGCGAGCGGGACGTGAGCAGATACGTCTACTTCATCATTGTGAGCGGCCAAGGTCTGCTCAGCGAGATCCTGGAAGGAATGACGGCGGGTGCCGACGACTACTTGGTAAAACCGCTCAATCCAGACGACCTTCAGATACGGCTGATTGCCGCCACCAGGGTGACCGCATTACACGCCCAGCTCGCCGACAACCGCACCGAGTTGAACGAGCTCAACCACGACCTGAAGGCGATCGCCCGACGTGACCCGCTCACCCGGCTTGGAAACAGGCGAGCGCTCGACGAGGACTTGGAATTTCTCGAAGCTAGGGTCACCCGCTATCGACACCGCTACTGCATCGCGCTGATCGACATCGATCATTTCAAGGCCTACAACGATGCATTCGGCCATCAGGCTGGAGATCGGATACTGCAGGCGGTTGCGTCGCAACTCAAGGCGGAGGCTCGCAGCGGCGATGCGATTTATCGCTATGGCGGCGAGGAGTTCCTCTGCATCTTCCCTGAACAATCCATGACGACCGGGATCCAGGCTGTCGAACGAATGCGCAGTGCTGTCGAGCGACTCGCCGTGCGACAAACAGACGAGGTCGGTGCGTTTCTCACGATCAGCGGTGGCGTCGCCGTGATGGACGCCGAACGCCCGCGAGCCGCAACCGCCGTCATCAAAGAAGCCGATGAAGCGCTGTACCGCGCCAAGGAGCTTGGCCGCAACCGTGTTGAAGGGCTCGAGACGATCGAATCAGCCCTGGGCGCCGCGGGATAACACTCGGCCCACTACTTCGGGATCGGCGATCGGTGCGTATCGCCGTGCACCCAGTACGTCAGCTTCGCGAGAAGATCGCTTGCCTTGATCGGCTTGGTGAGGTAGTCATCCATACCGGCCTCGAGGCAACGGTCACGGTCCGCGACCATCGCGGAAGCAGTCACGGCAATCACACAGGTGTGTCGCTGGTCACCTTCGCGTTGACGAAGCGCACGGGTCGTTTCGTACCCGTCCATCACCGGCATCTGGCAGTCCATGAACACGGCAGCGTAGTGCTGGCGGTTCATCGCCTCGAGAGCATCGAATCCGTTCTCGGCGACGTCCGCGCGATAGCCGATGCTCGCGAGCTGTGCAGTGAGCACTGCTTGATTGACGACATTGTCCTCGACAACCAGCACAACAGATGTGCCACCGCTTGGAGAGGGCGCAGCTGGAATTGGAAGAGGCGGGATTGGCGAAGCTAGCCGGGTATCAGGTGCGATCAACGGCCCGTCAGACGCAACATTGCCTCCATTGGTGAATCCCTCGGTACGTGGGAGCTCGACGGTGGAGGGAAAATCCTGAACACCTGCGAGTGCGCCGTTCAGGGCGCGGGCCATCGCAGCGCGCAGGAGAGCGGCCCTGACTGGCTTGGTCAGGTAGGCGACGATGCCGGCTTGTTGGGTTCGTTCTGCCTCACCGCGCTGAGCCGAGCTCGTCAGCATGACCATTGGGATATACGCCAAGCGCCGGTCCGCGCGCACCATACGGGCCAACGCATAGCCGTCGACTTCGGGCATGTTCAGATCGAGGAGCATGACGTCGAATGGCTCGGCCTTTGCCACCGCGGCGAGTAGCAGAGCGATGGCGGGATCGGCCAAGGCTGCAACAACCGCGACACAACCCCAGCCCTTCACCATCTCCCGAAGCACATGGCGATTGGTGGCGTTGTCGTCGACGATCAGAGCGCGCACCCCGACCAGATTGGCAGCGTCATCGTGAGGGACCGCGGTGCCGACCGCAAACGGAATCACCGCAACGAACGTGCTGCCTGCACCGAGCTCACTCGTCACGTTCAATGTGCCACCCATGAGCTCGACAAGCTGGCGCGATATCGCAAGACCGAGGCCGGTACCGCCAAAGCGCCGCGCCGTCGAGGTGTCGGCCTGAGTGAACGCGTCGAACAGGTGCTCGAGGGTGGCTCCAGCCATGCCGATGCCGGTGTCGCGAATCGACAGTTCGATCGTGGCGAGTCCAGACCCACCATCATCGACACGGCGTGCGCTCAGGTTGATTTCGCCCATCGCAGTGAACTTCACTGCGTTGCCGATGAGATTCAGTAGAACCTGCCGTAGCCGTCCGGGGTCGCCCTCGAGTGCAGCAGGCAGGGCTGCGTCGATCTCGCACGTCAACTCGAGGCCTTGTTCCTCGGCACGGGGCGCAAGGAGCGCCGCGCATTCCTCGACGACTGATCGCGGGTCGAACGTCACAGTTTCGATATCGAGCTTGCCTGCCTCGATTTTCGAAAAGTCGAGGATGTCGTCGATCACGGTCATGAGCGCTTCCGCCGACGAGGTCACCGTCTCGGCGTAGTCACGTTGCGTCGCGTCGAGATCGGTGTTCAGCAGGAGGCCGCTCATGCCGATCACGCCGTTCATCGGCGTGCGGATCTCGTGGCTCATGTTGGCCAGGAACTCGCTCTTGAGACGCGAAGCCTGCATCGCATGGTCGCGAGCTGCCTCGAGATCCGCCCTGATGGTGATGCGCGCGGTGATGTCGCGAACAAACGCGCTGAACCCACCGCCGTCCTCGTGCGCCCAAACTCCAACCTCGAGCGGCATCTCATGACCGTCGCGATGCAGCGCGGTCATCTCCGTTCGGTGCCCGACCAGTGCGGACTCGCCCCCTGCGGCAGATGCCGCGAGATCATCTGTGTACTGCTGACGGGACGCCGCCGGCAGCAACGTTTCCATTGCATCCCGGCCAATTGCCTCAGCTGCCGACCAACCGTAAATCCTCTCGGCTTGCGCGTTCCACCCGATGATCGACCCGGCACCGTCGATCGAGACGAAGCCTTCGTCTGTCGACTCCAGCACTCGTGCGAGCTCTCGATCTCGACGCTGAACCTGGAGTTCGGAGTCGCGTCTGCGGCGGTCGGAGCGGGCAATGATCCCGATGCCAGCAAGCAGGACGAGCACCAGCACGGCGGTAATAGCAAGCACGGTGTCACGCAGGCGGACGAGCCCTGCGAATGCGACGTGGGTAGGAACCGAGGCAACTACTGTCCAGCCGATATCGGGAACTGGCGCGTAAGCCGACAGAACCGTCGGACCATGACCGCCCGTCGGCAGCACAGGCTTGTATTCCACGACGCCGGACTTCCCAGCCTTCGCTTGAACCACCCGCGGGTCGCCCGCGATGGATACCAACCCGCCGACACCGCCAGCAGTCAACGACGTACCCGCTCGGTCGGTCACGAGCAGCGTGATTCCCTGAGCCTTAGCAACATTCGAAGCGAAAGCGGAGATGTACTGGAGGCTGTAGTTGAAGCCGAGCACCCCGACCGGGGTGCCGTCTGCTGTCCTGATGTACGTCGAAAACGTCACCGCGAGCGTGTGGGTCGCCTCGTGGGTCACGATGGCGCTCGACACGTATGGTTTGCCCGTCTTGACCAGGCCGGTGAACCATTCGCGATACGCAAAGCTGGTGCCGATGATTCCCGGCGTAGCGGGGTAGAGGGCGCGCGAGACACCGTGAACATCCGTGACAAACGCCGCGGAAATTCCGGGTGTCGAGGCAGCGAGGCTCTGCAGGTTCTCGTCGATGGTCGTATCGCTTGTCCCGACGCCGGCTAGTGCGTTGATCAGCGAGATGCGCGACGAGTAGCTAGCCAACAAGGAGAGCAAATCGCTCGTCTGCTGACCGACCACGACGGTGGTGACTGCTGCGGTAGTGGCAACTTGTTTGTGGACGACGCTTGTGACCTGGTGCGAAGCCAGCGCAATGCTGCTCGCAGCAAGCACTCCCACAGGAATCAACGCAACAGTCGCCAGAGTGAGGCTTGTTCGCGACCTCGCGGACAGCAAACTGGCCAACCTCACGCTCGGACACTGACTCGAGCGCAAGACTCCATATCTTACATTTAGCACATATCAGTGCATATCGTCCACAGTTTGATCTTGTACGTGCCCTAACGTTTCGAGGACGCCGGCCACCGCGTCAGTAGTCGCGTCTCGCGCCGCACGTAGGTACTTCCGCGGATCGACCTGCTCAACGTCGGCGGCAAGGCTGGCCCGGACTGCCCCGGTGAAGGCGATGTTCAAAAGCGTGCCGATGTTGATCTTCACGATCCCGTTCGCGGCGGCGGTGCGCAGGTCAGCATCAGCGATGCCGGAGGAACCGTGCAAGACCAGCGGCACCGACAAGACGCCGGCGAGCGTCTTGATGAGCTCCTGGTCGAGTTGCGCCGATCGCTGCGTCATCGCGTGACTACTGCCCACGGCGACAGCCAGTGCGTCGACCCCTGTTTCTGCAACGAACCTCACAGCATCGTCTGGGTCGGTGCGCACGCCCGGCGTATGCGCGTTGCCTTTGCCACCGATAGCGCCGATCTCAGCTTCCACAAACAGCCCGCACCCGTGGGCCCACGCAACAACCTCGCGTGTTGTGTTGGTGTTTTGCGCATCGGGCAACTGCGATGCATCGAACATCAATGAACTCACTCCGAGCGCAGGCGCGCTGTAGGCGAGCTCCAGACTCTCGACGTGGTCGAGGTGCAACGCAAGCGCGGCCGAACTCTCTTCGGCCAGGATGCGGCAGGTTGCCGCGAGAGCGGCGGCACCACCGTGATATTTAACAGCATTCTCACTGATCTGGAGAATGACCGGCCGATCGGTTCGCTCGGCAGCGCGGCACACAGCCTCGACGTGCTCAAGCGTGATGACATTGAAAGCAAGTACAGGCGTGCGATTCGCCGTCGCGGCTCGAACCAAGCTCGCTGTCGTGGTCAGCATGTCGCTATTGGGTTTCGAGCACGACCGAGCGGCTGAGGTTTCGAGGTCGGTCAGGGTCGAGTCCAGCAGCCTCAGCGAGCTGAACAGCCAGCAGCTGCACGCGGACGAGATCGGCGACCGGGTCGAGTTCGTCACAGATCAGGGTCGCTCCCGTGGCTGTGATGTCGTCAACGAGTCCACGAACGGGCGGCCCGAAAATCCACACGACGCGTCCCGGCTCGGCGATCGAGATTGGCCCATGCCGGTATTCCATCTGCGGATATGCCTCGGTCCATGCCTGCGCGCTCTCCCGCATCTTCAACGCAGCTTCCTTGGCCACGCCATGAGCCCAGCCCTGGCCGAGAAATGTGAACTGTCGTGCACCGTCGAGTGCGGGATCGTGCCGAGTCGATAGAACCTGCTCAGCCTGAGCGATGACTCCAGCGAGTTGCTCGCCCAGAGACGCCCGCAGGAGCATCAACACGGTCGTCGCGAACACCGTCTGCACGACCGCCTGCTCATCGGCAAAGTCGAGCACGATCGACTGATCGGCAGCGGCAACAACCGGACTCGAAGCGTCGGCGGTGATCGTGGTGGTCGGAAACGAAACCGCCGCAACTGCCGACAACACTTCTGTGGTGGTCCCCGATCGGGTGATGGCTACCAAACGGTCATAGCTGCGGTTCAACGGCAGGTCCGCAGCAGCGAAGTAGTCGGTTTCACCGTGGCCCAGCGATTCGCGCAAGGTCGCATACGCCTCGGCCATGTACCAGGAGGTGCCGCAACCGATGACGGCAACACGCTCGCCAGGTCGCGGCAGCGCAGTGCTTACCGATGGCGCGATCGAGATCGCACTCGTCCACGATTCGGGCTGACGGCGAATTTCACTGCTGACGTGCGGCATCTGCATCCTCAGTGGTCAAAACACGATGATCGACCGTCGCTTGCACAAGTTGATCGATGGTCGGTTGCCCCGCCGTACCACCGATTGCGGACGTCGACAGCGCACCGGCGAGCACCGCGCGCCGCAGGCATTCCGCCGCAGGCAATCCGCGCAGGAGCGAATCGAGATAGGCAGCTGCGAAGGTGTCGCCGGCTCCAGTCGTGTCGACAGCTTCGACCGGGTTGCCCGCATCGTGAACCCGCGAGCCATCAGGGTTTACCTGCAGAGCGCCGTTTCGGCCGTCGGTGATGACAACGACAGGCCCGCGCGAGGCCAACAACAAGCCAGCCGCCGCAACGTCCTCGAAGGTCTGGCCCGCAATTCGGCCCGCGATTGCCAGCGTCTCCGACCGGTTCGGCAAGAACACGTCGAGGTGCGCCAGCAACTCCTGCACTCCCACCCATCGCTGCGCAGGATCGAAGTTCGGGTCAAGCGATGTGCTAAGACCCAGTGTGTGCGCACGCTCGAAGACGGCAGCCAGCCCGGCGCCCAGGGTGGGCTGAAGAAACAGCGACGAAACGTGCAGATGCCGCGCTCCATCGGCAACTGCACCCTCGAGCGCCGCCATCGCGTGATCGACGGACAAGGCCGCGATTGTGCCAGGGAATGTAAGAACAGCACGCTCTTGACCTTGCGACAGGACGACGGTCAGGCCGGTCGGTCGATCCGGGTCCTTGATGACGGCCTGGGTATCAACCCCCTGTGCGGTGAGCAACCCGACCACGATGTCGCCGAAGTTGTCGTCGCCGATCAGCGCCCCGAGTCGGGTTGGTCGCCCGAGCCGGGCGAGTGCGTGCGCCATGATCGCCGCCGAGCCGCCCAAAACAAGCGTCGCTGCGTCAAGCAGCTGCTCGGCCTGACCGAATCGGGGCACGACATCGCCACGCAACACCAGGTCGGGGTTCAAGTCGCCGAGCACCAGGACGTCGATCACGGCCCGAGTCTGCTAGCTGGGACAACAAAAGTCCAGAGACAATCACTTACGCTGCGCAAGCTTGCTCATTTGCGGCACTTTTGAAATGCTGCCCGCGTGACAACGATCTGCTTCGTAGGGGCCGGCAGCGCCGAGTTCACACGTCAACTGCTGCGCGACTTGCTCAGCTTCCCCGACATCGGCGAACTCACGCTGATGATGCACGACGTCGATCCGCAGCGGCTGGTTCTGGCTGAACAACTTGCGCGAATCGCCGTGGCGCATCATCACCGGCCGGCCGTTGTTCTCGGATCCGCAGACAGGCGAGCGGCGTTGCGCGGCGCCGACTTCGTCATCAACACCGTCAGCATTGGCGGCCACCAGGCAACGCTGACGGATTTCGACATACCGGAGCGTTTCGGCGTCCGCCAAACAATCGCTGACACGCTTGGGGTCGGCGGGATCTTCCGCGGGCTGCGAACTTTTGGCTTCCTCCGCGACTTGGCGCAAGACATGAGCGAGGTCTGCCCGCAGGCATGGCTGCTGAACTACACGAACCCGATGGCCATGAACATCGGCTACCTCTCCGTCGCATTTCCGGATCTCAAGGTGCTCGGCCTGTGCCACTCGGTGTACTGGACGATCCACGATCTGAGCGAACTCATCGGCGTCCCGTTCGACGAGGTCACCTTCCGCAGCGCCGGTGTCAACCATCAGGCCTGGGTGCTCGAGTGGCAGCACGACGGCCGCGACCTCTACCCCGCGCTCGACGCGCGCATCGCCGCAGACCCTGAGCTACAGCGGCGGGTGCGGGTCGACATGTACCGCAGATTGGGCTTCTACCCGACAGAGACGAGCGAGCATTCCGCGGAGTACGTACCTTGGTACCTGCACGACGACGCGGAGATCGCGCGACTGCGCATACCGGTACGCGACTACGTTGGCATCAGCGCGCGAAACGCCGCAGAGATCGAGCAACTCATCCCCCAGGCCGCCGCTGGCGACTACGTCGAGCCCGAGGAAGACGCGGCGGAGTACGCCCCGCAGGTGATTCACAGCCTCGTTACCGGCCAGCGTCGCGAGATCCAGGTCAACGTCGCGAACCGAGGCCTGATCAGCAACCTTCCGGACGGCGCGCCGGTTGAGGTGCCCTGCCGAATCGACGGAACTGGCGTGAATCCCGTCGCGGTCGGTGCGTTGCCACCACAGTGTGCGGCGCTGAACCACGCGTTTCTTGCTGTCGCAGAGCTGACTGTGCGGGCGTTTACGGAGGGTCGGCCCGATCACATCAGGCACGCGCTTATGGTCGACCCGAACACGTCCGCCACGCTGTCGCCTGGTCGCATCTTCGAGCTAGCTGACGCGATGGTCGAGGCGCATCGCGAGCGGCTCCCTGAGACGCTGCGCCGATAGTCTGCAGACGCTCAGTCGCCCAGGGACTCAGGACTCAGGGGCTAGGATTCTGGGACTCAGACAGCATGCCGACTCAGGCAGCGTGCAGGCTCAGACCTCGGCCCGATGAACGCGTAGTCCGGCGCGCTCGAGATCGGCGACGTCACTGTCTTTCACGTCTGAGTCGGTGACCAGATCCGAGACGACGCTGATCTCGCTGATACGAGCGAAGCCGCGACGACCGATCTTCGTCGAGTCGGCGACGACAATCACCCGCTCAGCAGCCCGAAGCAGGCAGCGATTGGTCTGCGCTTCGACTTCGTGATGGGTGGTCAGCCCGGCCGTCACGTTGACGCCGTCGACGCCGATGATGGCGACCTCGATGTTGATGTTCATCAGCGTCAACTCGGCAAGTGGACCTACCAGCTCGTAGGACTCCGACCGCGCGCTGCCGCCACACACCACGAGGTCGATGTTCGATCGGACGGCCAACTCGGAGGCGATGTTGAGCGCGTTTGTCACGACCCGAAGGCCGGGACGCGTGGCCAGCGCCCTGGCGACCTCAGTCGTCGTTGAGCCACCGTTCAGGCCGACCGAGCTGACTTCAGGCCCCAGTAGCTGCACCGCACACTTGGCGATCGCCCTTTTGGCATCGTGTCGCTGACCGCCGCGATAGCGCATCGGCAGCTCGTACAGCACACCCGATGCGACGGCGCCGCCGTGGGTACGGCTGAGCAGCTGCTGGCTCTCCAGTAGCTGGAGGTCGCGGCGCACCGAGGCCTGGGAGACCTCGAGCTGCGCCGCGAGTTCGGGCACGCTGACCGATGCCTGCCTGTTCAAACGCTCAAGAATGAGCCCGAGCCGATCCTGTTGGCGCATAGCGTGCACGTTACGCGCAAAGGCCGCCGCGATACAGCAATAGGCGGCTGCTGCTTTCGGTGCGTTTCGAGCGTGTTTCGGCTTGATCTCGGCCCTCAGAGACCTTGACCATGCCTGCGCAAACGTGCAACTCTGCACATCTACAGCGATCGAATGTGCGCGAATGAAGGAGTCCTTGATGGAACGGATCGGTACTCGCACCCGGGTTATCGCCAGTGCAACCGTGCTGCTCGTAGCCCTCGGCGCGTGTAGTTCCAAGTCCTCAGGGTCCTCAGGCGCGGCCGCGTCGTCTGGCGGTGCGCAGGCCAACGGCTCGACCGCCATCACGCTCTCGCATGGATACACCGACGTCGAAGCCAAGGAGATCCAGGCGCAGGCCGACCAGTGGAACAAGCTGAACCCGACCGAGAAGGTGTCGCTGGTCTTCAACGGCGGCAACGACGGCGCGTTGCAGAAGACCATCGCCGGATTCACTGCCGGCAACTTCCCGGACGCTGCCTATGAGTACGGGTCATCAGCTGCGCAGCTCGCCAAGCAACCGAAGCTCGTCGACCTGACCAGCGACGTCGCAGCGACAGCGTTCGATTGGAACGATTTCTACCCCTCGGAGCGCACTGCAGCCACGGTCGATGGCAAGGTCGTCGGGGTGCCCGCTCTGGTCGATAACCTCAGCCTGGTCTACAACAAGAAGCTGTTCGCCGCCGCCGGCGTAGCAGAGCCCACCAACGACTGGACGTGGCAAGACTTCGAGGCGGCCGCGAAGAAGTTGACGGATTCTTCCAAGCAGCAGTTCGGCTGGGCGTACGTCAATGACGGCAGTGAAGACACGGTCTGGCGCTATCTCGCGCTCCTGTGGCAGGCCGGTGGCGACTTGCTGACACCCGACAACAAAGCACCCGCGTTCGACTCCGCAGCAGGGCTCGCCGCATTGCAACTGCTGCAGCAGATGGGCGTCACCGACAAGTCTGTCTACCTCGACAGCGGCAACGACAACTACCTGAATCTCTTCAACAGCGGCAAAATCGCCATGTTGTGGACTGGCCCGTGGGACCTTTCGAGCATCAACTCCGATGTCTCGTACGGAGTGACCTTCCTGCCGGGCGACAATGGCGATCACGAGACAATCTCAGGGCCTGACCTGTACATGCTTTTCGACCACTCCAGTGCGCGGGCGGCAACCGCGCTGAAATTTGTGCAATGGCTGACCTCGCCTGCGGTGAACCTGCAGTTTGCGATCGCCACCGGAGACCTGCCGCTGCGGCAGTCGGAGACGACACTTCCGGACTACGCGAAGTTCTTGTCGACGTATCCGTCCGACAAGGTATTCGTCGATAACCTGAACAACGTGAAGCACGTGCGGCCCAACATCACGTCGTACGCGCAAGTCTCTACGGCCATTGGCCAGATGGTTCAAGCGGTGTTACTGGGCCAGAAGCAGCCGCAGGCGGCCCTCGACGCAGCCAAGTCCCAAGTTGAGAGCGCTCTGGCGGGTCAATGAGCCAAGCAATTCGGCTACCGTCCCGCCGATCAGCGGGCGCACGCCGAGCGGCGATCCTGCCGTCGTCAGCCCGTCGACGCGATCCGCGTAGACGGGCTGACCAGTTCGCGGGCTGGGGCATGATCAGCCCGAGCGTGCTGCTGCTTGCCGTGTTCGGGATGGTCCCCGTCGTGTGGGCGTTCGTCTTGTCGTTCCAGCGAAATGACTTGCAGACGCCTGCGCGATGGGTGGGCTTGCACAACTATCAGGAACTGATTCACGATCCGATCTTTCGTGACTCGATTCGCCACACGATCGTCTACACCTTGCTCTTCGTGCCCATCACGCTGGTGCTCTCGCTGGTTGTCGCTGGTGCACTGAATCGCAAGATCCGATTCATCACGCTGTATCGCCTGGCGGTATTCGTACCCGTGGTCACCTCGACCGTCGCGACGGGGGTGATCTTCACCTGGCTGCTCGATCCGCAATACGGGATCGTCAACGCAACGCTGCACAAAGTCGGGCTTCCCACATCGGGCTTCTTCTCCTCGCCCCACGACGCCCTGTTCGCCGTCGTGGCCATGACCGTGTGGGGCTGGGTCGGCTTCGGCGCGTTGATCTTCCTGGCTGGTCTGCAATCCGTGCCTCGCGAACTGATCGAAGCGGCACAGATCGACGGGTGCTCCAAGACAACCGCGTTTTGGCGAATCCAAGTGCCATTGCTCCGGCCGGTCTCCGCCTTCTTGGTGGTCTGGCTCACCATCAACGCCCTCCAACTGTTCGACGAGGTTTACGTCACCACCAAAGGCGGCCCGCTCGACTCAACAACAGTCGTCGTCTACTACCTCTACCAACAGGCATTCGCCTACTTCCACGCCGGCTACGCCGCCGCGATCGCTGTCGTCCTGTTCGTGGCAATTGCCATCGTCACGGTCGTGCAGTTGAGGCTTGCGCGTGATCCTGCCGCGAAGGCCGACGCATGACGACTCTCGCCCGGAGCAGGCGACCGTCGCCGTGGCATCTGGTGCTCGCCCCACTTGCGGCGCTGATGCTCGTGCCGCTGGTGTGGATGCTCATCACGAGCCTGTCGACCGAGGCCGAGACACGCCAGTTTCCGCCCGGACTCCCATCGACGCTGCGGTGGGGCAACTTCCGGCAGGCTTGGGACCAGGCACCATTCGGTCACTGGCTGCTCAACAGCGCAGTGGTGTCGGGGACCTGCGTCATCAGCAACCTGCTCCTGTGCAGCCTTGCTGGCTATGCGTTCGCCCGCATCAACTTCGCCGGCCGCCAGCTCGCGTTCTTTGCGATGCTCGCAACGTTGATGGTGCCGTTCCAAGTCGTGATGATTCCGACATTGCTGATCGTCAAGCATCTCGGTTTGGTCGACACGTTGCCCGCGTTGATCGTGCCGAACCTGGTCACGCCGTTTGGGATCTATCTGCTCCGCCAGTTCTTCCTGAGCCTGCCAGTCGAACTGGAAGACGCTGCGATGATCGACGGCGCCGGGAGAGTCCGCGTGCTTACCCGGATCTTGCTGCCGCTCATGGGACCACCGTTGACGACTGTCGCAGTGCTCACCTTTCTCTCCGTATGGAACGACTTCCTCTGGCCGCTCGTGGTCACGTCAACACCAAGCACCATGACCGTGCAGCTCGGGCTAGCAACCTTCCAGAGTGCCCACTTCACCAACTGGCCGCTGCTCATGGCCGGCACGTTGATGAGTCAGCTACCCGTGTTGTTTCTGTTCGTGATCGGGCAGCGCTACTTCGTCAGCTCGATTGCCACCACCGGCCTGAAGTAGCGCGCCTCTCGTCAGCGCGGACGACCTGCGGCAAGGTTGGCGCATGACAGGTTGGCGCATGACAGGTTGGCGCATGGCAGGACGTGCACGGATGTGGGTGTGGGGCGCCGCGATCGCCCTCGGAGTGGTGGGCATGGTCGCGATAGGACTGGTGATCGGTCGCGCAACGGCACCCGTCCACGACCCTGGCTTCGCGCAGGGAAATGCCGCCGGGTACGCCGAGGGCGTCGCCGTGGGTCGATCGCTGCAGATCGGCGACACGGTTCCGAGTGGGTCGAAGGACGTCGCGAACACGGCGTTCCAGGCCGGCTACCGCGCCGGTGAAGCCGACGCCTTCGGCGCGTATGACGGCGGCTGGAAGCTCGGCGCTCCCTACGTCGTCATCCTCGGCAAAGGCGTCGCCGGCGCCGCCTACCGCTTCGTCGAGCGTGACGAGTTGACACCCGGGACTACTTACCAGCTATGTCCGGACGGCGCGAGCCTCTGTCACAACTAACTGCGGGCCACAACTAACTGCGGGCCACAACTAACTGCGGGCCACAACTAACTGCGGGCAGCTAACCCATCCCCGGCATTGCTGACGGATCGAGGTCGGATGCCTTTGCCGTGATCAGGAAGATGCTCGCGAGCATTGCCCCGACGCCGAACACAACCGATACCTGCAACGCGGTCGAGATCCCGTGCGCGAGCTTTGCGTTGCCGGTCGCGCCATGGGCGGCCGCGTGGCGCTGCGCGGTTGCAAACGCCGTGGTCAAGATCGCCAACCCGAGCGATCCCCCGACCTGTTGCATGACGTTCAGCAATCCCGACGCCGAACCAGCTTCCTCGGGCTCCACACCCGACACCGCGATCATCGTCAACGGCACGAACAGGAAGCCCATACCCAAGCCGAAGATAATGAGCGGACCGAGCAAGTTGGCAAGGTACGTGCTGTGAACGTCGATGCGCGACAACCAGTAGAGAGCGCCCGCGGACATGACTGCGCCGACGACCATGAACGGCTTCGGCCCGACCTTCACCAGCTGCTTGGCGCAGATCTGCGCGCTGATGATGATGGCGACACTGAGTGGCAGGTACATGAACCCGGTCTTCAGTGGGCTGTAGTGCAGGATGCTCTGCACGAACACCGTGAGGAAGTAGAACATCGCGAACAGCGCACCCGCTAACAGCAGCATCACGACGTAACTGCCCGTTCGATTTCGATTCTTGAACATGTGCAGCGGTGTGATGGGCTGCGGGCTGCGCATCTCGTTGAAGAAAAAACCGCCGAGCAATATTGCGGCCGCAATGAAGCACAAGACAGTGAGCGAGTCGCCCCAGCCGGCGGTGCCCGACGCTCGAATGAACGCGTAGACCAACGACGTCATGCCCAGTGTCGAGAGGATCGCTCCGACGAGGTCGAACCGGCCCGGTCGAGGCTCGGACTCGTTGATGTACTCCCGCGCGATCAGGGCGATGAAGATGCCGATCGGGACGTTCACGAAAAGCACCCAGCGCCATGACACCCATGACGTCAACATGCCGCCGGCAAGCAGGCCGATCGCAGCACCAGAACCGGACACGGCCGCGAACACGCCGAATGCGCGGTTACGTTCTTCGCCTTCTTCGAAGTTCGTGGTGATCAGGGACAGCGCAGTCGGGGAAGCGATCGCACCGCCGACGCCCTGAAGCGCACGCGCGGCCAGCAACCACCACGACGCGGTCGCGAGGCCGCCGAGGAACGACGCGAACGTGAAGAGCGCGATGCCGAAGATGAAGACGCGCCGCCGCCCGAGAATGTCGCCCGCGCGACCACCGAGCAAGAGCAGGCCGCCGAAGGTCAGCGTGTAGGCGTTCAACACCCACGTGAGGTTCGTGTAGGAGAAGTGCAACGCCGTGCGCATCGTTGGCAACGCGACATTGACGATTGTGGCGTCGAGCACCACCATCAACTGGCTAGTCGCGATAACGGCGAGCGCGAGGCCCGGGTGGTGGCCGCGCCGGGCGGCACCAGGCGCGCCCACGGCTACCTGCGTCGAGGTCGTCATGAATCTCTCGTTTCCATGGAAGAGCGCTGAACGCTGAAGGAACGCTAACGTTCACTAAGTACGGACGCTACATTGCATGAGATAGAGAACGCAACCGTTCCTTCGCCTGGTGAGGAGGCAGCCGTGTCAGCTCCACGTTTACGGTCCTCGACCACGCTAGCAACGGCCGCCGACAAGAACTCTGGCGTGCCGCTGTTCCGATGTCGCCGCCGCGGTGCGGCACTTGAAACTGCCATTTACGACGCTGTCCTCCAGCAACTGAGCACCGTCGGATTCGGTGCGATGACGATCGAAGGTGTGGCTGCTGCTGCGCGCACCGGAAAGGCTGCGATCTATCGCCGGTGGCCCTCAAAGGAAGAGCTGGTCGCCGACACCCTCGACAACGTGCTGCCCTCGCTGGATCTTCCGCTCGACACCGGGAACGTTCGCGGCGACCTTGCCGTGATCTTCACCGCGATGCTCGAGATGATGGCGAGCCCAGCAGGTGGCGCCATGCAAGCACTGATGGGTGAACTCGGGCACGACCATGACTTCATCACGACGTTGCACGAACGAGTCTTGGCGCCGCGCAAGGCATTAATGACGGAGATCATGCTGCGCGGAGTTGCCCGCGGCGACGTGCGCGCTGACGCTGTCAAACCCGTCGTTGTCGAAGCTGGTCCCGCGCTGTTGGTGCATCGGCTACTGACGTTCGGGCCACCAGTCGACCCGGCCTACATGGAGGCTGTGCTCGACGACGTCGTGATGCCGCTGATCCGCCCTCTGACTACGTCACGTACTCCGAGCTAGTCGCGCCAGATCAGTACCAAGGCGCGGTCATCGCTGCCGTCGGGCGCCACCCTGTCGACTAGTTGCTTCGCGCCGTCCCGAAAACCCTGTGTTACCAGGCGTTCCGCCTCGCCGATCAGCTTGTCGATGCCGACGGCGATCTCGCGTTCGGCGGTCTCGACCACGCCATCGGTGAACAGCAACATCGCGTCACCCGAACCAAGTACGCCATGTGCCGACGTGTAACTGGCTTCGGGCAGCACACCGAGCACAGTGCCTTCACTATCGATGAGACGCCACGTGCCGCTGCCCTTCACAAAGTGCACGGCAGGCGGATGCCCAGCGGACTCAACGACGTAGCTGCCAGTACTCAAATCGACAACAAGATGGACGGCGGTTGCGAACCCTTCGCTCCACCCCTGCCGAAGCAGATAGTCGTTTGCTGCAGGCAAGAACTGCTCGGGTGGGACCGCACCGAGCAGACCGCCTAACGCACCTGAGAGCAGCAACGCGCGGGTGCCGGCATCGATGCCCTTGCCCGAGACGTCGACGAGTACGACCTCGAGGACAGCACCCTGCCCGGTACGCGCGGCGACGAGGAAGTCACCGCCAAACGAACCGGCACCAGCAGAGCGCAGGACGATCTCGTGCTGCCAGCCCGGCGGCAGCACCGGCATCTCGCCCTGCGCGCGCAACCGGTCGCGCAACTCCAACAGCATCGATTCGCCACGCAGGCCCTGAACCCCGAGCGTTTCGCGGGTGCGCGCCAAGCGATACGCGAAGATCGCCACGGCCAGGACGACCACGAGCTGGCCAGCCCGCACAACGTGCCAGCCGAGTATCAACTCGTCGTAGAGGATCCCGAGCACCGCGACGACGAGCAGCGCGAGCAGTTCGCGTCGGCGCAGCAAGAGCCCGCCGCCAAGGATTGGCAACGCTTCTGCCACCGGCGGCAGCCAGTAGGTGCCAACGACCGGGCACAGCACGCCGATCGCGATGGCAAGGGCGAGCAGCCACCACACCGCCGCGGCAGGCGCCATCCAGCGGCTCGCGCGCACCGTGGCCCAGCCACGGCGTCCCGATGCGGGTGAGCGCCTGATCCTCATGATCGGGCAGCGTAACGGGCAAAGTGGTACACCGATCTAGGCCAACCTGTGGAACAGTTCGGCCATGCCTAGACGTCACGAGCCTGCCGGGTCCGGCAAGGGAACGGGTGCCGGAGCGGGCGCGGCAGCGGGTTCTGGAACAGGCGCCCTCCGCGGGCTGGTGGGTGCGGGGCCGTCTCAGGTCGGCGTCGTTGGCGCCCTGCGCGCCCGCGACGTTTCGCGGCCGACCGCCGACGACGTCGTGCGCGCACTTGCCAAGCCGGAACCAACTGCGCGACCAACGATCCACCCCGCCCCTCAGGAAGCAGCCCCTCAGGAAGCAGCCCCTCAGGAAGCAGCGCGTCAGAAAGCAGCCCCTCAGGAGGCCGGCCCTCAGGAGGCGGCAGCGTCCGGCAGCGGCGGCGGTACGTCAGTCTCCTCGTAGCGGGTGACTTCCGCGAGCCGGCGCACGTGCCGCTCCTCGCCGGAGAAGGCGGTAGCCAGGAAGAGTTCGACGAGTCGGGTCGCCTCGCCGATCGTGTGCTGCCGAGCACCGATGCTGACCACGTTTGCGTCGTTGTGCTGCCGGGCAAGTGTCGCGGTGTCATCGTTCCAGGCGAGCGCCGCCCGGATGCCCTTGACCTTGTTCGCCGCGATCGCCTCCCCGTTGCCGGAGCCCCCAATGACGATGCCCAGGCTGCCTCGATCTGCGGCCGTCGCGATCGCCGCGGCGATGATGTAGGGCGGGTAGTCATCGTCGGCGACGTAGCTCGGCGGACCGCAGTCGACCGGCTCGTGGCCGTTGTCCGTAAGCCAGCCGATGAGGTGGCTCTTCAGTTCGAAGCCCGCGTGGTCAGAACCCAGGTAGACGCGCACGTGCGGCAGTCTGCCACGCAGGCCACGCGCGCCACACCCCTGCCGCGCCGCGCGAGACATCCAGCGGGTGCGTTTGGCACCTGCCATCCCTATCGTGCGAAGATCGCCATACCGCACGAATGACAGAAAGGCTCCCGACCGGTGCCAGGCAACAACCTGAGCCGTGACGAGGCGACCGAACGGGCGCGCCTCATCGGCCCGGTCTCGGGCGAGGCAGATCCGGTGCCCGCTCTCGAGACGATTGTTTTCCTCGACCTCACATCGGGGGCCGCGAAGCCAGACCATTTCCTCTCGTCGACAACGATCCGTTTCAGCTGCCGCGAGCCGGGCGCCTCGACGTTCGTCGACCTGGTGGGAGACGAGATCCGGTCGATCACCCTTAACGGGGTCGCGGTCGAGCCGGCTACCAACCGTGACGCCGATCGAGTGCGGCTGAGCAATCTCGCCGAGCACAACGAGCTCGAGATCGTCGCCGAGTGCCGCTATATGCACACGGGTGAGGGCCTGCACCGATTCACCGATCCGGTCGACGGGCGGGTCTACGTGTACACCCAGTTCGAAACGGCCGATGCGCATCGGGTCTACGCGTGCTTCGACCAGCCAGACTTGAAGACCACCTTCGAACTCGACGTCATCGCTCCCGGCGATTGGCAAGTCGTCTCGGTGACGGCGCCCGACGTCGTGCCCGAACACCTTGCCGAAAACCCCGACACCACGACGTCCGGCCATTGGCATTTCCCGCCGACGCCGCCGCTGTCGACGTATGTCACGTCGGTCATTGCGGGCCCGTATCACTTCGTGCGCGACGTGCATCACGGCATCGCCGGAGACATCCCGCTCGGCGTCTACTGCCGGCTGTCGCTGGCCCCGTACCTTGACGCCGACGACATCTTCCTCGTCACCAAGCAGGGCTTCGCCTTCTTCGAAGAGCAGTTCGCGCGGCCGTATCCCTTCGGCAAGTACGACCAGCTCTTCGTGCCTGAATTCAACGCCGGCGCGATGGAGAACGCGGGCTCAGTGACATTCCTCGAGGACTACGTCTTTCGGTCGCGAGTAACTGACACCGCGTATGAGAGCCGTGCGGGCACGATCCTGCACGAGATGGCGCACATGTGGTTCGGCGACCTCGTAACGATGCGCTGGTGGGACGACCTATGGCTCAACGAGTCGTTCGCC
Source organism: uncultured Actinomycetes bacterium (assembly GCA_963737705.1). GTDB lineage: Bacteria > Actinomycetota > Actinomycetes > Acidothermales > Acidothermaceae > PALSA-607. The sequence continues at coordinate 272,830 of CAVTTP010000005.1, forward strand.
ACGTACATGGCCAACCTGGCGACGGTCGAGGCAACGCGCTGGCCAGACGCCTGGACGACCTTTGCCAACGAGGAAAAGACATGGGCATGTCGACAGGATCAGCTGACCACGACGCACCCAATCGCGGCCGAGATCGTCGACATCGAGGCCGTCGAGACCAACTTTGACGGCATCACCTACGCCAAGGGCGCGTCGGTTCTCAAGCAGCTCGTCGCATGGGTCGGCCGCGATGCTTTCTTCGCCGGCCTGCGCCGCTACTTCGACGACAAGGCGTGGGGCAATAGCACGCTGCACGATCTATTGCGTGCACTCGAAGCGGCGTCTGGGCGCGATCTGTCGGCGTGGTCGAAGGAGTGGCTCGAGAGCGCGGGCATCAACACGCTGCGCCCCGAAATCGAGACGGACGCCGAGGGACTGATCACGTCGTTCGCGGTGCTGCAGGAGGCAACTGCGGATCATCCGACGCTGCGATCGCACCGGCTCGCGATCGGGTTCTACAACCGCACCGCCGCGGGACTCGACCGCACCAACCGGATCGAACTCGACGTCGTCGGAGCGCGCACAGAGGTCGCCGAGCTCGTCGGCACCCCGCGTCCCGATCTGGTCCTGGTGAACGACGACGACCTGGCCTACGCCAAGATCCGCCTCGACGCGCGCTCGCTGGTCACGGTTACCGATGCGATCGGTGAGCTCAACGCGTCGCTGCCCCGCGCGCTTTGCTGGGCTGCCGCATGGGACATGACGCGCGACGCCGAAATGGCCGCCCGCGATTACGTACGGCTGGTCATCCACCTGCTTGACACCGAGACCGACATCGGCGTTCTGCAAAGCGTGCTGCGCCAGGCTCGGCTCGCCGTCGAGCGATGGTCCGACCCGGACTTCCGCGCCACTGGCCTCGACGCGATCGCCGCCGCCTGCCACGCCCATCTCCATGGCGCCGAACCCGGCAGCGACTACCAGCTGACGCTGATCCGGGCGTTGGCCGCGACCGCCAACTCCCCCACCTACGTCGATGTCGTCGCATCGGTGCTCGCCGGCGAGACGGAGTTCGCCGGGCTCGCGCTAGACACCGACTTGCGCTGGTCGCTGCTCGGCAGGTTGGCCGCGCACGGTCGCGTTGGCACCGCCGAGATCGACGCAGAACTCGCACGCGACGACACCGCGGCCGGACGCCGGCATGCAGCCGCTGTTCGCGCCGCGCTGCCCGACCCGGCGGCAAAAGAACTGGCATGGGCCGCGGTCATGGAGAACGACGACACCCACAACGCGGAGTTGTCGGCGATCATCATCGGCTTTCAGCAGCCGAACCAGCTGGCGCTGCTCGCCACGTTCCGGCAGCGGTACTTCGACGAGTTGGCCGACATCTGGCGCGACCGGACCGGCGACACGGCGCGCACGATCGCTGAGGGCATGTTCCCGTACCTGGTCATCGATCAGTCGACCGTCGACATGGTCGACCGCTACCTCGAGACCAGCAAACCGCCGTCCGGCCTTCGTCGCATTTTGCTCGAACACCAAGACACGATGGCCCGGGCGCTACGAGCACGCGCCCGCGACACCGCCGCCGCGTCTGCCAGCGCTTCGTAACACCCGACACTTCGCATCCCTGGTGGTCGCAGAAGTGGCGTAATTCCGAGGTTTCAACGACCACCCGGGATGCGAAGTCGCAGAAATCGGGCGTGTGCTGCGACGGGACGGCGGGAGGGTGCGCGCCGCAGCGGACGGCGAGGGGCTGGGGTAGCTAAGAGTTAGTCGCCGTCGTGTTCGTGCAGGACGGGTGGCCGTGCTGCGGCCTGCGCCATCATGCGGATGCCGTTCACGATGCCGCCGGTCAAGTCGCCGCCGGCAAACGAGGTGGCCATCGCCAGGCTGGCGAGCCCGGCCGCGCGGTCATCGAGGCGGCGCCGTGCCGTATCGCCGGTGACGATCTCGACCCGGCGGGCATCCGGCTCGACGAGCACGAGCACAGCGAACTCGGCTGCAGCGCCCAGCGCAGCGTGCCGGCGCAGGGCATGCGCGCGGACGTCACCCGAGACCTGTCCGACGTAGACGAAGAACTGCAGGCCGGTCTCATGGCCGGCCGTCGCGACTGCGTGCCGGATCTCATCGCTTTGATTCGACGTGAAGGCGCTACCAGCGGGCACTTGCGCCACCTCCGTCGAGAGTGGCGGGCGGCAAGGTGGTGATGGCCGCTGCGGCGGTCTCGCTGCCCAGAGGCTCCCCGAACCAGCTCGAGGTGGCGGTCCATGGACGTCCCGGCCGGTAGCGCGGGCCGCTGACGATCGAGGGAAGGAAAACCAGGAAGGCGATTACCGCAGCGACACCGACCGGTATGCCGACGAAGATCGCGGCGGTCTCGATCGCGCTGAGCTTGCCACCGGGATCGCCACGCTCACCGATGGCGAGCGCCGGGCCGGCCGCGAGAACCGCAGACCCGAGACTCGCGAGGGCGATGCTGGCGATTGCCGCGCACCGAAGTGCCGCTCTAGCAGCGACCGGTCGCAGTCTTCGAGGCGTCCTCACAGCGGCCACCGTAACGGATACCGGCTGCAGATCCAGAGCGGGGCTCACCCTTTGCGGCCTGCGGGGTTCACGTTGTGGAGCCGCTTACCAAACGCGCCAGCCGCGCAGCGCGAGGCGACGCCATCAGTTCGTCGAGCAGCACCGGCCGTTCCTTTTCGTCGGCCATCGGCACCCGCCAATTCGGATACTCATCAATGGTCCCTGGTTGGTTCACCGGACGCCGGTCACCGACGACATCCGGCAGGTAGATGCCGATCAACCGGGCCGGCGTCGCGGCCAAGTACGCATACAGCGCATCGACGATGGCATCGACAAACGGCTCGACCCGACTGTGGAAGTTGTCGCGCCGCGGCGACACAGTGCCTGGCTCAGCGACCTTCGTGACAGCGGCAACGATCCCCGCGTCGAGCAGTCCCGCGTCGACGAGCACCTGCAGCCACGCAACCCGCGCGGCCTCGTCAGTTCGGCGCTCCTCGTCAATCGGACGTTCCAGCAGGCCAAGCTCGTAGCGCAGTTCGACGTGCTCGCCGGTGAGATAGCCAGCGGTCGGCGGCAGATCGTGAGTAGTCACGCTGGCAAGGCACAGTTCGCGCCACAGCTCCTGCGCTCGCGGCGTCCCGGCGTCGTCGTGCTCGAACCACAAGATCGACGTGCCGTAGATTCCGCGGCCGCGCAGGTACTCGCGCACCCATGGTTCGACGTTGCCGAGGTCCTCGCCGATCACGACGGCCCCGGCCCGCGCCGCCTCGAGCATCACGATGCCCACCATCGCTTCGTGGTCGAGTCGCACATAGGTGCCGTTGGCGGGCGACGCGCCTTCGGGCACCCACCACTGCCGGAAGAGACCGATGATGTGATCGATGCGAAGGCCGCCACCATGGCGAAACGATGCGCGTACAACATTGCGGAACGGCGCGAACCCCGTGGCGGCCAACACGTCGGGACGCCACGGCGGCAGGTTCCAGGTCTGCCCTTGCTGGTTGTACATGTCGGCCGGCGCTCCGAGTGCCACGCCATGCGCGAGGGCGTTCTTGAAGGCCCATGCATCGGCGCCATCACGGCTCACGCCAACCGCAAGGTCGTTCACGACCCCCATGCTCATACCCGCCGCGCCCGCGGCCGCCTGCACCGAGATCAGCTGTTGCGAGCACAAAAACTGCAGCCAGGCATGGAATTCGACGAGGTTGGCCTCAGCACTCACGAAATGCAGCGACCTGCGTCGACGCCACGTCCTGCAACTCGCCCGGCCACTCGCGAGTCACTGCTCCATGCCTGTCGACCAATGCGCACCACGTCGCAAAGTCGCGCAGCGCGTCACCTTCGGCGGCGATGAACTCGTCGAATGAGCCCCGATCGTCGCTGCGGACAGCGAACGCACGCTCCAGAATCTCGCGCTTCGCCGACCACACGACGTCCCGATCGAGATCTTCGTCGATAGCGTTGCGGTCGCGCAGAACACTCGCGACGGCTTCGACCTCGTCCGGCGGCAACAACGCAACCTCTGGCACCTCGTCGATCGCAAGATAGATCGGATTCACGAAGCGTCGACTCGAGGGGTAATAGGGCGACGGCTCCATAGGCGTAACCGGGCCAGCAGCATGCAGTGGATTCACCAGCACGAAGTCGGCACCGAGATCGCGCCCGCTCCACGTCACGAGATCAGCCAGGTCGCGCAGGTCTCCCATGGCCCACGAGTTACGCGATCGCACCGCGTACAGCTGGAGCATGAATCCCCAATGCCGGCCGGCAGGGGCAACAAGTTGATCCGGGACGGCGATGAGTTGCGCCCGCGCGCTGCGCTCCCCCGACGTCGCGTGCAGGTAGTGATAACCGAGCGGGACGTCGTCCGGGATCTCGAACGTCGCCTCGCCGATCAGTTCACCGTCGATGTCGCGCGGGTCGACCCAGACCATCAGCTGGGTTAGCGAGATCCGACTGCCGTCTTCGAGTTCGAGATCGACCGACACTGCGTCGCCGTGCGGCACGTGCACAGCGACCCTCGCCGTTGCAGCGGCGCGTACGACCAAGCAGCTCGGAAGCATGTCTCGCCAGTGGCCATCGCGGGCTCGGGCGAGTGCGTCGCGGGCCGCTTCGGGTGTGCTCGCGTCGATGCCCAGCGCCGCAAGCACCGACACGACAGCGGCTTCCGATACCTGGCGCTCACCCCCGCGCCAGTCGTGAAAGAAGGCGGCGACACCATGGGCCGCCGCGAGGTCGGCGAGAACCGGATCGAGAGGAGTCACCAGCACTCCGGATGCCGGTCGATCCAAGGCCGGGCGGCTTCCAGCTGACCCGCGAGCGCGAGCAATCCCGCCTCGCCCGCTGGCCGACCCGCGAGCATCACACCTATCGGCAATCCCGTTGGCGTGGCGCCGAGCGGCAACGTGATGGCTGGCTGTCCGGTGAGGTTGGCGACCGACGTGAACGGCGTGAACCGCTTCTGGTTGTCGAAGTCGCGAGCAGGGTCGGCGTCGTCGCGCAGTGCGCCGACGGCCACGGGCTCCATCGCCAACGTCGGCGTCAGGACGGCGTCATACTCGGCGAGATCGACGAGGATCCGGCGCGCCGCCGCCTGCAACGTCGCGATCGCGAGCGCGTATTCGTGGCCGGTGACCCGACCGCCTCGCTCTCGCAACCAGCGGGTCAGCGGCCGAAGCCTTGCCTCCGCGGCAGCCGGAACCGGAGTCAGCGTGGAGAGCACCGACCACACCGTCTCGAAGGCGGGCACGACTGCCCCGGACGGTGCAGGCACGTCATCGACCCGATGGCCGAGTTCAAGCAGCAGCTTCGTCGCGTCGTCATAGGCCGCGAGGCAACTCGGGTCGACAGCTTCGTCGACGATGACGGGGTCGGCGTAGCGCGCGATGCGCAGCTGGCCCGGTTCGCGGTCTACGGCGGCGAGGAAGGTCTCACCAGCAGGCAGCGGCGGTGCCCAATGCGGGTCGCCGGGCATCGGCACTGCGGTCGCGTCGAGCCACGCGGCCGCGTCACGCACCGTGCGGGTCAGCGGGCCGTGCCACGCAAGCCCGCTGACGTCACCTGAGATCGGCCCGTTGCTCACGCGGCCGCGGCTGACCTTGAGCCCGACGAGACCGCAGACGCTCGCGGGGATCCGCACAGAGCCACCGCCATCGTTGCCCTGCGCAAGCGGTGCCAGCCCAGCGGCGACGGCCGCGCCCGCGCCACCGCTCGAGCCGCCCGCCGACCTCGACAGGTCCCACGGCGTGCGAGCAGGCGGCGCGACGTCCGGCTCGGTGTAACACGGTGTGCCGAACTCGGCCGCGTTCGACTTGCCCAGCAGCACCGTGCCGGCCTTGCGGAGGAGGGTGACGACATGGGCGTCGACGGTCGGCACCCGGTCGGCGAAAGCGGCGGAGCCAAGCGTGCAGCGGACGTCCGCGACGTCTGTCAGGTCTTTGATCGCGATCGGGACGCCGAGCAGTGGCGGCAGATCGGCAGCGTCGGCCTCGCGCAACGTCTGCTCGGCCTGCCGGGCCTGCGCGCGGGCGAGATCCGCTGTCACCGTGACGTACGCGCCCACAGTGTCCGACCAGGTCGCGATCCGCTCGAGGTAGTGCTCGACCAACTCCGACGGCGAGACCTCGCGACTCCGCACGACAGCCGCTTGTTCCAGCGCGGAAAGATCGTGCAACGCGGCCATGCCGGGAGCGTACGCGTCCCCCGTCAGCGGGCGCCCGCACCCATCGAGGCGGCCGGCCGAGCCACGACCCAGCCTCCGTCGTCGGTCAGGTACCCGTCGTCAAGTTGAAGACCGGCGGTGGCCAGCGTCGTCCGCAGCCGTTCGTCGTCGAGTCTTCGCGCGACGAAGGTCTGGGTCCATCGCCGATCACCAACGATGTACTCCGCGGTAGCCGCGAGGTGGTCGGGTGCCGGTCGCGAGACGTCGTCGAGTACGTAGGTGATCTCCTCGACGGCGTCGCTGGCCGGCACGGTTCGCCGCGACGGAACCACGGTGTCGAACCACGCGACCGGATGCCGTTGGATCACGACGATGCCCGTCTCGCGAACGTGGCGTGCACACGTCGCCAGGAACGCGGCCAGCAGGTCGTCTTCTGGAACGTTGACGAGGTGCGAGGCAAGCACGACCACGTCGAAACGCTCGCCCAGATCGAGATCCTCGATGCTCGCAAGAACCGTGCGCGCGCCACGGACGTGAGCCAACATGTCCGGCGACTCATCAACGCCAACCACAACATGCCCCAACGCGAGCAACGGGTGCGTCACCCGGCCCGCACCACACCCGAGTTCGAGGATCGAGGCGTGCCGCGGCGAAACCCCGTCGATGATGGCCGGTTCGTCGCGCGCCGGCACCATGGCGTAGAGCTCGACCGCGCAGCCGTCAGGTGTGATCGCGCCCGGCCCGCTTCCAGTGCTAAGAGTCACGCGCTCGCCGACTGGTCGATCGCCCACCCAAAGCCATCGCCGTCCAGGTACGGGATCCACTTTGGGTCGCTGCGCCCGGTGCCGAGGATCCGCCAGGCGATCCCGCTCGGGGCGCGCGGCGCACGGCGAAGCCGCCAGCCAAGTTCGGTCACCGTGCGATCCGCCTTCACGTGGTTGCATCGCCGGCAGCACGACACGACGTTGTCCCACGTGTGTGTTCCACCGCGGCTACGCGGGACCACGTGATCAAGGCTGGTCGCCGGCGCTTCGCAGTAGGCGCATCGCCCACCATCGCGCAAGAAAACCCCGCGACGAGTCAGCGGAACCACATTTCGGTACGGGATCTTCACGAAGCGGGTGAGCTTGACCACCGCGGGCACCGAGACCGCTGCGGCCGCGCTGTGCACGACCACATCACCGGCCTCGAGGGAGATGGCCTTCGCGGCGAGCACCAAGAGCAGGGCGCGACGGTCCGGCACGACGCCGATCGGTTCGTACGTCGCGTTGAGAACCAGCGCGTAAGCCACGCCGCCCTCCTCCGCCGCCTGTCCCCTAGCTCTTCCCGGCAAACCCGCCAGCTCTGCTCGGCAAGTGCCGCTCACGTGACAGTCTCGCCGGTCGGACCGTCCCGGCGCCAGCTATTCATGCCGGAGGCGTGATTTATGTCGGGCATGCCGGACGCGTGATTTATGTCGGGCATGCCGGAGGCGTGTTTTGTGTAGTGCACGGCGCGCGGCCTAGGCGAGATCGAATCTTGACCGCGCGCGTTGGTTAGGGTCGCTCCATGACGAAGCCGCCGTATCCCGCCGCGCGCCGCCTCGACCTCGTGGAGAAGCTTCCTGTGGCGGCGCCGACGTACGACGTCCCGGACCCGTACCGGTGGCTTGAGGACCCCACAACCTCCGAGTCGCTGAGCTGGCTCGAAGACGAGGACGCACTCGCGAATGAGCACCTCGGGGCCCTCGCCGGCCGCAGCCAGCTGCGCGCCAGGCTCACCTCGCTGATGGCCGCTGGCGTGGTGACCGCCCCCGCCTGGCGCGGAGAACGCCAGTTCTTCATGCGCCGAACTGCCGAGCAGGAGCACGCGGTCCTCGTCACCGTCGATCCCGACGGCACCGAGCGCACCCTGCTCGACCCCATGCAGCTTGACCCCTCAGGCACCACGACCCTCGACGCGTGGCAGCCGTCGAAGGAGGGCGAGCTGCTCGCCTACCAAATCTCCGAAGGCGGCGACGAGGAGTCGATCCTGCGGGTGATCGACGTCGAAACCGGTGCGATCATCGACGGCCCGATCGATCGTTGCCGCTACTCCCCCGTCGGCTGGTTACCCGGCGCGCATGCCTACTACTACGTGCGGCGGTTACCGCCCGCTGAAGTCCCGGCAGGTGAAGAGCAGTTTCACCGCCGGGTGTGGTTGCACCGCGTCGGGACCGACCCCGACACCGACGTGTGCGTGTTCGGCGCCGACTTCGACAAGACGACATTCTTCTCCGCATCGGTCAGCCGCGACGGGCGCTGGCTGATCGTGAGTGCGTCTCCCGGCACCGCGCCGCGCAACGACTTGTGGATCGCCGACCTCACGACGTCCGACCCGGCATCGCCAGATCTGAAAGAGCTACAGGTCGGCGTTGATGCACAAACATCCGTGCACATCGGGCGCGACGGCCGTGCCTACATCTACACCGACCGCGACGCACCGCGAGGTCGTCTCGTCGTGACGACGCCGGAAGATCCGGCCCCGAACACGTGGCGCGATCTGTTGCCAGAGGATCCCGAAGCCGTGCTTGAAGACTTTTCGATCCTGGACGGCGACGAGCTGGCGCGGCCGGTCCTGCTCGCGTCGTGGACCAGGCATGCGGTCAGTGAACTCACCCTGCATGACCTGGCGACCGGCGAACGCATCGGCGCGGTGCCACTGCCAGGTCTCGGCTCGATCGGAGGCTTGTCGGAACGCCCCGACGGCGGCCCCGACTGCTGGTTCGGGTACACCGACCACACCACGCCGTCGAGCGTGTTCCGCTACGACGCACGCACCGGCCAGACCGTTGCGTGGGCAAGCGCTCCCGGCACTGTCGAAGTGCCGACTGTGCATGCGCGCCTCGTGACCTACACGTCGCGCGACGGGACACCGGTTCGCATGATCGTGGTGTCGACCGGTGCCGCCGCCGACCACGCTCGGCCGACAATTCTCGGCGGCTACGGCGGTTTCGGTGCGTCGATGACGCCTGGATACTCGGCCACCATGCTCGCGTGGGTCGAGGCCGGCGGTGTGTATGCCGTGGCGAACCTGCGCGGCGGCGGTGAGGAAGGCGAGAGCTGGCACCGTGCCGGTATGCGCGGCAACAAGCAGAACGTGTTCGACGACTTCCACGCGGCGGCCGACTGGTTGTGCGACAACGGGTGGACCACACCGGCGCAGCTGGGTATCTCCGGCGGCAGCAACGGCGGGCTGCTGGTCGGCGCTGCACTCACGCAAGCACCCGAGAAGTACGCCGCGGTGGCGTGTTCGGCGCCCTTGCTCGACATGGTGCGCTACGAGAAGTTCGGTTTCGGCCAGTTGTGGAGCGAGGAGTACGGCAGCGCCGAAGACCCCGTAGAACTCGGCTGGCTGTTCGCGTACTCGCCCTACCACCACGTCGAGTCAGGTGTCGAGTACCCAGCGGTGCTCTTCACGGTCTTCGACTCCGACACCCGCGTCGACCCGTTACACGCGCGCAAGATGTGCGCGGCTCTGCAGTTCGGCACGTCGGCGGGCAGGCCGATTATCTTTCGCCGCGAAAGCGACGTCGGGCACGGCGCGCGCGCAGTGAGTCGCAGCGTCGATCTGTCGGTCGACACGCTCGCGTTCCTCGCCACCCATACCGGTCTCGCCCTCAGTTAGCCGTTTGACTCAAGAGCTGGACTGTCCCGCGAAGAAGGTGCTCCAGACCAGGTCGGCGTACTTTCGCAAACCGGTGACGTTTAGGTGCCCGCCGTCGCTCGTCAGGTCGCCCGGCACGATGGCGAGGTGCTGCATGGCACCGTTGTCGTAGTGGCAGTTGGGAAACCCTGCGCACGCAACACCGAGTTCGTGGTCGTAGTGATCGGTCACATCTTGCAAATAGGCGATCGCTGCCGGAAGCTCCTTGCCGCTGGCATCGAATGGCGCACACGGCGAACCATCCTCATTCAAGGCTTTCACGCTGGGCAACGTGGCGATCGCTTTGGTGTAGTCGGCGACATCGGTCCATACGCTCAGAACGTAGATCTGCGCGTTTGGTGCGTTCTTGGTAATCGTCTGCAGCAGCGTGGTGAAGCTGGCGCCGAACGGGGCGTAGTTCTGCGGATCGGTGCCGTCACACTTCATGTCTTCGTCGGCGCCCTGCACGAGCACGACCGCCGGTGCGGGGTGCACCTGGGTCAAGTAATCGGCCTGCCCAATCATGTCCGTGACCTTGGCGCCGTCGGCCGCCAGGTTGAACTGATGGCCGTCGTAGGCCGGTGATTTCGCGGCCAGCCGCTGGTAGATGCTGTCGACCGCAGGGTTGGTGCCTGTCGCCCACGAGTCTTCGCGCCCGTCCGCCGAGTTTTGCCGACTCGCCGCGTCGGGGGTGCCCTCATCTGCGTTGTAGCCGGTGGCGCCAGAGTGACCGATCACCACAATCGACTTCCCTTGACCTGTCGGCGTGGCCGGCAGAGAACTGCGAGTGGCGGCAGCTGAGGACGACCGACTTGTCGACGGTGCGTGCGGTGTCGATAGCGGCGACGCAGCGGGCGCATGACTCGAGGAACAGCCGACCAGAGCAACTGCGCAGAACAGCACCGCTAGCGACGCGACCGTCGCTCTGCGGATCCTCGTACCCGAGTCACAACGAGTCTCCATGACTACTCCCCTCAATGCGTCGATCAGACGACGACCAGACTCCGCGCACCGGATGTCCCGAACACAGATGCCCACGTCCCGTCACGCCGGGATTTCGTTGATCGGACTGAAGATCCCGGCCCGCACAGACGCCGGTCTCTACAAACGGGACACCACCCGCCGCAACGCTGGGAGAGGCCGTCAGAGCGGCGGCCGCCTCAGACAGGAGCTGTAGCGATGATCTCGACGAAAACCCGGGTGACTGCAGGCGTGATCTGCCTGCTCGGCGGCTCGGCTTTCCAGCTAGCGCAGTACGTTGTGTCCCCGATGAAGGAGGCGGACGACGCCAGCAAGCAGGTCAGTGCTGCACTCGCTCATCAGACCGCGATGAGCTGGGCGCAAGTGCTCGACGTACCGCTCTTGCTGCTGATCCCTGCAGTGCTTTTCGCGGGCGGGGTCGCCGGGTTCGGTCGCACTCGGCTTGCCACCGCAGGCACGGTCATCGCGTTCGTCAGCGTGCTCGGCGCAGGCTACCTGCTCGCGCAAGACGTCGTCGTCGCGGCCGCTGCGCATGCCACCGATCACGATGCGGCGACGAAGGTTGTCAAGGCGTTCGAGCACGGGACAGCAGTGAACATCGTGCTGGTGATCTACCTCCTCGGGCACCTCGTCGGATTCATCCTGCTCGGCATTGCGCTCATGCGTTCCGGCCGGGTGCCGGTGTGGGCTGGCGTCGCGATGTGCCTGTGGCCAGTTGGCGAACTACTCGGCGAAGCAAGTGGGGTCGCCCCTGTGGCCGCGGTCGGTTTCGCGCTGCTGGTTGTCGCGTTCGGCGCATGCGCGATGGCACTGACGAGAGTGACCCCACCCGTGCCCGTGCCGCACTACGAGCCCGTTACGGCCTCCTGACAAGACACCGGTGAAAATCCACGAACAGGCGGGACAATGCCAGCCATGAGCGGCTCGACGACGACCGGCTTAGCGCGCGGCAGCGCCGTGTGCGCCGCCGTGCTGACCGCCGGGGCGGCAGGGCTCGCCTTTCGTTATCGGCTGGACGCCGCAGGTGTCGCTCTCGCGCTACTCGTCATTGGCTGCCTGTCCATCGCCCTGGTCGGATCAGCAGCAGCAAGCGCCGCCCCGCGCAATCCCGTTGGCTGGTTGTTACTCGCCTGCGGCCTCAGCATCCCGCTCGCAGTCGGGAGCTACGTCTACTCCCATGCGGTCATCGACGATCACGTCAAGCTCGCTGGTGGCAGTTGGGCGGCGTGGCTCGACGGCTGGCCGTGGACGCCTGCACTCACAGTCGTCCCGACAGTCGGGCTGCTGCTGATTCCTGACGGGCACGCTACGTCGCGACGATGGTGGCGGCTGCTTGTGGTGGCGTGGGCGGTCCTGGTGGCTCAGCTGCTCAACGAGTTGTTCGCACCGCACTTGCTTGACTACCCCCATCGTCACAACCCGACTGCTCTCCCTGGTGCTGCCGGCGGCATCGCCGACGGTCTGGGTGCCACGATCGTCGCCGTACCCGTCATCGCGACACTGGCGGCTTGGTCGGTGCAGCAGCGCCTGCGACGATCCAGCTCCGACGCCGAGCGCGCCGCCCTGCGCATCGTGACGCCCGCGGCGTGGCTCATCGCAGCCTCCTGGTGGAGTTGTGGCGTCGTCCTTGCAGTCACCGGCAACAGCGACGACGCGTTGATCCCGGAGCTATCCGGACTTGCCGTCGTTGCCGTTGCCGCCTGGGTCGCGATCCGTCGTTATGGCTTGTTCGATGCCAGGCAAGTCATCAACCGCGGCCTGGTCTACGCAGGGTTGAGCGTCATCGTGCTCGGCATCTATCTCGTTGCCGCCGCGATCGTCGACGTGGTCGCGTCGGACACTGTCGGTGCGGCGGTCGCCGCGGTGGTGGCTGTGCTGTGCGCTGTGCCGCTTCGAGGGGCGCTGCAGCGGGCTGCTGACCGGTTGGCCTACGGGTTGCGTGGCGACCCTTATGCCGCCCTGGAACAGCTCGGTCATCGACTGGCCGGCGCGGTGGAACCGGAAGCAGTTCTGCCCGACGTCGCAGCATCGATACGGCACGCGCTACGCGTGCCGTATGTACGAATCGAGCTGCGGCACTCGGTTGTCGAATCGCGAGGTGACTCCGCCAGCGACGGGGGTGCGGAGTCGCTTCGATTGGTGTTTGCCGGCGAGCACGTCGGGACGCTGCTTGTCGGGCACCGCGACAGCGAGCCCGAATTCACCGCGAGCGAGCGTCGACTGTTGGCAGCGCTGGCGGGCCAACTCGCCGCGGCGGCCCACGCGGTATCGCTGATCGACGATCTACGCAGCTCCCGAGAACGCCTCGTCTCGGCGACCGAGGAGGAGCGACGCCGGATCCGTCGCGATCTGCACGACGGCATCGGCCCGGGCCTCGCCGGTGTGGTCCTCGGTCTGCATCGGGCACGCCGCCAACTCGAGACCGACCCGCGCGCCGCTGCTCAACAGATCGAAGAGTTGAGCGAGCAGACCCAAGAAGCCATCAGTGAAGTTCGCCGGCTCGTGTACGACCTGCGACCGCCGGCTCTCGATGAGCTCGGACTCGTCGAGGCGCTGGCCGAGCAGGCACGCCGGTTCGGCCCGATCACGGTCACAGGACCACATCCGTTACCGGCGCTGTCGGCCGCTGCCGAGGTCGCGGCGTATCGCATTGCGGTCGAAGCCATGACCAACGTGGTCCGCCATGCGGGTGCTACAGATGTCCCCGCCACCGTGGAGATCCGCATCGACGGCTGCCTCCAACTCGAGGTCCGTGACAGTGGTACAGGTCTGCCGCCGGGCTACCGAGCCGGAGTCGGCATTCTCTCGATGCGCGAGCGCGCTGCCGAACTTGGTGGAGTCTGCACGATCGAGCAAGCCAGCCCGCGCGGCACCGTGGTCCGCGCAAGTATCCCCTTGGCGATCCCCTTGGGGTCCAGATGACCACGGAGCGATCGAGCAGGCTCATTCGCGTTGCCGTGGTCGATGATCACCCGGTGTTCCGCAATGGATTGCGCACACTGATCGAGGAATCGCCGTTGTTGGAGTTTGCTGGCGACGCGGCCGACGCCGACGCAGCAGAAACGTTGTGCGCCAACGATCCGCCCGACGTCGTGCTCATGGATATTCATATGCCTGGTGGAAGCGGGATCGATGCCACGAGGCGCGTTCTATCCAGCCACCCGTCAATCGGTGTCTTGATGTTGACGATGCTCGACGATGACACGTCGTTGTTCGCTGCACTGCGCGCCGGCGCGCGCGGCTACGTCGTGAAGGGTGCAGATCCCGATGAGATCATCCGTTCCATCACGACCGTCGCCAATGGCGGGGTGATCGTCGGCGCCGACTTAGCTGCTCGGATGTCGGCGTTCTTTCGCGGCGGCGCTCGAACGGCTTCCCGTGCGTTTCCGCAACTCTCCGCACGCGAGCATGACGTCCTCGACCTTGTCGCTGCCGGTCACTCGAACCCGGCCATCGCACAGCGGCTCGCGCTCACCGAGAAGACGGTCCGCAACAACGTCTCGAGCATCTTCACCAAGCTGCAGGTCACCGACCGGCCGGCCGCGATCGTGCGCGCTCGTGAGGCCGGCCTCGGGCGGCGCGACGGTGGCGAGTCCGAAGGCCGCTAGGCCGCTAGGCCGCTAGTGGCCGCTAGTCCGAAGGGCGCTAGTCCGCAGGGCCGCTAGTCCGCAGGGCCGAGGCGCATCATCATCGCCGCCCCACCGGTCGGTGAGGCGCCGACCCCGAAGCTGCCGCCCGAACCTTCGGCTGTCCTGCGCACAATGTCGAGACCGAGGCCGGTCGAGCCACCGGCGCTGCGTCCCCGGTCGACGGAGTCGGGCCCGATGCCAGGACCTTCGTCGGAGACGGTGATCCACGCATCGACGCGATCGAGTTCGACCGCCACCGCCATGGCCGTGCCTTCGGGGGTGTGCGCGAAGACGTTCTCCAGCAACGCATCGACCGCGGCGCCGAGATCGTCGGCAGACACCCGAACGAATCGCGACACCGTCGGCAATCGCAACTCAACCCGGCGTCCCTGATCTTCGGCTAGTACCGCCCAGAACGCGACGCGGTCTTTGACCACGCTCACGACATCGCAGGCTGGCGCGGGTTGCTCGCGTACCCCCCGCCGAGCTTCGCGGATCACCGAACCGACGGTTCGCTCGAGTGCGTCGACATGTTCGGTGAGCCGCGCCGCTTCGGGTGAGTCCGGCAACGCTTCGACGGCCAGCTTCACCGCGGCGACCGGGGTGCGCAAGCGGTGGGAGAGATCCGCAACCTGCTCGCGTTCGTCGTCCAGCAGCTCGTTGATCCGTTGCGCCAACCGGTTCATGGCGACGCCGACCTCGACCACCTCGCGGGGCCCGGTGACAGGAGCGCGGGCAAGCAGCTGCCCGGATGACAGCCGGTTCGCCGTCGACGCCAGCGCCGCGACAGGGCGTACCGTCCATCGCGCCAACTGGTCAGCGATGATCATCGCGACGGCCAGGATCGCGATACCGACCAGCACCAGGATCACGATGGCGGTGAGGACGCCCTTGTCGAACAGTGCCGCCGAGACGAACGTGCGGATGACGATGGGCTTTCCGGGCGCATCCGTGACGGGATGCCAGATCTCGAGCCCGCCTTTGTAACGCACCTGAACCTCGCGCAACTCGGTGCCATTGGGTCCGACTGCGAGTTGGCGGGCCGCCGAGTCTGGGTCCGGCGGTACTCCTCCAACCCACTGCCCGTTTCCGAGCCGCACCTCGACAACGATCCCGGTGGGAGAACCCTTCACGGCCTCACCTATTGCGGCCGGCGTCCGCTCGATGGTCTGCACGGCGTTGACGACGCGCTGCGACTCTTTCAAGCCGTCGTTTAGTGCCCGCTGGTGCGCAAGGTTGCGCACCAGCACCGACAGCGGTACGAGAAATGCCACGATGACAAGCGTCGTGGTCGCCGCGGCAAGGATCAGTAGCCTTCTGCGCACGGGCGAGTCGGGCTAACTGTCAGGTTCGGTCGGGCCGACGAGCTTCACGCCGACACCGCGCACGCTGAGCAGATAACGCGGCGCGGCCGCTGATTCGCCGAGCTTGCGACGTAGCCACGACAAGTGGACATCGACCGTCTTGTCGGCGCCGCCATAGGCCTGCTGCCACACCTCGGCCAGCAACACCCGCTTGCTCACGACCTCACCCTCGTGCTCGGCGAGATACAGGAGCAGGTCGAACTCCTTGCGGGTCAGCTCGAGCTTGTCGCCATCGAGGCTGGCCTCCCTGGTCCGCTGATCGATGCGCAGACCGCCGACCACGACAGCCTGGGCGGCGTCGCCGCTGGCCATTCGCCGCAGCACCGCCCTGATTCGGGCCTCGAGGTGATCAGACGCGAACGGCTTGACGACGTAGTCGTCTGCTCCCCAGTCGAGGATCCGGACCATCTCGGCCTGGTCGTCACGGGCAGTCGCCACGATGATCGGCACCTTGCTGACCGCGCGCACCATCTGGATGAGCTTGCCGCCGTCGAGATCCGGCAGCCCGAGGTCCAAGACGACCAGGTCAGGAGCGGTATCGACGACCGCCTGGAGACCGGCCATCGCCGTCGGCGCGGACGCCACCGCGTGGCCGCGCTCAGACAGCGAGCGGGTCAGCGAGGTACGGATCGCGGCGTCATCCTCGATCAGCAGCAGACGGGGCACGTGACTGACCGTACTCAATGCAGGCGCCGATACCCCATCAGCTGGGCCAAGATTCGGCCTCCACCTTGAGAGGGCTTTAACTCCGGATCGACCCAGACCGGCCGAGAATGGACAGGTGTACGAGCACAAGAACCCTCAGGAGCAGACCTCAGGCCGCCGCGGCCCGTGGTGGCGCCGGTCGGCATCCGCTGTGTTCAGTGCACCCGCCGCGCTTAGCCGGCGGTTGCCCGGCCGCCCGCTCACCCTGGCGCTGGGCTGGCTGCTTTCCTGCGTGGTCATCACGGCAGTCACGCTCACCGCTGTGGAGCAAGTAGGCCGAGAGGTCAGCGGGAGCCAGGGGCTCATCACCACGCAGGCCGGCATCAAGCAACAGGTTGCCGCCCAATCAGCGTCTGCGGCATCGGCCGCGTCCGCGAGCACCGCGTCTCCCGTGCAGCAACCCGCCCCAGTCGCCACTGCTGCTGTCCCCCCGAGCAAACCCACCGCACCGGTCGTGCCGCCAAGCCATACGGCGTCGGCAAAACCATCGGTGACGCCGAAGACCTCCCCGCCGGCAGTTCCGGTCGTCGCGTCGCCGGTGTCGTCGCCGACGCCTGTCGTCGTGAAGCCACCGCCGGGTGCCACGGAATACATCTACGTGTGTCGCGCCGGCCAGGCTGTGGGCGGGGCCGTAGTGCCAAGCCTCTCCCCGTCACCGACGCCGACCCCCACACCGACGCCGTCCACCTCGGTGACGCCTTCACCGTCAGGCATTCCGACGAGCCCGACCAGTGAACCGCCTTCGCCGAGCCCGACCCCCACGCCAACGGCGACCCCGACCGCCTCGCCCACCGCGACCGGATCGCCGGTCACGAACAAGAACTTCATCTTCGTGAAGCTCGGCACGCCGCTGACGACGATCGGACAGATCAACATCGCGTGCAGCGGCGACTCGATCGCGAACGCCAACGCCACGACGTCCGGCAAGGGTTACACGCTCACGGTGCGGTCGACGAGCAACCCGCAGGTCGACGTGTTCTTCAGCAAGAACTGATTGACAGCCTCGGAGCCCGCGCACTAGCGTAGTAGGCAGGGAAGTTTACAATCACCGCTTAAACTTCGACCTTGCCCTCAGGAGCCCCGATGAAGCTGGCCGTCGTGGGTGGCGGGTCGACGTACACGCCCGAACTTGTCGACGGCATGGCGCGGCTTCGCGACCAACTCCCGCTCGAAGAACTCGTCCTCATCGACCCGGATCCGCATCGGCTCGAACTCGTCGGCGGCGTCTCGCAACGCATCATGGCGGCCTACGACCACCCCGCCAAGATTTCGTGGACCTCCGACCTCGACGCCGGCATCGACTCTGCCAGCGCGGTGGTCCTGCAGTTGCGCGTCGGCGGGCAGGCGGCCCGCCACCGTGACGAGAGCTGGCCACTCGAGTGCGGATGCATCGGCCAAGAGACGACCGGAGCAGGTGGCCTGGCCAAGGCCCTGCGCACCGTACCGATCGTTCTCGACATCGCCGAGCGCGCGGGCAAGTACGCGGCGCCCGGCGCGTGGATCGTCGACTTCACCAACCCGGTCGGCATCGTCACCCGGGCCTTGCTCGACGGCGGGCATCGGGCCGTCGGTCTCTGCAACGTCGCGATCGGGTTCGAGCGCTACTTTGCGCAACTGCTCGGAGTCGATCCCTCGCAGGTGCGGCTCGACCACGTGGGCCTGAACCACCTCTCGTGGGAGCGCGGCGTGGTCGTCGACGGCGTCGACGTGCTCCCGCAATTGCTGGCCGACCACGGCGCCGAAATCGCCGATCACATCGAGCTGCCCGTTGACGTCGTACGCGAGCTTGGCGTCGTCCCGTCGTACTACTTGCGGTACTTCTACCAGCACGATGCGGTGGTCGACGAGCTGCGCGGTGCACCAACGCGCGCGCAGGTAGTTGCAGGCGTCGAGCAACAGCTGCTCGAGATGTACGCCGACCCCACGCTGTCGAAGAAGCCTGACCTGCTCGCACAACGCGGGGGCGCCTACTACTCCGAGTCGGCGGTCAACCTGATGTCGTCGCTCATGCGCGACACCGGCGATGTGCAGGTCATCAACGTCCGCAACGCAGGCACGTTGCCGTTCCTGTCCGACGACGCGGTGATCGAGATGCCCTCAATCGTCGCTGCCCGCGGCGCGACACCGCTGCCCGCCGCGCCCGTTGCGCCGCTGTTCGCCGGTCTCATCGCGCACGTCACCGCGTACGAGGAACTGGCCGTCGATGCCGCCCTCCGCGGCGGTCGCGAACGGATCTTCAAGGCACTCCTCGCACATCCACTCGTCGGTCAGATCGACCTCGCGAACGGCCTGACCGACCGGTTGCTCGCCGCGAATCACGAGTACCTGCCATGGGCGGACGCCGACCGGTGACCGCTAGCTCAACCGCCGCCGTCCTCGCTATCGACGGGGGCAACAGCAAAACGGAAGTGGTGCTAGCCGCCGACGATGGCACCGTGCTCGCGCGTAGTCGCGGCCCACGCGCCGTGCCCGAGGCGGTCGGGATGGCCGGCTCGCTACACGTCATAGGAGAGTTGGTCGCGAAGGCGGCGCACGACTGCGGCCTCGCGCTTGAACACGGGCCGATCGCGCAGCACACCGCCGCCTACCTTGCGGGTGTCGACCTGCCCTCCGAGGAAGCAGAGATGTACGCCGCGCTCTCTGCGCAGGGCTGGAGCTCAACCACCAAGGTCGACAACGACACGTTCGCCATCTTTCGGGCCGGCACGATGCGGCACTGGGGCGTCGGCGTGGTCTCCGGCGCGGGGATCAATGCGGTCGGGATCGGCCCCGACGGCCGGGTCGCCCGCTACCTCGCGCTCGGCCCGACCACCGGCGACTTCGGCGGCGGAAACGACTTAACGAAACAGGTTTTCTACTGGGCGTCTCGCGCCGAAGACGGCCGCGGTGGGCCGACGGCGTTAGCGGCCGCCCTCTGCGAGCACTTCAACCTGCCGACCGTGTACGACGTCGCGGTCGCCCTCCACACGGGCGAAATCACGCGGGACCAGCGACTTGACCTGACACGTTTGCTGTTCCGCGTCGCGACGGAGACCGGCGACGAGGTAGCCGTCTCACTTCTTGATCGACAGGCGCACGAGGTGGCGTTGATGGCCCGCGAGCTACTCCGGCAGCTCGACCTCTTGGATACCGAAACCGACATCGTGCTGGGCGGCGGGTTGTTGACCGCTCGCGATCCGTTGCTGAGCCGGCTCATCAGGGAGCGGATGGCCATCGAGGCGCCCCGCGGAGTCATCACGTTCAACGACGTGCCGGCGATTGCGGGCGCGGCGCTGCTTGGCTTCGACTACCTCGGACTCCCCCGCGCCGCCGAAGACCGGCTCAGGTCGCAGCTCCGCCTCCGCTCGCCCGAGCCCCCGCCGTCCGCTCGGCGACACGCGCTCACCGACGTCCGACAATCCCGCCCGAATCTGGGACGTTAACTGCCCCCTGAGGGCACCAAACGTCCCAGATCTCGGAAGTACCGCGGCTCGACGGCTAGGCGAGGCTCGACTCGTGGGTGATCGTGGTGCCGGCCAGCGCCTTGCTGACGGGGCAGTTCTTGGCCGCGCCGTCAACGAACTCCTCGAACTCGGCTGCGGTGATGCCAGGAATGGTGCCGCGAACGGTGAGGTGGCTCCCGGTGATGCCCTCGCCTGGCTGGAAGGTGACATCGGCCTTGGTCTCAAGCGTGATGTCGGTGTGGCCAGCCTTGGCGAGGCCGTTCGACAGGGCCATCGAGAAGCAGGAGGAGTGCGCTGCGGCGATGAGTTCCTCGGGGCTGGTCTGACCGCCGGGAGCCTCCGTGCGCGCCGCCCAACTGACGTCGAAGTTGCCGAGGCCCGAGGTGTCAAGGTTGACGTTGCCCTTGCCACCAGCGAGCAGCGGGCCCTCCCAGTGTGTGGTCGCGGTGCGGATGGTAGCCACGGCTGTCAGTCCTTCCTGGCGCCTTGCGGCGTTGTCGTTGAGAGAATGGCGAGGTGACGCAAACGGCTGACGAGAGTTTCTACGACCAGATCGGTGGCGCCGATACGTTCCGTCGCCTGGTGCATCGTTTCTATCAGGGCGTCGCCGACGACCCGCTGTTGCGTCCCCTCTACCCCGACGCAGACCTGGGCGACGCCGAGGTGCGGCTGCGGATGTTTCTCGAGCAGTACTGGGGCGGTCCGAAGACTTACGGCGAGGAGCGAGGGCACCCCCGGCTGCGGATGCGGCATGCACCGTTTCGCGTCGGGTACGCCGAGCGCGACGCCTGGCTGCTGCATATGCGGGTCGCCGTAGACGAACTGGGGCTGGACGCCGACCACGACGCGACGTTGTGGGGATACCTCACGAGCGCCGCCGACAGCCTGGTGAACACCGTCGACGAGGAATACAAGCCGCTGCCTACCGTGAGCCGCGACTAGGGTTCGGCTGTGGCAAGGACGGCTGTGGCAAACGTGCCGCGGAGGCTGTGGTCGAGGAGATCCTTCGCGCACGGGACTTTCGCCGGCTCTACAGCACTCGGCTGTTGTCAGCGGCAGCCGACGGCATCTTCCAGACCGCGCTTGCCAGCTACGTCTTCTTCTCACCGCAAAACGCCACGACGCCAGGAAAAGCAGCCGCCGCATTCGCTGCACTGCTGCTGCCCTACTCGATCGCCGGCCCGTTTGTCGGTGTCTTCCTCGACCGCTGGCGGCGCCAACGGGTGCTCGTGGTCGCCAACACGGTCAAGGTCGCGCTCGTCCTCGTCGTGGCGGGTCTCGTGCTCGCCAACTCCGACGGCATCGCCTTCTTCATCACGGCGGTGGTGGCACTTGGCGTCAACCGGTTCTTCCTCTCGGCGCTGTCCGCGGCCTTGCCGCACGTCGTCGAGCCGCACGACCTGATCGCGGCCAACGCGCTGTCGACCACGTCAGGGTCGGTGATCACCATCGTCGGCGCCGCGATCGGCGCCGGCATCCGACTGGTCGCCGGTTCGAGCCCGGCCGCCGTTGCATCGATCGTCGTGTTGGGCGCGATCGTGTACGGCGCGTCGGCTGCGGTCGCTTCGACGATGGGCGCCGACTTACTAGGCCCGGACGACGAGGAGCGGGCGTCGTCGGTCCCCCGCACCCCGTGGCAAGCCATCGCCACCATGACGCGCGAGCTCGCGGACGCTGCACGATACGTCGCTCGGCGCAAGCGCGCGGCGCACGCCCTTGAGGCGATTAGCGCGCACCGGTTCTTGTTCGGGGTCGCGTCGCTGACGATCGTCTTGTTGTTCCGCAACTACTTCGCGACCCAGGGCAACGTCAACGGCGGCATCCTCGGACTCGGAGCATCGATCGGAGCCGTCGGCGTCGGCATCGTGGTCGCCGCGCTCATCACGCCCTCAGCGACGAGGCGCTTCGGTACGACGACGTGGATTACTGCGATGTTGGTCATGGCCGGCGTCGCGATCGCGGCTTTCGGGCTGCCGTTCCAGCGCGACCTGCTGATCGTCGGGTCGTTCTTCCTCGGAGTCTCGGCGCAGTCCGTCAAGATCTGCGTCGACTCGACTGTGCAGCAGCAGGTCGACGACGCCTACCGGGGCCGGGTTTTCTCGGTCTACGACATGGCGTTCAACGTGACCTATGTAGCTGCCGCCGCAGTCGCGGCAACCGTCCTGCCGAAGTCAGGGAAGTCTTTCGTGGTCATGGCGTGCGTTGCAGGTGGCTACCTGCTGGTGGCGATGATCTTCGCGTGGCTGTCTGTTGGCACGCCCACGCCACCACCTGAGGCACCGACACAGGCCGACACCCCTCCCGGCGTCCCGCGGCAGCCAGTCGGGATCGAAATCGGAAAATCCTCAAGTGGGGGATACCCGCGGTCGTAATTCGACTTAGATACGCATCCGTCGGGTGCCACGCGAAGGTGGAGGAACCGGCTGTGGAGCCAAGCGCGCTGACAGCCACCGAGTCGCTGTTCGCCGGGCTCATGCCCGATGACCCCGAGACGGTCATCGACCGTCTCGAGAATCGGCTCGCCGGCCAGACCTCTGAAGTCCTGCGCATGCGCAAGAGTGCGCAGACCAGCCAGGCCCTCCTCGACCTGCACACCGCCTGCACCCGCCAGCGCACCGTGGCAGGTACCGCCCGCCAGATCGCCGCGGTTGCCTCAGCCATCACGGGCTCCGACATCGTGATCGTCAGCGTCTTTCAGGTCGCCAGCCAGCAACCACTGCTCGCAGTGAGCTTGAGCGACGGCGTCATCGACGAAGAGCACATCGGCAACCTCGTGTGCGACATGGCAACCCAACCCGACATGCAGTGGCTGCGCACCGAGAACAGCCTGCGGGTCGTCGATCGCGAGTCAGCGAGCCCGTCGACCGCACTGCTGCTCGCCGAACTCCACGCAGACCGTGTTCTCATCACACCGGTATTCGGGCAGGGCGAGTTCGTCGGCTGCATCGTGGCGAAGCTGCCCCGCCTCGGCCCCGAGCAGGACGACGTCGCCGTGCTCGACGGCGCGACCGCCTTGCAGGAGCACGCCGGTGACCTGATCCACCTGGCCCTCGTCCTCGACGAGTTGCGCCGCCGCGCCTTGCACGACGCCGTCACCGGACTCCCCAACCTGTCGGTCTACGAGCAGCGTCTCGTTCGCGCGCTTGCCCGCCGAACCGCTGCACAGCCGGGCCATGCCGAGGTCACCGCGATCCTCGTTCAGGTGGTTCAACTGGGCCGCATCACCGAGATCCACGGTGCTACCGGCGTCCAGGAATTGTTGCGCGAAATCGCGAACCGGCTCGGTGAACTGGCGCCCGAACACGACCTCGGTCACCTCGGCGCCAGCCACTTTGCGCTCATCGCGCACGGTGACCCCGGGGCCGGCATCGACCTCGCCCGCACAGTCATCGAGGCGCTCGAAACGCCTTTCGACGTCAGCTTCGGCACACTGCGGGTGTTCTGCCACGTCGGGGTCGCCGTCGCGATCGATGGCGAAGGCGCGGGTTCACTGCTCCCTCGGGCAGAAGCGGCCGCTCGGCAGGCTCGTGACAGCGACGAGCCGATCGTCACCGCCTGACGCCCTACGGCTCCAGGTACCGCGACAGGAAATCACGTTCGCTCGGTGACACCCGTCGAGGTCGGCCGGCGTCGAGATCGAACGGAACCAAGACCGTCATCGCCTCGGCCAGCACAACGCCCGCGATTTGATCGCGCATCTCGTAGCGCAACACGAAGGACGACGACTTGACCTCGCCTGTCCATACGTCAACCTCGATGGGTTCCGGCCGCCATTCCAGCGGTCGGCGGTAGTCGATCTCGTGCCGCGCGACCACGACGCCCTTGATGAGATCAGGGATGTGCTCCGCCGCTTCGCCCGCGAAGAGCATGCCCGTGCGAGCTTCCTGCATGTAGATCAAGAACGTCACGTTGTTGACGTGACCGAACGCGTCCATGTCGTCCCAGCGGACCGGACAACTGAAGGTGAACCGCACGCTAGCCGCGAGTGAGCTTGCGGTAAGTAGCGCGGTGCGGACGAGCCGCGTCGACCCCGAGCCGGTCGACCTTGTTCTTCTCATACGACTCGAAGTTGCCCTCGAACCAGAACCAGTTCGAGTCACCCTCGTAGGCCAGGATGTGCGTCGCTACCCGGTCGAGGAACCACCGGTCGTGGCTCGTGATCACTGCGCAGCCCGGGAACTCGAGCAGCGCGTTTTCAAGCGACGCCAGCGTTTCGACGTCGAGGTCGTTGGTCGGCTCGTCGAGCAGCAAAAGGTTGCCGCCTTGCTTCAGGGTCAGCGCCAGGTTGAGTCGGTTGCGCTCGCCACCAGATAGGACGCCGGTTGGTTTCTGTTGATCGGGGCCCTTGAAGCCAAACGCCGACACGTAGGCGCGGCTCGGCATCTCGACGTGGCCGACCTTGATGTAGTCGAGGCCGTCGGACACGACCTCCCACAGGTTCTTCTTGGGGTCGAGGCCCGCTCTGCTCTGGTCGACGTAGGAAATGGTGACGGTCTCACCAATCTTGATCGTGCCGGCGTCAGGAGCCTCTTCACCGATCAACATCTTGAACAGCGTTGTCTTGCCGGTACCGTTCGGCCCGATAACACCGACAATTCCGTTACGTGGCAACGAAAAAGAGAGGTTCTCCATGAGGAGCCGCTCATCGAAGCCCTTGGTCAATCCTGAGGTCTCGACCACGATGTTGCCCAGGCGCGGGCCGGGCGGAATCTGAATCTCGTCGAAATCGAGCTTCTTGTACTTGTCGGCCTCGGTGGCCATCTCCTCGTAGCGATCGAGGCGCGCCTTGCTCTTCGCCTGTCGCGCCTTCGGGTTCGACCGCACCCATTCGAGTTCGTCCTCGAGCCGCTTGCGCATCTTCTGGTCCTTGGCGCCCTCGACCTTGATACGCGCAGCCTTGGCCTCGAGATACGTCGTGTAGTTGCCCTCGTACGGGTAGGTGCGACCGCGGTCGATCTCGAGGATCCACTCCGCCACGTTCTCGAGGAAATACCTGTCGTGAGTGACCGCGACGACGGTGCCCGGGTACTTCTCGAGGTGCTGCTCGAGCCAGAGCACGCTCTCGGCGTCGAGGTGGTTGGTCGGCTCGTCGAGAAGCAACAGGTCGGGCTGTTGCAGGAGCAGCTTGCACAGCGCCACGCGACGCCGCTCGCCACCGGACAGCACGCTGACGTCAGCATCGGGTGGCGGGCAGCGCAACGCGTCCATGGCCTGCTCGAGTTGGGCATCGAGATCCCAGGCGTTGCGGTGGTCAAGCTTCGTCTGCAACTCCCCCATCTCGGCAAGCAACGCGTCGTAATCGGCGTCGGGGCTGCCGAGATCTTCGGAGACCTGGTAGTACCTCGCCAGCAGGGCCATGGTCTCGGCGACGCCGTCTTCGACGTTGCCGAGAACGGTCTTGGTGTCGTCGAGCTTCGGCTCCTGGTCGAGGATCCCGACGCTGAAGCCCGGCGTCATGTACGCCTCGCCATTGCTCGGCTGCTCGACCCCGGCCATGATGCGCAGCACGCTCGACTTACCCGCGCCGTTAGGGCCTACGACACCGATCTTGGCGCCGGGCAGGAACGACAAAGTGACGTCGTCGAGGATGACCTTCTCGCCGTACGCCTTGCGGGCTTTTCTGAATACGTAAATGAATTCGGGCACGGTGAACAAGTCTACGGGACGTCAACCGCTGACCTTCGCAGCCCGCAGTGCACCTGACTCGGGCCGGCGAACTACACCCAGGGCTGCGAGGCGGTGAGCTACATGTCGTCGAGCGTGAAGTTTCCTGCGGTGGGCGCCGTGCCGCTCGCGGGCGGCGGCGTGTACGGCTGGCCGGGAGCTGCGGGCTGCTGGTACGGAGCCGCAGGCTGTTGGTATGGCGCGGGCTGCTGGTACGGCGCGGGCTGAGCCGCGGCCGCCTGCGCGGCTTGAGCCAGGGCGGTATCGACCGCGACAAGTGCGGCGACGGTGGCCTCGTGGTCGCCACCCTGCCGCTGCTCGCGATAGAAGGCTTCACCCAGCGCCTTGTACAGCTCAGCTTCGGAGCGACCCTGCTGGAACGCGCCGACCTTTGCTTGACCCTGTGCCATCGCCGCAGTGGCGGACGCCTTGGCCTTGTCGAGAAGTCCCATGTCCGTTACTACCCTCCGAAGAGACTGCCGAGCGGGTTGCTGGCCTTTTCGTCGTGGCCGAGGTGCGCGTGCTGCACGATCGCGTGGGCCAGCGAGTCGATGGTCATCGACTGGAGTATCGCATTGCCGTCACCCTCGAGGGTGGCCAGGTTGAACCCGTTGCCGCCGAGCAAACCGGTGACGACCGTCTGTGCGTTCAGCGCACCAACCCGCTCGACGCCGTAACGCAGGGAGTCTTCGAAGGCGACCAAGCAACCGGTGTGCACTTGGATCTTGCCGCCGTACTTCGCGGGGTTGATGTCGATGAAGTTGCCGGCGCCCGCGATCAGCACGGTGCCCACACCGCCGAACTTCTGAAGGACGAATCCCTCGCCACCTTTGAAGCCTGCACGCAGGCCGCTAAAGGCGATGTCGTTAGTAACGCTGCCCTCCGCGCAGACGAACGAGTCCTTTTCGGCGAACCACCCTCTGGTGCCGTCAAGTTCAAGCGCGCGCAGCTCACCGGGCAGCGTGCCCGCGACACTGACCAGGCCTGCGCCACCCCGCGCGGTGAAGTACTGGAACGCGATGGACTCGCCAGCGAGCATCCGCTTGCCGGCGTTCATCGCCATGCCGAGCAGGCCGCCACCCGAACCGCCACCGCCGGCTGCCGAACTCTGCGTCGCGATGTGGGTTTCGATGCCGACGTTGACTGTCTTCCAGAGGAACTTGCCAGCGTCGGCATAGATGGTCTGGCCATCGGCAATCTGACACACGGCCATCTGCATCGCATTGCCGATGATCTTGTGAGAAAGAGTCATTGCGCGGGTCCCTCCCCGAAGGAATCTCAACCGTAGATGAGGGCTCGACGCTACCGAGGTTCGGCGAAAACGGGTAGCTCCCAACTTCGTCAAGCCGAGGTCCTGATCTGTTCAAGCGGCCCGCTGCTGTGGAGCGTTCCGGGTTTGTGTCGCGGTACTAGCCTCTTGGGCGTGAAGGCGCCCCGCACGGCATGACCGACGCACCGACTCCCCCGCCGGGGTGGTATCCCGATCCCAAAGACCCGGCGAGCCAACGGTGGTGGGACGGGCACCAATGGACCGACCAGACGCGACCGCTGACGATGTCGTCGGACTGGCGTGCCTGGTTTGCGTTTTCACACCGCGCAGAAGATGTCGGTCGCGTGGTCGCGTGCGCCGCGGCTTTGTGCGCGACCGGTGCGGTGCTCCTCATCATCGCGCTGCTGGTTCGGGGCAAGCCACTGGCCGACGCTCCGGGCCTCCTTATCGTCGCTGTACCGACACTGGTTGTCGGTCAGCTCTGGACCATCGCAGTGATCAACTCCAGAATGCCCCGACGCACAGGTGCATTGCGTGACCGGCTGCGAGCGAACAAAGCCATGAGCCGCAAGCCGCGAGCGTTCTTCTTCGCTGACCTGCCGGCCAGGTTCGGTCGGCCTCTCCTCGCACTTGCATTCCTCGGATGGCTTGCTGCGATGACTGCATTCCCTTCCTTAATGAAGGGTGGCCCCGCCGACGCTGGCGACGGATGCCAATACCGACTGAGCGACCACGGCACCTACACATGCGTGTCGCAGCGGACGTACGAGCACGCGGGCGCCGGGCAGCAGCGATTCGCCACTGGCATCTTGCTCGGCTTCTTCGCGCTACATACCGGCGCCGCGCTCGGCGGCCTCTACGGCCGCCGCCAGTCGGGGTAGCCCCGTCCGGCTAGCGAGCGGAGATCGCTCGACCTGCGCCGTGGTCGGTGGCTCGCATCGTTTTGCCCGCGACTGCCGCGTCGTATCGAGACAGGACGACGTCGACAACCTCCGGAGCTGCGCCGAGCACTTCGGTAACGATGTCAGCGCCCGCGTCGTGCAAGCGATCCGCGAGTTCGCCAGGTGCCAACACGTAGGTTGCGAGCGCCACCTGCCTTGCACCGCGCGCCCGCAGGTCGGCAACGACGTCGGCGATTGCCGGCGATCCGGATGCGAACCCGATCGATGCACCGAGGCTCGCAGCGACGTCGGCCAGTTCGGCGTTCGCGCCTGGGTCGGAAGTACCGACGGCAGCCAACGCGATCGACATGCCTGGCTCGAGACCGGCCTCTGAAAGCCGCCGGTGAAGCAGTTCGAAGAGCAACGGATGCGGCCCGAGCGCCTCGCCTTGCCGGATAGCCAGCTGCGGGTGATCAAGCGCGGCTTGCGACAGCAAAGCGGGCAGGTCGACTTTGGCGTGGTAGGCCGCAGTCAACAGCAGCGGGACGACGACAACCTCGTCAACACCTTGCCGTGCAAGAGATTCAAGAGCTCTGGGTACAGACGGATCGGAGAATCCAAGATGCGCGAGGACGGCGACCAAGCCAGGCCGTTCGGACCTGACCCGTGCGATCAACGCATCGAGAACTTGTTCGGCGCGCGGATCGGCACTGCCGTGTGCGACGGCAAGCAGGACGGGCTCGCTCATGTCGGTTCTCCGGTACCGGCTTGTGCAAGCAAGTCGTGCATCGTCGCGACGTCGCCAACCACAACGACAGCGGGCGCACGAACGCCGGTCGAGGTTGTGCGGTCACCGATGGTGTCGAGAGACCCGGTCGTCGTGCGCTGATCAGGCAGCGTGCCATTCTCGATCACCGCAACCGGCGTGCTCGGATCGCGTCCGGCCTTCATGAGCTCTTTCGCGATGCGCTCGACACGCGTGGCGCCCATCAACAGGACCAACGTTCCTTCGATCGCCGCGAGCTTTGCCCAATCGAGATCTTCGTGGCCGGTGACGACCGTGAACTGTCGAGACATCGCGCGATGCGTGAGCGGGATCCCGGCGGCTGCTGGCACCGCGATCGCGCTCGTGATACCCGGTACGACTTCGCAGGAGACTCCCGCCCGCACGAGTGCGACCAGCTCTTCGCCACCACGGCCGAAGACGAAGGGATCGCCGCCCTTCAATCGCACGACCTGCTTTCCCTGCTGGGCAAGAGAAATGAGGAGATCGTTGATGGCCTCCTGCGGAAGCGTGTGATTGTCCGGCGCCTTGCCCGCCTCGATCACTTCGACGTCGGGCGCCAGCTCGTCGAGTAAGGCGCGCGGACCGAGCCGGTCGACGACCACGACGTCGGCTTGCGCCAGCAGCCGTCGTCCTCGCACGGTGATCAGGCCGGGATCACCGGGACCGCCTCCGACAAGCGCAACCGACCCAACGCTCTCGCTCGAACGGTGCCGACGCACCGGCAGCTGGCCAGTCTCGAGCAAGGTGCGCACTGCATCGCGCACCGCAATCGCCCGGCCGGGATCACCGCCCGCGTTCACGGCGACGGTCAGGTCGTCGACCCGCGCGACGGCCGGGACCCACGCGGCCGACGACGACGCAGAAGACGCCCGCACACACCACACCCGTGCCGCATCTGCATCGGCGGCAACCCGGAAATCGACGGAGTCGTCGCCGGTACAGGCATGAACCAGCCACATCGCGTCAATGTCTGACGTCGTGTAGTCACGTCGCCTCAACGTGATGCGGTCGTCGGCAGCCAATGCGTCGCCGACATCGGGCGCGACAACCGTGACCACCGCACCCGCATCGGCCAAGCCGATCGCACGACGAGTACCGACGGGTCCTGCCCCGACAACCAGCACGGCCCGCCCAGCGACATC
This sequence comes from uncultured Actinomycetes bacterium, assembly GCA_963737705.1. GTDB lineage: Bacteria > Actinomycetota > Actinomycetes > Acidothermales > Acidothermaceae > PALSA-607. The sequence continues at coordinate 302,522 of CAVTTP010000005.1, forward strand.
GAGAAGCAGCGGGTAGCCGGTGTTCATGCCGTCTCGCCGCCCGCAGTGTTGGACGCCGTTCGCCGGATCGGGTCGCCCACCAAGCCAGCCGCGAGCGTCTGGCCATCGTGCTCGTCGATGACGAGAAAGCTGCCGGTCAACCGGTCGTCGGCATAGTCGTCGACGCAAAGTGGGCCGGCCACTCGCAGCGTCACGCCACCGATCTCGTTGAGCCCGAGCGAATCGGCGGCATCGTGCTCGAGCGTGACCACGTCGAGCCGGTGGTTCACACTTGCCACAACCGCTTTCACGACCTTCGTCGTGTGTTTGATCAGCACCCGATCGCCGGGGTTGAGTCGGCGATCCGACAACTGGCAGATCGTCGCGTCGAACTCGCGGACCACGCGTGGTTCCTGGCGGGGATGCACGATGAGGTCGCCACGCCCGACGTCGATGTCGTCGGCGAGCCGCACGACCACGGATTGCGGCGCGTGCGCCAGCGCGACTTCACCGTCGAACGTGTCGATCCCTACGATCGTCGTGCGCATTCCCGACGGCATGATGACGACGACATCGTCGACCTCGATGACGCCCGACGCGAGTTGCCCCGCATACCCGCGGTAGTCGGTCGAGCGAATGACGTACTGGATCGGCAGTCGGGCCGGCTGGATCCACGCATCGAAGCCGACCGGCACCGCCTCAAGGTGTTCGAGCAAAGTCGGGCCGGTGTACCACGGCATCGACGTCGACCGCTCGACGACGTTGTCGCCCAGGTGCGCAGAAACCGGGATTACCACGTGGTCGCGGACGCCGAACGCGCCGGCAGCTGCAGCGAATTCATGAGCAATAGCAAGGAAAGTAGCTTCGTCAAAGTCGACGAGATCCATCTTGTTCACCGCAAGAACAAGATGCCGGACGTCGAGTAGCGCGGCCACTGCCAAGTGGCGCCGCGTCTGTTCGACGATGCCCTTACGGGCATCGATCAGGATGACGACAAGTTCGGCCGTCGATGCGCCGGTCACCATGTTGCGCGTGTACTGCACGTGGCCAGGTGTGTCGGCGAGCACGAACTTGCGCTTCGACGTCGTGAAGTAGCGATATGCCACATCGATGGTGATGCCCTGCTCCCGCTCGGCGCGGAGCCCGTCGGTTAGCAGCGCGAGCTCGACGCCGTCGTTCCCGCGGTCACGACTCGCTCGCTCGACGGCTTCGAGGGTGTCGGTGAGCACTGACTTCGAGTCGTGCAGCAGCCGGCCGACGAGGGTCGACTTACCGTCGTCGACCGAACCGGCCGTCGCAAACCGCAACATCTCGACGTCCGGGTCAAGCGCAGGGACGACGGGGAGGGCAGCCGCGGCGAGCATGGCGGCATTGTCTATGACGGACATTTCCTAGAAGTAACCTTCCCGCTTGCGATCCTCCATGGCCGCCTCCGATGCCTTGTCGTCCGCTCGGGTCGCGCCACGCTCGGTGATCGTCGCGACCGCGATTTCGTTGATGACCTGGGCGATATCGCGCGCGTCGGATTCGACTGCGCCGGTGCAGCTCATGTCGCCGATCGTGCGGTAGCGAACGGTCTTCGTCTCGGTCGGTTCGCCGGACTTCGGACCGCCCCACTCCCCCGCGGTCAGCCACATGCCGGCCCGCAGAAACACCTCGCGCTGATGGGCCAAGTAGATCGCGGGGAGCTCGATCGACTCCTGCTCGACGTATTGCCAGACGTCGAGCTCTGTCCAGTTCGAGAGCGGGAAGATCCGCACGTGCTCGCCTGGCTTGTGGCGGCCGTTGTAAAGGTTCCACAGTTCGGGCCGCTGCCGTCGCGGGTCCCACTGGCCGAACTCATCGCGCAGGCTGAAGATGCGTTCCTTGGCGCGTGACTTCTCCTCGTCGCGACGCCCGCCGCCAAACACTGCATCGAACCGGTTGTCGACGATGCCGTCGAGCAACGGCACGGTCTGCAACGGGTTGCGGGTGCCGTCAGAGCGCTCGCGTAGCCGGCCGTCGTCGATGTAGTCCTGGACCTTCATCACCACGAGCCGCAACCCATACTTTTCGACGACGTCGTCGCGGTAGGTCATGACCTCGGGAAAGTTGTGCCCCGTGTCGACATGCATCAGCGGGAACGGCACCGGCGCCGGCCAGAAGGCCTTGCGGGCCAGGTGCAGCATGACGACAGAGTCCTTGCCGCCCGAGAAGAGCAGCACCGGTCGCTCGAACTCGGCTGCGACCTCGCGGATGATGTGAATGCCCTCGGACTCGAGCACGTCGAGGTGCGGCAATCGCAGCACCCCGTTGGTCTCGGCGGTTGGCTGCGGCTTGAACACCGAACCGTCAACTGCTGTGCCGTCGACTGTCGTCATGCGATCCCCCGCGCGGTCAATGCGTCGAGCAGCAACGTGGCCGACTCGTCGACGCTTAGCCCTTGCGTGTCGAGCCGGAGCTCAGGATTCGTCGGAATCTCGTACGGATCGTCGACGCCGGTAAGCCCATGAATTTCGCCGGCGCGTTGCTTGGCGTACAGGCCCTTGACGTCGCGCTCCGCGCAGACTTCAACCGGAGTCGCGACGTGCACTTCGATGAACGCGGTGCCGTCAACATCGTGGGCGGCGCGGACGGCGGCGCGCGCCGCCGCGTAAGGCGCGATCACCGGAACCACGGCAATGACGCCGTGGCGCGCGAGCAACCCGGCTATGAAGCCCACGCGCTGCACGTTGGTGTCGCGGTCTTCTCGGCTGAACCCGAGATCGGCGGTGAGATTCGTCCGAAGCTCATCCCCGTCGAGCAACTCGACGCGCCGGCCGTCAGCGCGCAGCTGCGACGCCAGGGCGCGGGCGATGGTCGACTTCCCGGCGCTCGGCAAACCGGTCAGCCACACGGTTGCACCGGGCCGGTGGTCAGTTACCGCTGACGCCAGCAGGTCGTCGTCCCGCTTGGTGTCGGTGCTCATGTGTTGATCCCGCACTCGGTTTTCGCTTGTCCGGCCCAGCGACCCGACCGCGGGTCAGCGCCGGGTGCGACCTTGCTCGTGCAGGGCCAGCAGCCGATCGACAGGTAGCCGTCGTCGATGAGCGGGCTCACCAGAATGTTGTTGCTGGCGATGTAGGTATCGACCTCGTCGCGGCTCCAGCGCGCTATCGGGTTGACCTTCACCTTGCGGCGGCGCGCATCCCACTGCACGACCGGCGTCGCGGCACGCGTTGCTGACTCGTCACGGCGGACGCCGGTAGCCCAGGAGTCGTAGTTGACCAGGGCGGCCTCCATCGGCGCGACCTTGCGCATCGCGCAGCAGGCGTCGGGATCGCGGGCGAAGAGATCCTTGCCGTGCGCCTCGTCTTGTTCTGCAACCGTGAGCAGCGGCAGCGCCGACACCACGTTCACGTCGTACACAGCCGCAACGGCGTCGCGCATCCCGATCGTCTCGGCGAAGTGATAGCCGGTGTCGAGAAAGACGACGTCGATGCCCGGCTTGGCCTTTGCGGCGAGCGACGCAACCACTGCATCGCCCATTGAGGAGAGCACGCAGAATCGGTCACCGAAGGTCTGCGCCGCCCATTGCAAGATCTCGTGCGCTGAGGCCCCGTCGAGATCGCGCGCGGCATTCGTCGCAAGGCGTTCAAGCCCGGCGACACGTTCGAGCTCGGCGACCGGCAGGCTTGCCGTCGTCCTGCTCATCGCACCTCCAGCCCTACGAACTTCAACGTGAACACCCGGGCGCAACCGCGGCAATGCCATGAACCGCCCTTGTCGCCGTGCGGGCGCAAGTCTTCGTCGCCGCAGTACGGGCAGTAGAACGGTGTCGCCCGCTCACCAGCTTCTGGGCTCGTCATAGCGGAATCGCTGGTCACGCTTGGATCGGTCATTGCAGGTCCGCTTCGTCCGCACGATGCACCCATTGCGTGAAGCGCTCACCGTCGCCGCGTTGTTCCAGATAACGGTTCGCGAGACGCTCGACGTAGTCCTCGAGCTCGTCCTCAGTGACTTTGAGGCCGCGCAGCTTGCGGCCGAAGTTGGCGTCGACGCCGAGGCTGCCGCCCAGGTGCACCTGGTACCCGCCGACCTGCTCGCCCGCGGCGTTGGTGACCAGCGACCCCTTCAGACCGATGTCTGCGACCTGGAATCGCGCGCACGAGTTTGGGCAGCCGTTGACGTTGATCGTCATCGGGCTGTCGAATCCGGGCAGCCGGCGTTCGAGTTCATCGATGAGCGTCATCGCGCGGTTCTTCGTCTCGACGATCGCCAGCTTGCAGAACTCGATTCCGGTGCACGCCATCGTCTGGCGCCGGAACGTGCTCGGGTTCACCTGCAGGTCGAGCGCTTCCAGATCCGCCGTCAACGAGTCGACCTGATCCGCAGGCACATCGAGCACGATCATCTTCTGCTCGACCGTTGCATGAACGCGGCCGCTGCCGTGAGCCTGGGCAATGTCGGCGATCTGGTTCAGCTTGGTGCCGCTCAGTCGGCCGACTCGCGGCGCGAAGCCGACGTAGAACTTGCCGTCCTTCTGGGGGTGCACGCCAACGTGGTCACGCCTTCCGTCGGGCGGCTCGATAGGCGGCGGTCCGTCGGGCAGTGCGTAGCCGAGGTACTCCTTCTCGAGCACCTCGCGGAACTTCGGCGCACCCCAGTCGGCGACCAGAAACTTCAACCGGGCGCGGGTGCGCAGGCGCCGGTAGCCATAGTCGCGGAAGATGCTGATGACGCCCACCCACGCCTCGCGCACCTGGTCGGGTCTGACGAAGACGCCGAGTCGCTGCGCCATCATCGGGTTCGTCGACAACCCGCCCCCCACCCACAGGTCGAAGCCGGGAGTGCCGTCTGGGCCGATGACGCCGACGAACGAGACGTCATTGATCTCGTGGATCGTGCACAGCGGCCCGCAGCCGGTGATCGACGTCTTGAACTTGCGGGGCAGGTTCGAGAACGCGGGGTCGCCGACGTAGAGCGCGTCGATCTCGCGGATGTGAGGTGTCGGGTCCGCGATTTCTGCTGCGTCGACGCCTGCCACCGGGCAGCCGAGCACGTTACGGGGTGAGTCGCCGCACGCTTCGAGGGTGCGCAGACCGACCGCTTCAAGCTCGTCCCAGATCGCGGGGACGTCTTCGATGCGGATCCAGTGCAGCTGGATGTTCTGCCGGTCGGTCACGTCGGCAAGGTCGCGACCGTACGTAGTAGCAATGTTGCCGATCGCGCGCAGCTGCTCGACGCTGAGCTGGCCGCCGGGAATCCGGATCCGCATCATGAAAAAGCGGTCGTCGAGCTCCTCCGGCTCAAGCAGCCCGGTCTTCCCACCGCTGATGCCGGGACGGCGCTGGGTATAGAGGCCCATCCACCGCATGCGGCCGCGTAGGTCGGAGCCGTCGATGGAGTCGAAACCCGCCTTGGAGTAGATGTCGAGGATGCGGCGCTGGACGTGCAGCGCATCGTCGTCCTTCTTCATCCGCTCGTTGGGATTCAGCGGCTCGCGCATGCCGAGCGCCCATTGCCCCTGCCCGCGTGATTTGCCCTTGTCAGCGTGCGCAGTCTTGACCCGCGGGACGCCGGGTTGGCTGGCGTCCGCGGGCGGAGTGCTTGAGGTGGTCGGTGCCGACATGCGCGAAGGTCCTTCGAATCGGCAGGCGCAGTCCAGCCAGGCTTACTTCGGACAGCCGGGCGACCGCGCCCGGACGGGGGCGACGGATCAGGCAGCCGGCAGACAGGCTGCGCTCGACACGCGCAGCAAGTCGACGTGCAGGCGCGCAACGAGCCTGAGTGCAGGCATGCCAGCGCGGGGCGTCATATAACGAGGGTGCCATACCCGTTCAATGCCTAGCGAGCTAGTGGACATTCGGCCGGGCGCGCGTCATGAGCCGAACCCTGAACCCGCCGGACTGCGCTGTCGCCGCGCCGTCCGGCGGGTCGTGCGATGGGCTCCGGATCTCGACTATCCCGCCGAGCGCGACCGCCAACGACCACCGGCGCTAGCCAGCTGGGCTACCGGCTCGGGCGACAGGGCAGCATCCGCTGAGTCCATGGCCGCACCGATCGGATCGATTGCTGCTCCGGTGCCGTCGGCGTCCAGCTGCGGGTCGTTTCCGTCGACCAGATCGCCGAGCGAGTCGCCGTAGGGCTCGCCGAGCGACACACCCCAGTCGATGCCGCCGGGTGTTACGAGGTCGCCGCCTACGCCGTCGTCCCCGTCGGTGCCGTCGGCGGGTAGCGCTAGATCGCGCGCGGTCGAGGCCGTGGGTTCGGTGTCGGCGGATGGCTGGGCAGAACGCTCGACACGTTTGATGATGGTGGTGGCTCGACCCAGTTCAGGGCCGACCGCCATCGCGTCGATATCGACCGACTGCCGCTTGTCGCCGTCCCTCGTCTCGTACGGCCGCACCGACAACCGGCCGATCACGATGACCGAATTCCCCTTCCTGAGGGAGAGGTGCACGTTCTCGGCAAGGGCACGCCAGCAGGTGACGCTGGTGAAGAGCGTGTCGCCGTCCTTCCACTCCCCAGTCGCGCGGTCGAACCGGCGCGGGGTCGAGGCGAGGCGAAACGATGCGACCGGCTGTCCGTCGTTCAGGTACGTGATCCGCGGGTCGGCGACGAGGTTGCCGACCACGGTGACTTGCGTGTCGAACATGGTTTCTCCTTCCAGGTGCGGCTGCCTGCCGCATATAAGGAGAGTGGTGCTCACGCTGGGTCGAGACCGGTCAGCGACCATCGGTTGTGGAGGGCGGTAGCGCCGCGCCGACCTGTGGATATCGGCGTTGTGGCGTAACGTTTGCAACGCCCTGAGTGGCGGAGCGCCCGTAGCTCAGACGGATAGAGCACCTGCCTTCTAAGCAGGACGTCGCAGGTTCGAATCCTGCCGGGCGCGCAATTTTTCAGAAGTCAGTGGTGGGACAGGGTCGGCCGAGGTGGAACCCTTGGGCAAAGTCGACACCTTCGGCCCGCAGGAGGTTCAGGGCCTGTTCGTCCTCGACGCCCTCTGCGATCGTTTTGAGCCCGAATGCGCGCGCCAGGCTGACGATTGCTTTGACGACGTGGAGGTTGTCGGGATTCGCGACCAGGTCGCGGACGAACTCGATGTCGATTTTGAGGTGTGTGATGGGCAACTTCTTCAGGTAGGTGAAGCTGCCGAAGCCGGTGCCGAAGTCGTCGAGGGCCAATCCGCAGCCGAGTGCGGCAAGCCCGCGGGCGAAGGCTTCCCCGGTGGTGATGTCGTGCATGAGCGCGGTCTCGGTGATCTCGAAGACAAGGTTGGCCGGGTCCGCGTGCGCATCCCGGATCTGCTGCTCGATGAAGGGCAGCAGATCCAGATTGCTGATCGAGGCGGCAGAAAGGTTCGCCTCGACCACTCGCCGGCCCGTTGCGGCGAGTCGGGTTGCTTGGGTGATCACCCAACGGTCGATCTCACCGATCAGCCCGTACTTCTCCGCCACTGGCAAGAAGGTGCCGGGCATGATGACTTCGTTGTCGCGTCCGATCATGCGAAGGAGCAACTCTTCGCTGGGGCGGCCGCCTGCGAGGGGCACGATGGGTTGGGAGTACAGGACGAGCCGGTTCTCGTCGATCGCGTCGCGGACGCGCCCGAGCCACATGAGGGCGTCAAGCTCTCGCTGGGCGGCCGCTTGTTCCCTCTTCTCTTCGCTGATATCGCGGAAGACGACGACGACACCTTGAACATTCGGACCGCTACGCAGCGGCGCGGAGGAGTACGCAATGGGGAAGACAGAACCATCCTTACGGGTGAACGCGTCGTCGAGAATCCGAATGGTCCGGCCTTCCGTACGCACCTGAAGAAGGGAGCACTCCTCGGGCGGGATCTTCTTACCGTCGGCGCGCTGGAAGTGGACAGCCGCATGCATCGGTTTGCCGCGCAACTCGTCTTCGGTCCACCCGAGCATCGACGCCGCGGCCGGGTTCATATAGGTCACGAGCCCGTCGGCGTCGAGGGTGTAGAGGCCTTCCGCCATGTTGTCCATGACCACCGCACGGAACTCTTCTGCTTCCTTGCGTTCGGTGATGTCGACGACGACGTGGCCGACACCCATGGTCTCGCCGTCAATGCGCACCGGGTAGTAGCTGGCGAGCCAGTGCCGGAGGCGGTGCGGGTCCGCGGCGCTCGGTCTGCTCGTCTCGACGTTGCGGACCGTCTCGCCCGCCAACACACGCAGGTAGATGTTCTCAAGCTGTGGCCAGAGGTCGGGCACGAGTTCGGCGACAGTAAGGCCGATGGACTCCTCGATAGACCGACCATCAATGTCGGCCAGCGTCTGATTGATTCGAACGACTCTCAGGTCGCGATCGACCAGCTTGAAACCGACCGGAGCGGCCGCCTCGATGCTCTGCAAGAGCGTGACCGCCTCTGTTGCGTCTCGCTCTGCCCGCCGCAAAGCGAGCTCAAGCCGCTTCTGATCGTCGATGTCAGTCGCGGTGCCGATCCACAAGTCGATGTCACCCGCGGCATCGCGTAGCGGAATGGCGCGACCGACATGCCATCGGAATACTCCGTCGGAGCGGCGGATCCGATACTCCAGCGAGAAGTGCGTGCCTGTCGTCGTTGCCTGTTCCCAGGCTTGCGCGGCCCGTTCGGCGTCGTCGGGATGGACGAGCGTGACCCAGTTCCACTCGTAGTTAGTTTCTCGCGGGCAACCCGTGTAGTCCGTGCCCTGTCGGTTGAAGTACGTTGTCGCGCCGTCCGGTGACGCGGTCCACACGATGTGGGGGATCGATTCGGCGATCATCGCCGCGTGCTGCCGGTCCAGCAACGCATCGCCGAACAGAACCATGCCGCGTTCGGACCCGGTCGCCGCGGGCAGTGAGGAAGTGGTCACGAATCAAGTGTCGGCCCGCACCCCGGGGGTGCCTTTAATGACGTTGTTGCCTTTCTGCCGCGATCTCCTCCTAACGCTTCCGCACCGCCTCGTAGAGGCGGGTGGCCGCTTGCCGTGAAATCTTCATGCGCCGCGCCACGTCCGTCAGCGACAGACCGCCCTCATCGACCAGCGCACGCACGACGCCGGCGCGCATCGAGCCGATTGCGCGCTCGTATTCACGAAACGCCTCGGCCGCATTCAGCCGTGTCTCCCGCCCGCCGGCCACGATCAAATCATCGACGACATCGACGATGGAGCGACCCGCATCCCGCGCCTCGAGACCCCCACGTAGGGCGCGTACCGCGCTCTCGATCGCCAAGCTGGCCTGGCGACCTGCGTCGTCAACCCGCTCGACCGCCTCGGCGAACCAATCGGCTGTCATCGCGTATCCGCAATCGGCACAGATCCACCATCGCACGATTAGCCCTGCAATTCCTCGACGGCCTACGGGCGGCTCGTGCGTAGTCAGACTGCGCCTAACGATTGGTCACCGAGACCGCTATTGGACCCAGAACTGATCGAGTAGCGCTTCGAGGACGGTGTTAGGGGTTACCTCAGGATTACCGACTCTCGGTGACACAAGCAGGTTGACGCCAGGCGGAATGTCGAGGGGTATCAGTCGCGCGTCGAGGTCCATCAGCGAATACACATGCTGCCAGTCCAGTTGGGCGACGCTCGGGTTGGCGGCTTGCGCAGCGAGGGCGGTGGCGGCGGCGTTGTCGACCGCCGGGTTACAGGTGCCAAGTGCAGCTAGATAGCTCGGTGGGCTGCAGGTGACGTTGAGCCAGAATTGCGATTCGGATGGAAAGTCCGGGAACCAGGTTTCGCCTTCCACGTTCACCGGCCGCGTAGTCGGGTCGTAGACGCTGGGGTCGTAGTTGTCTTGCAGCGTGAGAGTCGCGTGGTAGCCGATCTGGTTGAGGACGTCAGTGACGTAGGCGCCGATCTGCGCGTACGGCGCTTGATTGAGGAAATAGACGTGCACGGCGGCGCCCTCGGTGCCGGACGCTCGGACCGCAGCCGAAGCCGCCGCGCGGTTTTCGGTATACGCGCACGAGTTTGGCTGGCCGGGAAAGCCCGCTGGCACGATCGTGCACGATGCCGCTCCGTCGTCGACTGCCGCGAGCGTTGGGTCAGCGGTGAGTGCCAGCGCTACCGCTTGGCGCGCCTGCGGGTTGTTGAACGGCGGTGCGTTCGCATTGAGTACGAGGAAGTGACTTGCGTAGGACTGGGTGTTGATCAGTTGCTGCGGGTAGGACTGCAGCAGCTGACTGATGCTGGCTTTGCGATCCCCGAGACGATCGATGTAGATGACGTCGGCGCCGCTTCCTGCCCCGACCGCCTGGATCGCCGCCGATGAGCTCGCGTACCCCTTCCAGACGATCTGGTCCGGATAGCCGTCGGGCTGGGCGGCAGACGACCAGCGGACGAAGTGCGGACTGCGAACCAGAGTGAGCGACTGATCGGGGATGAATCGCCCGATCTGGTAAGGACCGGTTCCGGGTACCGGGACAGTCCCCACATCGTGGGTCATCGGGGTGTTGGGTGGTACCGGTGTCGAGAACCCCGTGATGCTCAGTGCGCCCAGGAAGTCGGGATCAGCTTTGGTCAGATGGAACGTGATGGTGCCGGCCGCGTCGTCGGTGATGATGCCCTGTGACAGGTCGCAGTGAGCTGGCTTCTGGGTGCACGTGCTCGCACCGGTGATGTCGTTGAAGTAGCCGTTCGCTGAAGACGGCTCGACGATCAGCGTGCGTTCGATTCCGCGGCGAAAATCGCTGGCCCGCAGCGGTTGCCCGGTCGAATACTCGATGCCGGGCCGCAGTTGGAAGACGTACGTCAGTCCGCCGTCGGCGACGGTCGGTAGCTGTTCGGCGAGATCAGGCACCAGGTCCAATCCGGTGAGTCCGGCGGACTTGCGCATCGGTGACGAGCGTGTCGTAGACCTCGGCCATTCCGTCGTAGAGGTCGCCGTCGTAGGCGAGGGCCGGGTCGATGCTGGCCATTCCGTCATCGGGGGTGATGGTGGCAACGGTCAATGTTCCGCCGCGGTGAGCCACCGCCGCGGATGCCTTGCTGCTAACCCATAGCGTCGAACCGGCGACGTACAGGCCGGTAGGTGAGCTGCCGAAGGCGTAGGTCTTGGTGACTCGGCCGGTCGCTTCGTCTAGCCGGCTGATCGTTGCGTCGCCGGCGTTGCTGACCCAGATCGAACCGTCGAATTCGACCAATGAGGTTGGGCTGTCGCCGGTCTCGACCTTGGTTACCGTGTCGCCGTGCTCAAGATCGATGCGGGCGACGGTCAGGTCGAGATTGTCGGCCACCCAGACCGCGGTATTGGTGACGATGATGCCGCCGGGACCGGCGCCGACGGCGATCGTTCTGGTTCCCAGCGAGGTCGGATCGATCCAGGTGACCGTATTGTCGAATTCGTTGGCGACCCAGATTGCATTGTCGCCGACCGCGATCCCATCGGGTTCGCTGCCGACCGCGATCGTGCGTGCAGAGGCCTGCCCACTCGGATCGACGCGGGTGACCGTACCGTCGCCGCGGTTGGCAACCCACAGGTAGCCGAGGCCGCTGGCCAGGGCCGCTGGGTCATGCCCGACGGCGACCGTGCGCATCACGACGTTCGTGTCGGCGTTGATCTCCTCGAGCTTGCCATCGGCGCCGTCTGCAACCCACAGTTCATTTCCGTGCAGGGCCAGCGCAGCGGGAGCGGTGCCGACCGGGATCGTGGCCACCCGCCGGTGGTTCTTTGCATCCAACCGAAGGATCGAGGAGCTCTGCGGCTGGGCAATCCAGACCGAGATCGGCGTCGCCAGCGATCGCGCCCGGCGGCTGTCCGATGGGGACCGAGACGCGGACGTGGCCACTTGTCCCGACTTCAACAGCACTGTTACCTGCGGCTTGTCGAGCAGGGCTTGGCTGGTTGATCCAGATAACAGCCGTTGCGGCCACCAGAACGAGGGCGGCCATCGCGCCGAGCAGCGCCGAGCGGCGAGTCAGACGGAATCTTCTCGAGCGCGGCCCCCGCCCGACCGTCGTTGCACGCGGGACTGCTGGGTCGAAGAGACTGCGATAGAAGCTTGCGGCGGGTCGATCTGCTGCCAGTCGAGCGCCGGATCCTGCTCGAGGATTTGGCGGTGCAGATCCTGGATTTGCTGGTTGGGCTCGATCGCCAGTTCATCGACGAGCATGTCCCGAAGCGATGTATAGCTGGCCAAGGCTTCGGCTTGGCGCCCGCACCGATAGAGCGCGAGCATCCGCTGGGCATGGAGGCGCTCGCGCAACGGATGGGCGGCGATCGCGGCCGAAATGGCATCGACGATCCCTGCGTGGTTGCCGAGGACAAGCTCGGCGTCGAAGCTGCACTCCTGCGCGTCGACCAACTGTTGCGTCAATCGGTCGGCGTAGGGCTGCACGAATTCGAAGTCCCGCAGGTCGGCCATCACGTCGCCGTGCCACAGGTCGATCGCCGCGTTCAGCAGGCTGGCCGCTTCGACCGGATCACCCGCAGCTAGCCGAGCCCGCCCGGCGGCGAACAACGCGTCGAACTGACCGGCATCAAGAGTCGCCCCGTTCGCGTCGAGGTCGAGCCGGTAGCCCCCCGCCTCGGTCCGCAGAACGGTCGATGCTCTTCGAGCGGAGCGATTCGGGTCGAGCGCCGCACGCAGGTGAAAGACGTACGTCTGCAACGTGGATACGTATCCAGACGGACGAGACTCGCCCCACACGGCGGCAGCCAACTGATCGACCGTGACGACTCGCCCCGAGCTGCAAATCAGTCGGCCCAACACCGCCCGCTGACGAAGCCCACCAAGGCTGAGTTGCCTGCCTTCGCGCAACGCGACCAGCGGCCCCAGCACTCGAAGTTGCAGGGCCGACGAGTCGCTACCGAGAACATCGGTCATCACGACGCTCCACGCATGCCGCGCGAAGCATATCCGAGCCGTGTGTGCCCGGATCCAAGCCAGATCCAAGCCCTGTCCCGCCCGGTTTGACTGGCTCTCAAGCTCCATCGGCTGCGATGAGCGCGACCGAGACCCGGTGCCTGCTCGTCGCAACGAGCAACACAACGTAAGGAGTCGCAATGAGCCGAGCTACATCAACGGTTGGCTGCACAGTTCCGGCTGTGCTGACCGTTTGCGTCCGGGAGTGGAGCAGTCATGAATAGGCTGAGTCGTCGGTGGATCGCGGTAGGCGCGGCGCTGGCGGCCGCCGCCGGCATCGCGGTGTCGAGCTCGCCGGTGCAAGCCACGCCGAGTACGGCGACTTCGAAGGTGCTGGTCCAAGCGCCGATCGAGCCGTCGCACATTCTCGCAGTCAACAAAACGGTCAGCGGGAAACCGTGGGCTGCGCTACTCGCGACGTTCGGAGTGACCGACGGCTACGTAGTCGAGAACGATTTCCAGCCCGGCCAAACGACAGGGTGGCATTCGCACCCGGGACCAAGCTTGATCTTCGTAGTCACGGGGTCTGTGACCAACTATGAGAGTGACCAGCCGCATTGCAAGGGCGTCACATACTCGGCTGGCACGACCTTCGTTGACGCTGGTGGAAAGGACGTCCACGAGCTGGTGAACAACGGGACGACCCCGGCGGAGACCATAGCGGTGCAGTTCATTCCTCAAGGTCAAGCGCGACGCATCGACGAACCCGAGCCGTCGACCTGTCACGTGTGACGAAGGCCTCGGTGCGGCTGGCCCGTCGTGCGGGCCAGCCGCACCAGCCTGCCGCTAGGAGCTGACAGACTCGGCGCGCTTCGGAAGCTTCCAGTTCGGGCGTGGGAAGTGGCACGTGTAACCGTTCGGGTACTTCACCAGGTAGTCCTGGTGCTCCGGCTCCGCCTCCCAGAACGGGCCGACGGCCTCGACCTCGGTGACGACGTCGCCAGGCCAAAGGCCTGACGCGTTGACGTCGGCGATGGTGTCGAGTGCCACCCGCTTCTGGTCGTCGGTCGTGTAATAGATCGCGGAACGGTAGCTCGCGCCAACGTCATTGCCCTGCCGATTGCGCGTCGTCGGGTCGTGAACCTGGAAGAAGAACTCGAGGATGTCGCGGTAGGAGGTCACCGTGGGATCGAAGATGATCTCGACCGCCTCTGCGTGTGATCCGTGGTTGCGATAGGTGGCATTCGGCACGTCGCCGCCGGAATATCCGACCCGCGTCGAGATCACGCCTGGCTGCCGGCGAATGAGATCCTGCACTCCCCAGAAACAGCCGCCTGCAAGGACTGCCCGCTCCGTCGTCTCAGCCATCGTCATACTCCTCGTCGTCCGCTCGCTTGAAAGTGTTTCCAGCGCAAAACACAACGCTACCCGCCGCGGTTTATGCCCGCGAGCTTCAATCGCTTACGGTCCGAGGACGCCCGCGCTTGGGCAGCGGTGACGCCTGCTTGGGCATCCGACCGGCATCCGTCAACGCCCGGCGTAACAGGATCTCCACCTGGGCGTTGACGCTGCGCAGCTCGTCATTCGCCCAGCGGATCAGCGCGTCATGGACGGCGGGATCGACGCGCAGCAGGACCTGCCGACGCTCGCTCACGAATACAACGAACCGACGTTCACGATCGGCGACGGCGGCTGATCGCCACAGAGCACCACCATCAGGTTGCTCACCATGCTCGCGGTCCGCTCCTCATCCAATGACACCACGCCGTTCTCGGTAAGCCTGGCCAGCGCGAGCTCGACCATACCGACCGCGCCTTCGACGATCCGCGAACGTGCCGCAACGACCGCGTTGGCCTGCTGACGGCGCAACATCGCCTGCGCGATCTCCGGTGAATAGGCCAGGTGGGAGATCCGGACTTCGACGACCTCGATGCCCGCGAGAGCTACCCGCTCGGCGACCTCGTGCGCGAGCTGCGCGGCAACGATGTCAGTCGAGCCACGTAGCGATGTTCCCGTGCCACTCGTGTCGTCGTAAGGGTGGGTGGTAGCGACATGCCGAAGCGCCGATTCGGCCTGCACCGATACGAAGCTGCGGAAGTTGTCGACCGCATACGTCGACTTGGCGGTGTCCGCGACTTGCCAGACCACGATGGCGGCGACCTCGACAGGGTTGCCGTCGGCGTCGTTGACCTTCAGGTGGTTCGTCTCGAAGTTGCGCACCCGGACGCTGACCTTGCGCTTCAGCGTCAGCGGCAATACCCACCAGAACCCCGGACGACGGACGGTGCCGACGTAGCGGCCGAAGAACTGAACGACCCGGGTCTGCCCCGGCGTCACGATCACCAAGGAACTGATGACCAGGGCGAGCAGTATGAACGGAAGCCACAGCAGCCCGGTGTCGTGGCGAGCGACCTCGGCCGCCCACCAAATGCATCCGCCGATGGCCAGGAGTCCGAGCCACCCACTGATGGCGAGGGCCGGGCGCTGCGCGATGTCGACGCGTGCCCCTTGGTGCCCGACTGGTTCGGGGACGATCGGTGAGTCGGTGCTCATGTCGTGCTCCTCGATGAGAAAGTGATATCTAATAGCTATCACTTTTTGTAGCTGCCCGCTAGCCCCATCTACGATCCAGAAACAACGGGGAACCAAGGAGTGAGAGGACGACGGATGCAGGCTTCGGTGGGCTACCTGGTAATCGATGCGACCGATCCGCAGCGATTGTCGGCGTTTTGGTGCGCGATGCTCGAGGTCGAGCTCGACAGCAGCATCGGCGATGGCCAGTTCCTCGTGCTCTCGCCAACCAAGGACGGCCTGACCGTCGGATTCCAAAAGGTGCCTGAGCACAAGACGACAAAGAACAGAGTGCATCTGGATCTGGTGGTCGAGGACCTCGACGCCGCTACCGCCGAAATCGAATCGCTCGGCGGCCGCTGGCTCGAGCCCGGCACGACCCGCGACCTCGAGGGCTTCCAGTGGCGCGTCATGGCCGACCCCGAAGGCAACGAGTTCGACATCGACGTGCTGCCGCCCGACTGACTGCTGGGCGGTAAGAGTCAGCCTCTGATCGCCGCAATCGTGCTCACGACACCGAGCGCCGCCAGTATCACGCCGGTGATGCGGCGCACCAACGCCAGCGGCACACGCTCGACGAGTTTCGACCCAGCGACAACCCCGATGGCCACGACCGTCCAGAGACCGAGGACGGCGCCGATGCCGACGCCGATCGGGTCGTGGTACTTGGCCGCTAGGTTCGCGGTCGCGATCTGAGTGATGTCGCCCCACTCGCCAACGAAGATCACCGCGAAGCTGAGAGTGGCCACGCGACGAAATGTCGGGGCCACGATCTCGACGGCGTTGCCGCTCTCGTCAACGCCGGCTTCTTCTTCTTTACCCTCCTTGCCGAACAACAGCAGAGCGGCACCTGCGAAGAACAACACGGCCACGATGGCCTGCACCAACCGGTGCGGCAGCAGTGCTAACGCGCCGCCGGCGGCAACCGCGATGACGACATGGACGGCGAACGCGGCAGCCGCACCCACCCATACATACAGCGGCCTGAACCGGGTGCCGAGCACCAGCGAGGCGATCATGCTCTTGTCGGGCAGCTCGGCGAGGAAGACCACACCGAAGGCGATCGCGGCGACGGCCAGGCTCATGACGAGTCTCTCCGGGTGCTGTCAGCCATTGGCGCAAGCGTAGTCGGGGCCCGAGAAGCCAGGCTTTGACGATCACCTCAGGCCCGGGCGACGAAAGCCTGCGGCATGATGAAGCATGAGCGATTTGCCGGCCAACCCGAACACGGCGCGCAGCGGCCGGCCCACCGGGGCCGGTTACACCGTGACCATGCGGGTGCTGGCCCCGCACGATCCGACCCTGCTCCCCCGGCTGGCCGAGATCGTCAGCGATGCGCGTGGCGTCGTCACCGGCATGGACCTCGTCGACGTCACGACCACCGGCGCGACCGTCGACCTCACGATGCTCGCCCTCGACGAGAGCCACGTCCATGAGGTCGCCGCGGCGCTGGAGACGCAGGCCGGCGTCAAGGTCAGGCACACGTCCGACCCGACGTTCCTCTATCACCTCGGCGGCAAGATCCAGGTCACCGCACGCACCCAACTGCGCACCCGCCAGGACATGTCCATGGCGTACACACCTGGCGTGGCAAGGATTGCTTCAGCAATCGCCGTCCGGCCCGAATCTGCTTGGACACTCACAGCCAAAGGCACGTCGGTCGCGATCGTCACCGACGGCACCGCCGTTCTCGGATTGGGCAATATCGGCCCCCTCGGCGCGTTGCCGGTCATGGAAGGCAAGTCCCTGATCTTCAAGGAATTCGGCGGCGTGAACGCCTACCCACTCTGCCTGAACGCGAAGAGCCCGCAGGCGGTGATCGACGCGACGCTGGCGATCGCGCCGGGGTTCGGTGGCATCAATCTCGAAGACATCGCCGCGCCGGCCTGTTTCCAAGTCGAGACCGAGTTGCAGCGGCAGCTCGACATCCCTGTCTTCCATGACGATCAGCACGGCACCGCCGTCGTGGTCTCAGCAGCCCTCGTCAACGCCTGCCGCATCACCGGGCGCACATTTCCCGACGTCCGCATCGTCCACGTCGGATGTGGCGCAGCGGGGACGGCGATCTGTTCGGCGCTACTCGACGCCGGCGTCAAAGACCTCATCATTTTCGACAAGGACGGCGTGCTGATGGAGCGGCCCGAAACGCCGCCGCATCATCGCGAACTCGCGGCCAGGTCGAACCCTCGCGGCATCACCACCATGGAAGAAGCGCTGCGCGACGCCGACGTGTTCATCGGCACCGCGCGTCGAGGTTCGGTCGATCCCGATCTGCTGCTCGCGATGGCCCCGCAGCCGATTGTTTTCGCGCTGTCGAATCCCGAACCGGAATTGTTGCCCGAAGAGGCACGCAAGGACGCGCTATTAGCAACTGGCCGCTCCGACATGCCCAACCAGATCAACAACGCGCTGTGTTTCCCCGGCTTTTTCCGCGGCGCACTCGACGCGCGGGCGACCACGGTGACCCTCGCCATGAAGCAGGCAGCAACCCGTGCGATAGCCGACATCGTGACCGACGACCAGCGCGGGCTCGGCGTCATCATCCCGACCATGTTCCAGACGAGGTTGCATCAGGCCGTCGCCCGCGCAGTCAGCGATGCGTGGCTTGCCGAACACCCCGACGGTCGGAAGCGCGACGCGAACATGCTCGCCGAGCCCGGCTCCGCGTTCGGGATGCCCGACCTGCCGACCCTGATCCCGAGCGACGATCGGGCATCGTGACGAAACCCCGCCGCAGTGCCCAACCGGTCGACACTCGCGGTCGCCCGTTGCGCGATCTGCGCGTCTCTGTCACCGACCGCTGCAATCTGCGCTGCCGCTACTGCATGCCGCGCGAGGTCTTCGGACCCGGATTCGCCTTCCTGCCCCACCCTGAGCTCCTGCGCTTCGAGGAGATCGTCCGGGTGGTCGGCGCGTTCGCTCGCGCCGGCGTCAACAAGGTTCGACTCACGGGCGGCGAGCCGCTGTTGCGAGCCGGACTGCCAGATCTGGTCGCGATGGTCGCGGCGGTTCCCGGTATCGACGACATCGCCCTGACCACGAATGGTTCGTTGCTCGCCCGCCATGCGGCGAGCCTGCGAGCCGCTGGGCTTACCCGCATCACGGTCAGCCTCGACACGCTTGACGAGGAGACCTTCGCGCAGGTCGCCGATACCGACCTCAAGCTCGGTGCAGTGCTCGACGGCATCAACGCGGCGGCTGAGGCGGGATTCGCACCGCTGAAGTTGAACGCCGTGGTCCGTCGGAACTGGAACGAGGCGGACGTCGAGGGGCTGGCCTCGTTCGCCCGCGAGCGCGGTCACACGATGCGCTTCATCGAATACATGGACGTCGGCGACACCAACGGCTGGCGGCTCGACGAGGTAGTGCCAGCCGCCGAGATTGTCGACCGCGTCGCCACCGTCTGGCCCCTCGAGCCGATGCCGCCCGGCTACCCGGGTGAGGTCGCCACCCGCTACCGGTATCTCGACGGCTTCGGAGAAGTGGGCGTCATCTCCTCGATCAGCCAGCCGTTCTGCGGGGCCTGCACGCGCGCCCGGCTGAGCGCGATCGGTGAGGTCTACACCTGCCTGTTCGCCTCGACCGGTCACGACCTGCGGGCGCTGTTGCGCTCAGGCGCGTCGGCCGCTGACCTCGACGCCGCCGTCGCCGGCGTGTGGAGCTCGCGAGCCGACCACTATTCCGAGCTGCGCGCCGCCCACGCCTCGCACGAGGGGCCGCACAAGGTCGAGATGTCCTACATCGGAGGCTGATCGGTGCCCGCGCGGCCGATGCGGCGAGTGCGAAGTCCTAGAGTGGGCCTGTGAGCGACTACCTGGTCTGGATCGACTGTGAAATGACCGGCCTCGACCTGCGCACCGACGCCCTCATCGAGGTCGCGCTGCTCATGACCGACGCCGAGTTGAACGTGGTCGGGGACGGCGTCGACCTGGTGATCAAGCCGCCCCAGGAAGCGCTCGACACCATGCCCGACGTGGTCCGCGCGATGCACACGACCTCGGGTCTGCTCGACGAACTCGCAGCCGGTATTACGCTCGCGGAGGCAGAAGAGCAGCTACTCGCCGCAGTCCGCCAATACGTGCCCGAGGTGCGCAAGGCGCCCCTGTGCGGGAACTCAATCGCGACCGACCGCGGGTTCATCGCGCGCGATCTGCCGGAGCTCGACGACCACCTGCATTACCGCATGATCGACGTCTCGAGCATCAAGGAACTCGCCCGGCGCTGGTACCCGCGGGTCTATTTCGCGAGCCCCGCCAAGAAGGGCGGCCACCGGGCACTGGCCGACATCCAGGAAAGCATCGACGAACTGCGCTATTACAGAGAGGCGCTCTTCGTGCCGCAGCCTGGTCCTGACACGGTCACCGCCCGCAGCATTGCCGCCTCGATCGGTGGCGACGAGGCGGCTGCGGCTGACGCAAGCGAGCCGCAGTCGTGATCCGGCTACACTGACCGAACCGTGGTGGGCGTAGCTCAGCTGGTAGAGCACCGGGTTGTGGTCCCGGGGGTCGCGGGTTCGAGCCCCGTCGCTCACCCCACGAATCACAGTGAAGGGCAGCGCGAGGGTGCGCTGCCCTTCGGCGCATCCCACGACCGAACCGCGCATTAGTAGACAGTTGCGGGTATAGAGACCGGCAGTTGTCGTCCACGGGCGGAGGGAAGCATCCGATGAATGTGGTCGAGCGGGGCGTGCGGCGCTTCGACCAGTACCAGCAGCGCCATCCGGTGCTGGCGATCCCGATCGCGGTCGTGCAGAAATACGGCAACGATCAGGCCGGCGGCAAGGCCGTGCTGATCGCCTACTACGGACTGTTCGCGCTCTTTCCGCTCCTGCTTTTGATGGCGACCGTGCTCGGTTTCGTGCTGTCCGGCCATCCCGCCGTCCAGCATCGTGTGCTCCAGAGTGCGCTCGGCAACTTCCCGATCATCAGCACGCAGTTGCAGGGCGACACGCATGCGCTGAAAGGCAGCGTGCTCGCCGTCATCGTCGGTTCGCTCGGCACGATCTACGGCGCGCAAGGTCTTGGACAATCGGCCGTCAATGCGATGAACACGATCTGGAATGTGCCGTTCAAGTCATGGCCGAACTTTTTCGGTCGCCGGCTGCGCGGCTACTTTTGGCTTGCTGTGCTTGGACTTGCGACTGTTGGCACCACGACACTGGCGGGCTTCGGAACAACGTGGCTGCACGGACCACTTGCGTGGCTCTGGACGACGGGTGTCTCGTCGGTCGTCAACTTCGGGGTGTTCTTGGTCGTCTTCAAAGTGCTCACGAGCGAACCGGTCGGGTGGCGCCAGATCTGGCTTGGTGTCGTACTGGCCACTGTGTTCTGGGAAGGGCTGCAGACGGTCGGCGGCTACTACGTGCGGAACTCATTGGCGCACGCGAACGCGACGTACGGCTTCTTTGCGATCGTGATCGGCTTGCTCTCCTGGCTGTTCGTCGCGGCGCAGCTGACGCTCTATGCCGCCGAGGTCAACGTGGTGCGTACGCACCATCTTTGGCCGCGCTCGCTCACCCAACCTCCGCTGACCCAAGCCGACCGGGCGATGTTCATCCGGCTCGCGATGATGGAGGAGCGTCGGCCCGAGGTGAAGGTGAGTGTCTCGTTCACGACGGATGCCGACCGGCAGCCACTCGACGAGCTGTCGGAGCCGAACCCGCCCGCCGTGGACGCCGCTTCTGCGCCGGGCGAGGTGGTCTCCACCCCTGAGCCGGTCGAGGTGGTCGACGCTGCTGAGCCGGTCGAGGTGGTCGACGCTGCTGAGCCGGCCGAGCCGGCCGACCCACTGGGCCGTTCGGCCTAACGAACAAGGGTCTTCCGTACCGCCATTTGGGCTAAAGCTTTGGTGTGCTGTGGTCGAACTACATGGATGTAACTCGCCATTCGGGCGGTTCGGGAGGGAGCCCCATGAACGCTCACGACTCGATCAAGTTGCCGGAAGCTGCGACCGGCCCAGAGCACCCGCTCATGAAGGCCATGCGGCGCGGACTGCCGATCACGTTGCTCGTCGATCTGATCGATCCAAACGGACCGCGCTCGCACGAAATGTTCGAGCGTGAAGGCAAGCGGGCGGACGCCGACGTACTGGTGATCCCCGAAATCGAGCGGGCTCACACAGCCTGATCTTGGTCCGGTCTGAGCGTCCGAGCTTCGCTGGTAGGCTCTTCGCTCACGCGCCGCTAGCTCAATTGGCAGAGCAGCAGACTCTTAATCTGCGGGTTCGGGGTTCAAGTCCCTGGCGGCGCACCATGTCTGACCTGGCCTTTTTCGTTTACGGCCCCATGTACCTAGGGCAATGTACGAGCCCAGATAGGGCAAATGCGTGCAAGTTGTGGGCACGGCTTGCACGCATCGACTGTGACACCGGAAATCTGCGGGTCCGGGGCAACGCGTGCGACTCGCGATGTGCACCGCTTTGTGATGTCTCACCCGGCCGCGCACCGCTTGAACACCAGCAGACTTCGCAGGACCCACGCCGGTGCCGTCAGGTGCCCGCCTTCTTCGGGCCAGCTACCTGGCGGCGCTGCGCCGCACAGAAAGCGACCACGATCCCGCCCCTCTGATCGCGTTCGCCCGCGGCACTTGCCGACCGCCAAGCAATGCGGGCACCGTGTGCAGCGTGCCGCGCGACGATGAAGAAGACGAATGGCGAGTGAGAACACCCATGTTCTTCATCGACATCTGGCGGCCGATGGCCAGTTTCGGACCGCGAGCACAACGCCAGTGTCCAGCCACTTACACAAAGCGTCGGACAGACCAGCAAGAGCACGCGTTGGTTACAGGCCAGCCGCTGACTCCGACAATGGCTCGACCCTTGACCCGTATAGCGATGGGGCCATCCACCAAGCGATCTAGGTGACATTGCCGCCTCCGATCGTCGTCACGTGTCGGTGGCGCGTGGCAGGCTATGCGCGTGCCAGTACTGACTGCGAGTTCGATCACGGTCGTGGAGACCCTCGCTCTTCTCGACAGCAAGTTCGAGTCGGTGGCAAATGCCGTCGACAACGGCACGTACGCGCTCTGGCTGGGATCCGGGATCTCGAAGGATCGGGTTGCGGGTCTCGCAGGCGTCGTGAAGCGCGTCTTGGCGTTCCTCCAGTCGAATATCGACGCTGGAGACCCAGCCTGCCCATTTCGGAAGGGTCTCATCGACGCGATCGAGCTTGGCGAGCCGACTCCTGCTGAGCGTGCCTCTATAGATCTGGACAGCGCGACTCACACGTGGCCGCTCCTCGAACAGCTCACTGGCAAGCTCATCGGGCGGTACTCCGACCTCCTGGATATACGTGTCAAAGACCGACCCGATGACTACTTGCTATGGGATGCCGTCGATGTCCGAGCAACGTACCCGCCAACCGCGACCCCTGACTGCGAACACCTCTGCATTGCGATCCTCGCGATCGAGGGCGTAGTCCCAAAAGTTGCTTCTGCCAATTGGGATGGCTTGCTTGAGTCCGCCGTTCACGAGCTCGCGGAGAACCCCGACGACATCATGCAAGTCATCGTGCGGGCCGTTGACTTTCGCGATGATTCCGCGCGATCAGAGCTCCTGAAATTCCACGGCTGCGCCGTTTTGGCGGCGAAGACGAGGCTGAATACCGCAAGCTCCTGATTGCGCGCAAGACCCAGATCACGGCGTGGATGCTGAACCCGGACTTCGAGATCATGCGCGCTCATCTGAAGCACCTAGCGATCACGAAGCCAGCCCGGGTGCCGGGCTATCGATTCAGGATGTCAACATCCAGCAGGTCTTCGCGGATGCGCAATTCACGAGCCCTGGACATGGCCGTCGTCACCACCTGCCGCGGTTTTCTCCGGTATAGTTTTGGCCCTGGACATATCGACATCCTAAAACAGGTGTATCCAAGTACCTGTCGGCGAATCAAGCGGACATCGCGGACCAGTCGCCATTCCGCGTACGCGAAACCACTTCTCGTAGCTCTCATGACCCGGGTGCTGTCTGGAAAGCTTGGGGAGCTAGCCAGGATGGTCGACGGAGTCTCGCTTTCAGAAATCGACTGGAGTCACCTGTTCGCGGGCCTCAGGACCTTAAGGGATGCGCTCGTCAAGAACGCACACTCGACTATCTCGGCTTTGTTCAGCGTTTCGCGGTAGAGGTGGGTGAGGCTGTCTACAGATTTCAGCGTGGGCAATCTGCACCTACAGCCGTTTACCGTCCGCTAACAGCTCACCCGCGCAACAGACTCGCGAGCGAGCCGGGACTTGTTACTAGCGGTGCGCCCGAGTTGGCCAGCGCGCTCGCCGTCTTAGGGCTGGGGCAACAGCGCGGTCTGTGGTCGGTGAGTATCGGTCCAACAGCGGCAGGGAGCAACGGCAGCATTCGGATCGACTCCCCCGCCGGCGAGGCCGCCGTTTTCTTCGCCGCGAACGGACCGGCTGAGATCCAACTCGGTATGTCCGGCCCTATGGACACGTCGGCCTCCGACGCAATCGTGATCCAAAGCACCGACGCGATGCCGGCCACCTCGCGTTCGCCGCGAGGAGCGCCGGGGAGGACCGGATCGGTTAACGCCCGTCGGGTCGCGATGGGGGACATAATGCGGGGAGCGAACAGCGCTGATGGGTTGCTCACTGACTTTCGTATGGCGGTGGGTTTGTGATGGCGGAGGAGCCGGTTCGGAGGGTGGTAGAACTCCTCACGGCCTCGGGATACCGGCCGCTGCCGCTTCCCTTAAGCATCGGGGGCGGTGTTGAGTTCGAGTTTGCTGCGATCCTGATCGGCGAGGATTCTCTCGACCTGATTGTCGTGATCGACACGGTGGGTCAGCCAGACTCCGACGTGACACGTCGGCAGATTGAGGGCCTTGGGCGTGCGCTGGACCTTTTCGCATCGCGCCGGCCTCTGACTACAATCTTGGTGGGTCCGACGCCTAGCGATGCGGTGCTCGGATCCATGACTAGGGTCGCGCGCGTGTTACCTGTCGGATCCCCACTTGGCGACGATGTCGCCGACCAGCTGGGCGAGGCACTCGCTGTTCTATCGCCACTGCACCTCCGGCCAGTCGCCCAGCAGGCTGCGGACTCCTGGACGGCCTACACCTCGGAACTGATGACCACGCACCCAGAGAAGCCACCTGAGGTTCTGCTAGCCGCATCAATGGATGGCGCCGACGCTGTCGCGGCCGCGCTAGCCACGTGGGTACAGGAGCCGCTGGACGTTCATGGAGGGGGAAGCTGATGGATCTGCAGGCCATCACTGTCGCACACTTTCGCAGCATCCGCGGTTCAGTAACTGTTCCGTTGGACGCCCCGCTGTCCTGATCCATGGTCTAACGGCGCGGGAAAGACGAGCGTGCTCGCCGCTGCCGGACGGCTACCGGCAGTTGCTGGCGCTGTCCCCCCAGACCCGGGGGTGTTCGTCCACAGAGGCTCGAAGCAGGCCACCATTCAGCTAGACACCACCAGTGGAACGACCGCTGGGAAGCTAGACGCGAACGGGTTGGACCTCAACCCCATGCTTGACGCGGCCGAAACGCGCTTCTACACCGAACGGTGCTATCTCACCCAAGCGCGGCTGGGCCGGTTGTTGGAGATTACCAGAGCGCGGACGGTCGGATAGACACGCCCCTTACCGGCTTCATCAAGGATCTGCTTCGACTGGACCGGCTGGATGCGTTAGTTGACGGCCTCCACGCCGTCGGTGACAAGCGGAACCTCCGCCGGCTCGCCCAGATACGGCGAGGTCGAACGAGAGCTGGCCAAGAGTCAACGGCGAGTCGCGGAGCTACAAGCCTCACTTCGGACTGTTACAGCCAACGCGAGGTGCTACTTGACTCCCTGCGGACAGCGACGGGAACCTCGGTATCGCCACACCCGACGTCGCTAACGACGTGGATCTGGGGCAGTGGCAGGACTGTTTACGGACGACGGCATGATCGAGACAGAGTTGACACTTCTTACCGGGGCGCGGCGAGAGCTAACGAGCGTACAGCGGCGACTGCAGAAAAAGACCACGCCTGACAGCGCTAGGGTCATGGTGGAGGCCGAAACCGCCGCGGCGGCCGCTAGACGACGCGCGGACGAATGGCGGAGCACCACAGGTGTTGCATTCGAAAGAATCCTCAACGGCCTTCGCGAACTGCTCCCGGATCTCCCCTCGATAGCGTCGAGTGGACCGAGCGAAGCTTTTGATACCGCGCTTGGTAGGACAGCTGCCGAACTGGGCCGATGCACTACGAGCTTGTCGAAGGACGAGGTGGACCGTGTCTCAATCGAATCATTAGGTGAGCGCATTGCCCAGAGTGAGGCGCGACTCGCAGCGGTCGACCGTCAGATTGAAGGCATCGGATCGAGCGGGGAGTTGGAGTCCCTGACGCAAGCTCTGTCCGAGCTCGTAGCACATGTGCGGGACGACGAATGCCCGGTATGCGGCCGCGACTTCAGTGAGGTTTCCGCCCAGCTCTTGCATGCAGCCTGATATCGCGGATCGCCAACCTCAGCGAGTCGGCGGCGAGACTCCAGTCTCTGATCGGTGCACGCAGCGAGAGTTCGTCAGACCTTCGCCGAACACAGGATGAGTACGCGCTGACGTCCGCACGCCTGCTCCCAGACGGGGAGAAGCTCGCCCTCCAAAGAAGGTCGGCGGCGCTGAGCCAAAGCTTGGCTCTTCTTCGCGCGGTCGAAGCCCGGATGAGCGAGGGTGCCGATCTGTTGCGTGCGGCTACCGCGAGGCTACCGCGCTTGCGAGGGCCAATGAGGCGAGCACGGTGGCGTGGGAGGCTGAGATTGTCGTTGCTGACATTGCAGTCTCAGTCGGTGCAGTTGTCACGGAGACCGCGTCAGTCGACCAGAAGATGGAGGCCGTCCGCGGCTACGTCGACGCCAGGATCTCTGCTCTTGAGTCAAGGGCGGTGGTGCTGGGGCAGGCCCGCAACGCCGCGAGACAGCTATTGATCGTCGAGGCAGCCGTGCGGGACACCGCAGTGACCTTGACTGCAGAAGTGGAGCGCGTTGACTCTCTTGCGCAGGCGTTGGCGACGGCGGAGCAACGAAGGGAAATCGCAAAACTTGTCTCCAATAACGCGATCACGGTAAGAACCTCGATTGCGCGGGAAGTTTTCAATGACTCCCTCAACAAGCTGTGGCGGGAGCTGTTTATCAGGCTCGCGCCCGGCGAGCCGTACGTCCCGGCTTTCCGCTTGCCCGACGGACCTGGCACGGGTGTCATCGCTGAATTGCAGACGGTGCACCGCGATGGCGAAGCAGCGGGTTCGCCGCAAGCGATGCTGAGCGCTGGCAATCTCAACACCGCCGCGTTGACCTTGTTCTTTGCCTTACACCTATCGGCAGTTCCACTATTGCCATGGCTCGTCCTTGACGATCCGTCCAGTCGATGGACGAGATGCACGTAGCACAGCTCGCTGCACTGCTCCGCACGATAAGTCGCCAGCACCAACGCCAAGTGATTCTGGCTATCCACGAGCGGCCGCTGTTCGAGTACCTGTCTCTGGAGCTGAGTCCTGGACGTCCGAAGGATCGTCTAATCACCGTCGAGCTCAGCCGAGAACGTGACGGCGACACTCTGATTCGACCCAGGTACCTAACTTTC
Organism: uncultured Actinomycetes bacterium; assembly: GCA_963737705.1. Taxonomy (GTDB): domain Bacteria; phylum Actinomycetota; class Actinomycetes; order Acidothermales; family Acidothermaceae; genus PALSA-607. Next base: position 329,391 of record CAVTTP010000005.1, read on the forward strand.
GAGGCGGACAGAGCCGTTCCAGCTGCCTGAAGCTAACCTCATCGTCCAGCTGGTGCCAATCAACGTGGTGCGTTTTAAGCCATGCCTGAGGTGCTGAATGTTCTCGTGCTCGACACCAACCGGATCGCTGACCCCGCCCCCGCGGGGGCCAACAAGTCGCTCTGCGTCGGACTTGTCGGGATCGAGCAGCCGTGGCCGCGGGCATGACCGACATGACGTCCGGAGCTGACCTTGGCCTCGGTGCCGACTCCGAGGTATTTGGCAAGGCCTCGGCTGGCTCGGTCACAGTCGCGGAGTTTACGGCTGTTGGCACTCGGTGCCCAGGGCCTCCCCACGCGCCCGCGCCCGAGCTCACTCGCAATGACGCGAGCAGGCGGTCGACCTCGCATCGATGCTCGTCAACGCCGCATGAACCACCGGCAGCCACCCAGCGCCGGCCGCGTCTGTCGAGTCATCTCGCGTCGGTGCTGCAAGCGCAGCATGGGCGCGCGCGAGATCGCGCAACACCTGCTCTATCTGACCCGAGCAGGCGTGGCGTCGTGAGCGGCAGAAGATGTCGAGTCCGTAGTCGATGGCGAAGTGAGTCTCCTCGGTGTTGCCGGGTCGGCGAGTGTCTTCGCCCTATGGATGCTGGCGGCTCCGTCTCGCCCTGACTGGAGCATCGGCGGGATACCACCGCTCCGAGTCCCAAACCACTGCCGATCTCGATATCCCGCCCAACGCAAGGATGGCGCGGCAGACTGACGCCGTCCGCTAGTCGCCTAGCAGGGCAAGCGCGGTAGCGGGAGGCAACATGGTCGACCAGATCACCTCGCCGGGACCTGGCACGAGGCCACTCGGCCCCCCCGGTTCCGGCTGCCAATCGTCGTATGGGACCTCAGGGAAAGACGCAAGAATCGCGATGTACATCCCTTGGTTCCAATGCCCGACCGCAGAGATCGCAATGTAAGCCTCATGGCCGTCGTCGGCACGAACCAAGACGCGCACAGCATAGTTTTCCAACTCGAAGTTGATCACGCTCCCGCTCTCCAGCGATTTGCGTGCCATGTCTCGGACCGTCTCTGCGATCCGCAGTCGCGCCTGCGTCGCCATCTCAGCGAGAAGTCGCCGCCAGTCGATCTCTTTGGGTAGCAGATGCACACTTGACGTCCGGTGTTGAGATTGCTCACTAGCGGCACCACGCGCTCGCAAGCATTCTGCTTCCAAACGTGCGTAGAAATCGCTCTGGGCGCTGTCAGCCTGTCGCACGCCAGCTGCTCCCAACCACCACGAGCCCAACTCGGCAGGTATCGCTGAACTGGACGGCGTCAAGCCCTTACGTCCGTCGCTGGTGACGGCGCCGCGTAGGTTACTCGTCTTGACCTTTAGCCAGACAAGGTCATCGAGAGCTGCAATGCGCTCTGCGCCGCCGCCCGCCACGACGTCCGGGATGGACTGTGCGCGCTCGATGAGTGGGTGGGACATGTCTTCCAAGAGCGTGCCAAGGCTGGGCAAGTCGACTTCTAGATCGTCTTTGACGCATCGGATTGTCGGACGTACGCCATGAACGGCTCGCGGTTGGCCATGAGCGACCAATCTACGAGATTGGCGTGCCTTAGTGTTTGGGCACGCCGCCTAGCTCGTCTAGCTCGTCGCGCGTGAATCCGGTCATGGCAGACACGACAGCGGTGTTGGTTCCGTCGAGCTGCGCAAGTGCGGCTCGCACGCCTGCGTTGATTTCGTCACGATGGACGTCGATGTAGTCGCGCACGGCGCGGTCGACGATGTCTTTCTTGGTTGCACCGAGGAAGTGCGCCGCTTGGGAGATCGATTCGTAGGTTTCTTCGTCGACCTTGATCGGACTTACTGCGGTGGCCATCCTAAAAGCTCCATCCTGGCGGTGATGGTAAAGAAACAAGTGTTGCAACTCAGTCCCGTCGCTCTTAACAAAGTACGTTCCGTGGTCTACCAAGTCAACTAGTACCTCAGTACCATCGGGTACTTAACTCATAACTTAAGCCATGCAGGGTAAATACTGTCAGAAGCTTGAGAAGATTCATCCCGTTAAGTCCGACTTGACGCGCGAAGCTTTGCTATGCCCAAAATGCCAGGCCTAAATGGCCCGCTCGGCTGACGCTTCAAGCTCCACGACGCGCAGTGGAGTGCCCGCCGCGATGCGATACAGGTGGCTCGACCCGGGTCGGTTTCCATCTCCACAGAGCAAGGGCGGCGTCGACCTAGGCGGCACCGCGGCCTCGTCGGACGCGATGCCCATTGCGGAATCGATCGCGCCATCTGACTTCTCGTCGCGCGTCCGCAAAGACCTGGGCCGGGTTCTCCCTTGGTGGTCCGCCGTTCGTCGGCTCGCCGTTGTCCAGTGGGCTCGTTCACGGGAACACATCACGCGCGGAGCCGACAGCGTTCACGAGCAACTAGATGCGGTGCTCGAATAACCAACGACGAAGACACTGATGCAGCGGGGGAAGGGAAGGCCGTGCTGAACGGATCGCGCGCCGTCAAGATGCGTGCAAGATGCGTGCAAACGGTTCAGCACTAGTCGCCGGCCATCGGACAGCTCAACACGGTACGGAAGCGCTGACCTGGGATAACACCACGAACTGCCGTCCACCAACACCGATCATCATGGGCTAGATTCTCCTCCTAATTTGCGGGTTCGGGGGGTGAAGTCCTGGCTAACGGTGTGATGACAGTGAGACGCCGGCGTTGGGGCCGCTCCCCTTGCCGTCGCTGGCGACCGCTCGCCGCACCCAGCGGGATGAGCGCCGCCGGCGACCTCCGCGGGCTAACGGGTCGGAGGCTTGCGCGGCAAGGGCCTCGGACTGACCCGGAATCGTCATAGCCGGGCATGGGGGAGTCAGCCTACTGAGCGCGTCCGCGGGCTCAATGCGGCGTATTTGGACGCGCGGCGCGCAATTGCGTCGTAGGTGATGAGCTCTAACCCATCAGGAACGTCGGCTCCAACTGACGCTCGGTGCGCAGCCGACAACTCTCCTGTGCCTGCGACGAGGATCATCCTTGGAAGACACGCGCGGAGCCCGATCTGCTTAGCGAACTCGAGACGGTTCTCTCGATCATCGAAGAATCGCTGGTAGTCCCTAAGCTGCGCGGCCGCCTCGTGGATAGAGGCGCTGAATCGACGTCGTCGACCAGCTCTACTCGCGGTGATCGGCGTGTCAGGTCTCTTCAGTTCCACGAGATCCACGTAGGGGGACGTCCGCGGAACAAGCATGAAGTCCGGAATCCACCGCTCCCCGCCGTCATCGACAAGGGCGACGTGCGATCGGAGGTCGGCGTAGTTGCCAAGGCACAAGAGAAATCCAGGATACTGCTCAAAAAACAGCTGAAACGCGCCCTCTGGGGCCAGATCATTGATCAACGCCTCGTACTCAGCCAGGGACTCCGCGGATACTCCGGAGCGGCTCAGCGACTCTGGGTGAATCGGGAACGCCGCATCATAAACGCCCTCCGTCGCGTCGAGCTGAATCGTTCCGGAGCGCCCGATCAACGAGACCCGGATGTGCTCGCGGTCGTCGAGATCTAGAAGCAGTTCGAATGTCGCGAGGTCGGATGTGGCGTCGACTTCGGGCGGATCCATGAAGGCGAGTGACGCCCGAAGCGCAAAGCCGAGTTCCACCGCCGCCGCGTCCCGCCTCTGGGACGGACGCCATGCCTGGGATAACGACTTGCCGACGTAGCTCCACGGGTGCGCGAGGGCCTTTAGAACAAGCGCCCTGAAGAGCACGTACTCGTTGACGTAAGCCGCCTCGCGAACCACTCTCCAAAGGTCACCGCCTCTCGGGAACAGCCCGGCCACGAGCCGAGGAGTCGGATAGCCCGGCGACTTCCATGTCGGCCACCGGTCGATCCGGTCGATGTCGACGTCGGCTCGGTCTAGCGGCGTAAAGAACGCAGGCGCGGACGTTACGAGCCGTTCGAAGACCTGCGGGTCGTGGAACCCGGACCACTTGTCTGGGCTGTGCGTGGCCATCCCATCGCGCTCGGTGTCGCACATCAGAGCGTTTCGCGCTGTCGGCGACAGCTGGACATCGACGCCGAAGTGGCGGCTCATCTGCCGCCGAAGTAGCGCATCCAGGGCGTCGTAGGTTGGGGTATAGCGCATGGACGCCTGACCGAAGCGTTGCGCTGTGCGACGCGCGGCGACGACCGACCGCCGAACGGCACCCAGCTTCGCCGCCGTCAGATCGCCCACTACCGACTCCCAGTACCACCTGTGCGTCTCGCCCGGCACAAACCGGATCCGCAGTCGACTACGTGACAATGCCGCTGGCTTCTGGCACCCGCCCTGGGCCACCTGCGCCGCCAAATTGTTGCTTAGGTCAGCGTACCGGGGTGCGCCGACGCAGGATCCTCGGCGACTATGGCAACGCGGCCAATACCGCACCAGCCGTCACGGTCGGTTGGCAGGACTCTACCTCTACCGACGGGCCCGGATTCGGCTGGGATGCACTTGTGGCCGTGAACGGCATGAGCTATCGGGTGACAGAGTGCAAGTGGAGCGGCATCACGCACGGCTGAACGAATCGACCGGATCCGCCGCGGGTCGGACCTTTCTAGCCGTACTCGTCGACGTCGAGTTGTTCCGGGTCCGACCGGTCCCTCGCCTGGAATCCGATCGCGTCGATTGCGCAGTCCACACCGTGCAACTGCTCGTCGCCCGGCGGCAGGCCGGCTCGTTTACGGAGGTCCTGAATCTGCTCGACGGGGTCACCGTTCCGGAAGTCGACCGGTGTCGCTCCGAGCTGCCCGGCCATGTCCATCCGGGCGTCTACCGCGTCCACCACGAACACCGCCGATGCGCCGCGCAGCAACGCGCTGTATGCGGCGAGCAGTCCGACGGCTCCCGCGCCGAACACGGCCACCGTCGCACCTGGTGTGACGCCGGCAAGCTCGCTGGCGTGCCAACCGGTGACGAACGCGTGTGCTAGCAGGACAAAATCGTCCTCCCACTCGTCGCCGCGTTCGCCGGGCAGCGGCACGCAGTTGGCATCCGCGAACGGCACCCGTAGCAACTCGGCTTGGGCGCCGCGGCACCCCCATGCCTGCATAGCCGTACGCCGCGCCGAGCCCGCCGGTGCGCACCGGTAGACAAGCAGCCGTGTGGCCACGAGCGCACATGACACACGTGCCGCAGAACAGGTGCGTCGGTATGACGACACGCTGCCCCATACGTACAGTCGACACGCACGCTCCGACGCTGCTGACCACTCCGAGCGGCTCGTGCCCAAGGACCAGTCCGGGTTCCAGGTCTCGCAACCGACCGTCGTAGTGATGCAGGTCGCTGCCGCACGACGCGCTGGAGGTCAGCTCGACTGTCGCGTCGGTTTCCTCCTCCAGCCTCGGGTCGGGGACGTCCTCGACTCGAACGTCGTGCACCCCGCGGTTACCACCGCCTGCATCGCGACCTCCCGCACTCCCCCCATTGATGCTGCACGGATCATGTCCAGATCGGCAAGCATTCCCGCCGTGCGCGGGTCCGTCGTTCTGGAAACCGCAGTCCCCGCGCCGCGGGTACTCGAATGCAACGGTTGGGTTGTCCTGCGTGAGCCGTCCGAACCGCAGCATCCACCCGGCCACCCCGCCCTCTCCCGGTGTGCCCTCGTGGCGTCAATGGTGGTGCCACTTGCACGGCGCTCCGCCCCGATCACCGGGACGTTCCCGAATGGCTTTGCCTCCACATGCGTGCAGGATGCGTGCAAACGGTCCAGCACGAGGCCCGCGCCAGCGGACAGCCCAACACGGAAGGACGGCGCTGACCTGCGAGAACACCACTAGCGAGCATCAGGCCCCACCGGTCATCACGGGTCAGGTTCTCCTCTTAATCTGCGGGTTCGGGGTTCAAGTCCCTGGCGGCGCACCATGCGCTGTGTGTTGCTCCGGTTGAAGCCCGACGTTTCGTAGTCGGTTGATTCCCGACAGGTGTTCGCGTGGTTCCCGACACGTGTTCGGTTGATGTCCGACACCTTTGCCCATCACCTGCGTGTAGCGACGTCGGGAGGTGGCCTGGGTGCTGCTGGAGTTGAGCAAGATTGAACAGCGTTACGACGCGGTGGTGGCGATTCTTCGTGATGGGTTTCGGTGACGGAGGTCGCCGAGAAGTTCGGGGTGCATCGCGACACGGTCGATGTGTGGTTGGCCCACTACGGTCAGTCCACGTCAACTTGACGCGGAACCTGCTCGGCCTCGGGGAAGCTCTCATCGAGTTGCAGTGCGGGCTGATCCTCGTTCTGCGTCGACCAGCGTTCGTTGGTCCTGCGAAGACTCCGGCGGCGGTGCAGTCCCGAGTGCAGTCGTTTGCGGACTCGTAGCTTTGGTGACCAAAACATTCGCGCTCATTAGCACAGAAGGCCGTACCCAAGTCGATCGCCTATGCGATCGATTGTGACTCATGGTTCGTCTCTGTCCGACGCGTTCAGCTGCGCTATATGGCGAGCCGCAGGCGGTAGACGATGAACGATGGAACAACTGCCGGGCCGGCCAGTTCGGCCGGCCATCGGCGCAAGGCGTCTGCGCTCGGTCGTGCCTCGGCAACTCGGTCGAGCACGAATCCCGCGCGGGCGAACGCGTCGGTGACGTCGGCGAGCGGCCGCCGCCAGAACCGTTGCGTGACCTCGACGTCGGCCTTGCGCCAGGTGTCGCTGACCAATTCTGTGTCGAAGTAACCGCCGTGCTGTTCCCGTAGCGCCGGGCCGAACGGGTGGTCGAGCGAGATCACCGCCCAGCCTCCCGGCCGCAGCGCTGTCGCGAACGAGTGCAGAGGCACCGCCCAGTCTTTGAGATAGTGGAGCGCCAGCGAGCTGGTGATGCCGTCGAAGGATCCTGGTTCGACGGGCAGCGGCGCAGCCAGGTCGGCGACAAGGAATCGTCCGCGAGGGCTACAGCGACGTGCCGCTTCCTGAACCATCCGGGGACTGAGGTCGACGCCGACAGGCTCCGCACCCTGTTCGAGGAGCCAGGAGCACTGAGCTCCGGATCCGCAGCCTGCGTCGAGCACGACCTTGTCGGTCAGTGGTTGCGGAATCAAGCTGCGAAGCGCCGGTCGTTCCAACCCACCGTTGTACGGGCCGTCGTCGGTGGTCGCGGACCACACGGCGGCCAGCCGGTCGTAGTTGTCGCGTGTCTCGATGCGGTGGCGAACCGGATCGTAGAGTGACTCGGTCACGAGTCGATCATCCCCGCGCGCGAACGAGGTCGGTTTCGAGGTAAGTCACGGTTGCTCCTAGTCAGACACTGGGTGGAGAGGGAGACGATCCGTTTCGCGTGCAGGAGGTCATCAGAACGCGTGGTGTGTGTCCGCAAATTGTAAATCGAACGTCGTCGTCCTTGAGCACAGGCTCTCTCGAACGGTTAACAAGAAATCCCGATCCGTCGACCAGCGATCCTGGATCCAGAGTCCAGACTCGCTCAGGCCAAAGCCGATCAGGAGCAAGGCGACCGCATCTGCTCTGGACGTCCGGCATTCCTACGCCGCATGAGCCTCGCTCGCCTGCTGCGTGCCCGCGACGACGGCTTCCATCATGTCTATGGCTCCGTATACCGCGGCATGGTGTCGACCTGCGGTCTGGTCATCCCGCGCAACTTTGCGGACTCGACCGATGCGGGCACCCAAACGCCTCTGGTCGACCAACCGACTCTTGCTCGGGTACGGAGAAGGTTGCGTATTGAGGACCTACGCGCGAACGTCCACGAATACTCGCATGACCCCACCCGCAGACGTACGCGGACAAGGTGATCCCAGCGATCTCTGACACAGCACCGGCGCGCACGCTGGTAGCGGCACTCATAGCTTGGCCACGCCCCCAAGCATTTCGTCACCAGCCCCTTGCGGTTACGTGGAGCGTTCTGCCACGCTCGGCTGGCGCGAGGGGTCAAGAAACGACGTGACAGAACAAGATATTTCGAATGTGAAGCCTGCGTCTGAGAGGCGACAAGTGAGTCCAGTGCCCGGCATCGATCAGAAGACGGAAGACGATCTGAGGGATCGAGCGAGTGAAGCGAGAGTCAATGCTTACGCGCCGTACTCCGGCTATCGCTGCGGATGCGCCGTACTGAGCGCTTCGGGCAAGATCTACACGGGAACGAACGTCGAGAATTCGTCCTATCGGCTGACGGTGTGCGCCGAGCAAAATACGGTCACGACGATGGTCGCATCTGGAGATCCAGGACCAATCGTCGCGGTAGCTGTTGCTGGGAAGCCGGGTGACCCCTGTGTTCCGTGCGGCGCATGCCGCCAGACAATCATTGAGTTCGGTCCAGAGGCCCAAGTGTATTTCCTTGACCCTGGGTCGGTGCCCGTCAATCGGAGCATCAAGGAGATTCTCCCCTACAGCTTCGAGTTGCCTGATCTTCGTCATAGCGCTGGCACTGGCGCTGGTTGATGTTGGCCGACTGAGGCTGGCGTCGAATCCGAGCTCCGTATGCCGCGTCCGGCTGGTGGCGGCGCTTGTCGCATTTGTTTGGTACCAACCTGCCGCTGAGCAGGCGGCGTTCGTCGTTTGTACGCCTCATGGCACCCCCGTGAGCACCACGGGCAGGGCTTGGTTTTGGCGTTGCAGAAACACCGGCTTAGGACGTCGTGTTGCACGGCAGACAGAAGAACGACCCGCACGCTTCGGCAGGCAGTTTGACGATGACTGCGTGTCTGCGTCGAAGTTTGGCACCCCAACCAATGGCCGGCAGACACAGCAACTGTGTTAGGGGCTCTGTGTGAGTCGCATGGCTGGTGGCAAGGTCCTGCCGGAGTTGTTGAGAATGGCGGTAGTCAGTGCCTGCGCAGCTTCTCTTGGTGCTCGTGGGCTGGTCAGAAGCATGATGTCGACGTCCCCGAGTTCGGGTAGTCCTTGCTGCCCTGGAATCTGCAGTAGGTCGGGTGGCACCAGACTTTGCGGAAAAACGGCGATGCCAAGTCCCGCCCGCGTCGCCGCGATGACACCGTTGACTTCCTTGGTAATGCAGGTGATTCGCCACGTACGGTGAACCCCTTCGAGTGCACGCAACGCGGCGGTGCGGCTGAAGCTCGGCGCTTGGTAAGTCACCAGCGGTACCGGACGGTCGAGCTCGATAGTGGTGCGGTCTATTCCGACCCAGACCAACCTGTCGCGGCGCACCAGTTGGCCACGTTTGTCGCCAGGTTCATTCTTCACGAAGACGAGGTCGAGATGTCCGGCATTGAGACGGCGATGAAGGGAGCCGCTTTGGGTGACTGTAAGTTCGAGGTCGATGCGTGGATGCAGTTGCCGGAACTCCCGCAGAATATGCGGCAGCTGGGTAATAGCGAGGTCGTCTGAGGCGCCGAATCGCAGTCGACCGCGAAGTGCGGAGCCGCTGAAGTAGCTTGTGGCTTGCTCGTGTGCGGCCAAGATGGTGCGCGCGAACCCTGTCATGGCCTCACCGTCGTCCGTCAACCGGACTACGCGGGTGTCACGCTGGAAGAGGCGCCGGCCAACAGCCTCCTCCAGTCGGCGCACATGCTGGCTAACCGTTGGTTGGCTTAGCTGCAGCCGATCGGCAGCCTGGGTAAAACTCAGAGAATCGGCGACGGCCAGAAACGTCCGCAGGAGCAAAGGGTCAGGCACAGGTTTCTCCTTATTCGGGTTCCGAATAAGACTAATAGCCACGATGGGACTTCCCAATATATGAGGCACGCGAAAGGCTGGAGGGCTATCCAGCGCACGCCATGACTTTAGGACGACAGGTGAGCAACGCGCCGAACGCGCATTCCCAGGGCTTCGATCCAGCACCAAGCCCCTCGCCACTGAACGGTTCTCCCTTCCGGAATACCTTCGCGTCGCTACAGATTCGCAACTTTCGGCTGTTTGTGGCGTCGCAACTGCTCTCCAACACGGGCGCATGGATGCAGCGCATCGCCCAAGACTGGCTGGTTCTTACCCTTACGAACTCTCCAATGGCAGTGGGCATCACCACCGCAATGCAGTTCGCTCCGATGCTGCTGTTGGGACTATTTGGCGGCGTCATCGCCGACCGTTACCCCAAGCGTCGACTGTTGTTGATCACCCAATCGATCGCCTGCGTTCTCGCCGCCGCGCTCGCAGGGCTGTCGCTGGCAGACGTTGTGACGGTGTGGCAGGTTTGGGTGATCGCGTTCCTGCTCGGGCTCGTCACCGTCGTGGACAATCCGACGCGGCAACTGTTCGTGAACGAGATGGTCGGTCCGCGGTTCCTTCGCAATGCGATCAGCCTGAACTCTTCGGTGTTCCAGGTTGGGGGGCTGATCGGGCCAGCGGCGAGCGGTTTGCTCATCAATGCGGTCGGCGGCGGATGGGCGTTTGCGATCAACACGGTTACCTATTTACCCGTGATCGCGATGCTGCTGATGGTGGACCGAACTGCGTTAACGCTGACTACGCCTGCTCCGCGGGCTGCGAAGCAGCTCCGTGAGGGTCTCCGGTACGTTCGTTCGCGACCGCAACTGATCTGGCCAATCGTGCTGGTCGGCTTCGTTGGTTCGATCGGCCTCAACATGCCGATCGTTCTGTCTGCGTATGCGAAGAATGTATTCCATACCGGAGCAGGCGGATACGGGCTGTTGAACTCGATGATTGCGTTGGGTTCGATGGCGGGCGCATTGCGATCAGCGAGCAGGCCGGCCAATCGGCTCCGGTCGATTGTCGGCGCGGCGGCTGTCTTTGGCGTCCTAGAGGCAGCAACGTCCCTGGCGCGCAGTCCGGTGCTGTTCGCGGGCTTGCTCGTCACGGTCGGTGCCGCGGCATTGACCTTCCTCACGGCGGCGAACGCCACCGTTCAGCTAACGGCAGAGGCTGCAATCCGGGGCCGGGTCATGAGTCTTTACATGTTGGTGTTGATCGGTGGTGCGCCGATCGGTGGCCCACTGGTTGGATGGGTTACTGAGCACGCAGGGGTACGTGCTGCGATGTTCGGGTGCGGAATGGTGCCTGCAGTGGCCGCTCTCGCCGTTGCCATCGTCATTGGACGACGCACAGGAATGCGGCTGCGTGTCAATCGCGTCGTGGCCAAACCGTGGGCAGCCATAACGCTCACACAGCGTGCTGACGTGCGTCCCGATCGAAGCTGAGCGAGTGGGGCGATTGAGGGGCGCACAATTCGGAGATGCACGGGACGACCTACGTCTTCCTGAGCTCGATCGCCAATGCTCCGTACTTCAGGGTTCGCTTCGCGGCCTTCTCGAGTCGGTCCTGCTCGTCGGGGTCGCGCACGTACGCGAACACATTGCTGGGTAGATCCCCTCCGTAAGAGCGAATAATGCAACGTCGTCCGTAGGCCACGATGCACGCCTTATACGGCGTGATCACGAAGTCGCCCTGGGAGACAAAGCAGCTCTCGTTCTCGGGTCGTATCAACCGACTCCCCTGCACGACTTGGCCGCGATCATTTATACCGTCACTGCCGCGGCCCACGGCGACGTCGATGTCGAGGTCGGCGTCGATTGGGAAGAAGACGCCCTCCCCGGAGTGCGTTACGTGCATGATCGTGCTCGTTAATGGCAAAATCTTGTGTATCGAATCGCACGTAAGCGGTGCCACGTCCCTGCGCAAGATCGCGGTGGCCACGTACTCACCTTGGATGTAAACAGCAAATCCGTTAGACATTGTGAGGCACCACAGCGATCGCCTCAATGATCAGTCGGCATTGCACGCCGTTGTAGACCGGCAGGTGCGCCGCTGTGATGCAGGTTCGGGCGGGATACGGACCGCCGTCAAAGTACGATTCGTAAACACGCCCCACTTCCTCGAAGTCGGCGTAGTCGACCAAGAAGACCGTCGCCTTCACGATGTTGCGAACCGTGCCGCCCGCAGCAGCGACGATGCCGACCACGGCGTCCATCGATCGACGCACCTGTTCGGCTAGGGCGAGCGGGACGGACATAGTCTCGGGGTCCACGGGCACCTGCCCGGAGGTGAACACCAGATCGCCGTCTCCGCCGACGCGAGTACCTACAGACCATGGACCGCCGAACTCAGTGGCGACCCGTGGGGTCGTGAGCGCAGAGAACATCTCTCCTCCTAGTTTTCTACCGGAATGCCTCCGCCGCGCCTCAGTAATACGAGTACGCGCCAGAGCATCAGGAGCGTCAGGAACGTCGACATGTAGAACATCCAGCTTCTTCCGTAGTGGACGAAGACGAGCGAACACATGGCGGGAAACACAAAGGAACCGGTACGGCTGGCATAGCCCGCTGCCACCAACCCGAGCGCGCGGTGCGCAGCGTCGGTACCGATCGCCACTGCGTGGTTGGTCCCTGCGATTGCCCACCCTAAGGCGACGCCCGTTAGTGCCAGTGCTACGTAGAACCACGGCGAGGTCGTGTCCAAGAACGCGCACATGCACAGCCCAGTGGTCCCCGAGACCATTCCGAGCAGCAGCGCACGATCCCATCCCATCTTGGCGCTCATGGAGCCGTACAGCGGGCTTGTGAGAACTGCGGCGGCGTCCCTCGCGACAAGCAGGAGTCCGAGGGGAAGTAGGCCGTGTCCCTTGGCGAATATCAGAGGGAGGAAGGAGTTGGTGCACACGAAGATCAGCATGAGCAAGAAATCTGCGATCGCGCTTATCTCGACGAGCGGATTGGTGCGTAGCATCCTCCAGCCCCGCAGGTACGAGCCGAACACCGAGCTGCGGTGCCATACTCGACGTGACTCGCCACCGCCCCAACTCAGACCGATTGAGATGGCACCGGTCACGGCCATACTCGCGAACATGAACCGCGCTTGCTCAGTTGCTAGCACGACGAATGAAGCGCCGAGCGCGCCAATGCGCTGGATGCTGCCGTTCCATCCTTGGATGTTGGCGCTCTCGGCGATTGGCTTACCTTCGGTGACCGCCGCGAGCATCGCGGTCCCTTGAGCCGAACTGCCTACTGCGTAGACCAGGATGCCGATGACCATCACGATGACGTCTGGAGCGCCCACGAGCACCGCCGAGGAGCCAAGCAGCAGCACACCTCCGAAAGTGATCAGCCGGCGTCGTCCGATTTGATCGGACAGGTGTGCGAGCGGTGCGTCGGTAAATAAGCCAAGCAGGCCGGGCAAAGCCAACAAAATGCCTAGCCACAGCGGAGACACGTGTAATGCCTTTAGCCGAAGCGGGATCCCGACCTGCAGCAAGGTCATAGAGAAGAAGGAGAACAGGATGAGCGTCAGTGAGCGTCGAGAACTCATCCCTTGAGTCCCGTAGACGCCATACCCTCCACGACGTGCCGCTGCAGAAGAACAAAGAGCAAGAGCACGGGAATGACCGCAACTGTCGCACCAGCGAAGGTCGTCCCCCAGTTCGGCAACTCACCCGGCACAACAGATTGCGCGATCGACACTTGAATCACCTCCTTGCTCGTACTCTGAATAACGACTAGAGGCCAAAGAAACGCGTTCCAGGAGAAGAGGAACGTGACGATGGCAAGTGTCGTGATCGACGTCTTGACATTCGGCAAGATGATTCTCGTGAACACCTGCCAGTGGTTGGCACCGTCAATCGTCGCAGCTTCGTCCAACTCGTGGGGGACATCCTCGTAAGCCTGCCGAAGCAAGAACAGTCCGAAGGGGCTGGCGATCCATGGCAAGAAGATCGCCCACAGAGTGTTCGACAGATGTAGCTGTGTAGCGATTCGGTACATAGGAACGACGAGAATGTCACCAGGCACCAGAAAGGTGATCAGCAAGAACAGAAAGAGGGGTCCCGAACCTCGGAACTTGATGCGAGTGAGGCCATACGCACAGGTTGTACAGAGCAAGATCGTGCCGATTACTTGTCCACACGCGACCAAGAACGAGTTAATTAGTGCGCGACCCACACCCTTGTGAGTGAAGAGGTAGGTGAAGTTCGCCATCGTGGGGTGGCGGGGTATAAACGTCCAGATACTCAGGTGGTCGACGTCGCTGAAGATGGAGAACTGCGTCTTGAACGACGACCCAACCAGCCACAGGAACGGGAGCAAGAAGATGCAGCAGATGATCAGCGCGGTCAGGCTACGCAGGAGGTTTAGTCCCGTCTTGTTCCTGCGACCCGGCTTTCGCGCCTTCTTCGTCGGTGCTGCGATCGGGGGAGAAATCATGGCATCCATTAGGCCCGCCTCTGTCGTAGGAAGTACATCTGGGCGAAGCCGACGATCAGAATGATCACGGTTAGAATCACGGACAACGCGGACGCGTAACCGGCGCGCAGCAAGCTAAAGGCGTTCTGGTAAATGAAGTACACCAGCAGGAGCGTGCTGTTATTCGGGCCACCTTGGGTCATGACGAAAGCGGGCGTGAATGCCTGGAGCGCGAAAACGGTCATGATCACTGTGACGAACAGCGTCGTTCGCTTCAACAGCGGGAGTGTCACGAACCGGAGGCTCTGCCATCGCCCAGCGCCGTCGATCTTCGCGGCTTCCAGGAGGTCGCGCGGTATGTTTTGCAGACCCCCCACAAACAGGACCATTGCGAGACCGATCTGCTCCCAAACGGTCATGACGATAATCGAAGGCAACGCTTGGCGACCGCTTGTCAAGAAGGGCTGGTGCTTGATACCCACCAGGTGCAGGGCGCTATTAGCTAATCCTCGACTGGGGTCCAGCAGGAACGTCCAGAGCGTGGAGACCACGACAACGGAAGTGACGACTGGCGTAAATGCGGCCGCCCGCAGGAATCTCACTCCTGGGAAGCTCTGGTTGACAAAGAGTGCAAGGAGAAAGCTCAGCGGCAATTGGAGCACGACAAGGCCCACCGCGAACAAGATTGTCGCCTTAAGTGCTTGGTGGACTTGTTGATCGGACATCGCGGTGCGGAAGTTTCCGAGCCCAAGGTCGCGCCTTGCGTTCGGGTTGAGGAAGTTAAACTTGAACGTCGAGTCGTGAATCATCGACGCGATCGGCCAGTACTGAAAGACGGCCAGGAGCACGACGAATGGCGCGACGAACAAGAATATCGTCAAGTGGACCCGCTTCAGATGCATAAGGCACCCCCCTAAGAGGAGCGGTGCGTGGCGCCCGCAGGCGCCACGCACCGTGTGTCGCTAGTTTTGAGATAGTGCCGTCTTCAACTGACTAACTGCCTGGTTCAGCTGCGACTTGACATCACTTCCGTAGGCGATATTGCGAAGTGCCGTTGTGACGATCGTGTCGTACTGCAGGAAATTAGGTGACGGTGGTCTGGGCTGCCCGTACTTCACGAGTTCGTCCCTGAAGATGCTCAGCGGGTAGCTGTTGAACTGTGACTGTGACGCGTACAGCGACTTCAACGCCGGCAGCGCCGTGTCTTCCTTCACGTGCACCAGCTGCTCAGCGGAACTCGTCACGAAGACAACGAACTTCGCCGCGATGTCTGGGATCTTGGTCTTCGCACTGACACCGAGTGTGCCCGAGCCCGTTTGCGTGATGGGGGTCTTGAAGTAGGGCAACGGAGTGACTCCCCAATCGAACTTCACATTCGCCTTCTGTAAGGAGCCGATGAAGTTCGACGTTTCGATGTCGAAGCATGCCTTCTGGTCGATGAAGGCATTGGGAATTCCAGCCTTAGGTGTGATGCCGACGGTTGTGTACATCTGCTGGTAGAAGGTGTCCGCCGTAATCGCTTCTGGGGTGTTCAAATACCCGTCAGCGGTCTTCCCGTCGGCCGAGATCGCGTAGTACGTGTTATACAAGCTCGATCCCTTCGGTGCGGTTGGGTCGCCAGCGGAGCGTGCAAAGTCCAGGTCGCGGTACGTAAATCCGGGTGTGCCGTTACCGAACTGCGAGGGCGCGAGGCCCCAGACAGTGGCATTCCCCTTCGGACCGACCTGGCATTTCTGCATCGCTGCCTCGGCTTGCGGCCACGTCCATCCGTTCGCCACTGAGTCAGGTGGCTTGATGCCGAGTTTGTCGAGCATCGTCTTGTTGTAGAAGAGCCCTTGCGCAGACTGCTCCAAGCCGGGGCTGTACAGCTTGCCCTGATAGGAGTGCTCGGCCAGTGTTGCAGGCACAATGTCAGCCTTCCAAGCCGCGCTCACGTACTTGTCGAGCGGCAGCAGTACACCTGTGGCCGCGTAGGTTTGGGTGTCCGGCCCGTCATAGCTGTAGACATCGGGTGGGTTCGAGGAGGCAGCCAAGACGGAGATCTTGTCGAAGAGTTCTCCAAACGGTACTTCGGAGATCTTGATGGGATTGCATGGGTTCGCCGCATCCCACGCAGCGATAACGTCGTTATCAGGCGGGTTATTTGTTGCGCGCAGCAAGTTGATGTTCTGCGTCTTACCTGTGCATGTCGCAGCGGGGGCACCGGATGCCGGCGAGCTCGCGGAGGTTGACGTGCCTGCGGACGCGGCGACGCTTGACGAGGCGATTGCGGACGTCGAGGGCGCTGAGGTCGTGCCGCTGCTGGTTGGACTGCTGCTTGAGCTCTTGGATGAGGAGGAACAGGCTGTAACGGCCGCGAGCACGACGACTGTCACCACCCCTATTGCGCGCTTCATGCCAACGCCGGACTTGGTGATTGGTTCTCCGTCAACAAGTTGCGGGCGAACGTGCTCTTCAAGAAGTCGGTAAAGATCTTTGCATCTCCGCCGAGCGCGACCTTCACGTTCGGCTTCTTGCCGCTCCGGGCGTGAGTGTCGATACACGTGCGGCCCATAGTCAGCGTCCCTTCCGTTTCGACGTCCACGAAATACTCCCCTGTCTTCGTGAGTACCTCGGGCGTTATGAGATAGCAGATACACACGGCGTCGTGTACCGCCGCGGTGTGAGGCACGACCAATGGCTGGTCTTCGTCGTGTGCTCGAATGCGGCGCATGATGAAGAGATTCGCCGCGTCGCCGGCCGGTGTCTTGAGCGCCGCAAAATCGTCGCAATCTTTGTCGGAGACCACGGCCTCGTGCGTACAGTCCAGTGGCACCAGCACAACACTCTTAACGCCGGACGCAATGACGACCTTCGCGGCCTCTGGGTCGCCCCAGATGTTGAACTCCGCCTGCGAAGATACGTTGCCGAACTCGTGACTTCCGCCCATGATCACGAGGGTGGGAATTCGCTCGACGATGCGGGGCTCGCGGTCGATTGCCATCGCGATGTTCGTAAGCGGGCCGACCGGCACGAGCGCCGTCGCTGGGCCATCCGGGCCCATGTAGTAGTCAACCAGGAAGTCGACGGCGTGCGTATCCTGCTTCTTGCTCGTGGCGGCAGGGAGGTCGAGGTACTCACCATGCATCGTGTTGGTCGTTGTCGTCGTGCGCGCCGCCCGCGGGATCGGGAAGTCCGGGCGCACAATCGGGTGGGGAGCGCCTTCGTACACCGGGATGTGGCTGGCGCCGATATGGTCGAGAACACGAAGAGTGTTCTCTGTGCAGTTCGTGACAGGTACGTTGCCGTTGACCGTCGTACAAGCGACGAGTTCGAGGTCTGGGTGAAGCGCCGCAGACATAATTGCGACGGCATCGTCCGTACCTGTGTCCACGTCCAGGATTAGCTTCTTCACTTCCGTATCTCCTTAGCCCGCGAGTATGGCCCCGTTATTGCTCCTTCCTTAAGAACCCATCGACCTCCTCCCGGCTCGGGAATGCCTCAAACGTTCCCGGCTTCGCGACTACAAGAGCTGCTGCAGCAGATGCCCAGCTCATTGCGTCCGATACATCGAATCCTTCGAATCTGCGGGCAACCAAGGCGGCGACGAACTCGTCGCCTGCGCCAACTGTGTCGACTGCGTGCACTTGGAAGGCCTTCTGGGTACTTACGTCTGTTCCTGAGAACAGCACCGACCCGAGACTGCCGAGCGTCACGACGACCGCACCCGCGCGCGAGTCGACCGCCGCGAGGTGGAGCGCTGCAAGCGCGTCACCGTCGCCTCTCGCAACCGCAAGCATGAGCTGGGTGCTCACCCCGAGAGAGGCCGTGGCCTCCACCTCGTTAACGACCAAGAGATCGACCAGACTCATGACTTCTGCAGGCAACGTTGTCGCTGGGGCGGCGTTTAGGACGACGAAACACCCGCAAGACCGTGCACGCTTTACGACGCTCGCTATGACGGGAATCGGTATCTCGCACTGAAGTAAAACGGTGTCCCCACGCGCGAATGCTGCATCGCGCACGACGTTGTAGTTTGCCCCCGGAAACACCGAGATCGTGTTATTTCCTTCACGGTCGACTATTACGAGCGCTGTACCCGTTGCGGTGTCACTGACGTCGACAGAGGAGATGTCGACCCCGAAGGCCCGGATGTCCTCGAGCACCGCGCGTTCGATCGCGTCATGTCCCACGCATGCGACAAGACTCGTCGGTACACCCAGGGCTGCACATGCGACAGCCTGGTTCGCGCCCTTACCGCCGGCATGCACGATGAGCCGATGCCCCAGGATTGTCTCGCCAGGGCGCGGGAGTTCGTCTACGTACATCGTGTAGTCGACGTTGACGCTACCGACCACCCAAACTCGGGGGGCCGCTCCGCCCGCGTCCACAACTGTCATCGTGACGTCCCTCGTTCATAGATCTACTCGTGTAGATACTGGGTGCAAGACTGCAGGTACTAGGAGTGAAATGGCGTTCCTTGCGGCGGAAGGGGTTCAAGCTCTGCATCCGAAGATCTACACGTGTCAACAACGACGTTGAGTACCTTGGTGCGCTTTCGTGTAGGTCCCTGTTTGTACTCCCTCTGTACACCAAGAACCAAGGGATGTTACCGACTTGTTACGAGACTGGCAGCCTTGGCTGCACCAAAACGTGTCATGCCTCCGAGCGATTCGGCATTGACAGAAGCACGTCGACTGCTTACGTTCTACTCGTGTAGACCTGGTGATCTCCAGGCGATAGATGAGGTTGACCGGGTGGTTACGCGAGACGACGTAGCCCGACTGGCCGGAACGTCGTCAGCCGTCGTGAGCTACGTCATGAACGACGGGCCTAGAGGTGTGTCCGAGAAGACGCGCAGCCGAGTGCTGGCCGCGGTAGAAGCGCTCGGATATCGACCCAACGCTGTCGCCCGCGCCTTGCGCTCGGCGTCTAGTCGCGTGCTCGGTTTAGTTGTCCCCGACATTGCAAACCCGTTCTTCGCAGAACTCTCTTCCTCTATCGAGAGGGCTGCCTTCCAGCAGGGCTACTCACTCTTCCTGGGCAACTCCATGCACGATGACGACCTACAAGCCGGGTACCTTCGCGCGTTTGTCGAACATCAGGTTGAAGGAATCTTGCTTGTTGGCGTCGCCCAACGCGGCAAACGGGTGCTGCCACCTGCTACACGCGAGGCGCTCCGCTCGCTGAGCGTGCCCTTGGTTTTTCTCGACCGGATGCCAGCCGATATTGATGGCAACGTGCTCATCGTGGATAACGTCGACGGTGGCTACCAAGCCACACGGCACCTTATAGAGCACGGTCACCGACGAGTGGGATGCCTAGCCGGCCCTGCAGACCTGTCGACTGCACGCGAGCGCTCGCGGGGCTGGGCGCGCGCGCTTCGCAATTCCAAAATCGATCCTGCTGGCCAGCTTGTCGCGCATGCTGAATTCGACCGACACCACGCCTACGAGGTGGCACTGAAAATGTTCCGGGCACGGACGCGCCCGAAGGCGCTCTTCATTCATAGCGACGAGCAGGCCATTGGCGTTCTCCACGCGGCGGCCGCAGCAGATGTGAAGATTGGGGCGGAGCTCGCGGTGGTGTCGTTTGACGGCGTACGCGAATCGCGACTCACTCATCCCGCGCTGACCACTGTCCAGCAACCGGTAGAGGCTGCAGGGCAACGAGCGGTCCAGTTGCTGACGATGCGCACAGGGCGAAAGACGAAAGCGCCCAACGTTAGCGAGACGCTGCCCGTCAGTTTGGTCATCCGCGAGAGTTGTGGCTGCAAGGCAACGGCGCGCACAGACGACGTGCGACCGCTAGCTACGGGAGGTCGCTCCGAGGGCTGATGCTGCGTTGTCACGTTGCTTCGGTGGGCGCATGCACATAGTCCGGCCGCTGCGCGCGCCCGCAACACCGAGAGTCCTCACAGGTCGAAGGCCCGCCCGGCCTGAGCCGACACCCATCAAATGCCGTAAGTCGCAACCCAAGTTTGGGTGCCTACGACGACTTCAAGTCCCAGCTCGGTAAGGAGGCGAATGGGAGTCCTTGGTATCGCCTTCGTAGCCTTTGTCGTCACGAACGTCGACGATCTTCTACTCGCAACAGCAATCGTCGTCGCGGGGTCGGACGGCAAGCTCCCGATGCGGCAGCTCGTAGTCGGGCAGTATCTCGGATTTATCGTCATCGTCGCAGCATCGGAAGGAGTTGCCCAAGCTCTGCACAGCGTCCACGGCCCATACATCGGCGTCATAAGTCTCGTCCCGCTATCCCTGGGTATTCGAGGCCTTCTTAGTACCCTGCACGGCGGGATTGCGCGCAGTCCACGAGCTGTTGTGGGTACGTCGACCGTGGCAT
This sequence comes from uncultured Actinomycetes bacterium, assembly GCA_963737705.1. GTDB lineage: Bacteria > Actinomycetota > Actinomycetes > Acidothermales > Acidothermaceae > PALSA-607. The sequence goes on from CAVTTP010000005.1 coordinate 349,759, forward strand.
TACTGACCATGGCGGGAGGCGCTGACAACGTCAGCGTCTACTGCGTACTATTGCGAGGTGCCTCCGCTGCACAAACCGCAGAGATCACGGCTACGTTCCTGATCCTTCTGATCCCCTGGTGTTTCCTCGCTCTTCGCCTCGGCCGTACGCGGCAGATACGCCGGGCTCTGGATCGATTTGGTCCGGTCGTCACGCCGGTCGTGCTCGTAGCGATAGGTATCGCAGGCATCGCGAAGGCGCTTATCCACACCCTGTGAAGTTGCGGCACCGTCAACAGGCACAACTCATCGTCGTTGCCTACCCATCATGGGCGTCCTAGCGGCCCTGGGCGTTAGGCGTCCGAGCCTGATACGGCTGCATCGCACGATGGCTTTCGCGACTCGATTACTTCCCGCGCCGCAATCGATTGGTCGCTTGCCTCGACACGTCCCCGAAGCTCCTCAACTCCGGTGGGGCCGGTGTCTCTGCGCCTGTGCCGGTGGGTGGTGGCGGACCGGGAGCAGAGTCGGTCGGACGCCGCGCCCTGGCTGACGACGTGCCCGTGGCCTCGCACGAGTCTGGCGTTCCCGAGCAACTCCGAGCACGCTCAAGGCAACTCCAGGGCCACCCACGCTTGGACGGACCCGCTGAGGTGGGCCAACCCGCTCGAGACCGTGTTCGTGCGAGAGCCGATGACGTCCGAGTCGCGGTCGGTGCCGACTCATCGGCTGGTAACAAAGTGGCAACAAACCGCGTGGAATACCAGCGGTCTAGGGGTACCTAGCTAGACGTCACCACAGCGTTGACCTGCACAAACGCCGTCCTACGCTACGGTGGCGTCCCGTTCACACCGAACTCTTAATCTGCGGGTTCGGGGTTCAAGTCCCTGGCGGCGCACCATGCCAAAATTTTCTGGCGGCCCGATGGCCGGCAAGACGGTGGTTGTCACCGGCAGCACTGGAGGGATCGGGCGGCCGACCGCCCTCGGCCTGGCCGTGATGGGCGCACACGTCGCAGTCATCGGTCGAGACGCGGAGCGTACGAACGACACCGCTCGCGAGATTCGTGCCGCCAGTGGCGGTCAAGTCGATGCGTTCGTCGCAGACCTGTCGAGCCAATCGCAGGTGCGGCGACTCGCGGGCGAGTTGCTCGAGCGGCTGCCACGAATCGACGTGCTACTCAACAACGCTGGTGGCTACTGGAGCACGCGACGTGTTTCGGCCGACGGGCTTGAATACACCCTCGCACTCAACCATCTCGCTCCCTTCCTGTTGACCAACCTGTTGCTCGACAGGCTGCAGCACACCGCTTCGGAAGTCGATGCCTCGTCGCGCGTTGTCATGGTCTCGTCTTATGTTCACAAGCAGGGACGTATCGATTTCGCTGACATCCAGGGCGAGCAGACGTATACCGGCGCCCGCGCCTATAGCCAGTCCAAGCTGGCCAACATCCTCTTCGCCTACGAGCTGGCGCGTAGGGTCGGTGCCTCTTCCGTCGTCGCCAATGCGCTGCACCCCGGCGTGGTGAGCACGTCGTTGGGGGTTGAGGATCCAAGCCGCACACAGCGGCTGATCGTCCCTCTTGTGCGGACCCTGATGAAATCCCCGGCGCAAGGCGCAACGACGTCCATCTATCTGGCCGCAGCAGCCGAACTCGACGGAGTAACGGGTCGCTATTTCGTCAACAGCAAACCCAGGAAATCGTCGAAGCTCAGTTACGACGAACCCACCGCAGCGCGGCTCTGGAAGGTGAGTGCCGACCTCGTCGGCCTCGACGTCTCATGAGCCTTCCGAACGGCCGCTTCTAGCGACTAGCGTCAGTCAGGCCCAGATTGCGAACCGGCCTGTGGAGGTGCCAGGTGGCCGAACTTGCGGGACCAGAGGCAGACATGGTGCTGTGTCATTTCATCGTGTCGAACGATGTCGAGCGCTCTTGTCGTTTCTACACCGAAGTACTTGGTGGCAAGTTGATCTTCTCCCACGCAGACCTGCGCAACGTCGCACTGGCCAACAGCTTCATCGTCATCAACTTGGGCGGCGGCCCGACTGACGACAAGCCCGCTGTGACGCTGGAGACACCTCCCGATCCCGACAGAGTAAGCAGTTTCCTCAACATTCGGGTCAAGGACATCGCGGCCGTGTACGCGGAGTGGTCTGCTCGAGGCGCGGAGTTCTTGACGCCGCCCAGGCAGCACGCGTACGAGATTCGGTGCTACATCCGCGATCCCGACGGACACTTGATCGAGGTCGGCCAAACGACCGACCCGCAAGGCGACTGGTCGGCGTGGGCACCGTCATAAATCAAGTCCCAGAAGGCCACTTTGGATTTGAGTTGCAACTTGTCGACCCATCCTCACCACAAGCTCGCGAGCTCGTCCGGGACTACTTCACCGAGATCTTGACGCGCGTCAATGGGAGCACGCCGCCTACCGAGGTTGTCGACGCGGCGCTGCGTGACGACCCCGATGATGCGATGGTCGCGGCTACCGGGACGTTCATCGTCGCGCTGTCAGCTCAGTCCCCAGTCGGCTGCGCCGGGCTGCGCGTGTTGGACGACTGCGTCGGCGAACTCAAGCGCGTCTTTGTACGCCCGTCCGCGCGTGGTCGCGGACTCGGCACAGCACTCATCACTGCGCTGGAGACCTACGCCCGCTCCCGCAATCTGACGACGCTGCGGCTAGACACTCGACACGAGTTGGACGAAGCACTGCGCATGTACGAACGACACGGCTACCGCAGCATCGAGCGATACAAACAACCCGGACTCGCCGATCTATGGTTCGAGAAGACGCTCTGACTGCCGGGCTGTCATGCCCCGTGAACAAGTAACTGGGCTTGCAGGCGGTCCACGACAACATCGTGCAGGTCGCCGCCGACCTCGAGTCGACTCGACTCTTTGATGCCACCAACCTTGAACGGCTCGAAGCCAGCAGTTCGGATCAAGCGGGATGCGTCTGCGTCAGCATGATCGTCGTTGGTGACATAGAAGAGCACAGCCCGCTCCGGCGCACGGTTGTGAGCGGCTTCGAAGAGGGCCGCCGACATGGTGCCAAAGGCCATCGCCATGCGCGCCCTGCCCGGCAACCACCCAACGACGGCCTCGCCCGAGCTTTGATCCGCAGGCAAGATGCGGACGACGTTGCCTTGGGCGTCGAGACTGACTGGATTGCTCGGCACGACGACCAGCCTGTCGGTAAGCGATTCGGCGATCTCGGTGATGACGTCCCTCACCACGGTGAATCGCAGCGCCAGGACGACAGCGTCAGCGCCGATCAACGCGTCGTGATTGTCGGTGGCGACGATCACATCACGACCGATCTCGGCCGCCAGTTTCCCAGCGGAGTCGCGGTTGGCGCTCGCAAGCCGAAGGAGCTCGCCACCTGACGCAAGCTGGCGCGCGATCGCCGATCCGATCCCGCCCGTTCCGATGATCGCGGTAGTCATAGCCACACCCCACTGTGCAGATGCGCCGGTCTGGTTAGGCTCATTGTCCCGGGCTCATGCCCCGGACGTACAGCCGAAGGAACCTGCATGACCACGACCCCGATCGCCGACTACGCGCTCCTGTCCGACCGGCACAGCGCCGCGCTCGTAAGCCGCGACGGCTCGATCGACTGGTTGTGCTTCCCTCGTTTCGACAGCCCGTCGATCTTTGGTCGCCTCCTCGGTGACAAGGCTGGCCATTGGGCGCTGACGGTACCGGACGCCACCCAAACGACTCGTCGCTATCTCGACCGAACCATGGTGCTGGAGACAACCTTCCGTACGCCGACAGGAACCGTTGCCATCACCGACGCGCTAGCCATGGGCGAGGGCAACCGAGGGCATCAGCTCGGCCGGGACGCGCCGCACACTTTGCTGCGGCGGGCGACCTGCCTTGAGGGCGAGGTGGACCTGCGCTTGGAGTGCGCCATCCGCCCCGGATACGGACTGGTCTCCCCCGAGCTCAATACGGTCGACGACGCGGTGCTCGCGATCGCCGGCGCCGACGCGATCGTCCTGTCTGGACCCGTGCAACTCACGATCGACCAGTCGACCGTCTCGGGTCAGCTTCAGCTGCGGCGAGGCGAGATTGCCGCATTCGCTCTGCATCACCTGAAAGCGGCCGACGCCGACGCGCACATCGTCGCGAGTCAAGACGAGGTCACCGCCCGCCTTGACGACACAGTGTCGGCGTGGGAGTCGTGGTCAGATCTTCACCAGGCTTATGTGGGTCCATGGCGTGATCTCGTGCACCACAGCGGACGCGTGCTCCAGGCGCTGTCGTTTGCGCCCACCGGCGCGATCTGTGCGGCTGCGACAACGTCGCTCCCAGAGGTGATTGGCGGCGCCCGAAATTGGGACTACCGGTACGCCTGGGTTCGAGACGCTTCGTTCACGATTCAGGCTCTGTGGGTTGCTGCCTGCCCCGACGAAGCCAATGAGTTCTTCAACTACGTGACCAACTCCGCTGCCGGCTCACTCGACCGTGGCGACGATCTGCAGATCATGTTTGGGGTCGGTGGCGAACAAGACCTCACGGAGCGGGAGTTGCCGCATCTGGAGGGCTGGCGACAGTCGGCCCCCGTCCGGGTCGGCAACGGCGCGTGGACCCAACACCAACTCGATGTCTACGGCGAGTTGCTCAGCGCGGTCTATCGCCTCTCAGACCATGTGTTCGACGACACGGCACGCCGGGTGGCGCCACTGGCCGATCCAAACAAGTGGGGTGCGCCCCCCGATCTGGCCCCAGCGACCCGACGGTTCTTCGTTCAACTGGCCGATGCGGCCGCTCGGCGCTGGTCGGAAAAGGACCAGGGAATCTGGGAGGTTCGCGGTGAGCCTCGCGACTTCCTGTATTCCAAGTTGATGTGCTGGGTGGCGCTCGAACGGGCGGTCACCCTCGCCGATCACCTTGACGCCTCGGACCGGGTTGAGGACTGGAAACAGGTTCAGGATCAGATTCGTACTGCGATCGAAACGAGAGGCTGGAGCGACCGGGCCAACGCGTTCACGCAGTCCTTCGGCTCGGACGAACTGGATGCCTCCAATCTGATGATTCCGCTGGTCGGATTCCTCCCCGCCGACGACCCCAGGGTCTTGGCCACCATCAAGGCAACCGAGGAACGTCTTACCGACGACCGGGGACTTGTGTATCGCTATCGCTCCAAGGACGGGCTCGACGGCGATGAAGGCACGTTCCTGCTGTGCACGTTCTGGCTGGCCCAGGCTCTGGCCACGGTCGGGCAACCGGCCCGGGCCCGCACCGTATTCGAACGCGCCGCCGCGTTCATCAACGACGTCGGTCTGCTCGCCGAGGAAGTCGATCCGGTCAGCGGCGAGCTCTTGGGCAACTTTCCCCAAGCGTTCAGCCACATCGGTCTCGTCAACGCAGCCTGGGCCATTTCAGAGGCTTCCGATCGCGCGGATCAAGCCGTTAGCGTCAAATCCAGCCCAGCCTGAAATCAACGTGTGGAGGTGCCAAGTGGCAGAATTTCGCAGGACCCGAAGCCGGAATGGTGCTGTGCCATTTCATCGTCGCCAGCGATGTCGAGCGCTCGTGTCGCTTCTACACCGAAGTGCTCGGCGGCACGTTGGTCTACTCCCACGATGACCTGCGCTACGTAGCGCTGGCGAACAGCTTCATCATCATCAACGTGGGTGGCGGCCCGACCGATGACAAGCCGGCCGTCACGCTGGAGACGCCGCCCGATCCAGACAGGGTGAGCAGCTTCCTCAACATTCGCGTCAAAGACATCGCTGCCGTTTATGCGGAATGGAGCGCCAAGGGTGCGCAATTCCTGACGGAGCCGAAGCAGCACGCCTACGAGATCCGCGGCTACATCCGTGATCCCGATGGGCACCTGATCGAGGTCGGGCAAACAACCGACCCGAACGGGGATTGGTCGGCGTGGCTACCATCCACCCCGCCACCGCAATAGGTGGACTCAGCGCGCGGCTGATTTGCCCGTCCCGGGCCGTCAGAAACTGTCCGCAGTCCGGCGTACGGTCCCACCTCTCACTAGCACTGACTCGAGAGGCGCCGGATCATGACCGAATTAGACGAACCACTCACGCTCGCGTGCGACGGCCCGCATGCCTTCGACTTCCTCGCCGGAACCTGGAAAGCCGAGAATCGTAAGCGGGTGAAGCCGCTTGACCCCGACGACACGGAGTGGGTGGCCTTCGACGGCGAGATTGTCTCCACGCCGATCCTGCACGGCATGGGCACGACTGACACGTTCCGCATACCCAACATGCCTGGGCGCGGCGATTTCGAGGGCTTCACGCTGCGTCTGCTTGACCCCGACTCCGGGCTGTGGCGAATCTGGTGGGCCTCAACCGTCAGCAAGGGACAACTCGACAACCCTGTTGTCGGTCGCTTCCACGACGAGCACAACGGCATCTTCGAATGCGACGACGTCATCGACGACCTGCCGGTGAAAGTCCGTTACACATGGCGGATCGAGAGCGCGACATCAGTTCACTGGGAGCAAGCCTTCTCATTCGATGACGGGGCCAGTTGGGATACGAACTGGATCACCGATGCCAACCGAATCAGCATGCAGACGCGCGCGTGACAGTAGGCCCGTCGACCCGGTAAGCGAGACGGGGGGTGTGGTCAGGTGGCCTGCAGGCTGTCGAGGAACGTGCCACGTGCGGTCCCGTTCGAGTCGTCTCCGACCATCCTGCACGCATACGCCGCGCTGCATGCAACGCCATCGGTTGTGGTACTTACGGTTCCGCTGCCGCTGAGCGCAGTTCGATGAATGTCGAGCGGCGTCCAAGAGGTGCCGTTCCAGAGCAGGTCGAGGTGCGAACTGTGGTCGTTGCTGAAGTTGAACTCCCAACCGGCTGCGACGCAGAAGGTCGCCGAGGTGCACGAGATCGCCTCGATCTCCGGCGAATGCGCGGGCTGATAGCCCGTAGTTGCAGTGAAGTCAGCACCGGACCACTTCCAAACCGCGACGGTGATCGGGCCAGACGCAGGCGCGCTGCGAGGAGTGACGACGCCGACGACCCGGCAATGTTGAACCGACCAGCACGACACGTTGTCGGCCGCACCGTTGTCACCCGATGGCATCGGAAGATTCGCAACCGCCCACGTAGTGCCGTCGAGTACCGCGCGGAAAGCAGTACTGCCGAGGTCGGGGGTGCTCGTCGTGACGGCCCGCTGGCCGACCACAACGCATTGCCAAGCGGCCGCACACGAAACTCCGCGGAAATCGACCGTGTGGAGACCGGGGTCCGATGGATTCAGGTTCCCGAGATGCCATGCCGTGCCGTCCCAACGCCACACTTGCGGGAAGTTGTCGCCGTCGCTGAAAGTCGCCGCGGCCAAACAGAAGGTTGCCGAAGAGCACGAGACGCTCTGCGACACAAGCCATTCGCCGTCCGATGGCTCGCCCTGAGGTATCGGCATGGCCACTCGCGTCCACGGCGACGTTGCTGACGCGCGGAATGCACTGTGCCCGGCCACGAGCCCGTCGACGCTGACGATCATGCACGCGCCATCCGGTGCGCACGACGCCGCGTGCCAGTCGTTCGGATCGACTCCCTCGGCTGTCGGCGTTCCAGGTCCGTTGAGCCCTGGTATTGCCGTCGCCTGCTGCCCGTCGAACGACTTCGCCAGATCCGGCCCTACAACGACGCAGTCGTTGGCTGACGCGCAACCGAGCGCATCCCGCTCACTGGTCGGCTCCGTCGAGCTGACGTGAGCAGTGGCGACGAACGCGTACGTCGGCCCCGCCAGAGCACGACCCGGGACGGCGAGCAAGGCGACGCAAGCGACAGTGAAGGCCAGGACGAGGAGGACTACTCGACGCGGCGATACAAGTCGATCCACTGCAACCATGATTGAACTCCTAGTCGACGGCCACATGTATGGCTGACCGTGAAGAGACCGCTACCCGCCGCGTTGATACATCGGTTCGACGAGGTCGCGAACTGGGTGTCGCGCACTGGGTGCTTGCTGGTCAACGTGCCGTTGGTGCTGCGACACGCGCCGGATAGTCAGACGCGCGGTCTCGGATGGACGCTACCTGATGTCTTGGGGATGCGCTGAGCACAGCATGGGTCGCTACCCGCAACCAAACGAAGCCGAGCAGGGCGCCGGCCAGAACGTCCGTCGGGTAGTGCATCCCCCGGTAGAGTCGCGAAGCTCCGACGAGAACAGGAAACACGATCGCCGCTGTGATAGCGATCCGCTGCCAAACGACGCGCGCGCCGTAGCACCCGACCAACACAGCAATCGACCCGCAAAGCGTGACAGCCGCGGCAGTATGGCCCGACGGGAAGCTCGACGTCGGCGGTGCATGATCGAGGCGGACGACGTTGGGCCGGGGCCGGTGCACCACCATCGTCGTCATGACGAAGATTGCCACCTCGCCCACGATGGCAATGATGACGAACACGGGCTCTCGCCACCTCTTGAAGATGAGCCCGGCGGCGATCACGACGAGCATCGAGGCCGCGATCACCGGCACGGTCGAAGCCGCATCGGTCATGCCAAGGGTGACCGAGTTCAAGAGACGGTCTCGGTGGTGAGCCAGCGTCGAGTCGACGGAGCCGTCAGCCCGCCCGAATCGGCTGTGGGCAAGTACGTGGACGTCGAGCAGGCCGAGCGCGACCATGGCGAGAAGAATTACCAGCGCGCCGCCGAGCGCGAGCACCAAGTTCCGTTTCATTGGCCCACCAACTGTTGACTCGCCTCGACATCGAGGCCACCAGGTTTCGCCTTGGGCAACACGCTCTTACGCCATATCCGGAACCCCGCGCAGGTAGCGGCAACCCAGCCAGCCGCGAACACCCAGCCGCCGAGGACGTCGCTGAGGTAGTGCACGCCGAGCGTCACCCGAGCAAACCCAATGAGCACGAGTAACACAGTCGCGACCGCTAGCGTCACCCATCGCCAAACGGGCCGCATGAGCGGCACCACGACGATCAAGATGATGGCGACGCCGACGAGCGACTCCAGGGCGTGACCTGACGGGAAGCTCTTTCCGGGCGCACTCGCGACCGGGTTCGAAAAATGTGGACGTGCTCGATCAGCGACTGTCTTGATGACATTGTCCAGCAGTGCGGCACCTGCCATCGTGACTGCGGCCCACAGAGCAAGCCGTGCAGCCCGTCTTACGACCAGCACGACCGTGAGCACCGCGACAAGAACCCAGAAGGTGTGCGGCGCGCCAACGTTGCTTACATCCTGGAGAAACCTGACGAGCCCTGGATGGTGCACCGCGAGCGTGTGGGCGTTCACTGCCACGTTCTGGTCGGCGCTCTCCAGGCCAGAACTATGTGAGCGCACCAGGGCCAACAGAAGCCCGAACGGCACGATGACGACGAACGCCGCGACCGCCCACAGAGTCAACTCGAGTCCGAGCCGCTTGTCTGGGTCTAGGCGGGGCCACCGACGGTTGCCGGTCATGGGGTGCCCTTTACCCTGCGCATTCGAATTCATGCAGCGAGATCCACAATCCCCGACCCCCGGACCCGTGTTGAACGTCGCTAACCGGGTACGCCTCCGGCCAACTTAGGTCACCAGGCAGCAGTTTCAACACCGGAGCGTGCAGTGACAACAGTGGCCGTAGTAGCTCACTCGGGCAAGAGCCTCGGTGGCGGCTTGGGCGAGTTGCGTGACGTTCTCGCGCGCGAGGGTTTCGCCGATCCGATCTGGTATGAGGTCGCGAAGAGCAGGCAGGCTCCGAAGTATGCGCGCCGCGCACTCGCGGGTGGAGCTGACGTGATTTTCGTGTGGGGCGGCGACGGAACCGTTCAGCGGTGTATTGACGCCGTCGCCGGAAAGTCTGCGACGATCGCGATCCTGCCCGCCGGAACCGCCAATCTGTTAGCTACCAACCTTGGCATCCCCAGCGCACTCCCAGACGCTGTCCGCGTCGGGCTGCACGGTCATCGCCGGCCCGTCGACACCGGCACGGTGAATGGTGAGCATTTTGCGGTGATGGCGGGTGCGGGTTTTGACGCGCTCATGATCAGGGATGCCGACCGCGGATTGAAGGACCGAATCGGGCGAGCCGCGTATGTCTGGACGGGTGCCAAAAATCTCACTGCCAGTCGTGCGAAGGCGACAATAAAGGTCGACGGCAAGCGCTTCTTCAAAGGCTCCGTCTCGTGCGTATTGGTCGGCAACGTCGGTGAAATTCTCGGCGGTATCAAGGCGTTCAGAGGCGCAAGGCCGGACGACGGCCTGCTGGAACTAGGCGTGGTGACTGCAAAAAGCCCGCTCCAGTGGACCAGAACGCTAGGAAGAATGGCGCTTGGCAACAGCGGTAAGTCGCCCTTTGTGCATACGGCCAAGGGGAAGAAGTTCACCGTCGGGTTCGACCGCAAATTCCCGTACGAACTCGACGGCGGCGCGCGACGACCGGCGACGAAGCTGCGGGTTCGCGTGCGGCCGGCGTCGCTTCTGATCTGCGTTCCGACAGCAGCGCGCGCGACTGCAGGGCGCGCGACCGCAGGGCGCGAAGGCGGTGACCGGCCATGAGTACGAAGACCGCGATTCGCGTTGAGCGCCCGGCCGCGTCTGCGGGAGGCGCCGCACTGGCTCGCGCAGGCTTAGTCGCGCGCGGGGTGATTTATCTGCTCATCGGGTGGGTGGCCCTCATGCTCGCTCTCGGTCGGAGCAATCAAGAGGTCGATCAGAGCGGCGCTCTGCAAACCTTGGCCCACCAACCCGCTGGGTCAGCGATGTTGTGGGCTCTTGCCATCGGCTTTGCGGCCTACGCGTTGTGGCGGCTCAGTGAGGTGTTCTGGGGCGCCTACGGAGAGGGCAAGAAAGTAGGTCCGCGTATCGCCTCGGGTATTCGGGCGATTGTGTATGGGTTCTTTGCGTTGACGACAGTCTCGGTGCTGCATGGCTCGAAATCCAGCCAGGCGAACAGCCAACAAGACGTGACGACGCGGATCATGCGGCACACCGGGGGGCGATGGGTTGTCGAGGTCGCGGGCGCCGTGGTGCTGGTCGTCGGGTTAAGCCTCGCGATCGGCGGACTTCGCAAGTCGTTCATGAAGAAGCTCAATACCTCCCACATGAGCGAGCGCACTCGGCACGCAGTCCGAACTCTGGGCGCAATTGGCACGACAGCGCGCGGCATCGTGTTCGCCCTCGCGGGCGGTCTCGTGGTCGAAGCAGCGCGCAGCTTTAAGCCTGCAAAAGCGCGTGGTCTCGATGAGGCATTGCGGACGCTGCGCGACCAGCATTACGGCGCCGCCCTGCTTTGTTTGGCCGCACTCGGACTCATCACATTCGGCATCTACGGCCTGTGCGAGGCACGCTGGCGCCGGGTGTGAGCGCGGCTGGCGACCGTGTCGCTGCAGCATGGTTCCTGACACCTACGGAGCGCGGGAACTCCGCCACCGCTCTTGACCGGCGGCATGATTCGAGTTGGTCGGCGGGCAATGAGGTACGACCCCTCGTTCACGGCGCACCCTACTTCGAATCGTTGCGCTCAACCACAAAGAGTTTGGCCCGCGGCGACGTCCTTTACTTCACCGATTGGCGCGGCGACCCCGACGAGGCGGTAGACAGCTCCGGGCTGACCATCAGTTCGATGCTGGCAGCAGCGGCCGCTCGTGGTGCTGTCGTCAACGGGCTCGTCTGGCGATCGCATTGGGACAGGCTCGCGTTTAGTGCTGCGCAGAACAGGCGCCTGGGCGCAGAGATCGAAGCTGCGGGCGGTAGTTGCCTGCTCGACATGCGAGTGCGCGTCGGTGGGTCACACCACCAAAAGTTTGTCGTCATCCGACACCTCGATCGCGGCAAGTCGATCGATGACGTCGCATACGTCGGCGGCATCGACCTTTGCCATAGCCGGCGAGACGAGGCCGACCACGTCGGCGACCCACAGGCACAGCCGATGGCAGCGGCGTATGGGAGCCGGCCGCCCTGGCATGACGTTCAAGTGGCGATTCGGGGCCCGGCGGTCGGAGCGGTGGAGTACGTCTTTCGCGAACGCTGGACAGACCCCCAGCCGCTGTCGCGCGCACCATGGCGACGGATCGCCGATCGCATCCGCGGTGAACAGGTAAAGGCCCGGCCTTTGCCGAGCCAGCAGTCCGATCCTCCGGCAGTCGGCACGCACGCGGTCCAACTGCTCCGCACGTACCCCAGTCGCAGACACGGCTACCCCTTCGCACCATCGGGTGAACGCAGTGTTGCCCGCGGATACGAGAAGGCGTTGCAACGCGCGCGTGCGCTCATCTATGTCGAGGATCAATATCTCTGGTCTGCCGAGGTCGTCGAGGCGTTCGCGACCGCTTTGCGTCAGCGGTCGCAACTACGGATGATCGTGATCCTGCCGATGTGCCCCGATCAAGACGGACGGATTTCCGGACCGCCCAACGAGATTGGCCGCCTCGACGCGCTGAGTTCACTGCGCAATGCGGGCGGCGATCGGGTTGCGGTGTACGGCCTCGAAAACACGAGTGGCACACCGATCTACGTACACGCGAAGGTCTGTGTGATCGACGACGTGTGGGCCAGTGTGGGAAGCGACAACCTGAATCGCCGGTCGTGGAGTCACGACTCCGAACTTAGTTGCGCTGTGATCGATGACACCGTGGATCTTCGTGAACCACTCGATCCTGGAGGCCTCGGCGACGGCGCACGCGTCTTCGCTCGCGACTTGCGACTCGAGTTGGCTCGCGAACACCTGGGCCGAAAAGACGGGGACGACGCGGACCTCATCGACCCGGTGCAGTTCTTCGAGGTCATGGCCGCCGCCGCCGCTGGCCTCGACTCTTGGCACAACTCAGGGGCTCGCGGCGCCAAGCCCAGCGGCCAAATCCGTCGGCGGCCAGAGGTGACGCTCGCGCGCGGCACCAGACTGTTCGCCCGCCCGCTGTATCGGCTGATCTACGATCCGGATGGTCGACCATGGCGGTTGCGCCGCGCAGGTCGATTCTGACTCGATCGGCGGCACTAACCCGCGGCGCGCCTGTCGCCCGCCCGAGCCGACAAAGCACTCTCCTGCAAGAGGCTCTCCTGAGCCGGTGCGATTGACACCCGATCGCGGCCCGCGCGCTTTGCTTCATACATTGCGCCGTCAGCAGCTGCGAGCAGCGCGTCGGATGTGGCAAGCGCAACGCTGCTGCGTGCTGCACCAATCGAGACTCGCACGCCGATTGCCTGGCCAGCCACGATGAACGGCGTACTCGCGATCGCCTTGCGGATCTGCTCGGCTCGTTCCGCTAGAACGTTGCCACTCCCAAGATCCGTCAAAAGGACGACGAACTCCTCACCACCCCAGCGGGCGATGAGGTCGTCAGCCCTGGTCGATTCGCGCAGCCGGCCGGCGAACGCCGTGAGCAGCTGGTCGCCTGCCCCGTGACCATGCCAGTCATTGATCTGCTTGAAGAAGTCGATGTCGATCAGCAGCAACCCGATCGGACGCTGGTCGTACGCCGCGCGCGTCAGGTGCCGCTCGAGCCGCTCGGCGAAGTCGCGGCGGTTCCGCAGACCCGTCAGGTCGTCGGTCCGGGCCTGCTGCTCGGCGACAGCTCGTTCTTGCGCGAGTTCATGGTTGGCGGATTGCGCGACAAGCAACGCCTCGTGAAGCGCGTCGGCCGCTTGGTGCAACTCGGTGACGTCGGTAACAACCCCGTCGTAGATGAGCCGGCCGTCTGGAGACACCGGCCATGGCCACATGCGGTCAAGCACCCAGCGGGTCACGCCGTCGTAGCCGGTTACCCGGTATTCGACCGAGACCGGTGCGCCCTGGGCGTGTCCCGACGAAGCGGCCGCCTGTCGCTCATAGTCGTCGGGGTGCACTGCGGCGTCCCACGCAGCGGCCGGATCGACGCCATCGGGTATCGGTCCGCCGAGTAGGGCTTCGAGGCCAGGGCCGGTGAACATCTCGCGATACCCGCCATCGCGCAGCGTTTCGCCGATGTAGACATGACAGTCGATGCGGCTGAGAACCTCAAGCAGTCGGGAAGCGTCCACACCCGACGTCCCCTGACAGGCGTCGTCGCCGTCATAGCTCCCGAGGTCCGTGTCCAGCTCCACCCCTTCTCCATCGGCAGCGGCCGCGGCAAATCGCACAACTAAACGCCAGTTCGGGACTCATCCGTTCGGCACCGACTCCAGCGTTCGCCGCATCCGTATCGCCCATCTGAGCGATCGACTGACCGCCAAACGCAGCATTGACCCAGCCCCGCGTCAGGGCAGGCTGATGTGGCTCGGCGTGAGCTCATCCAGCGACCGGACACCGAGGAGTTGCATCGTCCGCCGAACCTCCCTGGTGAGGATCTCGGCCGCCCGGTCGACCCCCCGCTCGCCTCCGGCCATCAGCCCGTACAGGTACGCACGGCCAACCAGCACCGTGCGGGCACCGAGCGCGATCGCGGCGACGATGTCCGCACCGGTCATGACGCCGGTGTCGACCCAGACCTCGGCGCGGTCACCGACCGCGTCAACGACGTCCGGCACGAGTCGCAGAGGTACCGGAGCACGATCGAGTTGCCGGCCGCCGTGGTTCGACAACACGATGGCGTCGGCGCCGGCGTCAACAACACGCCGCGCGTCGTCGACGGTCTGCACGCCCTTGATGATGAGCGGACCATGCCAGCAGGACCGCAGCCATTCAAGGTCGGCAATCGTCATCGACGGGTCAAACAGCTTGTCAGCCAGCTCACCAAGAGTGCCGTCCGACGACGTCAACGATGCGAAGCTCAACGGGCTTGTCGTCAACAGGTTCAGCCACCACGTCGGATGCGTCGCCGCCTCGAGAATCGTTCGGGCCGTCAATGCCGGCGGTAGCGAGAATCCAGCTCGCAACTCACGCAGCCGGCTTCCACCCACCGGCACGTCAACGGTCAAGATGAGGGCTTCGAAGCCAGCAGCTTGCGCGCGGGTCATCAAATCTTCGCCGAGTTGCCGATCCTTCCAGACATAGAGCTGGAACCACTTTCGAGCATTCGGCGCCGCAGCGGCGACGTCTTCGATGGTCGTCGTTCCCATCGTCGATAGCGCGTACGGAATGCCGCGCATCTGAGCTACCCGAACGACGGCGCGCTCACCCTCGTGGTGCATCATCCGCGAGTAGCCCGTCGGCGCAAAGGCAAACGGCACGGCAGCGGGTCGTCCGAGTACAGAAACGGTCGTGTCGACGTCGGCAACATCGCGAAGCACCGATGGATTGAACTGCAGTTCGCGAAACAGCCGACGCGCGCGGCCCAGGCTGATCTCCAACTCCGCGGCACCATCCGTGTACTCGAACACACCGAGCGGAACGCGTCTCTTCGCGATCGTGCGAAGGTCGCTGATCGTCAACGCAGCTGCGAGCTGTCGAGTCGTGCGACTGAGTTCGATGGGCTTGACCCGCAGTAGCGGCTTGAGTTCCGCCCACTTCGGAACCTGGCGATCAGACACGCTCGAACTCTAGAGCGACGGTTAGTTGTGCAGCACGGCGGCGCCGCCGAAGCGACCATGCGAGAGGTCGGCCAACGCTCGTGGGGCATCGGCCATGTCGTAAGCGACAGTCGTTGATCGGACGCCGAACCGCTGGGCAAGTCGCAGAAACTCCTCGCCGTCCCGCCTCGTATTGGCAGTGACGCTACGCAGGCGGCGCTCGCGGAACAGGTCGGCCTCGTAGTTCAGCGGCGGGATGTCGGAGAGCCAGATCCCGGCAACCGCAAGAGTGGCGCCAGCGTCGAGGGCTCGCAGTGCGACCGGAACGAGGTCGCCCGCCGGCGCGAAAAGAATTGCTCCGTCGAGCGGCTCGGGCGGTGAGTCCGCAGCCTCGCCGACCGAGTCGACGCCGAGGGTCCGAGCCAGTTCCTGATTGTGTGGTCCGCGGGTCAGGACGTGAACGCGCATGCCCAGGTGCAACGCAACTTGGGCCGTCAGGTGTGCACTTCCGCCGAAGCCGTAGATGCCGAGCGCACCGCCGGTCGGCACTGCGGCTGCGAGCAACGAGCGGTAGCCGATGATGCCCGCGCACAACAGCGGAGCCGCGTGTTCGTCGCTGATCTCCGGTGGCAAGACGTACACGTAGCGCTCGTCGGCAACACAGAAGTCTGCGTACCCGCCGTCGATGTCCCAACCGGTGAAGGTTGAGGCTTCGCAGAGGTTCTCATCACCACGTCGACAGAACCGGCAGGTGCCGTCGGTGGTCGCGAGCCATGCGGCACCGACGCGATCACCGATCGTGAAACGCGATGCCCCTGCACCAAGCGCGTCGACATATCCGACGATCTCGTGGCCCGGAGTCACGGCACCTCGACGCGGCTGAAGATCGCCTTCGGCCAAGTGCAGGTCGGTGCGACAGACGCCGCAGCAACTTACCCGGATTCGTACCTGGCCAGGCCCGGGTGTGGGCACGTCGCGCGAGAGTCTGCGCAGCGGACCGTCGTCAATCGGCGCGGGGTGGTCGACAACCCAAGCTTCCACGGCACCATCATGCCCACCGCTTCGTGATGGTGCGGGGCCCGGCCTGCCTCCGGGGGGGAATCTCACACAGACCGGGCGCCGCGGGAAAAGAATGCCCTCCTTTGGCGCCGCGCGCCATATTCGGCGCGGGCATTTACGTCACGACTTTGGTGACTCTGGCGCTTTCGGCCTACTCGCTCGCCACAGGCTGTACGGCAGCAAAACCGCGACCGCGGCAGGCACGACCCACCACGAGGAAACCGATGCGCGATGCAGCCCGTAGGTCGCACCGAGAGCGACGACGACGCCGGCCGCAACGCGCCAATCATCACCAATGACGAAGTCATACCAGAACGCGCAGAATTGTCGCAGCCGCGCAATCATCGGCTTGCCACCAACTCCGACGCAGCTTGCGTCGACGTCCGACCTCGACGCAGCGCGGCGACCAAGGCGAGAGCGAACACCGCGACGGCACCGACGACGACAGGCAGCGCGGCATCAGATCCTGGCCAGTGGGCATCGGCGCCCTCGGCACCCCAGAACGTGCCGAATGCGGTGAGCATGACGCCGACCACGAACTTCATCGAGTTCTCCGGCACTCGCGCGAGCGGCGCCCGAACCGCAATACCCAGCAGCGCAACCACGACCACTGCAGCGCCGGCCGCCACTGAGGCCAACGGCAGATTGTGATCGTTGGCACCGAACGTCAACGCGATGAAGACGACCTCAAGCCCCTCGAGAACGACGCCCTTGAACGCCAACGTGAAGGCGTACCAGTCGGTCACCGCGCCGCGACCTTCACGGGGCACGACCTGCGCAGCCGCCAGCTCGTCGGCGTAGATCTGCTCCTCGTCGTGCAATGCCTTGTAGCCGCTCGCCCGCAAGATCGCCTTGCGTAACCACTGCAGGCCGAAGACGAGCAAGAGTCCACCGACGACTAGCCGCAAAGCATGAAGCGGGACGGCGGACAGTGCCGGTCCGAGCGCGGCGATGAGCACGGCGAGGGTGACCAGCGCGGCGAACAACCCGTAGAGCGCTGATCGCCAGTCGCGGGCCGTACCCGCGGCCAAGACGATAGTCGTGGCCTCGACCGCCTCGACTGTGCAGGCGAGGAAGACCGCGAGAAAGAGCGCTCCGCCACTCATACGCTCGTCACGCCAACCAGCTTGTCACGCCACAAGTGTCGTCGAAACGTTAGCTCTCCGCGCGCAGGTGGTAGATCGCAGCCTGTTCGGGCTGGAGATTCGGTGCTTCGACGCCCGCACCCATGAGCAGCGCGCCAGGGACGACTGTGTCGCTGACGCCGTCGTGGTTCCTGGCTTGCCCGTGCACCGGGGATCCCTCGCCAGGCATCGGCACTCGTCGCACGTGGTAGCGCAGGTCTGGATCGAGGCCGGCGAACACGACTGGCGCCGTGCCGTACCGCGGACCGGTCTGCAGTCGCACCAGGCTGAACAGCGCCTCGTCGCGCCTCGGACTGACAACGCCGTACAACACCGTCTCGTGGTCGGCCGGCCGATCGACCCGCACGAGTTCGCCGGCGCGCAAGAGCTGACGAACCGACTTCGCGAACGCGACCCAGGTGGCAAGCTGTTCGCGCACTTCAGGCGACGTGGTCGTGAGGTCCCACTCGAGCCCGGCATGCCCGAAGAGCGCGACCGCTAGCCGGAAGGACAACTCGTGCGTGCGACCCGTCGTATGGTTGCGGCCGGACGCCACATGCGCACCGATCAGTTCGAACGGCAACAGCGTCGAGATGCCTGACACGATGCGCACTCGCTCGTACGGATCGATGCAGTCGCTGGCCCACACCCGATCGGTGTGCTCGAGCACCCCGAAGTCGATGCGCGAGCCACCCGACGAACACGACTCGATCTCCAGACGCGGGTGCCGTTCGCGCAGTTGCGCCATGAGCCGGTACGTCGCCAGCGTTTGATCGTGGATCGCCGGGCGGCCGACTCGTGGCCCACCGCGATGCACGGGATCGGCGATGTCGCGGTTGTGATCCCACTTGATGTAGCTGATGCCGTACTCGCCGATCAGGGTCGAGAGTCGCTCGAGCAGATACGCGAACGCGTCCGGATGGGAGACGTCGAGTACCTGCTGTCCGCGAAACGGCGGTGGCATCCGGCCGGGCGTGCCGATGACCCAGTCTGGGTGGTCGCGGGCGACGTCGGAGTCGAGGTTGACCATCTCTGGTTCGAACCAGAGCCCGAACTCCATGCCACGCGATCGCACGTGCTCGGCGATCGGACCAAGTCCGTCGGGCCAGACTTCCGCCGACACGTACCAGTCGCCCAGGCCGGCGCGATCGTCGCGACGTGACCCGAACCACCCGTCGTCGATGACGAACCGCTCAACACCGATCGATGCTGCGACATCGGCGAGCGCCGCGAGCCTGTCGAAGGAATGGTCGAAGTACACGGCTTCCCACGTGTTGAGCACGATGGGCCGCGGACGCTGCGGATGGCTTGGTCGCCGCCGCAGCATTGCGTGCAGCCGTCGCGAAGCGCCGTCGATACCCGCGCCGGAGTAAACGCCGTACGCCCACGGCGTCGTGATTGATTCGCCGGCACCAAGGATGACCTCACCGGCCGCCAGGATCTCCCCCGCGCCGAGCAACACGGCACCGGTGTTCACCCGCTGCGCGAGGTAGCGCTGGTCACCCGACCAGCCAAGATGAATGCCCCACACCTGACCATCGCGATAGTCGAACCCCTGCGTGCCGACCATCAACAACAGCGGCGAATCAGGACCCGTACGGCCGCGCCGTTGCTCGCGCAACCAAGTTCCCTGGTGCAAGGGCTGCCGCTGCGCCTGCGCCTCGTTCGCCCACCGCCCGGCATGATCAAACACCTCGGCGACGTGCTCCGAGACGGGCAACAGCGTCAGCAGATCGTCAACGACATAAGGAGCGCGATCGGACGACGCGGTGCTGGTCAATGTCTGCCGATGCCGCAGCACACCGTCTTCAGTCAGAACGAACTCGCCGTCGAGTTGGAGCGCTGCCGCGTCGTCGATGCCGCGATAGCGCAACGTCTGTGCCTGCCCGTCGTCGGCCTCGTCGATCTCCGCGCCTGCTTGCACAAACAAGGGCTGAGTGGCAGTTCCGTCACGGTGACCCGTCAGGCCGGGCCACCCCGACCAGCCCTGCGCGCGAGTCGGAGACACGGTGAGCGGCACGTCGGCGTTGTGCGTGCTCTCGTCAACCGCAAAGAACGCTGCGGCGGGTAGGCCTGCGATGTCGTCCGGGCTCAGAGCACCGAGGTCAGCACCCCAGTACACGATGCGTGGCAGCTGCGGACCACCAACGTCGAAGACCACCATGACGCCGTCGCGGCGAAGCGTGACCCAGCTTGGCGCCACAGTCGGGTCGGTCAACAGCTCAGCCCTTAGACGAACCGAGCGACAGACCCGCGATGAACTGCTTCTGCAATATGACGTAGACCAGCAAGGTTGGAACTGCGGTGATGAGCGCACCAGCGGCGAGCAGGTTCTGATTGGTGAAGTACTGCCCCTGCAGGTTGGCCAGCGCCGACGTGATCGGTCGCTTGTTCCCCGACGAGATCAGCGTGATTGCCCAGAAGAAGTCGTTGTAGATCCACGTCGTCAACAACGTCGCAAGCGCGGCCAGCGCCGGACGGCACAGCGGCAGCGTCAGCTTCCAGTAGCGGGTCCAGACGGATGCCCCGTCGACGAGTGCCGCCTCGGTGATTTCATTCGGAATCGTCTTCATGTAATTGCTCAACACGAAAACGCAGAACCCCAGTTGGAACGCCGTGTTGACGATAATCAACCCGGCGTAGGAGTTGTAGAGCAGCCCGTTATTGCTGATGAAGTGCGGCACGTGGATTGTCAGGTAGATGCGATAGAGCGGCGTAATGATGACCTGCGGAGGCAGCAGGTTGGCCGACACGAAAATGATCAGCAGCGGGATGTTGAACCAGAAGCTGAAGCGTGCCAACACGTAGGCGACGCACGACGCAAGTGCGAGAGTGATCACCACCGCCGGCAAAGTGATGATCACCGAGTTCCAGAAGTAATGGACGATGTCGGCTTGCTTCCAGGCGTTCGTGAAGTTCGAGAACGTCAGATGGTGTGGCAGCGACAGATATCCATACTTCGCGGTCTCGCCGTACGACCGCAGCGAGGTGTACATCGCCCAGAGCAGTGGTGCCGTCCACAACACCGTCACGATGACCAGGAAGACGTGCGACCCGACATGCTTTCGCTCGGACGGGCGCCGACGGGCAACTGGAGCCGCAGTTATCAGGTTGTCCACGGACGCGGCGGCGGTCATCGGCGCTTCTCCTCACGCAGCTGCTGGACGAGGAAGGTAATGATCGGTACCAGTGCGATGACCAGCAACACGACACCCAAGGATGATCCGAAGCCGATCCGGCTTTGTTGCCCGAGGATGTTGCGGGTAACCAGCACCGATAGCAGCTCGAGGCCGTTCGTCCCGCCGTTGGTGATGTAGACGAGGTCGAACGCGCGCAACGACTCGATCACGGTGATAACGACGATGATGACGTTAATCGGGCGCAAGACCGGAAACACGACGCGCCAAAATGTCTGCCACGGACTCGCGCCGTCAACCGTCGCCGCCTCACGCAGCGTCGGGTCAACGGCCTTCAAGCCGGCCAGATACAGCACCATCACGTAGCCGACCTGACGCCAAGAGGCTTCGACCAGAACTGCCCAGATGTTCAGCTTCGGATTTCCGAGCCAGTCGATGAAGTTGGTCTGCCCGTTACGGCCGATCAGGCTGTTGATCAGTCCGTAGTTGTTCGAGTACATGAGCTCCCAGATGATGCCGATCAGCGCAAGCGACAGCATGACCGGCAAGAAGATCAGGCTTTGGTAGATGCGACTGCCGCGAATCTTCTGATCGAGCAGGACGGCGATCAGAATCCCAAGCGGAGTCGCGAAGACAATGAACACGACGAGCCAAAGCACGTTGTGTTCGAGCGCCGGGACGAATGGCGGATAGTTCGTCGCGATCTGGTGGTAGTTCTGGACGCCGTCGGCACGGATTGCCTTGAGGCCGCCGATGCCGCTCCACGTCGTAAACGACAGGAACACTGTCGCAATCGCTGGGAACCATACGAAGAAGAGCACGATCGCCAACGGGATGAAGACCATCAGCGACAGGACGACCTTGTCACCGACCGAGAACATGCGAACTCCTCGCCGGCGGCGCTTGCGCACCGCCGGCGAGGAGCCGATCGCTGGGGTAGCTGCGACCATTAGCTGGTGAACACCGTCTTTGCCTGCCCCTCAAGGGCCTTGAGTTGCGAAGCGACCGCGGTTGGGTCGTTGAAGAAGCTCTGGATCATGGCCGCAACCGTGTTGTCCGCGAAGTCGGGGTTCGTGTCACGGTCGAGGAACTGGGCGATGTCCTTGGAGTTCTTGATCAGTGCCGCCGACGCGAGTTGGATCGGGTTGTAGTTGCTGGTGTCGGCGTCGGTGGCCGCAGCAACGTCACTCGGGTCAGTCTTGCCGTAGAGCGCCTCAGCCTGCGCGGTACCGATGTACTCGAGCAACGCGGCCGCACCAGCCTGGTTCTTGACCTTCTTGCTCATCATGAACCCGTCGATCGGAGCGTCAATCGCGTCTTGTGCGTTGGCCGGGTCAATCGCCGGGTATGGGAAGAACGCGAGGTCAGCAAGGTCAGGTGCCGCGGTGAACTGCTGTGCCACGAACGAGCCAAGGAGGTACATACCTGCTTGCTTGTTGAGCAAAGTCTTCGCAGCGTCCTGCCAGATGCGGCCGTTAGCGCCCGCCTGCTGGTAGGGCAAAATCTCGGTCCACTGCTTGAACACCGCAAGCACCTTCGCGTCGTCCCAGGCGACCTTGTGCGCCATCAGATCCATGTGGAACTGGAACCCGTTCAGGCGCATGTTGATGATATCGAAGGTGCCCAGGGCCGGCCAGCCATCCTTTTGGCCCATCGCCATTGGCACGAGACCGTCCGTCTTCATCTGCTTTTGCAGCGCAACGAACGCGTCCCACGTCGTGGGGACCTGGTAGCCCTTGGCGGCCCAGACGCTCTTTCGGTAGAAGACCGCCCACGGGTAGTTGTAGAGCGGCACGAAGTAGTAGTGCCCGTCGTCGCCCTTGGATGCGGACTTGAACGCGTCGGAGAAGTTGCCGCCGATCTTGTCCCACACATCGTCGATTGGTGTCGCAAGGCCTTGGGACGCGAAGAACCGCATGCGGAAACCGGCGAACCAGGTGAAGAGATCGTCGGGGGTGCCCTGCAGGTAGTTGTTGATGTTGTTCTGGAAGGTGTTGTGGTCGACGGTGTTGATCGTGACCTTGGCGTTGGGGTTGGCCGACGTGAAGCCGCCGATCATCGCCGCAAAGGCCGCCTTCGGCACCGCGTCGGAGTAGTTCGACCCGAACGTGATGGTGCCGGTCGCAGCTCCGCCAGCAGCCGACGAGCCGGCAGCCGACGAGGGCGCCGCAGCAACACTGGACGGCGCAGCAGCGGCGCTCGAGGGCGCAGCGGCAGCCGAGGTAGTCGCGGCCGCCGGCGCGGACGAACTTGGCGTGGTCGCGGTCTTCTTGCTGCTGCTGCACGCTTCAAGGAGCGCGCCGGGGACGACGGCAAGACCGGCAGCTCCGGCCAGACCCTTGAGTACGGATCGACGACTCAGTGGCGACTGCGCGCCGGGAGTACCGGACTCGGAGTCCGACATGGTGCCTCCATCAGTGGTGGTGAACGGGTGGTGGTGAACGGGTGGTGGTGAACCGGTGGTGATGAACGGGTGGTGGTCGGGAGCGGTGTGTGGATCAGGGCCGAAATTGTGGGGTGTGGGGGATCGCGAACGCTTGCACAACAGATTCGAGCGGGACCCATCAGAAGCGCTCACAGCAAACCGCTCGCTCGGACCGGTGTCAAGCATCGCGAAGGTTGCGATTCGGTCTCGCAGTCGCCTCCCTCGTGTGGGGCCAAATTGACTCACTATCGCTGCCAGAGCGTGACTTCACCGAGAAGGCGCGCGTACGCAGCGGGTGGACCGAGCCTGAGCGCCCGGCTGGGCGCGTCACACGTGAGGGCGATGGTGCATTGCTGCGAGCGCGCTGAATCTTGTGTGAACGTGGCGCGTTCTGTGTAGGGTGACGCCACCATGACCACCTCTGGTAGCAACCGACGCTGGCCCCGCGTGCCAGGTATCGCCTTCGGTGGCGACTACAACCCAGAGCAATGGCCTGAGGACATCTGGGCCGAAGATATCGCACTTATGGGCGAAGCGGGCGTATCGATGGTCACCGTCGGCGTCTTCTCGTGGGCCTTGTTAGAGCCGTCGGAGGGCAGCTACGACTTCGGCTGGCTGGATCGCGTGATGGACCTGCTGGCGCAGGCCGACATCGGCGTCGATCTCGCGACGGCGACGGCGTCGCCTCCCCCGTGGTTCTCCAACCGCTACCCGGAGAGCCTCCCCGTGACCCGTGAGGGTCACCGCGTATGGCAAGGGGGTCGACAGGCTTACTGCCCTAGCTCGACCGCTTACCGCGCGGCGGCAACAGCGCTAGCTGGCGCGCTCGCGGACCGGTACAAGAACCATCCCGCGTTGGCGATGTGGCACGTGAACAACGAGTACGGCTGCCACATCGCCGAATGCTTCTGCGACGTGAGCGCCGCGTCGTTTCGCCGCTGGCTCGTCGAGCGTTATGGCGATCTCGATCGACTGAACGAGGCCTGGGGCACTGCGTTTTGGAGCCAGCACTACTACGACTGGGCTGAGGTCATCCCGCCGCGGCTGACTCCGACCTGGGGCAATCCCACGCAGAACCTCGACTGGAAGAGATTCTGCAGCGATGAGTTACTCGCGTGCTTCGTCGCCGAACGCGACGTGCTGCGCGCCATCACCCCCGACCTCCCGATCACGACCAACTTCATGGGGGCCTTCAAGCCCGTCGACTACTTCAGCTGGGCCCCTCACGAGGACATCGTTTCCGACGACCACTACCTCCTGGGTGCCGACCCCGCCAACCATGTGCGTCTGTCGATGTCCGCAGACTTGATGCGCTCTGTTGGCGGGGGCAACCCGTGGATCTTGATGGAGCAGTCGACCAGTGCCGTGAACTGGCAACCGCGCAACCTCGCGAAAGCCCCCGGCCAGCTGAAGCGCAACAGCCTGCAGCATGTCGCCCGAGGCGCCGACGCGATCTGCTTCTTCCAGTGGCGAGCGTCGCGGCGCGGCGCGGAAAAATTCCACTCCGGGATGCTGCCGCATGCGGGCACCGAGAGCCGCGTCTGGCGCGAAGTCACGGCGTTGGGCGCGGATCTGAAGCGGCTCGCGGAGGTTGCCGGCAGCCGCGTCGAGTCCGACGTAGCGATCGTTTGGGACTGGCCGGCATGGTGGGCCGTCGAACTCGACTCGCACCCCTCGACCGACGTCCGCTACCTCGAGCTTGTCCGCGCCACGTACGAGGCGTTCTGGCACCTCGACGTCACCGTCGACTTTGTCCGTCCTGACGCCGACCTGTCTGGCTACAAGGTCGTCGCGATTCCCAGCCTGTATCTCGTGAGCGACGCCGCGGCTGCGAACCTGACCCGCTACGTCGAAGCAGGCGGCCAGCTCGTGTGCAACTTCTTCAGCGGCATCGTCGATCCCAACGACGCGGTGCGGCTCGGCGGTTACCCAGGCGCCTTCCGCCAGCTGCTCGGCGTCCGCGTCGAAGAGTTCTATCCGCTGCTGGAGCACCAGACCGTCACTCTCGCGGACGGCGGGAGCGGTCGGGTCTGGACGGAGATGCTGACGCCCGTCGGGGCACAGGTCGTCACGACGTACGTCGATGGCCCGCTGCCGGGCTGGCCTGCGGTCACCCGTCGCGACGTCGGAGCCGGCGTTGCCCACTACGTCACGACGTTTCTTGACGCGGCGTCGACGCAGCGAGTGCTGAACGGGATCTGCCACGCCGCAGGAGTCGCGACGCGGAGCCACAAAACCGAGTCGCAGGCTCATAGCATTAATCCCGACAGCAATGAGGCTGGCGGGGTCGAGACGATCCGCCGCCGAGGTGACGGCGCAAGCTACCTATTCGTCATCAATCACACCGATCGGGAGGTGGACGTGCCCGCCACTGGAGTCGAACTGCTCAGTGGCGCGCTCGCGACCGATTCGGTGCACGTCGCCGCAGGTGGCGTCGCCGTCGTGCGAGAAGCAGCACCTGCTGTGGCCGGGTGAGCGCGGTGCTCGCGAAGCAACGGCAGTCGATGATCCTCGAGCACGTCAGGCGTTCGGGCGGGGTGCGCGTCAGCGAGCTGACCGAACTCCTCGGCGTGTCGGACATGACAGTCCGGCGCGACCTCGACGTCCTGGCCCGCCACAACCTGATCGAGAAGGTGCACGGCGGCGCGACGGTTGCGTCGGCTCCGAGCATGGACGAACCCGGGTTCGTGGCTAAGTCGTCCCGCGAGCTCTCTGAGAAGGAAGCCATCGCTGCGGCCGCCGCGCGATTGGTTCGCCCTGGCACCGCAATCGCGCTGTCCGGTGGCACAACGACGTTCGCGCTCGCGCAGCGCATCACCCATGTACGTGACCTCACGATTGTGACCAACTCGATCCGGGTCATCGATGTGCTGCAACAAGCGCCGGGGGCGCCCACCGTGATTCTCACCGGTGGAATCCGCACGCCGTCCGACGCACTCGTCGGTCCGGTCGCCGACCTGGCGATCCGATCGCTGCACTTCGACATCTTTTTCCTGGGCTGCCACGGCATGGATCCGCATGCTGGGCTCACCACCCCCAACCTCGCCGAGTCAGAGACCAACCGCGCGTTCATCCGTGGTGCGCGCCAGGTCGTGCTGCTGGCCGACCACACGAAGTGGGGCACCGTCGGCCTTAGCTCGTTCGCCGACCTTGACGAGGCCGACGTGCTGATCACCGATCCTGGGTTGTCCGAGGACGCTCGCGCCACGGCGTCGGAGCACATCGACCGCGTGATCGTGGCCGGTGGGGGTCCCGACACTGAGGCCAGCGGGCTCGCCGCCGTCCGCCAGATCTAACGCAGGCGGGCGCCCCAGCGCGAGGTGGCAGACTCCCCCGGCTCGAGGCGACGCAAGCCCCAACCGGTCTGGAACGCGTTAGCAGCCGCGGTCATCGGCTCAACTGCCAGGCTGCGGCGCCGCAGGGGTGCCGGCAGATCCTCACCGGTGTAGACCTGCCAGAACGCGAAGTTGGCATCCGCCCACACCTCGGCGACGTGGCCGTCCGGGCCAGTCACACGCACGAACGAAATCCCGTCGGCATCGGCGCTGACTTCGGTAAACCCGGTATCAAGGACGCGGCCCGCGAGCGGTTGGTCGCCACGGAAGTCGTAAGGAGTGCCCTCGACGGGCTCGTGTCCCACGGGGATCAGTCGATCATCGACGAGCAGCCTGCGCGAGGCGTCCATGTGCAGCGTGCACTCGTCGATCGTCGCGCCCGGCCCTGCCGACACATAGGGATGGAAGCCGAGGGCGTAAGGACACGCACCGTCGCCGGCGTTGGTCGAGGTCGTCGTGACGACAAGTCCGTCATCGCCCAGCTCGTAGCGAACCACCGTGTCCAGCTGGAACGGATAACCGGGGCTCGGCGGGAGCCGGCAACTCATCGTCACGCAAGAAGGCGCCTGCTCGACCAGCGTCCAGGGCAGCCAGGCGGCAAGGCCGTGGATGGCGTTGTGGTTGCTTGGTTCGGTGAGTGCGACCTGCTGTGGCTCCCCATCGAACTCATAGCTGCCGTCGCGCAGCCGATTAGTCCAGGGCAACAGCACGGCGCCGTGATAGGCCCAAGAGACATCGTGCTCGGGATACGACTGAAAGATCTCCCGGTCGCCATCTCGGTATTCGCGCACCGCCGCACCGACCTCGACAACGGTCGCTCGTTGGTTTCCATAAGCGATGCGATGCTGAGCGCCGCTCGGTGCCCGGCGCTGCGATACGTGCGGCTCGGACAGACTGGTCGGCTCCGGCACGCGCTCAGGGTACACAGCCGCGGCACCCACGCCGCGCCGCCGCGCAGCATCCGCGAATCATCAGAGCCAAACGAGTCCGAACAACCTGCGCTATCGTTCTTGTTGACTTCAACAGGTTCCCTGTGCCAGCCTCGGGCCGACCTTGACTCGTCGCCCGGTCCGAACGCGAAAGGCAGGCAGCTGGTGGTTGCGGAGGCACGGGACGCAGCCCGGTGAGTTCATTGCCTGGCGACGGCTCGGCTGCCGGCGCTGCCCGTAGCGATGCTCACAAGACCAGCACGCTGCTCGCTGACGGTCGCGAGTTGATCTACTTCGACGAACCAGCCACCCACGCCGACCGCACGAAGCTCGTTGACCGCCGGGTGCTACCCACCTCGCACCCCTCCTCGACACTGCGGCTCGACCGGATCCTCGACGAATGGGTGGCGATCGCCGGTCATCGCCAAACCCGCACCTATCTGCCGCCCGACAGCGAGTGCCCGCTGTGCCCCTCGAACGCGACCCACCTGTCCGAGATCCCGGCCACCGACTACGACGTCGTGGTGTTCGAAAATCGATTTCCGTCGTTCTCGCTGGGGTCGTGGATCATCGATGACGTCGACCAAAGCGATGTGAACGGCAACGGCCTCTTCAAATCGGCGCCGGGCTTCGGTCGCTGCGAGGTTGTCTGCTTCACCTCAGACCACGACGCTGCGTTCTCCTCGCTCACGCCGGCCCGCGTACGCACGGTCATCGACGCGTGGGTCGACCGCACCGAAGAGCTTTCGCGGAATCCAAAGATCGAGCAGGTCTTCTGCTTCGAGAACCGCGGTGAAGAGATCGGTGTCACCCTCAGCCATCCGCACGGGCAGATCTATGGCTACCCGTACGTCACGCCCCGAACCAAGCAGATGCTGGCCAGTGCCCGCGCGCACGCCGACGCGACCGGGCGCAATCTGTTCGCCGACGTCGTTACCGCCGAGACGCAGTCCGGCGAACGCATCGTGGTGCAGTCGTCGTGCTGGACTGCCTTCGTTCCGTTCGCGGCACGGTGGCCACTCGAAGTTCATCTCTATCCCAACCGCCAGGTGCCCGACCTGCCTTCGCTCACCGCAGAAGAACGCGCCGACCTCAGCCGCGTCTACCTCGAGGTGCTGCGACGGATGGAAGCCGTCTACGACGACTCGTTGCCCTACATCGCCGCCTGGCACCAGGCACCGGTCAGGGCCGACCGTGACCTCGCGTATCTTCACCTCGAGGTGTTCTCGATCAGGAGAGCCCCTGGCAAACTGAAGTACCTTGCTGGCTCGGAGTCGGCCATGGGGGCCTTCGTGAACGACGTGCTGCCCGAGGAGGCGGCCAAGCTGCTGCGCTCCGTGACACCGGACATCGCCGACCTCATAGCCGACGCCGCGGAGTATGGCGCCGCAGAGTACGGCCACCTTCGGTGAAACTGCTCGTCACCGGCGGCGCGGGCTACATCGGAAGCGTCGTCAGCAGGCTGCTGCTCGATGAAGGGCACGAGGTCACTGTTCTCGACGACCTTTCGACCGGTCACGCCGATGCCGTTGCCGACGCCGCCGAGTTCGTCGAGACCGATCTCAGCCATGCGACTGATGTCCTTGCCCGCGCACGCTACGACGGCGTACTGCACTTCGCGGCGAAGTCGCTGGTCGGTGAGTCGATGGTCGAGCCGTCGCGGTACTGGCACAACAACGTCGGCGGCAGCCGCGACCTCCTCGACGCGGTCACAGCCCACGGCGTCCCGCGATTTGTTTTTTCATCTACTGCAGCGGTGTACGGCGAGCCCGACGAGATTCCGATCCGCGAGACTGCCCGCACTCAACCAACAAATGCCTATGGCGCCACGAAGCTAGCCGTTGATCTCATGATTCGTGACGAGGCAGTCGCCAACGGCCTGGGTGCTGTGAGCTTGCGGTACTTCAATGTCGCCGGGGCATCACGTGGCGCAGGCGAACGGCACGCGACCGAGACACACCTGATTCCGATCGCGCTCGACGTTGCAGATGGTCTGCGCCCTGAGCTCGATGTGTACGGCACCGACTGGCCGACTCCTGACGGCACCTGCATACGCGACTATGTCCACGTCGAAGATCTCGCCCGAGCGCACGTGCTCGCGCTAGACGCAGCGCATGAAGGCACGCACCTGGTGTGCAACCTGGGCAACGGCGGCGGATTCTCCGTTCGCGAGGTCGTCGATACGGTGCGAGCCGTGACCGGTCGCGAGGTACCGATACGCGAGACGATACGGCGAGCCGGCGACCCCGCGCAGCTGGTGGCGTCGCACGAGTTGGCGTCTGCCAAGCTCGGTTGGACACCGACCGCCGACCTGACGCAGATCGTCTCCGACGCCTGGAATTTTCACCTCAGCAACAAAAAGACGGCGCACTCATGACCGCCCCCGATCTGTTCTCACAGACCTTCGACCGGCCGCCGGCAGGGGTGTGGTCGGCGCCGGGCCGGGTCAATCTCATGGGCGAGCACACCGATTACAACGGCGGCTACGTCCTCCCTTTTGCGATCAACCTGCGCACATACGCTGCGGCTGCACGTCGCGACGATGACCGCGTCTCGGTGCAGTCGCTGCAGCGACGCGGGGAGTTCATCGAGTTCGCTCTCGACGAACTGAACCCCGGCGACGGAGGCGGGTGGGCCAGCTACGCGCTTGGTGTGTTGTGGGCGCTGAGAGGTGCCGGACATCGCGTTGGCGGTCTCGACATCGTGCTCGACGGTCAGGTGCCGAGCGGCGCCGGGCTGTCGTCGTCCGCCGCGATCGAATGTGCTGTCGGGCTAGGCGCTGCGGAGCTGTACGAGATCGACATTCCGCGCGCCGAGCTCGCGCGGATCGCGCAGTACGCGGAGAACAACTTCGTCGGCGTTCCGTGCGGCCTGATGGACCAGATGGCTGCCTGCGTATGCGAAGCGGATCACGCACTCTTCTTCGACGTGCGTGACGACGTCAGGGAGCAAGAGCCGTTCGCACCGCACCACGACGGGCTCGCCCTACTGGTCATCGACACTCGAGCCCACCACGCGCACGCCGGCGGCGGCTACGCCGAACGACGCAGGGCGTGCGAGGAGGCGGCCCGACAGCTTGGGGTGCCCTACCTTCGGGATATCCCAGGATCGGCACTTGACGCGGCACTGGCCCAACTCGATGACGACGTCCTGCGCAAGCGCGCGCGGCACATCATCACCGAAAACGACCGCGTGCTGACCATGGTCGACCTGCTCGCGAGCGGCGCATTGCGTGACGTCGGGCCGATCCTCACCCAGTCGCACCAGTCGATGCGCGATGACTTCGAGATCAGCGTGGCGGAGCTCGACACCGCGGTCGACGCGTCCATTGCCGCGGGTGCGCTCGGTGCGCGGATGACCGGCGGCGGTTTCGGTGGGAGCGCGATCGCGCTCATCCACGCCGCCAGCCTCCACGAAGTCACCCACGCCGTCGAAGCGGCGTTCGACCGGAACGGCTTCACCGCCCCCCAAATCTGGTCGCCCCACGCGTCAGCGGGAGCAAGCCGCGACTCGTGACAGCGTCCGCAGCCACGTACACGCCGGTGTCACTGCGGCTACGCCTGTGTCACTGCGGCTACGCCTGTAGGTCCCCTGTCGGTTAGGGTTCCGCCCAGGGATCGTCGGCGTTTCTCGGTGATCCGCGTACCGGAACAGACGTAGCCGATTTCCAGGGGGATCATTCGATGCGAGTGATCGGTGCGGTCGTAGCGACGCTCGCGGCGATGGCTCTCGTGACCGTCAGCCTGCCTGGCGGTGTTGGCCCGGCGCTGGCTGCTGCGCAGCAGTTCACTGCGACACCGCCTACCGCGGCCACTCCCGTCCTCGCTCCAGGCGCCATGGGCCAGGGCACCTTGACCAGGGTGAGCGGCACCGATCGAGTCTCCACCTCGATTCGGACCTCGCAGGTGGGCTACCCGAACGACCTGTCCGCGTCCGCAGTCGTACTCGCACGTTCCGACGATTTCGCGGACGAACTCGCCGGGGGTCCCTTGGCTGTCCAGTTCCGAGGCCCGTTGCTACTAACGCCGACAGTTGCACTGCCCGCCGCGGTACGTACCGAAATACAACGGGTGCTGGCGACCGGCCGCACGGTCTACCTGCTCGGCGGCGTTGATGCCATTTCAGCTGCGATCGCGACAGAGCTGGTGAACCTCAGCTACAACGTGGTGCGGGTGGACGGCGCTGATCGGTACGAAACCGCGGTGAAGATTGCCAATCTGCTCAGCGACCCGCTGACGGTGTTCGAGGTCGACGGCACCAACTTTCCCGACGGCTTGTCCGCTGGGCCAGCGGCCGCCATGAGCCACGGCGCCATCCTCTTGACCGCAGGTCACGCTCAGACTTCCCAGACGGCGCAGTACCTGACCGCCCACCCGGGCGACACCCGTTATGCGATCGGCGGCCCTGCTGCGGCGGCCGACCCCGCTGCGCAACCGCTGGTCGGTCCCGATCGCTACGCCACGTCGATCGCCGTCGCGCGTGATTTCTTCCCGTCGCCGTCGATCGTTGCGGTTGCCAGCGGGCAGACCTTCCCCGACGCGCTGTCCGGCGGTGCGGTGGCAGGAGCCGCGGGAGCCCCGATGATCTTGGTGCCCAGCCAATTGCCGCTCCCCACGCCCGCGCAGGCCTACTTCGACCGTTACTCCAACACCGTGCAGTCGGCCTGGTTGTTCGGCGGTACGGCGGCGGTCAGTACGCCCGTCGCGAAGGCCATCGCACAGGCCCTGGTCCTGGTGCCGTCGGCGTCGTAGTGCCGCAGTAGTGCCGCCGTAGTACCGCTAGCGATTCGTAGTACCGCTAGCGACGGGCGCGGCGCACGGCCATGATCGCGGCGAGGGCGAGGAGCGCGGCCATCCCACCGGCTGCCGGCTTGGGCACCCGCTTGACCACCGGCGCGATCTGCGCGAATCGAGCCGGCGCTGCGCCTGACCCGTTCACCGCAGCCTCTGGCGACGGCGACACGGCTGCAATGGATGCGGCAGCTTGTTCTGACCCCAGATGTAGCTTGACCCGAGCACCGTCGATCACGGTGGTCACGCCGTCGCGCATCGCGTCGACGCCGCGCTTGGCGACGCGCTTGGGGTCGAGGCGGCCGGCGATCGTGTCGACCGTGTTCGCGAGCTCCTCGCGAGTGCGTTCGATCGAGCGCAGCAACTCTTCGGGATCACTGGCCACGGTTGATGCTCCTCGGCGGTCGATCTGATGGGTACGTTAGTTTCGCAGGTCGATGGCGACTTTGACATCGTCGTCATTTCGCGCGAGCGCGTCGGCGAAACTCGTCAGCGGGACCTTACGACTCACAAGCCGCTCCAACCAGGTCACGTCGGCCTTCGCCAGCGCTTCGGCGGCTTGCTCGTAATGCCGCCGCGCAGCGTTGACACTGCCAAACAGCACAATGTTCTCCAGCACGATCTGCTTGTTGATCATGTTCACACCGATCGGCACCTCGCGGTTGCCCCCAGCAATCCCAGCGAGGCAGATGACGGCATCTTTGGCGACGACGTTAATCAGTTCGAACACGAGCGGGCCAAACCCGGTGCACTCGATGACGATGTCCGGGCTGATTCCGACGCCCGATACATCGCCGCTGTGATACGTGGCACCGAGATCGCGGACAATCGCCGGCTTCGGGCCAGAATCCATCCGGTCAAGCACGTGAACCTCATAACCACGCTGGACGCCGAGCAGTGCCGCCAGGAGTCCGATCGGTCCGGCCCCCGTAACAAGGGCGACCTTGCGTTGGAATGGCGCGCGTGACGCGATCTTCTCGCTCTGCTCCCATGCCTTTGACACCACCGACGTCGGCTCCATCAAGACGCCGCAGTCGCCGAGTCGCGCGTCGAGCTTGACGGTGAACTCAGGCTCGACGCGCCATTGGCTCGCCGCGTACCCGTTCCGCTCCTTGATCCCCCGCTCGGTGTAGTTGCCGTTGCGACAAAAGTCCCACTGGCCCATGCCGCACGGTTCGCACGGCAGCGGGTCTGGTCGGCGGACGATGCCCGCCACCAGGTCGCCGGCCGCGAAACCACTGTCTGCCGGTGCATCG
Organism: uncultured Actinomycetes bacterium; assembly: GCA_963737705.1. GTDB lineage: Bacteria > Actinomycetota > Actinomycetes > Acidothermales > Acidothermaceae > PALSA-607. The sequence goes on from CAVTTP010000005.1 coordinate 383,141, forward strand.
ATCACTTGACCGAGGGATTCATGGCCGATGACAAGACGGTCCTGGCCTGGTGGCACCCACCCGTAACCCTCTTGGATGATCTCGATATCAGTGCCACACACCCCGACCAGCAGGCCCTGCACGAGCAGCGTGCCCTCGTCGAGCGTCGGATCCGCGTGGTCTGTGACGGCGGCCGTCTCGGGTTTGCCCGGCACCACCGACAGTGCTCTCACGCTCATGCCGTCTCCCGCCAATCGACGTCCCGCCCTCGCTTGGCGAAACTCTTGCGCCCATCATGTCCCAGCCCGCGCTCGACGTTCGAGGTGGCCGTCGGGCTCTCCTTGCTGGGCGGCCAGGTAGCGTTGCCGACCATGAGCTCACAGGTTCAACTGAAGGCGGGTGACCCAGCGCCGGCGTTCACATTGCCCGACGCCGACGGCAAGCCCGTCGCCTTGAAAGACTTCCGCGGAAGCCGAGTCATCGTGTACTTCTACCCGGCCGCCATGACGGCTGGCTGCACTAAGCAGGCGTGCGACTTTCGCGACAGCCTCGCCCAGCTCGGCGGGGCGGGAATCACGGTCATCGGGATCTCACCAGACCCCGTGGCCAAGCTCGCACGGTTTCGCGACGAGCAAGAACTGACGTTCCCGCTACTGTCGGACGTCGACAGAGTCGTGCTCGACGAGTACGGCGCTTACGGCGAGAAGAAGCTCTACGGCAAGACGGTTGTCGGTGTCATCCGTTCGACGTTCGTCATCGACGCCGACGGCCGGGTGGAGGTCGCGCAGTACAACGTGAAGGCAACCGGTCACGTAGCAAAGTTGCGCAGGGAACTCGAGGTCTAGTTCCAGGGGCCGTAGCCCAATGGCAGAGGCACGCGGTTTAGGTCCGCGCCAGTGCGAGTTCGACTCTCGCCGGCCCTACAAGATATTGGCCCTCTGGGCCGATGCAACCCTGGTCGGACGGTCAGCGTCCACGTGCCATGCGATGTTCTGCGAGCCGACGTGCGGCTTACTCCTGCATCGCGTTCGCTGTGCTCGCAATTCTCGCGGCGGTTATCCGCTCTCCGAGGGCGATGGCTGCGACTGGAGCGACCGTCGAGGTCACACCTCATGCAGCGCTTGTCGACGGACAGACCGTGCGGGTGAGCGTGCGCGGGTTCGAGCCCGGTGGCAAGGTTTGGTTGTCGGAGTGCGCGACGGCGGCAGATGTCAACGCCGACAGCTGCGGTGAGCAACTGGCCGCCCAGCCGTTCCTGATCGCAAACGATCGCGGTGACGCAAACGGCACATTCGTGGTCACCGCCACGGCATCGCCGCGGCCGTACAGCGTTGCGCGACTGCAGCCCTGCACCGCGTGTGTGCTCGTCGCCGTCGAAGGCGTCTTCGCCGGACACGCTCCGCTGCCCGTTGCGTCGACAGGCATCTCGTTCGAGCCGCTGCCCATGACGGGGTTTCCGCTCGCGATCGCGTGCGTGACAGGGTGCGCGGCGCTCATCATCGGGCTGCTACTCGTCCGGTTCAGGCGGTCCGAGCGCGCGGGACAAGGCTGAGCTCGCTGGTACCGACCCCGACGTGCCCACCGGAGATGGTGTTCCAGGTCCATGCCAGCAGTGATGGCAGCGCCGCACGCCATGCAGGAGGCGTGTGCCTTGCACCAGGCACGACGACGTAGTCGAGCTGCTCCCGCGTTGCGACGATCTCGCGAAAATCCTGTGCGGCCACTGTGTCGACCGGGCTGCCAGTGCCGGACATCAGCCAGAATCTCGGCAGGCTCGAATCCACGTCGGTAGCCAGCGTCGACGGGTCGTTGTCAGCAATGCTCGGTGAGCCTGCGCCGAAAATCTTGTTCATGACGGCGAGATCGGAGTACGCGGAGTAGAAGCCGTCCATCGAGGCGACCGCCCCGTACTTACCCGGATGACGCAACGCCAGATTTGCGGCGCAGAACCCGCCGTCCGATAGTCCTCCGATTGCCCAGTGCGACCCCTGCGGTAACACCCGGAAGTCATGCATGACATCAGCGGGGACGTCGACACTGAGGTAGGTGTCATCGAACTCGCCGTGTGGCGCATCGACACAGTCCTGGCCGTGCGAACCGTCGAACGTCGATGGCATCACAATGACCATTGGGCCGACGGTGCCCGCGTCGATCGCAGCGTCCATGAGTTGGGGCACGTGCAGCCCGTAGACCCATCCCGCCGAGTTGCCTGGATCGCCATGAAGGAGTTCGACGACGGGAAATGACACGTTCTTGTACGCGGGTTCGAAGTATTGCGGCGGCAGGTAAACGTAGCCCTGACGCGTGATCGCACTGCGAGCGCCCGGCAACGCCAACCGCACAACGCGGCCCTTTCCGGTTGTCGGGTGCGCGGCAACGCCAATCGCCGAGATGGCGATGCTTGCGGCCACATTCGAGTGTGGCGGCGACGCCAACAGGGGCGGGGGCGGCGCCGAGAAGGCCGGCGGCTCGTCGCGCGGAGGTACTGCTCGCACGTGTGTCACGAGGGTGCGACCATGAACCGCTGAAGGAGTTGGGGCCACCGAACCAATCGCCTGGCTGTAGTCAACAACACCACTGCCGGTGGCGTTCGCGAACATCGATCCCCACGTGGTGAAGTACGCGTAGTACTGGTTGACGAGTGCAGCGCCAAACAGGCTCGCCAATGAGAACGCAAGCACGCCGGACATCGCTTTGATCACCAGCCGCTTCGTCCGCGCCAGCCAGTAAAGCAAGCTCGCGAATCCCGCAATGAGAAAGCAAAGAAACGCCCAGCTAGTTGGCCCGAACAACTCCGAACTCCCTTACATATGCGGGCGCATTCTGGACCCGCACTGTGAGGACGAGCGAGGGGGCGGAATGGTTGCAATTAAGACGGGACGTCGGAACCTCTCCACGCGGTGAACAACCGCGCGTAGTGCCCGTCGGCCTCGACAAGGTCGGCATGCGGACCGAGTTCGACGAGGTTCCCATCCTCGATCACCGCAACGCGGTCGGCCCGCTCTGCGGTCGTCAGGCGGTGCGCCACCGTAATCGTCGTCCGCCCCATCGTGAGTGCCGCCAGTGCACGTTCGAGCGCGATCTCAGTGCCGGGGTCGATGCTCGAGGTCGCTTCGTCCATCACCAGCACCGCGGGGTCGGTCAATGCCGCGCGCGCCAGTGACACCAGCTGCCGCTCGCCAGCGGACAAGTGTGTGCCGCGCTCACCGACGTCGGTGTTTAGCCCATCGGGGAACTCGTCGAAACGCTCGTCAAGCCCGAGCTCCTCCAGCACCGCGCGCGCCTCATCTTCTTTTGCGCCCGCTCGTCCGATCAGGATGTTTTCGAGCACCGACCCGCGAAACAGAAAGCCCTCCTGCGGAACGACGACAATGCGCTCGCGCAGATGCGCGAGGCTCGCTTGGCGAAGGTCGACACCGCCGAGCTGCACCGATCCGGCACTCGGGTCGTAGAGCCGGCCGATCAACTTTGCAAGCGTCGACTTGCCTGCGCCGGTCGGGCCGACGAGCACCAGATGCTCGCCCTGACTGACGTCGAGGTCGATGCCGGTCAGTACCGATCGCGAACCGGCATCCTCGCCGTCCCATAGTCCGTCATAGTCAACGGTGCCGTCCTCACCACCGTGGCCGTAGGCGAAGCTCACGTGTCGCAATTCAAGGCGTCCTCTGGCCGGCAAGCGCACCGGCTCCGCAGGGTCGACCATCGACGGCTCGGTGTCGAGCAACGCGACAACCGTGCTGAGTGCAGCTCCCGACGATTGCAACAGGTCAAACAGCTGGCTCAGTGCTTGGATCGATGCGAAAAGGTTTGCGATGTACAGCACGAACGCGGCGACTGCACCGACTGTGACGAGGTGCTGGCTGTAGAGCACTCCGCCCAAGATCAGTGCCACAACCGTGGCGAGAACACCGGAGCCCTCGACCTTGGGAAAGAACACGGCGCCCAGGCGCACGGTTGTCATTTCCGCTTCGAGCTGCTCCTGGTTGTGCCGATCGAAGTCAGCAGCGACCGCACGCTGACGGCGAAAGGCCTGCACGACGCGAACACCAGCGAGCCCTTCGTCTATGGCGGCCAGTGACCGTCCGATACGAGTACGAACATCGCTGTATGCACGCGTTGAGGTCGTCTTATAGTGAGCCGCAGCGATCAATACCGGGACGAGGCAGACCGTCGTGGCAAGGAAAAGCAACGGCGAGGTGATGAGCAGCACGACGATCGAGAAGAAGAACAGCCCGAGGCTCATAGCAAATGAACCGAGGCCGTTCTGCACAAGCGTTTCCAGCACGTCGATGTCTGCGGTCATGCGCGAGAGCAACTGACCTGAGCTCTCGGCGTCGAAGAACGCAAGCGGTTGGCCGAGCAAGTGGTTGAACACCCGCTTGCGAAGGTCGTTCAGGACGAACTCACCCGTTGACGACAGCAGCCAGGTTTGCGACGACGTAAGAAAATATGACGCGACCGCGGCAACCAGATAGCCCGCTCCCGCAATGTTCACGACGCGCATCGAGTGATGATTGACGAGTCCGTTGTTGATGGCGTATTCGACCAATGCAGGCCCCGCGAGCGTGGCGGCGAGCGCGAACACCAGCACAACGATGGCTGCGATAGACCTTCGCCGGTATGGCCGCAGCATCGTAAGCGATACGCGCACGAGGTGTTGTTTTCGGGGCACGTGCACCAGAGGCGTGGCGGGCGGGGCACCTGCAGGCCGAACTCTTCTCAGCCGCATTGATCTAACCCCGTCACATCGGCGTCCGTGTCGTCGACGATTCCGAGCACCTGACGGTAGCGAGCAGATGTCGCCACCAACTCATCGTGAGTGCCGGTCGCCGCAACCCGACCGGCGTCGATCAGCACGACACGATCGGCCATGGCGATCGTGGCGGCCCGATGGGAGATGAGCACGATCGTCTGATCGCGGGACAGGCCTTCAAGACCTGCGATGATCTCGCGCTCCTTTTCGGCGTCGACGGCCGACGTAGCGTCGTCGAGAACCAGAACCCGCGGGTCAGCGAGTATGCCGCGCGCGAGCGCCACACGTTGACGCTGGCCTCCCGAAAGCGACAGGCCCCTCTCACCAACGACGCTGTCGTACCCCCCTGGTAGTTCGGCGACGAACTCGTCAGCCTGCGCCACTCGCGCTGCAAGCTCGAGCTCCGCGGGCGAAGCGTCGGGCGACCCGACGCGCAGATTCGCCGCAATGGTGTCGTCGAAAAGGAAGTTGTCCTCGAACACGACGCCCACCGCAGCGCGCACAGTGTCGGTCGAGAGCTCGCGAAGGTCGACGCCCTCGATGCGGACCGCGCCAGCAGTCGGGTCGTAGAGGCGGGCGAGCAACGCGGCCACCGTGGTCTTGCCGCAGCCCGTCGGCCCGACGAGCGCAACGACCTCTCCGCTGGCGATCTCGAGGCTGAATCCGTCGAGCACGAGCTCGTCGCTGCCTGGATACGCGAAGGTGATGTCTTCGAACGAGACACGGCCAACGTGCGAGCCGCCTGGCAACAGCACCGGATCTGCAGCCTCGCGGATCGCCACCCGATGACTCATCACCGTCTCCAGGCGGCGGGCCGAGACCAGCGCGCGCTGCACCTGAACGACGAACCAGCCGATCGCCTGCAGCGGACCGGTCACGACGGCGAGGTAGGTGTTGAACGCAAGCAACATGCCGACGGTCAGTTCGTGGTGCAGCACGAGGTAGCCGCCGAACCAGTTCACCGCGACGAGCTCGAACATCGGCATGACGTTGAGCAGCGGGTTGTAGCGACAGCGCATCCGCACGATCTCGATCGAACGGGCACGTACGGCGTCGGCCTGGCGACCCAGTCGGCGCTCGAGGATCGACTCGGCGCCGAAGCCCTTGACCGCGCGTATCCCACTGAGCGCCTCTTCGACCACGCCGGCGAGATCGCCGCGCTCGCGCTGCAACTCCCCGAGGATCGGGCGAACCCGCGTCGAGTATCGAAGGGACGTGTAAGCGACGATCGGCAGGCCTGCCACGGCCACGAGGCCAAGTAGCGGGTTGATCACCACGAGGACGATGGCAACGGCGACGATGGTGAGGGTGTTCGCGATCCAGATCGGCGTCGACGACACCAGCGCCTGGATCTGGAACAGGTCACTCGTGACTCGCGAGAGCAGTTGCCCCCGGTTCACTCGGTCGTGATAGCCGACATCGAATCCGAGCAGGCGAGTGAAGAAACTCCGCCGCAGCTCTGCCTCGACGGTGCGTGAGGAGATGCCGTTGAAGTAACGCCGGAGACCTGAGGTGACGGCTTGCACGACACCGAGGATGGCGATGATCCCGCCGAGGATCCCGAGAGTGCGCCAGTGATGACCGATGAGGCCACTATCGACGGCGCGGCCGCCGAGTTCGGGGATGGTGACGATGGCGACAGTGGAGATGAGTGCGGCAGTGACCGACAGACCCTCGGTTCGCCAATGCCCGCGCATTGCCTGGAGCAAAAATCTGGCGCCCCCGCGGGCACCTGTGTCGGTGTCTGTCGCTTGCTGCGTACCCGGCGCTTCTGAATGTGACTGCGGCTGTGCATTTGTTTGCAAAACAGTGGTCAAGACCGTCGGGGCGCCACCATCGCGGTGAACGTGTGTCCCCGGTGCACCCCCTCGAGAATCCAGCTGTGGTCAGGCGGTGATCCCATTTTCGGACCAGCCGCCCGAAAGCCAGGTCAGCGCGGCCCTAAATCGCGGTGATCTCGGTGCGGCAGCTGCGCCTACGCTGGACGACATGGAGGCCGCCCCGCGCACCGACCGCGGTGGTGACACCATGTCTCGCAATACCTACCTCGACCTGATCCGGGTCGTCGCGATCGCCGCAGTGGTCCTCGGGCACTGGATCGCCACCGGAATCACCTACAAGCACGGCCAACTCGACGGCGTCGACGTGCTCGGCGTTTCGCCGTGGACCTCGTGGCTGACTCTCATCTTCCAGGTCGTGCCGCTCTTTTTCCTGGTCGGCGGGTACTCGAACGCACTTTCGTGGACGAGGTACCAAGCCGGGGGTGGCTCCGCATTCGGCTGGACACTGCGACGCGCAAGGCGCTTGCTTGTCCCGACGGCCGGCTATGTCGCGGCGATCTCGCTCGCAGTGGTGGCGTGCACCGCTGCGGGCGCGAACCGCGACGATCTCCAAGAGGCGGGCTGGGCGCTTTCGCTACACCTGTGGTTCCTCGCGCCGTACTTGCTGCTCCTGCTGCTGACACCGGCCCTACTAGCCTTGCACCGACGCTACGGAATCGCCGTGCCAGCCGTGATGGCAGCCACGGCGGTGCTGATCGACGTGGCCGTGGTCGAAGGGCACTGGCACTTCGTGGGGTGGGCTAACTACCTGTTGGTGTGGGGTACGTTCCATCAGCTCGGATTCGCGTGGCACGAGGGATTTCTGGCCGGACGACGAGGGCGGGCGTTGGTGCTCGCGACCGCGGCGTTATTCGCCTTGGTGGCACTGATCTGGTGGGGTCCGTATCCGATCAGCATGGTCGGCGTCCCCGGTGCGCGCATCCAGAATGCGTCCCCTCCGTCAGCGGCACTCCTCGGGTTCGGACTGGCCCAGACCGGCATCGTGCTGCTTGCCTCGTCGTCCGTCTCGGCGTGGCTTGCGCAGCCCGCTCGCGTTCGGCTTCGTGGCTTGATCCAGCGCGCGAACGTGATGACGATGCCGGTCTACCTCTGGCACATGGTGCCGGTGGTGATCGTCGCAGTCGTCGCGTACCCGAACCGTTGGTTCGCGCAGCCGCCGGTCGGCTCGCGCGCGTGGTGGGCGCAGCGCGTCCCGTGGGTCGCCTCGCTGACCATCGCGTTGGCAGCGGTACTCGCCCTCGTCGTGCTTGCCGCACAGCTCCTCAAGGCGGCCGGCGCGAGAAATCAGGAGCCAAGCCGGCACGACACAACAGGCCGGACGGCGATGCTTGGCGTCGGTGTGGCGATCTCGGTCGCGACCCTCGGGCGGCTCGCTGTCTGGGGCTTTGCACCCAACGGTTCGCTCGACACCCTCACCATCGCGTGCTTCACCGTTGGGGTGCTGCTGGTTCTCGGGGCCGGTGGGTATCACAGCGCCCACGAGGTCGTGAAACGCTCGGCTTATGACGAGCAGGCGAGATCGAGTGCGGTCACGCCGGCGGATGTACCCGCACCGCCGGTGGCGGTGGCTGGTCGGGTTGGTCTTCCCGAACCTGGAGCATCGGCACCACCTCATCGAGCAGGCTGACCGCGCCCGCCGCTGCGATCTCAAGTGGTACGGCTTACCGCCCGGGGTACCGGCGACCCGCGCACTGGGCGGCATGTCGGGGTTCGTCTCGACACAAGGCAACCGCGGCAGCGTCCGCGCGTCGAGCACAACGCTGCTGCACTCTCGTGGCACCCCGGTCACGGCGTCGCTGAACGTGACGGTCCAGCGCCACGGCGGTCATCACGGCGTCGAGCCGCTCGCCCGACTCGCCCTGCCGTTGGTGCGCGGTCGCGATGGGCGCGCAGATCCGCGATGGGCGGCACACACGGTCGAGGACTTCCGCCTGGCACAGGAAGAGGCGCTCGCCGAAGTGATTCGCCAGCCCATCGACGTCCGCATTGATGGTGTTGTGCATGGCGGCGAAGCCGTGATTGTCGGAGCCGATTGGGCCGCTTTCGTCAGGCTGCGCGAGGAGGACTACGACGTCGAGTTCACTGCGCATGCGTGGCCGATCGATGATCTCGCGATAGTGACCGTCGATGACCTTGACCCATACATTGCCGGCGCGCGTGCGGCGGTCGGCCCCCTGCTCAAACCGAGACGTCCTCGGATCCGGTTGTGACGACCGAATGGAGTCTGGATGAGTGATATGGCGCCGAACATGTCTACCGATGCGGTGCGGGCAAGAGTCGATGAACTGATCTCGCAAATGACGCCAGCCGAGAAGGCTGGGCAGCTGACTCAATACTTCTACTTCCGGCTGCCAAGGAATGCCGAGACGACGCTCGGCTTCGATCCGGACGCACAGCCCACGATGGTCGAGGCCGTGCTGCACGCCGGCGGAGCTGGTTCGCTGCTGTTCGTCACCGATCCCGCGGAGACCAACCGCCTGCAGCGACTGACCGTCGAGGGAAACCGCTTCGGGATCCCCGCCCTCTTTGGCTTCGACGTCATTCACGGACTGCGGACGATCTTTCCGGTACCGATCGCGATGGCCGCGTCATGGGATCCGGACACCATCGAGCGGGGACAAGCGGTCGCCGCTCGCGAGGCGCGCGCCGTCGGCATCCATTGGACGTTCGCGCCGATGGTCGACATCGCTCGCGACCCACGGTGGGGTCGCATCATCGAGGGCGCGGGCGAGGATCCGTACCTTGGCGCAGCCGTTGCCGCAGCCGCAGTACGCGGGTTCCAGGGCGCCGGACTCGGCACCCCCGAGCGGATCATCGCGGGCCCGAAGCACTTCGCGGGTTACGGCGCGGCGATCGGTGGACGCGACTATGACGAGGTCAACCTTTCGGACTCCGAACTGTGGAACGTCTACTTCCCTCCATTCGAGGCGGCCGTCGCTGCCGGAGCCGGCAATGTCATGACTGCCTATATGGGCCTCAACGGGATACCTGCCGCCGGCAGCCCATGGCTGTTCACCAACGTCTTGCGTAAGACCTGGGGTTTCGAAGGTTTCGTAGTCAGTGACGCCAACGTCGTAAAGAACCTCGTCACCCATGGGTTTGCAGCTGACCCGACTGATGCAGCAGCCAGAGCCGTCACCGCTGGAGTTGACCTGGAGATGGCGATCGCTGATCCCGCCTATGCGCACCTGCCGGACGCCCTTCTGTCGGGCGCCGCGAGCGAGGCGAATGTCGACGCGAGCGTGCGGCGAATCCTCGAAGCCAAATTCCGCATGGGCATCGTCGACTCCCCCTATGTCGATGAGGATCGTGCCCGTGAGGTGCTCGCCGACCCGGCGCACCGGGAGGTCGCGAGGACGTCCGCCGAGCGGTCGGCCGTGCTGCTACGCAACGAGGGCGGCCTGTTGCCGCTGAACCTCAACAACCTGACTTCGATCGCCGTGATCGGGCCGCTGGCCGACTCAAAACGCGACATTCTCGGTCCCTGGGTGTTCGACTACGACCTCGACGAAACCGTGACCGTGCTGGCCGGCTTGCGTGCCCGTGCCGGCGATGGGGTGCGCGTCGAGTACGCGCGCGGCGTGCGCGTCGTGCAACGTGAGTTTCCTTCTCTGTTCGACATGTTCGGCGGAAACAAGCCCGCGGATCCCGACGGTTTCGATGAAGCGACGGCGTTTGCAGAAGCAGCAGCGATCGCACGTGACGCGGACGTCGCGATAGTCGTCGTCGGTGAATGGCAGAACATGATCGGGGAGCACGCTTCGCGCTCTTCCCTTGAGCTTCCGGGACGTCAGCTCGAACTGCTACAGGCCGTTAGTGGCACGGGCACGCCGGTCGTGCTGCTCGTGATGAACGGGCGTCCGCTCGACCTTCGCTGGGCCGCCGAGCACGTTCCCGCGATTCTCGACATCTGGTACCCAGGTACGCAGGGCGGAGCGGGTGTCGCCAACTTGCTTCTTGGGGATGTCGCACCCGGCGGCAAGTTGCCGTTCAGCTGGCCGCGGACCGTCGGGCAGGTACCGATGGTGTACTCCCACGCCGCCTCGCACGAGCCGCAGAACCAGGGTCGGCGCTACTGGGACGAAGCCAGCACGCCGCTGTTTCCTTTTGGGCATGGCCTGAGCTACAGCCACTTCAGGTACGCGAATCTGACGTTGAGTCGTGACGCGATCAGCCCTGACGAGTCGGTGACCGTGACCGTCGACGTGACGAATGCCGGCAGCATCGCCGCCGATGAGGTCGCACAGCTCTACATTCATCAACGTCACGGCACCGCCTTACGGCCGGTGCGCGAGCTCAAGGGCTTCCAGCGCATCAGCCTCGCCGCCGGAGAATCTCGATCATTGTCGTTTGAGCTCGGGCCGCGGGAGTTGCGCTATTGGAATGCCGCCGTGCGCGACTGGATCAACGATCCGTCGACGTTCGACGTCTGGGTGGGCGGCGACTCGACAGCAGAGCTCACGACGACGTTCGATGTCATAACCAACTCGTAGGCGTTAGTTTGTAGATTCGAGAGTTTGTAGATTCGAGGCAAACAACAGCGCGCAGAGGCGTGAGTGCGGAGCAAAGCGATGGCTCGGGTCGTGGTGCGGTACTTCGCCGCCGCACGCGCTGCCGCAGGCGTAGCCGAAGAGACGGTCGATGCCGAAACGATTCGTGGGTGTTTATCGGTCATTGAGGCGAGCCGGGGCCCGGGCTTGCAACGTGTCCTGAAAGTCTGCAGCCTGCTTGTCGACGGCGTGCAGGCCCGGGACCTCGACCTTCAGCTGATGGGCACCGTCCAACTCGACGTGCTCCCGCCGTTTGCGGGCGGATGAGATGGGCGATCAACCCAGGTTGCATGCCGAAGTCGTCTCCACCGACATCGAACTGCTCGAGATCGTCGGGCGGGTCAGCAGCTCAGAGTCCGGTGCTATCGCCACCTTCACCGGGTTGGTGCGCGAGCTCGACCACGGCAGGCGGGTCACCGAACTCGAGTACGTGGCGCACGACTCGGCAACCAGAGTCATCGCTGAGGTCGCGCGTGACGTTGCGGCAAACCACGACGATCTCATTGCACTCTCGATCGTGCACCGTGTTGGAACACTGCGAATCGGTGACGTAGCCGTCGTCGTTGCTGCGTCAGCGGCCCATCGAGCCGCCGCGCTCAAAGCCTGCACGGAAGCCGTCGAAGCGGTCAAGACCCTCTTGCCGGTGTGGAAGCGCCAGGTGTTCGACGACGGCACGGATGAGTGGGTGAATAGCCCATGACGGCGTCATTGCGACGCGGGATCCGACGATGACGCCAACACAGCTGCGGGCCTACTCCGCCGTTGTGCGTCATGGTTCGGTGAAGGCGGCCGCCGCCGAGATCGGGGTCACCGAGGCGGCCGTCTCGCTGCACCTCGGGCAGTTGCGCAAAGAGCTCGACGATCAACTGTTCACCCGCACAGCCGCCGGGCTCGCATTCACTCCGGGTGGTCTGCGGTTGGCGAGCCGGGCGGCGGAGATGCTGGGCTTGCAAGCCCAGACCATTCGCGAGGTGAATCAGGCCGGCCACGGCCGTCGGCTCATGAGGCTTGCGACCACAAGCCTTTTCGCTGAACACGCCGCACCGGGACTGATCGAGCTGTTCCTAGCGCGGGCTGACGATTTCGACGTCGAGCTGAGCGTACGGCCACCGGCCCAGTTCGAGAGCCTGCTCGCGTCGCGTGCAGTCGACGTTGCGATTGGTCCACGGATGTCGGGCACCAGTAATTCCCTCGTCTGCAAGCCGTTCCTCAACTATCACGTCGTCGCGGTCGTCGGCGTCGGGCATCCTCTTGCGACGGGCGCTCCCCGCCCTGCGCAATTGCGCGAGCAGACGTGGTTGCTCGGACCGTCGGCAGCAGGCGAAGACGGGGTCGTCCCAGCGATGCTGCGCCACTTCGATATTCCGGAGGACCGGCAGCGGATCTTTCAAAGTCACGCAGCAGCGCTCGAAGAGGCGAAACGCAACAACGGCGTAGCGCTGGCGGTTTCCTTCGCCGTAGCCGCAGACCTTGCCAACGCGCGATTGGTCGTCGTCAAGGGCCCGGGATTGCAAGCCGAGGGAGGCTGGGCGACGATGACGCTGCCCGAACAGGTCATCGTGCCGGCCGCTGCCGAGCTGACCCGGTTCGTTTCGACCCCCCGCGCAATCCAAGCGATGATGAAGGGCTCAGGCGTGCACATCGGCCACTTCAGACCGTCGGTGCACGTCACGCTCTGGAAGTAGGAAAACCAGGCTGTCGGACGCCATGTGGCCGAGGAAACCGGCCGGCGCGCGAAACAGCATCGAAAGCCTCGCCGAGAGCGCGCAGATCGTGCGCAGGCAACAGTTCGTCGCAGTAGGGCAGGGCCGCTGCCATCGCGCCGACGAGGGGCGCGAATCCTGACGCTGCCACTCGCGGGTTCATCCAGATCACCCGATGCGCTCGCCGCTGCAGCCTCGCCATCGACGCCGCTAACGCGACCGGCGGGTCACTGTCCCACCCGTCTGACGCGATCACGACCACCGCGCCACGAAGCACATTGCTGTGGCGTGACCGCAGCAGCATGTCGAGGTTGGAGGCGATGCGCGTCCCGCCGAAACGATCGACGACAGTGCTGCTCGCTTGCTCAATGGCGACGTCAACCGATCGGTGGGTCAGGACGGAGGTGAGACGCGTGAGCGTGGTCGCGAACGCGAACACCTCGGCGTCGGCCGACAGAACCGCCGCTCGCATGAGATGCAAATACGTGGTCGCGTACGCCTGCATCGACTGGCTGACGTCACACACCATGACAACGCGTCGTGGCACATAACGCGGCGCACTGTGGACGATATGCACGGGGTCCCAGCCGCTGCGGCGCGAGCGGACCATCGTTGCGCGCAGGTTCACGTAGCGGCCATGTGCCTGCGGCTGCAGCCGCCTGGTCCTACGCGTCGGCCAGTTTCGGAAGGCACTCTCCAACCACACGCCGAGCAACTCAAGCTCATCGGCGCTGAGATCCTCGAACGGAGTGTCAGCCAGCCCGGCCAGATTGCTAGGCAGCCGCTCGGGCACGCCCAGTGGCGACGGATCGTCGTCAGCCACTCCCACGACGGCGGGCAGCGTCGCCCACGGCAACCCGCCGCCGTCCTGGTAAAGCGTGTTGTCATCCCCGCTCACCGCCGCGAAACGTTCATCAGCCCCGCGCGAACGTGTGGGTGTGCGCCGCCGGGAGTGCGGATCGAGGTTCAGGCCGGCGTCGTCGAACACCGCGGCGAAAACACGGTCGAACGCCTCAGCGTCGCTGTGACGATGCGTGAGGCTGACCCTGGCCAGCCAGTACAACGACGTACGGGTGGACGGCGGCTGTGCAGCGAGTGCACGCGCGAATGTGCTCGCGGCGGGCAGCCCGACATCGACACCCGCCGTTCGCAACCGGTCTGCGAAGGCGACCGCGAATGCGGCCCGGTCGACGCCGCTGATGAGGGTGACGCGACGGGCGGGGTCGGGTGAGTCGGACGCGTCGCCGTTACCGGACGATGACATAGATGATCACGCCGACCAGCACGAGGCCAGCAAGCACCGGAAGTGCGCGTTTCGCCACCGCGCCGCCGGCGAGCGAGGTGAGGTCCACGGGCTGCGCAGCGGCTGTCGTCAGAACCGACGTTGTCGCGGGCGCCCTGCTCGTCGCTTCTTCAACTGTGCCGGCTTGGGCGGCGGTCTGGCTCGTTGTCTCTGGGGGGGCTGCGAGGAGCAGCTGTTCGAGAGAGTCCGCAAACTGGCCCAGCAACTTGCTCGACACTTCTGCGATCATCCCGCTGCCGAACTGAGCGAGCTTGCCGCTGATCTTCATGTCGGTCTCGACCATGACCGTCGTACGCGCAGGACCGTCGCTCCGCAGCTGCGCGGTGATGGTCGCCGATGCGTTGCCCGAGCCTCGCGAGTCACGGCCCTTTGCGTCGATGACTGCGTGATAGCTGGACTCATCTTTTTCGATGAACGATGCGGTGCCGGCGAACTCGCTGATGACGGGCCCGACCTTCACCTTCACGGTGCCGAGGTACGCATCGCCGTCTCTGCCGGTGAGTTGGGCACCTGGCATGCACGGAGCGATTCGCTCGAGATCGGTGAGCGCATTCCATGCCTCGGCGATGGGTACGTTGACGCTGAACTGATTGTCTATCTTCATTGGATCCTCTTCGTCGGAAGCGTGTCGGCGCGGCGGTCGGTGATCATGGCGAAGTCGGGCCTGAATCGGACGCGCCGACTTCGACGAGCGCGCCCAGCATGGTGTCACGATCGTCGGCGGTTTTGGCGATCGCACCGAGGGTGCTCATCAGCGTTGACCGCACCAGTTCGGCCGCACCGAGCGCACTCAGCGCAGAAAGCCAGTCGATGGTCTCGGCCATGCCAGGCGGCTTGTCGAGATCGAGTGTTCTTACTCGCCCGATGAACTGAGTCGCGCTTTGGATCAGCGCTTCACTTGCGGCTGGTACCGCACGTCGAAGTATCTCGGCAGCGCGGGTCGGGCTAGGGAAGTCAATCCAGTGGTAGAGGCACCGCCGACGCAGCGCGTCGTGGAGTTCGCGGCTTCGATTCGAGGTCAGAATGACGATCGGTGGGCGCACGGCGGTGAATGTTCCGAGTTCTGGAATGGTCACCGACGACTCTCCAAGGAACTCGAACAGCAACGCCTCGAACTCGTCGTCCGCTCGATCGATCTCGTCGATAAGCAGCACCGGCGGAGACTCGCCGCGGTAGCGCACCGCCTGCAGGATGGGCCGTTCAAGCAAGAATGCCTCGGTGAACAGGTCGGCGTCGGTGATGGTTTCCGCACTCGCCTCCGCGAGTCGAATGGCGAGTAGCTGGCGCTGGTAGTTCCACTCATACAGTGCCTCGCCAACCGTCAGGCCTTCGTAACACTGAAGCCGGATGAGCGGAACGTCGAGTGCACGTGCCAGCGCCTTTGCGGCCGTGGTTTTGCCGACTCCTGGCTCGCCCTCCAGAAGCAAGGGCCGGCCGAGGGCGAGGGCGAGATAAAGCGCGGTCGCCAAGCCAACGTCTACGAGATAGTCGATCTCGTCGAGACGGTGCTGCACGTCGGCGGCATCGCGAAGCGGGGCGACTATGAGGACACCCCATTTGCCAAGAGGAGTGCTTCGTAGTCGGCCCAGGTATCGACATCGATCGGCACGGTGGTCTCGATCGACACTTCGGTCACGGAGTAACGACCCGACTCAAGAACCTTCCAGACCGCCTTGTCACCGTGAAGGCTCCTCAGGTCGTCAAATACCGAGCGGGCAAACCAGAACGGGTGGCCGCGACCGTCGGCGTAGCGGCACACCGCGATTTGCGACGCACCCCCCTCGTCGACGAGTCGACCGACCGCCTCCACCGACACACCCGGCTGATCGCCGAGCATCAGGACGAGGCCCTCACTTGCGTCATCGACATGCACAATTGCCGCACTGATCGACGACCCGCAGCCGGAGCCGAAATCTGGATTGTCTACAACTTGGGTGCCGGTGAAATCGATTGCGGTCGCAACCTCTGCCGCTGCCCCGCCCAGTGTGACCAGCAGTTGCGAGAAGTGACATCGCCGTGCGACGTCGAGCGTTGCCCCGAGCAGCGTCGTCCCCCGAAAAGGCAGCAGCTGCTTCGGCTGGCCAAGCCGGCTCGACGAGCCGGCCGCCAGGATCAACCCGGTGACAATCACGGACTTAGGCCTGTCCGACCTGGGCCGCGTAACGATCCCGGCATCCCTGGCTGCAGAACCAGTAGTCGACGCCATCGACGCGCAAGTGGGCCGTGGTCGGCTGCACCACGACTGTCATGCCACAAATCGGGTCGAGCGCGGTTGCCGGCGCCACGACCGGGTCTGCGTCGTGCGCGACCACGCCGTCGACGCGAACTGCAGCCACGACGCCGGCAACGATCGACAACCCGATCTCCGCCGCGGTCTTCGCACCAATCTCGACACCTACCGGCGTGTGAACTCGCGCCCGTTCGTGCGGCTTGAGATCCATCGCATCGAGCACCGACTCTCCGCGAACTTTGCTTGCGACCAGGCCAATGAAGCCGACGCCCGCGTCGAGTGCGGCTCGGATGCATTCGGGTTCGTCGTGCCCGTGCGTCGACACGATGACGGCGACCGCGCCCTCAGGTACCCGGCCCGGCAGTGAACGCCCGACTGCGAACCCCACTGCCTCGGCCATCGCCGCGACGGCCTCCGCGACCGGCGTGTCGCCAACGACCTCGATAATTGCTGGCGGCAGGTGCGGCTCGAGGAAGATCTCCAACGCCCCTCCTGAAAGACACGGGTTAACCGTCAACTGTGCGCCCGGCGTCTCTGGGAAGACGGTGCTGTCGTCTGGGAGCACGCGCAGCAGCGTGGCCTCGCCGTCGCGTAACGTCGCGAATGCAGCCGCGCGCACCGACTCCTTCGCGCAGTGCCCGCCCACGAAGCCCTCGATCGTGCCGTCGCTCAAGATGATCGCGCTGTCACCCGGCCTTGCAGAGGTCGGTGACTGTGCCCGCACCACAGTCGCACGCACGAACGGCTGGCGGCGAGCGACAAGGTCGGCAGCTCTGTCCGTCAGCCGCGAGTGCATACGTGGTTCGATCGTCACACCGGCGGCCGGTGCCTTCCCTGCATCGTTTCCCACACACGTGACGGCGTGAGCGGCATGTCTGCATGCCTGATGTTGAACGGCTTCAGCGCGTCGACGACTGCATTCACGATGGCCGGCGGTGACCCGACGGTGGCTGACTCCCCCACGCCCTTGGCGCCGATCGGGTGGTGTGGCGATGGCGTCACGGTGTGACCGGTCTGCCACTCGGGTACCTCGAGCGCGGTCGGAATGAGGTAGTCCATGAGCGAACTCGAAAGGCAGTTGCCGTCCTCGTCAAACGCGATCATCTCCATGAGTGCCATGCCGACGCCGTCCGTGAGGCCGCCGTGAATCTGGCCCTCGATGATCATCGGGTTGATTCGCGTGCCGCAGTCATCGACGGCGACGAAACTGCGCACCTTCACCTGCGCCGTCCCTGGATCGATGTCGACGACGCAGATGTAGGCGCCGAACGGGTACGTCAGGTTCGACGGGTTGTAGCAGATCTGCGCTTCGAGGCCACCTTCGACGCCTTCGGGAAGATCGCCCGCACCGTGCGCCCGCATCGCGATCGCCTGGATCGTCACCGACTTTGACGGGTCACCCTTGACGTGGAACGAGCCCTTCTCCCATTCGAGGTCGGCGACAGATACCTCGAGCATGCCCGACGCAATGATCTGCGCCTTGTCGCGTACCTTGCGCGCCACGAGAGCGGCAGCGGCGCCCGAGACCGGTGTTGAACGGCTGCCATAGGTTCCGAGGCCGAACGGCGTGTTGTCGGTGTCGCCGTTGACGACCTGAATATCTGCCGGCGGAATCCCAATCTCCTCGGCGACGATCTGCGCGTAAGTCGTCTCATGTCCTTGTCCCTGGCTCATACAAGAGACGCGCAGCACCGCTTTGCCAGTCGGATGAATCCGCAACTCCGATCCATCGGCCATACCAAGACCGAGAATGTCCATGTCCTTGCGCGGACCAGCGCCAACGGCCTCGGTGAAGAACGCGACGCCGATGCCCATCAACTCCCCGCGTGCACGCTTCTCAGCTTGCTCCTTGCGCAGGTCTGCGTAACCCGCCATCTGCATCGCCAGTCGCATAGCTGGCTCGTAGTTGCCGGAGTCGTAAACCCATCCGGTCTTCGTCGTGTACGGGAACTGATCGGGCTGGATGAAGTTCTTCAGGCGTAGCTCTGCAGGATCCATCTTGAGCTCGTAGGCGAGGCAGTCGACGATGCGTTCGACGAGATAGACGGCCTCGGTAATGCGGAAGGAGCACGCGTAAGCGACTCCACCGGGGGCCTTGTTCGTATACACAGCGGTCATCTTGCAGAAAGCAGCTTCGAGGTCGTAACTGCCGGTGAAAACTCCGAAGAACCCGGCTGGGTACTTAATAGGCGCAGCAGTGCCGTTAAACGCACCATGGTCGGCGAGCACGTTCGTGCGGATCGCGAGGATCTTGCCTTCCTTCGTCGCGGCGATCTCGCCGCGCATGATGTAGTCGCGCGCAAAGCCAGTGCTGACCAGGTTTTCTGAGCGGTCCTCCATCCACTTCACGGGCTTGCCGACGACGAGCGACGCAACGATCGCGCACACGTAGCCAGGGTAAATCGGCACCTTGTTGCCAAAGCCGCCGCCGATGTCGGGGGCGATGACGCGGATCTTGTGTTCGGGCAATCCCGAGACCAGTGCATAGACCGTGCGATGGGCGTGTGGTGCCTGGCTCGTTGTCCAGAGGGTGAGTTTGCCCGCGACCCGCTCGTAGTCCGCGACGCAGCCACACGTCTCCATCGGCGCTGGGTGTACGCGCGGATAGACAATGTCTTCACTGACCACGACGTCGGCTTTCGCAAAGACAGCCTCGGTCGCCGCCTCATCACCGGTCTGCCAGTCGAAGCAGTGGTTGTCCTTCTTACCCTCAAGGTCATCGCGGATCAGTGGCGCGTCGGGTGCGAGTGCCTGCCGCGCGTCCATCACCGGGGTCAGGATTTCCCATTCGACTTCGATCAGTTCGAGTGCGTCCCGTGCCGCGTAGCGGTCTTCGGCGACGACAAACGCGACTTCTTGGCCTTGGAATCTCGCCTTGTCGGTAACCAACACTGCCTGTACGTCGTTCGACAGTGTCGGCATCCACGCGAGGCCCTTCTCGGCCAGCATGGCGCCGGTGACAACGGCCTTGACCTTTGGGTGCGCTGCCGCTGCGGTCGTATCGATGCTCACCAAACGGGCATGTGCCGCAGGTGCCCGCAAGATTGCGAGGTGCAGCATGCCCGGCAACTGGATGTCATCGACGTAGTGCCCCATGCCGCGAATGAAACGTGGATCCTCCTTTCGCAGCATGCGGCCGTAGCCGACGGGCTTCTCATCGTTGTTGACGAACCCGGCCGGGCGATCTTCGACGGCGGTCATGCGGGGCTCCCTGCAGTGACCGAGACGCCAGCGGCCTCGGGAGTGGCATTTGCCGCAGCTTCGGTAGCCGCCGCCCATTTGATCGAGCGCACGATCGTCGTGTAGCCCGTACACCGGCAGATCTGACCCGAGATGGCCTCACGGATCTCGCCGTCCGACGGGTCGGGATTGCGATCGAGTAGCGCCCGCGCCGTCATCATCATGCCTGGAGTGCAGAACCCGCATTGCAGTCCGTGGCACTCCATGAACCCTTGCTGTACCGGGTCGAGCACACCGTCTTGTTCGAGTCCTTCGACCGTGCGCACGTCGTGGCCACCGGCCATCGCAGCAAGCACCGTGCACGATTTCACGGGTTCGTTATCGAGCCACACCACGCAGGTACCGCAGTTGCTGGTGTCACAACCCCAGTGCGTGCCGGTGAGCTGGAGCTGGTCGCGCAGGAAGTGGACAAGCAGCGTACGGCCTTCGATCTCCTCGGTGACCGGCGCACCGTTGACCGTCATCGACACTTGCATGTCTCAGCCCTCTGTTCCGTTGATGCGAGCCACAGCGCGACGAAGAGCGCGCCGGGTGAGCTCGTTTGCAAGATGACGCTTGTACTCGACGCTGCCCCGAAGGTCGGTCGACGGACTGCAACTTTCGGAGGCGATTCGACCTGCCTCGGCGTAAACGTCCTCGGACGGCGCTTTGCCGCGCAATGCCTCGGAAATCGCGGGAATTCCGGTGGTGTTCGGTCCGACGGCTGCTAAGCCAACACGTGCGTCGGTGATGACGCCATCGTCGAGCCAGACGGCTGCGCCGCAAGAAACCACGGCCCAGTCACCTGCTCTGCGCTCCACCTTCTCGTACGCACTCGAACCGCCAGGCTTGATCGGGATGCGAACCTCGATGAGGATCTCGCCATCGCCCACAGCCGTCTCGTAGGGGCCGCGGTAGAACTCGGCCATCGTCACGACCCGCTGGCCAGAACCGCCTTGGATGACGCAACTCGCATCGAGCGTGGTGCAGACGGCCGAGAGGTCTTCGGATGGGTCGGCCTGGCACAGCGACCCACCGATTGTCCCTCTATTGCGAACCACCGGATCGGCAATCACCCGCTCAGCATCGCGAAAGATGGGGAACGTCGCGCCCAACGCGTCTGACTCGAGCAGTTCACGATGTCTGGTCAGGGCGCCGACCCGAATTTGCGTCGGCTCCACGGTGATGTAGCCGAGCTCTCCGCGCAGATCGTTGATGTCGATCAGGTATTCGAAGTTAGCGAGCCGCAGCTTCATCATCGGCAGGAGACTGTGACCGCCGGCCACGAGCCGGGCAGAACTCCCCAGACGTTCCATCAATCCAATGGCGTCTTTGACGGTGCTTGCTCGCTGATATTCGAACGGTGCAGGTACCTGCATGGTGACTCCTCGCCTCGTCCTACCGGCAGTATCCGTGGCCCGACGGCAGCGTTGTCAACGGCACCTAAGGGAATGCTTAGGTCGCTGGACACCCGCGGAGCGCGAGCGCACGATGCGGTGGTGAAGGAGATCCTCGGCGACGTCGACCGGTGGCGCCGGCAGGGTCAGCGCGTTGCTCTCGCGCGAGTCATTGACGTCGAGGGTTCAGGTCCGCGAGATCCCGGCGCGACGATGGCCGTCTGCGAGGACGGTGAGGTTGCGGGCTCCGTTTCAGGTGGGTGCGTCGAGGGCGCGGTGATGGAAGCCGCGTTGGAGAGCCTCGCTACTGGCGAACGCGGTCTGCTCACGTTCGGATACTCCGATGCGGACGCGTTCGCGGTCGGCCTTACCTGCGGCGGCACCGTTCACCTGTACATCGAACCCCTCGAGTGGGCGCCCGACGTCCAGGAGGTTCTTCTCGCTGCGCTGCGAGACGACGCACCCGTCGCGCTTGCCACTGTCGTCGCGGGAAAGGGTGTCGGAGCGAAGCTGCTGTACCGACCGGGCGAGCCATTGATCGGATCTCTTGGGACGGCGGAACTGGACGTCGTCGCGGCACGCGACGCAGCGGGTGAGCTCGCCGCCGGCTCAAGCAGACTGCGGCACTACGGAGGGCGTGGGGAGATCGGCCGCGACGAAGTATCGGTGTTCATCGAGTCTTTCGTGGCGCCCGCCCGGATGATCATCTTCGGAGCTGTTGACTTCACTGCTGCACTCGTGCGGACCGCGCGGGTCATGGGATTTCGTGTGACGGTGTGCGACGCCCGTCCGGCGTTCGCGACGAACGCTCGCTTCCCGCTAGCAGACGAAGTGGTCGTCGATTGGCCCGACCGCTACCTCAGAGGTTTGACTGATGCACTTACCCCGCGCGACGCAGTCTGCGTACTCACCCACGATTCGAAGTTCGACGTCCCTGCCATTGTCGCCGCCCTCGACACTGCTGTCGGGTACCTCGGTGCACTCGGAAGCCGCCGCACGCACATCGACCGGCTCACTCGCCTGCGCGAGGCAGGCGTGAGTGTTGACGCCTTGGCTCGCTTGCACGCACCGATCGGGCTCGACCTCGGCGCCCGCACGCCTGAAGAGACTGCGATATCAATCTGCGCCGAGATCATTTCGGTGCGCACCGGCCGCACCGATATCCGTCCGCTCACCGACACGGAACGGCCGATCCACGACAGCCTCGTCGGGACGATGTGACGTGTCCTGCTGCCTGCTCGTGATGATCGTTGGCCGGCGGCTCGCGAAGCGCGCGGTTATCGTCGGCGTACGGCTTCGGCGGCAAGTGCGTGCAGCGTGAACGTCGATTGGGCGGCCGTACTCACCCACTGGCAAACAGACGACATTTCAGTCATCGGCATAGTTCTCGAGCTCGTGGCGATCGCGGCATATTTGTACGGCGTCGCCAGGGTTCGCTCGAGCGGCCGCAGTTGGCCGACGTTTCGAACCATCAGTTTCGTGCTCGGCGTCGCGTCGCTTGCCTCCGTGCTGCAATCCGGCTTTGCCGCGTACGACGACGACCTGCTGTGGGTGCACATGACACAGCACCTCGTGCTCATGATGGTGGCGGCACCGCTACTCGCGTTGGGTGCTCCTGTACGACTCTGCTTTGCTGCGGGGTCCCGATCCGTGCGCCGCTTCGTTGCAGAGATCTTGCATGATCCGAGCATGCGGTTGATCACTGGAACAACTGCGGCGGTGCTGTTGCCGCTCGACTATTTCGGCTCGATGGCGCTCTATCTGCTTACGCCTCTGTACCGGCTGTCGGAAGTCAATCAAGGGTTCCACGAGTTTGTGCACATCTACTTCTTGGCCTGCGGGCTGATGTTCTGGGTTCCGATGCTGGGTCAAGACCCCGTCGCGTGGCGACCAAGCCTGCGGCTCAAGCTCGCGCTGGTCACCGCAGGGGTGCCTATCTACGTTGCGATCTCAACGGCCATGTTCGCCGAGGGCAAGTTCATCAGCCCAGCCCATAGTTTGGCGGACATCCATCGTGGCGCAGTCGCGATGCTCGTCGGTGGCGTGCTGCTCACGCTCGCTGGCGATGCGCTCGTGGTGTGGTGCGACCAGCGGCGGACGAGCGCGATTCGCCAGCGCGCGATCGATCGACCCGTGCTGGTGTCGACGTCGTGATCTCGCAACCGCTGGATCAGCTGGGTCGACCGGTGCGCGACCTGCGCCTGTCGGTGACCGATAAATGCAACTTCCGCTGCATCTATTGCATGCCACGTGAGGCGTTCGGGCCGAACTACGCCTTCCTTGCTCGCAGCGAGATCTTGACGTACGAGGAGCTCGGTCGCCTGGTGTCGGTGTTTGCGGAACTTGGTGTCAGCAAGGTGCGGCTCACTGGCGGCGAACCGCTGCTGCGCAAGGATCTCGAAACACTCGTCTCGATGGTGGCGGCCACGCCGGGAGTTACAGACCTTGCGCTAACCACGAACGGCTCCCTGCTCGCAGCAAGGGCAGCATCGTTGCGCGAAGCGGGCCTCGATCGTGTGACGGTCAGCCTCGACAGCATCGATCCCGCGATGTTTGCCGCGATGGCCGACACTCGTCTGGCGCTGACGACCGTGCTCGACGGAATTCAGGCGGCCGCTGAGGTCGGGCTTTCTCCAGTGAAGCTCAATGCAGTCGTGCGTCGCGGGCGCAACGACGACGGAATCGTCGACCTGGCGAGGTTTGCCCGTGACCATGGCCATGTGTTGCGGTTCATCGAGTACATGGACGTCGGAGACACCAACCGTTGGGTGCTGGACGACGTGGTGCCGTCGGCCGAGGTCATTGCCCGCATCAATGCCGTGTTCCCCGTTGAGCCGATGCCAGCTACCCGGCGCGGCGACGTGGCGAAGCGCTGGCGCTACGTCGACGGCAGCGGCGAAATCGGGGTGATCTCGTCTGTCACACAACCGTTCTGCACTGATTGCACTCGGGCGCGAGTGACCTCGACGGGCGAGCTGTTCACGTGCCTGTTCGGATCAGGAAAACTCGACCTGCGCACGATGATGCGCAGGGGTGCAGCAGATGACGAACTGCGGGAAGCGGTTGCCGCGGTGTGGTCAGGCCGACGCGACCGCTACTCCGAAGTGATGCGCGGAACCGGGGGCAGCGCAAGGCGTGCGGAGATGTCGTACCTCGGCGGGTAGCAACGCGCTACTCGGTGACCGCGCTACTCGGTGAACACTCGGTGAACGCGCTACTCGGTGAAGGGCGGCCCGTCCGGCACCGGCTCGCCAGAGGCAACGCGGTCCGAAATCCGGGCGCCCTCGACCCGCTGTGCCCCACCAGAGCCGATGTCGAGCGGTCCAGGTCCCGGCTCGAGCGGTGTTCCGTCGCCAGGCGTGCCATCGACGCGACCGTCATCGACGCCCTCGACACCAGGCATTTGTTCTAGCCGGGAGTCATGGTCTTCGTCTTCGCCGGGAAGAACGTGCACACCCTCGACGACACTGCCCTCTTCGGCGTTCGCGATCGCGGCTTCGATGTTCGGTCCGCCGCGCGTCTCATCCGGTGAACCGAGCGTCTCGTTGTCGGCGGGCATGGTGCCTCCTCGGGTGCGGGACCGTTCTCACCATGGTTCTCCCGCAGGAGGCCTCCGCTGAAACCTCAGCCGCCGGCCATCGCGCCGACGATCAGCAGTGGCTCGGCGCCGAGCGCAACCGGCTCCGGCAGCGCTGCGTCTGGTTCGGCAAGCGACAGGTCTTCTTCGCAAGCGAAGAAGCGAACGAACGGGCGCCGCTGTTTGGTGGTCTGATTTCTGACGGTTCCACAGAGCACTGGATACGCGGCCTCCAACGCATCCAGCACGGCGCGCTGTGTGACCAACCCTTCGACGTCCAACCGCACTTCACCGTCGACGTGGGCCAACGTTCGCAGATGGGCCGGCAGCACAACTCGGATCACGGCAGCGTCTGGACTTCGACGGAGAGCACGGCGGGAAGATCACGAACAATAGGCGACCAGTTGTTGCCCGCGTCGTTCGATGCGTAGACCTGACCGCCGGTAGTGCCGAAGTAGATGCCGCAGTCATCGAGGGAGTCGACGGCCATCGCGTCGCGCAACACGTTGACGTAGCAGTTCTGTTGCGGCAGGCCATTTGTGAGTGGCTCCCACTCGTTGCCGCCCGTCCGGCTGCGATACACCCGGAGCTGGCCATCGAGGGGAAAGTGCTCGGAATCGCTCTTGATCGGCACGATGTAGATCGTTTCCGGCTCATGTGCGTGGACGTCGATCGCAAAGCCGAAGTCGGTGGGGAGGTTCTCGCCGACGTCCTGCCACGAGTCTCCGGCGTCGTCGCTGCGCATCACGTCCCAGTGCTTTTGCATGAACAGCGTCTCGGGGCGGCTCGGATGCATCGCGAGGCTGTGCACGCAGTGCCCGACCTCGGCATCGCCGTCAGGGATGCCCTCTGAATGCAGGCCTTTGTTCACCGGCTGCCACGTTTCGCCTGCGTCGTCAGTACGAAAGACGCCAGCAGCAGAAATAGCGGCGAACATACGCTGGTCGCGGTTCGGGTCCAAAACGATGGTGTGCAGGCACATCCCACCCGCACCCGGTTGCCAGTCGGGGCCAGTCTTGTGCTGGCGTAGGGCGGCAAGTTCGTGCCAGCTCGCTCCGCCGTCCGTCGACTTGAACAACGCCGCATCCTGGACCCCGGCGTACACCGTGTCCGGATCCGTCCGTGACGGCTCCAGATGCCAGACCCTGGTGAACTCCCACGGTCGCTGCGTGCCGTCGTACCACTGATGGGTTCCGGCAACGCCGTCGTAGACGAACTGGTTACCGACCGGCGCCCAAGTCGCTCCGCCGTCATCGGATCGCTGGATGAGCTGACCGAACCAACCGTTGGACTGCGCCGCGTAAAGTCGATTCGGGTCAGCGGCTGAGCCCGCGACGTGGTAGATCTCCCAGCCAGCGAAGTGTGGACCGCTCACCTCCCACGCCTTGCGACCGCCATCAGATGTCAGTACAAAGGCGCCCTTGCGAGTGCCGACCAGTACGCGAACACCGCTCACCCTGACTCCTCCCACCGTGCCGCCTGCCGGTGCGCGCGGCTCATCAGTGAGACGAATCGTAGAGAGCAAAGTCATCGGTCGAACAGCCGCGAGCCTGCGAGTTGACCCCCACAAGCTCACGTGATCTCGGTGCTCCGCGCTTACGCCGCGGGGGAACAACGGGCTGAGCAACTCGTCGACCTCGACGCGGTCGTAGAACGCGTCAATCAGCCGCGGGATCGCGGCCTCGCCGCCCGACCACTCGAACCACGTCGGAACCGCTCGACCGACACTGACCTGACCCGCGTCGTCAGCCACGATTACACGCTTACACGCGCGTGTGACGGTGTCACGAGATTCCGAAGTCTCGGGTTCGGTCGCCCTCGGAGATGAGGGTTTCCCGTCTAGGCTGCCAACTCTGATGGCGTCGGCATCGCAGGAGCGTCGCGAGCTTGCCGTGACCGAAGAGGTCGTGGCCAGCTTTGACGGCGCGCAATCTGCTCGCTACCGCGAGGTCATGCAAAGCCTTGTGCGACATCTGCACGACTTCGTGCGCGACGTCCGGCTGACCGACGACGAGTGGCACGAGGCCATCGGATTCCTCACCCGCACCGGGCACATGTGTGACGACCGGCGGCAGGAGTTTGTGTTGCTCTCCGACGTCCTCGGACTCTCGATGCTGACCGTCGCGGTCAACGAAGCCTCCGACCCCGCAGTCACCCAATCAACTGTGTTCGGCCCGTTCTTCGTCGAGCACTCTCCCGAGATCGAACTCGGTGGCGACCTCGCGGCTGGCGCAGTCGGCCAGCCGTGCTGGGTCGAGGGCAGCGTGCGCGGCGCCGGCGGGGAGCCGATCGCGGGCGCCAGGATCGACGTGTGGGAAGCGGACGGTGACGGGCTTTACGACGTTCAGTACGACAGCGATCGAACCGCGAACCGCGGGCATCTGTTCACCGACGCCGCGGGTGGCTTCCGATTCTGGTCGGTGCGACCGGTCGCCTACCCGATCCCGACCGACGGCCCGGTCGGGCAACTACTCGCTGCCGCCGGCCGAGGCAGCATGCGCCCGGCGCATATCCATTTCTTGATTCGCGCAGCTGGCTACCACAAGCTCACGACGCACGTCTTCGTCGCCGGCGACGAGTACCTGAACCAGGATGCAGTCTTCGGCGTCAAGGAGCAGCTGGTCACCGGAGTCACCGATCACGCCGCGACGGAACCTGGACCGCCTGGCAGGCCCACAGGCGCGGATTGGTCAAGCGTGAGCTTCGACTTCGTGCTTGCACCCGAGGACAGCGTGCTTGCACCCGAGGACAGCGTGCTTGCACCCGAGGACAGCGTGCTTGCACCCGAGGACAGCGTGCTTGCACCCGAGGACAGAGTGCTTGCACCCGAGGAGCGCTCTAGGTGAGCGCGCTCAGGGTTCCGCAGGTAGATTCGCGGGTAGCCGGTGAGCAATCGACGACAATCAGGGAGCGCGCATGTCCGACGACAAGAAGGACCTCGAAGCTGAGGCCAAGGCCCACATTGACGCCATGCCGGCCGAGACTGCTCTGGGTAACGCAGATCCCGAGGGCGGCGGCACCGGCACACCCGAGGAATTCGTCGAGGAGCACGAGGGCAAGGGCGGCAAGTAAGGCTGTCCGACTACCGCCCCGCCAGGTGGGCGGTAGTCGGTTGAGTTGCTAGCTTGATCACATGACTGAAGGTCTCGATCAAACAGCACAGACCCGACTCGCGGAGTCCGGGAAGTTCTTCACATCCGACCTGTCGGTCGCCGAGTTCACGCTGCTCGAGCACACCGGGTTCGACGCGATCGAACTCGTGATGGGTGTGTCCGTCTACCACGTCGGCTTCCAGCCCGGGCGCGGCATGCAGCCGGGTGAATACCAGGTGCTGTCGCAGGCGATGTACACCGCACGGATGAATGCCATCAACCGCCTGATCGCCGAGACCGTGAAGGTCGGCGGCGACGGGGTAGTCGGAGTCAAACTCGGCTACCGCGCGCACAGCGCCGATGCGCTGGAGTTCACCGCGATCGGTACGGCGGTGCGGCACCGAGATGGCACCGCGTCGCACCGGCAGCCCTCGGGCGCTCCCTTTACCAGCCACCTCGACGCCAAGGAGCTGTACCAACTCCTGAACGTCGGTTGGTGTCCGGTGTCATTCGTCCTCGGCACCTGCGTTTACCACATCGCAGTGCAAGGCGTGCTGCAGACGATGCGCCAGGTAGGCCAGAACACCGAGCTCCCCCAGTGGACTCAGGGCTTCTACGACGCCCGCGAGATCGCGATGACCCGACTACAAGCCGAGGGCGAGCGCGACGGTGCCCAAGGCGTCGTTGGCGTCACGGTGACCACGAGCGAATGGGTCTGGGGCGGCCACACCCTGGAGTTCTATGTTTCCGGGACGTCGGTGCGCCGCGTCAGCGATCAGCGCGGCCAGTTGCCACCGCTCGTCGTCCCCGTCGGATAGCCCACGCTCCGCAGTTGCGGAAACTTATCCTGGTTAGGCGCCGCTTCTGCGGTTAGTGTGGCGGCATGTCGACGTATCGGATAGCTGACGTTGCGCGGTTGCTGGGCGTTAGCGATGACACCGCCCGCCGCTGGGCCGAGTCAGGCAGATTCGCCTCGACGACCGACGAGACCGGACATCTCGCGGTCGAAGGCGCTGAGCTCGCGCGGTTCGCAACGACGCTGAACGACACGCTGGAGTTCGGGAATGTCATGCACGCGTCGGCGCGCAACCGGTTGGTCGGGATCGTGACGAGGGTGATACGCGACACCGTCATGGCCCAGGTCGAGATGCAATGCGGCGGTCAACGGGTCGTCTCACTCATCAGCCGCGAAGCAGCCGACGAGTTGGAGTTGGAGCCGGGCGTCCTGGCTATCGCGTCGATCAAGTCGACCAACGTGGGGGTGGAGCTTCCCGCACCTTTGAATACCGGACGCCGCTCAGCCAGTGTCCCTTCTCAAGCTTCGGAGAGTTCATGACCAGGCACGCATCCCTAGTCACCACAGTCGTCGCCACGACGGTCGTTGCCGCACTCGGGCTCGCAGGGTGCAGCTCTTCGAAGAAGGCGTCATCGTCGCCGTCGTCGGCCGCGTCGAGCAGTGCGGCACCCGCGAATTCGGCAGCCCCGATTGCGCCGAGTATCTCGGGCACGGTCGTCGTATTCGCCGCATCGTCGCTCATGGCCACCTTCACCACCTTGGCGACGAACTTCGAACAGGCCCACCCTGGCGTGAAGATCGTGCCGTCATATGGAGGGTCCGACACCCTCGCCGCGCAGATCACGCAGGGCGCACCTGTCGACGTCTTCGCAGCGGCCAGCACGACGACCATGGCCACCGTCACGAAGGCCGGTGACGGCGTCGGAACCCCGGCCGTGTTCGCCAAGAATGAGCTCGAGATCGCGGTCTCGCCAAGCAACCCCGACCATATTGCGAGCCTCGCGGATGTGACGAAGTCCGGAGTGAAGCTGGCGCTTTGCGCGGCGACCGTTCCGTGCGGCGCGGCCGCTACCAAGGCCTTCGCCGCGGCCAAGCTGACCCCGCACCCCGTGACTCTCGAACAGGACGTCGCGTCAGTCCTGACCAAGGTCGAACTCGGTGAGGTCGACGCCGGCATCGTCTACCAGACGGACGTGAAGTCGGCGGGCAGCAAGGTCGCAGGGGTGAACTTCGCCGAAGCGGCGAGCGCGATCAACACCTACCCGATCGTGGTCGTGAAGACCGGCAAGAACACGGTGGCCGGGCAGGAGTTCGTGAACTACGTGGTGTCGTCGGCCGGACAGCAGATCTTGCAGGCGGCGGGGTTCCAGCAACCCTGACCCCGCGCGGGCCACACTTGCGCACATGACCGACGTCGCTGCTGACACTGCAGCCAACACCCCCGGCGGTCGGAGCCGCGGCGCCGACCCTCGGGTGCGAGTGCCGTACGCGTTGTTCGTGCCCGCTGCGATCGGCGTCCTATTCCTGCTGCTGCCAATCGCGGGCCTATTGATCCGCGCGCCCTGGCATCATCTGCCATCGCTGATCAGCAGTCCCGACGTCCGCACGGCGTTGCGTTTGTCACTCGAGACTGCGACGGCTGCCACCGCGATAGCGATCGTGGTGGGCGTGCCCATCGCGTGGGTTTTGGCCAGGCTGGAGTTTCGTGGGCGGTCGCTGCTGCGCGCGTTGATCACGCTGCCACTTGTGCTGCCACCGGTCGCCGGAGGTATCGCGCTGCTCCTCGCCTATGGTCGCCGCGGCGTCGTCGGCAGCGAAATCCTGAAGGTGTTCGGCGTCTCGCTCCCCTTCACGACCGCGGCCGTGATCGTCGCCGAGACGTTCGTCGCGATGCCGTTTCTTATCGTGTCGGTCGAAGGCTCGCTGCGCGGGGTCGACGTCCGCTACGACCATGCAGCAGCGACGCTTGGAGCGTCGCGACTCTTCACCTTTGTGCACGTGACGCTACCGATGCTAGGCCCAGGCATCGCCGCTGGCGCGGTGCTCTGCTGGGCTCGCGCGCTCGGCGAGTTCGGAGCCACCATCACGTTCGCGGGCAGCTATCCAGGGACCACGCAGACCATGCCACTACAGGTCTATCTTGCCCTCCAAAACAATCCCGACGCCGCCATCGCGCTGAGCCTCGTGCTGCTCGTCGTGTCGGTGGCGATCCTCGCCGGACTACGCGATCGCTGGCTGCGCGCGTGACGCCAGCTAGTGCGGCCGGCGCATCACTTGACGCCCACATCGTCGTCGAGCGCGAACGGTGGCGGCTCGACGCCAGGCTGCAGGTCCCCGCTGGCAACGTCCTGGCACTCCTTGGCCCGAACGGCGCCGGCAAGTCGACCGCGCTGCGGGTCATCGCCGGCCTGCTGCCAGCATCGGCTGGCTATGTGCATGTCGGTGAGCGCACCTGGGAAGACCGCGCGACCGGGGTGCGGCTCGCAACAGAGCAACGCTCGATCGGAGTCGTTTTCCAGGACTACCTGTTGTTTCCAACCATGACCGCTCGCGACAACGTGGCGTTCGGGCTGCGCGCGAAGGGCCTGGAGAAAGGCCCGGCTCGCGAGCTAGCCGACGGATGGCTGGCACGCGTCGGCCTCACGGAGGAGGCCAGCCACCGGCCCGCGCAGCTGTCGGGCGGCCAAGCCCAGCGGGTGGCACTGGCCCGCGCGCTAGCAACGACACCGCAGGTGTTGCTCCTTGACGAGCCGCTCGCAGCACTCGACGCCGGCACTCGCATGAGCGTGCGCGGCGACCTGCGCCGACACCTGCGAGAGTTCGGCGGCGCGACGGTCCTGGTTACGCACGATCCGCTTGACGCACTGATCCTCGCCGACCGCGTCGCTGTCATCGAAGGTGGTGCGGTCGTGCAGACGGGCACACCGCAAGAGATCACCCGCAACCCAAAGACGCGTTACGTGGCGCAGCTGGTCGGGCTCAACCTGTTCGCCGGCAAGTCCGACGGCACGTCGATCAGGCTGCCCGACGGCGCCGAGTTGGTGACGTCAGAGCCGCACTACGGCGAGGTGTTCGTGGTCGCGCGGCCATCGAGCATTTCGGTACACCGCGACGTCCCGCATGGAAGCCCGCGCAACGTGTGGGCCGGAACTATCGCGACTGTCGAGCAACACGGAGACCTGGTCAGGCTCTTCGTCAACGGACCACCCGATGTTGCTGTCGACGTCACGACGGCGGCAATGGCAGAACTTCAACTCGGAGTAGACGAACGCGTGTGGCTTTCGGTGAAAGCCACCGACCTCACGGTCTACGACGAGGGCTAGTCGGCGTCGCGAATCGCGCGCTGGCGCATGCCGGCGGTCCACTTCTCTTCAATGTGACCGAATCGCCAGATCAGCAACGCAACGGCCCACGTCACCACGAACAAACCAACGATGACGAACCCGAGCGTGTTGATGTTCGCATTTTGCATGTCGGTCCAGAACCGCCCGGTCACGTTCAGCTGTTGCGACAACAGTCCGAGTAGCTCGACGCCGCCGATCACCGCCGCAATCATGATCGAGAGGCTGGTGATGGTGATGTTGTAGAAGACCTTGCGCACCGGCCTAGAGAACGCCCAGCCATACGCGAAGTTCATGAACGTGCCGTCGATGGTGTCGAAGAGGCACATACCGGCCGCGAAAAGGATCGGCAGCGCGAGGATCCCGTACCACGGAAGCGCACTCGCCGCGCCCGCTGCCGCAAGGACGAGAAATGCCACCTCGGTGGCCGTGTCGAAGCCGAGGCCGAAGAGCAGGCCGACTCCGTACATCTGCCCGGGCTTGGTGATCGACTTCATGATCGGTCGCAGGATGCGGTTCATGAGGCCCCGGTTGGCCAGGTGGTGCTCGAGGGTCTCCTCGTCGTAGACACCACGACGCATGTCACGGAAGACCTTCATGATCCCGACCAGAATGATCACGTTGATCGCCGCGATGGCGAAGAGAAACGTCCCAGAAACTGACGTCCCAATCAGACCCGTGTAGTGGTGTAACGCCGAGGTGTCGCTCTGCACCGGGCCCACGAGGGCCTTCACGCCGAGTGCGAGCAGGAACGCCAGCAGGAAAACGATCGACGAGTGCCCGAGCGAGAACCAGAAGCCGACGGACAGTGGTCGCTTACCGTCGCCCATCATCTTGCGCGTGGTGTTGTCGATGGCCGCGATGTGATCCGCGTCGAAAGCGTGCCGCATGCCCAGGGTGTAAGCCGTGAGTCCGATGCCGATGCCGAAGCTCTTGTGGCCGGCGCTGTAGTGGTGCGGCGCGACGAGCGCGATCATGATGAACCAGCCGATGACGTTCAGCGCGATGATCACCGCGAACATGCCGGCGAGCCTGGTCCACTCGGCGCGGGTGAGGCCCTGCTTGATCCTGGTGGTGATGCTGCCGGCAGGCCGGATCTGCGTCTGGGTACTCACCGAGCTACCTCCGTTGAACTCCGCCGGGCCGGTCGATCACCGGGCCGACGCCGCGTGGCGCCATCAGATGCGACAGGTTCGCAGCGCATCCGGGTTTGGATTGGTCCAGCCCCAGCGCGCGCTCACCTGCAGACCCCGCCACCGTAACATCCCAGTTGCGACTGTGTCGCATATGTATGGCCCGGTGGTTCCGGGTGCGCCCGCGAGCCGCCGTGTGGACAACCTCCCGCCAGCGTGCCGCCAGCGCGGCTACGCTGCTACCGCGTACCCGAAGGAGTTGACCGGACGTGGCGGCGGCAAAATCCCCGACGAAGACCCTGACCAAGACGCAGGCTCAGGGCGCTCAGACATACGGCGCCGAGCGGCTGTCCGCAGCCGTCGGCGAACTCCGGGCTCAGGGCACCCGGATCACCGACGCGCGGGTAGCGATCCTTGAGGTGCTATCGGCCACCGATGCGCACCTGTCAGCCGACGACATCGCGCACGCCGTGAACGGGCTGCAGCCACGTGTGCACCGCGCGACCGTCTACCGCACGCTCGAGTCGCTGGTCACCGCGGGCCTCGTCGCGCATACCCATCTCGGCCACGGCAATGCGGTCTACCACCTCACAACCGTGCCGCACGCCCACTGCCAATGCCAGCGTTGCGAGACGATCATCGACGTCCCGCGCACGCTACTTCGCGGCGTGAGCGGAAAGCTCCTTGAGGACTACGGCTTCAACCTCGACACCGGTCACAGTGCGTTGCTTGGCCTCTGCAAGCGGTGCGCCGAACTCGGCGAAATCAAGTAGGCACCGACGTAGAGCACGGCCGCCAAGATGA
The DNA here is from genome assembly GCA_963737705.1 of uncultured Actinomycetes bacterium. GTDB lineage: Bacteria > Actinomycetota > Actinomycetes > Acidothermales > Acidothermaceae > PALSA-607. The sequence continues at coordinate 416,859 of CAVTTP010000005.1, forward strand.
GCAGTGCGTGATACCCGAACACGAGAGACAGATACTCAAGGCATCCGCCAAGCATCGCGCCGAGCAGGTTGGTGCTGAACGACAGCGCCGCATCTCCGGTCTCGGAGAACCGTTTCGCGAAGATGATGTTCGCGGCGAATATCGGCAAGAACGCGATCACGACTGCGACGACGATTCGCAGTAGGAACGCCAGCGACAGCAGCCATGACGTCGGCACCAGCCAGTTCAACGCCAGGCCACCGACCAGCAGTGCGTACATCGCCGGTATGGGCGGCGTCGGGAATCGCCGCGTCACTTCGACGGCCGCAAGTACAGCCACCAACACACCGGCGAACACGAGTGCATTTACCAGCCACGTTGTTCCGAAGAGCAGCGCAAAACTCGTGACACTGCGTGTCTCCATCAGCAGAAAGGCCGCACCGAGCAGGAAGAGGTCGCGGTACCCCCACATGCCGGCGAGCTGCCCGGTGAAGCGCCGGCGTACTCCCTTGCCGCCGGCCACCGCATTCGCCAGCAACACCCCGCCGATTGCGATCGCGCTGCCGGCGATGATCAGGCCGAGCGCGGCCAGGTACAGCGAGGGGATAGTGCTGTCCTTCAAGTACAGGAACGGCTTGTCGTCGGTCGCCGGAGCCGGCGTGTCTGCCGGTCGAGCCCACGTCTGTGCACACACCTGGTCGGCCGGCGTCAAGCCGGCCACGATCACCGCAAGGCTCTCGGCCTGCTGCTGGTCGTAAATACACGGGTCATGGCCGAAGACGTCGTCGACTGTGCCTGCCAGCCGATCGACAAGCCACTGCTCGCGGTAGAAGTTGTACATCGAGAACGCGCCATCCGGTGCCAGGTGCGAGCGCGCAACCTCGACGGCCTGTTTGGTGAACAGGTAGCTCTCGAGCCGCAGCGAGCTGGCTCCGGACACGAGCGTCAGTGAGTCGGGCAGCGCGAACAGGATCAGGTCGTATTTCGTCTTTGTCTGCTCGAGGAACGCACGTCCGTCGTTGACGTGGGAGGTAACCCGCGGGTCTTGATAGGCGTGGTCGGGGTCGTGCTGGCGCCCGAAGCGGAGCAGGGTGGGGTCGATCTCAACGGCGTCGACGTGCTGAACGCCTTGCGCGAGCGCGATTGCGACGTCGGTTCCCGTGCCGGCTCCAACGATAAGTACGTTCTTCGGGACCGCCGGGATCCGGTTGTACGGCTCGAGGTACCAGGGCTCCTCCTTCGCCCGGGCGGCTGCCGAGGTCAATCGCTGGTGCGGGACCCCGTTGACATCCACCTCGAACGCGGTACCGCCGTTGCCGTCGTCGACCTTGCTCGTCGAAACCTTGTAGTACGGCGACCAGAACACGCCGGTGTCGTGTCGCAACGGATACACCAGAAGCAGGAACAGGGCCGCCGCCAAGGTGACCGTCACCGACGTTGCGAGCTTGCCCATCAAGGTGATGAACAGTGCGCACACGATCGCGAACCAAAGCAGCGGTGGCGCGTCGAGAAACGACAGGCCGGTAAAGGCAGCGATGCCGACAAGACTGCCGAGCAGATCGAATCGGTAAGCCTCGAGTCGCGGCAGCTGCCGAAAGCACGCACCGACGATCTCGCCAGGACCGGCCAGCACGGCAGCGACTGCCAGGAAGATGCACGGCAGCGTCAGCCAGATCGGCGGCCCGGTAGCCTGCAAGCTGCTGAAGAAGATGAGTTGGCTGCTGTCGCGATCCACGGTGACCGGATACGCGCTGACGAATCCCATCAACCCGAGCAGCGCGACGGGTGAGTAGAACGGCAATGGCCGGTCGCTATGCGTCGGGTCTGCGGCGCGCAGGAATCCGAGCCCGATTCCGAGGAAGGATCCGAGGAGCACGAAGTTGGAGAAGTACGACAGGTGGACGACGTTTGCGCCGAGCCAGCGGATCAGTGACAACTCGAGGAACAGCATGAGCACGCTGGCGAGAAACAGGCGCCATCGGATCGTCACTGGCGAACCTCTCGTCGTCCGGTTTGCCGCCGTTCACGCAGTCGGCGTGCCTGGCGTCAGGCGGCCGGGCTCGCAGCGCCTGGGTCGTATTCAGCCGCATTCCGGCGCAGGTCGCAATCCCCACGCCCAGTCCGAGCCTCGGTTGCGGCAGGTCTACCCCTATGAGGTGCGCAGATCAGTTAATGGTTGCGCGGTGCCCTTCGGGACCCTCAACGGAATTAGCGAGGTCAGGGAGATAACAGTTGAGAGACGCGGCATTGACAGAGGGTCGTTCATCGACATACTGAGACGGCTATGTTAACGCTCACTCGGGCTCAAACCACCCCAGCGGCTGTCAATGGCTAACCCGCCGTCGGGGCCGCCAAGCCGCTCACCGTCAGGCGGCGGTCTGCGCGCGCCTGCGATGACTGACGTCGCGCAACTGGCTGGAGTCTCGCATCAGACAGTGTCGCGTGTCATCAACAAGCACCCTAGCGTTACTGCCACCACCCGCACGCGGGTCCTGGCTGCGATTGAGGAGTTGGGCTACCGCCGTAATAGCGCGGCACGAACCCTGGTCACCGGAAAGTCGCAGACGCTGGGAGTCGTCACCCTCAACAGCACGTTGTACGGACCCGCGTCGACCTTGTACGGCATCGAACAAGCGGCACTGGAGTCGCAATACTTCGTCACCGTCGCGAGCCTGCGCTCCACCGATCGACCCGCGGTCCGTGAGGCCATCGGCCGCCTGGTCGACCAGGGCGTTGAGGGGGTCGTGGTCATCGCACCACTCGACTCGCTTGCTCAAGCACTGGCAAGCCTGCCGTCGGGCCTGCCAGTCGTGGCCGTCGAAGGTGATGCGGCCGCCGACATCGACGTCGTCACGGTCGACCAGCACGCCGGCGCCCAAGCGGCTACCCAACATCTACTGGAGCTTGGCCACCCAACGGTGTGGCATGTATCAGGACCAAGCGACTGGCTCGAAGCTCAGCAGCGGACCGCCGGCTGGCGGGCCACCCTCGAACTCGCCGGGGTCGAAGTGCCGCCACCGTTGCGCGGCGACTGGAGCGCACGCTCCGGGTTCGAGACGGGTCGGGTGCTCGCGAGCATGCCCGACGTCACGGCGGTCTTCGTCGCGAACGACTCGATGGCAGTCGGGGTGTTGCGCGCGTTTCACGAGCGAGGCCGCGACGTGCCTGGTGACGTGAGCGTCGTGGGCTTCGACGACGTGCCGGAAGCCGCCTACTTCAGCCCGCCGCTGACCACGATCCGCCAGGACTTCGGTGAGGTCGGACGCCGCAGCCTCGCGCTACTTGTCGACCAGATCGAATCCGGGGCACGAGCTGCAGAGCGTCACGTCGTCGGAGCTACCCTCATCGTTCGTGACAGCACAGGCCCCGCGAGCACCGCGGGCCCTAAGCGCACCCAGCAGCAGAAGACACCGACGAAAGCGCGGCCGCACTGATGTCGAACGAGCACTCTGATGGCGTGCACAATGGAGATGTGAGCGATAACAGAGACCAGTACGTCGTCGGGGTCGACTTCGGAACGCTGTCCGGCCGGGCGCTCGTGGTGCGAGTGTCCGACGGGCGCGAACTGGGCAGCGCCGTCCACGCGTACGCGCATGGGGTCATGGACCGCACGCTCGCCGCAACCGGCGCCGCGCTGCCACCCGACTGGGCGTTGCAAGATCCGCAGGACTACCTCGACGTTCTGCGTGACGCGGTCCCGAAAGCGATCTCGGCGAGCGGCGTCGCGCCCGAGCACGTGATCGGGATTGCGACCGACTTCACTGCGTGCACCGTGTTGCCAGTGCTCGCCGATGGCACCCCGTTGTGCCGCGACGATCGGTTCCGCGACCGCCCGCACGCATACGTGAAACTGTGGAAGCACCATGCCGCCCAGTCGCATGCCGACCGCATCAATTCGCTCGCTGCGGCGCGCGGTGAAAGCTGGCTGCCACGTTACGGCGGACGTATCTCCTCGGAGTGGGAGTTCGCCAAAGGTCTGCAGTTGCTGGAAGAAGACCCCGAGATCTACGCCGCGACGGAACGCTTCATCGAGGCAGCAGACTGGGTCATCTGGCAGCTGTGCGGCAACGAGACACGCAACGTCTGCACGGCCGGTTACAAGGGCATCTATCAGGACGGCGGTTGGCCGAGCAGTGATTTCCTCGCAGCGCTCAATCCTGGCTTTGCCAGCTTCGCGCAGGACAAGCTCGAGTTCCCACTTTCCCCGCTGGGCGGTCGTGCGGGTGGTCTGACGGCGGAGGCCGCCGCGTGGACGGGCTTACCCGAAGGAATCGCAGTGGCCGTCGGGAACGTCGACGCACACGTAACCGCACCAGCGGCCAAAGCGACACTGCCCGGTCAAATGCTCGCGGTCATGGGGACATCGACATGTCACGTCATGAACGGCGATCGACTCGCTGAGGTACCCGGTATGTGTGGCGTCGTCGACAACGGAATCGTGCAAGGCCTGTGGGGATACGAAGCCGGTCAGAGCGGGGTCGGTGACATCTTCGCGTGGTTCGTCGACAACTCACTGCCGGCCGACTACATCGCGCGAGCAGAAGCACTGGGGATGGATCCGCACGAGTACCTCAGTTCTCTTTGCTCGCAACAGCGGGTCGGCGCGCACGGCCTCGTGGCACTCGACTGGGAGAGTGGCAACCGATCCGTGCTCGTCGACCACTCGCTCTCCGGAGTAATCATCGGCCTCACGCTTTCGACCACGCCCGAGGACATCTATCGGGCACTCGTCGAAGCGACGGCATTCGGTACTCGCAAGATCATCGAGACGTTCGATCAAGCCGGTATCCCGTGTGAGGAGTTCGTGGTGGCGGGCGGCTTGCTCAAGAATCCGTTCGTGATGCAGGTGTACGCCGACGTGACGGGCATGCCAATGTCGGTGCTCGATTCCGAGCACGGTCCGGCACTTGGTTCGGCGATCCATGCTGCAGTCGCCGCTGGCGCGTACGCAGATGTCACGACCGCCTCGGCATCGATGGGCCGCGCGCTTCACAATGCCTACCTGCCCGATCCGGCGAATCACGAGATCTACAACCGTCTCTACGCGGAGTACTCGCAGTTGCACGACTACTTCGGCCGCGGCATCAACGATGTGCTGCACCGGCTGCACGACCTGCGCATCGAAGCGAGCACACCGTGACAACACCGTCATCGCAGATCGCCGAAATTCGAGCATCGGTCGCGCACTTACACGCAGAACTGTTGCGCTGGCGTCTCGTCGTCTGGACCGCCGGCAATGTCTCTGCGCGAGTTCCGGGCGAAGAGCTGTTTGTCATCAAGCCCAGCGGTGTCAGTTACGACGAGCTCACGCCGGAGAGCATGCTCGTGTGCGACCTCGGGGGCGACGTGGTCGACGGCGAGAAGTCGCCCTCGAGCGACACTGCGGCGCACGCGTATGTCTATCGCGCGATGCCAGAGGTTGGCGGAATAGTCCATACCCACTCGACCTACGCCACTGCGTGGGCGGCGAGGGGCGAAGCGATTCCGTGCGTACTCACGGCGATGGCCGACGAGTTCGGCGGCGAGATTCCGGTCGGACCATTCGCACTGATAGGAAGCGACGACATTGGCCGTGGCATCGTCGAGACGCTGCGTGAGCATCGGTCGCGGGCGATCCTGATGCAAAACCACGGCGTGTTCACCATCGGCCCGGACGCAACAGCCGCCGTCAAGGCCGCGGTCATGTGTGAGGACGTTGCACGAACCGTTCACCTCGCCCGCGCGCTCGGCGAGCCCATAAAGATCGAGCCGGGCGACATCGACCGCCTCTACGACCGCTACCACAACGTCTACGGCCAACGCTGACTGACGACGGTGAGGGCGCCGGGGTCATGTACCCCGGCGCCCTCACCGCGTTCTCGGTGCGCTCCCCCGTAGCGAGCGCGCCCATGCTGCGGTTCGCACCGACTGGCGGTCGCCCCCCAGGTCGGCCGTCACGAAGGAAGAGCATCGAGACGGCGCGCTGATACGTCGTCCGGCAAGATTTTCTCGGGCACGGCCCGTCTGAGTCGACTACGGCAGGGACTCAGCTGCAGCCAACCGCCTCCGCGCCCGCCGCGCCCTCATCAGATGGATGGGTGAGGCGAGAAGCAGACCGAGACCGACAAGTATCAACGCCGGCGTCGCGAAGGAGGCCGCGACGAGCCAGCCCGGCTCGGTCTTCACCTGGCCCGGGCCAGGATCGCCCATCACCATGAGTCCTCCAACGGTCCCTCCGACCCACCCAACGACGAACATCACGCCCCCGGTCGGCAATGTCCAACGTCGCCACGCCGGAAAGGGTGGGACCCAACCAGCACCGTTGAACCACAACCTGCCGTCCTGCGACCACGCCGGAAGCCAACCCTCGCCGTCCCACCACCACCGAGCGTCTGGTGAGTGGCGAGCGGTCGGGGTTGGCGTCACGACGACAAGTGTGCCGCGAATGGCAAGATTCGGCTTCGTGAGAAGCGATGTGGAAGAGGTCGTGAGACGGCTCCGTAGAACTGGCATAGCTCTAGATCCAGGCCTAGCCGATGACGAGTTCGACAGGCTGCGCACGGAGTTCGGATTCGAGTTCAGCCCCGACCATCGCAGCCTGCTCGCTATGGCACTGCCTATCGGTGAGAGGTGGCCGAACTGGCGGTCGGGCGATCACGACGGTTTGGCTTCGCGCTTAGCGTGGCCGGCCGATGGCGTCGTCTTCGACGTGCTCAACAACGCGTTCTGGCCCGCGTCCTGGGGCAGCCGACCGGCCGACGACACGACCGCGGAGGCAGTTACCCGAGCCGAGATGACGAAAGTGCCGACGCTGATTCCGATCTATGGCCATCGCTACCTTCCAGCGGCACCCGCGCCGACGGGCAGTCCAGTGTTTTCCGTGTACCAGACCGACGTCATCTACTACGGCGACAACCTGCTCGACTACGTCGCGCACGAGTTTCACACCCCGCCGCGGCATCCCACCCACGACCAAAGACCGCACATCCGATTTTGGTCCGACCTCGCAAAAGGTGTTGAAGATGCTGAGCTCTGAACCGTAAGTCTCGAGCGTTTAATCAGAGCCACGGCCTGAGACGATGCACTCGTGGCGATTACCGCGGTGTTCGTATTGGAGGGGAGCGATATCTCGGCGTACCCCAGCATCGAGGCCGCAGCCGCCGCCTTCGAGGTGCATGACATCAAAGACCTGACGTACCTCACCGATGATGGCACCGTTTTGCAGGCGATGGCCGAGGGCTACATGATCCGACTGACGCCGACCGCCGAACGCCGTCCCGACGAACTTCGCAACCGACTGCGCGCCCACCTCGAAGACTCAGCTGTCGGACTCGACCCAGGATTGGCAGACGATCCGGTGTCCGCCGCACAGGCATTAATCGACTTGCACTGGGGGGCACGGCGATTTCGTTGGTTTCCCTGGCTCGATCGACGCCTCAACGGGACCACGCCCGCTCCTCTACGTCGCGACGCCGGCGAATGAATCACGTGAGCCTCATCTCATGAGGACGCGAGTTCATGGGTGACCGCAGATGAGAGCTGACGGAGCTCTTGCTCTGCTGACGACGCTGCGCCCAGAGATTTCCGAGATCGCGACGGAGCTAGGCCAAAGGAACTCCGTCGCATACCTGCGGATGACGCTCCCATCCAACCCAGAGCGCTTCGCGGTGGTGAACAGTCCAGGCGACAGGTGGTTCGCGCTAGACGTTGACGGCGTCCGCGCGGACGAAAGCGATCCGTTGAGCTGTCCCGAACGATCAGCCGGCGGACCATATCTCGCGCAGTCGCGCGGCGAGCGCTCTGAATGCGACGCCACGGTGGCTGATCGCGTCCTTTGCGTCGGGCTCGAGTTCGGCGGTGGTGAGCAAGCCGCTCATCGGAAGGAAGATCGGGTCGTAGCCGAACCCGTTGGTCCCTCGTGGGGTTCGGGTGATCGAGCCAGCCAACTGACCGCGAACGACCACTTCTGACCCGTCGGGGAAGACGGCTGCGGCCGCGCATTCGAACGACGCGCCGAGCCGGTCGTCGGGCACGTCAGCAATCTGCGCCAACACCAGCCGCAAGTTCGCCTCGTCGCCGAGACCGCCTGACCAGCGAGCGGACAGCACGCCAGGCATGCCGTTCAACGCATCGACCGCCAGACCCGAATCGTCAGCAATGGCGGTTAGCCCTGTCGCGCTGGCAACCGCGTGCGCCTTCAACAAGGCGTTGGCTTCGAACGTCGCGCCGGTCTCGGGCACCTCGGGTATGTCGGGATATGCGTCGAGACCAATGAGCTCGACTGACTCCAGCCCAGCCACAGCGAGGATGCGCCGCAGTTCGACGACCTTGTGCGCATTGCGAGTAGCGAGCACCACGCGGCGTTGCGTCATAGGTCAGCCAGTGCCGCTCGCTGTAGCGCATCGAGGCTCGCGCAACCGCCGACAGCCAGATCGAGCAGCGCATCAATCTCGTCTCTGCGCAACGGGTTGCGTTCGGCAGTGCCCTGAACCTCGATGAACTCGCCCTCACCGGTGACGACGACGTTCATGTCGGTCTCGGCGCGCACGTCCTCTTCGTAATTCAGATCGAGTCGTGGTTCTCCGTCGATGACCCCGACGCTGACAGCCGACACCGAACGAATCAGCGGCTCGCCCGGCATCTTCCCGTTCGCGCGGAGCCACTCGATCGCGTCGTGCAGCGCGACGTACGCGCCGGTGATCGCAGCTGTCCTGGTTCCGCCGTCGGCCTGCAGCACGTCGCAGTCGAGTTGGATCGTCGCCTCGCCGAGAGCCTTGTAGTCGATGCACGCCCGCAGTGCGCGCCCCACAAGGCGCGAGATCTCCTGCGTGCGGCCACCCAGCCGACCCTTCACCGATTCGCGTTCGTTGCGGGTCGTCGTCGCGCGCGGCAGCATGGCGTACTCGCCAGTGACCCAGCCGAGACCGCTGCCCTTGCGCCAGCGGGGTACGCCTTCGGTAACGCTTGCCGCGCACAGCACGCGGGTGCGGCCGAACTCGACCAGCACGGAACCCTCGGCGTGGTCGAGCCAATGACGCGTGATCGTCACTGATCGAAGTTCATCGTTCGCGCGGCCATCAAGGCGGCTAGACGTAGGCATGTGCTTGACCCTATCCGTCGCTAATAACGCGCCCTACAGGTCGTACACAGCTCCCGGTCGGGCCAGTGATGTCGACCCGACAAACATCTCGCGGGCCGCAGCAAGTGCGGCAGCCGAGTCGTCCCACGGTGCGACGTGGGTGACGACGAGTTGCCCGACGTCGGCATCGGCGGCCAACTGGCCACCCTCCATGCCTCGCAGGTGCAAGGCTGGCGGCTGACCCTCGGCGAACCCCGCCTCGGCCAACAGCAGGTCGGCCCCCATCGCGAAGCCTGCGAGCGCATCGAACGGGCCTGTATCCGCCGTGTAGACGAGCGATTTTCCCCCTGCAGTAAGGCGAATCGCATGCGTCTCGACCGGATGCGCGGTGCGGATGAGCTTGACGTCGAATGGCCCGATCGCACCCTCGACTGGGTCCTCGAAAGCGTAAATGTCATCGAGGTCGGACGCCGGGACGCCGAACGCGCCAGCGATACGTCCCCTCTCGGTGACCGGCGCCATGACCGGGAGAACCCGCACTTCGGCGTCGCGCGGATGCCGCCGCACATGCGCGAGCGGGACGAGATCAAGCCAGTGATCACCGTGCAGGTGGCTGAGGTAGATCGCATCGATGTCGTTCGGATTGATGAACTTCTGCAGCGGCCCCAACGATCCGTTGCCGAGGTCGAGCAACAGCCGAAAGCCTTCGTGCTCGACGAGGTAACACGAGCACGAAGATTCGGGGCCGGGATGGCTTCCCGAGCAGCCGACAACGGTCAGTCGCATGAGGGTGTCGTCAGACCCCTTCGACGCCGAGGATCTCGGGGCCGAGGAACCGGCGTCCGAGTTCGAAAAACGCGTCGGGATCGCCGGTAGCAACGAAGGTGTGCCGAGGCGGCGGCGCGGCCTCGGAGCGCGACAAGCTGTGACGTATCAGTGTTTTGTAAACATCACGCGCAGTCTCGTCGGCGCTGTTGACGAGCATGACGTCGTCGCCCACGACCAGACTGAGGGCGCCCGCAAGAAAGGGGTAGTGCGTGCAGCCGAGCACGAGGGTGTCGCAGCCACGCTCGACGATCGGCGCGAGGTATTCCTTGGCACAGCCAAGCAACTCGTCACTCATCGTGATGCCCGCTTCGACGAACTCGACGAACCTCGGGCACGCAGCCGTTGTCAGGTCGATCTTCGGCGCGGCGGCGAACGCATCCTCATAGGCCATGCTGGTGATCGTGGCGTGCGTGCCGATGACGCCGACGCGTCCGTTTCGGGTCGCGCTTACAGCCTTGCGTACCGCAGGCTGAATGACCTCGACAACCGGTACGTCATAGCGTTCGCGGGCGTCGCGCAGCATCGCCGACGATGCCGAGTTGCATGCAATGACCACCATCTTCACGCCGTGGTCGACCATCTGGTCGAGCACCCGCAACGTGCACTCACGCACCTCGGCGATTGACTTGGGACCGTACGGAAAGTTTGCGGTATCTGCGACGTAATACAACGGCTCGTGCGGCAGCAGGTCGAGCATCGCGCGCGCAACCGTCAGGCCGCCCACTCCACTGTCGAAAACGCCGATCGGCGCGTCGTCAGGGGGCACGCCAGCAACACTTGTCACGGCGGCCAGCCTACCGACGTCCGGGCGAGCAGGCATGATGTCGGGCATGTCGCGAAGCCTCGTCCTGATCGGCGCCCCCACCAGCGCGGGCAGCTACGCCCCCGGTCAGGAGGCGGCGCCGCGCGTGTTGCGTGAACTCGGCTTGGTCGAGGCGTTGCGCGCAGCCGGTCGCGATGTCAGCGACGCGGGCGACGGCCCATTGCAGGTGTGGCGGCCAGACCGTGAGAACCCTCGGACCATGAACCTGCCCGCGGTTGTCGAGGCGGTGCAGGCAGTCGGCAGCGCGGTGACGACAGCACTTCAGGCGGACGCCGATGTGCTGGTGATCGGCGGAAACTGCACCGTCGCGTTGGGTGTGATGTCCGCCTTCACCGGCGAACCCCAAGCGGGTTTGCTCTACCTCGACCGGCACTTCGACCTCAACACACCGCACAGCACGACCGACGGGGCGCTCGACTGGATGGGGATGGCGCACGCGCTAAATCTGGCTGGCGCAGCACCCGAGCTCGCGTCTGCGTTCGAGCACACGCCGCTGCTCACCCCTGCGCAAGTGTGGTTCGCAGGCATCGATCCATCGGCCGCCACCGACTTCGAACGCGAACAGGCGACCCAACTCGAACTTCGCTGGTGTTCAAGCGAAGACCTGATCCGCGCGCCTGCCGTCGTGGTCGCGGACGCACTGGAATACCTGCCGCCCGGGCCACTCGCCGTCCATGTCGATGTTGATGTACTCGACTTCACGGACGCGCCGCTATCGGAGAACACCGACGGCCGCAACACTGGCCCGGCGCTCGCTGTATTGACGCAGGTGCTCGAGCTTGCGTGCCACGATCCGCGATTTCGGGCGCTGTCGATCGGCGAGATCAACCCCGCCCGCGCGGCCGGCGAACCAGACGCACTGCTGCGATTCATCGCTACGCTGGCCCGCGCGCTAAGCGCGACGTGAATTCTCGCTAGGGAATCCGGACGTCGCGGTGTTCGGCGGCTCGTTCCAGCTCCTCCTCGGTCAGCTCCGACACCTTCACCGGAGTGACGAGGGTCCAGTGATTTCCGACCGGACACTTCTGATATCGCCACCAACCCAGGCGGACGGACTTCAGCGACACGCCTGGAATCCAGATCGTCGTAAACAAGTGCCCACTACGGCAGCGCACGACGGTGTTGCTGCCGAGCACGTAGCCACGACGGCGCGAGAGCACTGCGAGTTCCGCGCCGAGCCCTGACAGGGCTATCGCAGCAACTACCTTGCGACGACGAGCCATGAACCAAGATTACGCCGCTACTGGCTCCCGAACGCGTTATGGAGCACGTCGACGTATTGGCCGTATCCATCAGGGCTTGCCCACTGTGTCGCCGACTCGATGTTCGACCCGTCGACCCACTCGTTCCAGGTCGTCACCAGCTCGAACTGCTTGTTGGACGCCTTCATCGCCGCTACAGCGGAGGTGAATGCGCTCACCGATCGAGCGAGCTGAACGGCGTTGCCCTTGTGCCAGAAACCGGGCGACACCGAGTACGAGGTCGGAGTCACCTCGGTCTGCGTTGCCGGGGCGTACTCGTGCCACGCATCGGGTTGGTTCGGGCACGACAGGTAGTTCTGAACGAAGAACTCCTTCTGAACGACGTACCACTGGTGGTTGGCGTTGGCGGCCGCCCACTTGGCGAGCATCGCGCAGCCGTCGTTCGCGTCGGGCCAGACGAAGATGACCGGCTTGCCATTGATGTGCAGGAAGTTCGGGTCGTTTGCGTAGGTGTTGTAGAGGTACGCGAGATCGGACTGGATAGCAGCTTGGGTTGGGTTGCCCTGGCCTTCGAGCTCGTAATACACCGACCACTTGAACGGCGTGCCGTGGGAAGCTGCGAGGTCGAGCGACAGCCGCTTGCTGAACACGTCGGACTGGCCCTCCCACGAGAAGATCGCGCCGTTGAGCCCGGCGTAACGCATCTCGGTCACCTGCCGCGCGATCTCGGCCGTGTTCGACGTGTCGTACTGACCGTCGCTCGGGGTGAAGTTGCTGCCAGGGCCAGACCAGCCGGCTGGGTACCACGGGTAATAGAACGTCAAGCGAAGTGACGGCACGGCCACCGGAACTGGTGCGCCTGCGACAGTCACGTTCACGGCCGCACTACGCGAGGCCGGGAACTGGGCATTGCCCGGCCAGAACAGACTCCACGACCGCGACGCCGAGAGCCCGACTGCATACGCGTTCGCACCACCCGCGCCATTGGTGATGACGGAGCCGGCGTTCGTCCAGACACCGTTCACGTTTTGCTGCAGGTAGACGCGTCCGCCACCGAGTGGCGCACCGTTAGCAGCCAGGGTCAACAGGCCGCTGAACGCGACACTGCCGCCGTACGCCACGTTCGCCGTACTGGCCTTGATGCTCAGCTGGGTCGCCCTCGTCGCAGTCACCGGCGGCGCGGCCACGTTGACCACGATTGAAGCCGAGCGGGACGCCGCGAACTGGGCGTTGCCGGGCCAGTACAGCGCCCACGAGCGCGAGGTCGAAAGCCCGACTGCGTAAGCGTTCGCGCCACCCGCCCCGTTGGTCACCACGGATCCGGCGTTGGTCCAGACGCCGTTGACGTCCTGCTGCAGGTAGACCCGTCCACCCCCGAGCGGTGCCTTGTCGGAAGCCCGAACCAACTTGCCAGAGATAGCAACAGAGCCGCCGTAGGCGATGCTCTGAGTGCTCTCGGTCGTCGTGATCGCGGTCGCGGTCGCGGCGGTCGCACCCGCGGGCGTCACCGACAGCGGCGAAACGACGACAACTGCGGCCGCAGCGAGGACGGCAGTGGAGATCCGGCGCAGCCGGGAGGACGAAATACGCATACCTACATTATGTGGGTGATCATCTGGCCAACAGGTACGGCCGTTCGGACCGAATTTGGGCGTGTCGACTACCCCGATTGGGCTAACCGTGAGCGGAGCTAAGCCCAGAGCTGGCCCTCGAGCCGCGCCGCGGCCTCGTCGAGCGTGCCGCCGTAGGCACCGGTCGACAGGTACTTCCAGCCCCCGTCACACACCACGAAGGCGATGTCGGCCCGAACGCCGGCCTCAACCGCTCTCGACGCGGCTCCGAGCGCCGCGTGCAGAATCGCCCCGGTCGAGATGCCGGCGAAGATGCCCTCTTGCTCGACCAACTCGCGAGTGCGCAGCAACGCCTCGGCCGGGCCCACCGAGAACCGCGCGGTCAGCACCGAGGCGTCGTAGAGCTCCGGCACGAAACCCTCGTCGAGGTTGCGCAGGCCGTAGACCAGCTCGCCGTAGCGGGGCTCGGCGGCGATGATTTCAATCCCTGGCACGTGCTCACGCAGGAATCGACCGCAGCCCATCAACGTGCCAGTCGTGCCGAGGCCCGCGACGAAATGGGTAATCGACGGCAGGTCGGCGAGGATCTCCGGCGCGGTGGTCTCGTAGTGCGCCTGGGCATTCGCGGGGTTGCCGTATTGATACAGCATCACCCAGTCCGGATGCTCGGCCGCCATCGCCTTGGCCACGCGCACGGCCTCGTTCGAACCGCCCGCGGCAGGTGAGAACACGATCGACGCGCCCCACATCTCCAGCAGTTGGCGGCGCTCGATCGAGGTGTTCTCCGGCATGACACAGACCAGCGAATAGCCCCGCTGCCTGGCCACCATGGCGAGGGAAATACCGGTGTTTCCCGAGGTGGGCTCGAGAATCGTCGCGCCAGGCGACAGCAACCCGTCCTTCTCGGCGGCATCGATCATGAAGAGAGCGGCGCGGTCCTTGATCGACCCGGTCGGGTTGTGATCCTCGAGCTTGGCCCACAGGCGCACATCAGCGGAAGGAGACAACCTCGGCAGCCCGACCAGCGGCGTCTGCCCGACGGAGTCGACGAGCGAGTCAAAGCGCACAGTTCTAACCCCCAGCGACAGCCGGGAGCACCGTGACCGTGTCGCCGTCCTTCACTGCCGTCTCGAGGCCACCCATGAAGCGGACGTCTTCGTCGTTGACGTAGACGTTCACGAACCGCCGCAGACCTTTCTCGTCCACGATCCGGTCGCGGAGGCCGGGGTGCCGTGAGTCGAGGTCGACAAGGACGTCGGCCAGGGTGCCACCGTCACCGGCGACGGCCTTTTCTCCCCCGGTGTAGGTGCGCAGGATCGTCGGGATGCGGACCTCGATGGCCATGCCGGAAATCTCCTCAATAAGGGCGTGCAGTGGGCGTCGCTACTAGGTGTTATCTGGCTGCAACGCCGGGACCACCCTGACCTCTTCCTCGGTCACGACGGAGTCGACGATGCGGTACGAGCGGAACTCCACGGTATCGGGCTCCCTGGTCGACACGAGCACGTAGTGCGCACCGGGCTCGGAGGCGTAGGCGACGTCGGTCCGCGACGGATACGCCTGCGTCGCGGTATGGGAGTGGTAGACGACCACCGGCTCTTCGTCGCGATCGTCCATCTCGCGATAGAGCCGGAGGAGGTCGAGGGAGTCGAATTCGTAAAAGGTCGGCGACCGGGCGGCGTTCACCATCGGAATGAACCGCTCCGGCCGGTCGCTACCGACTGGTCCAGCGACGATTCCGCAGGCCTCATCGGGGTGGTCCCGGCGGGCGTGCGCGACGATCTCGTCGACGGTGTCTGAGCTGATCACGAGCATGAAAGCAGGCTAGCGGGCACGCTCAGTATCGCTAGCCGAGCGCACGCTGCTATCCGAGAGCACGCCGCTATCCAAGAGCACCGAGGAGGTCGCTCAGCAGGTAGCCGACCCACTCGTAGAGCAGGAACGGCCCGATTCGCGGGTCGTCACCGTCCATCAGCGCGAGGTCGTCCTGGTCAGTTGCGCTTTCGATGCCCAGCCGGACGGCGAGCACCAGCCGCATCCTGTTCAGCACCCGCAACCAGGCCTGCGCCAACTCATCGGACAAGCTCGCCTGCCCGTTCTCACCGATCACCAACAACGATTCGCGGACGGCGAGCAGGTCGGCGTGCATCCCGTCGCGCAGCGTCGCGTCGGTGTAACGCCGGAACTCCTCGGTCGCCTCGGCGTCGTCGGGATACGCATCAGGAAGCAGCCGCCGCAGTGCCGGATCCGAGGGCGCGGTGACCGGGTCGCTCGACCAATTCAGACCGGCGATCACGGCATCGTCGGCGTCCGTGCCCTGCGCCGCAGCCTCCGCAGGAGGCTCGCCACCGCCCAGCAACCCATCGAGTTCGCCCAGCAGATGTGAGATCACCAGCACCTCGTCGTCCCGCAATTGCAATCGCGGGCCGCGCGCACGGCGGCTGACCTTAGCCAACGAGAGCCACCACAACGAAGGACACTGCTCAGTCGTCCTTTTGCAGGGTGGCCCAAAGGCCGTGGGCGTGCAGGCGCTGGACGTCGTTCTCCATCTGCTCCCTGGTACCTGACGAGACCGCGGCCCGGCCCTCGTGATGCACCTGAAGCATCAGCTTTTCGGCCTTGGGCTTTGGATATCCGAAAAGCTTCTGGAAGACGTGTGTGACGTAGTCCATAAGGTTCACCGGATCGTCCCAGACGATCGTCACCCAAGGATGGTCAGGCCGGACGTCGGCCTCAGGGCGCTCCACCTCAGCGGGCGCGGTGCTCATGACCTCATCGTAGGGTTGAATGCCCGCACTCGATCGCGACCGCACCCGATCAAGGACCAGGAGGATGCTAGCCCGATGACCGCAGCCGCGCCCGCGCTCCAGGCGCTCGATGGCGTGCTCGCCAAGGCGCAGTCCGAGAACTTCCCGGTCGCTTTGTGGTTCTTGCCCAAGCAACTGCGCGCGGACTTGCTCGCTATCTATGGCTATGCCCGATTCGTCGACGACATCGGCGACGAGGACAGCGTCGACGCCGACGTGCGGCTCGCCATGCTCGACCTTGTCGATGCTGACGTCACCACCCTGTTTGCCGGACGCGACGCCTCGTTGCCCGCGGTCGCGGCATTGACTACGGGGGTGCGCGCCGGCCGGGTGCCTGAGACGCCGCTGCGCCGGCTCGTTGAGGCCAACCGCCTCGACCAGCGCGCCGACCGCTACGAGACGTTCGACGACCTGCGGCACTACTGCACGTTGTCGGCCGACCCGGTCGGGCACCTGGTGCTCGCGGCTCTCGGACTCGCCACTCCCGATCGCGTCGAACTCTCCGACAAGATCTGCACCGCGCTGCAGCTTGCCGAACATTGGCAAGACGTCGCAGAGGACCTCGGCCGAGGGCGCATCTACCTCCCCCAGGAGGACCTTCGCCGGTTCGGTGTCAGCGACGACGATTTGAGCGAGGCGCACGCCAGCCCTGCAGTGAAAACGTTGATGGCGTTCGAGGTCGCCCGCGCCCGCGATCTGCTCGCGCAGGGCGCACCCCTCGTCGAGCTCATTCCCGGGCGCGGGAAGCTCGCAATCGCCGGCTTCGTCGCGGGCGGTCGTGCCGCGCTGCACGCGATTACGGTCGCCGACTTCGATGTTCTTGCGGGCACCCCGAAGCCCACCAAGCAGCGCACCTTGCGTGAAGCGGTCGGCGCCTTGACGAGTCGAGCGGACCACGATGACTGACAACCAGCACGAAGCCGTGGCGCCGCCGAACGCGGCAGAGATCGCTGCGGCTTACGCCGAGTGCGAGCGCATCATGAAGACCGCCGCGAAGAACTTCTCCTACGGCATCAGGCTTCTCGCGCCCGCCAAACGAGGCGCGCTCGCAGCCGTCTACGCCTTTGCCCGGCGCATCGACGACATCGGCGACGGCAACTTGCCGGCGCCGGAGAAGCTCCGGCTGCTCGACGACGCGCGCCGCGACATCAAAGCAATTGGTGGCGCGACGACCGATCCGGTCTTGCTGGCGCTTACCGATGCGGCGTCTCGGCTACCGATTCCGGTGCCGGCTTTTCTCGAGCTCGTCGACGGCTGCGAACTCGATGTGCGAGGCACGACTTACGAGACCTTCCCCGACCTCGTGCACTACTGCCGCTGCGTCGCGGGTTCGATCGGCCGCCTGTCGACCGGCGTGTTCGAAGCCTCCGACATGGTGGCCGCAAACCCACTCGCCGACGCGCTGGGGGTAGGACTCCAGCTCACCAATATCTTGCGCGACGTCCGTGAAGACCTCCAGAACGGACGCATCTACTTACCCCACGACGAACTCGAGGCGTCGGGCGTCGAGCTTCGGCTGGACGACGAGGGGTTTGTCGCCGATGACGGCGGCCGCACAACGACGCTGATACGCGAACAGGCGGCCCGTGCCGAGAAGTGGTACGCCGAAGGCCTGCAGCTGCTGCCGCTGCTCGATTCGCGCAGCGCAGCCTGCTGCTCGGCGATGGCGGGGATCTATCACCGCCTCCTCAAGCGGATCGCACGCGACCCGCAGGCAGTGCTGCGCGAGCGGATCTCGCTACCTGCATGGGAAAAGGCCTACCTCGCGGCGCGCAGTCTGACCACGAGCCGGCGATGACAATGCGCACGAGCCAACCCAGCGTCATTGTCGTAGGCGGCGGACTCGCGGGGTTGTCCGCTGCCGTCACCGCCGCCGACGCAGGGTGGGCGGTCACGCTACTCGAATCGCGGGCGAGGCTCGGTGGCGCGACGCACTCGTTCACGCGAGCGTTCGAAGACGGCGAGATCGTCGTCGACAACGGCCAGCACGTCTTTCTGCGGTGCTGCACCGCCTATCGCGCATTCATCAGCCGACTCGGGGTTGAGGACCAAACGTTCCTCCAGTCGCGACTCGACGTCCCGGTCATCGACCCCGGCACCGGCCGGATCGCGCGATTGCGCCGCGATCGGCTGCCGGCGCCGTTGCACTTGTCGCGCGCACTGCTGACGTACCGGCTGCTGACTCCGTGGCAGCGAATCCGCGCGATCGTTGCGATGCTCAAGCTCGACCGCGTGAACCGCGACGCACCCTCGTCCGATGCGCAGACGTTCGGCAGTTGGTTGGCTGCGCACGGCCAGTCGAAGCAGGTGCTCGAGCGCCTCATCGACGTGTTCACCGTCGCCACCCTGAACGCGCCGTCAGCCCAGGTGTCGCTGACCCTCGGTGCGATGGTTTTTCAGGACGGCTTGCTCCGCAAGGCCGACGCCTGCGACATCGGGGTGTCACGCGTCCCACTCGGCCAACTGCACGGCGACGCCGCCGCCGCAGTGCTTGCTACTTACGACACCGACATCAGATTGCGCTCCCGCGTTCGCGCGGTCACGGCGGTCGCCGGCGCTTCCACGGACAACCACCGCTGGCGCGTCGATACCGATGACACGAGCTTCGAGGCCGACGCCGTCGTGTTGGCGGTGCCCCATGACGTTGCCGCCGACCTGCTCCCGGCGGGATCGATCGAAGACCCAGCAGCGGTGCGCGGCCTCGACGTGTCTCCGATCCTGAACGTGCACGTCATCTTCGATCGAACGGTCCTCACCGAACCCTTCATCGCAGCCGTCGACTCTCCCGCGCAGTTCGTCTTCGACCGCACGAAAGCTTCGGGCCTGCGCAGCGGGCAGTACGTCGCAGTTTCCGTCTCTGCCGCCGACGCGTGGATCGACCAGCCGGTCGCGCAGTTGCGCGAGGAGTTCATGCCCGAGTTGTTGCGCGTGTTGCCGGCCGCCCGTAACGCGGTGGTACGAGACTTCTTCGTGACCCGCGAACGCGAGGCAACGTTTCGCCCTGTGCCCGGCAGCGCGTCCCGCCGATTGCACACGACAACGAACGCGCCCGGCCTCGTTGTGGCGGGTGCATGGACAGCGACTGGTTGGCCCGCGACGATGGAAAGCGCCGTGCGCAGTGGCGTCGCTGCGGCGCACGCATTGCAGGAATGGCGCAGCGCGGCGACGACTTCTGAAGCACCCGAAGCCGCCGCCGTCCCGCCTTCCGAGGCGGCCGTGCACGAGGCGTCGGCGTGACGTCGATATCGGTGACCGCTGCGGTTGACCCCGAATCGCCCGCGCTGACGGCACTCGCCGCCGCGCGCGAGTTGCTCGACGCGCCGATGCGCGAAGCGGTACGCAGGCTTGAGCCGTCAGTCCGAAACGTCGCTGCTTACCATTTCGGCTGGGTCGACGCCGACGGAAGCGACGGCGACGCGCACCGGGGCAAGGCCGTCCGCGGCACGCTCGCTTTGCTGTCCGCAGAGGCGGCGGGCGCCCCGGCGTCCGACGGCATACCAGGCGCACTTGCGGTGGAGTTCGTGCACAACTTCTCTTTGTTGCACGACGACGTGATGGACGGCGATACCGAGCGACGGCACCGCTCGACGGCCTGGACGGTCTTTGGCAGCTCGGCCGCGATCCTCGCGGGCGACGCCTTGCTGGCGCTCGCGTTCGAGACGCTTCTCGATGTCGAGCCGGTGCGTGCCCAACACGCGCAGCGGTCTCTGGCGGTGGCGACGCAGCACCTCATCGTCGGCCAGGTCGGCGATTTGGAGTTCGAACGCCGCCTCGACGTGACGCTCGACGAGTGCCTTGAGATGGCCGCCGGGAAGACCGCGTCGCTGCTGGCGTGTTCGGCGTCCATCGGTGCCCACCTCGCGGGAGCATCACCCGACGTCGTACACGCCCTTGAGGTCTTCGGCTACGAACTTGGGCTGGCGTTCCAGCTCGTCGACGACCTGCTGGGAATCTGGGGTGCGTCCGCCAGCACCGGAAAGCCGGTCGGCGCCGACTTGCGCGCCCGCAAGAACAGCCTGCCGGTCGTCGCAGCAATGAATTCCGGGACGGCGGCAGGCGAGGAATTGCGTAGCCTTTACGGATCCGGGGCACTGAACCCAGATGCTGACGACGATGAAGTGGCGCGGGCCACCGCCCTCGTCGACGAAGCGGGAGGCAGGGCCTGGGCCGTCGACGAATCGCAGCGACGGCTCGAGCGCGCTTGCGAGGCGCTAAACGGGGCACCTCTCGATACGCGTACGACGCAGTTGCTGATCCAGATCGCGCAGTATGTGACCGCCCGAGACCGTTAGCTGAGGAGGCCGAGCCGCGCATGTCGACAGGACCGCTCATCACGCCGACGTCTTCCGTCTCCGCGTCGGCTGAAGCGGCGATCGCGGCTAACAAGACGCCCGGTCCGCCGCCGGCACAGACGGTGCTGCCGCGGTGGCTGGTGACCGGCGGTGCGTGGTCGTGGCGACTGATCGCCCTCGGCATCGTCGGCTACTTCCTGCTGAAGTTCATCCTTCGCATTGAAGTGGTCGTGCTTCCGATCCTCGCCGCGCTGGTGTTCTGCGCATTGCTGCGGCCGCTCGCCATCTTCTTCCAACACCACGGCCTCTCGCGGCTGCTTGCGACGTGGGCCGCCTTCCTGATCGCCGTGCTGGTCGTGCTCGGCGTCGGCACCCTCGTCGTCTACCGGGCGACGGTCGAATGGCACACCCTGGTGAAAGACCTGTCGGCGACCAGCGACAAGGTCCGACACTGGTTGTCGACCGGACCCTTACATCTGAAGGACCAAGACCTCGCCAACCTTCAACAGAAGGCGGTCGCGCAGCTCAATCAGCATCGGGGCGCGATCGTCAACACAGTGGTGAGTGGCGCGAGCGTGGCGGCGGAGTTCGCAGCAGGCCTCGTCTTGACCGCATTCATTACGTTCTTCTTCCTCTACGACGGCGAGCGGATCTGGACCTTCGTCACATCGCCATTCCGCTCCCGCACCGCCGAGCGGGTCGACCGCGCGGCGCTCGCCGCATGGACCACGTTGTCGGGCTACATCAGGGGCAGCGTGCTCATCGCGACATTTCACGCGCTGATCATGGGCGTCGCTTTGTCTGTCCTCCGCGTGCCGCTCGTCGCACCGCTGACGCTCTTGGTGTTCATTACCAGCTTCGTCCCGCTCGTCGGCGTCCTCGTCGGTGGTGGCTTGGCGGTGTTCGTAACGATGGGCACGCAGGGGGTTACCCCAGGCCTGATCCTGCTAGGCATTCTGATCGTCGAACACCAACTCGAGGGGCACTTTCTGCAACCCATTGTCATGGGTCGCTCGGTCTCGCTACACCCGCTCGCGATTGCCCTCGCGCTGACCATCGGCTCGATCCTCGAGGGAGTCGTGGGCGCAATCGTTGCGGTACCGCTGGTCGCGATGTTCCACGCAGCATGGCCGCACTTGCGGGAGTCCGAACTTGTCGTTGCACCCGACGAGCCGCCACCACCAGGCCACGTGCTGGTCGATTAGCTGGCGAACGTCAGCTCGAACCAGACCGTCTTTCCCGCACCCGATGGCGACACGCCCCACCGGCTCGCAAGGTCGTCCATCATCAACAACCCTCTGCCGGTACTGGCCAATCCGATCGGACGTCGTGGGGTCGGGAACGTTGGATTGCCATCGCTCACCTCTGCGCGCAACATGTGGTCGTCGGTCACGAGCCTGACCTCGACGTCGGTACGAGCGTGCACGATCGCATTCGTCACGAGTTCGCTGACCAGCAAGCTGGCTGCATCGACGAAATCGGATCGTTCAGCTGGGACCTCCGCGTGGGCCGCCAACTCACCGCGGACCAGCCGCCGTGCCACAGCAACGCTGGAAGCATCGCACGGGAGCACGGTCCTGACTTCCATGCGAAAAGGATACGAGTACGCATGGTCGCAAAACCGAGGGCTAGCTCGCGCCTCGCCGGGACGGTCTGACAACCTTCGCCAGTCTGCCCACGTTTCTCAGATCGGCCGGGTAAGGTCGGCCGGGTTCGCATCGACAGGAAGCAGGCAATCCAGTGCCGCAGGTTCGCGCTCGACAGCGGCACCAGATCGCCGCAACCGCGCTCGTCGTGAGCGCAGGTTTGCTGCTGGCCGCTTGCACTCAAGCCGCCGCGCGATCGGACAAAACGAGCGCATCGTCCGCTGCGCCGGTTTCGTCCGCGAACTCACCCGCCGCGGAGTCCTCCGCACAGGCACTCGCGTCGTCGGCCTCTGCCGCTGCGTTGGCCGCCGGCGTATCGGGCGCGACCGGCGCCAGCCCTGGGGTCAGTTCCGCGCCCCCTCCCGTGCTCAGCGGAATCGACCCACTGACCGGCCTGCCGCCCACGAGTCCTAACGCCGAGAAGCGGCCCGCACTCGCGGTCAAGGTCGACAACGTCCAAGGTGCGTGGCCGCAAGCGGGGCTGAATCAGGCCGACATCGTTTACGACCTGCCGGTCGAGGGCGGCCTGACCCGGTTGCTCGCGATCTTCCACTCGGCGGACGTCCCGGTCATCGGCCCGATTCGGTCTGCGCGGCCGGTCGATGCCGACATCCTGCACTTGCTCGGACACTCGTACTTCGCGTTCTCAGGCGGTACGTCGTCAGACCTCGGTCCGATCAACGACCACTCCAACGCGACTCCGATGTGGTGGGACGTCACGCCTTCGCTGTTCGTGATTCGCCATGACCACGCCGTCCCGCATCAGGTATTTGGCACCACCGCAATGCTGTACGCGGGAGGCGAGGCACGCTCGCCGTCGACCACACCGCCACCACCGATGTTCAGCTACCAGGTCGCGGTCCCGACGAACTCGGTGCCCGCTACCACGGTGACCGCGCAGTACAGCGCCGCGACCGCTGCCTGGACCTGGAACGGAACCCAATACCTGCGCAACCAGAGCGGTCATGCAGACCTCTTGATCGACGGCAGCCAGGTGACGGCCACGAACGTCGTCGTGATGTCGGTCAGCGTGAAGAACACCAGCGCACACGACTCCCACGGCACCGTCGTCCCGCTGCCGGTGGTGATCGGGTCGGGACAGGTCTGGGTGTTCCGCAACGGTGTCGTCGTTCACGGCACCTGGAGCCGACCGAACGAGAACGCACCGATGAAGCTGGCGACCACGAGCGGGCAGGTCATCCCGTTAATGCCAGGCCGCACGTGGGTCGAGGTCCTACCGAACTCGAGCCTGCCAAAGATTGGCTGAGTTCCCACGTCACTGAATCGCCTGAGTTCCTACGTCACTCGCGATCGCTGCGGTGCGAACTCGCGATAGCGGCCCGACGTCGTGAGATCACGCAACCGGC
The DNA here is from genome assembly GCA_963737705.1 of uncultured Actinomycetes bacterium. Classification (GTDB taxonomy): domain Bacteria; phylum Actinomycetota; class Actinomycetes; order Acidothermales; family Acidothermaceae; genus PALSA-607. The sequence goes on from CAVTTP010000005.1 coordinate 440,432, forward strand.
GCATGGCCTCATGAACGTCGGCAAAGCTCGTGGTGAGTGCCGAAAGCCCGCACCGGATGAGATCGGGCTCGCGGTAGTCGGGCACGACGTGGTCGTCGATAAGCGCACGGCACAGCTGGTATGCCGCAGGATGGCGCAACGAGACATGCGATCCGCGCACGCGTGAATCACGCGGGCTGGCAAGTTCAAAACCCAGCGGAACCAGCCACGCATCGTAGAGCTTGATCAGGTAGGACGTGAGCGCGATGCCCTTAGCGCGCATTGCGTCGATGCCGGCCGCGGCTAGCAACGTCACACCGGCCTCGACAGACGTGAGTCCGACAATGTTCGGCGTACCGGTCGCGAACCGATCTATCGTCGGCGTCGGATCGTACGCTTGACCCATCGCGAACTGGTCGCGCTGACCGAACCAGCCCCAGATCGGCTGTCGCAGCGTCGCCTGCAATTCCCTTCGCACATAGAGAAAAGCAGGCGAACCTGGACCACCGTCGAGGTACTTGTACGTGCAGCCGACTGCAAGATCGACGCCGTCCGCGTCGAGCGTGATCGGCACAGAGCCGACCGAGTGGCAGAGGTCCCAGAGCACGAGCGCACCTGCGTCGTGTGCGGCACGCGTGATGCCCGCCACGTCACTGATCGCCGACGAACGGTAGTCGACATGCGACAGGCACACGAGGGCTGTGTCAGATCCAAGATCAAGGTCGGACGCCGAAGCACTGGCGAGCGGATCAACGTCGACGTACTGCAGACGCAAGCCCCGAGCCGAAGCGAGACCTTCGAGTACGTACCTGTCGGTGGGGAAGTTACCGGCCTCAGTGACGATCGTCTGGCGGCCCGGGCGCGCATCGAGAGCTGCAGCAGCGAGCTTGTAAAGGTTGATCGTCGTGGAGTCAGACACGAGCACCTGGCCGGTTGCCGCACCGAGAAGCTGCTCGCCGATCAAATCGCCAACGACTGCGGGTAACTCGATCCAGGGCGGTCGGCCCGAACTCGACGGCTCACCCCACGATCCGACTCCGGCCGCCCACTCGCGGGCGACGAGATCGTTGATCGCGTCGAGCGCACCGACCGTCGGGCGGCCAAGTGAGTTGCCGTCGAGGTAGATCAGCTCGTCGTCGTCCACGCCTGGAAAAGGCAGGAACTGCCGCCGAAAATCGCGGAGCGAATCGATGTCGTCCAGCGCGTCGGCGTACCTGCGATCGGTGACGTCAGGACTCTCCGAGCCGCCCGGCATGAACTCGACCTACTCGGCCGGCTGGTCGCCGCCGGAGAGCACGTTCTCGTAAATGTCTTTGCACTCGGGACACACGGGGAAGCGCTTGGGGTCGCGTGAGGGGACCCACACCTTGCCGCACAACGCCGTGATCGGCGTGCCCATGACCGACGCCTCGACGATCTTGTCCTTGGGCGCGTAGTGGGCGAACCGCTCGTGGTCGCCGTCGCCGTTGGACAGCCGTGGTACCGGTCGAGCGTCCGTCTCCGGCATCGTCAAGGTGCCAAGGCCTGGCATCTCGGTCTGGGGCAGCTGCTCGACGTCGCTCATGCCCACGAGTCTAAACGAGCGACGCTCTTGACCTGGCCCTTGGGTGAAGGCCCAGCATCGGCTGCGTACCCACCACAAGTGGCAGCCACCGCATCCGTGCACAGCCCGAAGGAGTCCCCCATGAGCGCCCCCGCTGTTGTCACCCGCTACCTGGCCGCCGCGGCTGCCGGAGAGTTCGCCACGCTGGCCGACTGCTTCACCGCCGACGGCACGGTGACTGACGAAGGACACACCTACCGCGGTCGCATCGAGATCATCGGCTGGCGTGAATCCCTTGCCAGCCAATTCACCTACACGGCGACCGTTACCAGCAGCGAGCCGATCAACGACAGCGAGTACCGGGTCACGGCGCATTTAGTTGGCGATTTCCCCGGCGGGGTTGCCGACCTGACCTACCGCTTCGTCCTCGACGACGGTCTGATCGCTGACCTGACCATCGGCGACTAGCGGGCCTGCCGAGTAGCGGAGACTGGTGCAGTGGCGGCCAAGGTGACCATCGGCGAGTTCTCGACGATGACGAAGCTCAGCCGCAAGGCCTTGCGGCTCTATCACGACCTCGGCCTGCTCGAACCCGCCGAGGTTGACGCTACGACGGGCTACCGCTACTACGACGTCACGCAGGTCGAGGTGGCGCGGCTCATCCGTCGCTTCCGCGATCTCGACATGCCGGTACCGGATCTGTTGTCCTACGTCGCGGCAACTGACGAGCAGGCCCGACACGCGATTTTGGCTGCGCATCTCGATCGGATGGAGAACCAGCTTCTGCAGACGCAAGAAGCGGTGGCCGCGCTGCGAGCGTTGATCACCCCGGCCGATCCCCCAACCCGGATAGACATTCGCCGCGAGCCCACGATGGTCGCCGTCGCAATCACGGAGACGGTGCGGCTCGACGACATCGCCGCGTGGTGGCACTCCGCCGTTGCCGATTTGGACGACGCGCTGCGGGCGGCGGGGGTCGCCGCCACCGGCCCGCTCGGCGGACTCTACGAACATGAACTGTTCGCCGATGAAGAAGGCCAAGCCACCCTCTGGTTCCCCGTATCTGCGCAGCTCCCGGCCGACGTCGCACTGCCAACGACCGGGCGCGTCGCCATGACACGAGTTGTTGGGGGCAACTTCGCGGTCACGGTCCACGACGGACCAGATACGCGGATCGATGACACGTACGCCGCGCTTGGCACCTACGTCGCCGAGCGGGGCCTTGGGCGGCCCGGACCGCTGCGCGAGCGTTACCTCGCCGGAGTACTCGCAGATCCACACCCGCTTGTCACCGAAGTCGCGTGGGCGATTACCGACTAGTGCGTGGTTGCAGGCTCAGTGGTTGCAGGCTCAGTGGTTGCAGGCTCAGTTGTTGGTTGGGTCGGTGGGCATCGTGTGCAGCAGGGCGAGTTCGCCACCCTGGCGGCGCAGGACGCGCGACCACAGCGTTGCGGGCCTGTCGGTGAACGCGTCGTCTGGTTCCGCCGGCAGCACCAGCCAGCCGCCGAGGCGAAGCTCGTGTTCGAGTTGGCCCGGCCCCCATCCGGCGTAGCCGGCAAAGACGCGCAGACCATCGAGCGCATCGAGCAGATCGAACGGCTCGTTTTCGAGATCGACCGCGCCGATTACGCCGGCGAGCGGGGTCCATCCGGACAGTGTGTGCGCCGCGACGGACCCGGGGCCGCCCGTACTGTGACCTCGGATCCGGCCAAGGCAGACAACGGCGTCCGGTGTGACCGGGCCACCGACGTGCACGACGGCGGGCTCGCTGAGGACGTCAGCCCATCCGGGCATCCCCGGGAGCGGGACTGCGTCACGGGTGGCAACGTCACTGGGCCTATTGAGGACAACTCCGAGAGCGCCCTCATCATCGTGGTCGAGAAGGAGGACGACGCTCCGGGCGAAGTTGGGATCGTCGAGCGTTGGCGCGGCAACCAAGAGCGCACCGGCGAGCGAGGCATCGACCATTGCTCCATCATGCCGACCACATCGCGCTCGCGCACCTCGCCGAGCACGTCGCGCTCGCGCAGGTTGTGGCGGCGCAACCACGGCCACCAACTCACGCCGATGCCCAACGCGATGATGTGGCCCCACGACGTCATATCGAGCCCGGTCGCGATCGGCCAACCAAGGTAGGCCCAACCGGCCGCAACGCCGATCGTGCGCGCGGGCCTGGGCAGCAGACCGGCAGCAGCTCCGAGCATCGCTGCAAGGCCATAACTCACGCCGACGTCGAGTCGGGACGTCGCGGTGGCGGGCAACATCCCGTAGTGGACGCCGATGGCAACCGAACCTTCGGTCAGCAGCGTGGCGCCCACGTGACCGGACGCGAAGATCGCCACCACCCAGCGCGTACCGATGCGCCGCTCGAGCACGCTGGCGACGATGCCAAGGACAAGAACCGCCAGAACAGAGTCGACGATGCCATCGACCCAAAGCGCGCTGCTGGCGAGCACGAACAGCGGATGCCTCGACAGATGGTCGACGTCGGTACTTGAGAACCTCAAGACCGCGTCATGATCACCAGAGTTAAGTACGCCGAGCACGATGCTGGCGGTCGCCAACACAGCCACGTAGACCAACGCGAACGGTGCAGTGCGCCATGTCGGCAGCACCTTCCGTATCGCCGGCTGAAGGGCACGTATCGGCGGGTGCAGGGCGCGTATCGGCGAGTGGAGGGCGCGCACCGCCGGGCGAAGGGCTCGAGACGGCGCGAACGTCGACAGCGCCACCATCGCAACCTCCCCGACGTCGCCCGCACGCACGGAGTACCAACCCTTTTGGGTCAACCTCCCCAGCCCCCAAGGGCGAAAACCTCGGCCGGCGCGAGCCTCTTCCCGATCTGGCCCTCAACTTTGGGAAAGGGACCGACAATTACTCCGGCGGCTTCATCCGGTGGCGTCGGTGGCAGCGCGTCTAGCGGCGGCCGCGCACCGTGGCGAGACGCTCGGCCCGCAGCGCGTCGATGTCGGCCTGGGCCCACGGGAGCAGCGGCGAACCGACCGCCCAGGACAACAGCAGATCGGCCAGTTCAGGGTTGCGGGCCAGGCCAGGGCCATGCAGGTAGGTGCCGAGGATGTGGTCCTGGACCGCACCCTCGAATGAGCCGACGGCGTCGCCGGTGCCGTTGCCGACGCCCACCTCGACGCGGGCGAGCGGCTCTGCGTCGTGGCCCAGGTGGGTGGCTCCCGCGTGATTCTCATAACCAGTCAGCGGCTGCTCGAGCCCGGCCGTGCTGGGCACAGCGAGAAGTTCTCCTACCGCCCGCTTCGGGAGCCGGTCTGTCGTCACGTCAAGCAGCTCGACGCCAGGCTCGGGCACGCCGTCTGATCCGGGAAAGACCGAACCGAGAAGTTGGTAGCCCGCACACACACCGAATACAACGGCTCCCTTCGCGGCAGCCCGACGCAGCCCTCCGTCGGCACGCAACGCACGCGCGGCCGCGACCTGCGCGTCGTCCTCGCCGCCACCGAGCACATACAGATCGGCGTCGTCGGGCACCGGCTCCCCGGCGTCCAGCTCAATGGCCTCGACGTCGAAGCCGCGTGCCTTCGCGCGCATCGCGAGAACCCGCAGGTTGCCGCCGTCACCGTAGGTTCCGAGCAACACGGGATAGATCGAGACGACGCGAACTCGTGATTCAGCGGGCATCGTCGGCACCTCCTCCACGACGCAACAACTCGCGAAAGGCGGTGTATGTACCGACCGCATCGAGAGCCGGCCGGTCTGGCAGGCCTGCGTCGAACGGCAACGCGCCGGCAACCCAGGGATCGGCCACGGTCGTGTGCGACACGTCGGCGTACATCAGGCGGACGGCGAGATCGTGCCGCCGGTCACCGGTCGCGACGACTTCGCGGTCGGCAAGGCGCTCGAACGGCACATCCCAAAGCCATGACGGATCCTTGCCGTCGGCCGCGCGTGCATTGATGGCAATGACCACTGGCGCCGGCGCAGGTGCGAGCATGCCGAACATTTCCGACCAACCTGCCGGGTTCTTTCCAAGCAACAACCGCACCTGACGACCGCCAAGCGACACGGTTTGATAGCGCCCTCCGACAGAGGCGACCGTGCGCATTGCAGGTAACGACACGGACGGCGGCACACCGAGGAGGTCGGCCGCAACGACAGCCATTGCAGCGTTCGCCTGGTTGGCCGCGCCGGGCAGTTGCAGGTCAAGTGTGTAGCGCGCGTCATTGGTTCGGAGCAGCTCGCCCGACTCCACCGACCAGCTGACCTCAGGCCGGCGAAAGCCGCACGCGGTACAACTCCAGTGTCCGGCGCCGTCACGTTGCAGGATCGAACCGCACGATGGACACACCGCGGAGTCGGCTGTCCAGCGCTGTCCCACCGATACCCAGGTGACATCGGGAATCGCGCTTGCTGCCCACACGACATGCGGATCGTCCGCGTTAGCGACCGCCGAAAGTCCTTTGGTGGCAGCGAAAATAGTGCGCCACCGCCGCGCGACCATCGCGACCTCACCGACGCGGTCGAGTTGGTCGCGAGTCAGATTGCCCAGGACGAGCAACGGCTTGTCGGTCTGTGGCAGCAGGCCAGGCAGGTAGGTCTCATCGGCCTCGAGTACGGCGAGTGCGTGAGCTGGGACGCCGACCGGCGGGCGAGCCAGCGCCGCGACGATGCCGGCGGGCATGTTCGCTCCCGACGCGTTGGTCACCACCGGGCCTGCTGCGCGCAACGCGGCGGCGAGCAACTTGGTCGTTGTGGTCTTGCCGTTCGTGGCAGACACGAAGACCACACGGCGACTATCGACAAGCAGCCGGAATGCGGCGGGACACGCAACGACGACAACACGTCCACCGATCGCGACGCCGTCACCGCGGCCGAGAGCCTTCGAAAGGCCGCTAGCGACGCGACCGAGACCAACCGCCGTCCGCAGTCGAAGGTAATCCCGCAGTCGAAGGGAGGTCAGTTAACGGTCGCTTCGCCGTCGACGATTGCCGCTTTGTTGGCCTTGGCCTGTCGCCTTTCAACGCGAGCCGTCGTGTCGGCCATGGCATGCGTGGCACCGCCGAGGATCGTGCCGACCGCGACCACGCCAACGCCGATCCAGAACACCACCGGGTTCGCGGCGATCAGGCCGATACCGGCGACCAGGAAGCCGGCGCACACGAGGAACACGACGACCCATGACACGGGGCGGGCTTGAATGTGGCCGAAGTGCTCGTCGATGCCGAGGTCGTCCGCGGGTCGGTCAGACATGGGGGTGATCGTACGTCATGGGCGGGTGTCGACTTCACCTTCGGGCTTGCCAGGTGCAGCGTTGGCAGGCCAGCCGAACGTGTCACCGCGATGCCGCGGGCGTTGCCCGAGCTGCACGCCCGGGAGCAACTTGCCCAGTGGTTCGGCCGGCACCGGCACCGACGTGCTGACAGGCGGCGCCCCGGGGATTGCCGGGACGGCGCCTTCAGCGACGGCGGGCACAAGCTCGGCGCGACCACCTGGCGGCAGCGGCTCTGCAATTTCGCTCATGCCCGCACTATTTCAGCTAGCCCAATCGAGCAGTGAGTCGGGCCGGTCGGGCTCCCGCAATTTCGCGAGCGCCTCCTTCTCGATCTGCCGGATCCGCTCACGGGTCAGGCCGACGTCGCGACCGATCTCGTCGAGCGTGTGCGGCCGACCCTCGGCAAGTCCGAAGCGCAGCGCGAGCACCCGCGCCTCTCGCGGCTCGAGACCAGCCAGTGCACGGTGCACCGTCTCGATCATGGTCTGGTACTCCAGTGCGTCAGACGCTGCCGGCGCCTCGAAGTCCTCGATGAGGTCACCGAGCCTGGTGTCTTCGTCGTCGCCGACCGGGTTGTCGAGACTGACCGGCTGACGGGCGTTGCGCAGCATCTCCTCGATTTGCTCAGGAGTGCGATCGAGCTCACTCGCCAACTCCTCGGGAGTGGGCTCGCGGCCGAATCGCTGATGCATGTCGCGCTGCAGCCTGCCGAGCTTGTTGAGCTGCTCGACGACGTGGACGGGCAGCCGAATCGTGCGGGCCTGGTCGGCCAGCGCGCGGGTAATGGCCTGCCTGATCCACCACATCGCATACGTCGAGAACTTGTAGCCCTTCGTGTAGTCGAACTTCTCGACAGCGCGAATCAGGCCAAGGTTGCCTTCCTGGACGACGTCAAGGAAGGACATGCCGCGGTTGGAGTAGCGCTTGGCGACCGAGACCACCAGACGCAGGTTCGCCTCGAGCATGTGTGCCTTGGCGAGCGCGCCATCAGCGGCTATGGCCTCGAGCTCACGCCGCTGCTTGGGCGTGACCTTCCCGGCGAGCTTGTGCTCGGCGTAGACGCCAGCTTCGATCCGCTTCGAGAGCTCGACTTCCTGGGCGGCATCAAGCAGCGCCGTCCGGCCGATCTCGTTGAGGTAGTTGCGGACCGGGTCGGCAGACACGCCCGGCTCATCGGCGTCGAGGTCGGGCTCTTCGGCCTCGATGGCGGGCTCGACAGTGTCGATTTCAAGATCATCTAGGGTACCGGCGTCCAGCACGAGCTCGGCCTCGTCACGAACGACCTTCGAGTCGCTGGTGACGGGCTGCTTCGCTGTCCGCTGGCGGTCACGCGTAGTGATGGCTGTCTCCTTCATAGGGTTCGTGCTCTTGTTACAACGCTTCAGGACCGTTGATGTTCCTGACGTCACGCTCAGAGAAGCGGGAATTTCCGACAATCTGGGCGCTAGCGTGATGTGCTTCTACCCGATCCGACGCTCGGATCACGCAATTGGTTCGCAGGGGTGGTTCGCAGGGGTGGTTCGCAGGGGTGGTTCGCCGTGTGGCAGCTACGGAGCGCGCAGCGAGCCGTCCGGCGCCCGGACCACGAACGCCGAACCCCCGTACGCCGGTGCGCCAGGCGGGAACCGGTCGGCCGCCTCTTCATCGAGGTCGACACCCCAGCCGGGTGCTGGCGATGGGGTGAGGTAGCCGGCGACCGCGGTCAGTGTGCCGGGGAACACCTCGAGAGCGGCGTCCGCGAAGTTGTGGGCTTCCTGGATGCCGAAGGCATGCGACGTGACGTCGAGCGCCACGTTCGCCGCCGCCCCGATCGGTGACACGTCGCCGGGCGCATGCCAAGCCGTCTGGACGCCGACCAGCTCGCACATCGCGGCCAGCTTGCGCGCCGGGGTGAGGCCGCCCACGGCTGAGACGTGGACGCGCAGATAGTCGATCGCGTGCTCGCGCACCAGGGCCGCGGCCTCGCCGACCGACGACAGAAGTTCGCCGACCGCGATGGGGACCGGCGAGGCCGCACGCACCTCTGCGAGCCGGTCGTAGTGCTCAGGAGCGATGACGTCCTCGAGGAAGAACAGCCGGTGCTCCTCGAGCCGCCTCGCAAGCAACACCGCCTGCGTGGGCGTCAGCCGGCTGTGTACGTCGTGCAGGAGTTCGACCTCGGCACCGAGCTCGCGGCGCGCTTCCGCAAACAGCTCCGGCGTCGTGCGCAGGTAATGCTCAACGTTCCAGCCGTCGGGGTACGGCGCATTCGGGTAGGCATTCCGCGCGCCAGGTGCGCCGTACGTGCCGAGACCTGGCTGGCCGGTCTGCAGCCGCACGTGCGTCCAACCGTCCGCGACGATGGCGGCCGCATGCTCGAGCGTTTCTGGCACGGTGGCGCCCGCCGCGTGCAGATAGGTCTGCGCAGCGGCCCGCACCCGGCCGCCGAGCAGCTCATAGACCGGCACACCGTGGCGCTTGCCCGCGATGTCCCACAGCGCCATGTCGAGACCCGACAACGCGTTGTTCAGCACAGGTCCGTTTCGCCAGTACGACGAGTAATGCACGGCACGGGTGAGGTCTTCGATGTCGGCTGGGTGCCGACCGACAGCCATCGGCGCGACACCTTGGTCGACTGCCGCGACCACGGCTTGCCAACGCTGCGTGAAGGTCGCGCAGCCTAGCCCGTACAAACCGTCGTCCGATGTCTCGACTTTCACCACGACAAGAGGGATGCCCTCGGGCGCCGTGACGATGGCACGAACGGCAGTGATGCGCAGCGCGTCGCGGTCGACCCACGGCGACTCGTGCACGGCCGGGGTCATGCGGATGCCTCATCGAGATCGCGTGCGCCGACCGGCCAGATGTGGCGAGGGTCGAAACCGAACAGCTCGCGAGCACGCGAGACGTCAAAGGGTGCCGTGCGGCCAGGGAACGGGACGCGGCGCGGCACGTGTGGCAAGTACGCGTCGAGCAATTGCTCGGTCGGATAAGGAGCGAGCGTCGTGGGCGCTGCGACAGTCACGACATGACAGCCGGGACGACGAGGAGTGAGGGCCGCAACGCAAACTGCGGCGGCGTCGCGGTAATCGAGGTAACCCCAAAGGTCAGCTGCGCCCGTCGCGGGGTCTGTGGCGAACTGCTGCGCCCGTCGCGGCAACCGGTCGTCGACGTCGCCTAGGAAAGGGAAGCGGACGGCGACGACGCTGAGGGTGTGCCGCCACCACATCATGGCCGCGGTCAGTTCGTCGACCTGCTTGGACAGCGCATACGGATCTTCTACCTGAAGCGGCAGCTGTTCGTCGATCGGAAGATAGGCGGGCACTCGTTTCGTTGGCGCAAACGGCATCCCTGTCGCCGAATGGCTGCCTGCGACGACCGCCCGCCGGACCCCTGCGCGGGCGGCCTGCTCGAGAACCGTGAATGTCGCGACTGTGTTGCCGCCAAATACCTCCTCGGCGGTGCCGCCCGCGGGAGACGGTATAGCTGCGAGGTGCACAACGGCGTCGACGCCGGCGACGGCGTTGCTGACCAGTAGCACGTCGCGGGCGTCACCAACGAAGACCTCATCAGCCTCGATTGCGGGCGTCGTGTCTTGCGCCAGCGCGAGCGCCTTTGTAGCGATGCCCGCCTGCGAGCAGACCGCGAGGACATGCCGGCCCAGCCGACCGCCGGCGCCGGTGACGAGCACGCGTTTCAGCGGCCGCGGTGTATCGGTCGCGCTCACCACTCACCACTCACCTGAAAGGTCACTGACGCAGGTCACTCACACGCAACCACGCAGCTGCGTCAGCAGGCAACAGGGAATTCTCGATGGGTGCACTCGCCAACAACACCGCGTCGTGCCTGGGGAGCGCGACTGGCAGTTGCGACGTGTTGGCGATGCAGACGAAGTCGTCGCCCCGCGCAAACGTCACGACCCCTGGAGCCGACGGCAGCCATGACAGCGGCCCAGGACCGAGCGACAGCGTCGAGCGCCGAGCGCGCAACGCGGCGCGATAGAGCTCGAGCATCGATTCGGGATCGCCGATTTCCGCAGCGACGGTAAGGGTTTTCCACCCCGCGGGCTGTGGGAGCCATGGCTCACTACCTGCTGGGCCGAATCCGAACGGCGACCCATCGCCGTCCCACGGAATCGGTACCCGGCACCCGTCCCGTCCGCGATCGGTGTAGCCACTGCGCGACCAGATCGGGTCTTGCAGCAGCGCGGTTGGCAAGTCTTCGACCTCCCAGAGGCCGAGTTCTTCGCCCTGGTAGATGTAGACCGCGCCCGGTAATGCCATCGTCACCAACACAGCCGCCCGAGCGCGGCGCGTTCCGAGTTCGAGATCACTGAACTCGCCGAGACGACGGTTGTCCATTGAGAACGACGTGTCTCCACGGCCGTAGCGCGTCACATGGCGCACGACGTCGTGATTCGACAACACCCAGGTCGGAGGCGCGCCTACTGGCGCGTGATCGGCGAGGGTCTCGTCTATCACGCTGCGAATGCGGTCGGCTTCCCAAGCGCAGCCGAGGAAATCGAAGTTGAAAGCGGTGTGGAGCTCGTCTGGACGAAGGTAGCGAGTAAATCGTTCGCGATCGGGCAACCACACCTCACCGATCAGGATCCGATCGCCGGGGTAGCTGTCGGTAAGGCGCCGCCATTCGCGGTAGACCTCATGCACCTCGTCGAGGTCGACGAACGGATGCTGCTCACCCGATCCCTCGGCTGGCACCTCGCGCAACTCCGGGTCTTTCGCCAACAACGCCGCTGAGTCGATGCGAACCCCATCGGCGCCACGGTCGAGCCAAAAGCGCAGCACGTCGAGGAACTCTGTGTGTACTGCAGGGTTTCCCCAGTTGAAGTCGGGCTGCTCGGGCGCAAACAGATGCAGGTACCACTCCCCCGGGTTGCCGTCAGGCTCGGTGATCCGCGTCCAGCCAGGGCCGCCGAAGATGGAGTTCCAATCGTTGGGCGGCAGTTCGCCGTGCTCTCCGCGACCTGGCCGAAACCAGAACAAGTCACGCTCTGGTGAGCCGGGCCCTGCAGCGAGTGCGGCCTGAAACCACACGTGTGCATCAGACCCGTGATTGGGGACGACGTCGATGATGACTCTGATGTTCAGTGCATGCGCCTCGGCGATAAGGGCTTCGGCTTCAGCCAATGTGCCGAACAGCGGCTCGATCTGGCGGTAGTCGGCGATGTCGTAGCCGGCGTCGGCCATCGGAGACACGTACCAGGGGTTGAACCAGATGGCGTCGATGCCGAGATCAGCCAGGTACGGCAACCGCGACCGCACACCCGCGATGTCGCCCGTCCCGTCACCGTCACCGTCGGCGAAGCTGCGTATGTAGACCTGATAAATGGCAGCGCCGGGCCACCATCTCGCTCGGTCCAAGGCAGGCGGGTGGAGCTCGGACACCGTGGCAATCCCTTCAATCGTTGCTCTTTCATGACCGTGTAGACCTGCCCGACATCACCCCTTGACGCCACCTGCGGTGAGTCCCGACATGATGTTGCGCTGGAAGATCAGGAAGAAGATGATCATCGGCAATGAGGCGATGACCAGCGCAGCGGTGAACAGGTTTTGCGCCGCGCCCGTGCTGAGCTGGTAGAGCCCGACGTTGACCGTTTGCTTCGTCGGATCGGTGAGAACGAGCAGTGGCCACAGAAAGTCTTTCCAGACCGCGACGACTGCGAAGATCGAAACCACCCCAAGGATAGGCCGCGAGATCGGCAGCACCACCGACCACAGCGAGCGAATCGGTCCGGCTCCGTCGATCGAGGCCGCCATCAGGAGCTCGTCAGGGATCGAATCGAAGAATCGTTTGAGCAAGAAGATGTTGAAGCCGTTTGCCACGGACGGGAGCCAGATCACCCACGGCGAGTTCGTCAGGTTCACCCCGATAATCGGCATGTGAAACGCCGTCAGAAACGTCGGCAACGCCAGCACTGTCGCCGGAATCATCAGCGTCGCCAGCATCATGAACAGAATCACGTTGCCGAACCTCGGCCGTAACTTCGAAAGCGCATAGGCCGCCGCAACGCCGAACACCAGCTGAAAGGCAAGGGCGCCGACCGCGTACACCGTTGTGTTCACCAGCAGCCTCGAGAGCCGCAGCTGCTGCCAGGCCTCGACGTAGTTGTGCCAGTGGAACGCGTGCGGGAACCACGTCGGAGGGTCTTGGATAATTTCCTGCGCGGACTTGAAGCCGCCGGTCACCATCCAATACAGCGGGAAAACGAAAATCACGGCGAACAGCGGCACGAAGACAGCGAGCACAGTCCAGTAGACGATCTTGCCCTTACGGCGCTGAAGCTGCGCTTGGGAGATCAGCGTTCTCGTTTGGTACCGCTCCGCGGTTGCCATCGTCACGCCTTCTCTGCGCGACTGCTGATGAAGAGGTAGGCGCCGCCGAAAATCGCCAGCACCACGAGCAGGATGAGACCGAGGGCGGCCGCGCTCCCGTAGTTGTTGAAGTGGAACGCGTACTCGTAGATGAGGTACACGACCGTCGTCGTCTTACCTTCCGGGCCGCCTCCGCTGAGGATGAACGGCTCGAGGAAGACCTGCATGGTCGCCACGATCTGGAGCATCAGCAGCAAAGAGAGAATGAGCCGAGTCTGCGGGATGGTGACGTGCCAGATACGCCGAAACACGCCGGCTCCCTCGACTTCGGCGGCCTCGTACAACTCACCCGGAATGCTCTGCAATGAGGCGAGGTAGATGAGCGTTCCGGTGCCCATGTTGATCCAGGTCGAAAAGAACACCAGCGAGATGAGTGCAGTGGACGTCGATTGCAGCCACTGCGACGTCGGGAGGTGTAGATCTCGCAGAACCGTATTGAACACGCCGTCGCCCGGGTCGTAGAACCACTTCCACAAGAAGGCCGCCGCGGCCGGCGGCATCATCACCGGTAGGTAGACCAACAGTCGAAAGTACGACCGTGCGTGCCGCAGCTCATTGATCACCACAGCTACGACGAACGGAACCGCGTACCCGAACACGAGCGCAAACAACGTGAACTCAACGGTCGAGCGCCACGCCGTCCAGAACTCTGGATCGTTCTTGATGCGGGTGAAGTTCGTAGTGCCAACCCACTTCGTATTACCTGCGAAGTTGGTCTTCTGAAAACTCATCACGATCTCGCGCCCGATCGGGTACCACGAGAAATACGCGAAGCAGATCACCGCGCCGAGCAAGAACAGGTAGCCGGTCAGGTTGTCCCGGACACGCACCCGCAGCGGCACCTTGCGCTGGGTCCGCGTCTTCGACGACGCTGCCCGCCCCGGCGCCGCAGGGGCAGTCGATGCGGCCGGAACACTGATGGCTGCCAACGGAACGGACTCCACCTTCTGTTATGCAAAACCGTGTGTTGGGCGAAACGGCATTGGCCAATGGATTCAGGCGGAGCACCAGCTCCTTCCGAGCGCAGTCCCTACGCTCGGAAGGAGCTGTGGCCGGGGGCGGCCGCGTGCTCCAGGGTTCTCAGCTACTCGACATCTAGCAGATCAGCTGCTCTGACATCTGGCAGCTCAGCTGCTCTGACATCTGGCAGCTCAGCTGCTCTGACATCTGGCAGCTCAGCTGCTCTGACATCTGGCAGCTCAGCTGCTCTGAGCTAGAACCTGTGTTACCTGTGCCGAGTACTGGTCCAGCAACTTCTGCGGATCCGCACTCTTGTTGGTCAGCACGGCCGACATAAGGCCGTCCAGCACCTTGTAGATCGCCTGCGCGTCCGGAGGCTCGACGTTGCCCTTGAGGTTCGGCGTGACCGTGACGTAGGGCTGGTAGTTGGCCAACGGCAGGTTCGCCGATGCCGCCTTGTCAGCTGCGTCAGTGGTGGCAGTCGCACCCTGGAACAGGTCGGGCTCCGGCAGACCAACCGGGTTGCCGAGCGACTTCGCGCGGGCGTAGTTGAACTGACCGGTGCCTGGGGTCAGGTTCTCGTACTCCAGCCACAACAAGCCGGCCTTCACCTGGTCAGGCGTGTCGTTCTTGTTGAACATGTAGCCGTCGCCACCGAGCAACGTGCCGCTGCCGTTCGCACCGGCTGGCATCGCGCCCATTCCGAAGTTGGTGAGGTCGGCCTTGTCGGTCTGCTGCATGTTCGTCAGGTAGTCGGGCGCACCGATCGTCATACCGAGGTGGCCGGCCGCCATCATGTTGATGGTGTCCTGGTACTGCAGCAACTGCTTGGAGCCCATGTCGTTGTCAGTCCAGCGCATCTGCTTGAGGTTGTTGATGACCGCGAGACCCTTCGCGTTGTCGAAGTCGGCCTTCTTGCCTGTCGAGTCGACAACGTCGCCGCCCTGCGAGTACATCTCGGCCGTGAAGTGCCAACCACCGGTGTTGCCAGCGCTGTAGTCGGCGTAACCGACATCGCCGTTGCCGAGCGCTGCGATCTTCTTCGCGTCGGCCTGGACGTCAGCCCACGTAGTGGGTGGGCTGTTCGGGTCAAGGCCAGCGGCCGTGAACAGTGCGCGGTTGTAGACGAGGCCGAGGGTGTAGTTGGTCTTCGGCAAGCCGTAGAGGTCGCCGCTGTCCGCACCACCCTTCTTGAACACGTCCAACACCGACGACTGGACGTCAGAGAGACCAGGAATCGTTGAGGCGTACTGCTGGATGTCGAGAACCTGGCCGGAGTCGATCGCCTGCTGCGTGTCGGTCAGGTAAAGGTAGAAGACGTTCTCCTCCTGGCCACTCGCGAGCTTCGCCGAGAACGTGTTCGGGTCATCGCAAGGAGCTTCGTCCTTGCTGTTGATCGTGATGTTCGGATGCAACTTCTCGAACGACGCGACGTCGTCGAGCCACTGGGTGCGCTGCGACGCAGCGGTGGTCGGCGGCTCACAGTTGACGGTGATGGTGGTGGGAGCACTGACGTCGTTAGCCGCGGCGGAGCTAGCCGGCGCGGGGCTGGCGGGCGTGCTGGCCGTCGCTGCGGGTGCACTGGTTGCGGCGGCAGGGGCAGACGCGGAGGAGCTGGCAGCCGCGCTGGGTGCCGCGCTGCTTGGCGCACTCGCTTTGGACTTGCTGCTTGAGCAGCCGGCCACGGTGACTACTGCCGCGACCGCGAGCAGCGCCATCAATCTCTGGTGCTTCATCGAACGTTCCTCCTGGAAAGTCGGTCCGGGGCGTCGCTCGCCGCGGCAGTCACGCAGGCCGGCACCGAGGAGCGACGGCGACCTGGCGTTCGAACCCTGCTGGCACGGACGGGTGCACACCGTCCGTGCCAGCTGAGTTGCACCGAAGGTACAGATGCTGACGCCTAGGAGCAATAGATTGACTAGCTGTTGCAAAATCGTGACGTTCAAGTGAATGCACTTAACCGAATCGGTCGGATACCCCCAAACCGGCCTTGTCCTACGGGAAGACCTCGACCTCGGAGAACTGGGCGGCCGGCCAGCCGGTGTTGTCGCTCACCGTCAGCCGCACGTAACGGGCGTGCACCGGCGTCGATCCCAGCGGCACCGTGACCGTGTTCTTGGTTGTCGGGTCGAACGTGTAGCCGGCGCTCGGCAACACGCTGGTGTAGGCCGCCCCGTTGGTGCTCGCCAGCACCGCGATGGTCTGCGTGCGCGTCGTCCACGCCGCATCGGGTGGCAATGTGAGCACCAGTCGGCTGATGGACTGCACGCTGCCTAGGTCGATAGTGATCGACTGCGGGAACGCATGGTTGGTGCTCTCCCAGTAGCTGCCGGTGTTGCCATCCGTAGCGTTGATCGGTGGGTAGCCGTCCTGCGAGCCGCTCGCGGTCGGTGTGGTGTTGAGCGCGAGATTCGAACTCGCCGTTGCGGTCCCCTTCAGCTGGACGACGACGGGTACCGCATCGCCCGACACTGTGAGTGCGCCGACTCGGCTGCCGGCGCCTGTCGGATCCATCGTCACGTTGATCTCGCACGATTGACCGGCAGCGATGACCGGTCCGCAGTCATTTTGCTGCCCGAAGTCTCCAGTCGTCGCGATCGCCGTGAGAGCGACGCTTGTCGAGCCGCCGTTCTTCAGGTGCACAACTTGGGCACCACTCGCCGTCCCCTCGCTTTGCGTTGCGAACGCCAATGCGGCGTGGTCAACGGTGAGCGGCCCGGTACTGGCTCGGCCAACGATCAGTGTGTAGACCGCAGATTTCGATGCAGTCGGGCCGGTAGCCGTGACCGTGATCGGATAGCTTCCCGCCACGACCGACGAGGCTGCCTTCACTGTCATGATGCGGCTGCCGCCCGCACTCATAGCTGCGGCGTCAAAGGTCGCAGTAACGCCGGGGGGTGCCCCGGAGACGGCAAGGTGCAGCAGCTGCGCGGCACCCGCCGTGACGGCTGACGTGACTGAAACCGTCGTCGAGCCAGCGGGTGCTATCGACCCAACGCTCGAGGCGAGGTCGACTGCGAAGCCGTCTGGTCCGGCGCTCGGCGGATACACATAGCTACGCACGGGCGCCGGCCACGGGCCGCAAAACGTTTTGCTCCAGCCCGTATCACCGCCCTGCGTGGTGACAGTAAAGGCCTGCTCCGAGCTGCCGGTGTAAAGACAGTTGTAAATCCCCGCCGAGGCGCCGATGTTCGTGGCGACGACGTTCTTGAAGCTTGCAGAACCGTGTGACTCCAACTGCAACGCGAAGGTGCCAGCACCTGCGATTGCGACGTTGGTGAAGTCGACGTTGGTCACCGATGAACCGGTGAACTGGATGCCCTCGTACGAGCTGTCGATCAGACTGACGTCGCTCACCCTGACGGCGCCCGCCATCGCCGAATCGCTTGCCCAGAACCACAAAGCCCCTACGCCGTAGTGCCAATTGGGATCGAGGACCCCAGTTCGCAGTGCTGTATCGCGAGCGACTGTCGTGGTGCCCGACATCGCCACGGCGTTGAACCGGTTCGCGAGATGAATTCCACCGCCCTGTGTCTGCGTGTCGGATACCACGTCATCGGTGACCTCGTTGTCGGCACCGCCATAGATCGCAATGTTGTTGGCGAGCACGGGAACTTCGACGGTATTGAAGCTGATCACGTCATTGGTGTCTGCGTCGTTCTCCGACCATGCCGCGATGCCGTCATCACCGGTGTTGCGGATGAAGTTATCGGTGACGGTCGCGTTGGTGATTCCGTCGTGCAGGTTGATCCCGTCGGCAGTCGTGTCGTCGATCCGCGTGTGATCGATTGTCAACCCGTCGAACGGTCCATCGAGCCAGATGCCGACCTTGGTGTGCTCGATCCACAGGTTGGAGATCGTCGAGCCCCCGCCCATAGCACCACCGATGCCATTGACCTGCGCGGCGTCGTCGCGCACGTCAACGGTTCCCTCGATGGCGAAATACGAGAGCGAGACGTTCGTGCTCGGGTTCGGCGCGGTGTTTCCGTAGATACCGATGCCGTCTCCGGTCAGAACGCTGTACCACTCACCGGCGCCAGTAAGTGTCGTGTTGCTCGCGACGACGAGGTGTTTGTTGACCTGAAACGTTCCAGGCGGGATCCAGACCGCTCGCCCCTGCGCAGCGCCTGCGGCAAGTGCCGAGCGGAAGGCTGCCGATGAGTCACGGACGCCAGTGGCGTCGGCACCGAACGTCATTACCGACACGGAACCCGCTGGCTGCGTTCGCGCCGGCGGTGCCTCTTCAAAGTCGACGAGATCGATCGTGTAAGAGGCAGCCGTGTCTTCAGCGTCAACTTGCAGCCGAATGCGCGCACCGGCTGGGACCTCCCTACCCAACAGCGCATGCACTTCGTCATAGAAGTGATGCGGGTTGCCGCTGCTTGCCGTGTTGGTGAACGGGTAGGCGCCGTAGTACCAGCTGTATTTGTTGGTCAGCGTCAACTCGCGGGTCTTGTGACCGTTGATGTAGACCGACAGGGTCGCGTTGTACGCAGAGCCGTCTGGTCGATCCGGAATGCTGTACCGGACGTCGAGTGAGTTGGTCGGTTGCGACGTGGTGAACTCGACGTACTTGCCCTTGCCTGTGAGCGTGACCGCGGACCGCCCGACGGCCTCGCCTGCGAGCGTGTCCCAGTTGCGATTCTTCGCCAGCACCACGCCGTTCGTCATGGCGTTCGCCGCCTCCTGCTCGACGAACGGCAGCGGCGCACCGCGGCCAGCCGTGAGCGACGGCGGTGATCCGGCAACCGTTGGCACGGCTGGGTGGCTGGTGTGCTTGGGGCTCGACAGCACGACGACGCCCGTCACCACGAGGCCCGCGACCACGATGACCGCGACCACGACGGTGACGATCAGGCGCCGCGGGCGGCCAGCCCGCTCCTTGCGCGTTGGGGTCGAGGTGGCGGCCATGGTGCGTCACGATGGCACGCATCAGCTATTTGTCGCAAGATATCGACGAGATAGCGAAGAAACTCGACGAGGCCTACTCCGCCGCAGCCCAGCGCGGACAGAGCCAACTACGCGCGGACAGAGCCAACTACGGACGAGCGGCGAGCAGGGCCAGTGCTGCTGCGCACCACGAGCTCCGGCTCGAACAGCAGCTCTTCCTCTGACGCCTCAGCGCCATCGATCTGGTTCGCCAGCAACGTGACCACGGCCCGGCCCATCGCATCGATGGGTTGCCGCACGGTCGTCAGCGGCGGATCGGTGCAGTTCATGAAGGCCGAGTCATCGAAACCCACGACCGAAACGTCGCCCGGCACCTGGAGCCGCGCCCGCCGGATGGCCCGGATCACACCGAGCGCGAGCGGGTCGCTGGCACAGATGATCCCGGTGAGACCGCGCTGAAGTAGCCGGGTGCCGGCCGCCTGGCCGCCCTCGATCGAGAACATCGCCCGCTCAACGGCGTCCTTGATCGGGATCCCGGCCGCAGTCGCCATCGTGGTGAACGCGTCGAGTTTGCGCTTGGAGGGGATGTGGTCGAGCGGACCGAGGACGACCCCGATTCGCTCGTGCCCGAGCGCAAGGAGGTGCCCGAAAGCCTGCTCGACGGCGACGGCGTCGTCGGTCGACACCGTCGGGAAACCCAGATGCTCGACGGCCGCATTGACCAGGACGACGGGAACGCCACGTTCGTGCAACTGCATGAAGTGCTCGTGCGACGCGTCGGCCTCGGCGGCGGCGCCGCCCCCGAACACGACGCCCGACACCTGTTGCTCGAGGAGCATCCGGACGTACTCAGCCTCAGACATTCCGCCCGCTGAACTGGTGCACAACACCGGTGTGAGGCCCCGCTGCGCCAGCCCGCCGCCAACGACCTCGGCCAGCGCGGGAAAGATCGGGTTCGAGAGCTCGGGCAGCACGAGCCCGACCAAGCGGACCCGGTCGCCGCGCAGCAGCGTCGGTCGCTCGTAGCCCAAGACGTCGAGTGCGGTCAGGACAGCGTCACGAGTCGCTGGGGAGACGCCCGCCTTACCGTTCAAGACCCGGCTGACGGTCGCCTCGCTCACGCCAACCTTTGCCGCGACATCCGCTAGTCGTTTCGCCACCTGCATAAGTTAACGCAAGCGATGCAAGTTATTGCAAGAATTCGTCACGACATTCGTTACCGTGGGCGGTCCGATAAGCGCGTGCGGTCAGGACGTACTGGGGCCGACCCACAGGTTGATGCCACCCTCGATGGCGTAGCGGTCGATCTCCGCGAGCTCGTCGGTGCTGAACGCGAGGTTGTCGAGCGCACCCACGTTCTGCTCGAGCTGGGCCACGCTGCTCGCGCCGATGAGGACCGATGTCACTCGTTGGTCGCGCAACGCCCAGGCGAGTGCAAGCTGAGCCAGCGTCTGACCGCGGCGCTCAGCCAGCTTGTTCAGTGCTCGGACATGCGTCATGTTCTGGTCGTTGAGCAGCGACGAGTCGAGCGACTTCTGCTGCGCGGCGCGAGAATCCTCAGGGATGCCGCCGAGGTAGCGGTCGGTCAGCATCCCCTGCGCAAGCGGCGAGAAAGCGATGCAGCCGACTCCGTTGCGACCCAGTACATCGAGCAGATCCTCCTCGATCCAGCGGTTGAGCATCGAGTACGACGGCTGGTGGATGAGCAGCGGGGTGCCGAGGTCGCGCAGTATCGCAATGGCTTCATCCGTTCGGCGGCCCGAGTACGAGGAAATCCCGATGTAGAGGGCTTTCCCTTGACGGACGGCGGTGTCGAGCGCACCGAGTGACTCCTCCATCGGAGTGTCCGGGTCGAAACGGTGGTGGTAGAAGATGTCGACGTAGTCGAGACCCAGCCGCGACAGACTCTGGTCGAGGCTCGCGAGGAGGTACTTGCGCGACCCCCGGTCGCCATACGGGCCCGGCCACATGTCCCAACCGGCCTTGCTGGAGATGATGAGCTCGTCGCGGTAGGGCTTGAAATCCTGCGCGAACAGGTGGCCGAAGTTCGTCTCCGCACCGCCGTATGGCGGTCCGTAGTTGTTCGCCAGGTCGAAGTGCGTGATCCCGAGATCAAACGCCCGGCGCAGGATCGCGCGCTGGCTCTCAAGGGGCTTGTCATCACCGAAGTTGTGCCACAGGCCAAGTGATACCGCGGGCAAGTCGATGCCACTGCGGCCACAACGCCGGTAGGTCATCTGGTCGTAGCGGGAATCGGCCGCGTGGTACGTCAAGACGTGCTCCCTGGTCTGGTCACATAAGAACTGCGGTCACATCCGAACTGCGGTCACATCCGAACTGCGGTGACGCCGCTCAGGGTACCGATCAGCACCCATGTGCCCGACAGGCTGGGTGACGCGAAATGCGGCAGCGACCCGACCGAAATCTGACCCACCGTTGCCCCCGACGTCGCGTTCAGTGCGACCACCGACCCTGACCCATCTGTCGTGTAGACAGTGCCCGACGCAACCACCGGCGGTCCGGTCAGGTTCGACGCCGCGTGCCACGCGATCGTCATCTGGCCCCCGGAAACGGAAAGGGCACGAATGCCATCGGTGCACGGAAGGTAGGCCGTGTTCCCCGAAACCGAGGCGCCGCCGAAGGGCTTGCAGAACGTGCCGATCTGCGTCACTTGGCCTCCCACGCCCCCGAAATGGGCGGGGTCGAGGAGGTAACCGCTGCCGCGCTTGCCCGCGATGAACACCTTGCCGCCGACGAGGACAGGCGACATCGAGCCGAGGTCGAGGTCGTTGTCGTTGTCGTTCGCCCAGGTGGCCGGCGCGAAGTAGTCGAGCCGGGTCAGCGTTGGCGAGAGCCGCGTGACGGAGTCCGACCCGTCGTAGGTCGTGTCCGATGCACCGTTGCCGGCCGCCACGAGGATCGTGCCGTCGGTGTCCTCGACGGGCCCGGCCGGCGCCCAGATGCCGCCTTCACGAGTGGTCGGCACCGCCCAGCCAATCGGCGTCCCGCTGCCATTGCTTGCCACTGACACGACCTGGCCGATGTAGCTCGCGCAGTCGCCCGCGAGGCCGCCGTACGCGACGTACACCCGGCCGTTCGCCACCAGGATTGCGCCGCGCTGCTGGCTTGCGATCGCCGTGCCAGACAACGGATCAAGCGTGCGATGAAAGACGATCGTGCCGGTCGCGAGACTTACACCAGCCAGGGTGTGATGGCCACCGGCGGTTTCTGCGACGGCCAGCACGAGTCCGTCACTGGGGTCGTATGCAGGAGTGCCCGTGATGCCGAGCGGATCGATGTCACCGCACGGAAGCAGCGATTGCGCGATCGGGTCAGCGATGTGCGCGCGCCACAGCACCGCGCCGGTCGACAGCGACAACCCGTACAACGAGCCGCCCTCGGTCGCGGCTAGGACCGTGGTTCCAAGCACGATCGGTTGGCCGTAGACGGCGCCGTCCAACGACGCCTTCCAGCCCGCGGAGAAACCGGCGAATGCCGGCGTCGCCGTTGTCAGGCCGGTGCGTTGCGCGTCGTGGTGGTACGTCGGCCAGTCGGTCGCACCGCCGACGACGGGCGCCGGTGGCGACGTCGGCGGGTTGCCCGAGCTGAGACCTGACGCGACGGCAGCGTTGATCGCACTCGTGCCTCCGAGCACGACCACGCTCGGTGCCGCAAGCGACTGAATCGTCTGCCAGGTCTGCGGTGTGATGTACGTCGACGGCGCTAGGAGCAGCGGCCGATCACTTTCACCAGCCCACGCAGCGCCCGCAA
Source organism: uncultured Actinomycetes bacterium (assembly GCA_963737705.1). GTDB lineage: Bacteria > Actinomycetota > Actinomycetes > Acidothermales > Acidothermaceae > PALSA-607. The sequence goes on from CAVTTP010000005.1 coordinate 463,188, forward strand.
GTGCGTCAGGGAAATCGAGACCTGTTGCAAGGAGAACGCCGTTGCTCGCCGTCGTCCCGCCCTTGACTGCTACGAGCACGGACGCGACTGCGTCGGCGGTCTGATATCGGTCGGGGCCTTGCAGACGCGAGAGCGCTGCTCCATGAGCGGCTGCCACTGCAGTCGTCGCAACCTGAGCACTGACCGCGTTCGTGCCACCCAGCACCACGATCGCCGACGGGTGCAACCTGATGATCTCGTTCACTGTCTCGGCGGGCATCGTGTTCGGATCGGTGAGCAGCAGCGGACCGCCTGCAACCGCAGCGAGCGCCGCACCTGCGAGGGCATCGGGGAAGTTGGTGCCGGTGGCGAGGTACACCGTCGTCGCGCCGTTCGGATATGTCGCCTGCGAGACTGCGACAGCGGTCGCGTAGCGGTCGCCACCCTGCCAGCGAACAACTGTTGCGCCGTGCGTGGCAACCTGTTGCGCAACCGCGGCACTTATTGCCGACGTACCACCGAGCAGTGCAACCTGGGCCGGCTTGAGGCGATCGATCTCGGCGGCAGCAGACGCCGACAGTGAGCCGCTTGCCGTCAGCAGCAAGGGGACGCCGAGGTGTCCGGCAGCTGCGGACCCGGCCACTGCATCAGGAAACGTCGACCCAGTGGCGAGCAGCAGGGTGCTGTTGGGTGGGAGCGCGTTCGGCCAGCCTGCATCGGCGATTGCGGCGGCACTCGCGTAGCGGTCGGCGCCAGCGACTCGGGTGACCGCAAGACCAGTCGCACCGGCAGCAGTCGGAACGCTCGTCGACACCGCGACAAGTGGGGCAGCCAATACGAGCGCGGCAAGCGCGCCTATCCAGGTTCGCATCGACCACCCTAGACACGCTGGGGTCACAGCGGTCAACCACGCCCCTACAAACTTCGCCGATCTACCCGGTCGACCTGCACTCTCCAATCAGCCCCTTGCGCGACAACTGCACCCGCACACCGCTGGCCGACGTTGACATCGGCGACGTGCCAATCGCCGGTGCCGCCGGAGATGGTCGAGCCGCTCATGCCCACGGTGATGGACCGCAGCCCGAAACCGATGCCGACGCCGATCGCTTTGCCGTATGCCTCTTTGCGCGTCCACACCGTCATAAACGCAACTGCGCGCTCGTCATCGTTCATCTTCTCCAGGAGGCGCAGTTCGTCAGCCGAGCAAACGCGTGCCATCAACCGAGGGGAAGGAGCTGATTGCCGGAACTGCTCGACGTCCACTCCGATTTGTTGGTTTGCGAAACCGACGACGACGTGCGGGCCACTGTGCGCGATGCTCACGAAGTAGCCGCCGAGCGCGCCGGTGAGAACCGGTCGACCAGTCGACTCAAGTTCGATGGCGACATATTTAGGCAGGACGGCGGCGATGCGCGCCACCGTTGACCGCAACAGAAGTCGGCCCACCACAAAAGCGGCGCGCGGTGTCTCCGCACGGATGCGGCTAGCACGCAACTGTTCGGGTTCGGGGAGACGTTGGATGGCCTCGTCGAGTTCATCGGAGGACATCGCGTCGGTGGAGGTCGTTGCGACGGTGACGAGGTCACCCATGCTTACCTCCTGTGCGCCGGTGAACTGCCCCGAACTGCAACAGCCATCTTGGCGCACGCCCAAGCAAACGGACGGCGGCGCTGCCTGCTCGACAGTGCCGCCGTCCGCCTTGGGGTGTTACTGGGTGGGGTTACGAACTGAGTTGCGTAGTGCTGAGCGTCGCCTTCACTGTCGTCGGCGAGCCGTTGCGCGTGATGCCGATCGTGACCGTCGTCCCGGACTTCTCCGACCGAATCGCCTGCTGTAGCGCGGTCCCGTCGGCAATCGCCTTGCCGTCGACCGAGGTGATCAGGTCGCCGACCTGGATCCCGGCGGCCGCAGCAGGACTGCCCGCCTCGACCGCTTGCACGAGTGCACCGCCAGTTGCGTCGGCGACCGAGACACCGAGGAACGTGCCGCTCTGCGTGGTCTGGCCGCCCTGACTGCTGGCGCCCTTGCCTGCCTTCAGTGAGGGCAGGTCATTGACCACGGTGTTGCTCGGAATGCTGAAGCCGATGTTCTGCGCAGGCTCGGTCGTCGTGCCCGAGGCGACGGCGACGTTGATGCCGATGACTTGCCCGGTGCTGTCGACGAGCGGTCCACCGCTGTTGCCGGGGTTGATCGCGGCGTCGGTCTGTAGCAAGTTCGACAGGTTGTCGTCAGTACCCGTGAGGGTGCGACCCTTCGCCGACAAGATGCCCTCGGTAACCGTCGGCGCGCCACCGTAGCCGAGCGCGTTACCGACCGCGAGAACGCTGTCGCCTACTGCGGCTGTGTCGGAGTTGGCAAACGTCGCGGGCTTCAAGTTCGTGACACCCGAGATCTTTATGACTGCGAGGTCTTGCGTGGTGTCGATTCCGACGATGGACGCCGGGTGCGTGCCGCCGTTATTCGGCAGGGTTACCGTGATGGCTGTCGCACCGTTGACGACGTGCGCGTTCGTCACGATCTCACCGTCGGCGGTGATGATGATGCCGGTGCCGGCGCCGCTTTCTTGGAACCCGCCGAAGCCACCGAACCCACCGAAGCCGCCCTGGCCACCTGCACCGGAGGACGTGATCGTGTCGTTAATAAGGACGACTGAGGGTTCGATGCGAGCGAGCGCGGTCTTCACGTCCGCGGCCACTGACGCGGCCGGAGGCAACGAGCTCGTGGCGGCCGTCGGTACCGATGCTGCCGTGGTCGAGTTCTTTCCGGAGTGGTCGTCAACAATGTGGACGACGGTCCCGCTGGCCGCAGCCGATATGACGACAGCCGCGGCGACCAGTGCAGCCGCAGCCATCACGCCGCGGCGCGGCTTGGCACCATCGGTTGTTGTTGCGTCAGCGGGTGGGGTATCCGTTCCCCCGCCGCCGGCGATGACGTCGGTGGGCGCGCCGGTGTACGGCGATGCGGCAAACGATGCTGTGTCATACGCGGGTGCCCCGGGGTCATACGCGGGTGCCCCGGGGTCATACGCGGGCGCCCCGGGTGCCGCGACGCTCTCCCAAGACGCGGGCTCCTCGGCGGGTCCTTGGGTGGGCGTCTCGTCCATTCGCGACCACCACGGCGGAGTCACGTTCGCTGGGAGACCTGGGAGAACCGGCGCATCCGGAGGAGTTGAGCCGGCCGACGCGGCTGGCACGGCGGGCTCAGTCGGCACACTCGGCGCGGTGGGGTCGGCCGACGCAGCTGTGACAGGCACGTCCGGCGCAGTCGGCGTACCTGGTGTGCTCGGCGTAGCTGGTGTGCTCGGCGTAGCTGGTGTGCTCGGCGCGAACGGCGCGAACGGCGCGAACGGCGGCGCTGGTTGCGCGGCCGCCTCGTCGCGCTCGACGTCCGGCTTGATCTCGTCGTTTGAATCCACGTGCGCTCCTCGTATTCGGCACCATCTCGACGTCGCCGTCACACAAACCGGCGATCGCTACCAGCTACCGTGCCCGCGGAAGCTGGAGGTTTCCTGTGACAAACATGAAAGCCAGCGAAGAAAACGACCGCTGAGACGCCGGGATTTTCACGTCGGTTGTCCACATGCTGCTTCACGTGCACAGATTTCGGGGTCCGAACGTGCGGGCAGAAAGTGTCGGTGGTCGCGGATACCTTCGTTGCATGTTGATCGCGGAGGTTGGTGTCGATCTCGACGTTGATGCCGACGTTGGCGTCGCCGGTCGCGCTGTCGCCTTGTCGTTGTTACCCGATGCTGCGCCCGCCTGGTCTTTGCAGGATCTGCTGGATTTCGAGCCAGGGCTTTTCGCGGTCAGCTGCTTGTCGCACCTTGACATTGACACCCTCGACGAACAATCCGCATCGGTGGCGTTGGAGTTGGTGGAACGCCAGCAGGCGTGGCTGGCCGAGTTGGGCGTGCGGCTGACCGCGCGGGTCGCGGGTCCGACGCCACCACCAGATCCCGACAGCAAGGATCCGTTGGGCCGCGACAGCATTGACGGCGGGGTGAACCTGGTCGCGGCGACGTTGGGGATGACCACCGGCGGCGCACAGACCCGAGCCGGTGTGGCCCGCAAGATCACCGAATCGCTACCGCACTGCCAGGCGATGATGGCGGCCGGGTTCATGGGTTATCGGCAAGCGCAGCTGGTCGCCGAGGCGGTCAACGACGCCGGGCTGGGTCAACTCGGCGTCGCCTCGGTTGACGCGCGGGTCGCGTCTCGCATCAAGGGCCAAAGCTGGGCGGCGTTTCGCCGCACCTTGCGCCGCGCGGTGTTGGCCGCGAACCCCGATCTGGTGCTCGCCGAGCACACGGCGGCGCTGAAGCACCGTTGGGTAGAGAGGGTCGACTTCTACGACACCGTGACGAGCCAACTGCAGATCACGATGTCCGCGGTCGACGCGCAAACGGTATGGCTGGCCATGGATGCCACCGCGATGCAGTTGCAAGCCGCCGCCAGGGCTGCCGGGCTGATGGATGAGGGCATCGACGCCTACCGCTCCGACGCGCTGGTCACGTGGGCCAACAATGCTCTGGCCGACCCGAACGCACCGCGTCGGCAAGGCCGACGCCACCAAGTGCAGTTCATCACCGACTTGCCGTCGCTGCTCGGCGTGGCCGACAACCCCGCCGAGCTTGTCGGCTACGGCCCGATCCCCGCCGCACTCGTGCGCGACCGTGCACCTGATGCGGAGTGGTTGCGGCTGATCGCCGACCCGGTGACTGGTTATCTTCTCGACTACGGCAGTGTGCTCTACCGTCCGCCGGCGGAGTTGAAGGACTATCTGCTGGCCCGCGACCGGACCTGCCGGTTCCCTGGGTGTAACACCAGGGCGACCGTCTGCGACATCGACCACAACATCCCAGCACCACGCGGCGACACCTCGGCTAAGAACTGCTGCTGCCTGTGCCACCGCCATCACCAACTCAAGACCTTCGGCGGCTGGATCGTCCAACTCCAACCCGACGGCTCCTGCCTATGGACGTCCCCATGCGGCCGCCAATTCGTGTCCGACCCACCACGCCAACTCGAGTGAATTCTCGGGGCGCAACGGTTGCCCGGGTCGTCGGCAAATCCGGCTAGGGCCACAACGCCGCCGGCTACGGCCACAACGCCGCCGGCTACGGCCACAACAACGTGTGAGTCCAGCCATTGCCCCCGCGTCGATACTGCACGCGTATGTGTTGGCGATCGGTGTCTGCTTGCCAGAACTCGACTGTGTCGGCGGCGACTGCGTAGAGCGTCCATGCCGGTAATGCGATCTCCGGCATCGCTTCGATGCACCCCATAGCCGCGCATACCGCGACCGCGCATTCATCTCGGCTGACTAGCGGTGCGCTTTGCGTACCTGCCAACGCAACCGCTCTGGCTCCGACGCCGCGCGCACGAAAGTCAGCCGCGCTTCGCTCGCGGGATGCCTCTGACACCCGTCCACGCACGCGCACCTGCCGAGCCAAGGCTGGCCAATAGAACGTCAACGCAGCGCTCGGTTGCGAGGCCAGTTGCTGACCCTTCGCACTATGCGATGCGGTCGCGAACCACCAACCGTCGGCGTCGACGTCCTTCAGAATGAGCGTGCGTGCATCGGGCCGCCCCTCGCTGTCGCACGTCGACAGCGTCATCGCGTGGGGCTCGGGGATGCCAGCGTCGATGGCGGCCGCGATCCACCCTGCGAAAAGATCGGCCGGCTCGGCCGGAACGGAACCCGGATCGAAGTCCGCAGGCTCGACCGCGAAGACGGGCAAGAAACGAAGGACGTCGCGCAGCGGACCAGTCGGTGTCATGCCCACCATCCTTCAACCCGAGGCGGGCCGGACGCGAGCGACTAAACGGTCTCGGCCGATTACACCGGCGGGAGCGGGTCGTACTGGATCCCACGGCGTACCTCGCGTGCGCGCTCAACACCGACAAGCCGGGCAACCAGGTGAAGCGCCATATCGATACCCGCGGACACACCCGCCGCGGTGATCACATTGCCGTCGTCGATAAAACGTTCCTCGGTGCGCACCTCGATCGTGGGGTCCAGCTGGGCAAGGTGGTCCAACGATGCCCAATGTGTGGTCGCCGGACGACCGGTCAACAGCCCGGCGGCCGCGTAGACGAGGGACCCGGTGCAGACGCTGGTCATCAACGGAGTGCTCACCCGCTGCATGCGCACCCAATCCAACTGCGGCGCGTCCTGCAAGTGCGCGCGAGTTCCCATCCCGCCGGGGTAGATGAGTACTTCCATGGACGGCACGGTGGCGTAGGAGTGGTGGGCTTGAACGACCAGGCCTTTCGCACAGCGCACTAGACCGCCGTCCTTGGACACGCAGAACACGTCGTAACCGTCCTCGGGATGCTTCAGCGTCCACCACGAGAGCACTTCCCACGGCCCGAAGGCATCCAGCTCCTCGACCTGGTCGAACAGCAGGATCCCGATGTGCTTGGGTTCAATGCTCGTCATGGAGCCATTCGATCATCGATCCGCCCAGGCCAGCGACCGGTTAAGCACCGACCGGTTAAGCAGCGACCGGTTAAGCAGCGACAGCTCAAGAAGCGACCAGCTAAGCGAGGAATGCGCGCAGCAGCGCTGCGGTGCCATCGAGGTGTTCGGCCATCGCGTCGCGCGCGGCCTTCGGGTCACCCGCGAGCACCGCTTGCACGATGGTCGCGTGCTGTTGGTTCGAGTGCACGATGTTGCGCGGCAACAGCGGAATCCCGTCGAGCAGATCATTCACCCGCACTCGCGCATCGGCGACCGCTGAAGCCAGCGACGGCGACCCCGACAGCTCGGCGATTGCCAGATGCAGCCGGGAGTCGGCGGGCCGGTAACCGGCAAGTGGGGCCTCGAAGCAGGCGTTCTGCAAGCGCAACAGTCGAGCCCGCTCCCCCGCGCGAAGACTTCGCCGTGCGGCGCTTTGGGCCGCACCCGACTCGACGGCGAGGCGAAATGCCAGCGCATCCTCGAGGTCGTTGCGGGCTGCGGCAGAGGGCTTGAGGCGCCGACTGCGAGTGTCCGGTACAGAATCCGTGACCACAAAGGTGCCGCCGCTACGTCCGCGGCGAGACTCCAGGTAGCCGGCCTCACGTAGTGACCCGATCGCCTCGCGCAGAGTCTCCCGGCTTACCCGCAGCCGATTCGCCAGATCGCGTTCAGCGGGCAGCCGCTCACCCGGCCTCACCACCCCAAGCTTGATGGTGTGCAGCAGTCGCTCGACTGTTTCCTCGAACGCGTTGCCGCTGCGAATTGGCCTAAGGACCGGCGCAAACAACGACGGCTCGGGCAAGGAAGCGGTGTCCGGCATCGGGGTCTCCGAGCGCGGGATATCAGGGCTCGGGAGATCAGGGCTCGGGAGATCAGGGCTCGGGAGATCAGGGCTCGGGAGATCAGGGCTCGGGATATTCGAGCGCGACGTATCGACTGACGGCAACTCGGGAGCGAGCGGCGAGACGTCGAGAGCCGCCGACGCTGCGGCCCTACGCGACAGGCTCACCGTCGCATCCTAAAGCGGCGTTACGTAGGCGCCGCTGATGCCACCGTCGACGAGGAATGAGGACGCCGTGATGAAGGACGAATCGTCGCTGGCGAGGAACGCCACTGCAGCCGCGATCTCCTCCGGTTCGGCGAAGCGACCCACCGGGATGTGCACCAGCCGCCGTGCCGCCCGCTCCGGATCCTTCGCGAATAGCTCCTGCAACAGTGGCGTATTGACAGGCCCCGGACAGAGGGCGTTCACCCGAATCCGCTCACGCGCGAACTGCACGCCGAGTTCGCGACTCATCGCCAACACGCCACCCTTGGACGCCGTGTAGCTGATCTGCGATGTCGCCGATCCCATCACCGCAACGAAGGACGCCGTGTTGATGATCGACCCACCGCCGCGCGCCTGCATGTGGGGGATCGCGTACTTGCAGCACAGGTAGACACTCGTCAGGTTCACTTCCTGTACCCGTCGCCACGCGTCGATCCCGGTTGTGAGAATCGAGTCGTCGTCCGGGGGCGAGATACCGGCGTTGTTGAATGCAATGTCGAGCCCACCAAAGGTCTCGACCGCCGCCACGTACATCGCTTGCACGTCGGTGTCGTCCGTCACGTCAGCACGCACGAAGATGCCACCGACGTCGTCCGCTGCCGCCTTGCCTGCCAACTCGTCGATGTCGACGCAGACGACCCTCGCACCTTCTGCTGCGAAGCGGCGAGCGGACGCGAGGCCGATACCGCTACCGGCACCAGTGATCACGGCAACCTTGTCCTGCAGACGAGCGGTCACTTCGACTCCTTCGTGGAGATGAACACGTTCTTGACATCGGTGAAGGAATCGAGGGCGTCGGGGCCGAGCTCGCGACCGAGGCCCGACTGCTTGAAGCCGCCGAACGGAGTGCTGTAGCGCACCGAAGAATGCGAGTTCACAGACAGGTTTCCCGAGTCGACCCCGCGGGCAACGCGCAGCGCGCGACCGATGTTCTGCGACCAGATCGACCCCGACAACCCGTAGTCGGTGTCGTTGGCGATCCGGATCGCCGCTGCCTCGTCGTCGAACGGAACCACTGCGACCACCGGACCGAACACCTCATCGCGAAACACCGGCGCCATGTGGTCCTTCGGCAAAACGACCGTGGGCGGGTACCAGAACCCTGGGCCATCAGGCGCCGAGCCGCGAAACGCGACCTCGGCATCGTCGACGTACGCCGCCACCATCGCCCGTTGCTCAGCGCTGATGAGTGGCCCCATCTCACTCGCCTCATCACGCGGGTCGCGCACTTGCACGCCAGCGACGGCGGGCTCGAACAACTCCAGAAAGCGATCAAAGACACTGCGCTGCACCAGAATTCGCGAGCGCGCGCAGCAGTCCTGCCCTGCATTGTCGAAGACTGCATACGGCGCAGTCGCCGCCGCCTCCGCCAGGTCGGCGTCGTCAAACACGATGTTCGCGCTCTTGCCGCCCAGTTCCAGCGTCACGCGCTTCACCTGATCTGCGCAGCCGACCATGATGGACTTGCCCACCGCGGTCGAGCCGGTGAAGCAGATCTTGCGTACCGCCCGATGCGTCACGAATCGTTGCCCAACAACGGATCCACGTCCCGGCAGGACGGTAAACACCCCTTCGGGGATTCCGGCCTCCAGCGCGAGCTCACCGAGCCGAATCGCCGTCAGCGGCGTCAGCTCAGCCGGCTTCAAGACGACGGTGTTCCCCGCGGCGAGTGCCGGCGCAAATCCCCAACCCGCGATGGGCATCGGGAAGTTCCACGGCACGATGATGCCCACAACACCGAGCGGCTCGCGAAACGTGACGTCGATGCCGCCCGCCACCGGAATCTGCCGACCGAACATCCGCTCGGGCGCCGATGAGTAGTACGTCAGCACGTCCCTGACGTTGCCGGCCTCCCAGCGAGCATTGCCGATTGTGTGCCCCGAGTTCGCAACCTCGAGCTGCGCCAACTCCTCGAGAGCGCCCTCGACTGCGTCGGCGAACCGGCGCAGTAACCGACCGCGATCGGCAGGCGCCACCGCGCGCCACGATTCGAATGCTTCGGCCGCACGGTCGATCGCGGCGTCCGTCTCGGTCAGGCCCACCAGTTGAACCGTCGTCACCAGCTGCGCCGTCGCAGGGTTGATTACGTCGTGTTCGATTGCAAGCTCAGGCGCAGCACTCGTCACAGTCGCTCGAATCCCCTGACGCGCTCCCAATCGGTCACCGACCGCTCGAACGCCGCGAGCTCGACGCGCGCGTTGTTCGCGTAGTGCTCAACCACCTCGGAGCCGAACGCCGACATTGCCAGTTCGCTCTTCTCCCACAGCTCGAGCGCTCCGCGCAGGGTCGTCGGCAAGCGGGGGAAGTCAGCGACGTACGCGTTTCCGGTGAAGGCGGGCGGCAACTCAAGTTCGTGCTCGATGCCGTACAAGCCTGCGGCGATCATCGCGGCGACCGACAGGTAGGGGTTGGTGTCGGCACCCGGCACTCGGTTTTCCAGCCGGAGGGACGACGGGGAGTGGCCGACGATGCGAAGCGCGCAGGTCCGGTTGTCGCGACCCCAGGCGATCGCGGTCGGTGCGAAGCTGCCGTCGACGTAACGCTTGTAGCTGTTGATGTTCGGTGCGTAGAACAGGGTCAGCTCACGCAGCGCATGTAGCTGGCCAGCCAGAAAGTGCTCGAACGTCGGCGAGAAGCCGTGCCGATCCCCGTGACCGTCGCCGGCGAACACCGCCCCGCCGTCCGCGTCACGCAATGACAAGTGGATGTGGCAGGAGTTACCTTCGCGCTCGTTGTACTTGGCCATGAACGTCAGGCTCATGTCCTCCTGCGCCGCAATCTCTTTCGCACCTGTCTTGTAGATGCTGTGGTTGTCGCAGGTGACTAGCGCCTCGTCGTACAGAAACGCAATCTCATGCTGCCCGAGGTTGCACTCGCCCTTTGCTGACTCGACGCGCATTCCCGCGCCTTCCATGCCGTTGCGAATGCGTCGCAGCAGCGGCTCGACCCGGCTAGTGCCGAGGATCGAGTAGTCGACGTTGTACTGGTTGGCAGGAACGAGGTCTTGGTACTTGCGCGAGAACGCGTCCTCGAAGCTGTCTCGGAACACGATGAACTCCAGCTCCGTACCGACCATCGCGTGCCAGCCATGTTCTTGCAGCCGATCGAGCTGCGAGCGCAGGATGCCGCGCGGAGACGCGACGACCGGCGCACCCTCGACGTCAAGCAGGTCGCACAACAGCAAAACGGTGCCTTCGTGCCATGGCACCCGTCGCAGCGTCGACAGGTCAGGTCGCATCACAAAATCGCCGTAGCCCGACTCCCATGACGACATCGCGTATCCGTCGACAGTGTTCATCTCGACGTCGACTGCGAGCAGGTAGTTACATCCTTCGGTGTCGTGCTCGACGACCTCGTCAAGGAAGAACCGCCCTGTCAGGCGTTTTCCTTGCAGGCGGCCCTGCATGTCGGGCAGCACGATCAAGACTGTGTCGACCGTGCCGGCGTCGACCTCGATGCGCAGTTGCTCGACGCTGATCAAACCTTGGCGCGGGAAATGTTCAGCCACCGCGAACCTCCTGACTCATCGACGCCTCATACCCGGCCTGCCGTCCGAACAGCCCAGCCTCTAACCGGGCGGTGCTGGTGCCAGCGTTTCACGCCGACACCAGCACCCAAAGACCTGCAGACACCCTTAGCCGAGCGACGAAAGTTCCGCCTCGATCGCCGCGAGTTCTTCGGCAGTTCCCTGCACCTTGGGGCCGGTGAACCACTTGCGAGCCGAGACCAGCCAGTAGATGCCAGCGAATCCGATGACCGCGACCACTGCGACGGGAGCGAAGTTCCAGCTGTTGACCCCAGCCGGGTGGAACTGCGGCAGCATCAGCGGGAAGCAGATGATGACGACCCACACGACCGCGGTCCACCCGATGATGGGGCTCCACTTTCCAAGCTGCCACGGACCAGGCGTGAAGTCAGATCCACGCATCCGGCGAAGCAGCACCGGAATGACGTAGGAGACGTAGAGGCCGACGACCGCAACGGACACGATCGCGAAGAACGCGACCGAGTACCCCTTGTTTTGGTACAGCGACGGCAAGCCGAGGATGAACGCGCCCACGACGGCGAACCAGATGGAGTTCGTTGGGGTACGAGTGCGCTTGTTCACCTTGTGCCAGAGCCGCGAGCCGGGTACCGCACCGTCGCGGGAGAAGGCGTAGATCATGCGCGAGTTGGCAGTCACTGATGCCATGCCGCAGAAGAACTGCGCGACGAGGCAGATCAGAATAAGGAACTCGGCGGCGTGCCGACCTATCGATGCAACCCACAAGACGCCGGGTGCGTTGATGCCTGCTCCAGCAGCCGCAACGTAGCCGTCACTGCCGATGGCGTACGGAATCGCGTAAGTGAGCCCGATCATCAGCACGAGGCCGGCGACGACGGACACCCAGATCGACGTCATGATGCCGCGCGGCCCGCTCGTTGCCGCATCACGAGTTTCTTCTGTCATGTGAGCCGATGCGTCGTACCCGGTCAGCGTGTACTGGGCCATCATGAGCCCGACGAGAACGACCCAGATCGCGTGGCCCCCGAAGCCCCAACCGAGGCCGTCGTAGTACTTGGTGAAGACGCTCGAGATGGCCTGGTGCTTGTGCGCGTCGGGCAGGATGAACAACGCGCCCACGATCACGACGACGCCCGTGAGGTGCCACCACACGCTGATGTTGTTCAGCATGGCGATGATGTTGAGGCCGAGTGAGTTCAAGATGCCGTGTGCGATGAGTACCAGCGTGTAGATCCCGAACAGGCTCTTTGCCGTTCCCTGGAACCCGGTCGTGAGGTTCAAGAAGAACCCGCAGAACGTCGCCATGGCGAAGTCGATGGACGCGGTCACCGCGACCTGGCCGAGCAGGTTGAACCAGCCGGTGAACCAACTCCAGACCGGAGCCTTGCCGTCCGGCGCGAGCTTCGCCGCCCAGTAGTAAAGGCCGCCGGCCGTTGGGAAGCTCGAGCACACCTCGGCCATACCGGCGCCGACGAGCATGACCATGCCGCCCACGAAGAGCCAGCCCCAAACGATGACTCGTGGACCGCCAGCAACCATGCCGAGGTAGTAGGTGGTGATGCCGCCCGACAGGATCGAGATGATCGTGAACGAGACGGCAAAGTTGGAGAACCAGCCCATGCCACGATGCAGCTCCTGGGCGTAGCCGAGCTCGTGCAACCTCTTCTCGTCCGCATTCAAGACGGCAACGCCGGGCGTACTGGTGGGACGAGACTCCGTGAACTCGGACATCCCGCTTCCTTCCTCGTTGAGAGGGGTGGCTTATTGGTCTGGTAGCGGACCATAGACCCGCTCACTCTCAACGGCAAGGGGTACCCAAAACGCGAACGTTCGCACCGCGAGACGAGCGGCGGGGACGTCGACGGCGCGCGGTTGTGCGGCCGCTACGCCGATGCCGACGGCAAGGCGACCGCATGGTTCGCCGCATGATTCGCGGCCAGGCCGACGAACGCTTCGAACAACCTGCGGTCGTCGAGTTGCTCGGGATGCCACTGGACGCCGAACACTGGCCGACCGTCCGCGGCCTCGAGCGCTTCCGGCGTCCCGTCGTCGGCTCGTCCCACAATCCGAAGCCCTGGCGCGACTCGGTCGACAGCCTGGTGATGGTGGCACGCGGTTGGCACACCGGCGCCCAACGTGGCGCCGATCCAGCTGTCGGAGTCGAGCGTGACGGCTCGCGTACTGAAGATCCCGCTGCCCTCCGCGTGTGGCAAAACCCCTTCAATCTCAGGCAAATGCTGGATCAGGTCTCCACCGAGTGCAACGTTGAGTACCTGCAGCCCACGGCAGATACCGAGCACCGGCACACCTGCCTCAACCGCAGCGCGGACAAGCGCAAGCTCCGCATTGTCGCGGTCGGCGCGAAATGGCCCGGCGGCTGGATGCGCTTGTGCGGAATACGTCGCTGGGTCGACATCCGCACCGCCACTGATCAACAAGCCGTCGAGTGCAGGCAGCACGTCGAGCACTCCGAAAGCGGCAGGCGGCACCAGAACGACCGCGCCCCCACTTGCGGCGATGGCGTCGGTGTACAGGGTCGACTGGATGTCCGCCAACCGGTCCCACACGCCCCAGCGCGCGTTCTCACGGTACGTCGTGAGCCCGATGATCGGTCGTCCCATGGCCCTCGTCCTTCGATTACTCAAGCCGCCGCGCGTGCACTCAAAAGGTATCGCAGCAGACCATTCAGACCTCAAGCATTAGATCTCGAGAATGGTGCCAAGCCCGGCTGGCAGCGGCTCGCTGTGGACGATCCGCAGGCGCTGCGTAGGTCGTGTCAGCGCCACGTAGAGGTCGTTCGCGCCGCGGTCCGACGCCGCAAGAATCTGAGCCGGCTCAACGAGTACGACCGCGTCGAACTCCAGACCCTTGGCTTGGCTCACCACGAGCACGCCGACGGGCGCGTCGAGAGCACCGGACCCAGACCCCACCATTCCGGCCGGCAACGACGCGGCGAGCGCCCGCTGAAGCGAGCCAACCTGCGCAGCGGGGGCGATGACCGCGAGCCTGCCTTCGCCGAGGACATCGAACTCGGCGCGCACCACGTCGACAATCGCATCGACGTCGCCGGGCTCGACGAGATGAGCCGTTGGCGGCACGTCGCCGTCGCGCACAGAACGCGGCGCCGTCGCCGTAACGCCAGCGGCCTCGAGCATCGCCGATGCCAACACCATGACCTGAGCGGGCGTGCGGTAGTTCACCGTCAACTCGGTCAGCCGCCAGCGACCCTCGACGTACGGATCCAAGACCTCGGCCCACGAGTGAGCACCGGCCGCCGAACCCGTCTGCGCAATATCGCCGACAAGCGTCATCGACTTCGCGGGACACCGCCGCATCAGCAAACGCCACGCCATCGGCGACAGTTCCTGCGCCTCGTCGACGACGACATGCCCATACGCCCACGTTCGGTCGACGGCAGCACGCTCGGCCGCACTCAGGATCGGGCCCTCATCGGCAAACCGACCTGCAAGCGCCTCCGCACTGACGAGCCCACCAGCGCCACCGGAGATCTGCAGCGCGCCCTTCGCGTATTCGACTTCGGCCGCTCGCTGCTGTGCCGCCTGGCGCTTGAGCTCGTAGCCACCGGTGTCGTCGTCGCCCAGGAGTTCGGCAGCCTCATCGAGCAGCGGAACATCGGAGACGGTCCAGGGCGCACCGCGATCACGGCGAAGCAACGCCAGCTGCGCGTCGTCCAGATGAGGTGCTGCTGCGGCCAACCGTCGTGGCTCCGCGTACAGGCCTTCGAGCAAGCTCTGCGGCGTCATCGGCATCCAGGTGAGGTTGACCTCGCGTCGCACGTCCGGTGATTCGCGCAGGTCGGCGAGTAACTCGACGCGATTGTCGGCCGAGAGTTGGACGCCGAGCAGGCGTGCGTACTGCGACGCCAACCCGTCGAGAATCTCCTTTACATACGAGACCCGCGCGAGGTTGTGCGGCCGACGATTGCGTCGTGCGTGCGCGCGCGCCGCGGCGACAACGTGCGGGCGTAACACCAACTGGTGACCTTCAACATTCAGCGTGCGCGGGCCATCGGGTACCCGCTGCCGCTGCTCGACGGCGGCCGCGATCACGTCAGCCATGCGGACGTCGCCCTTCAACGCGACGACCTCGGCCACGTCATCAGTCGTGGCGACGACCCCTGGCAGCAACTCGCCTGGCGTCACCATCACGACGCCCGTTTCGCCCAGCGACGGCAGCACTTTCTCGATGTAGCGCAGGAAAGTCTGGTTTGGCCCGACGAGGAGCACGCCGCTTCTAGCCAGCCGCTCGCGATGCGTATAGAGGAGGTACGCGGCGCGATGCAGCGCAACCGCGGTCTTACCGGTACCGGGGCCGCCCTGCACCACCAGCACGCCGGGCAGTTCGGCTCTAATGACGTCGTCCTGCTCAGCCTGGATCGTCGCGACGATGTCACCCATGCGGCCGGTGCGTTTCGCGTTGAGCGCCGCGAGCAGTGCGCCTTCACCCGACAGCGTCGAGAGATCACTCGCCTCGAGCCCGTCGAGATCGAGCACCTCGTCTTCGATCGCCGTGACCGCGCGGTTGCGCGTTGTCAGGTGCCGGCGTCGCACGACGTCGCCGGGAGAGGCCGCTGTTGCCTGGTAGAAGAGCCTCGCGGCCGGTGCTCGCCAGTCGATCAACAGTTGGTGCCGGTCCTCGTCGGACAACCCGATACGGCCGACGTATCGGCGTCCCTCTTCAACTGTGTCGAACCGCCCGAAGACCAGTCGATCCTCGACGGCCCGCAGTTGCGAAAGGCGCTGCTCGTAGAGGCCCGCAAACGAATCGCGCTCAGACCGGTTCTGATGGGTACCCGAAGGAGCAGTAGCCCGGACGGCGATCAACTCGCGTTCGGTGCGGTCGCGCAACTCATCGAGCCTGGAGTACAAACGGTCGACGTATTGCTGCTCGCGAACGAGTTCGGTCTCTACGTCAGCCACCGAACCCCTCCCGATCGCGCACGAACGCCGATCGTGCGGCGTCTACCCTACCTGCCGGATGTCAGCCCCGCGCAGGTGACAAATGTCTGAGGCGGTCGGGAGGCGATTCCCGCTACGTTGGGCGGAGGTTTCCTGGCCCCTAATAGGGAGGCATTCAAGCGTGATCGAAGCGCGCGATCTCAGCAAGAGGTACGGCGACAAGCTCGCGGTTGATCACCTGTCGTTCACCGTGCAGCCAGGCACTGTTACCGGCTTCCTTGGCCCGAACGGTGCAGGCAAGTCGACGACCATGCGCCTCCTTCTCGGACTTGACCGTCCCGATACCGGCAGCGCAACGATCGATGGTCGGCCCTACCGCGACCTTGCCGAGCCGCTGCGTGTTGTCGGCGCGCTGCTCGAAGCGCGAGCCGTTCACACGGGTCGTAGTGCCTACAACAACCTGCTCGTGTTGGCGCAGAGCCAAGGCTTGCCGCGCAAGCGCGTTGACGAGGTCATCGAGCTCGTCGGTCTTTCGAGCGTCGCCAAGAAGCGGGTGAAGGGATTTTCCCTAGGCATGGGCCAGCGACTCGGTATCGCTGCTGCGCTTCTCGGTAACCCCGATGTCCTCATCCTCGACGAGCCGGTAAACGGACTCGATCCCGAAGCGATCCTTTGGATCCGCAATCTGCTCAAGCGGCTCGCGTCCGAAGGGCGAACGGTCTTCGTCTCAAGTCACCTGATGAACGAGATGGCCGTCACAGCAGACCATCTCATCGTGATCGGCCGGGGCAAACTCATGGCCGACTGCACGACGGAGGAATTCATCGAACGCAGCTCCGAGAAATCGGTGCTGGTGAAGTCACCTGACGTGGCTCGGTTGGCCGAACTCATCACGGCCGACGGCGGCGTCATCGCTGCGACGGACGGCGACGAAGTGACGGTCCGCAACCTGCCTGCACCGCGGATCGGGCATCTCGCGGCAAGCGCCGGCATCGAACTTCATGAACTCGCTCCGCAATCAGCATCACTTGAGGAGGCGTTCATGGAACTGACGCGGGGCAGCGCCGAGTACGAGGGGTCAATCGGCGGCGCGGCCGTCCCGTCGTCCGCACCGCCGCCGTCCGCACCGCCGTCGTCCGCACCGCCGTCGACTACATCCCCGTCGACTACAGAAGGGAGTGCAGCATGACGACCGCCACGGCATTCCCGCCAGCCGTCGCTGACGCTCCATCGAGTGGAGTCAAGACGGCACGGCTACTGCGATCAGAGTGGACGAAGCTCGTCACCGTGCGTTCGACGTTGTGGTCGCTGCTCCTGCTCGTCATTCTCACCCCAGGCTTCACGACGCTGCTCGTCTGGCTGAACGAGCACAACTGGGCAAAGGCCGATCCTGGGACGCGATCCGACATCCTCGCCGACCCGACCAGTTTCATTCTCGGTAGCGGCTTGGAGTTCAGCCAGCTCACGATCTGCGTGCTCGGCGTGCTCGTCATGGCCGGGGAATACTCGACCGGATCTATTCGCTCAAGCCTGCTTGCGGTACCCAAGCGCACGCCGATGCTTGCCGCGAAATCCGCCGTGTTCGCGTTCGCCATCTTCGTGCTCGGCGAACTCGTGGTGATCCCGTCGTTCTTTCTCGGCGCGAAGATCATTCACAACCACGCGCCGGTATCGCTCGGTGACCCCGGTGTGCTGCGAGCGGTGATCGGCGGCGGTCTGTATCTCGCGGTTCTCGGGCTTTTCGCGCTCGCGATCGGCGCGCTGGTGCGACACACCGCTGGGGCCATTACCGGTGTCATCGCGTTTGTCCTTGTTCTCGCGCCGCTCACCCAACTGGTGCCGGGCAGCGCCGGCAAACACATCCATGCGTATATGCCGTCGGAAGCGGGGCACCTCATCGGGCAAGCGCATCAAGCCAAGGGTGACCTGCTCACGCCGTGGCAAGGGTTTGGTGTCTTCTGCTTGTGGACAGCAATCCTCTTGGTCCTCGCAGGCTGGCTCTTGAACCGTCGCGATGCTTAGAACTTCGACGCTCAACATCTCAACAAGCAGGCCTTCAACAAACAGGGGAGACCATGTCCGAACCCACTGACCCCGCGTACCCCCCGCTGCCGGCAGCGCCGGGCTACGGTGCGATGCCACCCGCGGAGTACAGCCAGCCCGTGCCTGTCGGACCAGCACCGCCGTCAGTGCTTAACGCCGTACGGCTAATGTTTCTTGGCGCCGCGATCGCGGTGGTGGCAGTGATCGTTGCGATCTCAACGAAGAGCACCATCAAGAGCAAGATCGCTGCGAAGAACCCCGACTTCGACTCGCAGAAACTTAACACTGCCGTGAACGTGACAATCGGCAGCCTCGTGGTGTTCGGCGTCATCGTCGTCGTGCTGTTCATCTGGCTCGCGCTGAAGGTCCGCAAGGGCAGGAACTGGGCGCGAATTGTCACCTGGGTGCTCAGCGGGCTCGGAATCCTGGGCGCACTCGGATCACTCGGGCAAAACGTGTCAGGCGCGAGTCGGGCGGTCAGCCTGGTGGGCGGAGTCCTCGACGTGGCGGTCGTGGTCCTGCTGATGCAAAAGACGAGCAACGCATACTTCAAGCCGCGAACGGCCGGGTAGCCGCCGGTCGCCTCTTGGGAATCAGCTGTCGAGAATCAAGAGGCGGCCTGTGCGGGCCGGCACGTGCAGGTTGTTTGTGCCTGCACTTGGGCGTAGTTGTTGATCTGAGCGTGTCCAATTCACCGCGATCACAGCGTGCCTGCCATCGGGTAGCACGAACTGACGGCTCATTAGTCCGGGCCCAGGCACGGCCCACGAGGCCCATGGCTCGGAGGCCGCGGGTGCTAACAAGCTCTCGATTGCCGACCTCGTTGCGGCATTGGGGCGGCGCGCGTACGCGATCGACGGGTAGGTCGCGATCCACACCGCTGTGCCGGCACCGTAGGTCGCCTCGCACGCGGCGACGGAGCCGTCGGGGAAATGACCGACTGCACTCGCGGAGTCGAGTCTCAATGACTCGCGTTGCCATGCACCGACAAGCGATAGGCCGTCGATCATCGTGAGAGTGATCTCCTCAACGGCATCGGTCTCAACCTCGTGCGCGCCGAAGACCTCGGCAAGACCGAGACCGGGAACGGCCGGACGGCGTCGGCCCAGTGACGTGTATTCGCCTGGCGCGCACTCGGCAACAAGGCGCCCGCCCGCGCGAACAAAGTCTGCCAACCTTTGCGCCATCGGTTCGTCGACCACCGTCGGCATCGGCCAGTAGATCGCCGCAATGTGGTCAGGAACGCCTGCTGTCGCGAGCCGGTCCTCGTGCAGGATTGTGACGGCTACGTCAAGGTCGGCGAATATTCGGTAGGCGCCCATAACAGCGTCGCGATAGACGTCCATGTCTCGATCTGTCGCCCATGCATGCAAGGCCGATCGTCGCGAGACCAGCAGTGCGACGGTAGGCGCGACAAGTACCCGACCTTCCATCTCCGGCAGTGCGCACGCAGCCGCGCCGCGCGAGGCTGCCTCGACGCGGGCCGTGACCGAGCCGTCAGGTGCGCACAAGCCGTATCCCGGGCTCTCCGGCCCGAGTAGTTCGGGCCGCCATTGCCAGAACATGACTCCGCTAGCACCGGCGGCAAGCGCGTTCCACATCCAGAGTTCTACCGAGTCTTCGGTCGGCTGCGGCGTGCTACGCAGACCATCCCGCCGTCCTCTTCCTCCTTGAAGCTCTGCTTGCCAGAAGGGCTTGCCGCCCGCTGCGTCGCGTGCGGTTTCGAGATTGAACATCTGCTCGACGTGATCGTCATTCATGAGCCAGGTAGGGAAGCTGGATGTTCCGAAAGCATCGACATCGCGCGTCAGCGAGAACTCGTCGAGAGTATGGGTCGCGAGTTGCCCGGTGAAGCCACTCAATGCGACGTGCGTCATCACCCGGTGCTTGCCGTCTACCGACCGGACCGCGGTGACGCGGGCTTGCAGCCACTGGCTCAGAGTCTCGAACCAGAACTGCCGCCAGTCGATGATGTCGGGGACAGCCTCGAACAGCCGAGGGGGTTGCAGTTGATCCCAGCTCCCGAAGCGGCGCGACCACGCATCGTTCACCGCATCCAACGAGGGGTAGCGCCGCTGCAACCACGCGCTGAACTCAGCGCGCGACGCGGCGCAATAGCAGTACCAACGATCGGGAAAATATGACGCCGGCTCGAGATGCGGCTCGTTCCAGACATCCCAGGTGATCAGCGCTGGGTGTTCGCGGTAGCGCTGCACGACGGACGTTAGAAACCGCTCGGCGGCAGCCCAGACCTCGGCGTTGTGAAAGCACAGACCGGGCCAGCCGCCGCCAGGTGTGTTCATCGCAGCCGTGAGCGCGATCGGCCGGTCCTCGTGGTCGTGGTACCTGGCGTTAGGAGCGGCTTCCTCGAGCCAGTAAGGAGCATTCTCGAGGATCGTGTTGATCACCACGGCGAGACCGTTGTCGTGCGCAAGGTCCATGAGCACATCGAGGTCGTCGAACTCGATTCCGTCACTGGACGGCTGCATCCAACTCCAGCAGGCCCAGAACTTCACCGTGTTCATGCCGCTCGCGCGCATGCGAGCGAGGTCGCGACCCCAATCCTCCCTTGGCGGATTCGGTGGCCGGTAGTACTGCGCACCGACGGCGATCATCCCTTCACCGCTCCGAGCGTGAGCCCGCGGACAAGGAAGCGTTGGGCGAGTAGGCCGAGAACGAAGATTGGCACCATGGCCAGTACTGCCGCCGCGGAGCTACCGCCCCAGTCGATCGACACGGAGCCGACAAACGAGGCAACTCCTATCGGCACCGTCTCGGTGTGAATCCCTGAGAGCACGAGGGCAAACAAGAACTCATTCCACGAGAAGATCAGGCACAGGATCGCCGCCGCACCAAGGCCCGGCGCGGTGAGCGGCAGAGAGATACGCGCGAAAGCTCCGAGCGGACCGCTGCCGTCAACCAGTGCGGACTCCTCGAGCTCGCGTGGGAGATCCTCGAAGAACGACCGCATCAGCCAGATGACGATCGGCAGGCAGAAGGTCGTGTGGGCGGCAATCAATGCCCAGTAGGTGCCGAGCAGAGTGAGCTTTTCAAATACGACAAACATCGGAACGATCAGCGCCACCGCCGGCACCATGCGAGTGAATAGCACGCCGCGCGCCCACCATTCGCGACCGGGGATCGGGAGGCGTGCCAGCGCGTAGGCAGCGGGCACCCCAACGGCGAGCGACAACGTCGTCGAACCTGCAGCCACGATGGTGCTGTTGACGAGGTACTTGAGGAAATCCAGACTCCCGAGCACATGGTGGTAGTTCTTCAGCGTCGGGTGAAACGTCAGGTGTGGCGTTGCAGTAAAAATGGCGGATGGCGATTTCAATGAGTTGATCGCAACGGTGAGGATCGGCACGAGTACCCAGATCAAGAAGATGCCGACCACGACGTAGCTTGCGATTTGCCATGGATCAGCACGTCGTCGGCGGCGAACTTTCGGAAGCTGCGCTGGGGCGGTCATAGCTAGAACACGTCCCGTTTGCGAAGCAGTCGGATATAGATCGCTGAGATGATGACAACGGTGACGAGAATGAAGATGCTCAGCGCCATCGCGTAGCCCATGTCGAAGTACGAGAATCCGGTTTGGTACGTGTAGAGCCCGATGGTTTGGGTCGCATGCACAGGACCGCCCTTCGTGATGACGTAGACGGTGTCGAAGATGCGATATGTGTCCATCGTGCGAAACAGCAGCACGAGCAGGATCTGCGGTGCGATCGACGGCAGCACAATCGACCGCAACACCCGCAAGTGCCCGGCTCCATCGACTGTGGCAGCCTCGAAGCGGTCCTCCGGGATCGACAGCATTCCGGCGTGGAGAACGAGCACGACAAATGGGGTCCACTGCCAGACGTCGACGAGCATCAGGCCCGGCAGGGCCAACTGCTCGCTGCCGAACCAGTCGATGCCGTGGTGGTCGCCGAAAAGTGCAAGGAACTGGCTGAGGACGCCGAACTGCGGGTCCAGCATGTATCGCCACAAGAGCGCCGTGACGACCGGTGCGACAATCATGGGTAGCAAGATCAGCGAGTTGGCCAGTCGTCGTCCCTTGGTCATTTCGAACAGCGCGGCCGCGATGATAAAGCCGAGAACGAGCTCGGCGGACACCGTGCAAACAACGTAAACGGCCGTGTTGCGAAGCGCACCGCGAACGAGCGGATCATGCAGCAGGCGATCGTAACTGTGCAGCCCCGACCACGGCTTAGGCCCATTGATGTCGGTGAGCTGCCACGTGTGAAGAGATAGGTAGACCGCGTAACCCAGCGGCACCAGAATCAGCGCCCCTAGCAAACCCATCGCGGGCGTGAGCATGACGAGCCCGAGCCTTCTGGCGGGCGCGTCAATCCCACTCCTTCGCGGGCGGCCGTTACTCAACGCCTTCCTTTCTGCTACATGTGAGGGCCGGCGCGCCGCGGTCCCTAGCGTCACGCCGGCCCTCCTGTTCGTCGTCGATCGACCCTAGCCGCCGAGTCCCGCGACGAGGTCCTTATGCATCGTTTCCGCGGCCTGCGCTGGTGTCGCTTTCCCAAGGATCGCTTGCTGCACGGCCGTTTCGATCTCATCCTGGATCTTCGGCCACGAAGCGAGACTCGGCTGCGGGTTGGTGTCAGTCAGCGCTTGATTCATTGCAGGTAGGAACGGCAGCTTCGACGTCACCGCCGTGTCCGTGTAAAAGTCTTTCGTCGCGCCTGCAGTCGCCGCTTGAACGGCAATCTTGGCTTGCTGTCCTGCACTCGTGTACCACTGCAGGAACGAGTAGGCCGCGGCCTTGTTGCTCGACTTTGCCGCGATGCACCAGTCCCAGTAGATCAGCTCGCCGGCAGGCTTGCCCGCTGTGACTTCGATGGGTGCATAGCCCCATTTGCCGACCGTGGTCGACTTGCTGGAGTCCTCAAGTGCCGACATGGACGGCGTGGTGCTGATGACCATCGCGGCTTTCCCTTGGGCGCCCGCGGTTGAGGCGTCGTCGACGGCAAAGTTCAGAACACCCTCGGGCGCGTACTTTGCCACCTGTGCGTAGAACGAGATCGCCTTCGTCGCGGCACCGATGTCGAGGCTGGTCTTGCCTGAGGCGTCGTACCACCAGTTGCCTTGGGCGGTGAGAAGCGAGGCCATCACGTCCGAGACCGCGCCTGTCGCCTTGCCTGGCAGTGCAATCCCAGCCATCCCGTTCTTGCCGTTCAGTGCTTTCGCGTCGGCGAGAACGTCATCGATGGTCTTCGGCGGCTGCAGGTTGTTCTGCGCGAAGATGTCTGTCCGGTAGGCGACGAGGATCGTCGACACAAAGTCAGGTAGGCAGTACTGCGTGCCGTTGTACGCACCCTGCGACAAAACGCCGGGCAGGTACGATGCCGCCGACACTCCAGGAGGGTTCATCGACGGGTTCGACAGGTACGAACTGATGGGCGCCAGATATCCGGCCTTGGCAAACTCCCCGAACCAGCTCGGGTGCACATACAGGATGTCGTAGCCGCCCGCACCTGACAGTGCCAGCGCCTGCTTGTCGTGCAGGTTCTCGTACGGCACCGCGTCGATGGTGACCGAGCCGCCCGTGTCGGTACCCCACTCCGTCGCCGCCTGCTGCTGCTCGCTGGTCCACGGGTCGCCAGCCCAGCGCGACAACACCAGTTTCGCTCCACTGAACGAACCGATCGGCGCTGAAGCCTGAGCACCTCCCGAGCTCGCTGCACTGCTCGGGGGAGCGCTAGCAGCGGTGCTGGCAGGCGCCGAGGTCGCGGGAGCCGCGGCGGTGGACGATGCGGCTACGGTCGGCGCAGACGACGAAGTGCCGGCGCTGGAGGGCGCCGCGCTCTTCGAGCTCGACGAACTGCACGCCGTGAGCAGGACCGGGGCGACGCACAGCGTGAGCGCTGCGATCCCCAACTGCTTGCGGCGTCGGACTGGAGACGTGTACATGCGAGCTCCCTGCTCTTGAAGTGTCACGCTAGTGAGGTGGTCTGAACAGTTGTGGAGGCTCCCCCGAGTTCGGCGGATCGATATCCCGCTTCGATGACGGATAGACAGGCCAACCCGTCGTCGAGCGTTGGGCCGAAAGGTCGCTGATCGGCTAGGTACTTGCTGATGTAGGACGCGACCTCACGCTTGTAGTGGTGCACGTGCGGCGGCCAACTGGTGTAGTCATGAGGCTCTGCGGCCGCGGGCTCAATGTGTGGCGTGGTCCAACCCCGCCAAAGCTCGTTCTCGTTTGCGCGGTAGACCTCGACGCGAGGAAACGGATCGGTAGCGCGCATGATCAGAGTGCCCTGCGTGCCGTAGATCTCAAGACTGTTGCGCATCCCGATGTCTGCGCTCATGCTCCATACGGTGCTGATCTCACCGATCGCGCCATTCTCGTAGGTCACGATGGCGCTTGCGATGTCCTCGACATCGAGCTCCGGCTTGGCACGGTTGGCTGTGAACGCCGCGACCTTCGTGATGTCGCCGACGAGCCAGCGCAGCAAGTCGATCCCGTGCGAACCCTCGTCGATCCACGCGCCACCACCGCCAAGCTGGGCGTTGGTCATCCACGCCGTCATGTCTGGTGGGCAGCCGATCTCTGCGATCCCCGCGAGTCCGATGAAGCTGCGCGTGAGTAGAACATCGCCGAGCACTCCTGCATCGACGATCGCCTTCGTACGATCGGCCTCTTTGCTGAACCGACTCACGAAGGCTGCAGTGCCATCAACGACGGCATCGCGGACTGCGTCCACCATCGCGGTCGCATCGGCGACGCTCGTCGCGATCGGCTTTTCGCAGAAGACGTGCTTCCCCGCTTGAGCTGCGGCGATGACCTGCTCGGCGTGTCGGCTGTTCTCCGAATGCACCATGACGATGTCGACGTCGTCGCGCGCAATGATGTCGCGCCAATCGGTCGTGAAGTCGCTTACCGCAAACCGCTGCGCGGCTGACCTGCCGCGTGCCTCGTTGTCGTCCGAGATCGCGACAACCTGCGCTCCGGGGATCTCGCTTAGCGCACGCGCTCGAAACTCTGCGTGCACATGCGCCCAGCTGATCATGCCAATGCGGGCCTGCCTGGTCGTCACGAGGTCTCCAGAGCTGTGTTTGCGTGGGTGGCAGCTGTGTTTGCGTGGGTGGCAGCTGCATCCGCGTGGGTGGTGTTGACGTATGCCGGGGCCATGTGCCGCACGTTCTCGCGACGTCCGCTGCTCCCGGAGCGGGTGGCTGCATCCACAACTGCGAGGACGTTGCGCCCGACTGAGCCCTCCGAACGCGACGGCTGGCCAGTTCGGATGCAGCTGATGAAGTGGGTGAGCATGTCGAGATGGCCATCTGCGATCAGGCCCGGAACCGGCAATGGATAAGACCAGCCAGGATCGCCGGCCACCGACCCTGTCGTGCTGACCACTTGGAGCGGCTGCCGATGGAGGTTGTCGATCAGGATTCGACCGGTGGTGCCGAAGATCTCGAACCTGGAATCCATAGCGCCAGCCAGACTCCAGCTGTCTTCGCACTGACCGATGACGCCGTTGTCGAAACGCAAAGTGATGACTGCGGTGTCCTCAGCTGACGTCTGTGCGCCCCACACGAAGGTGCCCACCTCCGCGTAAGCAGTCGTCACCTCCGCGCCGGCAAAGAACCGGCAGAACTCCATGCTGTGCACGGCCATGTCAATCATCGCGCCGCCACCGGATCGTTTGATGTCGTAGAACCAGGGCGAATGAGGCCGTCCAATTCCTTCGCAGGCCTTGACTCGGTACACCTCGCCGATGTGACCGGCATCGACGAGTCGGCGCGCTTCCTGCACCGCAGGTATGAACGACACGTTCTCGGCGTAGAACAGGCGCGTGCCGGCGCGCGCGGTATCGCTGAGCATTGCATCAGCTTCATCAAGACTACGCCCGAGTGGCTTGATGCAGATCGCGTGCTTGCCATGTGCAGCAGCAAGATGGACGGCGCGTGCGTGCACGTCCGGTGGTGCCACGATGTCGACGACGTCGACTGCAGGGTCCGCGATAGCTGCTTCGAGATCCGCACCGAATGCGGCGACGCCGTACTGTTCGGCCGCACTGCGCGCCGACTCTGCCGTAGCCGCCACGACGCGCACGACGCTGGCATCGGGTATGCGAGCAAACGCCGGAAGGTGCATCTCGCGCGCCCAGAAGCCGGCCCCTACAACCGCGACGCCGATGGGTGTACTCATGGCAGGGTGACCACGCGGTTCTCATCCAACGACTGTTGGGCTGCGAGCACGAGCTCGAGCGCCGCTCTCGCACCACCAGCCCCCGCCGTCCGCGTGCCGTCTTCAAGGCCTGCAACGCGATCAACGAAGTACTGCTGCTCGCCGGTGTAGCCGTAGGTCCACACCAGGTCTGGGAATCCCCACCCACTCGCGGCGGCCGCTGCGCCAGGCTTCAGGAAGACCTTCGAGCCCTGGCTATGTAAGAGGTCGACGGTAGAGCTACCAGCGGAGCCGAATACATCCAAGGAAAAGTTGCCATAACCCGTCGTCCACGAGACGTACATGCTGGAAACTACGCCACTCGCATGCGTGACCGTCACCGTGGCGTTATCGGGGCTGTTGTAGCGACGGGCGCCATCGAGAACGTACGCGCCACCCTGGGTGTATACCTGCGCCACCGGGCCGAACAGCCATAACAGCAGGTCGCCGAAGTGTACGAGCGTGTCGAGGATGACCCCGCCACCATGCTTGGGGTCGTAGAACCAGTCGTTGGACGGCTCCCAACCAAAAACTGCCGCGCGCGCGGCGATGGCGTCGCCGAGATCGCCCGAAGCGATCCTCTTCTGAAGATCAGGCAGCGGCGGCGTGAAGCGAAGCATGAAGCCGAACTGCACGATGCGATCAGAGGCTTCTGCTTCACGGACGACGCGATCCGCGTCGGCCAATGACAAGGCGATCGGCTTCTGACAGAAGACGTGCTTGCCGGCACGCAAGGCAGCGATGGTCTGCTCAGCGTGCAGATCGTTCGGAGTCGCAATCAGGACGGCGTCGATTTCTGGGTCGGAAAGAAGTGAGTCGAAATCCTCGGCCGTCTCAAATCCGTAGTCCGCAGCAAGGCTTCGAGCCACCGACTTCACCGGATCGGTGCACGACGCGATACGTCCGCGGCTGACACCACGATAGGCCTGCGCATGCACTCGAGCGATTCGACCAGCGCCGATGAGGCCGATTCTGACGTCGTCGCTCACAGCTGCTCGCCCACGACTGCGATCGCGCCGCTAACAGCCTTCTCACCAGCGACTGCGAGTGGAAAGGAGATCCGCTGACCCGTGCGATGCGACTCGTACGCACCGAGGATCCACTCCAGCGCCTTGTAGCCATCGACCGCGTTTGGTGAAGGCTCGTGGTCGTCACGGATCGCCTCGGTGAATGCGACAACGAGGTCGCGGTAACACCGCTCGTAGCGGTCCTCCCCCACAAAGTCGAAGTACCGTCGCCCGACCCACGGCTCCTCAACGCCTTGGATCTCAGTCTGCGGACTCTTCTGGTAGTGCAGCTCGATCTCGCCGCGCGTACCGGACAGCGATGCGTGATCGGGGCTCGACAGTGGACCGAAGTAGTCAGGCGCATGCCACGTGCTCTCGACGGTGACAATCGCGCCGTTCTCCAACGTGTACGTGGCGATGCCGTAGTCCTCGACCCCGAGGTTCTTGTAAGTGAGAGAGCCGATGTGTGCAGTGACTGTGGCTGCTTCGCTCTTGAAGAACCACCGGAAGAAGTCGGTGAAATGCACTCCGTGGTCGATGAAGCCGCCACCGCCTCCCTTAATCGGGTCGCGATACCAGCCCTGGTCGTCGGCGTCGGGGTTGTCCTTGATGAATCCCGCCGGGAACCGAATCGAGTAGAAGCCCGACACCAGGTCGCCAACCGCACCTTCCTCCACCGCCGCAAACACCTGGCGATAGGCAGGCAAGTAGCGCAGCAGGTAGGCGAGCATGATCTTGACGCTCTTTCCTGCCTCAACAATCCGCTGCGCGTCGGCCAGAGTTGTCGCAATCGGCTTGTCGAGCAGAACATGCTTGCCAGCGGCCGCGGCAAGTTCGACATGGTCGGCGTGTGCGGACGTGTACGACGTGATGATGACCGCGTCGATGTCGTCGCGCTGGATCATCTGCGCGTAATCGGTTGTCCAGTCGCCGTCGCAATACTTCTCACCGAAGGACTTCGCGAGTTCTCGCCGTTCATCGGCAACCGCAACGAGCCGCACGCCATCGATGCCCTTGCTGATCTGATCAGCGAATGGGTACGCGTGGTAGTGGTTGTGCAGGCCAGCGATACCAAGGCGAAGCTCGCTCACACGCAACTCCTTCGGGTAGTAGCTCGCGAATCACGGCGAGCAGTTGCTTCGGGTGAAGAGGCAGTCTCGCAACCGGTTTACGCAACCGGTTGCGCGACACTGTGCCACGTCCCACTGCGACTGGCAATACGCAGTTTCACAACGGATTGGTCACGGCTGCGCTGGCTTAGATCAGGAGGACGCGGGGTCAGTTGGTATGCTCCGCGCAACCGCTTTAGTAAAGGCCCTCGATGACGCGTAGTTCCCCGACGAACCGTCGCCCCACCATGCGCGATATAGCCGCCCTGGCCGGAGTGTCGCCGGGCACCGTGTCGCGAGTGCTCAATGGCCGGCCGGGGGTCGGCGACGAGACACGCGAACGTGTCGAAGGCATCATCGCTCGCGAAGGGTTCCAAGCGAACGCGAGCGCGCAGTGGCTGTCTACCGGGCGCAGCCGGTCAATCGGAATCGTCTTTCCGTTCCACACCTCCGAATTGGTGCTGCACCCGATCTATCCGCTGCTCCTCGGTGCACTGGGCGATGCCGCAGAAGCCGCCGGGTATGACGTCATGTTGTTGAACGTCTCGTCTCCCGAGAACGTCGGGCGCCTGCTGGACGTTATAAGCCGGCGTCGTGTCGATGGCGTCGTCCTGCCTGCGTCGGGTGCGCACGACCCCCTCGTACGCAAGCTGCTTCCGCTAGGCACGCCCGTAGTGGTGATCGGGCACCGCGTGAGGGCCGATGGCGTCGGGTGGGTCGACTCCTCGCACGACGTCGCAGCGCACGAGATCACGAGGTCCTTGATCCAGGCGGGCCGAAAGCATCTGACGTTGCTGAACGGACCATCGACGATCTCGGCTTGCCGTTTGCGCGCGAGCGGCTTCTGGAAAGCGGTAAAAGAGGCGGGTAGCGCCGTGAAATCCGCGAACGAGCTCGAGGTGCCGTTCGACACCGACGCTGCCGTCGAAGCCGCCACCCGAATTCTCGGCGCGAAGAAGGATCGCCCAGACGCGATCATCGGGGGCAACGACCTGATCGCCTCGGGATGCATCGACGCCGCGCGCGGCCTAGCCCTAGACGTGCCCGCGGACGTGGCCGTGAGCGGGTTCGACGACCGGTCCCTCGCGTCTCACACGAATCCGGCTCTCACGACGGTGCGCATGCCACTGCAGGACATCGGGCACACGGCGGCTCAAATGCTATTCGCCATGATCGACGGAACGCCGCCCGGCAAGCGCCACGTCGTGCTGCCGACCCAAGTGATCTGGCGCGACTCCACCCCCGCAAACGCGTCATAGCTCGAGCTGAACGAGCAGGGCGACTACGCGCCGTCGCGCTGTTCCACCAACGATTGGCGGCGTGCTTCGAGGTTCTCGATTAGCGCCTGCTCTTCCTCGTAGTTAGTCAGGTCGGCGGCGCCATCAGATTGGTCGCCTTCGTCGTCGACTTGGTCGCCGCGCTCCCCGCGAAGGCTGCGCAGAGTCTGATCGATCTCGTCAATCTCGGCCTGCAACTGCTGCTTGGCGTCGGTCTGATCGGACACGCTTACTCCTCTAGCGGGGGACGTAGGCGAGGCTCATGCCCCACAGGCAAATCACGGCGACCGTAGCGTACGCGGACCCGATGGCGACCCGCGTGGACGGGGGAATCGCATAGTAGGAGGCGTCGATCCACTTGTGGGTTCTCCAACGGCGCACCAGTTCGATCGTGCCGAGAACCAGAATGAAGATGAGTACCGGACTCGGGTGCAGGATCGCGAAAACGCCGGCAGCAACCAACCCGACGATCCACAATGCGGGATGCAACGCACCCGCCACCCGCCCGCCGTCCAGCGGCAATGCAGGCACCAGATTGAACAGGTTGAGAAAGAAGCCCGTGTACGCAAGCGCGCGCAACAGCGGGGAGTGGAAGACGTGGGACAACTCGAACGCGGCCAGGGCACCAAGAGTCCCGATAGCCGGACCGGCGAGAGCGCTGACGGCTTCGTGCGCGACCGATCTCGGCTTTGACTTCATCGTGACGAACGCGCCCATAAACGGGATGAAGGTCGGCAGCGACGACTTGATGCCCATGAAGCGCAGCGCCACAACGTGCCCGAGTTCGTGCACAGCAATCAGCGCGACGAAGCCGACCGCGTACCACCAGCCGAAGATGAACGCGTACGCGATGACGGACACGGCCATGCTGAGTGCGAACTTGAACTTGACCAGCACCACGCTGGCCTTGAGGGCCAGCACCAGCTTGGTGAGCAGACCCGCTTTTGCTGCCACCCCGCCACCTGCAGCCGCGCTGCCACCGGCACGCTCCCAGCGGCGTCGCTTCGTACCGACGGGTGCGGGCGGCTGGGCGCCGGGCAACTCACCGGGTGCGTACAGATAGGGCCGGGAGACGATCGGCACCCGCGCAGGCTCGAAGCTCCCAGGCTCGAAGCCTGGTGGGCCTTGCTGTTCAGCCACGGTGCTCGCAACTCCACTATTCGACGATCTTCATTGTATTCGCGTGGCTGCGCGCGTGCGGCATGGCGAGACTGCCAGGAAGTTCCCAGCGACAGCCCAGACGGCTTTCAGTATCTGCGATCAGAGTGGGGCTTGCACTCGCAGCAACGCAGACCTACCGCGACAGGAGCTCCGATGACCGCACAGGCTCATGACACTCAAGTAGTGATGGCGGACGCCGTGATCGCGCAGGTGATCCAGCTCAAGGATCCTGACGAGGCCATCTCGAGTGCGATCTGGTGGCGGGTGGCTGAACTGCTCCGCGCGTGCACCACGGCAACGGCAAGTGGTCCGCACCTGACGACCACCCTGCTCGAGCATGCGTTCAACGCGACCGACGACGTGCTCTCGTCGCTCAGCGCCGACACCGAGCCCAGCACCTCGCCGTCCGATCTTGATGGGCTTCTGCCACTCGATGCCGCACTTCCCCTCGGCGCGGGATACGACGCCCTCGCGGCGACCAGGCGCAGCTGCCTGCGAGTGGCTCGGCTGCTGTTCTCACTCGACGCCACGACACCGGCGATGCTCGCCACGAGGGTCAACCAGCTGCGACGTGCACTAGCCGCTTGGCGATTCGAAGCTCTCGACGCGCGAATCAGTACCGCGCACTAGTCAGCAGGGTGCGTTGACGCGGTCGGCGATCGCGAGGGTTTCCCTCACGAGGGCACCCACAGCGTCGCGCTCGATCAAGAAGCCGTCATGTCCGAACTCCGAATGCACGATTCGAAGACCGCCGACCGTGGTTGGGATCAAGTCCGCAAGTTCGCGCTGCAAAACGATCGGATAGAGCCGGTCGGAGTCGACGCCGGCGACAACCACCGGCGCAGTGATCGAGGCAAGGGCAGCGGCAACTCCACCGCGGCCGCGGCCGACGTCGTGCGTATTCATTGCATCGGTTAACGCAACATACGTGCCGGCGTCGAACCGCCGCGCCAGCTTGGTCGCTTGATGATCGAGATACGACTGCACCGCGAAACGGCCGTCGCTCAAAGGATCTTCGCCGTCTTGGGGCTCATTGCCGAATCGCAGCTGCAGTTCGTCGGCACTGCGATACGTCAGGTGCGCAATGCGACGCGCGAGGCCCATGCCCTCGTGCGGGCCTTCCCCATCGGCGGCGTCGTAATAGTCACCGCCGCGCCACTTCGGGTCGCTCGTAATTGCGCGAAGCTGCGCGCTCTGCGTGCCGATCTGGTCGCCCGTTGCGGTCGCGCCGACAGCAAGAACGAGGGCGGACGACGTGCGGCTGGGGTAGCCGACAAGCCACTCGAGGACCCGCATCGCACCCATCGAGCCACCGACCAACGACGCCCACGTCGCGATGCCGAGATGATCGGCGAGCGCTGCCTCCACGACAACCTGGTCGCGGACCGTGATGCGCGGAAACGCCGACCCCCACTGGCGATTGCCGCGCAGCGAGGAGGGACCTGTGCTGCCCTGACATCCGCCGAGCACGTTCGGCGCCACCACGAACCACTTGCGGCTGTCGATCGGCGCGTCTGGTCCGATCAGGCCGTCCCACCAACCGGCAGTGCGATGCCCTGGTCCTGCGGGGCCGACCACATGCGAGTCGCCGGTCAATGCGTGGAGTACGAGCACCGCGTTCGATGCGTCGGCGTTCAGCTCGCCCCACGTCTCGTAGGCGACGCGCACGTTGGGCAGGTGCCCGCCGAGCTCGAGGTCGAATGCCCCGAGCTCGGCGAAAGACCTGTCACCTGGGTGATCTCCCTCGCGCCACCCGCCCGATGCGGGAATGAGATCACCGCCGTCTGGCACCGAGCTCACGCCTCCTTGGCTGCGCGGAACCCGAGGTCGAGGTCGGCGAGGATGTCGTCGATCCCTTCGATGCCGACCGCGAGCCGGACCAAGCCAGGAGTAACGCCCGTCGACAGCTGTTCTTCCGCAGTCAGCTGCGAATGCGTCGTGGACGCGGGGTGAATGACCAGCGACCGGACGTCGCCGATGTTGGCCACGTGACTGTGCAGCTCAAGTGCGTTGACGAATCGCTTGCCAGCTTCGAGACCGCCCTTGATCTCGAACGAGACGATTGCGCCGGCGCCGCGGGGCGAGTACTTCTGTCCGAGCTCGTACCACGGCGACGACTTCAGGCCCGCATAGATGACCTTGTCGACCTCGTCGCGCTGCTCGAGCCAATGCGCGACCTTCGTCGCGTTGGCGACGTGCCGCTCCATGCGAAGCGACAGTGTCTCGAGTCCTTGCGCGATCAGGAATGCGTTGAACGGCGCAATTGCAGGGCCGAGGTCGCGCAGCAGTTGCACGCGCGCCTTGATGATGTACGCCAAGTTGCCGACGGCCTCGGTGTAAACGACTCCGTGGTAGCTCGGGTCGGGCGTCGTCAAGCCAGGGAACTTGTCGCCATGCGCAGCCCAATCGAAGCGACCGCCGTCGACGATGAGCCCGGCAATCGCCGTCCCATGTCCACCGAGGTATTTCGTTGCCGAGTGCACGATGATGTCGGCGCCCCACTCGAACGGCCGCAACAGGTAGGGCGTGGGGACCGTGTTGTCGATGATCAGTGGCACGCCGTTCTCGTGCGCGATCGCCGCGACGGTCTCGATGTCGAGGAAGTCGCTCTTCGGGTTGGCAAGCGACTCACCGAAGAAGGCTTTGGTGTTCGGTCGAACCGCGTCGCGCCACGACTGTGGGTCGTCGGGGTTCTCGACGAACGAGACCTCGATGCCGAGCTTCGGGAACGTGTAGTGGAAGAGGTTGTACGTACCGCCGTACAGGCTTGGGCTCGAGACGATGTGGTCTCCGGCGCTCGCAATGTTCAGGATCGCCAGCGTCTCTGCCGATTGGCCACTCGCCACCAGCAGTGCGGCGACACCGCCCTCGAGCGCCGCGACGCGCTCCTCCACGACGGCCTGCGTCGGGTTCATGATGCGCGTGTAGATGTTGCCGAACTCCGCCAGTCCGAACAACGCCGCCGCGTGGTCGGTGTCCCTGAACGTGTACGAGGTCGTTTGGTAGATCGGAAGCGCCCGCGCGTTGGTCGCTGCGTCGGGCTGCTGGCCGGCGTGAATCTGTTTGGTCTCGAAACTCCAGGCGTCGCTCATCGGAATCCTCTCGGGCAAATAGGCAGGCATAGGTATGGATCGGACTAAATGGAGGGGGTCACCCAACTACACGCAGGCGCTCTGGGGCCGGTTCAGGTCAACGACAGCGCTGGTCGAAGTGATGCGCGCGACGGCCGACCCAGAACGGGTCAAGCAACAAAGGCATTCGCATCATGGCCGCCATGCAACCACACCCGGCGACCGTCCGTCGAGCGGCTATCGTGCCGGCCAAACAATTATGAGCGGCAGAGGGTTTTCGCCAGTAGCGCGGTGTCTGCAGCGCTGTAGAAGGCGGGGGTCTTTGCGTTTGCCTGGAAGTACATGACATCGAGCGGGTTCGGTGAGTGCTGCAAGCCCACGGAGTGTCCGAGTTCATGCTGGACGATCGCGTAGAGGCTCGCGCCGCCGGCGTCGTTCAGACCGTTCGGTAGCGCCAGCATCGCGGGCGAGATCGCCACGACGCTCGTCCCTGATCCGTCGAGCTGCCAGCGGGTGTAGCCGCCGTACTGCTCACCGGCGGGGGCCGAGGCGAAGAAGTTGGTGCTGGTCGGAGATACAACGGTGATCACGAGGTCGTCAGGACCGTGGCTGTAGTTCGTCAGGGTCGGGACGAACGATGTCGTGCCGTCGTAGCGGTACGTCTGGCCGGTGCGTGAACTGAGGTCCGCGACGGCGGCATGGACGACGGCGAGCACGGTTTGTTGTTCGAACAGGTCCGGCGATCCGTAGCCAGTAACGACACCGGAGATGTTGACTCGGTAACCGACCACATAGGAGCAACGCGCGGCGGTGGTGCCCAGGTCAGCTGTATTGGCCAGCGGATTGGAAAGGCCGAGGGCTGCCCGTGCCGCGTCGGACACCGCAGCGCTAACACCGCTGGTGCCGCCGTAGATGCGCGCGAGAGTGATGGTCGGCGCATGCGCGGTGAGGTAGCCGGTCACTTGATTGTCGATGGCACCGGGGGCGTTCAAGAGCAACGGTCCGCCGAGGTGGGCGACCTGGGCACCACCCGCGAGTGCGTCGGGGAAGGACACGCTCGTGGCAATGCCGACCGTAGTCGGTGCCGGGAAGAATTTCGCTGCGACGGCCGCGCTTGTGCTGCTCGACGAACCGACTCCGAACACCGGGGTCGCGGCCGGATCTGCTGCGTGCGCGGCAGTTCCGATGCCGTAGACAGTGCCGTGATGGGCGGCGATGTAGGCCGCATCGGCGGCCGGGAGGCTCGAGCCGTTCGTCAACAGCAGGGCTGCGTGTGCGTGCGCTGCGGCCGGACCTGCGGCTAGTGCGTCGGCGAACGTCGAGCCGTCGACCAGCATGACCGTTGTCGGGTTGCCAAGTGCAGCAGCCACGGCGAGGGCGGTGCCGAAGCGGTCAGTTCCGGCGTAGCGAGTGGTGTGATAGCCCATCGCGCTCAGCTGGGTGGCGATGGAGTTCGGCACGCTCGCCGTGCCGCCGAGCAGGTAGACGGTGCCGCCGGCAGGTAGCACGCGCACGATCTCGTTCTTGGTTGCCGAAGGCAACGTGGCACCCGAGGTCAGCAGCAGTGGCGCATTCATCGCGGCCGTCAGCGTGACTCCGACGAGGGCGTCGGGGTATGAGTCGCCGCTCGCCAGCACGACAGCTGACGCGGTTGCCGGGAACGTCGAGACCGACACGGCGACCGCAGTCGCAAAGCGGTCGTTGCCCGCGATCCGGTCGACGACGGAAACGGGAGGCGTGAGGGCCGGGACTAGTGCAGGCGCGACGGTGCCGTCGCCGGCCGCGAGCGCCAGCGGGGCGGCAGGTGCCGCCGCGAGGCCGGCGACCAGCAGCGTTGCGCCGACAAGGACAGAGCTACGCAGGCGAGTGTTCAGCAGGCGAAGCTTCAGGTGGGCCCGGGGGGAGGGTGTGGATGCCATTTGTCCATGTATCGGCAGTCCACGCCGGCGATGTACCTCCGGATGGCAAAGTTCGGTCTGGCAATCGGTCTACCAGTCTTGCTCCCCCGCTCGACAATTAGTAAAGGCAAACTTGTAAGTCTGGACTTACTACTTTAGCCTGGGCCGGTGCCTCCGCCCCGGCGTGACTCGAGACCTGGGCCGGATGTCGAGCAGGTCGCAGCTGCGCTCCAGCTCAGCATCAGGCTCTTGAGGCGGCAGCTTCGCCAGTCGCAGGTCGAGCGCGCCGACGACCTCACCCTGCCGGAGACATCAGCTCTTGCACTGCTCGAGCGTGGTGGGCCGACAACGCCCGGCGCACTTGCCAAGGTCGAGCAGATCAGCCCCCAGTCGATGGGGGCGACGCTCGGCGCACTCGAGGCTCGCGGCTTGGTCGAGCGGCACGCGGATCCCGCCGACGGGCGCCGCGTACTGATGTCGATCACCGAAGCTGGCACGGCTGCGTTACGCGTGCGGCGCACCGCACGCACGGAGCAGTTGGCGCAGGCCCTCTCGGCTGGGTTCACCAGTGTGGAGCTCCGGCAGCTGATGACCGCGGCGCCGCTCATCGAGCGATTGGCACACAACCTCTAGATGCAGCCGCAACTGGCACCGACGCGCGATCGCGGCAAAGACGACGGCTACAAGTGGGTGGCGTTGTCGAACACGACGTTGGCCGTGTTCATGTCTGCCCTCGACGGGTCGATCGTTCTCATCGCGTTGCCGGCCATCTTTCGCGGCATTCGGCTCGATCCACTCGCAGCGGGCAACGTCAGCTATCTGCTGTGGATGATCATGGGGTACCGACTCATCCAGGCGGTGCTCGTCGTCACCGTCGGTCGCCTCGGCGACATGTTCGGCCGAGTCAAGATCTACAACGCCGGCTTCGTGGTGTTCACGGTGTCGTCCATCTTGTTGTCCTTCGATCCCTACCACGGAGGTCACGGCGCACTGTGGCTCATCGCTTGGCGGGTGCCACAGGCGATCGGCGGCTCGATGCTGACGGCGAACTCCGCCGCGATCTTGACCGACGCATTTCCGGTCGACCAGCGCGGTTTGGCGCTAGGCATCAACCAGGTCGCCGCGCTCGCCGGCCAGTTCATCGGCTTGACCGCCGGCGGCCTGCTTGCAGCGTTCGACTGGCGGGCAGTGTTCTGGGTCAACGTGCCGGTCGGGGTTTTCGGCACGATGTGGGCGTACCGCAAGCTGCGCGATGACGGCGAGCGGCACCCCGGCCGCATCGACTGGTGGGGCAACATCACCTTCGCTCTCGGCCTCGGGGCGGTGCTTATCGCCATCACCGACGGCATCCAGCCCTACCACGGTCACACCATGGGCTGGACGAGTCCGGCCGTGTACGGCCTCCTCATTGGCGGGCTCGTGCTCCTCGCGGCGTTCGCACTCATCGAAAAGTCCGTTCGCGACCCGATGTTCCAGCTGAGCCTTTTCCGGATAAGGGCGTTCACCGCCGGCAACGCGGCGAGCCTCGCGGCGTCCATTGCACGTGGCGGTTTGCAGTTCGTGCTCATCATCTGGTTGCAGGGGATCTGGCTGCCGCTGCACGGCTACGACTACAGCGATACGCCCTTGTGGGCAGGCATTTTCTTGCTGCCCTTGACCGTCGGCTTTCTCGTGTCCGGGCCGGTCGCCGGCTTCCTCTCCGATCGGTTCGGTGCGCGAGCGTTCGCGACTGCGGGCATGCTCGTTTTCGGCGGGAGTTTCGTCGGGCTGATGGTGTTACCCATCGACTTCCCGTACTGGGCGTTCGCCGCGCTCATCACCGCGAACGGCATCGGCTCGGGCATGTTCGGCGCACCGAACTCTTCGGCGATCATGAGCAGTGTTCCCGCGCGACAGCGCGGCGTCGCATCGGGAATGCGGTCGACGTTCCAGAACTCCGGGACGGCGCTGAGCATCGGTGCGTTCTTCTCGCTGATGATCATCGGCCTGGCGCACAGCCTGCCAAAGACGTTGACTAACGGCCTGCAGCAACAGGGCGTCTCGCACGCGGTCGCGCATCAAGTCGCTAGCCTGCCGCCGGTTTCTTCTTTGTTCGCAGCAATTCTCGGCGTGAATCCGATCCAACACCTGCTCGCGCCAAGTGGAACGCTCGCCACGTTGCCCGCAGCGAACCAGCAGAATCTGACTGGCCGCACGTTCTTTCCGAACTTGATATCGGCGCCGTTCCATCAAGGTCTTGTCGTCGTGTTCGCAGTGGCTGCTGGGCTTTCGGTTCTTGCGGCCGTCGCATCATTGCTGCGCGGCGGCCGCTACGTCGCTCCCGACGCTGACCCCGACGAGTTGGTCTAGCTCCCGACGATGACGAGGTCGGCCCATATCTTGGTCGCCGCAATCAAGTCAGCGTTGCGTTGATCGTTGCCTCGCGCTCGCACGGTCGCGGTCTCAAGATCACGACCGAACTCCATGTGCCTGCTGATCAGTCGATCTATCCGATCGTTGTCGTCAGGTTCCAAATACCAGACTTCGTCGAGCAATCCGCGAACGGCCGACCACGTGCCGTCAGGGCTCAGCAGATAGTTGCCTTCGGTGACGACGAGCGGCACATTTCGCGGCACGCAGATCGCACCGGCGACTGCTTCCTCGAGGTCGCGACGAAACGTCGGGGCATACACCGCGTCTTCCGTCGATTCGCGCAAGCGCCGCAGCAGGGCAACGAATCCGCCCGCATCGAAGGTGTCGAGCGCGCCCTTGCGGTCGTGGCTGCCGAGCCGCTTGAGCTCCGCCTCCGCGAGATGGAACCCGTCCATCGGCACCAGAACCGCGTCATCGCCAAGCGCATCGACGAGTTCGCCGGCCAGGCGCGACTTGCCCGAACCTGGCGCGCCCGTCAGCCCGAGAATTCGCCGGGATGGCGACGCTGCAAGTTGTCGAGCCCGCGCGACGAGTGCCGCGAAATCTGCGCGATCCACGGTCGGCGCCCTGCCTGCCACGTCGCAACAACCCCTCAGCGAAGCTGGTTGATCCGGATCAGGTTGCCTGCGGGGTCTCGGAACGCGCAGTCGCGAATGCCGTAGGGCTGCTCGGTCGGCTCCTGAACGACCTCCGCGCCACCCGCCTGGAGCTTCGTGAAGGTGTCGTCGAGATCGTGGGTGGCGAACGTGATGATGCCGTAGGTCCCCTTCGCCATCATCTCGGCGATCGTGCGGCGCTCCTCGGCGGTGATGCCGGGGTCGGCGCCGGGTGGGTACAGGACGATCGACGTCCCTGGCTGGCCCGGCGGGCCGACCGTGATCCAGCGCAGACCCCCGTAGCCGACGTCGTTCCTGACCTCGAAGCCGAGTGTGTCGCGATAGAAGGCAACGGCGGCTTCGGGGTCGTCCTGCGGCAGAAAGCTTGCGTTAATGGTGATGTCGATGTCCGTCACTGCGGATCCTGGATCAGCCCGAGGACGTTGCCGTCAAGGTCGGTGAACGTCGCGACTAGGCGGCCGGCCGCAACGTCGCGCGGAGCGTCCTT
Source organism: uncultured Actinomycetes bacterium (assembly GCA_963737705.1). Lineage (GTDB taxonomy): Bacteria > Actinomycetota > Actinomycetes > Acidothermales > Acidothermaceae > PALSA-607. Next base: position 502,371 of record CAVTTP010000005.1, read on the forward strand.
CACCTTCGCGCCGGCTGCAGTCACCTCGGCGAGCTTCGCTTCGATATCCGACACGTGCCAGTACGCGACCGGCGACGTCATCCCCTGCGCCGCAGCATTGGGCACCAAGCCGATCTGCTGGCCTTCGGCCTCGTAGCCCACGTAGTAAGGCGAATCGGCCGACGGCGCCATGCCGAGCAGTGCTGTGTACACCGCCTTGGCCGCCTCGAGATCAGACACCGGATGCAGCACGGTCTTAATTCCTTCAGTGGTCGTCATGATCGCTCCTTCGTGGGTCAACGCCTGTCGTGGGTCAACGCCTGTCGTGGGTCAACGCCTGTCGTGTCACTGCGTGATCACGATAGATAGGGCTCCGCGGCCGGTGCTTCTCGATTCCTGACCGGTCTTGTCACCTGCTTGACCACGCACGACGGCAGGCCTGCGGTGGCGCGCGCAACCTCGCGACGATAAGTGCTGGGCGGGACGCCGACCAGCTCGGTGAAGCGGGTGCTGAACGTACCCAGCGACGAACAGCCCACCGCAAAACACACCTCAGTGACGCTGAGGTCGCCGCGCCGCAACAGCGCCATCGCGCGCTCGATGCGCCGCGTCATCAGATAGCCGTACGGAGACTCGCCATAGGCCCGTCGAAACTCGCGGCTGAGGTGCCCGGCGGACATATGCGCGCCGCGCGCGAGCGCCTCGACGTCCAGCGGCTGCGCATACTCCCGGTCCATCCGGTCACGGACACGACGTAAAACCGCGAGGTCGCGCAGTTGCTGCGACTGCGCCGATGGGTTGCTCACATTCGAAATCGTGCCACATTGCCCTAGGGTGACCCGTGTGATCGGCGCAGCGTCCATTGCCGCCGAATTGATGGTGGAGATTCGCGGATTCGCCGCCTCGATCGGCTTCCCGAGTCTCGACCACGAAATGTCCGCCGACGAGAAGCTGGCCGAGTCCGTCAAAACGGCACCGCTGCCGACGCAGGCGCAAATCGCATCCATCATCGACCCCCTCTTTTGGGCTTCGATCGAGACCGAGGAGCAACGGCCTACGCGTTTTCGCGTTGCCTACAAGCCCACCGAGGTCGAGACGCTGCTGGCGATGCACCGCCTGCGCGAACCTGTACCGCTCGACATCGCCAACCTGAAGAAGTTCGTCAAGCTGGCGCATGCCCACGATCGGCTGGCCAGCTTTCTGGCCCTGGACTTTCTGCCCGACCCGGCGATTGTCGGTATCGGGGTATTCCACTTTCGCGGTGCAGTGCCACATGCGTTCCATGTGGTGTCGAAAGCTCAAGCAACACTGGAGTTCTCGTGGTCGTCAATGCAGCTGGGAACTCTGCGCGGTGGCGAGCTGAGTCTCCTGTCGCGCGCCGGATTGCGCGCCGATGCCGCCGCCGATTGGGTCACGACCTGCTTCGAGTCGAAGGGCCTGCGGCTCCTGATCGGCAGTGCAGCGCGGATCATCGCCGAGCAAGGCCACGGCGGTTCGCTGTGGGCAGTGGCCCCCGGCGCAACGCTGTCGGACGGGCTCACGGTCGGGTACCCAGTCGACGTCCAGGCTGAGCTTCTCGATGCGATACCGAGGTACGAGAACCGTCAGCCCTGGGGCTTTTCGATTGGCAACCTGGCCGGCGTCGACGGAGCAATCCTCGTAGCCGGTGACGGCCAGGTACTCGGCTTCGGCACGTTCATCGATCTGCCGAAGGAGCCAATCGCGGTCGTGGAGTACGGACCGGACGGAACCGGCCACACGGTGTTATCCGATCAACTCGGTGGCGGACGGCATCGGTCGGCGATCGCGTTCTGCGCGAGTCACGCGCCATCGTCAGCCCTCGTCGTTTCCGACGATGGCGGAATCTCCGCTGTACGCAGGCTCAAGGACGGGGACCCGGTCGAGTTCGCTCGGGTCAATCCGAACGGATTTGGCGACTTCCGACTGACGAGATAGCCGACTTGCGGCTATCACCGCTCCGAGTCCGGAGATCGCCACGCACGCCCAGATCGCGTGGACGAAACCTGTCACGAAGCCCTGACTCGTGGCGTACGCGACCGGACTCGCAAACACGAGCGCGGCCAGTGCGACGCCGAACACTCCCCCGAGCTCGCGGATGGTGGTGTTGGTACCGGCCGCGATACCCATCTGTTCGCGACGCACCGAGGCGACGACCTCGCCTGACACGGTCGGAAAGACGAGACCGATACCGACACCGCTCACGACGAGTGGCACGCACACTTCGAGGTAAGGCGTATTCGCATGCGCAACCAGAGCGAACCAACTCAGCGCGAGTGCTTGGATCGCCATGCCTGCAGCCATGAACCGTTGATTGCCATACTTCGCGGCCAGCGATCCAGCAAGTGGGGCTACGACGATCGTCGGCAGTGGCCACGGAATGAACCTCAAGGCCGCTGCGATGGGGTCGTGGTGCTGCGCGATCTGAAAGTACTGCGACATCAGAAAAACCGAGCCGGTCAAGCTGCCGTAGATGCAGAAGCTCACTGCGTTCGCGACGTTGAACCTCGCATTGCGGAAGATGCTGAGCGGCAGCATCGGGTGCCGGGCCTTGCGTTCCCACGACACAAAGCAAGTGACCAGCACCGTGCCGCCGACGACGGGAGCGACGACAGCGGCCGATCCGATCGAGTGGCTCGTGGCTTGCACCAGTCCCCAGCAGATTGCCAAGAAGCCAAGGCTTTCAAGCCCGAGTCCGAGGACGTCGAGTGGCTGGCGGACACCGAACGTTTCGGTCACGAACCGCAGACTCGCCGGAATCAGCGCCACCGCGATCGGCACGTTGATCCAGAAGATCCACGACCAACCGAACGCCTGCACTATGCCGCCGCCGAGGATCGGGCCGAGGACGCCACCAAGTCCGAGCACGCCGCCCCAGATGCCGATCGCGCGCCCGCGCGCCTCGGCGGGAAATGCTTCGCTGATCATGGTCAGGGTCAGCGGGAGAACCAGCGCAGCGGTAGCACCCTGAGCCGCCCGGGCAGCCACCAGGACACCGATGCTCGGGGCGAGCGCCGCGGCGATCGACGAGGCAGCAAACCCGGCGAGGCCGACGGTGAACACCCGCCGCCGTCCGAACCGATCACCGAGGCCCGAAGCGGTCAGCAGGAGGCAGGCGAAGGCGAGTAGGTAGGCGTTGACGGTCCATTCGAGGGCACCCAGGTCGCCGCCGAGCGAGCGTCGCAGCGCGGGTATCGCCGTCGTCACGACCATCATGTCGATGCTGGTCATGAACGCTGCGATCGACGCAACCGCGAGCGTGGCGGTCGGATGACGGTGAAGCTGGTGAATCTGGCCAGTAGACACGGACGGCTCCTTGAGCAACCAGTAGTTGCGCGTTACGCTAGCCGGAACCGAGCATGATGCGCAACTATTAGTTGCGTATTGGAGAGAACATGAGCAGCGCTGCCGTCACCCGTGACATCGTCATCAACGCGTCCCCGGAGACCGTTTACGACGTGGTCAGCCGACCGGAGCACATGTCCAAATGGTTCAGCGACGACGCGGACTTCGAGCCCGTTGCCGACGCCACCGGGGCGCTGATCTGGCGCGACAGAGAGACCAACCAGACGACCAGGATCAAGGTGACCGTGGTCACCGCAGACCGGCCACATGTCTTCTCGTTCCACTGGGTCTCTCCGGAGCGACTGCGGGAGACGCCGCATGCGACCGACCCAGTGCTTGTCGAGTTCCGGATCATTCCGGAAGCGAATGGCACTCGTCTCATCGTCAGCGAAGGGCTCGAGGCACTCGACTGGGACGACGAAGCGAAAGCCGCGTACGCCGCCGACCACACCAGTGGTTGGGTGCACTTCCTGTCGCGGCTGCGTACCTACGCCGAGGGCCTGGTCAGTGAGGACTCAGAATGACCGCTGTTGTGGACGAGGTCTGGACGGCCGTCGGCGATCCCAACCGGCGCCGACTGCTGGATTTGCTGCTCGATGCCGGTGCATCCACCCCAACCAAACTCGCGGGCCAACTGCCGCTCACCAGGCAGGCGGTCTCGAAGCACCTCGCGGTGCTCGAGCGTGCGGGGTTGGTCGCCAGCACACATCAAGGACGCGAGATGACCTTCCGCATCCGCGCTGCCGAATTCGACCAGGCGACGCGCAGCATTGCCGAAGTCGCGGCCCGTTGGGATCGGCGACTGCGACGCATCAAGGCCATCGCGGAGGCCATCGAAAACGCTCCCCGTTAACGCGCGCTCGACGCTCTGCCGGAGGCGGCGCATGAGGCTCGCGCCCGCTCTGCAAAACTGATCAACATTGGTTTTCGAAGGAGCCTTGTGACCGACGCTTCGCCCCGCACGCACTACCAGGCAACATTCGCAGTTCTGGCGACGGCGGTCAGCGCGTACGCACTCCTGCAATCACTCGTCGTCCCGGTGCTCAGCACTGTGCAGGTCGGCCTGCACACCACTCAGAGCACTGTCACATGGGTGCTGACCGCCTACCTCCTGTCAGCGTCGATCTTCACGCCGATCATGGGGCGGCTTGGCGACATGCACGGCAAGGCTCGCCTCCTGGTCGTCGCGGTGGCAGCGCTCGCCATCGGATCGCTACTCGCAGCGCTAGCCGGGTCGATCTCGGTCATGATCGTGGCGCGGGTCATTCAGGGCGTCGGCGGCGGCGTACTGCCGTTGTCGTTCGGCATCATTCGTGACGAGTTTCCCCGAGAGAAAGTGCCAGGTGCGATCGGCATCATCGCCGCTCTCGCCGCGGCCGGCGCCGGCTTCGGCATCGTGCTGGCCGGCCCGATCGTCGAAGCATTGGACTACCACTGGCTGTTCTGGATTCCGATGATCATCTTGGCGATCGCGACGGTCGCCACCAAGGTCATCGTGCCGGAGTCGCCGGTGCGCACAGCGGGCAAACTCAGCTGGCCGGGAGCGGTCTTGCTTTCGGCGTGGCTGGTGGCCTTGCTGCTCGGCGTAAGCGAAGGCCCAACCTGGGGCTGGGGCTCCGGCAAAGTGATCGCCCTGCTCATCGCCGCCGTCGTCCTGGCTGTCGCATGGGTTGTTGCAGAGTCCGGCTCGTCGCACCCGCTGATCGACATGCGGATGATGCGCATTCCCGCGGTATGGACGACCAATCTCGTGTCACTGCTGCTCGGGGTCGGCATGTACGCGGTGTTTGCGTTCCTGCCCGAGTTCTTGCAGACGCCGCGGTCTGCTGGCTACGGCTTCGGCGCCAGCATCACCGAGTCGGGGCTGCTGATCTTGCCGTCCGCAGTGTTCATGTTCCTTTTCGGCATGCTGTCGGGTCGGTTGTCGAAGCTGTTCGGCGCCAAAGCGTTGCTCGGTGCCGGCGGCGTCATCAGCATTGCCACCTTCGTCTTGCTGACCGTTGCGCATGCCCACCAATGGGAGATCCTGCTCGCAATGGCAATCCAGGGCATCGGCTTCGGCCTGGCGTTCGCATCGATGTCGAACCTCGTCGTTGCTGCTGTGCCACGCGAGCAGACGGGCGTTGCGAGCGGCATGAACGCCAACATCCGCACGATCGGCGGTTCCATCGGCGCGGCGGTGATGAGCAGCATCGTTACGTCCCACCCGCAGTCATCGGGGCTACCGCGCGAAGCCGGCTACACCCACGGCTTCACCATGCTGACTGTCGTTGCAGTGGCTGCGGCGGCGGCCGCATTGCTCGTCCCGTCTGCGCGACGGCCGGCCGAGCCGATCGCCGACGCCGAATTGCTTCCGCATGCCGAGCTCGGACTTCTCGCCGCAGGCACCCTCAGCGGCGACGAGTCGGAATAGGTCCCGACGAATTTCCCTGCGTCTCAGGGGACGACGACCACGACGGGTGCGTTGGTCCGCGAGGTGAGCCGGTGGCTGAGCGAGCCGCCTAGATGATGCAAGACCTTCGTGGACTTCCCGACGACGACGAGGTTGGCGTGCAATCGCTGCGCAACATCGGTTAGACAATGAGCAGTGTCACCGCGTTCGCACCTGAAAGTAAGCGCAACACCCAACTCGCCGGCGCGACGAGTCGCATCGCGTTTCAGCTCGTCGGCGATCTCTCGCCTGGTCTGGTCGACGCCCGCGTAGTCAAACGGCACACCGAACGCGGCAACCGCTTCCGTGTACGGAGTCACGTTGACCGCGACGAGTTCGCCTTTAGTGCGCGCGGCTTCTCCGGCCGCCCACGAGAACGCGTCCCAACTGCTTCGTGAGCCATCCAGCCCGACCACGATCACTGGCGGCCCGCCGTTGTTGCGGTCCGGTAGTTGCGGCAGTCGCCCGACTTCAATGTCCTGCGCCATTGCCATCACCTCGTGTTCACGATCGACCTAGCCTTGGGCGACGACGTCGACCAAGCGGCGCAACGCCGGAAGCGCTGAGTGCAATTGGGCTGTGTCCTGCTCATCGAGCTTGTCGATCAACTCCGTCAGTGCCTCCGCGCCGGCCCGACGGCGCTCGTGCATGAGCTGCCGCCCGCCGCGCGTGATCGCCACCAGGACCACCCGTGCGTCGGCCCGGTCGCGACGGCGTTCGGCGAGCCCGAGTTGCTCGAGCTGGGTCACCAAGGACGTCATCGACGGCTGCGTGATTTCTTCAGCGACGGCGAGGTCGGTCAAGCGTCTCGGACCGGTTTGTTCCAACGTGGCCAGCGTCGACAACGCCGTGAGGCTAAGCGTCCGGGATCGCCGCCGGATCACTCCCGCGGCAAGGGTGTAGAGCGCCTCGCCAAGCACATCGTTCTGTGCCGTCATACCTAGAGCATACGTTCGTCTATATAGACGCGTCAATGTAACGGGGGGTGGGCTCCCGGTTTGCTCGTTCACCTGGTGTTTGCAAACCCGTCCAGAAAGCTTGGCATTGTGCTTCCCAAACTGTTCCTGATTCGGCTTGCAGGCGATGCCTAGGTTCGGATTCATGACGAAAATTCGAGCACGTCGCTTCGGCATGAAGACAGTGGTGGGCTTGGTAGGCCTCGTAACGGTCGCCGGGCTCGCAACGACAGTTGGGTCCGCCGCCGCCTCGAATCCGGCGCCGGGCACGAACTCAATCACGGTGACCGCGAGCGGGACTCCCGTTGGCGCGGTCAAGCACGTCTGGCTGATCATCCTGGAGAACAAGTCCTACGACGCCACCTTCACCGGTCTCAACCAGAACAGCTACCTCTGGAAGACGCTGCCCGCGCAGGGCGCGCTCCTCAAGAACTACTACGGCACGGGCCACTTCTCGCTCGACAACTACACGTCGATGGTGAGCGGTCAGGGACCCTCTCCGGCTGACCAGAACGACTGCCCGATTTACGCGGACGCTCAGGGTTCGGTACTTACCAGCAGCGCCAAGGATGGCCCCACGACCGATCGCGGTCAGTTCGCCGAGACGGGCGCGCCGTACGCCAACCCGATCGCTGGCGGCGCCGCCGAAGGTGCGCATGGTGGTACGGGCTGCGTTTACCCGGCGAGTGTCCCGACGCTGTTCAACCAGCTCGATGCTGCGGGCGTCAGCTGGAAGGGCTATGCGCAGGACCTTGGCAACGCCGACGCGACCGGACCGACCCACGACGTGAACAAGTGCGGTGGCCCTGGTAGCCCCGCCGGCGTCGGGGTGACCAACCCGGGATCGGCGAATGCGTCCGACCAGTACGTGCCGAAGCACTTCCCCTTCCCGTGGTTCGAGTCGCTACTGAGCAGCAGCTCTGACTGCACCTCGTCGGAGATCGCCAACCTCGACAACTCCACCACCGGTTTGGTGCACGACCTGCAGAGCGAGTCGACCACTCCGGCCTTCAGCTGGATCACGCCCGACAACTGCTCGGACGCTCACGACGCGATCTGCGCCGGCAACAACCTCTCGGGTGCCTTCGACGCTTCGGGGAACCCGATCTACATGCCTGCTGGCCACGACGCATACCAGCCGGAAGAGACCACGCCGACCAACTTCACCGGCGGCTTGTACGCATCGGATCTCTTCCTGAAGTACTACGTCCCGTTGATCGAGCAGTCCGCGGCATTCAAGGACGGCGGCCTAATCGACATCACCTTCGACGAGGCGAACCCGCCGTTCGCCAACTCCAGCTTCAACGACGCGAACAACCCCGGTAACACCGCCGGCGTAAGGACGCCAGCAACAGCCGTGGGATACGCAAAGTCCGACCTGGCCGGGGAAAGCTTCAACATCGGCCGCGGGACGGTCAACCAGCCCATCGAGCCGACCGGCCCGAACACGCCGCTGTTGAAGGACGCCAATGGCAACCAGGTGTACCCGGGGCCAGGAGACAGCGCCTTCATCGACAGGCCGTCCAGCCTTACAGGTGACGCGGTCAACGACCCGAAGTACGTTCTCGGTGGCGGTAACCTCACGCCCGGGTCGCGTACCGACACCAACGGGGTGAGCGGTGCTATCGGCAGTGACGTCATCACCGATCCGGCGATCACGGCTCCCGATGCCGGCCGTCCCATCTCCGGCACGGGGATACCGGCGAACTCCTGTGTGGGCCCGGTGACCGATGGCGGTCCTCGGTTCGACACGGTGAGCAGCGCAGCATCCGTGAAGGATGCTACGAACCCGGCCAACAAGGCCTACATCGGCACGTTCGATGTGGTCGACTGCACCAGCAACGCAGTCGAGCCACTGGCCGGCGCGGTCACCAGCGTCACGTTCGCCGCTGAGACCGCCGCCACCGACCCGCTGTTCTCCTCGACCATCGCCACTCCTGGCGGCGGCGACACCGGCAGCATCTTGATCAGCCCGCTGATCAAGCCGGGCACGGTGTCGACGGTCGACTACAACCACTACAGCTGGTTGCGGACGATGGAGGATCTCTTCAAGGTCTCCTCCGGCAACTCAAGGAGCACCATCGCCGGTGGCGCCGGATCGGTTTCCCTGGGTCTCGACGGCCAGGGCCACCTCGGCTTCGCGGCTCAGCCGAACCTTCGGGCCTTCGGGTCCGACGTGTTCACCAACGTGCATACGCACGGGCACTAAGCAGCATGGAGAACAGCCATTAGTTCGAGCAGGAGCGAGGCACGACACGTGGGCCGGACCAGTGGGTTCGGCCCACGTGCTCGTGCCTCCGCCCGCCTGCTCTCCACGCTGACCGTCGGATTGGGCCTGCTGCTGACAATGGCACTCGCTTCGTGCAGTACGTCGGCCAAATCACAGGCGCACACATCGCAGGCGCCGCTGGGTTTCCGTTCGCCCCCCGCGTTTCTGCCCACCGCCGCCGTGCCGGTCGATCGGGTGGTGACGGCCTCACCAGGTCATCCACAGCTAGCCGTGCAGGGCATCGCCGTCCAGGTCGACATGCCGTCCGGACGAGCGCTGGCCACCATCACAGGGCCACACGTTCCACCGTTTGTGGCTCCGCCGCCGGAACAAGTAACCGCAGTCTTCGACATTTCGATGACGCAGGTCACGGGCAGCGTGCCGATCCGGCTCGACGACTTCACCATCACCGATCAGCTCGGGCGAACGTTTCATCCGACCTTGGTTCTGAACGAGACGCCACCACCGTCGACGCTCACCAATGGGCACGATTTGAATCTGCAAGTCACCGCGGTGATGCCCACCGGCGAAGGACGCTGTATTGGGCGCCAACACAGAGCACGCCGTTCGTCGGCTGGGACTTCATCGTCGAGAACGACTGAGCGAGTCGCTCGCGAATAGATAGTGGAGGTGCCGGGAATCGAACCCGGGTCCTTCGGTACTAAGCCAGGGCTTCTCCGGGCGGAGCCTGCTTTGCCTTTCTCAGCCCCGACGGTCACGCAGGCGTGCCATCGTGACGGGCTCAGCTGTTGTTGGTTTTTCCGGGTTACCCCGCAGCCGGGTTACTCGGTGGAGCCTCCTGCTGATGCCAGATCCCAAGTCGGAGGCGCTCCTGGGCTGACAGATTTCATTCTCTTACTTAGGCAGCAAGAGCGAAATCAGCGCGGTTTGTATTCGCGTTTATCTTTTGCAGCGCGTGGTTAACGAGATCATCGCTGCAATCCTCGGCCCGCTTCCCCTGCCTTAACATCCAAAGTCGAAACCGTTCACCCCCTATGCAGTTATGACGCCATTCTATCTCAGTCGAGACGTCAGTCGGGCATGCCTTTTGCTCGTCGGCCCAGTGCCCGCTGGATGTCTCGACCCGCCTGCCTCTCGGCGAGCACTTGCCGCTTGTCGTAGGACTTCTTGCCGTGCGCCAGGGCGATCTCGACCTTGGCCTTGCCGTCCTTGAAGTACAGCGACAGCGGCACCAACGTCGTCCCGGTCTCGCGCGTCTTGCTGATCAGCCGGGCAATCTCCATCTTGTGCAGCAGGAGCTTGCGCGACCGACGCGGTTCGTGATTGGTCCAGGTGCCTTCGGTGTACTCAGGGATGTGCACCCCCTGCAGCCACACCTCGCCGTCCTTCACCAGGGCGTAGCCGTCGACCAACGACGCGCGCCCAAGACGAAGCGACTTCACCTCGGTGCCAGTCAGCACTAAGCCGGCCTCGTACACCGAATCGATGTGGTAGTCGTGGCGGGCTTTCTTGTTGCTCGCTATGAGTTTGTGCCCGGTCTCCTTCGGCATCAGCCGTGACCACCCGTGTCAGCGTCGGCGAGCAGCCCGCTCAGAACCTCGACGGCTTGGGCTTCGGCTGCAGCCGGTGTCGTGCCGACAGGCACTGTTACGTCAGGGCCGATGCCGACACCATCAAGCGAACGGCCGGACGGCGTGAGGTAGCTGCCGACGGTGAACTCGATCGCCGAGCCATCGGACAACACCGTCGGCTGCTGGACGGAGCCCTTGCCGAACGTGCGGCTGCCGACGACCACGGCACGGTCGCGGTCTTGGAGCGCCGCGGTCACGACCTCGGCCGCGCTCGCCGTCCCGCCGTCGACCAGCACGGCGAGCGGCGTGCCCGTGTCACCACCGGGTTCGGCGGTGAGCTGCAGGGGCGCCGCGCCGCGCTTCTGGAAGGTCACGACAGGGCCGCCGTCGAGGAACACCGACGCCGTCTTCACACCCTCGTCGAGCAAGCCGCCCGGGTTGCCGCGCAGGTCGAGGACGATGCCGGTCAAGTGGCGAGCTCGCGCGGTCGCGGCGAACTGGCCGACCTTAGCCCCGACGCCCTTCGAGAACGTGCTCACCTTAATGATCATCACTGAGCCGGTGACCTTCGCGGTCACGTCCTGAGTCGGCACCGACGTGCGGCGCAAGCTCACGGTATGAGCGACACCGCCGCGGCGAAACGCAACCGTCACTGTCGTGCCCGCTTGTCCGCGCAGCAGCGCGACGACGTCAGCGATCGTGTGAGTAGCAACGGATGTACCGCCGACGCCGGTGATCACATCACCGGTGCGCAACGCGCCGTCCGCTGGTGAACCGGTCTGCACACTGACGACGGTGATGATTCCTGAATCATCGCGATGCACCCACAAGCCGATGCCGGTGTATTCACCGTCCATCACGTCTTGGTACGACGTGAAGTCTGCTGGGCTGTAGTAACTCGACCACTTGTCGTTCAGCGCTTGCAGCATTCCTTCAACCGCGGCCTTGTCGAGTTCGTCCTTCGTGATCGGGTTCGCCGCGTTCGCCAGGATCGTGTTGGCCGCCTGATCCAGTGGGCCGCCCGACGATGCAGCGGCCTGCACAGGTGCAGTGACCGACGAGGCATCAGAGGCGGACGCCGGGGCGTCATCGTCGTGCGACCCCATCACGCCCGTGAGCAGGCCCGCGCCAAACGCCACGACGATCGCTGAGGTCGCCGCGGCCACTCGGGTCGACGTACGGGAAAGGAGCACCGGCCGATTCTACGGGCCAGCGCAGACATCGGTCAGTCGCGCAGATACATCCGCAGGGTCACGAAGGAGGCGAGGCCCGAGATCAAGATGGAAATACCGAGAATGAACGGCAGCGTGTAGAAGACATCGCTCCACTCGACGAGCGATCCGAACGCCCCGAACACCGCTCGCAGGCTGTGGTCGATGAGCGCCACCTTGATCGCCGACAGGGCAGCAAATCCCACCACTGCACCCAGCAATCCGCCGACGATTCCTTCGAGCAGGAAGGGCAGTTGGATGTAGAGGTTCGATGCGCCGACGAGCCGCATGATGCCGGTCTCGCGCTTTCGGCTCGCGGCAGAGACCTGCACTGCAACACCGATCAACACGACAGCCGCGATGATGACGGTGGCCGAAATAACGATGGCGACAACACGCAGCTGATTGAGGATCGCGAACAGCTTGTTCAGGAATGCGTGCTCGTCCTGCACCGAATCGACACCAGGTTTACCTGACAACGCACTGCTGACGACATCGAACTTCTTTGGGTCTTGCAACTTCACCACGAACGACTCAGGCAACGCGTCAGGCGACGTGTTCTTCACCAGATCAGGAGCATCCTTGAACGTCTCCTTGAACAGTTCATAAGCCCTTGCCTGATCGACAAAATCGATGCTCTTCACCGTCGGTTGCAGTGCTTGGAGTTCGTTCTGTACGTCGGTGATCTGTGCTTGTGTGGCTGCAGTCGGACAGTTCGGATTCGTACTGTGCGCTGAGCACAAATACACAGAGACCTGCAACTGGTTGTACCAGTAATGCTTCATGTGGCCGACCTGTCGCTGCACGAGCAGCGCGACGCCGAGAGCCATCATCGAGAACGCCGTGATGACAACGACGGAGAACATCATGAGAACGTTCTTGCGCAGGCCAATAGCCAGCTCGGAGAACACGAATCGAAACCGCATGAGGTCCTTACCGCCGAGTTGCGAACGGGTCTAGTTGGAGTAGCCGTACACCCCGCGGGACTGATCGCGGATCATCTTGCCGCCCTCGAGCTCGATCACTCGCCGCCGCATCGAGTCGACGATCTGCGAGTCGTGCGTGGCCATGACGACGGTGGTACCTGTTCGGTTGATCCGGTCGAGAAGCTTCATGATGCCGACGCTCGTCGTGGGGTCGAGGTTCCCGGTCGGCTCGTCGGCCAGCAGGATGATCGGCCGGTTGGCGAAGGCGCGCGCGATCGCGACCCGCTGTTGCTCACCGCCCGACAGCTCCCCCGGCAGCCGGTTGGCCTTGTCGGCCAGCCCGACGAGATCGAGCACCTCGGGGATGATCTTGCGGATCTGCGTCTGGGGCCGCCCGATGACCTCGAGCGCAAAGGCGACGTTCTGCGTCACCGTCTTGTTGGGCAGGAGCCGGAAGTCCTGGAAGACGGTGCCGATCTGGCGTCGCAGCCCCGGCACCTTCCACGACGACAGCCGGCCGAGGTCCTTGCCCGCCACGTGTACCCGGCCATGGCTGGGCTTCTCCTCTTTGAGAACCAGCCGGAGGAAGGTCGATTTGCCCGATCCGGAGGCTCCTACGAGGAAGACAAATTCGCCCTTTTCGACCTCGAGAGTCACGTTGTCGAGGGCTGGCCGCGTCTGTTTGGGGTAGACCTTGGTCACGTCGTCGAACCTGATCACGAAATCATCACGCCTGCCAGTCTAGGCACGAAGGGGCCGGACGCCGGGCAGCGGCGGCGCAAGGTCGGCCCGGATTCTGCCGAATGAGGTAGAACGAAATGCATCCGATGGCTCGCTTAGGGGCGAATCCAGAGGGACACTAGTGCGAACAGCGATCATCAGAGCGGAGGTCACCAAGGATGTCGTGTGAACACCTCGTGTGCGCCGCCTGCGCCGGTCCCGTCGACGAAGGTCGCTGCCCTAGCTGTCGCGCCGCCCGGGCTCATCTTCATCCGCATGGCAACACGGCGTTCCCGCCGGCCGCCATCGTGGCGATCGTGGCGATGGTCGCGCTGATGCTGCTGTTGATCTCTGGCCACTAACGCGGGCCCAACAGAGGTCAGCTCAACTTAAAGAAGAAGGGCCCGGCGATAACTCGCCGGGCCCTTCTGACGTTCGACTCCTACTTGCCTGTCCTGTCGATCCAGGTCAGGTGGCTCAGCCGGTGACGCCGGCTTGAAGCAACCAGGAGGCCGCCTGCGAGCAGCAGTGCGAAGGCGACGATGCTCGTCTGCAGGATCGGCTGCCCGGTGAAAGGAAGCACCGCGGTCGGCGGCGTCTTTGCCGGCGGCGGCTGGGTGAAGGTGACGCCGAGAACGGCGGTCGGTGCGGCGGCACACGTCGCTGCCTTGTTGGCGGTCAGCGTCCATGACGTCGTCGTGCCGCCCGGGAAAGCGAAACCGGTCAAGGCAACGGCGTTGATGGTCGTGCTGGACCCGTACGCCACCGTGTGGTTGCCAGCGGCGAGAGCCGTCGTGCCGTTGAGGAACGTCACGCCGGTGACCGCCGGGATCACGTAGAACGCGGCGGATTCTTTACCACTGGTGCAGACGCCCTGCGTAATGGTCGGCGCCGCAGGGGTGACCGTGCTCGTGCTCGTGCCGGGCGGCGGCGGCGGGGGCGGGGTCGGGGTTGAGCTGCCGCCGCCACACGTGCCAGCGCCTGAGATCGTCGCCGACCAGGCCGTAGCGCCCGTGAGCGTCTTGCCCGGCTTGGCCTGTGCGGTGATCTTGATCAGGGTGCCGACTGCCTCGCTGACGGTGCCCGCGGGTGCGGCCACGGGTGCGCCGTTGCCGATCGCGACGAAGTAGTCAGCGACTGTCGACGACGGAATCGTGTAACTGCCCGTAGCGACTGTGCAGCTCGCGTTGGTGAAGGTCGGCGCGGTCGCTGCGGTGCCGCGGCTGCAGGTGCCGGGAAGCGTGACTGAGCCGCTGTTGGTCTCGGAGACCTTGTCGGTCCACGTGCCCTTCACGGTCAGCGAAGCGCTCGTGGCGCTGCCGGAGACGCCCGTCTGGAGCACGGTGACGGACTTGAACGGCGGCGTCTTGGCGGGCGATGCAGGGATCGTGGTCGGCAGCCCGGAGAGCGTCCCGCCGCCCGTGTGGCTGACCTCGGCGATCGAGTCGGCCAGGACCCAGTCGTTGGAGATCGTCCAGCTCACCGTGTACGTGCCGTTCGACTGGCACTGCGCGGAACCGGAGATCAAGCTCGCGTGCGCGCTTGCCGCGGTGACGAGCGCCAACGAGGCCACCCCACCGACGCCGATGCTCAAGGCGACGGCCGCAATGGAACGCGGACGGGGAAGCCGCGGAATTCGCGGGTGAAACCGCATAACAGACCTGCCCTCTAGTCGGATGACAAGGGGTCGGTCTCACCACTCGCTCCCCGCAACCATCCGCAAGAGCTACGGCAGGTGACCGGTGTTACCAGTCGCGGATCAAAGCGTCCCCACGTTATTGCTTCCCCAATATGGCTGTAGACGCGACGGTTTCGCAACGCAACTGGCCGATCATGGCGTGGAATTCGTCCAAGTTACGCCAGCCGGACTAGCCCCACTAGCCCGTCCGGAGCAGCGAATTCGCGGCAAAAAAGGGTTCCGACGGATCAACAGATCCCTAGCCCACCGCCGTCCAACTGCTTCTATTGCGGCTTGAATCGGCCTAAAAGGGGCATTTAAGGGCCTAAACAGCGCGTCGCTTCCAGCGGATGCCGGCCTCGATGAATTCGTCGATCTCACCATCAAGAACTGCGGTCGTGTTGCCGGTCTCGACATCGGTCCGCAGGTCCTTCACCAACTGGTACGGGTGCAGCACGTAGTTGCGGATCTGGGTGCCCCAGCTTGTCGTGCTGTCGCCGCGAATCTCAGCCATCTTTGCGGCTTCGTCCTGTCGCCGCCGCTCGAGCAGCTTGGCCTGCAGAACCAGCATCGCGCTGGCCCGGTTCTGGATCTGGCTGCGCTCGTTCTGGCAGCTGACCACGATCCCGGTGGGGAGGTGGGTGAGGCGGACCGCGGAATCCGTCGTGTTGACGCCCTGGCCACCGGGCCCAGACGAGCGATAGACGTCGACCCGCAGATCGTCGTCCGGAATCTCCACGACATCGGAGGACTCGACGACGGGCACCACGTCGACGCCGGCGAACGAGGTCTGCCGGCGTCCCTGGTTGTCGAACGGACTGATGCGCACAAGGCGATGCGTGCCGTGCTCGGGCGACAAAGTGCCGTAGGCGTAGGGAACCTTGACCGCGAACGTCGCCGACTTGATGCCGGCCTCTTCGGCGTAAGACGTGTCGTAGACCTCGGTCGGGTAGTTGTGCCGCTCGGCCCAGCGCAGGTACATGCGCAGCAGCATCTGCGCCCAGTCGGCTGCGTCGACACCGCCGGCCTGGGAGTTGATAGTCACGAGTGCCTCGCGCGAGTCGTACTCCCCCGACAACAGGGTGCGGACCTCAAGTTCGCCGATCGCCTTCGTCAGCGCCACGATCTCGGCCAGCGCCTCGGCGTGAACGCCCGCGTCTTCTTCGGAGGCAGCGAGATCGAGCAGAACGGCTGCGTCGTCGAGCCGCGAGCGCAGACCCTCGACCCTGCGCACGTCACCCTGGGCGTGGGAGAGCTTGCTGGTGATCCGCTGCGCCTCTTCCGGATCGTTCCAAAGGTCGGGCGCGGCCGCTTGCTCCTCGAGCTTCGCAACCTGACGACGCAACGCGGGGACGTCGAGCACTTGCTCGATGCTGGACAGCGTGGCATCGAGAGCCTTGAGCTCGTCGCGTGGATCGGCGGTAGACACGAGGTCCGAGCGTAGTCGCCAGACCTCACCCACCGCCGTCCGCCCGAAATCCTGGACGTCTGCTGCCCCCTGAGGGCAGCAAACGTCCCCAACTTGAGGTCGGGTGACAATGAGGCATGCCGATCAGACGCGCGCGGCGGATCTTCGCCCGGTCGGCCGCGGCTGTCGCGGGCTGCCTGTTGCTGTCGGCGTGCTCCGGCTCGCACCACACAGCGGCCGTAGCAAGTAGCGCATCCGCCGTCTCGACGGCAGTTGCATCGACGGCGCTGGCGAGCGAAGCGCCCAGCCCGCTGCCGTCGAGCGCCGCACCGTCGAGTAGCTCGCCCGCGAGCGCTGCGGCGTCGCCAAGCAACTCGCCGTCCCCCGTTGACCTGTCGACTGTTGGACCGATCATCTTGGTGCCGGGCTACGGCGGCAGCGACTCGATGCTCGAGGCCCTCGCGAACCGACTGCACAGCGCAGGGCGGACGACGATCCTGCTCGCGTTGCCCGACGGCGCGACCGGCGACCTGAATGCGCAATCAGGCATCCTCGCCGCGCGGGTAACGGAGGCATTGAAGGCGGGCGCGCCGTCGGTCGACCTGGTGGGCTACTCGGCCGGCGGCATCGTGATCGGCCTTTTCGTGGCCGCGCATCCGAAGGATGTTCGCCAGGTCGTCACGATCGGGTCGCCACTGCACGGCACGCAAATTGCCGGGCTCGCGGTGACACTGAACGTGTCATCGTCGGTGTGTCCCGTCGCGTGTCGGGAGATGGCGCCGGGATCCGCGGTACTCGCATCACTTGACGCCGCCGAGCCCGCGCACACCGGCGTCCCGTGGACGTCGATGTGGACCACGGACGATCAAGTCGTATTGCCGCCCGATTCGGCGCGCTTCACCGGCGCGACGAACATCGTGCTTCAGCAGGTGTGCCCCGACGACACCGCGAATCATCTCAACTTGCCAGCCGATCCACTCGTGGCCGGCCTAACTTTGCGCGCGCTCGACACCTCGAACGCGGGCAGCCCGTCGGCGTCCGACTGCTCGGTCTTGCGGGCACTAGGCACCGGCAACTGACGACGGGCGGCTTGATCCGTTCCGGGCGATAGATCACCTTTTGGCGATCTATCCTTTTTGTCAGATGTATGCCAGGCTGCCTGTATTCGACGCCTCTGTCTGCCCGGACTATCGCATCCACGCGTCGTGCCCCGGGATACCGCCGCGCTCCCCGTGGTTGCCCGTCCGCGAGCACTGACATCGGTTGCACCTATATGGAGGCTCGTTGTGCGCACCCTCGGAGCACGCCAAGGCTCGACTCCCCGGCTCACCTTCCGGAGGCGACTAGCCGCGGGCGCAGCCCTGTGCATTGCCACAACCGCCGCCGCAGTCGTGGGCACAAGCGTGCCCGCGCTCGCCAACGTCTCCACGGCCGCCGTCGTGACGTCGCGATCGGCCGGAGGCGCGCTCACGAACTACACCGTCACGTTCACCACGACTGTCGCTCTGGTCGCCGATGTTGACACGATTACGCTCGTCGCCCCGAGTGGCACAGTGTTCCCGACGACAGCCGCCGCCTACACCGTGGCTGGAATAGCCCCGAACGTCGCACCGACAGTGACGCCGCACCAGGTGATCATCACGGTTCACTCCGCAGTCCCAGCCGGATCGGTTCCGGTCGTAATTACCGGCGCCACCAACCCAGCAGCTGGGGTGGGGCAAACGCTGACAGCTCAGACCTCGCAAGAGGCCACCCCGGTCACAAGTGGGGGTTACACGATCACAGCGGCGACGGCCGTCTCAGGTGTCGTCGTGTCAACTGTCTCCCCATCCAAGGCCTCGTCGGCAAACGCGCAATACACCATCCAGTTCGCGGTTACGACGTTGCTGGCAGCCAACTCCGACACGATCACGTTGACCGGGCCGACCGGTACGGTTTTCCCGCTGTCGGCAGCGGACTACCTCATAACCGCGGGCGGCGTCCAAACGTTAGAAAACCTCCCGCCAACTCAGACCGCGCTCACCAACGTGACGCTTAATGTGCCCCCGGGGTCGACTGGTGCCGGCACGCCACTGTTCGTGCAAGCACTCAACGTGACCAACCCATCAACGCCTAGCGCGACCAAGACACTCACCGTTTCGACGTCGGCGGACACATCGGCGGGAACGAGCGCCACCTACACCATCACCGCTGCAACGGCCGTGAGCGTTGTGTCGGTCACACCTGCCCGTCTCGCCGCTGGTGCCGTGACGACATACACCGCCGGCTTCGTTGCAACATCGGCACTGATCACCACTGCCAAGATCACCCTCACCGCAACCGACACCAGCACCGTCTTCCCACTTGCAGCTAGCCACTACACCGTGGCTGACAACGCTGGTGCAGCCGACGCTGTGGCGACCACCTCGCAAGCCAGCACCCACGACATCACCCTGACTGTGCCTGCCGGGATTACCGCCGGAGACACCGTTACGGTCGTGGCCACGGGTGTCACTAACCCAGGCTCGGGCGCCACGAGCACGAGTGTGGCAACAACGGAGGACACGACGCCCGTGACCGGTGCGTACACCGTTTCCGCGGCCACGGCTGTGACAGCCGTCGCGGCGTCCCCCTTGCCTCTCACCGCCGCAGGCTCGTCCACGTACACCGTCGGCTTCACTGCGACAACCGGGCTTGTCTTGGGCAGCGGCACGATCACAATCGCCTCCGCCGGTACTACCTTCCCGGCGGTCGCGGGCAGCGTCTACACCGTCAAGGACGGTGCAGGTGTCGCAACGGCCGTGACCGTTGGAACGGTGGGCGCAAACACAGTCACAATCACGACGCCCGTGACCATCACGCCCGCGTCGGCGGTTGTGGTTGTCATCACCGGGGTCACCAATCCCGGAGCGGGCGCGCACACGCTGAACGTGTCCACTTCACAAGACAGCACCGCCGTCGCCAGCAACAGCTACACGCTCGCCACCTCGGTGGGAGCGACAGTGACTGTTGTTGTCACTCCGACGACCGCGCTGCTCGCCGCGAGCTACACGGTGACCTTCGTGGCTACGACTGCACTGGCGACGACTGACACGATCGCCGTCGTCGGTCCGACCGGCACGGTCTTCCCGCTGACCATGGCCAACTACACAGTTGCCGACAACTTAGTTGCGCCCGTGACGGCGCTTATCAACCCGACGCACGTCACATCCGCAGCCGATGTCCTGCTGCGCTTGCCCGCCGCGATCGCAGCCGGTGACACCGTGACGTTGGTTGCGACGGGTGTCACCAACCCGGCGTCAGGTACTTACAACCTGACGGTCGCGACGTCGAAAGACCCTGCCGCCATCACCAGCAATGCGTACACCATCGCGTCCGTCGTTGGCGGCGGTACGGGCGGCGGAACGCCGACGGTACCGGCCACTCCAGTTCGACTCTCGGGTACCGATCGATTCGGTACCGCGATCGCTGCCTCACAGGTGGAGTTCCCAACTGCAGGCACTGCTGGTGCCGTCGTTCTCGCTCGTGCGGACGACTACCCGGACGCCTTGGTCGGCGCGGCATTGGCGTCGGCAAAGAATGCACCCCTGCTGTTTGCTAACGGCGGCGTGCTGACTCCGGCTACGCAGGCCGAGATTCAGCGAGTTCTCCCGGCCGGCGGAATCGTGTACCTGCTCGGTGGTACGGCCGCGATCCCCGCCAGCGTCGCCACATCGCTGACCAGTCTGGGATTCGCGCCGGTGCGCTATGCGGGTACCGACAGGTTCGGCACAGCGCTTGCGGTCGCCGACGCACTGAACGACCCGAGCACCGTGCTGCTGGCGACGGGGACAAACTTCCCCGACGCACTGGCGGCGGGTCCGGCAGCTGCGCACGTTCACGGCGTGGTCCTGCTGACCAACGGCTCGTCGCTGACCCCGGCCGTAACGGCCTACCTGGCCGCACACCCGGGAACCGTCTACGCGATCGGCGGTCCCGCAGTCATCGCCGACCCGTCAGCAACGGCCCTGTCCGGCGCCGACCGTTACGCCACTGCAGCAGCGGTCGCTAGCACGTTGTTCAGCACACCGACGAACGTCGGCGTGGCAAGTGGAACGGCGTTCCCCGACGCACTCAGTGGTGGGGCGTTCCAAGCGCACTTCGGCGGGCCAATCGTGCTCACCGACCCGCACGTCTTGCCTGCGTCGACGAGCGCGTACCTGACCGGAGCAGTCAGCAGCATCATCACGACGAGCATCTTCGGTGGCACCACCGCGCTGTCCGTGACAGTACAAACAGCGGTCGGTACGGCGCTCGGACTGTAGCTCTTGGGGGCACCGTCTCATCGCTGATGCGGCGGGACGGTGCCGATCCCAAAAGTCAGGGAACGAGTGCCGTCACGGCAGATTGCGCATAAGCAACCTGGTGAATCGTGACGCCCTCGGTAAATGCTGACGCGACCAGACTGACGAACGGCAACGGCACCTTGCAGGTGAGTTCAACCCGGACAGTCTGGCCGTCAGCCTGGACGCCCGAACGCGTATTCCCGTCCGCACCCGTACCGCCCACGACTTGATAGGTCGCCGCCGAGCACTCGTGCGGCATCCGCGACGGATTCGCCACGTAGTCGGCGATTGCGGCGGTCGCCTGCGAACGTGAGAGCGGCAACTGGGCTCCTAGATCACCGGTGTAGACGGCCTGCAAATCCGCCTGTTGCGCCGCAGCAAGCGCTGCGCCGTCTGCGGTCGACTGCAGTTCGCGCTGGGCGAGGAACACCGTCGACACGTCAGTCACGACGGTGATTAGGCCGGCAATGATCAGGGCCATAAAGATCATTAGCAGCATGACCGAACCCTCGTCGTCTGCTTTCCAACGACTCATCGCGTCGTCCGATACGGATCGACGATCTCGTCATGTACCGCGCGGACGGGCACGCTCAGCGAATGTCCGAACACCGATCTTGGTAGAAACGGCAGCTCGACCGTGAGATCGATCTCGACTCGAATCGTCTCGCCCGGTACTAGTCCAGCTAAGCATCCATCGTCGGAAACACACGACACATGCAGCTGGCTCGCGCAGTCGAACGGGGCGTCCACCGCGTTCCGCAATGCGACGACAGCCGCGGTGCAGGCTTGTCGTGACGCATCGACCGATGTGGCAGCGCCGACGTACGCCCGGCCGGCCTCGCGCGTGGCTTCGGTCGCCCCGTAGGCCGACCCCTGTACTTGTGCGACAGCGATGATGATGTAGATCAACGGAATCATCAAGAACGCGGCGAGAACGACAAACTCGAGGACCGCGTTGCCGGCGTCACAACCGACATGTCGGACGTCGACATGCTGACGTATGCGACCGCAGATCGCCGTCGCGAACGACCTCACGGCTGCTCCTGTAGCGCATCACCCTGCGCGTGTAACACTTGCGGGCCGACTCCGAAGAGACCTGCCAGAGGCAGGGGGCTCGCAATTCGTACCTCGACTACTCGCACCGAGCCGCCAGCCGAGTCCGTGACGATCGGTGCGCTGGCGGAGATCCGCTGCGCGTACGATCCAGATAGCGACTCTTCCACGCAACGAGTGGCCTGCGCTATTGCGGCCTCCGTCATCGCCGCTTCTCCCTGAACGACGACATTCGCGTCAGCTCCGTAACGTGCCCCATCCTGCGCGCATGCTGCGAGCGTGTTGCGCACATACAAGGCGAGGCCGAGTTGGAGAATCGCCATGAAAAGCGGGATGAGAATCAGCGACACGAGAACAAAGTCGACCGCTGCGGACCCATCGTCAACGGCACGCTCACGATGAGCGAGTGCCACTAACCGCCTTGCTTGCTCACTTTTCCGAACGCGCTGTTCAGCAGGTCCGTCAGCTGCGTACTGGCGATTCCCCAGATGAGCACCACGATGACTGCAGTCATCAGCGTGATCATTACCCAGCCCGGAACATCTCCCCGCTCCGACTCGTTCGTCGACGCTGCGTGCCGGTCCTTCAGTGATCGAGCGATCGGCATTGCGGTGAGGCGATAGAACCTTGCGACACATTCGTGCGTGATGCGGGTCATCGTTGTACTCCTTCAATGTTGGGCGTGCGGAGTTATGGACGAGCCAATTCATGCGAGCAATCGCAATGAGACGAAGCCCGGAAAGAGCGCAAACAGCATCGTGACCGGCAGGATGAAGAAGACAACGGGGACCATCATCGCGACCTCCTTCTTCCCGCCGCTTTCGAGCAATGCACGCTTGCTGGCCTCGCGAACATCCACCGCTTGCGCTCGCAACACATCGGCGAGGGGCGTGCCTCTCTCGACTGCGATCGCAACCCCGTCCACGAAGCGAGCGAGTGCCGGTAGCGACGTACGCGCAGCGAGATCTTCGAGGGCGTTGACCAAGGTCGCACCCGCACGCGCCTGTGCCAGTGCAAGCCCGAGTTCCTTGGAAAGCTCGCCCTTGCTCGTCCGAATAACTCTTTCGAGCGCGCCCACCGGACCTTCACCTGCCCCGACGGCCAATGCGAGCATCTCGGCAACTGTGGGGAACTCGCTGAGCATTCGCTGCTCTCGCCGCGATACTTCCTGTGTAAGCGCGTAGTCACGTGCCACGACGCCCGACGCCGCCGTCACGAGGCACAGCATCAACAACAGCTCCGGCGGGCGGTGCGGATTGCTCGCGAGCATCAGCACGCTTAGGCCAACACCCACGAGCAGTCCAACTGCCCCCCACAGCACTTGTTCCGCACGGAATTCCTCGATCGTCATGTCCCGTCCGGCTTGGTCAAGTCGGCGCCGCGTTGATGCCACACCGCCAAGCACGCGGTTTAGCATCCGCGTGGCGTCGGCCATGATCGGTCGCAGGATGCGCTCGAGAGTTGGGAATGGCGTCCGCGTCGGATCAGTCGAGAGCAAGCTGGACCGTCGCGGGGCGTCCCGAAGGTAGGGACCAAGCCGGTCGTCGAGCGCAGGTCGCCGATAGCGAGGCACGCCATACACCGCAAGTGTCGCGCCTGCTCCTGCGAGGCCGCCAATAGCAACGCCCACGAGCAGGCTCACCGGAGCACTCTTTGCTCAACCGGGAGCCGACCGATCCGCATCATTACTCGGTACGCCAGAAACGAAAGGCCGCCACCGACTGCAATCACGAACGCCCCAGCGGTCGTGTTGTACGCGCGCACGGCCTCCGGATGCAGAGACAATGCCGCCAACAGCAGCCACGGCGATGCAACGGCGATGCGTGCGCCGTTGACGGACCAACCCTGTCGCGTTTCCAGCTCGGCTCGTGTGCGCGCATCCTCGCGCAGGAATGCCGACAACGTACGCAACAGGCGGCCGAGATCTGTCCCTCCGACATCGCGCGCCAAGCGCAACGATTCGACGATGCGATCACCCGTCGGATCCGCAAGGCTCGTCTTGAGACGATCGAGGCAGACCGCGAAGCGTCCGGTGGCCCGATAGTCCTCACCAAATCGTTGGAATGGTCGCCGTAACTCTTCTGGGCCGCGCATTCCCAGCTGAGTAAGCGCCTCCGGAAGTGACAGACCCGCCCTCACGGCTGACGCGAGGTTGTCGACCGCCTCTGGCCAGAGGTCGCGCAGCTCGCTACGCCGCTTGCGCTGCCGATACCGGACAAGCGATACCGGCGCCAGCGCAGCAAATGTTGCGAACGCCAACGCAATGGTGAACGCTCGAGAGACTGCAGCCGCAAACAAGAAGACGGCCACCGCAAGACCAACGGATGATGCAAGCAACTGGCTCGGAGTCACCGACTCGATACCTGCCTGCGCGAGAATCTCGGCCATGTGCTGCTGTAGCGACAGACGCTTGCGAATTCGCTTCGGCGGCCGACGGGAGCCCGAGCGCCACACAAGGACAAGGCCAACGCCACAGACCAATCCGAGGAACGCACCCATCAACTGGCCCGCAGATCGTCGTAGCGTTCGGCTGCCAGTAGCTCGAGCAAGTTGAAGCCAGCCGCCTCGAATCGCTCCGTGTGCGGCGGGAAGCCGTCGGCACGAACGAGCCGCATCTTCCGCGTGATGAAGACATCCTCGATCTCAATGACGCCGGCGTCGCCGGTACCCTCAACGCGCCCAGGCACGGCGACAATCTCGCGGATCCGGCGGTGCCCGGTGTTGTCCGTACTGGTGTGAACGACCAGGTCGACGCTTGTTGCGACAGTTGGGACAACGAAGGCATGCCCGACGTTGTCGCCGGCCAGCAAGGGCAGTGTGCACATCTTTGTGACGGCTTCACGCGCACTGTTGGCGTGAATGGTGCACATACCAGGAAGGCCTGAGTTCAAAGCGATCAGCAGATCGAGGCACTCCTCCTGCCTGACCTCGCCGACGATGATCCGCGAAGGCCGCATCCGCAGCGCTTCCTTCACGAGCCGCCGAAGCTTTACTTCGCCGGTGCCTTCAAGGTTGGCTTGCCGGGTCTGCATGGACACCACGTCAGGCAGCGGTACGCGAAGCTCGAACACTTCCTCGCAAGTAACGACTCTCTCGTGAGCGGGAATCGCAGCTGCGAGGCAGTTCAGCAGCGTGGTCTTGCCCGCCTGCGTACCGCCGGCCACGATCACATTGAGCCCACTGACAACAGCAGCCTCAAGGAAGCGCGCCGCCTGAGCTGTAAGTGATCCGAGGTCAACAAGCTCATCGAGGGAGTGAGCGGTGAGAACGAACTTCCGAATGTTGACAGCCCAATGCTGCCGTGTGATGTCGGGGATGACGACGTGCAGGCGGCTGCCATCAGGCAGCATCGCGTCGACGAAGGGTGTCGATAGGTCCACCCGCCGTCCAGAACTCTTCAGCATCTTTTCGCAGAGATCACGGACCTGATTGTTGGTGAGGATCGTGTTCGTCAGCTCACTGCGACCGCGCTTCGCGATGAAGACACGACCCGGTTCGTTGATCCAGATCTCTTCGACAACTGGATCGTCGAAGTATCGCTGGAGAGGGCCGAACCCGGCGACGGCATCGAAGACGGCGCGCACGGCGTCCCGGCGATCGAGCAGCGGCGGCAGCGAACTACTGAGCGTCCGGTCGTCGTAGTCGGACACGACTTCCTCGACGAGCAGCCGTACCCCAACGGCGTCGGCGGCCGGATCGATCCCGCGGCGCCGAACTAACTCTCTGACTTCGCCTTCGACAACGTCGACAGCGTCCACAATTCCCCCCGGAATTAGACAGACGCCCCACGACGGCCGCTCTTGCGGTTTGAGGACAGTAACCGCCAGCGCGGCAATACGTAACCGGTTGCTCGTCGCCTTGTGGAAAACTCCGGGCACTGAGCGTGCAACGGAGCGAAGTTCCGCCTATTGGCCTAGTGAGCGCGATTCAACACGAACCGGACTTAGCCCGCGCTACTCCGAGTTGGCGTTGCGCCAGGGCAGCGGGTCATCCCAGTTGGTCGGCGTCCCGCTTGCTCGCAGGGCCTCGAGGTGCGGACGACCGACTTGACGCGCCCGACCCGCCCTGAACGCTTCCAGGAAGAACGCACGCACGGCGCCGGCAGTCATCGGGCGAGCGAGCAAGAAGCCCTGCGCGTGGTCGCAACCCAGCGTCGTCAAGAGCTGCTGTTGTTCAATCGTCTCGATGCCCTCGGCCGTCACCACGATGTCGCAGCGGTGTGCGAGTTCGATGAGCGCCGTGACGATGTGCGTGGTGCGCCCGCCCACTCCGAGGTCAGCGACGAACGAGCGGTCGATCTTGATCTCGTCGATCGCACGTTCGCGCAAAAGGCTCAACGACGAGTAGCCGGTGCAGAAGTCGTCGAGCGACAAGCTCACGCCGGCCGCGCGCAGCTGATCGAGAATCGATGCCGCGATCGGGCTGCGCGAAAATACGGCGGTCTCGGTGATCTCGCAGATCAACTGGTCAGCAGGCAGGCCGTTCTTTGCCAGGCAGGCGAGAACGAAACGAGGCAGGTCTTCGTCGAGCAGGTTGCGCGCCGAGAGGTTAACCGCGATGCCAAGCGTCAAGCCCATCTTGTGCCAGGTCGCGCATTCTTCGATCGCCACTTCGAGCACGTAGCGCGTCAGATCGCCCACTAGCCCAACGCGTTCGAGCAAGGGGATGAACTCGACCGGCGGGATCAGACCGCGCTCTGGGTGCCGCCAACGCACCAACGCCTCGGCCGCCACTGGCAGGCCGCCACGCATGCTGAACTTCGGCTGGTAGTGCAGGATCAGTTGCTTTGTTTCGAGCGCTTCCCGCAGGTCGCGGAGCAGCTCAAGTTGCGCTAACGCCGGCGGTTCGAGCTCCGGCTGGTAGCGATACACGGGGATGTCGTCGGTGCGTGCCTGGTACATCGCGAGCCGAGCCCGACGGATCAAGTCGTCGAGGTTGTCTCCATCTGTCGGCGCGCAGGCAACGCCAGTGTGCGCATCAACCGTGAGATCCAAGCCGTCGGCCGTGATCGCCGTACCCAACGACCTGACAGCGAGCTCAGCCTGCGCTTCACCGGCGGCCGCGCTTGGCAGTTCGCGCAACAGCAGGACGTACTCCGCACCATGCAAGCGAGCGACGACATCGCATCGGCGAACCACCGTCGTGAGCCGGCTCGCAACGGCACGAAGCATCTCGTCTGCGGCATGCGCGCCGAGCAGGTCGTTGACCTCGGCGAAACGGTTCAAGCCGATAACCGCTACTGCAACCAAGCTTGCGGGATGCAGTTCGGCCAACGCCTCGCGCGCTTGGTCCTCGAGCATCATCAGGTTGCCGACTCCGGTCACTGGGTCGCTGAATGCAGCCCGAATGCGCTGCTTCGCGTCCTCGCGGATCGAGTCGAACTTCAGCGCGTTGGCCAGCGCGACGGCGAGCGCATTCGCGAAAGCGTTCAGGCAATCGGTCTCGGTCGCATTGAAGACGACCGGAGCCGAAAAGAGCAGCCGTAGCTCGCCGACGCGCCCTTCGCGTGTCGTGAGCTCGATGTCCATGCTGTGCGCGTGGTGATGCTCACCGTGTTCGAGTT
Organism: uncultured Actinomycetes bacterium; assembly: GCA_963737705.1. GTDB lineage: Bacteria > Actinomycetota > Actinomycetes > Acidothermales > Acidothermaceae > PALSA-607. The sequence continues at coordinate 529,764 of CAVTTP010000005.1, forward strand.
CGTGCGCATCTTCAAAGTCGCTCGCCCGCATGATCGTGGCGTGTCCGGTGGCTTCGTCGAGCTGAATCTCGGCTGCGTCTGCACGCATCATCGTCGCGACCGCAGCGGTCGCCTCGCCGATGAGCTGCTCGAGCTCGACGTCGCGCAACTCGTCGATAGCGACCTGGAGGCGGTGCCACGCAAAGCGCTCTTCTCGGATTGCAGCGCGGTCGGTGCTCGAGTGCCTGCACGCCAAGGAGCGCACCGAGGATCAGTACCGTAAACCAGACCGACCAACTAAGAGACGCGATGATCAGGAAAGCCGCGCCGACATTGCGCAGCCAGATGACCATTGCGACGCCAAGGTCGTCCCACACGCTGAGCCGCACGGGCCGGCCCCGCTCGGTCGCGACCACGACCGAAGTCAGGCCGGTCGACAGCAGATGAATCGCAAGGGTCGCCGCTGCGATCAGGCCCACGACCCGGACGCTGAACACGTCGCTCCATCGCAGCTTCGGCGAGTAGATGTTCGCGGACGCGACAATGGCGCAGCCGACCGCAGTCTCGATGGCGACCAGGGCCGTGTTGAATACGAGTTTCTGGATCGACTTGCGGCGGACGACCTCGGAAATCGCAGTCCCAGCCGTCATCGCAAGTACGAGGTGCCCGGGCGGAACGAGGACAAGGCCGAGTACGAACGCGATCTCGCGCCAGTTGTAGTAGTGCTTGTTCGCGCCGTGTCGAATGCCGAGCTTGACCAGTTCGCCGACGACGCACAAAGCAGCAACGAGTGCCCACCGCCACAGCACCGGCGCGGCTTCTCTCGCGGTCATCGAAATGGCGGCGGCCGCGCACAGCGCGCCGACTGCGCCCACGGCGGAGACAAGGCGGCGCACGGCCCTTGGCCGCGCACGCTGAACCATCGTCGCTCCTCCGCCGAAACTTCCCCCCGAAGGAACATCGACAGAAGCGCTGTGGATCACATAGGCCGAACGGCCGATTATCGACGCGTTTGCCGCGCCGATAGACGAATGTCTGGTTGATCCGGATGGTGGAAGCGACCAGTCACCGCCCGGAAGACCAACTGGACAGCGAAGAGGGCCGGCGCTAACCGGCCCCCTACGCAAAGCATCACGCCGGAGTTTCAGAGCTCAACGGCGCGCGTGGAACCTTAACCCCAGTTCGAGCCGCGCATGGCGATTACCTCCCTTCCGCATCGAGGTGACCGCCGTGCGCGGCTGCACGAACGATCACTCACGACATGCGCCGGTTCGACGAGTCCCTTTCGGGCTGTCCAGCGATGAAAAGCCAGCAGGCGCCCGTCGTCCGGTACCGCCGATCCTGACGTATTCGCCTGACTTCGTACAGCCAAATGGCCTAAACCATCACTGAGCCGTTCGGAGTAGTCACAGCAGGTGATCAGGACGGACCACTCCACAGGACGTTGGTCCGTCATCCACAGGCTGGACCAGGCCCACCCCGCTACCCCCCTCGAAAGCCCAGACTGTGCAGAGCCAGAGGCCACCTGCCTCCGTAGGCACTGATGGGTCGGCCCACGGGCCACAGGGGGACGGCGGTTGTGGCGCGATGAGGACGACTGTGACGGTGGTGACGAGCGTCAACGGGCACCGCGAAGACGTGACGATCGAGGCACCTGCGGTCGCCGCGCTCGACACGATCGTGAACCGCCTCAGAGACCTGGTTTGTGTCCCGCCTGATGTCGCGGCGACCCTCGGGTCCGCGACGCTCGGGCACCGATTCGACCACGGACCCGACTCAGGCTTCGACTCGAGTCCTTTTGCCCGCGGGGCGTTGCGCGATGGAGCCATCGTCACTCTCGGCGCTCAGCACGCGGCCCTAGAGAACCGGACTTACCTCGAACTGCGAGTGGTGGGTGGTCCGTCTGCGGGAGACATTCATCCGCTGGCGATGGGGACGTCGTCAGTTGGCCGCGGCCACGCCGCGCACATCCGTGTCGATGACCCCAGCGTCTCGCGGCGACACGCCGTGCTGACCGTTGGCACGGACGGTGTCACTGTGGCCGACGCCGGATCAACAAACGGCACCACGATTGACGGCGTGCCGCTAGGGAGTTTCCCGAACCCCCTACGGCCGGGCAAGCGCTTGCGGATGGGTTGCTCCACACTCACAGTGGCAGTACCTGACGTGATTCCGATGTTGGTGCGGCCCACCGCGAACGGACAGCTGTCGTTCAACCGCCCGCCGCGACTCGACGCACCGGATCCGACCGCCGCCAAAGCGAGCGTCGCATTTCCGACTGAACCAACCGTGCGCGAGCGCACACGCCTTCCTCTGATCACGACAATCGCACCCCTCATCGCAGGGGTCGCACTGGCCGCGATCATGCGGCGACCGGAGTACTTACTGTTCACCATGCTCTCGCCGCTGATGATGGCTGGCCAATGGGTGTCAGACCGCGCCGGCCATCGAAAGGCAACCCGCACCGAACGCGCGCGTTACGACCTTGCACTCGAAACGGCGTCGCGCGCATTCGAGAACGCCTTGTCGTCGGAATCGGTCGACAGGCGTCGCCGCGCTCCTGATGCCGCAAGCCTGTCGAGGACGGCGAGTGGACCCGGCGCAAAGCTGTGGGAGCGACGTCGAGACGACCACGACTTCCTCCTGGTTAGTCTCGGCTCCGGAAGTGTGTTGGCGGACCTCAGCGTCGTCCGCGGTGGACAACAGTCCCTTGGTCCGCCGCGTGTGCATGACGTTCCGGTGACGGTCGCGTTGACGACGGTCGGCGTGCTCGGAATCGCTGGCCCCCCCGGCACACGAACAGCCCTGATGCGCGCCATCGTCGGTCAGTTGGCGGTGCTGCACAGCCCGCGCGATGTCGCCCTTGTTGTGCTCACCGAACCGCGGCCCGAGCGCATCGAGGAGTGGAGTTGGGTTCGCTGGCTGCCTCACCTCCAGCCTGTCGGTGAGGCGAACTGCCGACTTCTTCTCGGCATCGATGCCGACAGCGCCGCTGCCCGGGTGGGAGAACTGGCCGCATTGATCGACGCCCGTCGCGCAGCGGTTGCCGGCGTCAGTCCTCGCGCAGTTGTGATGATCGTCGACGGCGCACGCGCGCTGCGTCGCACGGCCGCGCTCGCCGATGTGCTTGCGCGTGGCCCCGCCGTCGGTGTTTACGCGATCTGCCTCGACGACATCGCAGCCCACCTGCCTGAGGAGTGCGGGGCAGTAGCCGTTGTCACCGACCCTGCAGATCTGGCGGCAACGTTGCTGCTGAACGTCCCAGGAGTTCTAGCTGCAATCGATGCGATCCCTGACGGCACGTCAATTCAGTGGGCTGACTGCATAGCCCGATCGTTGGCGCCGCTTCGCGATGACAGCCCCGGACGAGACGACGCACTGCCGACGACTGTGCGCTGGCTCGACATCGCTGGCTTCGGTACGAACATGACCGACGATCTGGTGAGTCGATGGCAATCTGGAGTCGACAGCACGAACGCACTCGTGGGGACAGGTCCCGATGCTGCGTTCGTTGTCGACATCGCGCGCGACGGCCCGCACGCTTTGATCGCCGGCACGACAGGCTCGGGCAAAAGCGAACTGTTACAGACGCTGGTCGCATCACTCGCGTGCTCCAACCGCCCCGACGAGCTCACGTTCGTACTGGTCGACTACAAGGGTGGCGCGGCATTTGGCGCGTGCGCCGCACTGCCTCACACCGTCGGTGTCGTGACCGATCTCGACGGTCGGCTCGTGGAGCGCGCGCTCGCCTCGCTCCGTGCGGAACTGAAGCAACGAGAAGGCGCACTCTCTGCTGCGGGAGCACCGAACCTCGAGGTGTTTCGCGCAGGTGGCGGGAGGTTATCTCGACTCATCATCGTGGTTGACGAGTTCGCTGCTCTCGCCGAAGAATTGCCTGACTTCGTCGGCGGCCTCGTCGGAATCGCGCAACGCGGGCGGTCACTTGGCGTCCATCTCGTGTTAGCGACGCAGAGGCCTGAGGGCGTTGTGAGCGCCGACATCCGCGCCAACGCCAACCTGCGGATTTGTCTCGGCGTTGTGCGCGAATCCGAGTCGAGGGACGTCATCGATGCCGACGACGCCGCCCGTATCAGTCGTTCGACGCCTGGCCGAGGCTATGCGCGCACCGGTCATGGCGAACTCCAAGTGTTTCAGTCAGGACGCGTTGGTGGTCCGCCACCAAGTGAGGCAGACAGCGATCGCATCGACGTCGAGCTGTCGCCGATTCGATCACTGTGCCTTCCGCGACCAGTCCCCGCCCCGGACCACTGCGCGCGCGTCGCCGCACCTACGGATCTCGAAGTCATTGTGTCTGCGTGCCGCGCCGCGGCGGACCGTCTCGGTCTTGAGACGCCTAGCTCGCCCTGGCTACCGCCGTTGCCTGCGCTGATCCCGATCGGAGCGTCCGAGGTCCGACGCCCACTGACTGCGGTACTCGCCGTGCTCGATCTTCCAGTCGCTCAGAAACGCCAAAACTACGAAATAGATCTCGACGAGCTCGGACACCTCGTCATCGCTGGCAGCCCGCGAAGCGGCCGGACAACTGCGCTGCGCACCATTGTCGGCGGACTGGCTGCGTCAACGTCCATCCGCGATCTCCACATGTATGCCATTGATTGTGCTGGCGGATCGATGGCCGCGTTGTCCACGTTTCCGCACTGCGGCGCGACCATCTCAGCGCATGAGCACGAGCGAGTCAGACGGTTGCTCTCAGTATTGAAAGCCGAGTTGGTGGTCAGACAGGGAATTTTCGCAGCGGAAGGTTTCGGCTCACTCACCGAACAGCGGGCGCAGTCCGCAAGTCCACTACCTCACATCGTGGTGCTCATCGATGGCTGGGAAGGATTTCTGTCGACCTTCGAAGAGGTCGATTCGGGCACCGTCGTCGACGCGAGCACGCGAGTGCTCCGCGAGGGCGCGTCTGTGGGGATCCACCTCGTCATCACCGCAGACCGCGCCGGGATCGTAGGTCGGCTCGCGTCCACTGTTGAGAACAGGTTGGTGCTCCGACTGGCAGACCGAAGCGACTTCGCGCTCATCGGCGTGCAGGCCCGAGCCGTGCCCGTCGACATGCCGGCGGGCCGGGGCTTTTTCACCGACACGCTCACAGAAGCGCAGGTCTGCACGATCAGCGGCGATCCGGCCGGACCAGCGCAAATTGCGGCGCTTGCCGGCATCGCTGCCACCGCACGAACAAGAGACCAGGATGTGCCGCGATCGCTGTGGCCGCGTCGCGTCGACCCGCTCCCCTCGATTGTCACCACGGCTGAGATAAGTGCAGCTTGGGGCGCGAAGGCACCAGCCGTCGGTTCGGCGCACGTGACGCTCGGCGTCGGCGGCGACGAACTTGCAGCGGTGACGATCGACTTGCTCGAGTTCGGGCCCGGATTTCTGATCGCTGGTCCACCGCGGTCGGGCCGTAGCACTGCTCTAGCGACCGTCGCGGCGGGCCTCCGCGTCGCCGGCTGGAGAGTGGTGGCAGTGACGCCGCGCGATTCCGTGCTGCGCGACTATGCCCACGAAACCTTCGATGCCACACAGTTCGGCATTGATTCGGCGTTCGACCGCGGCCTGGGCCGCCTCGCTGTGCTGGTCGACGACGCCGAGATTGTGGCTGAATCCCCGGCGGCCGTAGTCCTCGATCGGCTCACGCGTACCGCACGCGACAGTGGTCACCTCGTGGTGATCGCGGGGACTACTGAGGAGTTGTCGGTCGGCTTTCGCGGATTCGTTGTCGATGTGCGCCGAGCACGGACCGGTCTCCTGCTCGCTCCGCGCGGCCCACTCGACGGTGAAGTTCTCGGCATACGGCTACCCCGCGGGACCGGCGAAGCAACCCCCGTCGGACGCGGCCAGCTCGTAGTCCGTGGCGTCGCTACGCAGCTACAGGTCGCGCTGCCCACGCCAACCGATCGCCTCGACCGTCAGCCCCAGACGGTGACCGACAGGGTGCCGAGCGACGCGCCGCCCTGGGAAACCGAGACGTTGACGACGCCGTCGGAAGCAGCATTGAAGTAGCCGTTGAAGCCGGCGATGGGCGTGATGAACTGAGCCGAGGACGGAACAAGCGTGAACGTCACCGGCGTCCCAGCAGCTGCTTGCGGTACGTCCACCTTCAGGATGAAGCCGCGGTGCACCATCACCCGGAACCCGTCCTTGGTTGCGGGCGCCTCGACGTTGGACACCGGCGTCGCGCTCGATGCGGCGCTTGACGCCGAAGCCGACAGCGCCGCGCTCGCCGAAGCAAACGGAGTCGGCGACGCGAAGCCGCTCGACGCCGCGGCGCTAGACGCCGGCGCTGACGCGCCTGAGCTCACCGCACCAGACTCGAGAACCGACGATGTGGGAGCCGCAGTGGGTTTGGCTGACGTGCAGCCAGCCAGCAACGTGACCGAAGCCACAATGCCTGCGGCAACGCCAGCCGAGCGGGGGCCCAGCGCACGAGGTGCAGCGAGAGAGCGGCGCTTGGTCGGGGTGTCGTAGGAGCTCATCGCTCCACCCTAACCCGGCCCTCCTTGCCAGCCGGGGCGCCGACGCGTCAGACGCGAGTGTCGGGATGGGTGTGCGCGCCGGGCGCGGACGACTCGATCCACGCCAGAAAGCCGGTGAGGGCCGCGTCACTCATGGCCAACTCGACGTCCAGCGAATCGCCTTGCCTCGTGATGATGTTGCAGCTCACGACCACAGCGCCGTGCGGCGCGGCCAGCAGCTCGGCGCCATGCGGATACCGGCGGCCGGAGATCACGATGCTGCGGCGCACGAACGTCCACCTCGGTTGGTAGCCGAGGCTGAGCAGCGGAAACCACTGGAGATCTTCGGGGGTGTACCGGGCGATGCCGGTGTGCCAGCCGCTGCTTTGCCACCAGCGGCGCGGGCGTGAACCAGCGAGACGCAAGCCGCAGTGCAGTGTCGCGCCACGGCGGCGCAGAAGTGAACGCCGCAACACCCAGGTGAACGCGAGGATGACGAACAGCAGCACGAACCAGCCGGCGCCATCGAGAAAGTCCGTCACGGCCCTCATCGTCGGTGCCCCTGCCCGCGAACGTCAGACGGGCTGGCCGGCGGCCGCGAGTCGAGCTCGCGCCCGTGCAGCGGCCGACTCACTTGCGCCCTCATCGTCGCCGCCCCCAGCCGTAGCCCGCTCGAGTGCGGCACGTGCCCGGTCGACGTCGATCTCGTTCGACAGTTCGGCAATCTCGGTGAGGATCGTCACGACGTCGTTGCTGACCGACAGGAACCCACCGTGCGCGGCCGCCTCGATGCCGTCGCCGGCTTCGCCACCCGTGATCCGAACGGTGAAGCCCTCCGCGAGCACACCGAGCAGCGAGATGTGGCCCGGCAAGATGCCGAGTTCGCCGTCGAGCGTGCGCGCGACAACGAAGTTGGCCTCGCCCGACCACACCTTGCGCTCGGCTGAGACGAGCTCGACGGTCAACGGCACGACAGGTCTCCAGTCATCACTTGCCGGAGAGCCGCTCGGCATTGGCCTCGACATCGGTGATGCCACCGGCCATGAAGAACGCCTGCTCGGGCAGGTGGTCGAAGTCGCCATCGCACAGCTTGCGGAACGACTCGATCGTCTCGGCGAGCGGGACGAACGAACCCTTCTGCCCGGTGAACGCCTCGGCGACGAACATGTTCTGCGACAGGAAGCGCTCGATGCGCCGCGCACGACCGACAAGAACCTTGTCCTCTTCACCGAGTTCGTCGATGCCGAGGATCGCGATGATGTCCTGCAGGTCCTTGTAGCGCTGCAGGATCTGCTTGACCCGGTTCGCGACGTTGAAGTGCTCCTCGCCGATGTACTGCGGGTCGAGAATGCGCGACGTCGAGTCGAGCGGGTCGACAGCGGGGTAGATGCCCTTCTCCGAAATCGGCCGCGAGAGCACGGTCGTCGCGTCGAGGTGCGCGAACGTTGTGTGCGGGGCGGGGTCGGTGATGTCGTCAGCGGGCACGTAAATCGCCTGCAGCGAGGTGATCGAGTGACCGCGGGTCGACGTGATGCGCTCCTGCAAAACGCCCATCTCGTCCGCCAGCGTCGGCTGGTAACCGACGGCGGACGGCATGCGGCCGAGCAGCGTCGACACCTCAGAACCGGCCTGCGTGAACCGGAAGATGTTGTCGATGAAGAGCAGCACGTCTTGGTTCTGCACGTCGCGGAAGTACTCCGCCATCGTGAGCGCCGCGAGCGCAACGCGAAGACGGGTGCCCGGCGGCTCGTCCATCTGACCGAACACGAGCGCGGTGTCCTTGATGACGCCCGACTCGGTCATTTCCAAGAACAGGTCGTTGCCCTCACGGGTGCGCTCGCCGACGCCGGCGAACACCGAGACACCGCCGAAGTTCTTGGCGACGCGGGTGATCATCTCCTGGATCAGCACGGTCTTACCGACACCGGCACCACCGAACAAACCGATCTTGCCGCCTCGCACGTAAGGCGTGAGCAAGTCGATGACCTTGATGCCCGTCTCGAACATCTCGGTCTTGCTCTCGAGCTGGTCGAAGGGCG